>CAVRPP010000007.1:0-237881 GCA_963723165.1 uncultured Actinomycetota bacterium
CGCACCAAGCTGTTCCTCAGCCAGATCCTCTAGAGCCAGCGGGCGGCTCGGTTTCCCGAGATTCCTTCAGGCTTTGACCTAGCTCGACTCGTACCGCCGATATCGTCCTGCCCCCAGAAGACTCGAACCCAGCAATAGGAGCAGGGCACCTAATGCCCCGAGGCCGAGAGCAAATCCGGTTGACGGTAGGAGTGCCCGGTCGAGGAAGCCGAAGTTGGCCGTGAGGACCGATATGCCCCCGGACACCCGAACCTCAGTCTCGAGGTCGAGCCGACCGTCGGGATCGCTGACCGGTACCAGGCCGCTGGGGATGCTGTCCCGGTCGATACGGACGGTGTAGGTACCCGGCAGCAGATCCTCGAAGAGATACTCACCGTTGGCATCGGTTACCTGCTGGCCAATGGTTGCTCCCGAAGCATTGATCAACAAGACCCGTACACCGGGAATGCCGGCCTCATCCGGGTCTAGCTCGCCGTCCTGATCGCTGTCGATCCACACCGTGCTGCCGATGGCGGACACCGGAGCAACGCCGTGCTCAACAAAGCCCGAGCCTCCGAGCGGCACCGCCACATCTACAGTGGTCGGGGTCGTGGGCGCAAAGCCGGCCGGCACCGTGTCGAGCTGGATCTCCGCCGAGTAATCACCGGGCGGGATGTTGACCAGAGACCAGCTGCCATCGGGAGCGGTAACGACCTCGAGTGCGATCGGACCGTCGGGACCTTCCCAGACGACCATCACTGTTACACCACCGATGCCTGTTTCCCCGGGATCGCGGATGCCATCACCGTCCGAGTCGTCCCAGACCACTCCCGATAGGGTGGCATCGCCGACCAGCGGGTAATCGACGTCCAGGCGGGTCTCGTCGTCGGCCAGAGTGATCGTGGTGGTGGTCGGATCGCCACCGTCCAGATCCGACGAAACGCTGAAACCCGGAGGTAGCTCGCCCGGATCGAGGGACACTTGCGTGACATCTGACGGCAGACCCGAGATCAGGTAGTTCCCATCTGCGTCGGTCACGGTGGATATGACGAGGTCGTCGGATGACCCGATCACTCCGTCAGATCCGGGGCTGGTGACCGTCACGCTTATTCCGGGGACACCCGGTTCGCCGGGGTCCTGGATGCCGTCGTCGTCGAGGTCGAGCCGAACGGTGTCGCCGACGCCGGAGGTACCGCGATATCCGAAGTCCTGCTCGAGGTTGGCTTCCCCGGGACTGAGGGTCAGAAGCGAGGTGTCCGGAAGGCCACCGTCCGGATCGAACGTGGGAGCCACGCCGCCGGGCAGTCCGCTCAGGGCGACTCGAATATCGCCGTCCGGCAGGTTGGAGACGAGGTATCCGCCGTCCCCGTCGGTGGTCGTCGTGAAGTCGTAATCGTCGCCGGTACCCAGCACGCCGTCGCCGCCTGCCCAGGTGACCGTGACATCGACGCCGGGAATCCCCGGCTCGCCGGGATCGATGACGCCGTCCCCGTTGAGATCCAGCCAGACGGTGTCACCGACGGATCCGGAACCCCGGTATCCGAAGTCGACATCAGCCCGGTCCTCTCCATCCGCCAGCGTCACCACTGTGGCGCCATCAGCGGTCGGATCGAGGTCGAAGCTGGCGTTGAGGCCGGGTGCAACGGTCGTCCCGTCGACCGTAACCGAGAAGTTCCCGGCCGGCAGGCCGACGAAGGAGTACGTGCCGTCTGCGGCGGTCACGGTCTGCAATGAAGCGTCATCGCCACCCCCGGCGACTCCATCGGGACCAAACCACAGAAGGTCGACGGTGACCGAGGCGAGGCCGGGTTCGTCTGCGTCCTGGGTACCGTCGCCGTCCAGATCGAGCCAGACGGTGTCGCCCAGCGATCCCGCCCCGGCGTAGCCGAAATCGGCGGTGAGGTGGGCGGCGGCCCCCAGACCCGGAATGCTGGTCGTGCCGTCCGGCCCTGTGGTTCCGTCGTCCTCGTCATAGGTGATCGTCAATCCCGGGGCGATTCCACCCGTCACGGCAACGCGGTAGTCGCCTGCCGGTAATCCGGTGACCAGATAGTCGCCGTTGGCATCGGTACCGGTGAGGAACACTTCGTCATCGGCGGACCCGAAGGTGTCGTCCGCCCCCGCGTAGGTCACGGTGACTTCCACACCTCCCAGGCCGGGTTCGGAAACGTCCTGCACACCGTCGGCATTGACGTCCCACCACACCCGGTCGCCGATGGAAGTAGATCCGAAATAGCCGAAGTCGGCCGTGAGGTGGTTCTCACCGTCGGCCAGGATGACGGGGGTCGAGGAGTTGTTGCTTCCGTCCTCGTCGAAGCTGTTGGCCACCACAGCCGGGAGTCCCCCGGTGACGTCAACGACGTACAAGCCGGGCGGGAGGTAGTCGAAGAGGTAAGCGCCGTCGGTGCCGGTGGTCGTTGTGAAGACGACATCGTCGCCGCCGCCGGCCACACCATCCGGTCCGTACCAGGTCAGCTCCACGGCGACGCTTTCGATACCGGGTTCGCCCGGATCCTGGACGCCGTCGCCGTTGGGGTCCAGCCACACGAAGTCGCCGATGCTCCCCGAGCCGCGGTAGCCGAAGTCGGCTGTGAGGTGGTTCTCGGCGTCGCTCAGGGAGACGTCGGTGGCGTCGTCGATGGTGGCGTCGGGGTCGTACGCCTGGGCAAACCCGGGAGGAAGATCCGCAGTGTCGACCGCCACCGTGTACTCGCCGGCCGGGAGACCCTCTACCAGGTAGGTTCCGTCGCCGATCGTGGTGGCTGTATAGGCCACATCGTCGCCGCCGCCCGGCGAGTCGTCGAATCCCAGCCAGGTGACAACCACGTCGACACCCCCGAGTCCCGGTTCCTCGAGGTCGACGATCCCGTCGGCGTCGCGATCGAACCAGATGGTGTCGCCGATCGACCCGTTGCCCGTATATCCGAAATCGACATCGCGTTTGGCATCGTTCTCAGCCAGGGTGCCGGTCCAGGAACCGTTTGGCGTGGCTGTTGAGCCGTCGAGGTCGTAGCTCGGTTCCATACCCTCCGGGACGTCGGCGGCATCCACGACCACCAGATACTGGCCGCCGGGCAGGTCCTCGACGAGATAATCACCGAGGGCGCCGGTGGTGACCGTATAGGCCTCGTCGTCGCCACCGCCGGGTGCGTTGTCCAGGCCCAGATAGGTGACGGTGACATCGACGCCGGCCAGGCCCGGCTCGCCCGGGTCCTGAACACCGTCATCGTTGATATCGAACCACACCCGGTCGCCGATGGAGGCCAGGTCGGCCTCAACGGATACGACATCGACCGTGACGTTGTCGTAGTCGCGATAGTTTCGTCCGGGATCATGCAGGAGGGGATCCACGCCGAAGTAATGGGGCACGTCGGCCGTGTTGACGAACTCGGGACCGCCGGCAACCTCATCGGTCTCATCGAATCCGGGCGGAACCTGCAGCTGATACGTGAGCGTGAATGTGGCCCCGCCGGCGAGAGGGCCGCTGATGGTCCAGGCCAGGGTGCCATCGGATGGATCGCCGTCGACCACCGTGTAGCCTGCGCCGGCAGGAACGGCGACGAGCAGGAGATCGGGGTCGGGAGTGTCTGTGACGTCGATGTCCCACGCGGCAGACGACCCCGTGTTCTCGACGACGACGCTGTAGGTGAGCGTGTCACCTGGGACTGCCCGCCGGTTGTCGGTGTCACCGACCTGGCCGGCGACGTTTTTGTTGATCGTCAGTGCCGGCTCAACCACATCAACCTCACTGGTGGCATCCGGTGAGGTGACGTCGTATGTGGCCGGATCGGGTGGGCCGGCCGGAACCCCCGGCTGGTTCGTCTGGTTGCCGACCACCACCGCCGTGTTGGTCAGCGTTGCTCCGCCGGTCACGGCGCCTACGTCGTCGAGGTACGCCTCGTAGACGATGGTGACGACCCGGTCGGCCGCGGCCGCAGTACCGAGATCACCGAGGAACCAGGCGACGGCGTCCCCGTCGCTTCCGATCGGCGTGACACTGATGAGCGGCGAGCATGCCGCTCCTCCCTGGTCGCACGAGGAGGCGGTTGTCGAGTCGTAGACCACCCCGATTGGGAGGTCATCGATGACAGTCACGTCGTAGACGATCACCCCGGCGGGGATCGTGACGTCGAGCGTGTACTCGATAACCTCGCCCACGGTGGCCGTGGCCGGGACAGCTGCCTTGGCGATGCCGAGAGCGGGCGCGGTGAGTGTGTTGTTGACCGTGGCCTGGTATCCGGATCCGGGGCCGCCGTTCGGGGAGGTTGCGTCGCGTTCACCGGGCACGCTCCCGGCCATGGACGAGCCGGTGACGGCGGCGGTGTTGGTGATGGTGCTGGATCCGAGCAGCGGGTCGTCCGCCCGGGCCGTGTACGTCAGCGGGCTCGAGGCTCCCGGGGCCAGGTTGGAGACGGTCCAGGTGATCGTCCGCAGTCCTTCATTCCAGAGACCACCCGACGAGGGGATGGTGTCACCGTCTTCGGCGAGATCGCCGGGACCTTCGAGCGGGGTCAGCTCGGCCGGGACGGTATCGACCACCACAAGGTCGTGCGCGGTCGAAACCCGGGTGCCAGTGGTGTTCGTCGGTGTCACCGTGAAGACGACGTCCTGGCCGGGGTCGAGGACTCCGTCGACATCGTTGTCGGTTTTAGTGATGGTGAGGTTGGGCTCAACGACCGGCGTGCTGGCGGACGCATTGGCTGTTGTCGGGTTGCCGGCGGCGTCTTCCCATCGCAAGATCGCGGTGTTGGGGATCGATCCGGATACGCGCCGGTTGGTTGCCTCGTCGTCCACGAGGGCGGAGAAGCTGATCACGAGCGTGTCGTCGCCGGAACCGGCGGCGTTGGTGTAGGCGGCTGCTGGCACCATGCTGACCGTCAGGTCGGTGCCGGTGTCGGTCAGTGCCATTCCTGCGGTGGGGAGAGCTACCCCGTTGAGGGTGGCCGTGGCCGTTCCGGCGGCGTGGGTGAGACGCCCGCTGATGGCGTCGGTCAGGGTGAATGGACCGTAGAGGGTTGAACCTTCCGGGATCACGGCCGTGATCGTGTAGGTGATGGTTTCGCCGATGGTGGCCTGGTTGGCGTTGTTGCCTGCTTCGATGACGGCTGTGGTCCTGGCCTTGGCAACAGTTGCGGCAGCGACGAACACATCGGAGGGGTCGATCGCGGGGGAGGTGTTGGCCGAGGGTTCGAGCGTCGTGTCAATGTTGGAGGCGGGTATGTATTCCTGGGTGTCGTCCGGCGCAGGGAGGTTGGTGGGGCTCTGGTAGCGCCGCACGCCGGCCTCGTTGTCGTATGTGGTTCCGGCGGCAACACCGTTGGGGATGGTCACGTTGTACGTGAAGTTCGCCGTGGCTCCGGCCGCAACGGTGACGTTGTCCCATTGGATCCAGCCGTCCGGAACACTGCATGCACCCGGCGGCGTGATGACACTCACCTCGCTACAGGTGATTCCGACGGGGAGGACGTCCCGGATCGAGGTGGCCTCGGCGTCGATGGACCCGCCGTTGGCGACCGCCACCTGGTAGGTCACGACATCCCCACCCTGCACCTGCACTCCGTCGGCCGGGGCTCCGGGTACGGCGACGGTATTGATGGCCACGACGCCCTTGTCTAGCGTCAACTCGGGTTCCGCCCAGGTCGCGTCGGCCTGGTCACGCAGCTGGAACACCCCGCCGGCCGTGTTGGTGTAGGTGACCTTCATGAGGTTGGCGAGAATGTCTCCGTCTCCTGCCGCGTCCGGATCGCTGATCAGGGACGAGATGACTGCCTCAAATTTCTCGCCCCCGATATCGATTCCGGCGGCGCTCCAGGACGGAACCGGGGTAGCGCCGTTGAAGCCGAAACCTGTGGCGTCGTGGTTCGCTCCGAAGGTGGTCGACTCGAACGTGAACCCGGCGGGGAGGAGGTCGGTGACGTTGATATTCAGCGTGTCGAGGAGTCCCGGGAAGTCGATGGTGAGCCGCCAGCAGACCCGGTCGCCGGGACGGTAGTCGCCGGATGCCGTGGCGTTCCAGGCGGTAATCCCGGAGCCGTCCCCACAAGCGAGGGTCCCGGCTTGGGGCACGGAAACCTCTTTCAGAATGCTGATGCCACCGGCGGACTGGCCGGCCGAGGAGGCGTCGTCGATCGTCAGGCTCGTGGTCGAACCGTCGTTGGCGGTGATGACCGCCGACGTTGAGGTGAGGCTGACGGAGTTGGTCCATGCGTCGTTGGAGGCGACGGGACCGCCCCCCGTCGTATAGCTGTCTTCTGCCACGGTGCGGAAGATCACAGTGGATGACGAGTTAGGCGCCGGGAGGTTCGCCAGGTTCCACACGATGGTCCAGGTCCCGTTGGCATTCTCAACCACCGAGGCAGCGGCGGGCGACGGTGCAGCAGCGTCACCATCGCAGGGAGTCCCGGGAGCGACCGGACACAATCCGTCTGGGACGGTGTCGGTGACCACGATGCCGGTGGTGGAGGTGGCGTATTCGCTGGTTTCTACCAGCAGCGTCCAGGTGCTGACGTCGGTCTGTTCGATCGTGTCCACATCGACCGTTTTGTGAATGGAAACGTCTTCGGCGGTCACAAAACCGGTTTCGGCATCGGTAAATACCGGACCGGACCCGCTGAAGGGGCCGGCGTAGCTGCCGGTGGCGGTTGCGTAGTTGGTGAGCCCCTGTTCGTCGGCGGTCAGCGTTCCGGTGTTGTTGTCGAGGTTGGCGGTCTGGATGCCGGCAGTAGGAGTACCGCCGGGGAAGAGCACATTCCGCCGCAGGGGAATGGCGGCGATGTAGTCGATGACGAGCGTTCCGGACGGGGCGAGGTCGTCCTGGCCGGCAGTTGCTGTGTTGAGATCTGCCGCAGTCCAGACGACGTGGGTGTAGACCCCGCCGGGCACACCGACGGGATCGACAACCGTCTCGACGGTTGAGGGGGTGACACAGTTGACGAGGGCCGGGTCACCCGTGGCGTCGATACGACCGGACCCCGGGTATTCGACTACCCCTGCAGCTGTGTTGTCGACGCTCCCGCATCCGAGGAACTCGAGCCCGGCCGGCAGGTAGTCCTCGATCTGGAAGTCGTTCGTGGCGTTGACCAGGTTGTTGGTGACCGTGAGGGTGTAGACGGTTTTGTTGTCGTGCACGCCGCGCAAGAGTTCGTTCTCCTGGCTGGGTTCGCGTTTCTGAACCGTGAAGGGCACCAGTCGGGTCGTGGCGCTGTCGGTGTCGGAACCGGTGAAGTCGCCGGTGGCAGCACCGGTGAGTGGATCGAAGTCGGGGACGAGTCGTGCGTCGGTGTTGACGTACGCTCCGGCACTGTTCGTGATTGCATTGCCGACTATGAAGTCCGGATCGTCGGCCAGGAACTCATAGGAGACATCGACAGAGGTCCCGGCTTGGAGATCGGCGACGTTCTCCCAGATCAGTACCTGATTGCCCGAACCGTCGATGAAGGTGCGGGTGGGAGCGGGCGTTCCGGACCCGGGAACATAGGTAGCCCCGGGGGGCAGGATATCGTTGAAACTCAGGTTGAAGCCGTTGGTGCCGGTTCCGTTGGCGGCGGTTAGGGTCACCGGTGTTGCCGAACCGTAGAGGGTCTCGGCAGGCATCGACTTGTTCAGCGATACGTCGGGTGTCCCTGCCGCCATGGCCGGGTTCGCCCCGGTGGGGACGAGGGCCGCTATGACAGAGAAGAGGACGACGGCCATCAGAGCCCTGGACTTCACGCTTCCCCTCCTCCGCGAAACGGCTATCGGCGACCTCATCGAGGGTATCAAGCACCGTCGCCGGATCGGTGCCTTTGCAGGCTCCAGGTATCGGCCGCGACGGCCGCCGACTTGAGGGTCCGGCTAACCCTCTGTCAGGCTCTCCGCCACCGCTAGGGCCTCTTCCGGTCCGGTGGGTGGATAGAACACCAGGAAGTATTGGTCACATCGGTCGAGTCCTTCGAACCAGGCCACCGCCCAGATGCCGTTTCCCAGATCTCCCACCGCTGCTTCTGTGCCTCGCACTGTGACCTTCTCCGGAGTGTTGATCCAGCGAGTCGGGGGCAGCGCCCCGCGCACCATGGCCAGGACGGGATTGCCAGCCTCGTCCGTCCATCCGGTGACGATCGTGCCCGGTTGCAGGGTGAAAAGGTCGAGCGGCACGGCCGAGACGTCGGGTTGGTCATCGATTACACGATCGGGCAGGATCGTCGGCAGGAAGCCGGGCGGATTGCACGTCGCCGGCGCCGGAACCGGCGGCGTGGTCGTCGTCGTACTGGTCGTGGTGATCGGGATCACGATCGTTGGAGGTGTTGTGGTCGGGTCGGCAGTGGTTGCGCAGGCGGCAGCCGCTAGCACCATGACGATGGCCAGGATTGATCGACGGGCGAACACGAACCGGAGCGTACCCGGGCCGTTCAGATGGAAGGGGATTGTCGTGGTCGTGGAGCCATCGGCGGCTCTTGCGGGCGGTGGTACCGTGGCCCACTGAACCAAGAACAGGAACGAGGTTACGGTGGATAAGAAGCAGGACGCCGCCCAGATCTACTCCGGAGTAGAGGCCGACTTGATCCAGATCAGCCGCTGGATGTACGACCACCCGGAGGTCGGCTTTGAGGAGCACGACACCTCGGCACGCCTGGTGGAGTTTCTGACCGGCCATGGCTTCGCCGTCGAGTACCCGGCCTACGGCCTGGAAACGGCCTTCGCCGCCCGGGCCGGATCGGAAGGTCCGGAGGTGATCATCTGCGCCGAGATGGATGCCCTTCCCACCGTTGGCCACGCTTGCGGCCACAACATCATCGCCGCCTCCGCCCTCGGGGCCGGAGTCGCTCTGTCGTCGCTCGTAGACGAGCTGGGGATACGGTTGACGGTGCTCGGAACCCCGGCCGAGGAGAAACTGGGAGGCAAGGTGGACCTGATCAACGCCGGCGCCTTCGCCGGAGCCGCAGCTTCGATGATGGTGCACCCTTCCAATAGCGATGTCGTCGACCCCGACGTCCTGGCGGTGCGGCACATCGATGTTGAGTTCCACGGCAAGGACTCCCACGCTGCTTTTGCTCCCCAGCTCGGGATCAATGCCCTTGATGCTTTCGTGCAGGCGTATGTCAACGTGTCGACGCTTCGCCAGGCGATGTATCCGACCGACAAGATCCACAGCATCATCACGCACGGCGGTGATGCACCAAACATCATCCCCAGCTACACCCGATCCTCGTGGTACGTCCGCGCTGCCACCCAGGAGCGAATGGAAGAGCTCTATGAGCGGGTGATGGCCTGCTTTGAGGCTGCGGCTACCGCCACCGGGTGCTCGTGGAACGTTGAACCGATGGGGCATCCTTTCGAGGACATGGTCAACAACCCGGTGATGGTCGAGTTGTTTGCCGCCAACTCAGCAGAGCTCGGACGCCCGATGGGACGCGGTGCGGATGAAGAACCGGGAGCTGCAGGATCGACCGACATGGGAAACGTCAGTCACGTGGTTCCTTCGATCCATCCTTTCCTGACCATCAACCCCGGTGATCATGTGAATCACCAGCCCGAGTTTGCCGCCCACACGGTATCGGTCGACGGAGAGAGGGCCATTCGCGACGGTGCGCTGGCCATGGCCTGGACGGTGATCGACCTGGCCACCGGAGACCGCTGGAGCGAGCTGTAACGGAGCGGAGCGCCGCAGTTGTCAGTTCCCAGTCGGGCGGCCGCAAGGCCGCCCGTTCAGTCGTCAGTAGTTGACAACTGTTTACTGGTTACTGATTACTGATTCCTATTTCTCCGGTGGCGGGACCGGGCGCCGGAATTCGGTTCTTTCCGGACGGTCTTTACCGGTTCCTCCTTCGGCCGAGAACAGCTCGCCGATTGCTCCGATGCTCGACATGATCCCGCTCAGCTCTAGCGGCAAGAACACCTTGGTGGACTGGCCGTCGGCGATACCCTGCAGCGCCTCTAGATAACGGATGGCGATGAGGTCTGGTGTCGGGTCACCGGTATGGATCGCCCCGAACACTCGCTCGATAGCCTGTCCTTCACCCTCTGCCACCGTCAGCTTCTGGTATTTGTCAGCGTCGGCGACCCGCTTGATGGCCTCTGCTTGCCCTTCCGCCTCCAGAATCTGCGCTTCCTTGACACCCTCAGCCCTGAGGATGGCCGATCGCTTCTGACCTTCGGCTTCGGTGACCACCGCACGCCGGTCACGTTCGGCCTTCATCTGCCTGTGCATGGCGTCGGTGACGTCCGGTGGTGGCTCGATCCTTTGGATCTCGACTCGCACCACCCTGGTGCCCCACTTGTCGGTGGCATCGTCGAGGATCTCCCGCAGCTTGGCGTTGATCAGCTCGCGAGACGTGAGGGCTTCGTCGAGCTGCAGGTCACCGACGACGTTACGGAGGTTGGTCTGAGCGAGCTTGGTGACGGCCAGGACGAAGTTGCTGATGTTGTATTTCAGCTTGACGGGGTCCGTGGCCTCGAAGTAGATGACCGCGTCGACGGTGACGACGACGTTGTCTTTGGTGATCACTTCCTGTGGAGGAACGTCGATCACCTGCTCACGCATATCCACCTTGAGCAGCCGCTTTACAAATGGCAGCACCCAGCGGAGGCCGGGATCAACCGTTCGTTGATAGCGGCCCAGGAACTCAATCAGACCTTTTTCGAACGGCCGGACGATCCGCAGACCGGCGCCGGCGAAGACGATCAGCACAATCGCCAGGATTACAAACAGGATTATTAGTGGTTCCATTCAGGCCCTCTCTTTCGCGCCGTTGATCAACAACTAGGACTTCGGTGCCGTCGCCCGAACTACCAGACGGGTGCCCCGTACCTCTGTGATGATCACCGCAGTCCCCGGTTCGATGACATCTCCGTCGCTGGTGGCCCGCCACTCCTCCGACTCGACCCGCACCCGACCGGTGCCGGACACCGGGTCGACCTGCTCGAGCACGATCGCCGGGTTGTTCAGATAGCGGTTCGCTCCGACGCTCTTGGTGTCTTCGATGTCCTGTTTCTTGATGAACCGCTGCAGGTACACGAGGGTGCCGATTGACACCACAAAGAAGGCAACCCATTGCCATCCGACCGCTACACCTGCCCACGCCAGGATCCCGGCCACCACACCACCAACCGCAAACGGCAGCAGGAAGAACCCTGCCGTGAAGATCTCGCCAACGGCCAGCACTACGGCCAACCCTGTCCACAACCAGCGCCAAATATCGTTTTCCATGGGTTGATTATCGCAGATGGAATCGTCACAGCGTCGGGAATTGGGTGCAAGACGGTCTGAGTGCCACCAACCGGGCGCCGTCTGCCATAGGCGGGATTGCGCCATCCGATACGTTGAGCGGTTTCGTAAACCTATGGAAGAGGGCGGATGAGATAGTCGGCCTGTGAGCAAGGAGAGACGACATGCGACGGACAGTTATGTTGGCGATGGTGGTTGCCCTGGTGGTTGGGCTCCTCGCACCCGCAGCGATTGCGGAGGAGGGCACATTCGACCTGACGGTGCGGCATCGAATCAACGGACAGCCGCTGGGCCTCGACCGCGACCTACCGGTAGATGTCTACGCCAACGGCTTCAAGGCATTCACGTTTGAGAAGGCGGACGACGTCAGCCTGAATCTCCCGGCTGGCGACTACTGGTTCGAAGTCAAATTGGCCGGTACGAACACCACCGTGTTGAGTCTTGGATCGTCCTCCGACCCGGTGGCTATTCCCGGCGGCGTCGATGTCACCGTGACGGCGAAGCGCACAGGAGCGCCCGGCCTCGACGGCATTGGTCTGAAGGTCAAGATCAAATAGTTGAATATCAAGGAATCGAGAGAGTGGGCGCCGTGAGGCGCCCACTCTCTTTTGTGGCTCATCAAGTCGTCGGCAGTTTGGCCTGACCGTTATCGGTTGCGAGCCGGACAATTGCATCCTGTTGTCCGCATCTCGCCGTGCGAGGCGCCGCCCCTCTTCGGAAGGCAAATGGTGGACAGCGGAGGGTTACGTCTTTGCATACACCAGTCCATCGTCGCCTTCTTCGGCCTTGACGGCGTCTGCGTGGATCGCGTCGTCCTCGCGGAAGGTTCCGTCGAGGATCTGCATGGCCAGCTTGTCGGCGATCTCGGTCTGGATGAGCCGCTTGAGGGGGCGCGCTCCGTAGGCCGGGTCGTACCCTTCGGTCGCCAGCCAGTCCTTGGCGGCATCGGTAAGGGCCAGGCTGATCCGCCGCGCCGCCAGGCGGGTGCGCACATGGTCGAGTTGGATATCCACGATCTGGCGGAGATCTTTTTGGGTGAGCCGGTGGAACACGATGACCTCATCGACCCGGTTCAAGAACTCGGGCCGGAAATGCGATTGCACCACGGCCATGACCTGCTCGCGGACGGCATCGTCCGTGCCGGTCGGGTCTATGTACTGCGACCCCAAATTGGACGTCATGATCAGCACCGTATTGGAGAAGTCCACACTGCGGCCCTGACCGTCCGTCAGACGGCCGTCGTCCATGACCTGCAGCAACACGTTGAAGACGTCGGAGTGTGCCTTTTCGATTTCGTCGAGGAGGATCACCGAATACGGACGCCGCCGGATCGCTTCGGTGAGTTGTCCACCCTCGTCGTAGCCGACGTAGCCGGGGGGTGCCCCGATCAACCGGGAGACGCTGTGTTTCTCCATGTACTCGGACATGTCGATGCGGACCATGGCCCGCTCGTCATCGAACATGAACCAGGCCAGGGCCCTGGCCAGCTCCGTTTTCCCGACCCCGGTTGGGCCCAGGAAGATGAATGATCCGATCGGCCGTTGCGGGTCCGACAGGCCGGCGCGGCTGCGGCGGATGGCGTTGGCCACCGCGGTCACGGCAGTGTCCTGTCCTACGACCCGGCGGTGCAGGTGGTCTTCGAGGCGGATCAGTTTCTCGATTTCGCCTTCCATGAGGCGTGCCACCGGGACTCCCGTCCAGCGGCTCACTACCTCGGCGACGTCCTCTTCGTCGACCTCTTCTTTCAACATCTTCTTCTGGGCCTGGAGCTTCTCCAAGTCTTGCTGGCGTTCAGCGAGTTTCCGCTCCAGATCGGGAAGGGTGCCGTATCTGATCTCGGCCGCCTGTTCCAGGTCGCCGCCACGTTCGGCGCGTTCGGCTCCGGCCTTTGCTTCCTCGGTCTCTTGCTTGATGGTGCGAATCCGTGCGATTTCCTCTTTTTCGAGGTTCCAGTGTGCTTGCAGGCCGTTGGACTCCTCTTGAACATCGGCGAGCTCTTGCTCGAGGGTGGCCAGGCGCTCCCGGGAGACCTCATCGGTCTCTTTCGTCAGGGCGGCCCGTTCGATCTCTAGCTGCTTGATCCGCCGCTCGAGTTCATCGATCTCTTCAGGCATCGAGTCGATCTCGATCCGGAGCCGGGAGGCCGACTCGTCGATCAGGTCGATCGCTTTGTCGGGCAGGAACCGGCCGGTGATGTAGCGGTCGGACAAAACCGCTGCCGCCACCAGAGCCGAGTCGGTGATGCGAACGCCGTGGTGTACCTCGTACCGCTCCTTGAGCCCGCGCAGGATTCCTATGGAGTCCTCAACGCTGGGAGGGTTGACCACAACAGGCTGGAATCGGCGCTCGAGGGCCGCGTCCTTTTCGATGTGCTTGCGGAACTCGTCGAGGGTGGTGGCGCCGATCATGCGCAGCTCACCGCGGGCCAGCATGGGCTTCAGCATGTTGGAAGCGTCCATCGCTCCCTCGGCAGCTCCGGCACCGACGATCGTGTGCAACTCATCGAGGAAGGTGATGATGCGTCCTTCCGACGCCTTGATCTCGGCGAGGACGGCCTTGAGTCGCTCTTCGAACTCACCTCGGTATTTGGCGCCGGCCACCATGCCGCTTAGATCGAGCGCCACGATCCGCTTGTTCTTGAGGCCCTCGGGAACGTCGCCGTTCCCGATCCGCTGGGCGAGCCCTTCTACGATGGCTGTCTTGCCGACTCCCGGTTCACCGATGAGGACCGGGTTGTTCTTGGTACGGCGGGAGAGCACCTGAATGACGCGCCGTATCTCATCGTCTCGACCGATCACCGGGTCCAGCTTCTGCTGGCGGGCCATCTCCGTAAGGTCCCGTCCATACTGTTCGAGGGCATTGAACGTGGATTCCGGATCCTGGCTGGTGACACGCTGGTTCCCCCGGATCTCCGTCAACGCTTCCAGCATCGCTTGCGGGGTCGCCCCCAGGGCCCGGAACAGATCTCCGGTGGGCGTTTTCGAGTCGGCCAGGGCCAGGAGGAGGTGTTCGACGGACACGTAGTCGTCTCGCATCTCTGTTCGCCGCGTCTCGGCGAATTGGAGGACTTCGAGGAGGCTGTTCGACATAGCCACTTCGCCCCCGTAGACCTTGGGGAAACGTGCAAGGTGTTCCTCGAGGTCGCTGCGCAGGTCGGGCGGGGCGATGTCCAGCTTGGCCATGAGGGGATAGGTGATGCCGTCGGTTTGGTCGAGCAACCCAATCAGAAGGTGGGCCGGTTCGATGGTGTTGTGCGAATCTGCGCCGGCGAGTTCCCGAGCGCGCATCATCGCCTGTTGGGCCCGGTTCGTGAATCTGTCGAAATCGACGGCCATGGTCTTTGCTCCTGTATCCTTTTCCTAGCCAACCAGTTTCATAGTCGATCTATTTCAGAAAATCTAAGTCTTATTGTATCAGATATAGGAGAGGTGATGGAGGACAAACCACCCGCCGAATCGGTGACGACGATGGCACAGGTGATGCAGATCACCGATGCAAACACGGCCGGCTTTGTGCACGGTGGTTCGATCATGAAACTGGTCGACTCGGCGGCCGGGGTGGCGGCGATGCGCCACGCCCAGCGGAGGGTGGTTACTGCTCAGGTCGACTCGCTCACGTTTCACGCGCCGGTTCACATCGGCGACGTGCTGAGCCTGACGGCCTGCGTGACCCAGGCCTGGAAGACGTCCATGGAGGTTGAGGTCACCGTCTTTCGCGAGGATCCGGTGACGGGGGAGACGGATCACACGACGACCGCCTACCTCACCATGGTCGGGCTCAACGAGCACGGGAACCCGACACGGGTTCCGGGGCTGGCACCTGCGACGATGGAAGAGGAGCGCCGCCAGCGGGAAGCGGAGGCGCGCCGTCAGGCCAGAATCCGGCTTCGTGAGGATCTCGAGACCGAATGAAGCGGTGTTCTAGAGGACGGTGGACAGCCGCCGGTTGATGGCATCGAGTATGGCTTTGACGGTGGCTGCCGACGCATCGTGATCGCCTACCAGGGCGCTGCCAACCAGCGACTCACCGGTTTCGGTGAGATTGACCTGGGCGAGGGCGACTTGCACCACTCCCAGGTCCTGGGTGGCTACGGCTTCGAGGTCTAGGTGGATGCGACCCTCGGTGACCTTTTCGACGGCATCCAGCGTTGCCTCCCCCACAAGGCGGGCACGGTGCTCGAGGCTAGAGGAGCCGATCGCCTCTCCGTGGAAGGTGATATCGCCCCACTCCAGGGTGATCATGACGCGAGCATCGTCGCCGTCCTCTGTCTCGGAGATGCGGATGATTGCCGGTCGTTCGGTCATGGGGGGAGGATAGCGTTCCGGCTGCTAGTTCCTTGCCTCCTACACGAACACTGCCCGACCGTCGGCCCATGCCCGGAGGGCTGCGATGTCCTCGCGACGGGAAACCGACAGAGGCACTGTGGCTGCCAGTTCTTTCATCAGGCTGTTCGTGGTCAGATCTCCCTGGTCGGCGAAAGCCCGGTAGAGCGCTCCGACGACAACCATCTCTATTTCGGCTCCGGAGAACCCCTCTGACCCGCCTACCAGAGGTGCGAGATCGAAGCCTGACGGGTCTTGCCCGCGCCTGGTCAGATGGATGGAGAAGATCTCGGCTCGTTCGTCGGTCCCGGGAAGATCGACAAAGAAGATCTCGTCGAACCTGCCCCGGCGGAGCAACTCCGGTGGCAAGGACGACACGTCGTTTGCCGTTGCCACCATGAAGACATCGCCGCCTCGTTCTTGCATCCACCGGAGGAAGGTACCGAGCAATCGCCTGCTTACGCCCCCGTCTGCATCTCCGGAGGACGCCAGTCCCTTTTCGATCTCATCGATCCACAGTACGGCCGGCGCCATTGCTTCGACGGTTGCGAGCGCCGCGGAGAGCCGCTGCTCGGACTCGCCTATGTACTTGCTGTAGAGCCGCGATGGATCCAGCAGCACGAGCGGAAGACCCCAGGTGTGCGCAAGGGTTTTGGCTATCAGCGACTTTCCGCAGCCGGGCACTCCGGTAAGCAGCACTCCCCGGGGCGGGTCGAGGCCCGGTAGCGCGTCGTCGGCGACCATCACCCGTCGCCGCAGCCGCAGCCACGACTTGAGGCCGTCGAGTCCACCGATGGTGTCGAGTGTGCCGACATCGGCCTCGACCAATTCCAGAATGCCGTCTGCGTTGAGCAGTTCCGCTTTGGCAGTGCGAAGCGCCGGAATATCCGCCGGTGATATCTGACCGTCGCGCAGGGCCTCCCGTTGCACGAGGCGTTCGGCCTCGGTGACCGTGAGCCCGAGAAGGGCATTGACCATCTGGTCTACTTCAGCCGAATTCACAACCACCGGGAATGAGCGGGCGGCGAACGTCTCGAGAGTTCTTTTCACCAGTGCCGCCAGTTCCTCCCGGTCGGGCGGTTTGAGAGACCATTGGTGGGCCAGGCTTTCGATTTCCGGGGGCACCCGATTGCGCGGGCCGGTGAGTACCAGGGTCTGACCGCGTCTGGCCCCCTGCGCTACCTCTTTGATGCGGCGGATCACAACGGAGTCGGTAAGAAGCGGATGAATGTCCGCAAACACGAAGACGCCCGGCCCGGACAGATGGCCGACGAATTCCAGCGCCACATGGGGGTCGATCGTTTGATATTGAGCGGAGTGGCCGTCTTTGGCCAGCCCGCGGGTGGCCGACCACGTCCACACGGGAAGATCGAGCCCTTCCGCCGCCAGGCGGATGATGTCGAGCAGACGTTGCTCCTCCTGGGCCTCGACCAGCAGCAGCGGGTATTGCGAGGCGAGCAGCACCGAAAGATCGTTGGTGTTGTCCATCACGAGTGGTTATCGGAACAGTTGTCAGGGGTACTTAGGAGTCTTGTTCGAACGTGCGTGAGAAACCTGCATATGCCACCGGTTAGTTACGCCGGAATCGACTGGGTGCGGGTGCCACAATGGGACCATGCCGCCCCGCTACGAGGTGCTTTCTCATACCGCCGACACGGGCATCGTGGCCTACGGCGCCACACTCGAGGAGCTTTTCGAGACCGCAGCCTTTGCCATGTTCGATCTGATGTACGGGATCGCCGACCGACACGGAGCTGAGAGCGTCAAGGTCGAGGTAGCGGCGACCACCATGGAGGAGCTGCTGGTCGACTGGCTGAGCGACTTGTTGTTCGAATCCGAAACCAGGGAACTGGCCTTCTGCCGGTTCGAGATCGAGACGATCGGCGACGGCCGGTTGAAGGGCCGGGCGAGCAGTTTCCCGTCGGCAGGGCTCGAGCTGGTGGGACCACCGATCAAGGCAGTTACCTACCACGGCCTAGCGATCGAGAAACTCGCCGAGGGGCTGTCGGCCCGCCTCGTTTTTGACGTTTGAATTCGCGCGGAACTCGTCGGGGTGGTTGGGGTCAAACCTATCGGAATCCGAAACCCGGGTTCCTGGTGGCATTGGACTCCACTTGAGGTGGGTCCGGTTTCACTGCGAAGATGTCCCTGGAAGACCCGGGCTTACGAAGGGAGAGCGTGTGCTCAAGGAATTTAAGGACTTTGCCCTCAAGGGCAACTTGATCGAGACCGCCGTCGGCTTGGTGCTGGCGTTGGCGTTTGTAGCGGTGATCGGCTCGCTGGTTGAGCATCTGCTCATGCCGATTGTCGGCATCATCTTTGGGGAGCCGAACTTCGACCAGGTGCTGATTCTCGAGGTCAACGGCTCGCAGATCCTGCTCGGATCGTTCATTCAGGCGGTGGTCATCTTCCTGATGATTGCGTTTGCGTTGTTCATGTTCGTCGTCAAGCCCTACAACGCCATCAAGGCGCGGCAGAGCTCAGGCGAGGAAGAAGTCCCGGCTCCCGCCGAGGACATCGTCCTGCTGACGCAGATCCGCGACGCCCTCAAGCGGTAGCGATCGACCAACCAGCCGAATGGAGGGCCGGCCTTCGGGCCGGTCCTCTCAATTCCGGGTGCAGAACCCGAGGGGTGGCCTGCCTTCCTGGGCGGTGAGCAGCGGCGTACAGTGGAACGGATGAAACTCCAGCGCGCCGGCGAGTGTGTGTGGGAGATCCCCCGACACGGCGGGATGCGAGTCCCGGGGCGGATCTATGCATCCGAGCGGCTGATCCTGAAAGCCGAAGAAGACCGGGCGGCTCTGCAGGTCGAGAACGTTGCCCATCTGCCCGGGATAGTGGGAGCGTCGATGGCCATGCCCGATATCCACTGGGGATATGGCTTTCCGATCGGTGGGGTAGCCGCAACCGATGTCGGTGCCGGTGGCGTGATCTCGCCGGGCGGGGTGGGGTTCGACATTTGCTGTGGCGTCCGCCTTCTTGCCTCGCAGTACACGGAGCAGGACTTCAACCAGCGTCGGACCGAGGTCATGGATGAACTCGACCGCCGCATCCCGCGTGGATTGGGTAAAGGGTCCATCGCCGATGCAGGTTTGCTGCGCAGCGTTCTCCGCCAAGGCGCCCGGGCGACTCTGGAGGCCGGATTTGGATGGGACTCCGATCTCGAACGGTGCGAGGAGCGGGGTACTTCTCAGGGAGCACTTCCCGAGAACATCTCGGAGCGGGCCCTGCAGCGAGGCGCCGGACAGTTGGGATCGCTGGGCGCCGGCAATCACTTCCTCGAAGTGCAGGTGGTCGACTCGATCCACGACGAGCGAGCCGCCGGTGCCTTCGGCCTCGCAACAGGAATGGTGTGTGTGATGATCCACTGCGGGAGTCGCGGCCTCGGACACCAGACTTGCACCGATGAGCTCAAGCTGATGGGCACTGCGATGCAGAAGTACGGGATCGAGGTTCCTGATCGGCAACTGGCTTCCGTGCCGGTTGAATCCGCGGAAGGCGGGCACTACCTCGGAGCCATGGCGGCCTCAGCCAATTTCGCCTGGGCCAACCGTCACGTGCTGGCTCACGAATCTCGCCGTGCGTTTGCCGTTGCCTTCGGTACAGAGCCGGAACGGACCGGCATGCAGCTCGTTTACGACGTCGCCCACAATCTCGCCAAGATCGAGAACCACGTCGTCGAAGGCGAACTTCGCCGGTTGTGTGTTCACCGCAAGGGCGCAACCCGTGCCTTCGGGCCGGGCCATCCTGACCTTCCACCGGACCTGCGTCCGGTCGGCCAGCCGGTCCTGATCCCCGGCAGCATGGGCACGGCGTCCTGGGTGCTGGTGGGTCTGGAAGGAAACCCGGCCTTTGCCACCGCCGCCCACGGAGCCGGCCGCCTGATGAGTCGCACGAAGGCCAAGCAGCTCGAAACGGGCTACGAGGTGCGCAACGGATTGGAGGATCGAGGAATATCGGTGCGACCAGGTTCGGTCAAGCTTCTGTCAGAGGAAGCCCCGTACGCCTACAAGGACGTCGACGAGGTGGTCGACGCCTGCGCCCGGGCGGGCCTGGCTGCCAGAGTTGCCCGCCTGCGACCTCTGGGCGTGGTCAAGGGCTAGGGAGATCCGGTCATTTGGTGGCCGTGATCACCATCACCGGTTTTGGGACCCGCCAGACGCCGTGGATGCTGATAATGCGATCCGCCTCGGCCAGCACGGTGGCTTCCACCACTTTCACCTCGGCCGCGCTGAGGGGCGGGTCCTCCTCCTGTGCGAAATGGGTAGTCGCCAGGTATTCGATCGGATTCTCTGGATCGGTGAAGACGAAGGCATTGTCGAGCACTTCGGACTTGGCGCCGCCGAAGACTTCGTCGACCTGGATGAGGGCATCTTCAGCCCGGTATGCGGAGGTTGCCGCTGTGGCGATTGGTTCCCGCCCGGTTCGGGCGACGGCCTCGTTCCACACCTCATACAACTGACGGCTGTGGGCCCTGGTGTTGAGTGTGACGGCAACGGTTCCCCCGGGGCGAAGGACCCTGCGTGCCTCATCGAGGGCCTCCACCCGGTCTGATACGAACCCGAGCATGTGGTTGAGGCAGACGACGTCGAACGACTCGCCACCGAAAGGCAGTGAAGTGGCGGAGGCAGCCACCAGGCGAGCGGCGCCGGCCCGGGAGGCCGCCTGGAGCATGCCGGGAAAGAGGTCCATCCCGACCGCTCTGGCCCGGCGGTCTTCGAAGTAGCGGAAATACCTGCCGTTCCCGCATCCGACGTCGAGCAGGCGGGAACCCGCAGGGTACGAGATCCGATCGCTAACCCACCGCCGGACGTCATTCCGGTACTCAGAAAACCGTTCGTGCATGTCCTGTCGGGCCTGCAACAGCTGATCGTCGGAGTACTGGTCGGCAAGTTGATCAGTCATAGATGGAGACAGTAATCAGACGGCAGTAGCCGATCGTCGGACATCGTTCAGGAAGAGAGACGGCGCAGTTGGGGGATTCGCTACTCGAAGAGATCCTTGAGCCGTCTCCGGACGTCGGGATGAAGTTGTTTGCGCAGGATGATGTCGCGGCGGTAGCTCCTGTGTACCTTGTCGATCTCGCGATCCACCAGGTCCTCGGCTGCGGATAGCTCAACTTTGATGCTGTTGAGCTCTTCCTCGAGCTTGACGACCCGCTCCCGAAGCTCGAGAACCTTCTTGACCCCTTCGAGGTTCAGTCCTTGTTCCGTCAACTCCAGGATCAGGGTCAACCGGTTGAGGTCCTCCTGGGAGTAGCGGCGAGTCCCACCCGGGGTTCGATAGGGCTCGATGAGCCCGCGGCGCTCGTAGATCCGCAGCGTCTGGGGGTGCACCCCGGCCAACTCCGCAGCAACCGAGATCACGAAGACCGCCTGCGTTTCTGGGCCGGGTTTGCGCTTGTTCATGTCATACCTTCAGATGGGCACGAGGGTTTTCGTCTGTTTCGAACTGATCGTGGAAATCCTGCAGGGCCTTCTTTGCGTCCTTTGACAGTTTGGTTGGAACCACCACTTCCATCGTGGCAAGCAGGTCGCCCTTGCGGCCGCGCGGCCGGATTACGCCACGCCCCCGCACCCGGAAGACCCTGCCGCTCTTGGTTCCGGCGGGCACCTTGAGCTTCACGGGCCCATTCAGAGTCGGTACGTCGATCTGGGCTCCGAGCGTGGCTTCGGTGAATGTGACCGGCAGCCTGACTGTGAGGTCATCGCCCTTCCGTTTGAAAATGGGATGGGCGGCGACATGCGTCTTGACCAGGAGATCACCGGCCGGTCCTCCGTTTCGACCGGGCCCGCCTTTGCCCTTGAGCCGGATGGTCGCCCCGTCCCGGACCCCGGCCGGGATCTTGACGTTCAGCGTTCGCGTTCGCATCTCCGTTCCCCGCCCGCCGCACGTGTGGCACGACTGCTGGACTATCCGACCTGATCCGGAACAATTGCGACACGGCTGCGTCGTCGAAAAGTAGCCCTGGCTCTGGGCGGTCATACCTGATCCGCCGCAGACCGGGCACGTCTCGACGGTGGTTCCCGGCTCGGCTCCGGAGCCCCGACAGGTACGGCACGATGCTTCGCCTTGTACCGCGACCGAGGTGGTTACCCCGGTGATGGAGTCCTCGAAACCGAGGTGGATTTCGGTGGCCATGTCGGCTCCGCGCTGGGGGCCGCTCTGTGTCCTACCACCGAATCCAAAGAGATCTCCGAGGCCGCCACCGGCTCCTCCGAGAAGATCGGTCAGGTCTTCTACGCGTATGCGCTGGCCGCCGCCCCCGAATCCGCCTCCTCCACCAGGACTGCCGAATCCGCGGAAACCGCCGGAGTCGACCATTTGGCGCACCTGGTCGTACTCCTCGCGCTGTTCCTTGTCGGAGAGCGTGGCGTTGGCCTCAGAGATGTCCTTGAACTTCTCCTCGGCTGCCTTGTCACCCGGGTTGGCGTCGGGATGGTACTTCTGGGCGAGCTTGCGGTAGGCCTTCTTGATTTCGTCGGCCGATGCCGTCTTGGGGACTCCCAGGGTTTTGTAGAAGTCCTTCTCGACCCAATCTCTATTCATGGTCCACCGCAACCAGTGCGGCACGCAACAATCGGCCCTTCAGCGTATATCCACGCCGCATTTCCTGAGTGACTATCAGCCGCCCATCGCCGGGTTCGGGGGCGAGGACGGCTTCGTGTAGTTCCGGATCGAATGGGGATCCGACGGTCGGTATGACTTCGAGACCTTCCTTTGCGAGTGTGTCGAGCAACAGGTTCAAGGTTCCGCGGACCCCGTCGAGCAGCTTCTTCTCCGCCGGCGTTTCCGCATCGGTGGCCAGGGCTGCCTCGAGTGTGTCGATGGTCGGCATGAGGCCGACCACGACGCGTTGGGAGGCGCGTTCGATGTTTTCGGCCTGATCCCGCAGCATCCGTTTCCGAAAGTTGTCGAAGTCGGCGGCCACTCGCTGCAGATCGGACAGGTAGAGGCCGGCTTCCTCGCGGGCGCCCGCCAGCTCATTCAAGACGAGCTGGAGGGCGGCCTCGCGGTCATCCGGGAGTTCCAACCCCAGGGCGTGTGGATCGATCAGCGGCGGGTCGGCGTCAATGACAATTCCATCGATCACCGGCCCGGCATCCTCGTTTGGGGAGACCTGTTCTCGCTCGTCGCTGGTTTCCTGAGACACAGCGACTAGCCCTCATCGCCCTCGTCGATGATCTCCGCTTCGACGACGTCTTCGTCGTCGTCACCAGTGTCGTCGCCGGTAGGAGTGCTCGCCGACGCCTGCTGCTGGTACAGCCTTTGAGCCAGAGCCTGGGAAGCCTGCAGCACTGCATCCATCTTGGGTCGCAGTGTGTCCGGCGTGGCGTCCTTGTCCTCGGTTTCGGTGCGCAGCTCGGTCAAAGCAGCCTCGATTGCGGCCTTCTCCTCATCGTTGAGTTGATCGGCTTGCTCTTCGAGAAGCTTCTCTGTTTGGTGGACCACCTGCTCGGCCTGGTTGCGAGTCTCGGCAGCTTCGCGTCGAACCCGGTCCTCCTCGGCGTGTGCTTCGGCGTCCTTGACCATGGTGTCGATGTCCTCGTCGGCCAGGGCAGTCCCGCCGGTGATCGTCATCGCCTGCTCTTTGCCGGTGCCGAGGTCTTTGGCCGTGACGTGAACGATGCCGTTCGCGTCGATGTCGAAGGTGACTTCGATCTGGGGCATCCCCATAGGGGCAGGTGGGAGACCGGTCAGCCGGAACTTCCCGAGGCTCTTGTTGTCATTGGCCATCTGCCGCTCGCCTTGAAGGACGTGGATCTCCACCTCCGGCTGGTTGTTCTCAGCCGTAGTGAAGGTCTCCGAACGCCGGGTCGGGATGGTGGTGTTGCGCTCGATCATCTTGGTAGAGATGCTGCCCTTGGTCTCGATACTGAGGGTGAGGGGAGTCACGTCGAGGAGCAGGATGTCCTTGACGTCGCCTTTGAGGACTCCGGCCTGGAGCGCCGCCCCGGCAGCAACGACCTCGTCGGGATTGACGCCCTTGTGAGGTTCTTTGCCTCCGGTCAACTCGCGGATCAGATCCTGAACGGCCGGCATGCGGGTCGAACCGCCGACCAGCACCACGTCGTCGATGTCGGCGACTTTGATCCCCGCATCTTTGATGGCCTGGTGGAAGGGCGCCTTGCACTTCTCGAGCAGGCTGTCGGTGAGTTTCTGAAACTCGGAGCGAGTCAGCTTCTTCTGGAGGTGAAGCGGTCCTTCGGCCGTAGCGGTTATGAAGGGAAGGTTGATCTCAGTTTCAGCGACCGATGACAGCTCGATCTTCGCTTTTTCCGAGGCCTCCTTGAGACGCTGTAGCGCCATCCGGTCCTTGGACAGGTCGACGCCGCTTTCCTTCTTGAACTCGGCGACCAGCCAGTCCATGACAGCGTCGTCCCAGTCGTCTCCACCCAACTTGGTGTTCCCGCTGGTCGACTTGACCTCGAAAACACCTTCGCCGATCTCGAGGAGAGACACATCGAATGTCCCACCACCGAGGTCGAACACGAGAACGGTGTGGTCGTGCTTTCTGTCGAGTCCGTACGCCAGCGACGAAGCGGTCGGTTCGTTGACGATGCGGAGCACTTCCAACCCGGCAATCTGGCCCGCTTCCTTGGTGGCCTGCCTTTGGGCATCGTTGAAGTAGGCGGGCACGGTGATGACCGCTTCATTGACCTTGTCGCCGAGGAACGCTTCAGCATCGCGCTTCAATTTCATCAAGATGCGGGCCGAGATCTCCTGGGCGTTGTACATCTTGCCGTCGATGTCGAACTTCTTGTCGGTTCCCATATGCCGTTTGACCGACCGGATGGTCCGGTCCGGATTGGTGATGGCCTGCCGCTTGGCGACCTCGCCCACCAGGACTTCGTCATCCTTGAACGCCACCACCGACGGGGTGGTGCGCTGGCCCTCCGCATTCGGGATAATCGTGGGCTCTCCGCCTTCCATCACCGCGATGGCGCTGTTGGTGGTTCCCAGGTCGATGCCTACTACTTTTGCCATGTGTTCACCTCGTGAGTCGTTTTCTGCAGAAACTTAGCGTAATCACATTGTATAACCTGAGTGGGGTATTGTCATATTTCATATCTCTCGAGATTCCTGGTTGATTTTTCTGTGACTCCCCGGTACGATACATAGATAAGCATCGATATATAGGAGTGGTGATGGCCGACATCAAGGATGCGGTACGGAAACGGTATGCCACGGCCGCACTGCAAGTGCGCGAGAGCGGGTCTTGCTGTGGCCCGGATCCGGCTGCGAGTGATGGATTGGGCGCCGAACTCTATGCAACTCTCGAGACCGAGGGCCTTCCCGACACGGCCCGGTTGGCATCTCTCGGTTGTGGAAACCCGACTGCCGTCGCCTCTCTTGCGGCCGGGGAAGTGGTTCTCGATCTCGGTTCCGGTGGCGGACTCGACGCCTTCCTCTCGGCCCGCCGGGTCGGACCAACCGGCAAGGTGTACGGGCTGGACATGACCGACGAGATGTTGGAGCTGGCTCGTTCCAACCAGGCAGAAGCCGGTCTGGACAACGTTGAATTCTTGAAAGGTGAGATCGAAGCCATCCCCCTGCCGGACGATTCGATCGACGTGATCATCTCCAACTGCGTGATCAACCTGTCTGTCGATAAGCCGGGCGTGTTTGCGGAGTCGCACCGGGTGCTCAGACCGGGCGGCCGATTCGCCGTGACCGACATCGTCACCACCCGGCCCTTCACGAAGAAGGAGCAGTCGGACCTGGCTGCCTGGACTGGATGCCTGGCCGGCGCTCTCTACAAAGATGACTTTGTGGCCGGTCTCGAAGGAGCGGGCTTCCACGATGTCGAGATGGAGATCACCCATGAGGTGGCCCCCAGCGCAGTCAGCGCAATCATCCGGGCTACTGCCTGATCTGAGCCACCCGCTGCCGGGTTCCAACCTAGATTGAGGCGGATGACTCACTCTCTGGCCATCCGCGGCGGGCGGGTACTGACAGCGGAGGGCTTCGTCCAGACCGACGTGGCCGTCCAGGCCGGGTTGCTTTCCGGCCGGGACCCGGACGGCAAAGTCGTTATCGACGCCGGAGGTCTGTTGGTTGCTCCGGGGCTGATCGACATCCAGATCAACGGTGGTTTTGGGCTTGACTTCACTTCAGATCCGTCGTCGATCTGGAAGGTCGGGGCGAGGCTGCCTGCAACGGGTGTGACTTCGTTTCTGCCCACGATCATCACGTCACCGGAGGAACAGCGACGCCTGGCCTTCAAGGTCCTCGCCGAGGGTCCACCATCGAACTACCGGGGGGCGCGGGTTCTCGGCCTTCACTTCGAGGGGCCCATGCTCGCCCCGGAATATCGCGGCACGCACGGACTGGCACATCTGCGCCTGCCCGACCTTGACCTGATTCACGATTGGGGAAGAGGTAACGGGCTCCGACTGGTGACCCTCGCCCCCGAACTACCCGGCGCGGATCCCACCATCGCGGCGCTGCTCGATCGAGACGTGATCGTCGCCGCCGGACACTCAGCGGCCGGCTATGAACAAGGAGAACACGCGCTTCGGGCCGGTGTCACCCATGGCACCCATCTGTTCAACGGGATGCCTCCGCTGCTTCCTCGCGACCCCGGTCTGGTGGGAGCCCTGTTGGAAGACGAGGGAGCTTCTGTCGCCCTGATCGTCGATGGAATCCACCTCCATCCGGCGACGGTCGGTCTGGTCCGGGCGTTGAAGCCCGCCCATCAGGTTGTCTTGATCACCGATGCGATGGCCGGGATGGCTGCCGGTCCCGGCCCCTATGCACTGGGGGACTTGACCGTCTCCGTCGATGAGATGTCCGCCCGCAACGCCGATGGGGGTTTGGCCGGCAGCATTCTCACGCTTGACCAGGCAGTTCGGAACTACGTCGCGTTCGCCGGTTGCCCGCCGGCCGAGGCATGGTCCGCCGCATCGGCCAATCCAGCCAAGGTCATTGGAGAATCCGGAAGAGGAAAGCTCACCCCGGGGAACGTTGCAGACGTGGTCATCCTCGATGAGAATTTGGCCGTGCAGGCAACCGTTGTCGAAGGAGTGCTGGTTCACGTGACCGATGGGTTTGCGGTCCGGGTAAGCGGTTGAGCAACGCCTCCGAGTCTGCGCTTGGCAGCGCAACGGGCAACGGTATTTCACTTTGAGTAATGTTGAATTCGCTATGAGTCGTTGCTGGAAGGGGTCTGCAAATGGGGGCAAAATCCAAGTCGAGCATTGTGCTGATCGTGGTACTCATGATGGTGCTGGGAGCCTGCGGGTCCGGCACCCAGAGCGCTGATTCGTTGGTCGTGCTCATCGACAATGACGAGGGTCCGATCACTCCGGCCAACTTCAACACCTTCATCGGGTTCTGGATGGTTGGATGGGTCTACGATCCCCTGTTTGCGAGATCGCCGGAGCTCGAGCCGGTTCCGGCTCTAGCCGAGGAGGCCATCCCCAGCGCCGACGGTTTGTCCTGGGCCATCTCCCTCCGCGACGACGTCGAATGGCACGACGGCGAGCCCTTCACTGCCGACGATGTCAAGTTCAGCTATGAGTTCCTCATTGCCGCCGGCCGTGCGCCCAACCTCGGGGCCGTGGACACCGTTGAGGTGACGGGGGATCACAGCTTGACAATCAGGCTGTCGGAACCGGCTCCGTTCCTCGTAGATGAAGGACTGGCCGGTTACTACATCCTTCCCCAGCACGTCTGGGAGGGCCAGGATCCGGTAAGCGGCGAGCTCAATCAGTTTCAAGGGAAGATCGGCACCGGACCGTATGTCCTCGACGAAATCGTCCCGGGTGAGACGTACACCTTCTCTGCCAACCCGGACTATTTCCGCGGCACACCGAACGTTGACACGCTCATTGCGAAAGTCGTGAAGGACCGCACACAGCAGTTCAGCCAGTTGCGGACCGGGGCGGCTGATGCCGTGCTGGCATCCGTCCCGCCCGCCCAGGTTGACCAGGTCGAAGGTGAGGAAGGGATTGAGGTTCTGCGCGGGTCGGACTTCTTCAACTATGTCCTGTACGCCAATGGCTCGCGAGCCCCGTTCGACATCCCTGAGGTTCGTACCGCCATCGCCGCAGCCATTGATACCGCATCCTTGACCGAGACCGTCTTCCTGGGACGCGGGACCGAGCTACCGCTCAGCTGGTATCACCCCGACCTGCCGTGGAGCGAGAACATCGACCACGTTTTTGATCCTACCGAGGCGGCGGACCTTCTCGACAGAGCCGGGCTCACCGACTCGGATGGTGATGGCATCCGAGAGTTTGCGGGGGCTCCGGCCAGCTTCGACATTCTCTGCGACGCGAACAATCCCACGGAGGTTCGTACTGCTGAGTTGATCGGTGGCTGGCTTGCCGATGTTGGTATCGACGCCTTGCCCGCCTGTATTGATATCGATACCGCTGTGTCCCGGATCTGGCCGAGCTTTGTTGCCGTGCCCAATCCCGACTACGACCTTGCCGTCTGGGGTTGGTCGGCAGGGGTTCAGACCCAACGAGGTTTCGTGCGGGGGCTTGTAGACGGCGACTTCGGCGGGGTCGGTTGGGCCAATCTGACCGGCGTTGCCGATAGTGAGCTCGATGCGTTGCTGGCAGAGTTCGTGACCACGCCTGATGAGACCAGATCCGATGAGTTGTCGACGCTGATTCAGGAGCGGATCGCCGAAGCCCTGCCGTTCATTCCGTTGATGTCACCGGCCGGGAACTTCGCGGTGAACTCAGATGCATATGACGGTTGGGTTTACATGCGCGGGAACGGAATTATGACGCCATGGTCGTTCGTCGAGGGTGAGTGACCCTGACGGACTGCCCGCCGGAGCCTCGGCCCTAGCTAAGTCGCTGTTTCCGGGAGCCGGATCGCCGCGCTGGCTCCGGCTGGGTAGTGGCGGCATAAGCAGGGTGTGGCGGCTGTTCACAGTCGGCGAGGGGGACTCGACGAGCGCAGTGATAAAGCAGACTGGTGCACTTGCCTCTGATCCGGACTTCGTTCATCGTGAGGCGATGGCGTACCAGGAGGTGCTGCCTCATCTCAGCATTCGCGTCCCTCGACTTCTCGCTTCGATTGAGAGCGGCGATGTTCGTTACCTGGCGCTCGAGGACCTGGTGGAGTACCGATTTCCCGGCGAGCAGCATCATTGGAGCGTTGACGAGTTCAAGTGTTTCATGCCGGCCTACGCCCGGCTTCATGTTGAGGGGACTGCGTTCGAACGGAAATCATGGATGCTCGAGTACGGGCAACCCAGGTGGTCGCCCGACTCGGTGTCGTCTCAGGCGGTCGAACTGGCGAGCCTTGGAATCTGGGGTGATTTACCCGGACTCACAACGTTGGCTCGCCGGACCCTCGAAGACGTGCCGTCGCTGGCCGGTTTCGACACAGTCCTCCACCTCGACATTCATCCGTCCAATGTCGGATTGCAGACTGCGACGCCGTGTCGGCCGGCCCTGATTGATTGGGATATGACCGGTTGGGGTGCTCCCGAGCTTGACCTTGCCTACCTCGATCTGCAGCCCTACGGGGCCTCGCATGCCCTGGGCGCGCGAAGAGGTGCTCGACTTGTACTGGAAGGAGCGAATGCGGCTCGTGGGCTTGACACCCTCCATCTTCGAGCGGAGGCGGCGGCAGCGGGTTGCCGACCGGCTCTTTGCGCTTGGGCTCGTATCGGTCGCGCACAGGTCGGCAACTCGTCCGTATCCTCCGGGGAGTAAGCCCGGGAAGTACTGGAGCGCCATGCGCCCGTTGCTCTTTGAGAAACTGACAGCGTTGTTGGCCCCATGAAACCTGCCAGACCGGCTCAGCGAGTGGGCGAGTACATACTCACGTTGCTCGTGGCGGTTTCGATCAACTTCTTCTTGCCAAGAGCCCTCCCGGGGGATCCGTTGGCGTTGATTGCGGGTGATGCGGTGCGGCAGATGGGACCGGAGCGGATCGCGGAACTGCGCGGTGCGTACGGCCTCGACGAACCGTTGCTTTCGCAGTACTTCAGCTATCTCAGCAACCTTGTGCGCGGTGATCTCGGCACGTCGTTTCGCTACAGCGGCGGGCGGCTTGTTCTCGAGGTGCTCGCAGACCGCCTCATGTGGACGGCTCTGCTGGTGGTCTCGGCGCTCACCATCGCTACTCTGATCGGGGGCTTCCTCGGGGCCAGGGCCGGTTGGAGCCGTCGCGGTGGTCTCGGTCAGCTTTCCATGATGTTCGCCCTGCGTTCCATGCCGGTGTTTTGGCTGGCCATGATCGTCATACCCATCTTCGCGGTCACGCTCGGTTGGTTTCCGAGCGGCGACTCGTATTCGATACCCCGGCCCGATGGTTGGGCCGGGGTTGCAGACGTCGTTGGCCACGCCGTGCTCCCGGTGAGTGTCCTGGCGATCAGCTACATCCCGATTGCCTATGCGATGATGCGAGCTTCGGTCATCAATGTCTCGAACGAACCGCATCTCCTCCTGGCGCGCTGCCAAGGGTCTTGGCGACCGTACCGTTTTGTACCGTCATGGAGTTCGCAATGCGGCCGCGCCGGTGATCACGATGCTGGCGCTCGACTTCGGGCAATTGCTGGGAGGAGTGATCCTCATAGAGACCGTGTTCAACTATCGGGGCATCGGTGCCATGATGTTCGAGGCAGCCAAGACCCGTGATTACCCCCTTCTCCAAGGTGGATTTCTGATCTTCACCGTCGGGGTGCTTGCCATCAACGTGCTGACCGAATTCTGGTACCCGCGTCTCGACCCGCGACTTCGGAACCCGCGATGAGCACTGTTCTGAACGACCGGGCCGTGAGGCAGAGGCGTTGGCAGAGAGCGGCGGGTTGGGTGGGGTTGGGGCTCCTGGTGGTTCTGCTCCTCATGGCTCTCGTCCCCGACTGGTTTGCTCCCTTCGATCCGCGCGAGTCGGTCGGTCGCCCACTGGAACGACCCAGCAGCGAGTTCCGCCTCGGGACCAACGACATCGGACAGGATTTGCTGAGCGAACTGATCTGGGGCACCCGTGCGTCGCTGATAACGGGCTTCACCGTTGCCGCTCTGGCGGTCTTGATCGCCCTCGGGGTGGGATTGGTAGGGGCAGGCTCACCCGGCTGGCCCGGACGGCTGGTCATGCGGGTTGCCGATCTCGCCCTGGTGCTGCCTTTCTTTCCCCTTGTGCTGGTTTTGGGCGCTTATGTCGGAAGTGGGCGAGGTGCGGTGATCGTCTTGTTGACCGCAGTCTTGTGGGCAGGTCCGGCGAGGGTGATCCGATCGCGAGCCTTGAGCATCCTTCGTGAGCCGTTTGTCGACGCCGCGATCCTGTCCGGGAGCAGCAAACCGCAGATCCTTCTCCGGCATGTGTGGCCGGCCCTGCGGGATATCGTTGCCGTCCAAGCCTTGTTCGTCGCCAGCGCGGCCATTCTGGCGGAAGCGGGTCTGAGCTTTCTCGGACTCGGCGATCCAACCCAGAAGAGCTGGGGAACGATGCTGTTCTTCGCACAGTCCAGCGGAGCGGCTTTGGGCGATGCCTGGCTTTGGTGGGTTGTGCCGGCCGGGTTCATGATCACGTTGACCGTGTTGAGTCTCGTGCTGATCACATATGCCTTGGAGCCCGGCTTCGATCCCCGCAACGCCTGGTTGGATCGCGGCTAGGAACCGCCTCGCACGGCCCGGTCGATGACATCGAGCATGTGCCGGGTGTCGGTCCCGACGACCAGCGAGGCGGGCTCGGCAGTCTCCAACAGGGCATCCAGGCGTTCCAGGTTGGCCGACCAGACCTCGCCGGTGTCGTAGAACATGCTGTTGGCGAGCAGTACCCGTCTTACCTCATCCGGTTTCGCTGAAGACAAGGCGGTTCCCGGTTCCCCGTGTCGGTCGAGGATGAACAGCAGCACCCGCTCGGGAAGACACTGCGGACACCTGCACCCTTTCCGGTGCGAAGCGGCTCAGGTCGATGTCGTATTTGGCCTCTGATCGGATGGTCTCGGCCCGCGCCATTGGAGCGAGTTCGGGCAGACCGGCGAGCGTGTCTGCGCGCAGGCTGACCCGTCCCACGGGAAAAGCATTGAACCGGAGAGCGTCGGATGGTCCATCGACGAACAGCAGGCTGTCCGAAAGGAGCCGAAACCTACTCTGCAATGTCAGGCGGAGAGCCGTCGTCGACTTGCCTGAGTTATGGGGAGCGACGAAGCACAACAGAGTCCCGTTGCGATGCAATGCCGTGGCGTGGATCATCCCGTAGCCCGATCTAATCAAGAAGTTCGTCCAGATGGTGTGGATGACCCAACGGGCGGTGAGCGGGGGGTCGGCTGCCAGCTCGGGAGATAGGACGGCTGTGGCGGTTCCGGCATTCAGGTCCATGTGAACTTGTCCCCACCTCCCGATTCCCATGCTCAACCAGTCGCCCGATCCGACGTACCTGATTGACCCTGGAAGATGGCCGGATGGGTTGACTCCGCTGGCCCACTGATCGTCAACGACGATCTGCATTCTGAAGCTGCGACCGGAGGGATCTGCCACCGAATACGACTTCGCGGCCACGTCGACCGCATCGAGAACCTGCTCTTGGTTGCTGTCGACGGTGAGGGCGTGGCCGAAGATGCGCACCGCCCGGTGAAAACGAGCGGTGCTCGAACGGCGCCGCCAGAAGTCCTCGAGCGATCCTTGGTGGGCAAGGAATAAGTCTCGTGAGTCGGTCACCTGGAACTACCTCCGCCGATCTCGTCCGGCCAATCGCGCTCTCATTGCACCAAGCGCAACTTGCCAGACTCTCTGTATCCGGAGCTGGAGGTACGCAACGGGCCATAGCCAGGAATCCGCCAGCGGGTGAGACGCGACGATGCCTTCCGGGTCCGGGAATGCTACTCCGGTCACGAAACGCGCCCACTCACTCCAACCGCTGACCAGGCGCGACCTGGCTACCACCACGGCGAAGGTGCGGTCGCCGGCTTTGGCCGTCTCATAGCTGGTACGGGTCAGTTGCCCGTATCCGTTGTTGTCAATCCAGGATCTCAGCCGGTGAGGCGTCTGAGTTTCCATCGAGTGGAAGACCTCCATGGGTATCGCCGCCGGAACGTAGCGAGCCAGGAAGGCCAGGGCGGGGAAGATGTTGCGGGCAGACCCACGATCGCTCAGCTCCGCCAGCTCTTCCCAATCGGCCTGGTTGAGGCTGCTGCTGAGGATTTCGAGGTCACGCAGGTGAGAGAGCATGGGATCCCGGCGAACCCAGTTGTTTGAAGCATGGAGGGCGACATGGAACATCAATAACGCAGGCCTCAGAACGGGCACGCCGGGAACGCCGAGGAGCTCATCCCGGGTGCTCCGATCCCACAAGAGGGCGTCGAGATCTAGACCGAGGAAAGCGATGTCATCCACCGACCGGGTATGCAGATCAACCGGTCGTAGATGGTCGGGAGACCATGATTCGGCCAGCGTTTCGCCTCGTACCAGAATTGTCGATTTCGATTGCCGGCCGAAGGCCCGGTAACCGAGGTTGTTCAGCGCTTTGGTGGCATTCGTTTCGTCCGCCTTGTGGATGAGGAGGTCGATGTCGCGCGATCGCCCGGGTCAATGGATCCGGGTAATAGCGGTCGGCCAGGACGATGCCTTTGAGTGGCACGGCCTGTACTCCCTGCTCCGCAAAGACCATGAGAATCGTGGCGGCCTCCTCGAGTAACCGCCCGGTTCGAGCTCTTATCAACTGGTTCACGTTGTCGAGCCGGATGCGAACAGTTGGATCCATTGACACACGGTCCTCATCTGCGCGCGCGACAGAAGCCAGGGGATGGCCCCTTGCCAGTAGGCCAGCCACGCGGCGATGCGCCATTCCCGTGTGGACCACCCTGAGACCTCCGCAACGGCCCCTTTCGGCGGCAACCAGGCTGCTAGTGCCTCACCCACCCGGACAACGGTGCTCGGAGGGAATCCATCGAGGGCGCCCGGTTCGGCACGTCCTGGCTCGTTACTCATCTGCATCCTTGGTTCCGGTTGAGAATTGCATGTGGTATAGCGACGCGTAGAGCCCGTCCAGCGCCAGGAGATGGTTGTGCGTTCCCGATTCAACCAGTTTTCCTTCCTGCAACACGAGGATTAGATCGGCCGACAAGACGGTGGCGAGGCGATGGGCGATGACGAAGGTGGTGCGGTTCTTCATCACCCGTTCCAGTGCTTCCTGAACCAATTGCTCCGAAGCCGAGTCGAGGTGAGAGGTTGCCTCGTCCAGGATGAGAATCGGGGCGTCTTTCAACAAAGCCCGGGCGATGCCGACTCTCTGTTTCTCTCCGCCGGATAGCCGCTGACCCTGTTGACCGACGACGGTGTCGTACCCGTCGGGCAGGCCGGTGATGAAGTCGTGAATATTGGCGTTTCGACAGGCAGCGGTCACATCGTTGTAGCCGGCATTGGGTCTCGCATACCGGAGGTTCGAGCCGACGGTGTCATGGAAGAGGTACGGCTCCTGGGTGACAACACTGATGCTGTCCTGGAGCGTGGCCAGCGAAAGGTCACGGATGTCATGGCCATCGAGAGTAACGCGTCCCTCGGTCACCTCATAGAGTCTGGGGATCAAGTAACCGATCGTTGTCTTGCCGGCGCCACTCGGCCCGACCAGGGCGACCACCTGGCCGGGAGCCGCCCGGAAAGATAGGTTGCGGAGTGCCCACCGGTCAGACGCAACCGGCGTATCGGCTTCTCCTGCGGCGATGCCGGGACGCCAGTGTGAGGCTCGTACCTCCGACCGTTCTTCCACGATCGGACCGGTTGGATAGCGGAATGAGACATATTCGAAAGCAACAGCTCCGCGCACCGTCGGGAGGTCCAGCGCCGAGCGGGCCTCTTCGATGTCCGGGGCCATATCCAGGACTTCAAAGACCCTCTCGAAAGACACCATGGACGTGGCGAATTCGACTCGAGCGTTCGTCAGGTTCGAGATCGGCGAGTACAGCTGGTAGAGGAGTGCAGCAAACATCACCACGGTCCCGATCGTGAAGGTGCCTTGAATCGCCAGCAGCGCGCCAACGGTGAATACGGCCGCTGTGCCAAGCCCGGAGATGGCTCCCAGCGCAGCGAAGAACCAGCCCCCGATGAGCTCACGCCTGATGCCCAGGTCCCGCACCAGACTCGCCTCCCGGATGAACCGCTCCTCCTCCGTCCTGTATCTATTGAAGAGCCGCACCATGAGCGCGCCACCAACTGAAAGGGTTTCGGTGGTCTGGCCGGTCAGCCGTGCCTGATGCTCCATTTGATCCTGAGAAGCGCGTCGCAGGAGCCGGGCAACCCGCCTGGCCGTCCGCACAAAGAAGGGCAGAACGACCAGCGCCAGGAGAGTGAGTCGCCACTCCGTGACGAAAAGAACCGTCCCGATAGCGATGACGGTGACGAGATTCGTCCCGGCCATCACGAAGGTGCTCGTGATCACGTATTGCGCTCCCACCACGTCACTGTGGAGGCGAGTCACGAGGGTGCCCAGCCTGGTGTGGGTGAAGAACCGGAGCGACATGCGTTGTACATGTCGATAGGTCATGCGTCGCAGGTCGTAGACCATTCCCTGTCCCGCTCGTGCCGCCAGCCAACCCTGAAGTGCCTCGGTTGCTGCTCGCAACAAAGGGGCAAGGAACATACCGATGGCAAGCCACGCCACCAACCCGGTGTCCCGGGTCGGGATGGCGGTGTCGATGAGCTCTCGCATCAGAAACGGGGGAATCAGCGCCAGCAGAGCGATGACCACCATGGTGCCGACAACGCCCGCCAGCTCGCGGCGGTACGGACGGGCGTGCAATAACACCCTTCGCAAGAGAGGCCGATCGAACCGACGCCGGTCGCGATTCTCGTCGTACCGAAGGTATGCCGGCCAGCCTATCGATTACCTCCCTGGAGCTACCCAGCATATCGCCACTCACGGTGGCCGCGAGCCGTACCCATTGCCATACATTCTGCGAGTCGAGTTGTTGAGACGATCTGTCTTGGCTATTAGACATAATGTCTATAGACTCAGCACTCGCGACCGGGAGCCACTTTTCATGAAAGCTTTCGCCAAGGGGACGCCGGTTATCGTCGCTGAAGGTCTCCACAAATCTTACGACGATACCGAGGCCGTGATTGATCTGAGCTTTGAAGCATGGGCCGGCAGCGTGTTTGCCTTGTTGGGACCCAACGGGGCAGGCAAAACCACCACGATCAACATGTTGACGACCTTGCTGCCGATCGACCGGGGCAGGGCATCGGTCGCCGGGTTTGATCTGACCGGCCAACCCGAAGCCGTTCGGCAAGTCATCGGGTTGGCCGGGCAAGCGGCTGCCGTGGACGAGAAGCTCACCGCCCGTGAGAACCTGGAGATGTTCGGCCGCCTCTACAAGATCCCCAAGGCCGAACGTCGCGCTCGAGTGGAGGAATTGATCGAACGGTTCCGGATGACCGATTACGCGGATCGGACGGTCGGTACGTACTCGGGGGGACAGCATCGAAGGCTCGACGTGGTGGCCAGCCTCATTGCCAATCCTTTGGCGTTGTTCCTCGACGAGCCGACCACGGGACTTGACCCCCGCAGCCGCACGGAGCTGTGGGAGGAGATCCGCGGGCTAGCCGATTCAGGGACGGCCGTGGTGTTGACCACGCAGTACCTCGAAGAAGCCGACCGGCTCGCCGACTACATCCTGATCATGGACGAAGGCCGGGCGGTCGCAACGGGAACGGCTCGGGAACTCAAGGATGACCTCAAGCGCGATGTCCTCGAGGTGCACTTCGCGTCTGAGGATGATCTGGGTCGGGCGACCGAAGTACTGGAAAGTCATGTTGGTGAATATGGTGTGGCGGCAAGAACGTTGACCATTCCAGTTCCCGGCGGTTCGGCGAGCAGCCTGGGTTTGCTCCGCCGAATCGAGGATGCGGGGATCCCCGTTGTTGACTTCCACTACCGACGCCCCACCCTCGACGACGTGTTCCTTACGCACACCTACAGCGCCACAGCCTGATTGGAGCCCTTGTGATGACCGACCTCTCCTATTCCACTCCGACCACCTCCGACAAACTCCGTTGGGCACTTCAAGACACGGCGACCATCACCTGGCGGGACATGGTTCGGACGTCCCGACAGCCCGAGATGCTGGCATTTGCGGTGATCATGGGCATGTTCTTCCTGCTTCTCTTCAACTATGTGTTTGGGGGCGCCATCGGTGCCGGGACCGGTGTCGATTACATCCAATTCCTCGTTCCCGGCGTCTTCGTCATAACAGCACTGCAGGGTGCGCAGCAGACGAGCACCGGTCTGGCTCAGGATTTGTCGGAAGGGGTGATCAGCCGGTTTCGTTCGCTCCCCATGAACCAGGTGGCAGTCATCGCCGGCCGTACCGTTGCCGATGCGGCTCGCAACGTCATCGGAGTGCTGCTGGTTGCCGGTGTTGGATACCTCATGGGTTTCCGGTTCGCTTCGCTGGGAGGAGCCATTGCTGCTCTCGCCCTGACCATCGGAATTGGATACTCGTTCTCATGGCTGGGAGCGGCGATCGCCGCCAAACTCCGCAACCCGGAGATGGTCGGAATGCTGAGCATGTTTTGGCTCTTCCCATTGATGATGGCCAGCAGTGCGTTCACACCCACCGCCACGATGCCCAAGTGGCTCAAGGCTTTTGCCGACAATCAGCCGATCTCCGTTGCCTCCGATGCGGTGCGGGCCCTGGTCGATGGCCGACCGGCCGGGTCAGACTCTTTGTATGCCGTTATCTGGATGGTGGTGCTGCTGGCCATCTTCATTCCTCTGACGACGCGCCTCTACCGAAAGGTTTGACGTGGAGGAAACTCGCCAGAGCTCACGTCCGCAAGAGAGGATCGCCGAGGCGGCCATGACCTTGATCTCGGAACGCGGCCTGGCCGGCGTCACCATGACCGAAGTTGCCCGTCAAGCCGGAGTGGCTCGCCAGACTCTCTACAACCACTTCGACGATGTGGAGAGCATTGTCACGGCCGTCATCGAACAGCATGAGCAAAGGGGATTGACCCAGGTCCGCACGCTGCTCGAAGGTCATGAAGGCGCTGCCGCGAAGCTGGAACAACTGATCCGGCACTCGGTGGCGATGAGTGCCCATGGCGGCGCCCTCGCTTCACTGGAGGGCAGCCTGTCGCCGGGGGCCCAGCAGGTGCTGCGGGCTCACCGCAGCCAGACTGAGGAGATAGTTCGCGAGATCCTGCAAGAAGGAATTTCTGAGGGAGCTTTTCGGACCGATCTGGATCCGGATGCCGACGCCGCCTTCATCCGGGAGGTGCTGACTCCTCAAGCCGATCAGGTGGAAATGACCGACGTTGCCCGATTGGCCGGAGCAACTGTGCGGTTCGTGCTGGCCGCGGTTCGGGCGCCGTAGCCGCTCAATTTGTTCGGACCGGAAGGGGAAGGGAAACCGCTAGCTTCAGGTATATACGAGGCGTCGAGGAGGAAGCATGACCGCGCAGCTCTACATCGATGGAACGTGGACCGACGCAGCCGAGGGTGGCACCCTCGAGACCCGCAATCCGGCTACCGGAGAGGTGATCGCCGAATATGCGGCCGGATCAGAGGCCGACGTCGATCGAGCTGTTGCCGCCGCCAGGCGAGCCTTCGACGAAGGTCCTTGGGGGCCGGACTCCGCCCCTCGCGAACGCGCCACGATCCTCTTCCGGGCGGCCGAGATCATGCGTCGCGACCGGGAGAAGCTGGCCGAACTCGAGACCCGCGATAACGGCAAGCTGTACTCCGATGCTCTCGAGGACATCGATGAGTCTGCCTTCATGTTCGAGTACTACGCCGGTTGGACCACAAAAGTCATGGGCTCGATTCCGCCGGTCGGACCTGACGCGATGAGTCTGATCATTAAAGAACCGGTCGGCGTGGCGGCCTTGATCACTCCGTGGAACTACCCGGTGATGATGGCCAGCCAGAAGATCGCTCCGGCGCTGGCTGCCGGATGCACCGCGATCCTCAAGCCGGCTTCGCCGACTCCGCTCACCTCTTTGGAGCTGGCCAGGATCCTCGAGGAGGCCGGCCTCCCACCGGGGGTCTTCAACGTAGTCAACGGCGCCGGGTCCAGCATCGGCGATGCTCTGGTCACCCACCCGGGCGTCGACAAGATCTCGTTCACGGGGTCGGACGAAGTGGGCAAGCGGATCACCAAGCTGGCCGCCGAGAGCATGAAACGGGTGACGATGGAACTGGGCGGCAAGTCACCCAATCTCGTGTTCTCCGACGCCACGCTCGAAAATGCCTACGAGGGAAGCGCAATCGGGGTCTTCTACAACCAGGGAGAAGTGTGTTCGGCCGGTTCGCGGGTGCTCGTGGAGCGTTCGATCTACGACGAGGCGCTGGAGGCCATGAGCCGGTACGCCGGCGCCCTGAAACTCGGTGACGGTATGGATCCCGAAACGACCATGGGTCCCCTGGTTACCTCCGAGCATCGCGACCGGGTCCAAAAGTACGTCGAGATAGGCAAAGAATCGGGAGCTCGCCTGGTCTTTGAAGGGGAGGTCCCTTCCGCCCCCGACCTGGTGGGCGGTTACTTCGTGCCGCCAACCATTTTCGCCGACGTCGACAACCAGATGACCATCGCTCGCGAGGAGATCTTCGGTCCGGTGATGGCAGTGATCCCGTTCAAGGACGTTGACGAGGCGATCCGGATCGCCAACGACTCTCCGTTCGGGTTAGCTGCTTCGGTGTGGACCAACGACATCACCAAGGCACTGAAGGTTTCGAAAGCTCTTCGGGCCGGCATCGTATGGATCAACGACACCCAGCCGGCGCCCTCGGAATCGATGTGGGGCGGCTACAAGCAGTCCGGGGTTGGGCGAGAGTTGGGGCCCTGGGGCCTCGAGTCCTTCCTGGAGACCAAGCACATATACGTCAACCTGGAGGGATGAACCTCGTTTTGGCGCCTAAATCGCTCGAATATCCAGCTTGTTGAGCGCCAGAACGGCTTCAGTGGTCCCAGGTAGAGAACGGGTTGGCGACCAGGCTTGAGTTGAAGTAGCGCGGGTCGCCGGTGACTTCTTCGCCGATCCACGGGGGGAGATCGATCAACTGGTTTTCGTCCTCGAGTTCGACCTCAGCAACGATCAGCCCGCCGTTCTCACCAAAGAACTCGTCGATCTCCCAGATGAGACCGGCGTAAGAGACCTTGAAGCGGCGTTTTTCGATGAGGGGACGTTCACACAACTCGTCGAGCATTTCATGTGCGTCATCGGTCGGGACCTCGTATTCGTACTCCATCCGGCTGGCACCGATCGAGATCCCTTTGATGGTGAGATAGCCCTTATCACCGATCGTTCTGACCCGGACGGTGCGTTCCTTGACGGTGGAGAGGTACCCCTGCCGGTAGTCGACGCCCGCCGCGAGGTCGCGCCAGTCTTCCGAGGCGACCAGGTACTTCCTCTCTATCTCGATGCCCATGCCGTCTCCTTCACATGCCAAGTGCGCGCCGGATGGCCCGTTGATAACTTTCGTTGGAATGTTCGATGATGCCCAGACGGTCCGCCACCGCCAAAGCGCTATCCAGATCCTCAGACTCAACCGCCACGGAGTGAAGGCCAAGCCCGTTGATGGTCACCTCGGTGAACTCCAGGATGCAATCCTCGAGCACATAGCCGTGTCGGTGCTTGGTCACAGTCGCCATTGCCGTTCCTGTTTCCTCTGCCCGGGCCAGGAACTCGTCCATATCGAGCGGTGCATGTTCATCAGCCGACCGCGTCGCGGCCAGGTATCCCATGGCCTCCGCCGCGGACGAAGCAGTGAGTGGAAAGGCCTCTTTGAGGATTGGAGTCCATAGCTGAAAGCCGCGCTGGACCCGCACTAGCCGTTTGATGTCGAGGGTTTCTGCACGGATCTTGATGTTGAGATCAGTTCGGGCAAGTACGAGGTAGGTCTCCTCGCTGACCCTCACGCCCAGCGGCGTGCAGTGCGTCGCCAACCGGCCGGCTAGTTCGGTGAGATCCGGCGCCCACACCCGGTACTCATAGCGGGGAGTCATGGATTGAACGGTAGCCCCCGGGATGTGCGCGTGCCCGGATGGCGTTATTGCGTCACTTTGTGTATCGACACGGTTGATTGTCTGATCCCGGACTGAAGACGTTGGAATATGTGAGTGACAATGTTGTTGACATATATGTGAAACACATATACCATTCCTCTGTGCCACATCCACATCACCGGGGGCATCGCTCCCGAAACAGGAGAAGCGTCGGACCCGGCCAGTGGCGAGTCCATGCCCGGGTGGAGCGCTTCATCGAGCCGGCGTTGTTGCTGATCCTCAAAGACGGATCGACCCATGGTTACGAACTTGCCGACAGCCTGGCCGAGATGTTGCCCGCCGAGCGGATCGACCTGGGGAACCTCTACCGCATGCTTCGGGCCCTGGAGGCCGAAGGGATCGTCGAATCCGAATGGCGAGATGACCTCCCCGGCCGTAACCGGCGGACATACCGACTCACCGAGGAGGGGAAATCTCTTCTCGACACCTGGGCGGAAGCCCTCGGTGAAGCAAATGAAACGATCACCGCCTTTTTAGTGCGGTATCGAGATAGGAGAGAATCATGAAGAGGAAAATGATGCGCCGTCGCATGATGATGCGCCATCACATGATGCGTCACGGTCCCGGCATGGCCGGACCGTGCGGTTCCGGTGAGGGACGCGGACGGCCAGGTTGGTCCGACGAGGACCGGCTGGCGATGCTCGAGGATTATCAGCGCGACCTCGAACAAGAAGTCGAGGACATCGCCGAGCGAATCCGGCGCTTCAAAGACGAGAAAGCGGACGCGTAGCCGGGCCGATAGTCGAAGGGAAGGGCCCCATCGGGGGCCCTTCCCTTCGTCCGGATCAACAGTCTCTATCCAGTCGCTTCGCCCGACCGGTAGGTTGCCGAGTGCTGGTTGCTGAGGACTCAGTACCTACGTGACCATCACGATCCCGCCCAGAAGATGAGCGACCATCGGCCACCAGATCGAGTCTGTCTTCCTGGCGAGGAAGGCGAGGTAGAACCCGAAGAGCATTGAGCCGACCACCATCGGGATCACTTCGACGAACGTTTCGGCGTTGACTGAGACCGGAATGACGTGCCAGAGCCCGAACCAGACGCTCGCCCAACCTACGCGCCAGAATCGTCGTTCCCGAAAGAGTTCCAGGTAGACGCCCCGCCACAGCGTTTCCTCGAAGAGACCGTTGCCGACGGTGGTGGAGAGCAGCAACACCAGCACCGGACCGCTGAGCTCTTCGTATCGCATGCCGGGAATCAAAAGAACGGCGCCTGCCAGCACCACTGGAAAGGCAACGAGGCCGAGAACCCGGGCCGTCGGTCGTCGCGGCCGCAGCAAGCGGCGGATTCTCGAGGGGCCCAGCATCCACAGACTGAAACCGGCTCCCCACACGATCCAGTAGGCGCTCAGCCCTAGAAACCAACCCAGGTATCCGTCCAACCGGTCTCCAAACGCCGCATCGAGCAGACGGAAGGTCGGGTACATCGTTGCCATCAGAACCAGGGGCGCTCCGATAGCGATTCTCTGCTTGCCGGTCAGCGATGAGCTGGTTCGGTCGCGTCGTGGCATCGTCGCGTGCATCGTCTTTATTACATCGCATGTCCCCTGTCGGGTCTAGAGGGCCCCTCCAGATGGGCCGAAATCCTCTAGGCCGCCCCTTCCAAACACAATATCGTTTATAACGTTCACAATCGATTGAATGTTGAAGGGAGCCTTCTTGGGTAACCGAGACCAACACTGGGCAGCCATGCAAGAGCGGCTCACCAGGATGCTGGAGGAAGTTGGCTTTCCTCACACCATCGCCCGGGTCTACACCGCTCTCACGCTGGCCGAGGGCGAAGGGCTCTCGACCACCCAATTGGTCGAGGAACTCGAGGTGAGTAAGGCTTCGGTGAGCAACGCCACCCAGTTTCTCGTCGGCATCGAGCTGGTGGAGCGATATCGGGTCCGGGGATCGCGGGAAGCTCACAACCGGATCATCAAAGGGGTGTGGGGCACAATCCTCGCAAAGAAGTTCGCTGCGATCGGATACATCCGCCGCACCGTCGAAGAAGCGATGGCTCTCGATCCCAGCCAGAAGGCCCGCGAGCGCCTCGAGGAGATGTACGACGTTTACTCCTTTTTTGAGAAAGAATTTGAAGAGGTCCAGTCCCGTTGGAACGAGAGGAAGAACGCATGACGGAAGCCGCCATCAAGGTCGACAACATCACCTTTGCCTACGGTGATCTGGAAGCCGTTGCGGGTGTCAGCTTCGAGGTGGCGCCGGGCGAAATCCTCGGATTCCTGGGACCAAACGGAGCGGGCAAATCTACGACGATCAAGATTCTCACCGGCCAACTGACTCCCAAGTCAGGCAACGCCCAGGTCCTCGGTGTCGACATCACCAACGACGATCCGGAAATGCAGGCCCAGATTGGGGTGTGTTTCGAAGAGAAGAACCTCTACGACAGCATGTCCGGGGCCGAAAACCTCAAGTTCTTTGCCAGCCTCTTCGGCATCAAGAATGTTGACACCGATGAGTTGCTTCGCCGGGTCGGACTGGCCGACCGGGCCAAGGATCGGGTTGCCAAGTACTCCAAAGGTATGAAGCAGCGCCTCATGATGGCCAGGACGCTGGTCAACACTCCCAAAGTCTTGTTCCTCGACGAACCGACCGACGGTCTAGATCCGGTGTCGTCCCAAGCGATTCGCAGACTGATAGTGCAGGAAGCCGAGCGGGGCGCCGCCGTGTTGTTGACCACCCACGACATGAACGAGGCAGACGAGCTTTCCGATCGGGTGGCCTTCATCAACGAGGGCAAACTGTATGCGGTAGATACGCCCGAGAAGCTCAAACTCAAGCATGGCAAGCGCTCGGTCCGGGTTCGGACTCGTGAAGGGGATGGTGTCAGGGAGCAGACCGTTTCGCTCGAAGAAGCCGGTGCCGGTGACGCGCTGCGGGCAGCCGTCGGTTCGCCCGACTTGATGACAATCCACACCGAAGAGGCATCGCTGGAGGCCATCTTCATCGAGATGACGGGGAGGGGGCTCGAAGGATGAGCAGGCCAGTGTCCCGTCTCTCCATAGTCGGGTCCATCGTCAAGAAGGACGTGAAGGAGTTCAGCCGCGACCGGCTATGGCTGTTCCTCTCGCTCTTTGTCCTCATTGTGATGATTGTGGTCTTCTGGGTGCTGCCCGACAGCGTCGACGAGTCCATCCCGGTGGGTCTCACCGGGTTGGGCGACCCAGCCGCTTTGGTCGGCCTGGAAGCCACCGAAGAAGAGGGTCTTCGATTGGTGCCCTTCGATTCGGCCGAGGAGCTCAAATCGGTCGTGGCCGGGGACGCCCAGGCTTGGCAATCCAACGGCCAAACGGTGGTGATTCCTGACGGCTCAGATGTGGCGGAGCCGGAGGGTGCCGAAAAGGTGGGGGTTGCGATTGGATTGGCGTTCCCCGATGGCTTCCTGGCCGCCACTGCCGCGGGGCAGCGGACCAGCGTCGAGGTGTTCGTGGATGCTCAAGCACCTGAGGAACTCAAGACCTCGATGTCGAGCCTCGTCAAGGAATTGGCCTACGCAGTCGCGGGAAGCCAACTGCCGGTTGATACGGCAAGCCCCGAAGCAATCTACACGGTCTTGGGGGAGGATCGAGCCGGCAACCAGGTCACCCCGCGAGAGAGCTTCCGGCCGTTGCTGGTCTTCCTGGTACTCCTCATGGAGATGTTCGGAATGTCGTCTCTGATTGCCCGCGAGGTGCAATCGCGGACCGTAACCGCGTTATTGGTGACCCCGGCCACCATCGGCGATGTTCTGGCTGCCAAAGGCATCAGCGGTGCGGTGATGGGATTGGGCCAAGCCGTGATCCTCCTCGCCGCTATCAATGTGTTGGGCAGTCAACCGCTCCTGATCATCACGCTGATGCTCTTGGGAGCGGTCATGGTGTCGGGGGCAGCCATGATTGCCGGGTCGGTCGGGAGGGACTTCCTGACCAATCTCTTCTATGGATTCGCTTTCATGATCCCGTTGATGATCCCCGCCTTCACGGTGCTGTTTCCCGGCACGGCCTCCGGTTGGATTCAGGCGCTACCTTCGTATCCCTTGGTGCAAGGCCTGGTCAAGGTGGCGACCTACGGCGACGGTTGGGCTGAAGCCCTACCCGACGTGGCAGCGCTGTTTGCCTGGTGTGTGGTCCTGTTTTCGATCGGATGGATCGTTCTGAAAAGGAAGGTGGAGACGCTATGAGCCTCACCCGTACGCTGAAGGTATTGGGCAAGGAGTTCCGCATAGGCCCCCGCTCACCCGTGTTTCTCTGGGTGCTGTTCCTACCGGTGTTTTTTACCTTGATCCTGCAAGTGACCTTCGGGTCGATCTTCGATCCCGAACCCCGGCTCGGAATCGTTGACGAGGGAACCTCGACCATCACTACGGCGGTTGAAGGTATGGAAGGGATCGATCTGGCACTGCTCGACAGCGCCGACGACTTGAAGGCCCAGGTTGAGGCAAACGATCTCGACGCCGGGTTGGTGTTGCCTTCGGGTTTTGACGACCAGGTGCGTTCCGGTGCCCAACCTCCCTTGGAGTTCTATGTCGGGGGAGAGAGCCTCGCCTCCAACCGGATCATCTTGGCCGTCACCACGATCGATCTCGTTCGGGAAATCGAGGGAACTTCACCGCCGGTCGACGTGGCAGTGGTGGCTCTGGGCGATGAGGGATTGCCTATTGAGGTGCGGCTGGTGCCGTTCATCATGATGTATGCCTTGGTGGTTGCCGCGGTATTCCTGCCGGCCGTCAGCATTGCCGACGAACGCGAGAAGCGCACCCTCGACGCGTTGATCATCACCCCGGTCAAGCTCAGCGAGGTCATTGCGGCCAAGGGGCTCTTGGGGGTAATCCTGGCGCTGGCCATGACGGTGTTCACGTTGATGCTCAACAACGCCCTCGGTGCGGAAGCATGGGCATTGTTTGTCGTGCTGTTGTTCGGTGCGATCCTGTGCGCGGAGATCGGCCTCATTTACGGGGCCGTGGCCAAGGACACGACCGCCGTGTTCGCGTTGATCAAAGGAACCGGGATTCTGCTTATCGGGCCGACGGTGTTCTACATCTGGCCCGATTGGCCGCAGTGGATTGGCAAGCTCTTTCCGACCTATTGGGTGATCAACCCGATCTTCGAAGTGTCGCTAAACAACGGCACGCTGGGCGATGTATGGGGCGAGCTGCTGATCGCCACCGGGGTGATCGTCGTGCTGGGCGCCGCGGTTGTAGCTCTCACCAAGCGGCTCGGGACGCAGTTAGCTACCGCTTCCTAGAAGAGACTGTTTTGGCGTCCGAAAACCGGACTATTTCCCGTTAACGGACGCCAAAACAGTGAGCCGAGTAGGTTTCGAGATCCAATGGAACGGATCGCAGTACTCACCTCGGGTGGCGATGCGCCCGGAATGAACGCCGGATTGCTGGCGGCAGTCAAAGTGGCGACGGCCCGGGGTGTGGTGGTGCTCGGTATCGAGCGCGGGTACGACGGGGCGATTGATGGACAGTTCCGCCCGCTGACCCGCCCGGCCGGATCCGGTCTGGTGCCGATCAGCGATTTGGAGCGGGCCGGCAGTCGGGGCGGCACGATGCTGGGGTCGAGCCGGTGCCCCCGGTTCTTTGAGGCGGAGGGGCGTGAGGCTGCTGCCGGGCAACTTCGCCGCGCCGGCGTCGACGGGCTATTGGTCCTCGGTGGCAACGGCTCGCTCACAGGAGCGCACCTGCTCAGCAACGAAACGGGGTTCCCGGTCGTGGGCATTCCGGCCTCAATCGATAACGACCTCGGCTGCACGTCCGATGCGATCGGGGTCGACTCCGCCTTGAACACCATCATCGATGCGTGCGACCGCATCTCCGATACCGCTCGCTCTCACCATCGGGCTTTCGTCGTCGAGGTGATGGGACGCGACTCCGGCTACCTCGCGATGGTCAGTGCGGTAGCGACCGCCGCCGACGCGGCGTTGCTCCCCGAACAGGGACTGACCGAGCAAGAAGTCATCGACGAGGTCGAGAGGTTGGTCCGGGCCGGCGCCCGACCCGAACGTGACAAGCCCCGCATCTTGATCATCAAGGCCGAAGGGGTGCCGGTCCCCGCCACCCGTTTGGTACGGGAGGTGAGCGACCGGCTAAAAGACATCGAGGTCGATGTTCGCGCCACGGTGCTCGGCCACATTGTCCGGGGTGGGAACCCGACAGCCCACGACCGATTGCTCGCCGGCCGCTTCGCGTTTGCCGCGGTCGGCGCGCTGCTCGAAGGGGCTACGGATGTGATGGTGGCCTGGCGCCCGGCGGTTGAGGGAGGCGCCGAGACTTCTGACTCTTCCGTTCGTCTGTTTCCCCTGGCCGAGATGCTCGAGGAGACGGCCGGACTCCTCGACGGTACGAGCCCCGTCACAGTGGCGCGGCTTCGCCGCATGAAGGCTGCGCAGGGTGTCCTCGGCCTCTGAGACTCTCTTGGCGCTCGAGTCGCTCACTCACCGAGCACATTGAGCGCCAAAACCGGACTTAGTTCGTTCTGAGGGCCTCGGTTGGCGACAGCCGGGCCGCCCGGATGGCGGGGTAGAGGCCCGCGACTGCGCCGATCACCAACGCGGCTAGGAAACCGCCGATTAGGGCAATCTCCGGTATGAGAATGCCCCAGCCGCGGATTGCGGCGTACCCGGCCGTCACGGCCGATCCCAGGATCACGCCTCCGATGCCACCGATGATGGCCAGTAGCAGGGCTTCCGACAAGAACTGGGTGGCGATGTGGCGCTTGGTAGCGCCAAGCGCCCGCCGCAGTCCGATCTCGGCTCGGCGTTCGAGCACCGAGATCACCATGACGTTGGCGATACCGATGCCTCCCACGAGCAGGGCGACGGCACCGAGCCCCAGAAACAGGCTGGTGAAGGCGCTCTCGGCGGCGTCACGAGCTTCCAGGGCGTCCGTCGGTCGGGCGACTTCGACTTGGTCCGGGTTCTCCGGGTTCGTCGTTGCGCCCAAGACTGCCATCACGCTGTCGACGTGCTCGGGGGCCGTCCGCACGTAGATGACGCTGGGAATGCTCTCTGAATCGAAGTACGTCTCCGCCGCCTCCTGTCCGATCATGGCGGTCCGGTCGAGATCGGCGCTCAAGTCGAGCGGCTCGAGGACCCCGATCACGGCGAACCAATGATCACCCAACCACACCAGCGGATTGCCGTCGAGATCGATGATTCCCAGCCGCTCGGCGGCCACCGCTCCCAACACCACAGTCGGGTAGGCGCTGCTGGCTTCGTCGAGGAAACGGCCCGCAGCGAGGGTCCCTTGCATAGTGGTAAGAAGATCGGTGTCGACCGACTTGACCGAGATCCCCCGTGACTGGCCGGACGGGATGAAGTCGGTCCGGTACACGTTGGCGTCGATGTCGCTGACCGATGAGACCTCGTCGACCGGACCGATCCGTTCGACCATTGCAACAGCTTCGTCCGGCAGCTGGGCGTTCCCGAGACCGATGCCGGTTCCGGCCTGGACGGTGAGAAGATTGGTGCCGAGTCGGTCGAGTTGCGCAAGGAGATCCGACTTGGAAGACTCGGAGAGCCCAAGCACGGCCACCATCGAGGCAATACCGATCATGATGCCGAGTGCCGAAAGAGCGGCTCGCATCTTCCGGGTGAAGAGTCCTGCTGAAGACGTGCGCAGCACGTCTCCGGCGTGGAGCTTGCTAGGAATCAGCTCGGTCGGCATGTCACACTCCCGCCGGTTCCCTGTCGTAATCGATCATCCCGTCGAGCAGACCGACCTGCCTCGGGAAACGCTCGGCCATCGCCCCGTTGTGGGTGATCACCAGCATCGTTATACCCTCAGCGTTGAGCTCTTCGATCAGTTCGACGATCCCGTCTGCGGACTTGCTGTCGAGGTTCCCGGTGGGTTCGTCGGCCAATACCATCGCCGGGCGCCCAACGATCGCTCGCGCCACTGCGACTCGCTGACGTTCTCCGCCGGACAGTTTGCTGGCCAGGTGATCGAGACGATGCCCCAGACCGACCCGCCGCAGGGCAGCTTGGGCCAAAGCCCGCCGCTGAGCAATGGGCGTTCCTGTATAGAGCAAACCGTCAGCGACGTTGTCCAGCGCCGACTGGCTGTTGAGTAGATGAAACTGCTGAAACACGAAACCGATACTGCGGGAACGAAGCGCTGATAGCCCCCTGTCGTTCAGGGTCGAGATGTCGTGGCCGGCCAGATGGACCTCGCCGCTCGACGGTCGGTCGAGTGTGCCCATGATGTGGAGCAACGTCGACTTGCCCGATCCCGACGGCCCGACGATCCCCGCCAGCTCACCCAAACGAACTTCCAGGTCAACCCCGCGCAACGCTCGTACCGGGGGAGTGCCCGGGTACGTCTTGGTGACTGACCGAAGTGAAAGTACGACGCCCTGCTCGATTTCCGGGCGCGCTCCGCCGGGGCCGGGCCCGCCATTGCGCCGCCGGGAGGTCATCGGGCCATCACCACCCGGTCTCCCGCGTGGAGACCCTCAGCCTCGATTTCGACATACCCGTCGGCGTACATACCGGGGTTTACCGCAACCAAAGCGGTTTGCCCGTTGCCGCGATCGACCTCGACCGCATACCCGCCTTCGGCCAGCGCCAACAGCGAACTGACCGGAACAGAAAGGGAGTCAAGGCGCTGATCGGTAATGACGAGCACATCAACCGGGGCCTCGTCGAATCCAACTGCCACCGAGTCATCATCGAGTTCAATGAGGATCTCGAACGTGGCTTGCTGCTCCGGGCCGGTGCCGGAAACGGTCGCCAGCGGCGCCACGAATGTGACGGTGGCAGGGGCTTCAACGTCATTGGGAAGTACCACAGTGACCTCATCACCTTCTGCCAGAAGGCCTTGATCACGTGCGGCGAGATCAACCGCGACGACGCTCTTATCTGAGGAAGTTGCCAGCACGGGGGTTCCCGGATTGACCGAGGAACCGACCGGCAGATTCACCGCTGCAATCCGGATCGAATTCGGGAGGAAGACGATTTCTCCGACATTGACGACACCGTCGGGTTCCATGCCGATCGACTGTTGCCAAGCGATCACGGCCTGCTGGGTTTCCGCCGTGAATGACCCGTCGACGGGCCCGGGGTCGAAGCCTGCTCCCGTAAGTGCGGCCTCGAGCTGTTCAACGTCGGAACCGGCAAGGGAATCGCCGGTGAGGAGTATCACCACCGGGGCATTGGGCCCGACCGTGTCGCCGAGTTGGGAAGAGTCGAGTACCAGGGCCGGCCCCGGCAGGAACACCACCTCGCCCAGATCCACTACCCCGTCATCGGCGGCCCCGATGGCGTCTTGCCAGGCTTCGACCATTTGCCCGGTGCTGTAAGTGAACTCGTCATCCACTGTCACCGTGCCGTCCGGGTCGTAGCCCAGGGTCACCAGTGCAACTTCAAGCTGTTCGACATCGGCGCCGGTGAGGTTGGTGGAGGCGTCGCGCAATGTGCGGTAGGCGAGGGTGTCGCCGTACAGCACCACGACGGGTTCACCATCGGCCCGATACAGCACGTCGCCCTGCTCGACGATTGTGCCGGACTCGACGATCTCGGTGATCGGCCCGGACAGCAGTCCAGCAACGGAGACGGTGTCATCGCCAATGGCCAGATCGCGATACATCGGGGAGCTTCCGTTCAGTAGAACCACCGGTTGATTGTCGACCGTGAAGAGGACGTCACCGTCACCGACAACGTCCCCGGCCTCGACCGTAGAGGTCAACGTGCCCGAGAACCGTGACGAGATTGGCTCGCCGGCATCGAAACCCAAAGTGCCCGACAGTTCCTCGATCTGTTCGAGATCGCGAATCACGACCTCGGAGAAACTGACTTGAGCTGCCGCAGTGATCTCAGTCTCTGGGGTGCCGTTTTGGGCGATGAGCCAACCCGCCACAATTGCCGCCGCGACGGCCGAAACGAGGACGATCCACCCGCGCCGTCTCCGCTTGGTCGGCTCTTCGTCGGCCGTTGACCCATCTTCGTCCTGGTCCTCCATCGGCACGGTGATCTCCTTTTCTGGGATGGTTCTCATCCTTCACCCCCGGGGGGTGGCGCCTCGCCGCCGAGGAAACGGGGCAGCGCGTTGGTGAAGATCCCTTGACAGACCTCATTGGCCGAGATGAACTCTGGATCCTCCTGGTCAAGTCCTCCAAAAGGTCCTCCGCCCTGGCCGGGTTGTCCTTCTCCATCGCCGCCTCCGGGCCCGAAGCTCGACAGGTCCGGGTCCTCCATGTCATAGCCGTTGTCACGCATGCACGCGGCGTATTCGACGAGGGTGTCTTGTATGGCGGTCCGGTCAAGACCTCCGCCCCGCAATGTGATGCCTTCTAGTTCGGGTTGGCATGCCTCAAACCCGGCCCGCAGAGCTTCACGGTCAATATCTTCCGCGCCTTGAGCCAAATCGCGGAAACTGAAGCCTCCGTCGGCGTCGATCTCCGGGTCATCGATGTCGAGACCTTCATCCCGGAGACATTGGGTGAAGTTGAGCATTGCCTGTTCGGTTTCGATCGGGTCACCGGTAGCGCTCCCCGCGGCTTCCGTCGAACTGGTTGATTCCAATCCCTCGAGCGAGGCGACCCCTCCGGCGGCGTCATCACTACCGCAGGCCGTCACTACCAGGGCTAGGACGACCAACAGGTGGGTGAGTTGCGTCTTCATGAGCGGTTTCCTTTCTGGAACAGCCCCACTCTCACCCCAGGCGCTAAGGCGACTCTGAAAGATGGATGAGAAATGCATGAGAATGGCAATGTCCGGACGGCCCGGCAGCTTCTCATCCGATTCTCATGTGGCTCTCAGCGTGCTCACATACGGGTGGCAGTACAGTTTTGTCTGAGCAAGGCGAGGGATCTCTTATGACCGATACCAATGGTGCCAGGGTGCTGATTGCGGAAGACGACCGCAGTGTGCGCCAGTCTTTGCAGCGAGCGCTCCGTTACGAAGGGTATGACATCAGCCTGGCCGTCGATGGTGCCGAGGCACTCGAGGCAGTCAAAGATGACCGCCCCGACGTTCTCGTTCTGGACATCATGATGCCCCACGTCGATGGTTTGTCGGTGTGCAGGCGGATCCGTTCCAAGGGAGACGACCTACCGATACTGATGCTCACCGCCAAACACGAAATCTCCGATCGGGTGGCAGGCCTTGACGCCGGAGCCGACGACTACCTGGTGAAGCCCTTTGCGCTGGAGGAGCTCCTGGCCAGGCTTCGAGCTCTTCTGCGCCGAACCGCCCCCGAGGACCTGGGCGGGCCGCTGACCTTTGCCGATTTGTCTCTCGACCCGGAAACCCGCCGGATAGAACGCGGCGGCCGGGAGATCGAGGCCACGAAAACTGAGTTCGACCTGCTCGAGTTGTTGATGCTCAACGCGGGGATCGTGCTTACCCGTGAGGTCATTTATGACCGCATTTGGGGTTACGACTTCGGGACGTCCTCCAATTCGCTGGACGTCTACATCGGCTATCTGCGGCGGAAAACCGAAGTGGAGGGCGAGTCTCGCCTGATTCATACGGTACGGGGCGTCGGATACGTATTGAGAGAGAAATGACGCTTCGAGCCCGCCTTTCCCTGCTCGTCGCATTGGCCGTTGCCGTTGCGGTGGCTGCGGTGGCCGGTGCTGCCTACGTTTCTGCGAGTCGCGAAGCGCGCGGAGAGATCGACGCATTCTTGAACCAACGAGCCGCCGCCTTGACCGCTCTGGGGGCGGGCGGCAACCGTTTCCCGGCCTCTCGGGAGATGGGAATGGGCCCTTTGGGAGTCTTTGATATCTTCGGTCCCGACTCGGCGTTCCAGGCATTCGACGAATCGGGTGAAGTGGTTGCGTACCTCCGAGGCGGGCCCACCCTGCCGATTTCGGACGACGATCTGGCCGTGGCGGGCGTGCACGATCGCTACACGCGCCGCGATGTATGGGTCGACGATGTCCACTACCGCATGATCACTGCTCCCTACGGAGATCGATACGCAATTCAGATTGCCCGTGATCTGACGGAAACCGATGCCATCGTCAACGGCCTCCGACTGCGGTTGCTGGGCATCGGTGGCCTGGGCGTGTTGCTCGCCGCTCTGATGGGTTGGCTGGTCGCAGGGCGGGCCCTGAAACCGGTTGAAGACCTGACCGCCACCGCCGAACATGTTGCCACCACTCAGGACTTCGACGCCCCCATCGAAGTCGAGCGAAACGACGAGATCGGCCGGTTGGCTTCGAGCTTCAACACGATGCTGCGGGCACTTGGCGCCTCACGCCAGCAGCAGCAGCAACTAGTCGCCGATGCCAGCCATGAGCTGCGCACCCCCTTGACCTCACTCCGTACCAACATCGAGGTACTGGCCAAATCGGATGACATGGACGGCACCGAGAAACAGGAACTGCTGGCGGACGTGACGTTTGAGTTGGGCGAATTGACCGAGCTGGTATCGGAATTGGTCGAACTCGCAACGGATGCGCGGGTTGCCGACGAGGCTGTGTCCGAGGTGGATCTGGCTGATCTCGTCGAACAGGTAGCCGAGCGAGCCCGTCGGAGGACCGGCCGCACGATCGCCGTTGACGCTGTCGACGGCGTGATTCAGGGACGTCCATCCATGCTCGAACGGGCGATTAGCAATCTGGTCGACAATGCGCACAAGTGGAGCCCGCCCGATGCAACCATTGAGATCTCGGTAGGGGAAGGCAGGGTGGAGGTCGTCGATCAGGGCCCTGGCATTGATGAGGCCGACCGCGTTTTTGTCTTTGATAGGTTCTATCGAGCGCCAGAGGCTCGAGCGATGCCCGGATCGGGGCTGGGTCTCTCCATCGTCAAGCAGGTCGTCGACCTCCATGATGGTCGGGTATGGGCCGATCAGGCACCAGGCGGGGGGGCCCGTGTCGGTTTTGAGATCCCGGCCGTTTCGGACCCCGGGGAATAGCCGACGATTCTCATGTGCTTCTTACATGTGTTTCATCCGCGCTTCACCTCAGCGTCGAATGATCTATTGAGAGCACTATCGACTTGGAGACGACTATGAACACCGACGACCAACCACGGTTCGAACCGGCTGAGCCAACTGTGGGTCCTCCGGTTGATGAGACTGGTCCGCCCCCATTCCCGGTTTCAGGTACCGGTGGTGACTTCGTAGGCAGCCAGGATGCGGTGCCTTTGCTCTCGCCCGGGGAGCAACCCTTGGCGGCGCCGCGGACGGAAGAACCCCCCGCTCGTCCCATTGTTCATCAACAGTTGGAGCCCCGTCCTTTCCCGCCGTTGTCACAGAATTCCTCACCTCCGGGGCCGTGGCCTTCCGGTCCGATCCCTCGTCCCGATCCACTCGCGGGCGCGGTCCCGCCGCCCGGAACTACCCCAGCTTCGGTACGCCGGCGGCGCGGCCGTGTGCTCATTCCGTTGATGTCCGCCTTCCTGGGTGCGATTCTGGCACTGGGGGCTGTGGCGGGCCTTGGAGGTTCCGACCTGTTCGACCAATTTGCGGCCACCACTACGACCGTTGCTGTTGACCAGGCTGCGGAGGCGCTGACTCCTGCATCGACTGGTTCCGCCACGCTCCAACTGCGCGAAGCAAACGTCGATGCAGTCGCGGTCGGCGAGGTCGTCATCCCTTCGATAGTCAGCGTGCAGATCGGTCGCAGCGGCCCGACCGGTTTCTCTGAGATCGGGTCTGGCTCTGGAGTCGTGTACGACACCGAGGGTCACATAATCACCAACGACCATGTAGCCGCCGGTGGACCTGTGTACCAGGTGACATTCGCCGACGGCCGCGTCTATGAAGCCACCTTGGTCGGTACCGATGCAGTCACCGATCTGGCTGTCCTCAAAATCGTCGCCGACGAACTGGTGCCGATTGAGTTCGGTTCTTCGGATGACCTGTCGGTCGGTGATCCAACGGTGGCCGTGGGGAACCCGCTCGGTTTGGCCGGCGGGCCGTCGCTGACGGTCGGTGTGCTCTCGGCTTTCGACCGCCAGGTCCAGACCAGCGTCAGCGACATCCTGCACGGGATGCTGCAGACCGATGCCCCGATCACCCAGGGTTCCAGCGGAGGAGCGCTTGTTGACGAAACGGGCCGGTTGATCGGCATTACGACGGCCGTTGGGGTCTCCTCGGTTGGTATCGAGGGGATCGGTTTTGCGACGCCCGTCGAGATCGTGGAGCGAGTCGTCGAGGAGCTCATAGCCGACGGTCGAGCCGGAACAGCCTTTCTCGGTATCGTCGGCGGGACCTCCTTCGACACCGCATCCGACGGCGCTCAGGTCCCGGCCGGAGTCGAGGTCGCATCTGTAGAGCCAACCGGGGCGGCGGCAGCAGCCGGGTTGCAGGCCGGAGACGTCATTGTCTCGTTCGAGGGTACAGAACTGCAGACGATGGAGGATCTCATCATCCTTTTGCGTCGTTCCAACGTTGGCGACGAAGTCCAACTCATGATCGACCGCGCCGGATCCGTCGAGACGATCGATCTGACGCTGGGTGAAAACTGAGCCAGTTGCCAGTTGCCGGTTTGGCATGACTGGTGATTGGTGACGGCTAGCTCAAGCCCAGACCGGCGGTCTTCCGCCGGATGAACGCCTCGGCTCCGGGCATCAGGCCGAGTGTCGACCCGCCCAACCATGCCGATAGGACACCGATGGCGATGCCTCCAAGAACATCGGTCGGGAACCACAATCCGGCGATGATCCGGCCGACGCCCAGCACCAAGCCCAAGAGCATGACGGCGCCGCCCAACCGGCGGGCCACAGGCCAGAGCACGACTCCGAGAGCGACGACCGTTGCCACCGGGTGGGCGGGAAACGAAGAGTTCATCGGCTCATAGAACAGCACGGTCACGTCGGAGAGCTGTTCGAAAGGGCGAGCGCGTCCAACTATGATGTTGATGAGTGAAACCGCCAGCTGACAGATTCCCAGAGCAACCAACCCTTTGAGAGCGGCGTGCTGAAACGTCCGGGTCTCGTTCTCTCCTCGCCCGGCGAACCACAGCCACGCAACTGCCAGAGTGGCGAGGAACGGGATCAAGTAGTCACTGATGGCCAGACTGAGCAGCCCGTCGAAGGCGTCCGATCGGCCCGCGAGGCTGTTCAACCAACGGAAGACGGCCTCGTCGTAGTTCATCGTTGCTCAACCGATGTACTAGCAGCGGATGTCCTGCGGTCCTGATGGCCTTTGGGCCTTGCTTCGACGGGCCCTTGATGACGCCTCCCGGCGGTTCGGGAGAAGAAGACCGCGGCAATCCATGCCAACGACACCCACAACGCCTGCCAGTGGCCGGACAGGCCTCCCGCTGTATCGTTTATGTTGCGAGCGGCGGTGAGCGACTCGAGGGTTGCTGTGCCCCACGCGGCGGCTCCTTCGAGCGGGCCGCGAGGACCCCACGGTCCGGCCTTCCAGAGCGGGATCAGATAGAAGAGCGCTATCCCCCCAACGAGCAGCACGAAACCGAGAATGGCGGTTGCCCGGCGGCGGCGCATGAGAAACAGGTGACGCCGTCCCGACCGGGCTGCGGCCATCTGCACGACGCCCAGACAGGCGAGGAAGGCCATCAGCAGGTACTGCCAGCTGAACATAGCGAGGACGGCGAGTCGATCCATACTGATGCCCTCAAGCACATAGTACGCCTGGACCCGGACGGTTGGGATAGGCGACTTCACCTGCCAGAATCAACGGCATGAGTGGCGCCCTCCCAGAAACGAAGAGCGAGCCGCGTCTTTCCGAAGGCGACGGTAGTCACGATCGGTTTGCGCACTTTGTGTCCAAGGCCGATATCGTCCGCAGCAATGTGGAAGGTGTACCGGTGGTCGCGCTGTGTGGCAAGAAGTGGATTCCCAACCGGGATCCGAGCCGCTACCCGACCTGTCCGACCTGCAAAGAGCTCATGGCTCGCCTCAAAGGCGCAGGCAACAACTGATCAGTCGCTTTTTGGTGCCGGTTCTTGCGCCCGATCCAGGATGAATTCGTAGTGCTCCTTGGTCACCGGCTGCACCGATAGGCGGGAGCGGTTGAGCAAAACCATCTCCGCCAGCTCCGGGTACTCGCGCAGTTCCGGGAGCGACACCAAGCGGGGCAGCTTCTCTACGAACCGGATGTCGACCATGATCCAGCGGGGATCGTCCGGGTCGGACTTGGGGTCGTGGTACTTGGCCTTCGGGTCGAACTGGGTGTGATCCGGGTAGGGACCGCTGGCGATCTCGGCGACTCCGACCACCCCGGGTGGCTTGGCGTTCGAGTGGTAGAACAGCACCCGGTCACCGACGTGCATCTGGTCTCGCATGATGTTGCGCGCCTGGTAGTTGCGGATGCCGTCCCAGTGCTCGGAGCCGTCTCGCTCGAGATCGTCGATCGAGTAGTCGCCGGGTTCTGACTTCATCAACCAGTACTGCATGGACTCATTGGTAGCACAACGGCGGCTGGCAGGGTTCATCGGACGGCAGTCTGGCTACGCTCGCCGGATGGACGATCGATCAGTATCTATCGCAGCGGCCATTGCCGCTCTTGGAGGACCGTGGCAGCCTCTCGATCTCGCAGTGGTCAACAACGCAGTGGTTCGCCTTGCCCGACTCGAAGGTGAGTTCCCCTGGCATCGCCACCAGGAGGACGAGCTGTTCCTTTGCTGGGATGGCGAGTTTCGCATCGAAATGGAGGATGCCGAGCCGCTGGTGATGCAACCCGGCGATGTGTTTGTCGTTCCGGCCGGCGTCGAGCACCGGCCCGTAGCCGACCAGGCCGCTCATGCCATCCTCTTGGAGAAATCGGAGACCCTCCAGTACGGCAACTGAGTGTTGATGCCGCCCCGGCCGCCGCCCGCCCGGGCCGAGCGCTCTCCACTGCGGGACGCGACAACCCCCGGCTTCGGGGACACAGGCCGGGAGGGGGAGGGGCCGTGCTTCGAACCGGGGGTTGTGTTTGCAGTTTGGTTACGCGGCCGTGTCTGCCCCGTCGATCTCGTCTTCGGGTCCGAAGAATCCACCGGGACCGGGCATCCCGCGTCCGTGGAACTCCTCACCGTGATGGAACTTGAAACTACCGAGCGACGGCATCTCACCGTTGATCATCGATTCGATCATCGCGGCCGACCCTTCCCGGATCTCTTCGGCCCGCTCCTGGGTCAAACGCTCGTCGGCAACGAGGGCATCGAGTTTCTCATCGAGGTCGGCCAGCACGGTATCAACGAGGGTGTCCGTCGTAACGCCCTTTTCGTCGGCGATCTCTGCCAGCGTTGATCCGCCGGTCAGACTCTCCCACAGCTCGTCGACGCTCAAATCGAGTACTTCGGCGATCTGGTCGAGGCCGAATTTTCCCCTGAAACCGAACCCGCCAAACCCGTCGCGTCCGTGGAAACGATCCATCCCGAAAGGTTTGATGCCGGTCGGGTGCTCGCCGTTCACCATGGCCTCAACGCGATCTGCCACGGCAGCCCGGACTTCCTCGGCCTTTTCCTCAGAGAGTCGCCCGTCCTCGACGGCTTCGTCGATTCGGTCTTCGTGTTCGGCCACGAGGGCATCAACTACTGCTTGGACTTTCGCTTCGCCTGCGATATCGGCGATGCTCGCCCCGTCCTTCAGTTGTGCGGCGAGATCATCAACGCCGATGTTGAGGACCTCAGCAACTGTTTCAAGGTGGGGGGTGCCGTGGTACCCCTTGCCAAACCTGACAAGGTGTTCATCAAAGGCGGCTCCGATCTTGTCCCGCTGGTCGCCGGTGATTACGCCGTCCTCAACCAGGCCGTCGAGCACCTCGTCGAGTGGCCCGTTGAAGATCTGTTCCTCCGCGTCCTGAGCGAGTGCCGAGGGCGCCTCGCTGAGCGAGATTGCCACCAGTGCCACGCCGGCCACCAGGGCAACAAGGGCCAACCCGGTGATCGCTTTCCGCATGCATTACCTCCAAGAAATCTCTTTCGCCAAATCAAAGATACGGCCGCCACCTAAGAACGGGATGAAAACCACATGAGAATCCTGGCGGGAGTAGCGCCTCGACTACTGGGAGGTCCGGGCTGCTTCGTAGCGGGCGATGTACTGATCCACGGAAGTGTCGGCGATCGTCCGACCGATCAACTCCAGCGGGAGGTCGTCGGTCGTGCGGAAACGCACACACGACTTGCCAACGTCGTACCGTTTTCCGGTCGCCCGGTACTGTGCCTCGAAAGATGCGGCTGAGTCTTCCGACGCATAGATGTTCATCAGATAGATCGCCATGTGGTTCTTCTGCGAGGCGAGGGCGGCGTAGCCCAACGGCTTCTTGTTGTAGGTGTCCGGATAGCGCTCGAGAGGGATTTCGTAGGAGATCATGCCCCAATTCATGGATTCCCGGTAACCCTCGGGCAGATTGGCGAGGATGACCTCCCTGACCTCCTCGAGCGCGGCTCGTCGATCGTCGGGGAGTTCGGCTAGGTACTGGTCGACCGTGGTGGCTTGGGATTGCATGGGAGGCAAGCCTATCAAAGGCGCCGACGCGGTGCCCCCGGCTCTCAAACTTCAGGAGGGAGAAGGGGAAAGAGCCGGGGGCGAGGCGCCAGCAGGCCGTTAGGCGCTCGTGTCTTCCGAATTTGAGTCGTCGAAACCCGGACCGAAACGCGGACCCTCACCGTGATGACCGCGGTGCCCCATCCGGCCCTCGAACTCGCCGTTGACCATCGCCTCGATGCGATCCGGAGCGTCTGCCCGAATGTTCTCGGCTTGTTCGGTCGTCAGCTTTCCGTCCTCAACTGCCTGGTCGAGTTTGGTGTTCATCTCGGCTACCAGGGCGTTGATGACTGCCGTAGCGGATGAACCATTGTCATCGGCTACCTCGGCAATGGTTTGTCCATCCCTGAGAGCTTCGGACAGAGCGTCGGTATCGATGTCGATCACTCCGGCCACCGTCTCGAGCTGGAATCCACGGGCGCCGCGGTGCCCACGGAATTCGCCGATCCGTTCTTGCAGGGCCGTTGCGATCTGGCTGGACTGCTCTTCCGTGATGACCCCGTCCGTCACCAGGTCGGCCAGAACCTCTTCGATCCTTGCCGGGGCCGCCACCTCGGGATCCTCGGATGTGACCTCTTGGGCGGAGGCAACGTCGGGCGACTGAACAACCAGTGCGGCGGAGAACCCGCCTAGCACGATCGCCATGGTCGCCATTGCTGCGATGGTTTTGCGCATGTAATGCTCCTTTCGTGTTCCATCACTGATCACACTGTCGCCTCCCGATCTAAGGCGGCCATGAGGGCCATTACAGAATCCTGTGAGAACGGAAAGACGATTCGAGCCCGGCACGTAACGGAATGATCCGGGTAACGTCGGCTCATGACGGGACTCAACTCACGGGCCGAACTGCGATTGCGTGACGAATTGGTCATCTGGCTTACGACGGTTTCACCCTCCGGTCAACCGCAGACCTCGCCGGTGTGGTTTCTGTGGGACGGTTCCGAATTCCTCGTCTACAGCCTTCCAGGGACGGCGCGAACCCGGAACATCGAATCCAATCCGCGGGTTTCGTTGAACCTCGACGGCGATGGTCAGGGCGGGTCGGTTGTCACAATCGAGGGAGAAGCCCGGATCGATCGTGCAGCCCCTAGTTCCATCGACGTGCCGGTATACGCGGCCAAGTATCTCGCCAAGATTGCCGCACACGGCTGGACTCCGGAGAGCTTCGCTACCGATTATCCGATTCCAATCCGGATCACGCCTACCCGGGCCCGGTCCTGGTAGCGATCGCCGGTGGGCTTCACCAGAGACGAGCTGAACGCTTTTCGCGGCCGGACCGTGCCCGACCTGGTCGGTCGGGGTATCCGACTCCTGTTCGTCGGGATCAATCCGGGTCTGTGGACCGCCGCGGCCGGGGCCCATTTCGCCCACCCGGGCAATCGTTTCTACCCGGCCTTGCATGCCGCCGGTCTCACCACTCACCGCTTTGAAGTATCGGAGGGGATGTCCGGGGCGGATCGCCGGCAGCTCATCGAGCGGCACCTTGGCATCACCAACCTCGTACGGCAGGCGACGGCCAGGGCCGATGAGCTCGGGAAAGACGAACTTGTAGCCGGGGCTCGCCGGCTCCTGAAGGACATCGGGCGGTGGAAACCTCGAGCGGTGGCAATCCTGGGCATCGGGGCCTACCGAAACGCGTTTTCCGTTCCGAAGGCGGCTGCCGGGCAACAGTCCGGATTGTTGAACGGTGCCCGGCTATTCGTGTACGGGAATCCCAGCGGTCTCAACGCTCACGAGACCATCGCGACGTTGGCCCGGTCGTTTCGTGAGGCTGCGCAAGCGGCAGGCATCCGACCCTTCGACCCATGATCCGGGTTCGGCGTTCCACGGATCCGCATCATTCCTGGCCCTTCCCGGCGGTCTCCCGGTAGGCTCGTTTGGTGGAATGGGCAGCATGCGGCGCACGTTGACATCGGCCCCCCGGTGGGCGGTGGCCGTGCTCGCCGTCGCCATCCTGGTCCTGGTGGCCCTCACCGCGCTCGGGTCGAGGGGACTGCCGGGGACAGAAACCCGGCCCCCTCCGTTTCTCGTCGACTTCGACCTGCTTGTCGTCATGCGGGTCATGGTGGGAATCCTCGCCGGTCTCGCCGCGCTGCTCTTGATCCTGCTGTTGCTTCCCGGCGGCCCACCCATCAAGCTTTCCCCACGCACCAGGACTTCACCGATGAGGATGCTGGTCGGCATGGTGCTGATACTTGCAGTCCTGCTGTTGCTGCAGCCGTTCTTCAACCGGACCGAGCAGGAACCGGAACCCCTCGGCGCCGCCGACAACACATGGGAGAGCGGAAGTCCCGGGACGCAGCAGTCGGGATCCCGCTGGGGCCTGCTCGTTCTGGGTGGGGCGGTTCTTCTCGTGGTTGTAGGGATCGCCGCGGCATCGCGTTCCGCTCCGGCCGAAGAGCCAGAGGACCTTCCCGGAGAGGCGTCCGCATCGCTGACCGGAGTCATCGATACGGTGCTGGCAGAGCTCGAGGAGTCGACCGATCCGCGCAAAGTTGTGATCGGTGCGTATGTGCGTATGGAAAGGGCCTTGACGGCGGCCGGTTTGCCGCGTTCCCGCAGTGAGGCGCCGCTGGAGTACCTGGCGCGAGCTCTCCGCCGGCTTGATGTGAGCCGGCCGGCCGTCGGTCGCCTGACCCGGCTGTTTGAGTTGGCACGCTTCAGTCACCACGAGATTCTTCCCGACATGAGTCGCGATGCGATTTCCGCTCTGGTTGATATCAGAACGGAACTGAGTGGGGTGGTCTCGTGAGGCTGGTAATCGGCACGACCGGCCTGGTTGCTGCACTGATGGCGGTGATTCTGCTGTGGTTCGACGGACCGGTTGAATTCACCGGCTATCAAGCGCTGCTCTTGATCCTGGCGGCCATGGCGATACACAGGCTCCATCCTGCCGAGGCAGAATCCGAAGTCGATGAACCTCTCAGGCTCAGGATCAAGCCGGCCGGTCGCCCTCATCTTTCGGCTCCGCCGCAGCTCGAGAAAATCGAACGATTGGTGGTATTCGGACAGACCACCGCCTTCGATGCTGAATGGCGCCTCCTCCCGTTTCTGCGGACCATCGCCGCCGAGCAGCTCGAGACCAGACACGGTGTCGACCTGGAGGCTCAACCTGATCTCGCCGGCCGTTTGCTGGGAGAAGCGGGTTGGGATCTGCTCGACCCCGAGCGCGACCTCCCGGGTGATCGCATGGCGCCGGGTCTCGGCCTTGAACAACTGGACGCTGCCGTGTCGGCGATGGAGGAGCTCTAGTACCGTCGTGGAGGTGAGCATGAACACCCAGGAGGTTGCAGACCTCTCGCAGGAGCTCCTCGACGAGGTGGAGCGGGCCGTGATCGGCAAGCGGGCCGTCCTGGAGCTGATGTTGATGGCCTTGCTGGCAGACGGCCATGTACTCATCGAGGATTATCCGGGCCTGGCCAAGACGCTGATGGCGCGTTCGTTCGCGCAGGTGACCGACCTTGAGTTCCGGCGGGTTCAGTTCACGCCGGATCTGATGCCGATGGACGTCACGGGTTCTCCGGTCCTTGATCCGGTTACGTCGGCTCTGTCGTTCCGTCCGGGCCCGATCTTCAGCAACTTGCTTCTGGCCGACGAGGTGAACCGGGCGCCTGCCAAGACCCAGGCGGCCCTGCTGGAGGCCATGCAGGAACGACAGGTGACCGTCGATGGAACCACGCACAAACTGGATCGCCCCTTCCTGGTTGTGGCCACCCAGAATCCGATCGAATATGAGGGCACCTATCCCCTGCCAGAGGCCCAGCTCGATCGCTTCATCGTCCGGATCGGCGTTGGATACCCGGCTCCCGACGATGAGTGGAGGATTCTCGAGGAAAGGCTCGAGCGTCGAGCTGATGAAATCTCCCTGAAGGTGGTTGTCGATGGCAGCACGTTGCGGGCCATGCAGCGCGCCGTTGAGGATGTCCACGTATCCGAATCGGTCGGCCGGTATATCGTGGACCTGGTGGACGCCACCCGCCATCGCAATCGAGTACTGGTGGGTGCGAGCCCGCGCGGGTCGCTCGCCCTCATGAAGGTGGCTCGGGCCAGGGCGATTGTCCGCGGCCGTGATTTTGTTACACCGGACGACGTCAAGGCTGTCGCTGTTCCGGCGCTGGCTCACCGCTTGATCTTGCGACCTGAACTCTGGGTGCAGGACATTCAAGGGGACGACATTGTGGTCGAGTGTCTCGATCTGGTACCGACGCCGCCGTCGGTGCCGGAGCGCAAGCAGGCGTGACCCGGACTACCACCCCCCGGCTCCGCACGTTTGCGGTGGTGAGCGTCCTCGGACTCGTGGGGGGACTAGCGGCCGGACGTCCCGAATTGGCCGCAGTGGCTGCCCCCTTTGTGGTTCTGCTCGGCGTGGGTCTGGCGCTATCACACGACCTCGCTCTGAGTATCGCCGTCCGGTTGGATCGCGACCGGGCGGTTGAGGGTGAGGAGATCACGTTGATGATCTCTGCAGGTACGGCGCCTCCAGCGTCCCGGTTGGACTTCGACGTGGACTTGCCGAGCGGAGTCGTCATCACCGGAGCAGAGACAGGGCGCGGCCGGTCGGTCGAGGTAGTCGACCGGATCGTGGTGGGCTTCAAACCGGGAGGCGCCCTCGGCAACGATCTGACCCTCCGGTTGCAGTGCCGGCGATGGGGATCCCACCGGATCGGCTTTGTGCGCATCAGGAGTCGTGACGCCTGGGGCTTGTTCACGTATTTCCAGGAAGTCCCACTCGATCTCGAATTCAAGGTCTTTCCGGAGACGGCCACGTTGCGCCGGTTGTTGAGGCCGGTCGAGACCAGGCTGGGTTTTGGGGATCTGGTATCCCGGCAAAAAGGGGAAGGCCTGGAATTTGCCGACCTGCGGCCCTTTTCTCACGGAGACGATCCCCGGCAGATCAACTGGAGGGTGGCGGCCCGGGGCCGCGGCGTCTGGGTGAACGAGCGGCATCCCGAACGAAACAGCGATGTGGTGTTGTTGGTAGACACCCTGTCGGAGCCGCGTCGCGGCGTTGAGGCGACACTCGACCTTGCCGTCCGGGCGGCGGCCGGCCTGGCGGCCGGTCATCTGTGCCGTAACGACCGGGTGGGCCTGATCTCATTTGGTGAACCGCTCCGCTGGTTGCAGCCGGGCATGGGAGACGTCCAGCGCTATCGCATCCTCGACACCCTCATGGAGAGTCGATCGAGAAGGCAGATGTTTTGGCGAGGAGTCAATGCCGTACCGCGCCGCGCCCTTCCGGCCAAGGCGCTGGTAGTTGGTTTGAGCCCGTTGCTGGACGAGCGGGCCGTGAACGCGTTCGCCGATCTGAGGGGCCGGGGATTCGATCTCGTTGTGATCGAGATACCGGCCGAACCTTTTGTAGCCCCGCCGACCACTCCAGAGGAGATGCTGGCTCGACGAATCTGGATCCTCCAGCGTGATGCAACCCGGGACCGTTTTCTGAGGCATGGAATCGCGGTGGTGCGCTGGGACCCCGCTGAACCCATACAACGAGCGATGGCGGAGGTGGAGGCATTTCGACGCAACGCGATGCGCTCGCTGGTCTGATCCTGGCCGTGGTCGCTATCAGTCTGGCTGCGGGTTTGGCCCTCTATCCGGAGGCCGGGCTAGAGACAATCGGCCGCTTGGTTCGGATCATCGGGCTGGCCGGCCTGGCGCTCATGATCTCCGCGATGATCACCGGCGCACCGTGGCTCGTCGGTTGGGCGACCGCCGTGTTGTTGACCGACTACGGCTTGTCGCTAGTCGGGAGAGCCGCTATCGACGGGCGAGCTCCGGTCTACGCGGCGGCGTTGTTTCTCATGGTCGAAGCTGCCTATGCCTCTTTGGAGCGGAGAGCCAGGATCGCTGGACGCTCCGGGAGGCTCAGGTCCGAGGTTGGGAGGTTGGCAGGCCTGGCTCTTGGTGCCTTTGCTCTGGCAACCCTCGTGCTCATCCTGGCGTCCGTTCCCGTTGCCTTCGGCGTCCTGGTCCAGGTGGCCGGCGCCGCGGCCGCGGCGGCGGTGCTTGCGACCCTCGTTCTGCTTGTGCGCCAGCGGGCCTGACGAACCCCGGCGGGCAAGAGGTCGACGGGGGCGTACGACCAGCCACGTCTACCCCGGTTGTGCGACCTGGGTGAGTTTGCTCCGATCCTTCACCAGGATCTGGCGGTAACCGGTTTCCACCGCTGCATCTCTCCGGAGATCGGCCAGAGCCTCGTTGACGGTTTGGCGACTGGCTCCGAGCAGGGTGGCTATGGCGCTCTGCGATAGGCGAACCGCGCCCTTCGCATCGGCTTCGTCCAACAGCATGCCCGCTACTTGTTCTTTCACCGTCCTGCCCATCAACCCCAGCACGCGGCGCTGGGTTGCTTCGAGCTGGCCAAGGCCCGCTATCAGCCAGCGGAGCGTGATCACAGGGTGCTGGATCAACACCGGCATGAGCTTGTCCCGGTCGAACCGGAATGCACTCACCGGCCCGATGGCGCGTGCCGAAGAAATGTAGGGTTCATCCCTGAACATGGCAATGTCTCCCAGGACATTGCCTTCCCCGGCTCGAGCGACAACACGCTTTTGGCCCTGTGCAGTCCGGTAGAGCTCGACTTCGCCCTTCTCGATCACGTACGCATGGATGGCGTTTTCACCTTCGCGAAAGAGATGGGTTCCCTGGTATTTTTCGATGAAGGTCCCGGTATGGGAGAGGGCGGCCATGTCGGCCGGACTCAACGGCAGATAGTCCGTCCTGCCAAACCCGCGAGCCAACCATGCGAAATGCTGCTGGTCTGTCGTCGTCATGCCCACCTCCTGTGGCTTGGTCAACCGTGATGGCCGCCTGCCTGTTCCCCCGCTGCTCCGTTCAGTCGGATATCCGACCGTCCTGAATGTCGTTGCGGCGACATGTTGCCCTGTCACCGTACCTTGTCGGTAAGGCGAACCTTGTCGTCAAAGCGACTATCCCGGAAGTGCCGGGCCCTCCCACGGGTTGCGTTGGAGATACGACAGGAGTTTGGTTTGCCTCGCTCGACAACAACCCGGATCTCGCGCAGCACGGTTGTCGTTGCGCTGGTAGGGATCGTGATGCTGGTGGTGGTGCTGGCGGTGTTCGTCAACGGCGCCGACGGGGACGTTGCGAAAGCGGTTCCGGCCGGAGAGCCGGCGCCCGACGTTGCTTTCCGACTCTTCGATGGAACCGAGACCTCGCTTGCCGATTTCGAGGGCCGACCCTTGGTTCTGAATTTCTGGGCGTCGTGGTGTCCGGCCTGCGTGGCCGAGATGCCTTCTTTTCAAGCAGTCCATGAGGCGATCGGTACCGAAGTTGTCTTTCTGGGTTTGGATGTTCAAGACACCAGGACGGCGGCGGATGCTTTTGTCGAGCAAAGCGGGGTCGGCTACTTGCTCGGGGAAGATCCCGATGGAGCCGGCCTTGCGGCCTTTGACGGTATTGCGATGCCGACCACGATCTTCATCGACGAAGCAGGGAACGTGGTTGGGCGGCACAGTGGTGCGATCTTCGAGGACGATCTCCGCCAGATGATTCTCGAATTGCTCGGCGTCTGAGCCCGTGTCCGGCCACCAGTTGACTCTATTTCAGCTGCACAAAGCCGCCCCCGGTAGGGTCGCATGATGGATGGTGGCCTCCTTCCGGGCAATCAGAAAGCTCAACGACGTGCCCTGGTGCTGGTGGCCGGCAGCCAGTTGCTGGCGCTGACCCTGTGGTTTTCGGCCTCAGCGGTGGGACCCCAGTTGACAATGGTGTGGGGTTTGACGGGGGGTCAGACCGCCGGGTTGACCTTGGCGGTTCAGATCGGCTTCGTGGTGGGCGCTCTCGGATCTGCCGGGTTCGGCCTCGCTGATGCGTTCGCATCCCGCCGGCTCTTTGTGATCGCTACATTCATCGGTGCGGTGACCAACGCGGCATTGGTTCTGCTCGGCCCGGGTGACTACGCCGTGGCATTTGGGTTGCGCTTCCTGACGGGCATGGCGCTGGCAGGCGTCTACCCGAGTGGGCTCAAAGTAATGGCCGGGTGGTACCGGCAAGGCCGCGGTATGGCTCTCGGGTTGCTGGTTGGGGCGTTGACCGTCGGCAGCGCCGGACCTCATCTCATTCGGGGCTTTGGGTTCGAATGGCAGGGCGTCGTGCTGACCGCCTCCGGGTTGGCGGTCGTTGCGGGGTTGATAATGGGGCTTGGCTTGGAGGATGGACCGTTTGAGGCGCCTTCGTCCCGTTTCTCCCGAAAACACCTTGGCCGGGTAGTGCGGAACCGCGGGGTGCGCTTGTCCACCTTTGGCTATCTCGGCCACATGTGGGAGCTCTACGCCATGTGGACCTGGACCGCTACTTTCCTGTCGGCCTCGTCGGCCGCTGCAAGCGACTCCTACGGGTCCGTTTCCGTTATTACATTCGCCGTGATCGCCATCGGAGGAGCCGGCGCCTGGATGGCCGGGGTCTGGGCCGACCGCTTCGGAAGGTCGCTGGTGGCCGGCGGATCTATGGCGGTTTCGGGCGCTTGCGCGCTGGCCACCCCATTCGTTTTCGGGCGCTCGGCCCTGCTGGTGGTTCCCTTGTTCCTCCTGTGGGGTTTCAGTGTGGTTGCCGACTCAGCCCAGTTCTCGGCCATGGTCACGGAAACGGCCGACGCTGAAGTGCGGGGGACTGCGTTGACTCTGCAGACCGCGGTGGGTTTTCTCCTCACTCTGGTCACGATCCGCGGGGTCCCCTTGCTGGCGGAGGTCTGGTCGTGGCAATGGGCCTTCCCCCTCCTGGCCCTGGGGCCACTGGCGGGAATCGAGGCGATGAGACGCTTTGGCCGTGTGGCCCCGGGCAGGTCTCGTCCTTCTCCTTCCGTGGTCTGAGACGAGCCGTCTTGTCAAAGAGCTTCGCGTAGCCGGGCGTCTTCGAGGACGAGCCGGCGTGCCATGGCGTCGATGCCGGTCAAAGTGCCCTCAACGGTGACCTGATTGCCCGGGGCGAGCCCGAGAGGTGGCCGACCGCTGATCGTGGCTGAGGCTTCCACCTCTACCTGACCGAAAAGTTCGTTCCGGACGGTGGCGACGAGCACGGTCACCCGGGTCGGATCAGCAGGACCGATGCCGCCGCTGATAGCGCGGACCTCTCCCGGCCAGGCAACCACCCTGCCCTGGTACTGCTGCTCAAACCGCCTGGCGATCTGAAAGCTCAGCCCCTTCTTGGCGAAGAGATCGGAGGCGATTTCCTCTGCGGTGATTTGGGATACATCAGAAGGGGTCGATGGCGGTGCAGGTTCGTCCGGCTCCGGTCCCGGCAATACCACGGGTTGGGCGGAAGTCGGGTCGAAGACGGCCCGGGTGTCGAATGGGTCCGGCCGGAGCAAGGGAGGTGGCGGCGGTGGTATCGCCTCCCGGATCTGCGGCGCCGGGGCAGGTGTCCGCCGGGTGGGTCCAATCGAGGCGCCCTGCAACACCCGGGCGCCATCGATGAGGCGGCGGGCAGTCTCGGTCAAAACTGCGCCGTCTCTTTCGACCCCGTTCTTCTGATAGCTCAGCTGCTCGTCGGATATTTTCAGTGATCGGTACTCCGAGACCAGATCCAGCAACACCCGCCGGGCCGCGGGGGGAAGACGGGCGGAGAGCCGTTGTGGGTCGGAAGTCCGAATCGAGAAAGCTTCGTCGAATTCAGGGTCACCGAGCTTCGTGTCGCTCATGCCGAACATAGCTGCCGCCCTGGCAAATCCCGTCTGCCGGCTGATACGAAGGTCGAGACCCAGTGGCGGGTACCCGACCCGGTATCTGGTTCGAACGGAGTTGGTGGATCCGCTCGAGGAGGAGGACACATCGATCCTCACGGTGAGGTCGCCTACCTCGCCCGAGAGCTTGGGCCGACTCAAGAGCCGGCCAGCCTGATAGCCGAGCTGCAGTCGTTCTGCGGCTGCTGCCCACTGAGCCGCATACCGTCGAGAGTCTGCCGCGACTGCCAAGGCGATCAACGCAATGAGTCCGAATATGAAAGGAACGATGAAGAATTCCACGGAAACGATTCTAAGGAGCGATCCGAACGCCCACCTGTTCTTTCGCTCCCACGGGGTGATGATCGAGGTAGCGCACGGCTGTTGCATAGCCATGATCGAACAAGGCGCCCGCTTCCTTTTGGCTCAGATCGAAGTCCAATTGGATCTCGCGCTACTGAAATGGTGACGACCTGATCGATGGTGTTACAGAGAACGGGCAGGGTTTCTCGGGCGGCCATCCCGGAGGAAACGACCGCCGCCGCCAGCGAGGCCGGTCCTCGCACCTCGCGATGCAAATGTTCCGATGGGCCGGCGGTCAGTCGGAACCCGATGATCGGATGTGGACCCAGGGGAGCGACCTGTATCGGGAATTTGGCGGTTGATCCCGCCGCCTTCAAAGGCGCCGATGACCGGTGTTGTCATGATCGGCCGACCTTCTGGTCTCCCACCTCGACATCCTGGCTTTGGCGCCGGGATCGCACGACTGCGATCGGAACCACGATGACCGCCAGCGCCACTGCGGCGGCGGTCAGGGGGTTGCCGCTGATGGAGGTGGTGAGGGTGGCGGACAGCCGGTCAACGAGGCGAACCAGAACGTTGTCACCCAATGCACTTGCTCCGGAACGCAAGATGGTCGCCCAATACCACACAATGAAACCGCCCGCGGCAATCATGACGACCCCGGAGATCTTGTTGATGTAGGGGGCGGTGCTGCGCAGCTTGCGGACGAGGGTGTCCTTGCCGAGGGCCAGCGCCACAGTGATTCCGATCAGGACCATGGACATCCCTAATCCGTAGGAGATGAAGGCGGCAAAACCGGCCAGGAACGTCGTCTGTGTGAACGTTGTTGCCACCAGCGAAAGGAAGATTGGAAGCGTGCACGACAGCGAAGCAATGGCGTAGGAGATTCCGAACACAAAGAGTGAACCGTTGGTCTTGCCTTTCTTGCCTCGAACAGACGGCAGGCGAATCGTCAGATAGCGGCCCCGCAACAGGGCGATTCCTAGGCCGACCAGTCCGACCCCGACGACCAGAGCGACCCAGGGAAGGACGGTGGTGAGGGATCGAACTCCGGCAACGATGATGGTCCCGGCGACTCCGAATACCAGGAGAAAACCCGCTGATACAACCGCCCCGGTTCTGAGCGCATGACCGACGGCTGTAACCGGTTTGCGGTCGGTGGTTTCGTCCATCCCGAGGAAGTAGCCCAGGTAGGCGGGGAGCATTGCGAAACCACAGGGGTTCACCGTTGCAACGAGTCCGGCCGTGAATGCGGTGAGCAAGATTGGGATCATGCCCTTTGTAACGCCTCGAGGACGTGATCGGGGCTGAGAATGTCGGAGGACCGACATTGCCCTGGATGCGGGCGGGGCCGGCGACCAGTGGTCCGGCTAACCCTTGCGAAGCGCCTTGGCGACTTTGCGCTGTCTACGGCGCCGCCGCCACATGTACCCGGCGATCTCGTCAAGGACGATAAAGACCGCCGCCGTCACCAGCAGCATGGTGATCCGGGAGGTTTGGAAGGTCCAGGTGAGGAATTCCACCTCGATTACCTCAGTGTTCTGGACTGCGAAGACCGCAAACAGCACGAGCAGCACGATGCCAATAGCCAGGCTGATCGAAAGGCCGGCCCTGGCCGGTTGAGCAGGTTCGGCAGCCGGTCCTGAAGCGCCGTCGGTTTCTCGTCCATCGGTCATGGCATCCCTCCCCGGCCTGATATCGAGACACTACCGGAGTCTGTTAGGAGAAGGCTTCAATCAACGTCACCACGGCGACCACCGTGAACAGCCAACCAAGACCGTGAATAAGGGGAACCTCTTTGACCCTTTTCGAGAGTTGCGGTCCGAGCTGGCCGCCGATGATGACACCCGGAACCGTGAACACTGCGAGGCTGACGACGGTATCGATCTCTTGTCCTCCACCATTCACGAAGTCGACTAGATGCGTGAGGGAGGCAGCGAGCGCCGTAACCGCAACTACAACCACGCTGGTCGCCACGGTCACCCGGCTGGGGACCCGACACCGTTTGACGAGAGCGTACGTGTTGAGTTCGCCGAGCCCGGTGGAGATCAGCCCGACAAACGCCCCCCCAACTCCTGCAAAGAGACGCCCCTCGGTTCGTCTGCACACGTGATATCGGTACTCGTGGCCGTCGCGGGAGACGATGACCCGTTCTACAGAAGGATCGACCACCCCCTCGCCGCGGGCGATTGATTCGTCCTCGGCCCCATGCGGGCGATGGCGCACGAATGAGAAAGCGATGATGAGCAACCCGACACCGAGAATCGTCTTCAACACCCGTTCGGGCGCTAGCCCACCGATGAGAGATCCGATCACTGCCATCGGGACGGACGCGACGAGCAGCACGCGAACGACACTCCAGTCGATGGTGCGGGCGCGGTAGTGGGCAGTGACGCCGGAGGCGAACCCGAATACCTCAGTTACGAGGGCAGTTCCGATCGCGATTTTCGGCTCGAGGCCGAGGGCGATGACGAAGAGTGGCGAGAAGAACGTTGCACCGCCGATTCCGGCCCCGTTGGCGATGGCGGCGATGATGATGGCAACCGGGAAGAGGTACCAGTACGTGTAATCCAAACCCTGCCTCTTTTGGGTCGTGCCCCACGGTACCGGCAACGGTCGTCGAACGGGGGTGAGGCTGAGGTGTTCTACGCTATGGGGTCAGGAGGTCACCGTTGACAATCCGGGTGCTGACAATCGAGGGTGGTGGCGTGCGCGGGATCATCCCCACCCGGCTGCTGACTGCTCTCGAGTCCCTCTCAGGTACGGCGATCTCGGACATGTTCGATGTGCTGGTTGGTACCTCGACCGGGGGCATGCTGGCACTCGGGTTGGTGACCCCCGGCGAGGACGGGCGCCCCGCATATCCCGCCAGCAACGTGGGCGACATTTACACGTCCCACGGCCACTCCATCTTCCCAAAACCGGCCTCGTCGCTACCCCGCAGTCTCCAGGAAGCTCGCGAGTGGTGGGCATCGGCAAGCTCGAATGCCGCCATTTTTGGCTACAACCCCGACGCCGGCAACGCCCGGTACTCACCGGAGGGGATCGAAGAAGCCTTCGAGCTGTACTTCGGCGATCATCTGCTGTCCGAGGCGTTGGTGGACGTGGTTGTTACCAGCTACGACCTGCAGACGAAGAGCCCGGTGCTGTTCCGGTCCCGAGACGCCAAACTCGATCCGGAAAACGACCTCCTGATGCGCGATGCAGCGCGAGCTACGTCCGCAGCCCCAACCTATTTTCCCCCATTGGAAATGGCGTGGGAGGGTGTCGACGATCGGTTGTTGGTTGACGGAGGCGTGTTTGCCAAGAACCCGGCCATGATCGGCTACATCGAGGGTGTAGCCCGAGCTCGCGAGCAGGGGCTTCGTGACTCGGATGTGATCGTGGTTTCACTTGGCACCGGGCGTCCCAAGCGAACCCAGGCATTGACCTACAAGGAGTTCGTCAGCAGGAGCTGGCTGAGATTGGCCGAGGATGTGTTCCGGGCGGCAGAGGATGGGCAAGCCGCACTGCACGACCAGGTGTTGATGACGCTGATCGGCGACCATTATTGGCGGTTCCAGACCGTCCTGGCCGAAGGCGCCAGCTACGCCATGGATGATGTCAGCGACGAGAATGTCGAGGCATTGAAACACCTGGGCGATCAGCTGGTTGGGGAGCGTCTGCCCGATCTGAATGCGCTGGCAAAGAAGCTGGTTGAGTAGTCGCCGGTCGCTGGTCACAGGCTACGGACTTGCGTACCAGAAGATGTCGCCTCGACGAGTTCCTCCGAATCCTTCCATGACGGTGTCGAACGGGATTCCCTCCAGGAGATTGGTGGCTCCGTATAGGAGGCTGATGCTCCCCACAAACTCGCACACCGCGAAGCATTTGCCTTTGCACTTGGTGGTGGCGAAGTCGCCACCGATCGTGAACTCGGCAGAGATTTCGTCCTCGGCCGAGAAACTTCGGTTCTCCCATGAACAACCCGTGGTGTTGTAGATCCGTTCGATGCCGTGGAGCTGCAAAGCGGCGGCCATCGAGTGGGTGTCGGAGTGGTAGACGGGTACCTGGCCGTCCGGCGTGAGCAGTCCGCCGAACAGGTGGATTTCGGTCTGAATCCCGGTCTGCGGATCACATGAGACCATGTCGAAGATCACGGCGACAAGCTCGTCCCGGGTTCCCTTCCCTTTGACGCCGGGGAGCTTGAACCTCCCGTCGTACCCGCTGATGCTCACGTAACGGCCTTGTCCCTCAAAGCTCGCGTAGAGGTAGTCGCCGGAGAATCGGGCGGTCTGCTGCCAGTCGGCCGGTGGAAACGGCTCCTCGCCGGTGGCGGGTAGTGCCGTCATGACGAGAGCCAGAACCGCTAGCGCAACAATGCTGAAATGTCTTCTCATGGTTTCCCCCTCCGTTCGGAGGCCCGGTCCGCTACCCCCGGCGGACCGGGCCTTTGTCTCAGGAGTTGGCGACGGCCTCGATCACCAGATCGACGTGATCGAACGTGCCGATCAACATGGGGAAGCCGTCGAAAACGTTGCCGTTCTCATCGAGGATGACCCAGGAGCCCCATCCGATCCTCCAGTCACGACCGGGATCTTCGGGTTCACAAAGTGCTCCGTCGTTTTCCCAACAGATCACGTTGTCAAAGGTATAGCCGCCTCGTTCTACGATCCGCTCGGCGTCCTCTCGGTAGACATCCGGCCAGCCGAGGAAGCCAACCTGGTCGCCCCATTTGTCGAACAACTCCTGGAAGTCGTTTAGCTGCTGCTCGAGCACTCCCTGGGTGTAGACGTCGGCCCAACGGAGTATCACGGCCGGCCTCCCACGCAGATCGCCGGTTTTCAGCATCGTCCCGTCGACCAATGGTCCCTGGAAGGTCGGGGGCGGCTCGCCCTTGACCAGGCTATTGGTCGTCCAGAAGCTGCAGATAGGGTCGCCCAGGTCGCAACCGTCTTCGCCGGTCAGCGGAACATAGTCAAAAACCCCCGCCGGGAACAGCGGGTTGATCTCAAAGAGAACCAGACTCTCGGTCAGGTTGTAAAACTCGTGCCGAAGCTGGAGACCGGTGGCTCGATCGACCCAGTAATGGGACGGTTGGCTCAGTTGCTCGCCGGGAATCCAGACCCCCGGATCAATTTCGTTGAAGAAGACACGGCAAACAAAGTGATCTGCATCTCTCCCCAGCATCTCTTCTTCACCGGCGAGTTCGCAATACTCGGTGAGGGTGTCAAGGGGAACGGGTACCAGCGGATGCGACCTTTCCGAATTCTCCTCTTCCCAGCAGTACGGACCTGAGGGGTCGCACCCGCGTAGATAGCCGTCCGCCATCAGGTCGAAGTACCCGACGGGGAATTCCTCGCTGTTCGACTCGGTCTGCTCGGTTCTCCAGGTCGCCCCATCCCGATACCAGATTTCCTGCACCAGTCTCTGCGGTGGATCCTGATACTCGTCGACGCGGACGGCGTGAAAAGGCGGCAAGCCGGACGGGTCGACGGCGACGCCGATCTGCTGCGCTTGTGGAAGCTCAACCGGTCCCAACTCGAACTCGATGAACTGGAAACCACCCTCCCGTGTCGTAACAGGCACCTGGTCCTGACCTCCTCGTGCACCTCTCAATCTCATGACGATCCCGGTTTCGGTGTCGACCCAAAGGTCGTAGTCCTCGGCCAAGTCGGCACACCGTCCATGGGTGGTGCGACGGCCGGCAACGGTCTCCACCCCGATCGCCTCGAACCCAGCTGAGCAGATCTCATCCCAGGCTGGATAGCCGGTGTTCCACAGGAGGTGTGTCACCGGCCCTAAGTCGCCGGCCGGGAGGGCCGGGTCGTCTCCGGGTTCCTTGATCCATGTTTGATCGGGCGACCTGAGGATTGTGAGGCCGGGCGCCCCAAATACGTGCATAGCTTCGGTGGCCGGTACGGCCGACAGTACCTCGTACAGGTAGTTGTTCGAGTCATCAAATAGCACCCGCACCGTGAGCTGTGCTTCGGCCGGAATCGACCCCGCTACCCCCAAAGGGTTCATGTCATAGACGATCGTGGCGCTGAAGGATGGGACCCGGTCGGCCGGGAATACGAATCCCGAGAGGTCGACCACACCATCCGGCAACATCGTTGTCGGCGGCGCGGGCTCAGGCGTTGTGACGGTTGGTGCGCCGGTGGTGGGAGTCGCGTCAACGAACTCGCCGCCACCGGGCTGGAGAACTGCCACCACACCCACTGCCAGGATCACGAGCGCGGCAGCCGCAACTGCCCATGCCCAACGATTGGCGAAGCGGATCCTGGGTGGAGTTTTCCCTGGTTTCGGAATCAGCGTCTTCATGTCCTGTCCCCCCTTGTGGTCCTTCGCGAGGGCAGGTACCTCGGTGACTTCACCCGACATCTGAGCGGTCAGCGCTTCGAAGAAGCCGGGCCGGTGGGTAGGCACAGGAAGCTCTTCGAGCGCAGCGCCCAACTCGATGTCGCGCGGTTCGTGGGTCATAGCTCACCTCGGAAGTCGTGAAGGCTGCGCCGGAGCGTTGCCCTCGCTCGATGGAGCCGGGAGGCCACCGTGCCGATCGGAAGATCGAGTACCTGGGCAGCTTCCTGGTAGGAAAAGCCGTCGGCATCGACCAGCAGCACCAACGCTCGCTCCTGATCCCCGAGTTCGTCCAGAGCCGCAGATACTTCCTCCGTCCTGAAGACAATCTCGGCGGGATCAGAATCGGAATCCGGGTCGGCGAAGTCGGGAACCGGGATTAGGTTGACTCGAGATGAACGGCGGATCTCATCGATGCACGTGTTGTACACGATTCGATATAGCCAGGTCCCCATGGCTGCTTCTGAGCGGAACCCTGGGAAGCCACGGAAGGCCTTGATGTAGGCATCTTGCAGCGCGTCGTCCATACGATCTGGGTCTCCCAGCATTCGAAATGCCAGAGCACGAAGGCGACGGTCGTATCGCTGAACCAGTTCCAGGAATTGCTCCGGTGAAACGGGGGCTTCTTTGGTTCCGGTTTTGCTGATCACCGACCGCTCTCCTCCGGTCTCGCCCAATTGGACGGCGGCGGGGGGCGTTTTCTTCCCTGGTCCTACTTGCTCAGGTTTCCGGGTCGATTGGTAGGGGTCGGAGGACCTTTTCAGTTGCCTGTTTCCGGCATCCAGGTACCAGTCGTAACGCTGGTCGTCGGTCGCTACTGGTCCAGGAAGATGTCCAACTGCAACTTGTCTGCATCGCCGTAGCCGTACTGCTCGAAGTTCGAGACGCCTGCTTCGGCCAGCACCTCTTCGTCGATGTAGAAGTTGCCGGTGTTGGTCCGGGCTTCCTTATTGACGATCTCGTAGGCAGCGTCGGCAACAATCTCAGGGCGACGCGATTGGGCCATTGCCTGATCGCCACCCAGCAGATTCTGGACCGCGGCGGTGGCGATGATGGTCTTGGGCCACAGGCAGTTGGCGGCAATGCCGGCGTCTGCCAGTTCCTCCGACAGGCCGAGCGTCACCATGCTCATCCCGTACTTGGCGATGGTGTATGCCACGTGGTTCTTGAACCAATGCGGCGCCAGATTGAGCGGCGGGCTGAGGGTGAGGATGTGGCCGTTGTCGCTCTTCTTGAGATAAGGAATGCAGGTCTTGGACACCACGAAGGTGCCCCGGGTATTGATGTCCTGCATGAGGTCGTAGCGCTTCATCGGCAGAGACTCGGTGTTGGACAGGTTGATAGCGCTGGCGTTGTTCACGCAGATGTCGATTCCGCCGAAGAGCTCGACGGCGGCCTCTACAGCTGCGATGACCTCGTCTTCGTTTCGTATGTCCCCGACGATCGGCAACGCCCGCCCGCCCGACTCTTCGATTTCAGCGGCTGCCGTATAGACCGTTCCGGGTAGGGCAGGGTGCGGGTCGGCCGTCTTGGCTATGAAGGCAATATTCGCCCCGTCCCGGGCGGCGCGCTTGGCGATAGCCAGACCGATCCCGCGACTTCCTCCAGAGATGAACATCGTCTTGCCGGCCAGTGATGGCATGTCAGCTCCCGCATCGTGATTCCCTGAGCCTACCGGCGCCCCATCCGGTCACCGCCGCGGCGGCACGAAGGCGTCGCTGACCGCGTCGAGGGCGCGATTGATACCGCGTTTGAGCCGGTTGAACGCCATCCGAACGCCAAAGATGGTCGAGGCCGTGAACACCGTCATGGTTGAAAGGGCCAGGGCGACGGTGGCTGGTTCCAGTGGCCCACCAAAGGCCGCCGACCCGATCCCGACTGCGCCAACTGTGGCCACGGCTCCGGTGGCAAGCAGTGCTTGACCTGTTCTTCTCAGGCCGGCGGTGTTGGCTTCGATGGAGACGAGTTGTTCGTCCGGCTTGATCTCCCTGACACGGTGCGTTACGCCGCGGGTGTCGCGAAGGGCTCCGGTTCCCTGGCCCAACTTGAGGCCCATCCGGATGGACGTGATGGGATGAGAGTCCTTCTCCCATAGGATGCCGTCCTCAAAATGGCGCCGGGGACGGAGGCCTTCCTGGTTGCGAAACCACGTCTCCGCCGCGGCTTCCACCCTGCTGGTGCTTCCCCTAACGATGCGGGTCGCCATGACCTTGTCAGGGGCGAGCACTTTCTGCCAGACAGTATCCAGCCGCTCGTCGAGGGAGACGCCGGCCTGGTGCTCGGCCAGTGCCCTGAGGAGAAAGTCGGGTTCGACATTGAGTTCGCCCGCCATGCGAATCAGCCGATCCCGGTTGATGGGCTCGACGACTTGTGTCGATTCGTTTGTTTGCAGCTCGATGGCTCGACGCAAGATCTTGTCGGCCTGGCCGGCCGGCACCGGTTCTTCGCCGGGCAGGCGATCAATTCCCCCGGACGGTTGCCTGGACCTGAGCGGAGGTGGTTCGAATCTCTGGGTCATCTCGTCTCCCAGTATGGCGCGATTGGGACGTGTGTCGCTCAGATTTGCGAGATGGAGCGAATGGCCGTCTTCGGCCCGTACTTCGGTGCGTGGATGCCGCCCGCTTTGAGCAGGCGAATCACCCTTCCGCGATGTCCCCGGTACGGCTCGAGCAGTTCCAGCATCCGCCGGTCGTCGGCGCGGGGTTCGCCGGTCAACGCCCAGGCCACTGTGTTGGGTATGTGGTAGTCACCCACCGGCACGGCATCGGCGTCTCCCAACGCAGAGCCCATTACCAAGGCTGCGGTCCAGGGTCCGACCCCGCGGAACGCCGTGAGGCGAGTGAACGCGTCGTCCCGGGTCATAGATGTGATCTCCTCGAGACGTGCCGCCCGTTTGGCGACGAAGCGCAACAGGTCGGCTCGCTTGCGCTCGATCCCGAGCTCGTGCAGCCGCCAGTAGGGGACCTCAGCCAAAACATCGGAAGCTACCGGCAGCATGAGGTCGAGCGGTCCCGGGGCGGGCTCGGACAACTCTCGGGTGAGCGCCCGCTCGTTGCGATGGGCTTCTTTCGTGGCGATCTTCTGGCCGAGGACGGCGGGGACGATTGATTCAAAGACCCGATCGGTTCTACCGATCCGGAACCCCTGTTTCTGCTTGACGAGCTCCCGCAGCACCCGGTTTTGTGGATTGAATTCCTCGGGCTGGTCATCGAAGCCGAGCAGGCCCGGTGCCTGGTCGAGAATCCAATCGGTCCCGGGGCCCCAGGCGGTTGCCACCAGGCCCGGTCCGTCGTGTTCGATGACGATGGTGCCGGGGCCGTTGGGGGTGCGGGTAGCCCACCATCCTCGATGCCCCGTGGCATCGGACCTACCTCTTCCCAGGGTCAGCCTGAGGTCGACTAACCAGGGTATTTCGATGGTTCTCTGTTTCACCGCGAGCGCTCCGCTGGTTTGGGGTGAATGCGAGAAGCGTACCGGCGATCGGGCTTAGGAGTGCAACCAATTCGAGCCGGTGTGCCCTACAGGGCCCGCTGCAACTCGAAGTCGGTAATTGCCTCCTCGGTGACCAACCGGCGTTCGGCACGCCCGTAGAAGTGCTGGCCGATTTCCAGCGCTCCACTCGTATAGATGTCCGGCCGGTAGACGGACATCACCGCCGCCAACAGCCTGATGTCAAAGCGCGTGTCGACGCAGGCGTCGACGGTTCTCGATGTGAGAACCGAGGCGATCATCTCATCGAACAACGGCTCGAGATCGTTAGCGGTCTCGATGCGGTCCAACCAATCGTCGCGTTTGGCCAGTAGTTCCTCGTCGTCGTATCGGGAATCCTGTCGCGCCATGCGGAGCAGCATTCGCAGCTCCCGGGCGAATACCTCGTGGCGGGGATCATCCTCGGACAGGGGCGGAGGTGGAGTCCGATGGGCATCTCGGACGGCCGCAAGCATGGTGTGCGTTCGATCCAGAGTGATCGTGACGTCGCCTTGATCGACATCGATCTCGACATCGATCTGGCTATCCCCAACGCGCGAGTCCTCCCGACCGCCCCGAGCTGCGCTCATCTACTCATCGTATCGTCTTTGGCGCCAGATCGCGAAGAACCACAGGGGCTATTTGCGGAAAGGGTCAATCGAGCCAGCCCACCCTGCACCAGGATCGATGCTCACAGGACGGGCATCTCATCCACCGGTTGTACCTGATCAGCGGCACCCACACACTGAGCCGGAGTATCCGGGCGATGGCCTCGCCTGCCTGGATTCGCTTGTGCTCGCCACAAGAGGAGCACTCGACCACCACCGATCCGGGTCGGCCGGCCGCCGTGGAAAACAGGGCCTGGCGACCGAGCGGAGTCTCGTCGGTCGGCGCGGACGTCGCCGCACTCTCGAATAGGGCGCGTTTGCCTTCCGGATCGTTGCGGTTCATGGGTTCTCCAGGGTGTGAGCTAGTTCCCGGTAGGCCTCTGCCGCCTTTGATCGGCGGGCGTGCTGCAGCACGGACATGCCGCGGGCCGGCGCTTCGGCCACCCGGACTGTTTTGGGTATGGGCGGTTCGAGCACCGGTATGCCGTACCGGCCCGGCAGGTCCTCTACCACCTCGTGGGCCAGACGGGTGCGCGAGTCGAACATGGTGGCAACCGCTCCGAGCACCTTTATCTTGCTGTTCGTGAAGGTGCGAACGTCTTCGATGGTTTCTAGGAGTTGGCCCACGCCCCGGTGGCTGAGCCTCTCGGGCTGGAGGGGGATAAGCACTTCTCTCACTGCGGTCAGGCCGTTGATGGTGAGGATCCCGAGCGACGGTGGACAGTCGATCATCACGATGTCGTAGGTGCTGATCACCGGTTGGAGCGCTTTGGACAGCACGTACTCACGCCCGGTCTTGGTGAGGAGGTGTATCTCGGCTCCGGCCAGGTCGATGGTCGACGGGAGCAGGCTCATGTCTCCGGCTTCGACGATGGCTTTGGCCGCCGTCGTCCGGCCCAACATCACGTCGTGAATGGACCGTTCGAGGGTTTCGGAGTCGACGCCCATCGAATAGGTGAGGCACGCCTGCGGGTCGAGATCGACGAGCAGAACGTTGCGGCCCCGTTCTGCGAAGGCAGCTCCCAGCGAGTGGACGGTGGTGGTCTTAGCCACTCCGCCCTTCTGGTTGGCGACGGCGATAACCCGGGTCATGACACGAGTGTAGGTCCGAGCCGGGGCCCCGATCGGCGTTCTGAGACCTAGTCGGTGGGCTCGAGATCGAGAGAGGCTGAATTGATGCAGTAGCGAAGCCCGGTCGGTTGGGGGCCGTCCTCAAATACGTGCCCCAGATGGGAGTCGCATCGTGCGCAGCGGACCTCGGTACGGATCATGCCGTGACTGGTGTCGACGACCGTCTTCACCCGCTCGTCGGCAGTTGGCTCCCAGAAGCTCGGCCACCCGGATCCCGATTCGTACTTGGTATCGGACGAGAACAGCTCGGCGCCGCATGCCACACAGCGGAACATCCCGTCTTCCTTGGTGTGTACGTAGCCGCCTGAGAACGGAGGCTCGGTCGCTCCCCGCCGGGTTACTTCGAACTGTTGGGGTGTCAAGCGCAGGCGCCATTCCTCATCCGTGGTGGGAAGCTGGTCTTCCGGGATCTCAGCCGTCATGTTGCTCCTTCATGGGTTTGGATCTTCAACAGCGTGGTGGCCATTCTCGTTCCATTCCCGGCCCATGGCGATCAAGAATCCGGTTGCTCTTTCTGCCCGGGGGTACCTGTTGACCAGTGTCTGGAACGCCGTTCCATGGCCTGGTTCGCGAAGGTGTGCCAGCTCGTGGACGATCAAGTAGTCGAGTACCCAGGTCGGGAAACCTGCCACGCGGCTGGAGATGCGGATCGTTTGGTTCTCCGGTGTGCAGGAACCCCATCGAGTCGTCTGATTGTGAACCCACCGGATCGACTCCGGCGCCGGGAGGTCATAGATGCGCGACAACCGCCGGGCTCGTTCGGTCAAGTCGATCGGCTTGGCTGCGGCTCGCAACTCGAACCTCGACTTCATCAACCCGACCCAGTGGAGCTCCTCTGACCGGCTCATGGCAGCGGGGATGGCAACCCGGAGGACGTCCCCGACCAGTCGAGCTTGCACCGTTTTCTTGCGCCGGTTGCTACGGATGACTTCGATGTTCACGGTCGGCGATGCTACCGGTCACGGGTGACAACCGGTGCAGTGATCGGCTTGGGCGAGGCATACGCTCGATGTCAAGTGATCGCGCCGGGGGCAACAGGAGATCCTTACGCGCAAGCCATGATTTGCACTATGCTAACAATTGCAAGCGCAGGAACCCTCGATGCAGCCAACCGGCCTCCCCCAACTGACACCAGTCGAACTGGCCCTGCCGAACGGCATGGTGGTTTCGCTGCGTCCGCTCGGCCCGGAAGATCGGGAGAGGCTTGCCGTGGGTTTCGAACGGCTTTCGCCTGAGAGCCGCTACCGGCGGTTCATGACCCCGGTGCCCCGTCTCACCGCAAGCGAACTGACCTACTTCAGCGAGATCGATAATTGGAATCACTTCGCCTGGGGTGTGCAGGTGGCGAAGGCGGATGGGCTGGACGGTGCGGGGGTGGCCCGATTCGTTCGCTTGACCGCAGATCAGAGTGCGGCCGATACCGCGTTCACGGTACTGGACGAGTACCAGGGGTTCGGGATCGGGCAGGTGCTCTTCCGGGCATTGGCCATTGCCGGTCGAGCACATGACGTCGGACAATTCCACTTCGACGTGCTGGCCGACAACCGGCCAATGCTCAAGGTCCTCGAGAAGTCCGGTGTGCCGGTGGATTCGGTGTCGGCCGGCATCGTTCACGCGGTCCTCGATGTGGACTCATTCGTGGCGGGGTTGGATTGGTGGGCACCCACCCAGGCCCTTTCCGATCTAGCCAGAGCGGCTCGAACGTCCCCGAATTCCCCGTAACGGACGTCCTACCTGCCCGGCCAGTTAACATCGTGACTCCACAGCAGATCATGGCGGGACTCTCAGAGAGCGCCACGTGGCTGTGGCAGCGGACTACGCCGGTCAGATAGGTGCTACCTCGCCTGTGTGGTCCTGCTACGCATGTTCACAAAGAGAGGTCTTGACAATGGGCGATGAGCGCAAGTGGGTATACGGGTTCGACGAGGTCGAGGCCGCAGAGGCGTACGTGGGAGGCTCCTGGGACGGAGTCCGGGGATTGATGGGAGGCAAGGGTGCCAACCTCGGCGAGATGACGAGGGTCGGAGTACCCGTCCCGCCCGGGTTCACCGTCACTACCGAGGCCTGCAATGCGTTCCTCGAAGCCGGGGCGCAGTTCCCCGGAGAGATGTGGGAGCAGGCACTCAGTGCTTTGAAGCACGTTGAGGAGCAGACCGGGAAAACCTTCGGCGATGCGTCCAACCCGCTGCTGGTCTCGTGTCGCTCCGGAGCCAAGTTCTCTATGCCAGGGATGATGGACACCGTCCTCAACATCGGTCTCAACGACCAGGTGGCGGTTGGAATGGTGAAACTGATCGGCGACGAACGGTTCGTGTACGACTCGTACCGCCGTCTCGTGCAGATGTTCGGGACCGTGGTTCTGGGTCTCGAATCCGAGCCATTCGAGGAGGTCCTCGCCGAATACCGCAAGAAGCACAGCCTGGACAACGATGCAGCCCTCCCACCTGAGGCGTTGAAAGAAATCGTCGAACGTTTCAAGGTCCTGGCCCCGGCCTTTCCACAAGATCCGATCGATCAGCTCCGACTGGCAACGGAAGCAGTTTTCAAGTCGTGGAACGGCAAGCGGGCGTTTGACTACCGGAATGCCGCCAAGATCGCCCACGACCTCGGTACGGCCGTGAACATCCAGACGATGGTGTTCGGCAACATGGGAATGGACTCGGCGACCGGTGTAGCGATGACGCGCGACGCCACGACCGGCGTCGACCACATCGAAGGTGACTTCCTGGTCAATGCCCAGGGCGAGGATGTGGTGGCGGGAACCCGCCCGACCAAGGCGATGGACGACATGGCCGTCGAAATGCCAGGGCTGTATGAGGAGTTTCGGGCGATCGCCAAGAATCTCGAGAACCACTACCGCGAGATGCAGGACATGGAGTTCACCGTCGAGCGGGGCAAGCTGTGGATCCTCCAGACCCGCGATGGGAAACGGACCGCACAGGCGGCCGTCCGGATCGCGGTGGATCTGGCCGAGGAAGGCCTGATTACCAAGGAAAAGGCCGTTATGAAGGTGACGCCGGACCAGGTCGACTTTTTCTTGCACCCCCAGTTTTCGGTGGAAGCCAAGAAAGCGGCGGTGGATTCCGGATCGCAGATTGCCACCGGGCTCAACGTCTCGCCGGGAGCCGCCGTCGGGGTGGTTGCCTTCGATGCCGATCTCGCCGAGAAATGGTCGAAGGAGGACGGCAAGAAAGTGATCATGGTGCGGCCCGAGACGAAGCCGGACGATGTTCACGGCATGCTGGCCGCTCAAGGCATTCTCACCAAGCTGGGTGGTCGGACGAGCCACGCGGCCTTGGTTGCGCGCCAGTTCGGCAAGCCGGCCGTGGTGGGCGTCGCCGCCCTCGACATCGACATGGCCAACCGGCAGATGACCGTGGACGGCAAGGTCGTCAAAGAAGGTGATTGGATCTCGATCGACGGGACTATCGGTGAGGTCTTCCTTGGAGCTCTCGATACCGTGATCCCCGACCTGTCAGATCCGTGGCTCAGCAAACTCCTCGGCTGGGCAGACGAATTTCGGACTCTGGGAGTCTGGGCCAACGCCGACTATCCACTCGACGCCCAACGCGCCCGCAAGAACGGGGCCGAGGGTATCGGTCTGTGCCGGACCGAGCATATGTTCTTCGAGCCCGAGCGCATCCCGGTCGTGCAGAAGATGATCACAACAGAATCGGACGAGGAACGGCGCGAGGCGCTCGATACGCTGCTCCCTCTGCAGCGCGAGGACTTCGCAGGCCTGTTCCGGGCTATGGACGGGTACCCGGTGATCATTCGTCTCATCGACCCGCCGCTGCATGAGTTCCTTCCGGCATTTGAGGATCTGACCGCGGAACTCGCGGATCTGCGGATCAAAGCTGCAGCCGGTGATGATGTCGCCGAAGAGATGGCCGAGACCAAGGTCATGCTGGGGAGGGTTGAGGCTCTCCGTGAAGCCAATCCGATGTTGGGTACCCGCGGGGTGCGGCTCGGCATCATGATGCCGGATCTGACCAAAATGCAGGTCAGGGCCATCATCGAGGCCGCCTGCATTGTCTCTCGCGAGGGCGTTGATGTTCATCCGGAGGTCATGATTCCGCTCACCAGTCATGTCAACGAGCTCAAGCGTCAGCAGACGGTGCTGGAGGCAGAAGCCAAAGTGGTGATGGAGGAGCAGGGGATCGAAGTCGACTACAAGTTCGGCACCATGATCGAAATCCCGCGGGCGGCCCTAACGGCCGGAGAGATCGCTGAATACGCCCAGTTCTTCTCGTTCGGGACCAACGACCTGACCCAAACGACTTTCGGGATCAGCCGTGACGACGCCGAATCAGGGTTCCTCATCGACTACCTCAGTGAGGGCATCCTGGCCGAGAATCCGTTCGCCTCGATCGACGAACCGGGAGTCGGACGACTCATGAAGTTGGCTGTGGACGAGGGTCGGGCCGCCCGCCCGGGCCTCGAGGTCGGCATCTGCGGTGAGCACGGAGGAGATCCGCAGTCGATCGACCTGTGCCACCGGCTGGGACTCGACTACGTCAGTTGCTCGCCCTTCCGGGTGCCGATCGCTCGCCTCGCCGCCGCCCAGTCGGCCATCACCCACAAGTAAGAACCGTTCTGGCGTCAATATCGGGGCCCCCGTGCCACTTTTTGACGCCAGAACGTTTGATCACCAACCGGTAGCGACACCGATCGCGGTGAGGGCTACCACCATCAGCCCGAACAATATCTGGGTCCAGCCGACAGTTTTGGCCGGCACCGGAGGTCTGGCGAGGCCGTAGGCGGCACCGAGTCCGAGCAGGAAGATTGCCAGAGCCGACAACAACGGCACGATGGCCAGGGCCGCCGCCATTGCGACGACGAGCCACGCCGCTACCTGGGCCGCGTAGACGCCGGATCGGTCGTACGGCTGATCTTTGGCTCTGCGAACTTGAGCCCGGGCAAAGATGATGGCCGCAAACGAGCGGGAACCCAGCACCAGCCAGAGCCCGAATGCGGCTGCCCAATCCCAATCTGCAGCCATGGCGATTGCCGCCGCGGCAGATCCCATGGCGATTCCTCCGGTCAGCTCGGGTAGCAGCGCGCGGTTGCGGCTCTGAGCGTCGGCCCGCAGAGACACGGCGGCGAAGGGGATGGCGGCCACGAGTGGCCACCAGAAAGGTCCCGTTGCCTCAGTCACTGCCAGAGCCAATCCGGCCAGCGCCAACGCCCCGTAGCCGAGGGCAAACCACGTTGCGACCCTGGTGCGAGGGAGTCGCCGCTTGCGGACCAGATCCGTCGAGACCAGTTTCAACGGTCGCCGCGCCAGGAATACGGCTGCGGTGGCAACGGCCAGTCCCCAGCCCGCGACCGTGGGAGCCACCAGCAGCCCCAGCAAGATGGGTTCCAGCGTGAAACCCCATCCCCCGTGTTCGGTGGGGAGAGCAATCGAGCGGAACCGCATACGGGTCGGCTCCGTCATGGTTTCGCCATTGCTGCCCGGTCGCGTGCCGCCTGAGAACGGACGAAGCATCCCTCGATGTGATCATTGACGAGGCCCATTGCCTGCATAAACGCGTAGACGGTGGTCGGACCGACGAAACGCCATCCCCGTCGCTTGAGGTCCTTGCTCATCGCCGTTGATTCTGGGGTGATAGACGGCAAGTTGGTCGGTGGCTCCTGGCGATTCGGTTCGTACGTCCACACGTAGGTGGCGACCGACCCAAATTCAGCGATCAGCTCCAGCGCCCGGGAGGCGTTGTTGATCGTGGCTTCGATCTTGCCGCGATGGCGGACGATTCCGGCATCGTCGAGCAGCCGGGAGACATCGGCATCGCCGAACCCGGCCACCTTGTGGAAATCGAATCCGGCGAACGCCGATCGAAAATTCTCTCGCTTGCGGAGGATGACCAGCCAGGAAAGCCCTGCCTGGAACCCCTCCAGGCACAGCTTCTCGAAAAGGCGAACGTCGTCGGTGACAGGGAATCCCCATTCCCTGTCGTGATAGTCCACATACAGGGGATCGGTACCCGCCCACCAGCATCGAACCTTTCCAGCTTCTTCTCTGACAACCGGGCGGTCGGCCATGGCCGGGATGCTACGGCGGCTCGACCCGTCCTGGAACCGACGATCCGTCGGATAAGCCGTCGCGGGATTAGTCCCGGCTCGCCGTCGCCGGGTGCGACTGAGCAAGAGGTGGGCCGACGACATCCATCCAGTTTTCGCCTGCGATCTCCCGATACCTGTCGGCATCCACCGGTCCTGGCGGTAGTTGAGCGTGTTGTTGGAAGAAACGCTCCATGCCCGCCGGGGTGAACATAACCAGGATGGTCGCCGGTTCGTCACCGGTGTTCTGGAAGCAGTGGGCGGTACCTCGGGGAACAAACACGAATGATCCCTGGGCGGCGTCGAACAGCTCGCCGTCGGCGATGAAACGGAATTGGCCTTCGAGGATGTACCACATCTCGTCTTCTCGAGCGTGCACGTGCTGAGGGGGCCCATCCTGGGGTCCCACCGTCACTTCCAGCAAGGCAAAAGTGCCGCCGGTGGTGGCGGTCCCTGCCTTGATGGTGGCCGGCCCTCCCGCCGGGCCCCGAACCGTTTCGCCGTCGTTTCTTCCGACGACGAAAGCACCGTTAAACGTAGCCAAGGCGACTCCTCTTCTGCGATTCGCGGGGATCGGGAAAACGCGACGGGAGTCTATGGGTCAAGGAGCTGTAAGTACCTTCTCTCGCTCATGCTTTTTGGCGGCCAACTAGCGTCGGGACGACGGAGGGAACAACGTGGAGACAATTGTCCTGGCGATCGTGTTCTTGGCCTTCCCCGCTCTGGCGGTCTTTGGGGCCAATCGCAACAAGGTGCTGGAGTGGTTGAGCCCGGTCGTCCTCTGCTACTTGTTCGGCATCATCCTCGGGAATACCCCCGGCTGGACACCCGACACGGACCTGGCCAACACCGTGACGGAAGCCACAGTGCTTTTGGCCATCCCGTTGTTGCTGTTCTCGACCGACTTCCCAAAATGGTTGCGTGTGGCTCCCAAAGCTGTCCTCTCCTTTGGACTGGCAACTCTGGCCGTAATGGTGGTCGCCGCTGCGGCCACGGTGGTGATGAGCAATCAGGACCCGGAGACGTGGAAGATGGCCGGTATGACCGTCGGGGTGTACACCGGCGGAACTCCCAATATGAGCGCCATCGGCCTGGCCCTGGAGGTCACCGACGAGAAGTTCGTTCTGGTCAACGGCGCCGACGTACTCTTGTCGGCCGTCTACCTGCTGTTCCTCATGACTATCGCCCAGCGAGTGTTACTCAAGTTCCTCCCGGCCTTTCAAAGGTCGGGCCTTGAAGAGGAGTCGCATACCTCAGGGATGGAAGCCGACCCCCTGCTGGCCCTCAAGACGAGGCCCAGGGCCGTGGCCGGGGCAATCGGCCTTTCCCTCCTGATCGCCGGGGTGACCGTCGGGGTCGTTTCCCTGTTCGACGATTCGCTGCCCATCGCCCCGGTGATCCTAGGCGTCACCACTCTGGGCATTGCGTTGTCGTTCGTTCCCCGGATCCGCAACCTGGCCGGCACCTACGAGACAGGCCAGTACCTGCTGCTGATCTTTGCGGTCGCCATCGGAACTCTGGCCAACATCCGAGAAATGGCAGACGCCTTCTCAACCGTCTTCGCGTTCGTGGCCGTGGTGCTGGGCGCCGCGATCTTCCTGCACTACCTGCTGGCCGCCATCTTCCGGATCGATGCCGATACGGTGCTGATCACCTCGACGGCCGCCGTGTTTGGACCGGCTTTTGTTGGTCCGATTGCGGCCGTCTTGAAGAACCGGGAAATCGTCGTTTCGGGGTTGACCACCGGTGTCGTCGGTTATGCAGTCGGCAACTACGCCGGCCTGGCAATCGCCTACCTATTGCAGCCGTGAGGAGGGGTGTGTCCGCGGGCGCTGGTGAGTCCGACAGAACCCGTTGCCGGCGACGAGCCGATCACACCTGATAGAGGCTGTCCAGCATTTGCAGCACGATTTCGTCGACCATTCCCTGGTTGGGGAGCGTGGTCATCATTCCGTACATGGCCGCTTGTCCCGCCTGTGACGCTTCGGGATTGGCGCGGACTTCTTCGACGGCGTCGGCGAGATCGTCGAGGAACCGGTCCTCTAGGCCGGCATGAACCGGGGTGACCATCAGGTGCAGGGAGGCTGGTTTGATCTGCCGATCCATGTGCCAGCCCCGCCGATCGAGCGCATCGCCGACGGCGTAAACATCGATTGTGTCCGAGGTGAAGGCGAAGACGCTGGCAGGCGGATTTCCCAGGACTCGCAGGCCGGCGATCCGGTTGATCCCTTCGATCAGTCGACCGGTCGTTCCCATGATGCCTTTCGCCTTCTCCAGGTACCCGTCGCGGCCGATCCGCTTGATGGCTGCCCAGGCGGCGGCGATGGGCCCACCCGGGCGAGTGCCGGCCATGCTCGGGGAGGCATAAATCCCGCCCGGCCAGCCGGTCGCCACATGGAACTGGTAGCGGCGCAGCGCTGCGTCCCGGTAGAGGATCGTTGAGGCCCCTTTGGCGGCAAAACCGTACTTGTGCACATCGGCCGACATGCTGGTCACCCCGGGAACCCGGAAGTCGAAGGGGGGAATCGGGTATCCCAGTTCCTCTGCCCAGGGGAGGAAGAACCCACCCAGGCAAGCATCGACGTGGAAACCCAGGTCACGGTCGAGGGCGATGGCACCGAGCTCCTCGATCGGATCGATGATGCCGTGGGGATAGTTCGGGGCCGAGCCAACCATCAGGATGGTGTTGGGATTGATGGCGGTTCGGACTGCGCTGAGATCAACCCGTAGATCGTCGTCCAACCGTACCAGCACCGGTTCGACGCCGAAGTAATGCCCCGCCTTGAGGAACGCAGCGTGAGCGGTGACGGGAAGCACCATCTCGGGCCGCTTGATCTCCGGGTGGAGGTCCCTGGCCCGGTCGCGGTAGGTCTTCACCGCCATGAGGATGCTCTCCGATCCGCCCGAAGTCATGGTGCCCGCAACGTTCTGGTCCCCGTTGAGCATCGTGGCGGTCATGCGCACGACCTCAGCTTCGAAGCGGCGCAGGCTTGGAAAAGCAATCGGGTTCAGGGCATTCTCGGAGAAGAAAGTCCCGTGCGCTTCCTTGAGGAATTCAGAGTGTTCATCGCCGGCGTGGTAGACCAGGCTCCACGTCTGGCCCGAATGCCAGTCCGCGTCGCCTCCGCGCAGGTCCCGCATGTGACCAAGGATCTCCTTCTGGCCAAGGCCATTGGGTGGTATCCGGGGCTCGTTGACTTCACCCATGATCCAACTCCTCTTTCGGGAGCGACTGTAGTACGCGAGGCATAATGGTGGCAGGACGGATCGAGAGCGTGGATACCAGGGCCGGATCTCCTGTGAGGAGTAAGCATGAGGCACCCGACGGCGATGCTTGCGATTGGAGCCCTGGTCCTCGCCGCCTGCGCTGAGGCTTCGTCCGGTACCGTTCCCGCGACCACCACGACCGGGGCGACAACAACGACCGCCGCTCCGACTACAACGACCACCACCGAGGCGCCAACCACCACGACGACTTACCCAGCGCGTTTCGAGGGAAACAACATGTTCACCTTCGTGTCGGTGGAGCCGGTGATCACCAATGGCCCCAACCGGGAGTGGGACTGGCAGTTCACTGATCCTGGAGCCGCGGTGTATTACGACGGTTCCGTCCACGTTTTCCAGAACGGCTTCGTCGGATGGCCGGCACCGGTTGGAGTCGGCTATTGGCGCAGCGATGATCTCGGCACAACTTGGATCGAGGTATCGGAGGATCCCGTATTTGACGGAACTGACCTCGGCTATGTCGGCCGGGCGGCACTCGCCTCCAGCGCCCTGGTTGAGGACGACGGGACCTGGGTCCTCTACTTCTACACCTGGGATTCGGTCGGCTGGCCGGCCGGCCAATCGAAGATCGGGCGGGCCACCGCACCGTCCCCGACCGGACCCTGGACGGCCGATTCCCAACCAGTGCTCTTTCCGGGACCTGAGGGGTCCTGGGACGAGTTCGCCGTACTGGCCCCTTCGGTGATCAAGACCGACACCGGGTATGAGATGTTCTACGCAGGTCGGACCCGGGACACAGCCATGATCGGCCGGGCAGTCTCTCCCGACGGGATCTCCTGGACCAAATTCGACGACCCTACGACCACCGATGCCCTTTTCGCCCAATCGGATCCGGTTCTTCGTCCTGGTGATCCGCGGGAAGGCAATGTGTGGGACCAGCGCAATGTCATGCAGCCCCGGGTGGTGCTGACCGACGACGGGTATGTGATGCTGTACACCGCAACTAATACGGTCACCGACCCCGTCCTCATAACGCAGAAGTACGGGATCGCCGTTTCAGATGATGGCCTCACCTGGCGTCGCTCATCTGGCGAAGTGATCAAACCGAGCACGATCGATGCTGCGGCGTTCTGGTACACGGAGCTGCTCTTCGCCGACGGCACCTATTTCCTGTTCGTAGAGGCCGGGAAGGGCGGAGAGACACAGGTGTATCTGGCAACCCATTCGGGCCCGATTACGCCCGGCGGCTAATCCTTAACAAGCTGAAAACAACCTTGTCGCGGTCGTGACATTCTCCCGATAACGCGTACGCTGATCCCTCATGGACCCTATGCCCGCTCAACCGAACCGCACCAAGGCTGCCCTCGCCGGAGGGGTGGCGGCACTGTTCGCCCTTGGTGTTTCGGAGTTGGTCACCGGATTGGTCGCCTCGGTACCGTCCTTGATCGTCGCAATTGGTACGGGTGTTATTGATCTGGCGCCTCCCGCCGTCAAGGACTTTGCCATCGAGACCTTCGGCACGGCCGATAAACCGGCCTTGATCATCGGAATCGTGGTGCTGTCGTTTGTCTTTGGCGGGTTGCTTGGCCTTGGCGCCCTTCGCTCCCGGTTCGTTCCGATAATCGGATTCCTCGCCTTTGGGGCTCTGGGTGCGGCTGCCGCCATCCGCGATCCCCAAAGCGAAACTGCAGCATCGATTCTGGTTGCTGCCCTCGTTGCCGTCGCCGGGTTGGCCGCCTTCTTCTTCCTGTTTCAGCGTGCCGGTACCGGGGCCCCGGCCGACGTCGAGCCTGACCTGGCCCGCCGGGCTTTCCTGCGCGGCGTCGGGGCCGTCACCGTCCTGGCCGGGATAACGGCTGTCGCCGGTCGTCTTCTGGTTGAACGAGTGAGAATGGCAACGAATCGGGCCGAAGTCGTGCTGCCCAGCGCCGGGTCACCGCTGCCCGCACCGGCGTCCGGTGCATCATTGAGTGTTGACGGCATCTCTCCGATCGTCACCCCGAACAACATGTTCTACAAGATCGACACGGCCCTATCAGTGCCGCGAGTCAATCTCGATACCTGGTCGATGAAGATCACCGGCATGGTCGATCGACCGTACGAACTTACCTACTCCGACTTGCTCGAGCTTCCCATGGTCGAGCGGTACGTCACGCTCTCCTGTGTTTCCAATCAGGTCGGTGGCGGACTCGTTGGCAACGCCAAATGGCTGGGCGTTCCCCTTTCGGACGTCCTCGATCGAGCGAAGGTTCAACAAGGCGCTGAGCAGATCGTCGGTCGGTCGGTCGACGGTTTCACGGTCGGGTTTCCTACTGAGGCTGCCTTCGACGGGCGTGAGGCGCTCGTGGCGGTCGGTATGAACGGCGAACCGCTGCCATTTGACCACGGGTTCCCGGCCCGGTTGGTGGTGGCCGGTCTGTACGGCTACGTGTCGGCTACCAAATGGCTGGCGGAGATTGAACTCACCACTTGGGACGGCTTCGATGCCTACTGGGTGCCGAAGGGTTGGGCGAAAGAAGCACCGATCAAGACCCAGTCACGGATCGACACCCCCCGGCACAATGCCCGGATTGCGGCCGAGAGCCGCCACATCGCCGGGGTGGCATGGGCGCCGGGACGAGGGATCAGCCGTGTCGAAGTTCAAGTCGACGGCGACGGTTGGATGGAAGCAGAGCTTTCCGAATCACTCAGCGACGACAGTTGGCGGCAATGGTCCGTCGGTTGGGACGCCGAGCCGGGTACCCATGAGCTGAAAGTGCGCGCTACGGACGGGAACGGCGAAACCCAGACATCCGAGTTCCGGCCACCCCGGCCGGACGGTGCGACCAGCTATCACACGATCTCGGTGGTCGTCGAATAGGGAATGTTGGGAATAGTCTCCTGGATGGTTTCGGACGGCGCCGGTCCACATTCCGTCCTGTCCCCTCAGTCCTCGCTTTGGCTCGGACAGCTCCCCAACCTTCGGCGCGGGAGCACGTTGCGATTCTTCCCCTCAGACCGATTGCTACTTGCAATCGGTCGCCTCTGGGGTCAGTTTCCGCTACAGATCCTCCCAGGCGATCGGCTGGTGTCTATCCAGGCGCCGATCGGCAGGCGGCATCGGGTACTTCAGGCCATTCCCACAGTTGAATAGCATCACCCGGTCTTCCAGGTCGATCTGTCCGTCGGCCAGTGCCCGGCGGTAGGCCGCATAGGTGGCAGCCCCTTCCGGGGAGAGCAGGAGACCTTCCTGTTCGGGAACGTACTTCTGGGCCCGGTCGATTTCCTCATCGGTGACGGCGATTGCGAACCCGCTGCTCTCCTTGATCGCCGCCAGGATCAGGAAGTCGCCGATTGCCGCAGGTACCCGGATGCCGGCCGCAATCGTGTGGGCGTCTTCCCAGAACTCCGCATGATCGGCTCCCGCTTCGTAGGCGCGAACAATCGGGGCACAACCGGTCGACTGGACGGCGACCATCCTCGGCAGCGGTCCCCTCAACCATCCGATCTCTGCCAGTTCGCGGAAGGCCTTCCACATGCCGATCAGGCCGGTTCCTCCACCGGTCGGGTAGAAGATCACATCGGGAGTGGTCCAACCCAGCTGCTCTGCCAGTTCCAGGCCCATGGTCTTCTTTCCTTCGATCCGGTAAGGCTCCTTGAGCGTCGAGAAGTCGAACCACCCCATCGGCTCTTTCCCCTCGGCAACGATCCTTCCGCAGTCGTTGATCAGACCGTTGACGCGCCATACCCTGGCTCCCTGCAGTGCAATCTCCCGCACGTTGACCTCGGGCGTGTCGTCGGGGCAGAAGACGAAGGTCTCGATACCGGCCCGGCTGCCGTAGGCGGCGAGGGCCGCCCCGGCGTTGCCATTGGTCGGCATCGCCAGCCGGGTGAGCCCCAGCTCCCGTGCCATGGTCACGGCCAGGGCCAGACCGCGCGCTTTGAACGAGCCGGTCGGCAGGCGGCCCTCGTCCTTGACGAGAACCTCGGCGCTGCCGGTCTCGGCTTCGATCTTGTGGAGCGGCACTAGCGGAGTCATCGACTCGCCCAACGAGACGATGCTGCTCGTTTTCCGCACCGGCAGGAACTCCCGGTAGCGCCACATGTCCGGTGGGCGGGCAGCCAGCGTGATCCGGTCCAGGCTGATTGCCAACGCCGACAGGTCGTAGCGGACCAGAAGGGGTTTTCCGGCCGTCGATAGTCCATGCACCCGGTCGGCGGCTTGGTGCTCGCCGGTGGCGGAGCACTCGAGATGAGAAACAAACGTAGGGCGGTCTTCGGTCAGGTTGGCCGAGTGGGCTGTCATCTTGAACAGGGGAGGCTCCGACTCGGTCACGAGTTTGCCTCCTGTTCACCAAAACTCGCGAAATAGGTCGGCCAGCTCACGTGCTCTCTGCCTGCGGCCTCGAGATAGTGGCTGGGGTTGTCGGCTTCTCCGTCGCGAATGCCCTGATAGATGCCGGTGATGACCGTACCGATGAATTCGCCCAGCTCGGCGACCCGATCCACGCGGTATTCCTCGACGGTCATCGGGGTGTAGCTCAGATCGGTGCCGAATGCGCTGTTGAGGCAGTCGGCGAGCTCGTATTGGGTGATGGCCTCTCCGTGGAGGTTGTAGGTGTTGCCATTGTGCTTGTCTTCCGTGAGCAGCCGCGCATAGGCATAGGCCAGCTCCGGCCGTGTGGTGTAGCCACATCGACCGTCGCCGGCGCAGTTGGTGATTCCACCGGCATTCCTGTAGGTCTCGAGGTACTCGATATCGGGCTCGATGTAGATCCCGTTGCGCCCGATCGCCCAGGCCATCCCGCTACTCCGCACGTCCTCTTCGGTCTGTCGATTGCTCTGGACAATCGGCGAGAAGGCCGTGGCTTCTTCCGCCCCCTGGACGCTGGTGTAGACGATCTTCTTCACCCCGGCGTTTCGAGCAGCCTCGATCACGTTGCGATGCTGCTCGATGCGCCGTTCCGGGGCGTCCATTCCCGATACCAACAGAACCGCATCCACGGATTGCAGCGACTCCTCCAGAACGTCCTTCTCGTTGTAGTCGCCGGGACGAATTTCGATACCAAGATGCTTCGCCTTGGTGGGCGTCCGCGCCAAACCGACGATGTTGGCGCTCGGGAGCTGAGCAAGCACCGCCTCGACGACATGGGTTCCCAACTGACCGCTTGCGGCAGTGATGGCTACCTTCATCCCCTCCTCCTTGTGGCTCGGGCTGGGCGGCTGCCTTGTCCACAGCCGAGAGCAACGCTCATCCCCGTTCCGGGAGAACCATGCCACCTTTGGTCCGACGTCGAGACGCCTCCGTCGTTTCCGGCCGGAACCAGTCCGCCCGAACCTACCTCACTCGGTTCCGTGGCAGGCAGCGCAAACTTGCCGCTCATCCGCCATACCAGAGTGATCGGGGACATCCGGGACCTTTGACGCGCCGGCAACTCCTTCCGCGTGGCAAGACATGCACTCGTTCCGATCGGCGTGATCGGAGGGGATCAACGGCGCAGCCACAGTCGAAGCTGTCGTGGTGGTCACCCCGGTAGTAGTCGTGGTCGCCTCGACGGTGGTGGTAGTGGCTTCCGTGGTGGTAGTGGCTTCCGTGGTAGTGCCGGTGGCCTCAGCAGTGGTGGTCGTGGCAGCGTCGTCGCCCCCACAGGCAACCGCCACCAGAGCAAGGGCAAGGGATATCGTCAGTGTTCGGATTCTCATCCGGTTTCCTTCCGTGACACGGGCACTACCGCCCGGTTCCATGGTCTCGGCCAGAGTTGAAGCACGGAGGGTATACGATTCCTCGCATTAGCCGACCTGTGACTTTGCTGCGAAGGCAGCCACGCCTCCGGGGTTGCGGTTCCATGGCGGCCCCGGGCGTTCGCAGGTTGCTGGGTTCTACTTCCCCTGTTGGATGCCGTTGAGAACTCCAAGGACCTCGTCGAGGTCGGCGTGATCGCCGGCGTGGTCCTCATAGTCGGCGTACCGAACCACGTTGCCCGGTTCGACGACCAGCGTTGCGCCCAGTTGAAACGGTCGCCTGCCGGTCCGTTCCTGGCGGTGGCCGCCCTTGAAGCTCCTGAAGCCTGCCGACCAGGCTGCCGGTGAAAGCACCGATCCAACCCCAAGCGTGTTCGTCCCGGCGATCTCGGCGGCAGTTCCCTCTTCGTCGAGGAACACCGGGAAGGGAACTTGCTCGTCTTCGACGAAGGCCTTGGCATACCGGCGGCCGCCGGTGCCGATGGCCGTAACGCCCGCTCCGGTGGCAAGAATCTCGTCGTATCGGTCGCGGACCTGACCGGCCCGCTCGCGGCACGTCAGTCAGCCGAAATGGCGGAGAAACAAGATCACCTGCGGTTGGGTCGCCCACCGGTCACCGAGGCGTTCCTCGCCGCCGTCGGGATCGACGAGTACCTGATCGGCCAGAGCTTCGATATCGAACGTCATGGGTGGAGTCTCGCGTCTCAACTCCGTAAACGAGAATCGAGATGAGCTTGTGGGTGCCGACCGCCATGGCTTTGCCGCCGAGGTCGGATCGAATCAATCTGTCAGATGTTTGTTGGCCTATCATCCGACAGCGTCGTCGAGAGCTTGTATGCCTGACTACAAACAAGGGATCAGGAAGGACGTCTCGGAGATCAAGTTCCTGATCCATGATCTGCGAGTGGAGCGCTTCATCGATGAGGTCATCCACTTCCATGTGGCCCTTGACACCGACCTGCAACTGTATGGGATCGTTGATCCGCTGGTGATTACCGGGGACGATCTGCGCAAGCTCCGCATCCGGGCGGTCAGCCTGCGCCTCGCCTTCGAGAGCTACAGCGAGGCCGTGCGGGGGTTCGCGTCGCCGGAGATTGTCTTAGCCAACGCCAACGAATACGTGCGATCAATCCACGACCTGTGCGAGTTGATCCTGCATCCGATGTGGAGTCATATCGATTCGGCTCTGGCCGTCCTCCCAGATGGGAGTCGTTCCGTGCGATCGCGGTCGCACTATCGCAACGTCGTGCGATGGCTCTGTGGGGTCTACTACCGGATCGAACACTTCTGGGCGGAGCAGCGGGACGAAGAGGTATATGAGGTTTTCGATCTCGGCGCCGACCTCGAGGACTACATTCGCAACGTCGTGCATGGCTGGGTCACCGAACAGAGCGCAGCCCGGGTGGAACTCGAGATCGGTCGCCTCGACCCTGCCGTGCTGGGTGGGAACCGTCACCGATTCCGGCGCATGTATTTCAACCTGATCATGAACGCGGTCGATGCCATGCAGGGCAAGAAGGTAGGGGTGCTCCATATCGAGGACGTCCTCGATGATGGGCACGTCAGCCTCTCGGTGCGCGACGACGGTCGCGGGATGACCCCGGAGCGGGTTCAGCAGTTGCTAGCGGATCGAGCGACTCTGGACGGGGAGCTTCACTCGCTCGGGTTTGTCTTCGTCCGCCAGACCGTCGATCAGTTCAACGGCACCCTGTCGATCGCCAGCGAGCCCGGGGCAGGGACGACTACCACGGTGCGGGTTCCGGTCATGGAAGGGATCGAACCGCCACCGCGCAAGCACTCGTTGTGTGAGGACTACAACTTGCCGCGGGCAGAAGACGTGGCAGACGACGAGACCGCCGGGCGAATCCGCCCGGCCTTGGTGAGCGAAGAGAAGGCAGGTAACTGCGGTCAGGTCATCTACTCCGACTACAAGCAGTCACAATCGGAGTTCCCCGGATGCATCTTTGCGATGGCCGTGTCCGAGGACGATCGGCTCGAGATGTTCGCTCACAAGCCCTATGAGCGATTGTGGAACATGGGACACGAAGATCTTTCCCCCATGTTCTTCGAGGCAACGATTCGAGGGCGACTCGAAGAAGACGAAGAACGCAATCTGAGTCTGGTTTTCAAGGCTCCACAGAATATGCGTGAGTACTGGGATTTCAAGGAATTACCCGAAGAGCACCGGACCGTCGACGAATACGTTCTGATGGTGCACGACGAACTCATCCGTATCGCCCGTCGATTGATGGCCACCGGAATGCCGGAAACCATCAACGTGGAAGTGGCGGCCTGGTCGAAGTTCTTCCCAGAGACCGAGGAACCCGAGACCTGTTCGGTTGCCGAGCTGGCCGCCATGCAACTCAGCACCGGGTACTAGGTACTGAGAACGTCTTCGGCTACATCTGTTCCGGGTCGATGGCGAAGAGGCTCTCCTTGCCTGCGGTTACCGGGCCGAGTAGCGCCGTGCCGAGTGGCAGCAACTGCTCGGCGTAGAACCGGGCGGTAGCGATCTTTGCCTCCAGGAACTCTTTGTCGTTGTCCCCTTGTTCCAGCAACTTCGACGCGATCAGCGCCGACTTGGCGAGGAAGTAGCCGCCCGCCACCGTGCCGAGCATGTTCAGGTACGGAGTGGCGCCGGCGGCAGCCTGGTTTGGATCCTGCATGCCGTTCATGGCCAGCCACCCGGTCGCCTGTTCGAGGGCAGAGACACCATCGGCGAGCAGACTGCGAATGGAGCCGAACCTCTCGCCGGCGCTTGTCAGTTCGGCGTCGATGGCCTTCATGTTGGCGATCAGACCCATGATGGCGGCGCCACCGCCGGCAGGCAGTTTGCGGCCGATCAGATCCAGCGCCTGTATGCCATTGGTGCCCTCGTAGATCGCCCCGATGCGAGCATCCCGGAAGAACTGGGGCATACCGCTTTCCTCGATGTAGCCCATGCCACCGTAGACCTGGATGGCCATCGACGTGACTTCGATTCCCAGATCGGTTGCCCAGGCCTTGGAAACCGGCGTAAGGAGGTCGGCGTAGAGCTGATACCGCTGGCGGGTTTCCTCGTCCGGGTGGGATTTGGCCATGTCCAGGGCATAGGCGTTTTCGAGCAAGACCGCCCGCATGGCTTCTACCTGCGCCTTCATGGTCATCAACATCCGGCGAACATTCGCATGGCCGACGATCGGCGTGGCCTGGTCCTTGGGTGCGCCGATCGGGTGACCCTGGATCCGTTCTTGTGCGTAGGCCAGAGCGTTCTGATAGGCGATCTCGCCGATTGCGACACCGCTCAAGCCGACTACCAACCGGGCATTGTTCATCATCGTGAACATGTAGCGCATGCCCTGGCGCTCTTCTCCCACGAGATAGCCGACCGAGCCTTCTCCTTCATCACCGAAGGAGAGAACGCAGGTTGGACTGGCCTTGATGCCCATCTTGTGTTCCAGGGAAACGGTTGTGACGTCGTTCGACTCGCCGACGGACCCGTCATCGTTCACCAGGTACTTGGGAACCACGAAGAGGCTGATCCCCTTGGTCCCGGGAGGCGAGTCCGGAGTGCGGGCGAGCACCAGGTGGATGATGTTGTCCGTCAGGTCGTGGTCGCCGAAGCTGATAAAGACCTTGGTTCCTTTGACCTTCCAGGTGCCGTCACCGGCCGGTACGGCCTTGGTGGTCAGAGCTCCGACGTCGGATCCGGCTTGCGATTCGGTCAAGCACATTGTCCCGGTCCACTCGCCGGTGATCAGGCGGCGGACGAACGTCTCCTTCAGTTCTTCGGAACCATGCTCCAACAAGGCGTCCAGGGCTCCCTGGGTGAGGCCCGGGGCCATAGCCAGGCTCGGGTTGACTGCATTGATCATCTCCCCGACGGCGATGGAGATGGTGATGGGCATGTTTCCGCCGCCGTGCTCCGCCGGGAATCCCATACTCAGCCATCCGGCCTCCGCCATGCGTTGGTAGGCGTCCCGGAACCCTTTGGGCGTCACAACCACGCCGTCGACCAGGTTGGATCCTTCGATATCGCCGGTGTGGTTGAGCGGCAGCCAGATATCGGTCAGGAATTTGCCTGCCTCGTCGATGACGGCGTCAACCAGATCTGCGTCCACGTGCTCATAGCCCGGTAGGGCCGCCAGGCTGTCGAGTCCGATCAGGTGCTGCAACACAAAACGCAGATCATCGAGCGGGGGAGCGTAGACAGTCATTGGTTCCTTCCTTTGGTCACGTCGTCGCCCTGCTCCGTGTGAGCCGCTCTGTTAGCGGGATCTGGAGCAGTCGTGGTTTGGGTCGGCGGGCGCGGCCTGCTCGAATCAAGAACGGCATCGAACGGTCGCAAATAGCTTGCCACAGTTTGCATTTTCCGTCATTTTGCTTGCAATTGCAAACCCCTGTCGATCGGATCGGCACCCCGGCACGGTCTGCAGGGTTAATTCACGAGTGTCGAGTACCTGCCGGCGCTAGCTTTCCAAACGAGTTTGCCGAGCAACGCGAAGGTGGCCAACCTTGGTGACCGGTGTGCTCGGCATTCTCCAAGGTTCGGTCTCGAGGAATACCGATGATCCCTGTTCGACAGTATTGGAATCTGCTGGTGGACTACCTGCGGCCCCACCGGCTGCGGGTGGTCTTGCTCGCCGCGCTTCTGCTGACCGGAATTGCGTTCCAGTTGATCAACCCGCAGATCGTCAGGAGCTTCATCGATCAGGCAATAGCCGGTGCCGATCAGGCCAGCTTGGTCCGGCTGGCGCTGACGTTCGCAGCGCTGGCCATCGCTCACCAGGGCCTGGCAGTTGCAGCGACCTACCTCGCCGAGAGCATTGGCTGGGCTGCGACCAACGAACTGCGCGGCGATCTTGCCGAACACTGTTTGCGACTGGACATGGGCTTTCACAAGACCCGGACGCCCGGCGAGATGATCGAGCGCATCGATGGCGATGTCACTGCGCTGTCCAACTTCTTCGGGCAGTTCGTGATCCATGTGGTCGGCAATCTGATCCTGCTGGTCGGGATCCTCGTGCTGCTCTTCCGGGAGAACGTGCTGGTCGGGGCGGGTATCAGCCTCTTTGCCGGCGTTGCCCTGGTCGGCATGGTCGGGATCCAGAATGTCGCGCTGCCCTGGTGGAAGCGGGTACGCCAACGCAGCGCCGAGTTCTACGGGTTCCTCGGTGAGCAGTTGGGAGGAACCGAGGACATCCGCTCCAACGGGGCAACAGGGTTCTTTTTGCGGCGCTTCACCGAGCACCTGCGGGCCTGGCTGCCCGATGCCGTTCGCGGTTTCATGGGCTGGGCAGTTTTGTGGTCAACCAACATCGTGGTTTTCTCGGTGGGTACCGCTCTCGTGTATTGGCTCGGCGATCGGTTGTATGGCGACGGGACCCTGACGATCGGTTCGGTGTATCTGGTCTTCACCTATACCGAGCTTCTGCGGCAACCTCTCGACCGGATCCGACACCAGATGGAAGACCTTCAAAAAGCCGGGGCTGGGATGTCCCGGGTCGAAGACCTCCTGGCCTTGACTTCCCGGCTCGAATCGGACGGGGGTGCTCACCTGCAATCGGGACCCCTGTCCGTCGAGTTCGATGCCGTGACGTTCGCCTATCAAGACGGTGAAGAGGCCATCGGTGAAGTGGTGCTGGACGAAGTGTCATTCTCGGTGGCCCCCGGGCGCGTGGTTGGCGTTCTCGGCCGGACGGGCAGCGGGAAGACCACACTGGCCCGTCTGCTGACCCGGCTGTACGACCCGACGCGGGGTCGCGTGTTGCTTGGCGGCGTTGCGGCACGCGGAGCCGACACCGGTGATCTCCGCAAGCAGGTGGGCATGGTCACGCAGGACGTTCAGCTGTTTCGGGCCAGCGTGCGCGACAACCTCACCTTTTTCGATCCTGAGGCCTCAGACAAAGCCATCATGGAGGTGCTGGTCGATCTCGGGTTGGAGAGCTGGGTGCGTTCGTTGCCGGACGGTCTCGACACGCAATTGGAGTCGGGAAGTGGAGGGCTTTCGGCAGGCGAAGCACAACTCTTGGCATTCACCCGGATCTTCTTGAAAGACCCGGGTCTGGTGATTCTCGACGAAGCATCATCCCGACTCGATCCGGCCACGGAACAGCTGATCGAACGGGCCGTCGACAAGCTGTTGGCCGATCGGACCGGCATCATCATTGCCCATCGTCTGGCGACGGTGACCCGGGCCGACGACGTCTTGATTCTCGACGGTGGCCGGGTGGTTGAATTCGGGGAGCGGGCGGCGCTGGCGGCCGATCCGGGTTCTCGCTTCTCGACTTTCCTGCGGGTGGGTCTCGAGGAGATGCTGGCATGAAGTCTTCTTCGCGCGCCTCGGTACCAACACGCCGGCTCATGGTCGGAGTTGTGCGGTTCGCCCCTTGGCGGTACGCCGGCAACGCCATTCTGTGGACACTCGTGTGGGTCATGCCGGTGATCCCCGGCTTGATCACAAAGGAGTTTTTCGACGGCTTGACCGGTGAAGCCTCGGTTTCGTTCGGCGTCGAAACGCTGATTGCCTTCATGGGCGCGTACGGATTGGCCCGGGTGGGGCTCGTCGCAGTGGCGATGCTCAGCGACGTCAACTTCCGCTTCCGCATCGGTTCGTTGCTGCGTCGCAACATGATCGGCCGGATCCTCTCGCTGCCGGGCGCCCGCGCCGTTCCGGATTCTCCCGGCGAGGCCATCAGCCGGTTCCGGGACGAGGTCGAGCACGTCGAAGAGGCGATCGACCTAACGGTCGACATGGTCGGAACAGTGGCGTTCTCGACCGTGGCTGTGATCGTGCTGGCTTCGATCAACGCTCAGATCACCCTGTTTGTGTTCGCCCCTTTGGTTCTGGTCATTGTGATTGCCGAGCGGGCCGGAACCAGGATCCGTGAATACCGTCAAGCGGCCCGCGAAGCCACCGGCCGGGTCACCGGTGCCATCGGCGAGATGTTCGGGTCCGTGCAGTCGATCAAGGTGGCAGGCGCCGAGCAGCACATGATCGGCAACTTCCGGGTTCTCAACGAGGCCAGGCGCAAGGTGATGGTGCGGGACCGGGTCCTCAACTCCATTCTCGAATCTGTCTTCTGGAATACGGTCAACATCGGCACGGCCATCATCCTGGTTCTGGCGGCCGGGGCGATGCGGTCGACCGGCTCCGGCGCCGAATTCACGGTTGGCGACTTTGCCCTGTTTGTGTACTTCCTGACGTTTGCGACCGACGCCGTCCACTTCGTCGGCGTTTTCATCGCGCGATTCCGCCAGGCAGGAGTCGCTTTTGAACGGATGGCTGAACTGCTGCAAGGTGCTCCTCCGGAGACCTCTGGTGGTGCGCGCAGGATCTCGAACTGACGGGTGAGCTGTCGCCCGTTCCGCCGCCACCCGCAGCGCGAGACGCTCGAGTCGCTCGAGGTTCGGGCCTCTCCTATCGGTACCCGGGGATCCGACACAGGAATCGCCGACGTCAACCTGTTCTTGCCACGGGGAAGCTTCACCGTGGTCACCGGCCGGATCGGTTCCGGAAAGACCACTCTCTTGCGGGCTCTGCTCGGCCTTCTCGACCCGGACCAGGGTGAGGTGTACTGGAATGGCCGGATCGTCGAAGACGCGGCTTCGTTCTTCGTTCCTCCCCGGACCGCCTACACACCGCAATTGCCTCGCCTGTTTTCGATGTCATTGCGGGACAATTTGTTGATGGGCCTGGAGCGGAGCGACGAACAGTTGGCCGCTGCCCTGACTTCGGCGGTGATGGAACCGGACCTGGCCGCTATGGCTGAAGGTCTGGACACCAAAGTCGGCCCGCTCGGGGTTCGCTTGTCGGGAGGCCAGGTGCAGCGCACCGCCGCGGCACGCATGTTTGTCCGCCGCCCGGAACTGTACGTGTTCGACGACCTCTCCAGCGCGCTCGACGTCGAGACCGAGAAGACCCTGTGGGAGCGCTTGTTCGCCGACCACGAGGTGGTGACCAGCCTGGTCGTGTCGCATCGCCGTCCGGCCTTGCGAAGAGCCGACCAGATCGTCGTGATGAACGAGGGTCGGATCGATGCCGTCGGCACGCTCGACGAACTGCTGGCAACCAACGAGGAGCTGCAGAGGTTGTGGTCGGAGGAACCCGGGGAAGAGAACGGATCGTCTCCTGCTCCCCTGTAGAGGTCCGATGATCGGGGCCGGATGAAGCCTCTCATGATCTCTTTCGAAACCCGGTAACCATGCGCGTCCGGCGGGGTCAAATCTCCATCGATCAATCAGGTCGTGGAGTCTCAGAGGAGGTTGTGTTCAATGTCGGATAAGAGTGTTGGCGATCGGGTCAAAGGTGGCGTTACCAAATTGCTGAAGGGTACCGGCAGCATTGTCGAGGGTGCCGCCGGGGTCGTGAAGGATGCCACTGTATCGACGCTTTCGAATGCCGGTGACATCGCCACCGGGCTCACCGGAACGGTTTCGCAAGTAGCCACCGGGGCCTTCACCGCCGTCGGTGACGTCGGAACGGGTCTGGTGCGCACCGCCAAAGGCCTCGTGGTCGGGGTGCTGCAGGGCGTCGGCGAAGTTGCCACGGTCACGGTTGGTGTTCTTTCCGACACTGTGCGGGCCGCCCTCAAAGGCACCGGGGATGTTGGTGCCGACGTAACCAAGACGGCCCGCGGCATTGCCGAAGGTCTTATCGTCTGCCACCCGCGACACGGGTGTTGGTCTGGCCGAAGGCGCCGTGGCGCTGGGCCGCTCGACCATTGCCGGCGTCAAGGACATCGGCGGCGACGTGATCGGCACTGCCTCGGCAACAGTTTCTGGTGCTGCAGTCGGCGCTTCCGACATCGGCGCAGATGTGCTCTCTGCCATCCGCAACACCGCCAAGGGACTGGTCAGTGGTGCCGGTGAAGTCGGGGTCGAGGTCGTCGATGTTGTCAAGGGTGCGATCACCGGAGCCGTCGGCGGCGCCAAGGAAGTTGGCGTGAGCGTCGAAGACGCTGCTTCGGCCGCGGCAACCGGCGCCTTCGAGGCTGCCGAAGCGATCGGCGAGTCTGCCGTCCATGCCGTACGGGATGTGGCAGCCAGCGGCGTCAGCGGCGTTAAGGCCGTCATCACGGGTCAAACCGACAACTAGAGAACATGCCGTCGAGGGGGGCCGGTGCCTGCGGGTGCCGGCCCGGCAATACCGGAATCGATTTCGGTACCCGACGGCCGGTAGACGAACAGAAGCGGTAGTTGCCGGTCCATGTGGATACGGCCGCCGGGAGGCAGAGTCCTGCGAACTTGCCTGCCCTTTCCGATGCGATTTGCAATGTGCTTCGATCAGTTGATCGGTCGGACGGCTGGATTGGGCTGGAGTCATTGATTCTTCCGTGAGTGGCGTCTGCGGGGAGTGTAGGGACACGTTGGCCGGTTGCTATTCCTGGTCGGCTCTTCTACGACGAACTGAGCGTCGGGCGATGCGTTCCTTGTTCAGCGACTTCCGCAAGCCGATGATCGGGCCGATCCCCAAGCGCGGCGATGGCTGCTCCCACCAGGGCGGCAATCGCGAAACCATCGCCGATTGCTCCCGAGGTTTGTCCGGCGGCACTCCCAGCCGTGCCGGCAAGGAGGCTTTGCACCTCTTCAACATTGCCGACCCGGCGCGCCACTACCAGCAGGATGAGAGCGCCGCCCAGGGCAGGGCCGATGGCAAAACCCTGGCTGCGGGCGAACTGGTGAGCGGCAGTGGCGCGGCCAAAGGATTGGTCCGGCGTGGCTGCTCGCAACAGAGTCAGCCCTGCGTTGGTGGCGGCGCCGACCCCGGACCCCGCCACGACCAACAAGGTGAAGACAACCCAGAGCGGAGCTTCGGCAGAGGCAGCCGCCCATATGCCTATCAAGCTGGGAACCGTCACGATGAAGCCAGACATTGTCAAAGTGGTCTCGGGCACCCGGTCTGCCATCCGGCCGGCCACGTTGGCGCCCAGAGTCCAACCCACTGTGAAGAACAACACCGACCAGGCGGTGAGGGCGGGACCGGCCCCGCGGGCTCCCCGCACATACAGCGGCACGTAGGTTTCCGCTGCGATTGCCCCGGCCAGCAGCAGACCGATACCGAGTCCCAAACCCAGGTAGGGCTGCCGGGCCAGGTGTTCGAGGCGCAGCACCGGCGTCTCGGTCCGCCGAGCATGTTGCCAATAGAGGTATCCGACCACCACCATCAACACCACCGCCGCTGCCGACCAGGCGTCGAGGCGATCGACCCCCACCACCATGGCGATGGAGAATACGGTCAGCAGAACTACTCCCCGGCCATCGACCTTGATCTGCCGTTCGCCTGCCGGTCCGGGCAGGACCTTCCACCCGGCCGCCAGTGCGGCGAGGCCGAGCGGGACACTGACCAGGAATATCCAGCGCCAGTTGAGAGCGGTCAGCAAGAGAGCGGCGACTGCCCGGCCCGGCTACTCCCATGGCTCCCCAGACCGTGGCGTTGGCTGCGAAGGCGCGGCTCACCAACCGGGCGGGATAGACGAGACCGACGGCGGCCAGGCCGACGGCCGAGATCAGCCCTGCCCCGGCGCCCTGCACGACCCGGGCCGACGATCAGCAGGGGCATGGTGGATGCCAGCGCGGCGCCGATACTGGCCGCCACGAAGATCCCGACGGCCCACCTGAAGATGATCCGTGTACCGATACCGTCGACCAACGGGCCGGCGATCACGGTCGAGACACTGGAGGTCAGGATGTATCCGGTGATGACCCAGGGCAGCAGCGCCACCTGTCCCAGATCGGCGGCGAGTTCCGGAATAGCCGCAGTGACGGCCAGCGCTTCGAAGGCCACCAGGGCGGTGGTGGTGAAAATAGCAATCGAAGCGGGTAGCAGTGGTCGGGATAGGACCCCGATAGGGCGAGAACTCACTGAGGCAGCATACGCTCGTTGTGTGCTATGGCCGAGACGGAGCATTCGAGGCCGGCCTGTGCTCCCGACGTCTGCGTGCCACAATGCCGGAATGCTCTTCACCACCGCCGACCTGTGCGACCAGTACGGAGAGACGGTCCGCGTCGCCGAGCCTGTCTTCTTCGACTTCGGGCTCAGGAAGACGTTCTCCGGACCGGTTACCACCGTGATGGCATCCGGCGACCACAGTTTGGTAGCTGCCGCCCTCGAGGAGACCGGGGCGGGCCGGGTGCTGGTCATTGATGGTGCTGGCGCCGGTGGACTGCGCACTACTCGGCGATCGTCTGGCCTTTCTGGCCTATCAGCACAACTGGGCTGGTGTGGTCGTGTACGGGACGGTACGAGATTCGGGCGAGTTGCAGTCAATCGACATCGGAATCAAAGCTCTTGGTACCTATCCGCGCCGTGGCATCAAGTCGGGTCGTGGGCAGCGCGATGTTCCGGTTACCTTTGCCGGCGTGCTGTTCCGGCCGGGAGATTGGGTCTACGCCGACCATGATGGTCTGATCGTTGACGGACGCCAAGCTGATCTGATCGCTGCGTGCGGCTGGAAGCAGCAGCTAGGGCGCTCGCCATTCCTCGAGGGTTGCCTCGATCTCGCTCTTCACGGCCTGCAGACACCGCCCGCCGGTCCTCGCCCGGGCTGCGGGCGATCGGGTCGCCGAAGCGCATTCGCACCCTGGTCCCGAATGGGATCGGGTACGCCTTGTAGCGGAGCAGTTCCCATGATCCGTCGATGGTGGCGGGCACCACTTCCAGGTCGGGGGCGGCCTCCATGAGTTCGAGTGCTCCGCCGTACTTGAAATGCTTCAGCCGACCGTCGCGCGACCGGGTCCCCTCCGGGTAGATGACTACGGCGACGTTGCGCCGCTGGGCAGCTTCGCCCAGTTCATGGATCGCCCGCTTGGCTTGCTCCGGATCGCGGCGGTCGATCAGCGCGTTCCCGCCGTGAGTCAGGTTGAACGAGATGCTTGGAAGCCATCGGCCGAGTTCCTTCTTGGAAACGTACTTGGGGTAGTTGCTGAACAGCAAGCCACCAACAATCGGGATATCGAAGAGGCTCTGATGGTTTGAAACGATGAGATATCCGGTGCGCGGCTTGATGGCCGGCGACCGTTCGACCTTGAGCCGGGTGCCACAGATTCGAAAGACGCCCAGCAGGACCCACTGCATGACACCCATCGCGATTTCCATCGGGCGGAGACCAAACAGCCGTGCGAGACGGGCGATTGGCTCAAAGATCGCCAGGGTCAAACCGAAGGCGATGAGAAACGGAACGGTGAAGATCCAGTCGACGATGCGTTTCATGGAGTTCGCTGCCAGGCCCGGGCGTGGCGTAGGTGTTTCGGAGCGTCGAAATCGGTGGTTGCGAGGAACTCGTCGATGTCCGCGACCTTCAGGAAGTCACCGTACGAGCCGAATTTCGACCCCGACGGTATGGTCAAGGTACCGTCCGGGAACACCATCACGTAGAGCTTGTCCAGGGTTCCATGACTCAGCCAGTTGATTGGGTAGGGATGTTCGTTCGACGACACCTTCTCCCGCAGCGTCTGGAACGCGGCATCCGAAACGACCAGAGCTTCCCAATCGATGTCCGCTGCCATCGACCTGGGAAACGCCTGGAAGACGTTGTAGAAAAGCCGGTTGGGTACTCGGGCCGCCCATCGGTCGAGCAGCGTGACGATGTTGGGGACGTCGGTGAGGTTGTGCTGGGTGACGGGAGTGGCGATCTTCACGTCGATAGTTGGGAAACCGGCGAGAAGGTTCAATGCACCCAGCACCGCAGTGAAGTGGCCCGTCTCCTTGGTGCGGCTCGAGACCTTCTCCGAGGCCCCGTCGAGGGGCAGGGAGATGAGATCGATGCATTGTCCATGCTCTGCAAGAAAGGACGCAGTCAGTTGGTCTCCGGTGGTTGAAACGGCCACCTCCAGCCCCGCTCGTTTGGCGGCCTGGATCAGGAGGCCGATATCGGGACGATTGAGCGGGTCTCCCCCGGTGAACACGATGCGGCGGGCCGATCCGGCAGCGATCCTGGACACGATGGCCAGGGCCGTCGAGGTATCAACGGCCTCGATGTCTTGCGGACCCCAGCAATACGCGCAGGCCTGGCTGCAATCGCACGTGACGTGGAAGTCTATGGTGGCCACTTCTGGCATGGTGCGCTCCGGTCGTTTCTTCACTGTACCGGTCGGGCAGGCGTTGGTTAGGATCGCCAGACGGCGGGACGTCCGCAACAGTTCGATTCATCCGGATTGTCCTGTGACTTCGTACAAGATGGTTGAGCAACCGGGAGAGATAGATCATGGCATCGACAGTGGAAGTAACCGACGCGACATTTTCGCGTCTCCGTATCTGGAACTGGGTGATGGGAGCCTTGCATGCTGTTCAGGGAGCGGGAGTGGTGGCCCTCGCAACAGACTTCGCCCTGCCAGTAACCGCAGCCTTCCCTGAAGGTCCCCCCGGGACTCCGGCAGAGGCATCGACGCTGTTCGAGATCTCGATCGCCTGGGGGGTCGCCGGCTTTCTCTTCCTGTCGGCGTTCTTCCACTTCCTCATTGCCAGTGTGGGTTCCGGCCGCTATCGCGATCAGCTGTCGCGGGGCCAGAATCACTTCCGGTGGATTGAATACTCGATTTCGTCATCGGTGATGATCGTGTTGATCGCGATGCTGACGGGAATCTCGGGTATCGCTGCCCTGATTGCTCTGTTCGGAGTGAACGCCGGGATGATTTTCTTCGGCTCGGTCCAGGAGCGCTACGAAGAGCCGGGAGGTTCCTTGTGGCCGTTCTGGATGGGCAGTGTCCTGGGAATTGTGCCGTGGATTGCGATCGGCGTATACCTGGTTTCGCCCGGCAGCGAAGCGCAGCCACCCGGCTTCGTTTACGGCATCTTCTTCTCGCTCTTCGTGTTCTTCAACAGCTTCGCCTTCACCCAGTGGGCGCAGTACAAGCAAGTGCGGCGGTGGAAGAACTACCTCACCGGCGAGCGGACCTACATCTTGCTCAGCCTGCTCGCCAAGTCGGCACTGGCCTGGCAGGTGTTCGGCGGGACGCTGGCTCCTACGGGCTGACCTTGTTGCGGCTGGTTCCTCCAGAGGCTCATCGGTGAGACCCGAAGCTGATCCGGTCTTGTTCGACCCGACGGCGTGCGAACGTCGACTCCTTGCCGGCGTAGCCTGGCTGGCAGGAGGGCTCGAACGGCGAGGAAGGGGCAGCCATGGGCGAGGATCTGCAGGCAGCCGGAGCTGCGTTGGCCGCGCTGGACGTCGAGGCACTGGTCCCGCTGTATGTTGAAGGTTTCGTCTTCGATGATCCAGCGGCCGGTGCCCACATCACCACGCGGGTTGAGCTGACCGGCTACTTCGGTTCACTGTTTTCCATGCCGGATGTCGAGTTCAGCGATGTCGACTTTTTCCAGTGCGGCGATCGGGCAGCCGGTACCTGGGTGTGGTCGGGGACGAAGCAGAACGGCGAGGCCTTCTCGGTGCGCGGTGCCTCCGTCTTCGAAATGGCCGAAGGTGGGATCCGTAAGGAGACGGTCTTCTACGATCCGCGGCCGGCGCTGGCGTAGAAGATCCCGGCTCGGCAAGAGGTGCCGGCCTGGCCGCTAGCGTGTGAGGACCACAAAGGGAGTTGTTCATTGGAGAATGTCCCCTGGGCCGCACTGGCCCCGGTGCTGGTGTTGCTTGCCGGTTTTGTGGTCTATTGCCTCGTCGATCTGACTCGGTCTGAGGTTCAGCACCTGCCGAAATGGGCCTGGGCCGTCGTCTGTGTGATTTCGGTTCCGCTGGGGGGGATTGCGTATCTCACGATCGGCCGGGTACCCCGGGTCAAATGATCGTCACTACCCACGAACTGCGTAAGGAGTACGCGTCGACCGTTGCCCTTCGGGACGTCGAACTTCGCGTTCCCGACGGGTCTGTGTACGGCCTGGTCGGTCCGAACGGGGCGGGCAAAACAACCTTGCTCGGCATCCTCGCCGGACTGCGCAAGGCGACCGCCGGAACCGTCGAGATCAACGCGGCGTGGGAAAAGGTGGCCGTGCTACCGGACACCCCCCAGTTCGACCCCTGGCTGACCGGCAGGGAGGTGGTCGACCTGGCCCGCAATCTCACCGACCGGACGGTGCCCGAAGCCAGGGTCGATGAAGTCCTGGAACAGGCAGGGCTGGCCGACGCCGCCAAACGGACCGTCGGTGGCTATTCCCGCGGCATGCTGCAGCGGCTGGGCGTGGCCTCAACGGTGGTCGGGCGCCCGACCGTGCTGATGCTCGACGAGCCTTCGTCGGCCCTCGACCCGGCCGGAAGGCGAGAGGTGCTCGATCTGGTCGCCAGGCTGCGCGGCGAGGCCACCGTGATCTTCAGCAGTCACATCCTCGGGGATGTACAGGAAGTGTGTGACACCGTTGGCATTCTGAGAACCGGCGAGCTGCTCTTCCAGGGGTCCATCGACCAACTGCTGGTTGGCACCGCAGTGCCCACGTACCGGCTGCGCGTTCGTCCACCGGCCGACAGCGTGATCGAAGCGCTGCGGTCCGCTCCCTGGGTGACGGCAGCCGAGGCAGTTTCTCGCGACGAAATCCGGGTCTCTGTCGGATCTGTGGAGGCCGCAGAACAGCATCTCGTGGAGACGCTGGCCGGTACCGGTGCCAGGATTGTTTCCTTCGGCCCCGAGGCGGCAACGCTCGAGCAGGTCTTCCTGGAGCTGACCTCATGAACCTGTGGAAGCTGGAGTGGATCAGGCTGGTTCGAACGAAGCGGTGGCTCGCCCTGGTCGGTGTCTATGTGTTCTTCGGTCTGCTCGGCCCACTGTCGGCGCGCTACCTGGGCGAGATCGTCGAGCGCTTTGGGGGCGGCGTCGAGGTCACCTTCCCGCCTCCCGTTCCCGCCGACGGCATGGTCCAGTACGTTTCGAATGTCTCTCAGATCGGACTTCTGGTTTCGGTGGTCGTCGTGGCCGGTTCGCTCGCTTTCGACGCCAGACCCGAAATGGGCGTGTTCCTCCGGACGAGGGTCGCGAAGGTGTGGGACATCCTCGTCCCGCGCCTGATCGTCAGCTTCGCGGCCGTCGGCATCTCGTTTGTTCTGGGGGCGCTGGCCGCCTGGTACGAGACGGTGGTCTTGATCGGCAGCCTGCCGGTTGGCGGAACCCTGGCAGGGGTCGGATACGGACTCCTGTATCTGGCATTGGTCGTGGCCGTGGTCGCCGCCGCCGGGAGCCGCGCCAGGAACATCCTCGGTGCGGTCCTGGTCACGATTGTGGTGCTGTTGGCCATGCCCATCGTTGGCATCGTCGAAGCTGTCGGCGAGTGGCTACCCAGTCATCTCGTTGGCGCTCTGGCGGCCATCCCGGGTGGTACCCCGATCGTGGATTACCTGCCCGCCGCCACGGTCACGCTGATCTTGACCGGGCTGGCTCTGTTTCTGGCCGTCCGCTGGTCGGCCGCCCGCGAACTCTGAGACCCGGCTTCTTTCAGCGTTTCCAGGTGCGGACGGCGGCTTCGAGTTCTTCAGGCCTCCGCGTGCCGATCAGCAGCTTCTTGCCATCGTTGAGGAGTAATTGCAGACCCTGGTTGCCGCCGACGATGTAGGCCTTGCCTTCCCGGCCCCAGCGTATGCCCCAGCCCCCGTAATCGCGGATGGGGTGGTAGGTCTTCGCCTGATAGGAAGCGATTGACTCGTAGGGAATGACCTTCCATCGCATGGGAAAGAACCGTATGTGGAGCCCGTCTGGGCGAACTTCGGTGATCAACCGGGCAGAAAGAATCAAGGCGGCCATGCCCACCATCAAGACCGTGGTGACGACGCCGGTGACGAGGAGGGCGGTGTCGGACATTGGATTGTCTCCCCACGGGGTGCCCTGGATCACCTGGATATAGATTCCGTATCCAAACACACCGATCGTCCCTACGGCGGTGGTGAGCAACAGCAGCCACAGCCACCATTGCCGGAATCCCTGCACTTCGCGAAAGCTCGCCGACATGTTGTCCACCGGTTCAGCCTATAAGACGGACACCGAGACTCTCTCGCATTTTTGCGAGGACCCGCCACGGTCGGCCGAAGTGCACCGCTCATCGGATTCGAGCGAGAGGCCGGGTAAACGGATGGAGCGGAGTTGCTCGAGGCAGCGCGCCCGGGCTGCCCGCTGCTCAACGATCCTCCGGTCCCCGGGCGCCGTCCGGGCGCGAGAAGACCCGGAGACACTTCATCGTTTCCGATGCCATGAGAGGACCAGCTCACGGGTCTCCAGGTCTCGGTGGTCCGGATTTGAGTCGCCACCTGATCCCATGTGGGAAGGCGACGCTATGGCCGCCTTAGCGTCCGGCCACCTCCAGAGTCCTACAAGAACTTTCAGACAATGCGGACCACCTCCTTTCTCTGGTGGGGGCAGTTTTACACAGAAGTCGCGTAAACCAAGCCCTTTTTCCTAAGGAGCGTGTGAAGCTCAGCGCAAATGCAACCCGGCTACCCAGTCGGCTGTCGTCTCCAGCGCCGCATGACGGGTGAGGTCGACCTGCATGGGAGTCACCGAAACGCGCCCCTGGGCGATTGCATAGAAGTCGGTTCCCGGCCCGGCATCTTGCTCTGGTCCGGCCGGCCCCACCCAGAAGATGGTGCGGCCGCGAGGATCCTTGCTGCGGACGACGCCCTCGGCCTTGTGGCGGTGGCCGAGTCTGGTGACCTCGAAGCCTTGGAGATCTTCAAACGGAATGTCCGGAACGTTGACGTTGAGGATGGTATCGGCGGGTATCGGGCTGCCGGTGATATCGCTGAGCAAGACCCGTGCCACCTGTGCGGCGGCGTCGAAGTGCCGGCCGCCGTCGAGGGCCAGCGAGATAGCCAGGGCCGGTAGCCCGAGGAACCGCCCCTCCATGGCGGCGGCCACCGTTCCCGAGTAGATCACGTCGTCGCCCAGGTTGGCGCCGGCGTTGACCCCGGCAACGACAACGTCGGGTTCGTCGACCAGCAATCCGGTGAGGGCGAGATGCACGCAATCCGTGGGGGTACCGTCGACGAAGTAGCCCCCGTCGATCCTGGTCGCCCGGATCGGATTATCGAGCGTCAACGAATTGCTGGCGCCGCTCCGATTCCGCTCCGGGGCAACGATGGTGACGTCGCCCATGCTGGAAAGCTCCCGGGCCAGGGCAACGATCCCGCGCGCCCGGTAGCCGTCGTCGTTGCTGATCAGTATCTTCACCACCGCAGCGTATCGCGCATCGCGATCCGGCGGAGGTCGCTGCGGCTGGATCGCTACCGTTGAGAGGCAGGTTCACCGAGGGAGGTTTCATCGTGTCACAGCCCGCATCGCTTCCCTGGACAGAAAACGACGACGCCAACCGGTTGCTCGCCGAAGACCCACTGGCGCTGGTCTTGGGGATGATGCTGGACCAGCAGTTCCCGATGGAGCGGGCGTTCCTGGGGCCCTATCTGCTGCGGGAACGGTTGGGGTGGGACCTCGAAGCAGCCGGTATAGCCGGAGTCGATCCCGACGACCTGGTTGAGGTCTTCAAAGGCCCTCCCGCCATCCACCGCTTCCCCGGTTCGATGGCCAAGCGGGCGCAGGCTCTGTGCGCATTCGTGGTTGAGCGATATGACGGTGATATCGCTCGCTTGTGGTCCGACGGAGCAAGTGCCGCCGATGTTCTGGCCCGCCTCGAGGAGCTTCCCGGTTACGGGACGGAGAAGTCGCGGATCTTCGTTGGGATCCTCGGCAAGCGCATGGGAGTGCAACCGGACGGCTGGGAAGCGAAGGCGGCCGATTGGCCGTCGATCGCCGACGTGGCTGCATGGGACGACATCTTCGTGCTCCGAGAGAAGAAGAGACGGATGAAGGAAGCGAAGAAGGGCCACAAGTAGCCTCCGGGCCGAAGACTATTCTGGCGTCAAAAAGTGAGCTCACGAGTCAGAAATCGACGCCAGAACGGGATCACCTCACGCCAGAACGGGAACAAAGAGCCGGGGAGGACGTGCCATGACCGAAACGAGATTTGGCACCTTCGACGAATTGGTTGCAGGCGCCGACGGTGCCGTGGCAGCCATTGCCCGGAAGCTGCGCAGCGTGATTCTGGCGGTCGACCCGGTTGCCGTTGAGGTAGTGCGACTGGGCGACCGGGCGGCCACGTACGGGGTGGGTCCCAAGAAGATGAGCGAAGCGTACGTCTATGTGATGCCCCGGCGGGGGCAGGTCAACCTGGGTTTCTTCCGGGGGACGTCACTGGATGATCCCGAGGGCTTGCTGGAGGGGACCGGCAAGGCCATGCGCCACGTCAAGGTGCGGAGCATCGAGGACGCCGACCGCTCTGCCGTGCGGGATCTGCTGGTGGCCGCTTGGGTAGAGCGCCGACAGAGTCTGGCCTAGGTCTCGATCCCATACCAGCGCAGCACTCGCAGCGCCCGCAGCGTGTTCCAGCGGCTGGGTTGACCCGGTTGCTCCATCCGGAAGTGTTCCCGCCCGGAGTGGTGGTTCTGCAGCTTCCATCGGCCGTCTTTGGTCCGTTTGGAGAGGACAAGCTCGATGGCCTCCAGCGCCCGATCGTCCGGGCCGATCCCCGAATCCTGGAGGTAGTCGAGACCGCGCAACACGTCGTAGTGCCACCGGGGTGGGAACGAGAATCTGGTCCAGCTCGGCCGGATGATCTCGCCGGTGCTGAGCGAGCGCATCAAGTGCCTGTCGAGCAGGTAGTCCTCACCCCGACGCCGCGCCGTCCGGATCTTGCGTATGAGGCCTGCCGGGCGGGTCCGTTCGTATTCGAGCAGCCCTTCGAGGACCAGGATCGTGGTGTTGAACGAGGACCGGGTTGATCCGAGGCGGGTCAGACAGTTCCATCCGCCGTCTTCGAGTTGCTGCGCCAGCAGCCAGCGGGCCATCGGTTCACGGTGCGCATCGAACCCGCTGAAGTACGAAGCGAGACCGAGGGTCATGCCGGTCACACAGGTCTCTGCCTGCACGGAGACGAAGTATCCAACCCCGCCGTCGTACCACTCTGCCCGCTTCGACAGCTTGGCCAACCCACGCTGGGCGCCTTCGTTGGACGGGTCGATGCCCAGGTACCGCAACAGCCTCAACGTGTAGGTCGTGGAGATCCACTTGGGTGAATAGTGCCCGCCGCCCCACTTCCCGTCCGCGTCTTGCACGCTCAATAGGCGGGCTCCCCAACCCGCCTCCGCCACCCGGACTCGCTGCGCCGCGATCTCGGCGGAGTCGGCCCCGGTCAGATCCCGGAGGACCTGCCACCGGATAGATGGGTCTCCGTCGAGCAACCACGCTAGGACGTCCACACTCCCAAGCTACTCATCGTTCTGGCGTCAAAAAGTGAGCCCACGAGTCGGAAATCGACGCCAGAACGGGAGAGGACCTCACGCCCAGCGGAACTCCGGGACCCCAAGGTGGGCTTCGCCCGGTACGCCGTGCTTGATAAGGGTGAAACACAGCAGAGCCGCCGCCAGCGGGACCGGGTAGTTGGCAACCATCGATGACGGGCCAAAGACGGCCATGTGGAGTTCGTGCTCCCGGAGTGTCCAGAACCGCTTCCTGGCGCCGGAGACACTCGACGGGTACAGGTCGTAGGCATAATCTCGGCCATTGATGTGATAGGACCGTTTGCCGTAGGGTGAGCCTATGGCCAGTTTGCCGGTCTCACCGGTCACAACTGGTTCGATGTAGGGACCTGCTGCTACGGCCGTTATCCGCCACTTGGTGCCATCGGGAAGTTCGACCTTCTGGCCCCGGGCCAGGAACACGCGGAACCAGCCGTCTCGCCCCAACCGGGCGAGGACCTTGTCTGGCGACGTGCCGTCGTCGAATGCAAAGACCGAGGCCGGAAAACCCGCCAGCCTGGTTCGCCGAATCGACGCCCGTCCGAGCACGTGCTCCATGCTTCGAACCCTACGCGGCGTCCCGTTCTGGCGTCAAAAAGTGAGCCCACGAGTCGAAAATCGACGCCAGAACGGGGTTCTCTAGAAGTCTGTGCCGGCCAGTTCGTTCAGGGCGTCCCACAGTCCCTGCCGGTCTTCGGGTGCTTCGACGGTGCTTTTCAGGCGGTGGGTTGGGCGGGGACGGCGATCCAGCCAAAACTTGCCAGTCGTTTGGGCCGCCTCGTCGGACGCGGCCAGCCAGACGATGGTGTCGGCGCCCTGCTCCGGTGTGCGCAGGAACGGCCCGACGACTTTACGGAAGAGCGGGAGTGACTTCTCGACGCCGGGTGTATCAGCCCAGCCGGGGTGCATCGCATGGACCAGGACTCCCTCGGCGGCAAGCCGCTCGGCCCACAACTCGGTGAGGATGACCTGGCCGCGCTTGGCCCGGGCATAGGCCATCGAACCCTTGTATTCCCCCCTGGTCGATTGGAGGTCTCGCACACGAATGCGCTGGGTGTACATGCCGCCCGATGAGACATTGATGATGCGAGATGGCGTCGACGCCTGCAAACGCGGAATCAACAGGTTCGTGAGAACGAAGTGACTCAGCAGATTGGTAGCGAGGGTCAGCTCGATTCCTTCGGCACTCCTTCGCCGTTTCGTGATCAGCGCCCCTGCGTTGTTGATCAACACGTCGATACGGGGTTCACCGGCCAGAACGGTGGCAGCAAGGTTGCTCACCTGCTCCATGTTCGAGAAATCGGCCAGGTAGGTATCGAGATTCTCATTGCCGGTGGCGGCACCGATCTCTGCCACGGCGAGATCAAGCTTCGCTTGGGAACGGCCGACCAGTCGCACGCCGGCTCCCAGCTGAGCGAGTCGCTCGGCTGTGGCCCTCCCCAGTCCCGACGTTGCACCGGTGACAACCACGGTCTTGCCGTTCATCGACGGAAGCCCTGCTTGCCAGCCGACCTGTCGCACAGCATGGCCGATGTTGGTGAAACTCCCGACGACGGTGCGGTCGAGGAGATCGTCGAGCCGCCCGCTCAATGAAGTGGGCATGCCTACGCCTTGAACCAGGCTACGACCGGGTCGGCCTCGGATTGGGGAACCCCGCCTGCCACCTCTTGAGTGATGACCAGACCCTGCAATCCTTGCGGGTCGACATGGAAGGGTACGACGGCTGGTTGATTCCCGAGCACGCCGGCTGATATGACTTTGTCATCGACGACCGCCCACAGCTGGTAGGTGGCGTCGGATGGAAGAGCTTCGAGGTTGCTTTGATACACGTAGCCGGTTCCGTCAGGGAGCACGACGATGCTCATCGTTGCGGAGGACCCGTCTGCCGTGAGATTTGCGACCTGGGCGGCCGGATCGGCGAGGGCTGCCGTTACGGCTTGCTGCAAAGGATCAACCGCCAGACCTGCGGTGAGTGTGGAGATTTGCTGATCCTGGTCCGCCACGCGGGAGTTCAGATCGCCGATTCTCTGTGATTGGGTAACGATCCCGACGGTGAGGGCTACCAAAACGGCCGCTGCCACGCTTGCTACCCATCGGGTTGAGGTGAAGACCGAGGCCCTTCTCCGCTGCAGGGGGATTACTGCTGCCTGCTGTGCGGCCGGGCGTCGCGCGTGGAGCTGAGCAACTATGCCGTCCCATACCCGGGCGGGCGGCTGGACGGGGTCGGCGGCCAGGAGGGCAGCGACCTCATGGTGGTCGCGGACCTCGGCCCGGCACTGGGAGCACTCGTCGAGGTGGTGTTCGATGAGTCTTTTTTCATCTTCGTCTACGGCGTCGAGCGCGTATACGCCGAGAAGTTCGACGATGCTGGAGTGGGGTGCGCTTCGCATCAGGCGGGGCTCACCCCGGCTGCGTTCAATTCTGTACGCAGCCGTTTCATCCCTGATCGGATCCGGCTCTTGACGGTACCTTCCGGTTCGCCCAACAGGTCGGCGACTTCGCGGTAGGTGTGCCCTTCGAAGTAGGCGAGTTCAATGGCTTTGCGTTCACCATCGATGAGCTTGGCGAGGGCCGCTTTGATCTGTTCTGCAAGTGCCATGTTCCACACTTCATCTTCAATGTCGTGACTGCCGCTTGTGGCGAGCCGGGCGTCTTTGTCCTCTCTTGTACGGCGCGCCGACTCGGAGCGGATGAGATCAACACTCCGGCCGTGCGTATGAGCAAGAAGAAAGGACCGCAACGACCCGCGATCTGCATCGAACTTCTCGGCGTTGTTCCAGAGCCGCAGGAAGACCTCTTGGGTTATCTCTTCCGCCAGGGTTTCGTCGCGCAGGATGCGACGGGCAAGGCCATGGACCGCGCCCGAATGGCGGCTATATGCCTCCGCCAGCGCCTCCTGTGACGACCCGCCGATGGCAGCAACCAAAGCGGCGTCGTCCATCTCCGGCCAATCGTCCAAGTCCATTGCGGGTGGTCCTTTCGGGCCTGCAGCCTCTTCCCCAGACACTTTTTAACGATAAATGTCATCCACGTCCACCTGCGCCTCCGTAGAGGGTCCGTAAGCAGCCCAACAACGGGCCTCACTCAGAAGGAGAAACAACATGCGCACATTTGGTCGCATCTTCCTGGTGGCACTGATGCTGCTGGCCCTCCCGGCCGGCGCAGCGTTTGCCCAGACTACTGACGGTACGGTTACCGTCCTACACGGTATCCCCGGTGACGGTGGATTCCCCGTCGACATCTACGTGAACGGCGACTACAGCGCTCCGTTCATCCCCGGCCTCGAATTCACCGAGTTCGCCGGACCTGTCACGTTGGCAGCTGCCGACTATTCGATCGAGATCTACGCGGCTGGTGCAGATCCGGCCAGCACCGACCCGGCGTTGGGCCCGTTGCCCGTCACGCTGCCGGCCGGCGCCAATGCGACCATTGAGGCTCACCTCGATGAGGCAGGTGCTGCGACCGCTTCCGTGTTCGTGAATGACATTTCGGAGATCGCCGCCGGCGAGACCCGTCTGACCGTTCGTCACACGGCCTCAGCTCCCACGGTTGACGTACTCGCCAACGACGGCGTGCTGTTCTCGGCGCTCAGCAACCCGAACCAGGCTGCTGGTGACGTCGCTGCCGGAACCTACAACGCCAAGGTTGTTCCCACCGGTGAGACCACCCCGGTCGTCTTCGAGGCAGACCTGGCCCTGGCCGAAGGAACCTCGACCATCGTGTATGCGATCGGCTCGCTGGCCGACGGCAACTTCACGGTTGCTGTTCAGACCATCACCGGCTTGGGCGCTGCCCCCGCCGGAGTTCCCACCGGCACCGCCGGCCTGGCAACGGATGGTTTCCCGATCGCTTTGGCGATCGCAGGGGCCCTGGCCCTGGTAGGAATGGCCGGATCGGGCGTGGCTCTGTCCCGTCGTTCCAGTAACTAGTACGAACCGTCTATCACTCGAACCCGGGGAGGCCGATTGGCTTCCCCGGGTTCTTACAATGTGACGCCATATGCCTCGCAACTCCCTCAAAGCCATCTTCGCAATCAGCCTCGTCACACTGATCGCGGCTGTCGCTGCCTTCCTCATCGTGACTGAGCCCGACACCGTCGGCGATGTCGGGTCGATCGAAGCCTCACTCAGCGAGCCAGCCCTTCCGACCACGTCGGCGCCTGAGCCACAACCACCCGTGGTGCCGCCCCCTGATAATGAAGACGGTGGTCCCTCGATACCGGTATCTCCGGGGGCCGTCCCGGATCTTCCGGAAGGCGACCCGGTACTCCCCGTAGGTCTGAGACTGAGTTCCATAGGTGTGGACGCTCCGGTCGTCCCCACCGGAGTCAACCAGCGCACCGGGCAGATGGCCGTCCCCAGCAACGTTCGAGATGTTGCCTGGTATGAGTTCGGATCTGTGCCCGGCATGCGGGGATCAGCGGTGCTGGCCGCCCATGTTGACCTGGCCAGCCAGGGTCCCGGCGTGTTCTTCAACCTGCGTACGGTCGATGAGGGAGACATTGTCGAGGTCGAATTCAGCGACGGAACGGTGAGCGTCTTCAGGGTCGAGGCCCGTACCGTTTATCACAAGGATGAGTTGCCGCTCGACACGATCTTTGCCAGGGAGGGTGCTCCGGTTTTGACCTTGATCACGTGCGGCGGGGGTTTCAGTGAGTCATCAGGCAGCTACGACAGCAACGTGGTCGTGTATGCCGTCCCGATTGCCGATCGGGATCTCGGGTCGGCCGGATAGCCGCCGGCGGTCACCTGGAGGGAGCCGCAGAGCTATCGATGCCACCCCCCTGGCACCGTCGCCTACGCTGTCTCAATTCCGTTGGGAGGACCATGGAACTCGAGGCTGTCGCTGCCTGGATTGACGCGTATGTCGATGCCTGGCGCAGCAGCGACCCGGTTGGGATCGGGGTGCACGCAAGAGATGCCACCTACGCATACAACCCGTGGAGCAAACCGCTGCACGGTCGGCAGGCGATCATTGATGATTGGCTCAACGAACCCGACGAGGCGGGATCGTGGGAAGCGGACTACAGACCGATCCTGGTCCATGGTGATCGGGCACTGGTCACCGGAGTCACGCAGTATGCGAGCGGCGAGACCTATTCCAATCTGTTCTTGATCGACTTCGACGAGAATGCGAAGTGCCGGTCGTTCACCGAGTGGTACATGCTTCAGCCTTCTCAACCATCCAAGGGAAGTGAGGCCGACCCCCAACAAACGAGGGTTCAGGGTGCACAGGCGTCCGCCGATCCTCAATAGATGGAAACCAGCATCCAGATCATGGTTCTGGTGGTCGTCGTCCTGGTATCGACCGTCTACGCCTTCATCCTCGACGTGCGCCGTGAATCCGAGTTTGGGCGGTTGGTCGAATGGCTGAAGACCGAGAGAAAGACCGATTGGCAGGCCTTGACCCGGTCGGATCGGTTCTTGACCATCAGAGCAGTTGAGATACTGCGTCGCGGCGCTTTGGCCGGGGACGCAGAGTTCCACGCCCGCTATCAGAAGACAAGGCCCGATACCCGATTCGTTACCTCGATGATCGTTGCGGTAGCGGGAATCGCACTACTGGTCTTGGGCACCACCCTCTTCGACTGGAAGTGGTAGCACCCGTTCATGAGCTGGCGGCTCGCAATGGCGAGCCTCGATGGCTGCAAACCCCGTATTTGCCGATCGTCTATTGGTCTTCGCTGGCACACACTGCCTCAAACGTCCCGCTCACCGGCTGCACGGTGCCCGCATAGGCAGCGTTGGCCTCGACGAATGTCGCCGTGCCTGATGCACGGTTGCCGTCGAACTCGAATGAATCGATCTGGCTCTGGCCCGCCACCACACCCGGCAGGCTGGTGTCCGGATCGGCCACCCATTCGACGCCTTCATCCTCCAGTTTGATCTGGACGTTTGGCGTTTGGTCGACGCCCTGCGCTTCCCAATTCTCACCAGGTAGGAGGATTGTTACACCGGTCGTGAACAGCACCCAGAAGCCACCGAAGAAGTCGGTGTCGCACCGTTCGGTCATGAATCCAGTCGGAGCGAATTCCCAGGTCTCATCGCCGATGGTCACCGTGGCCGAGGACTCGACAGAAACCTCTCCGCCGGTGGTAGTTGTCTCGGCGTCAGGCGCTGCGACCGTCGTGTCGGTGGGCCCGGCGACGGTGGTCGGAACGGCCCCTGTTGCAGGCTCAGCGGCGGTCGTGGTGGTCTCTTCGGCGCTGCCTCCACACGAGGCAGTGATCATGGCCAGGATGAGGGCAATCGCTGCGGTTCGGGTTCGTTGGATCACACGTGTCCTTTCTCGTTGTCGTCGGTACGGGGACGTGGTGCCACCGAATATCAGTGATTTGTCACGGGAGGCAGCGAGCGCCGACAAGCACGACCACCAACCTCCCCCGATACCTCTTTACCGACATCAAGCTATAGAGGCTAGACCAAGCGTGTGCCGTCGGGTCGGGGTCTTTGTATTCCCTCAAGCATTCGATTTTGCGACGAGACAAGAATCCGCTCCGGGAACATCCGATGCCGGAGTAGCCGGGACGGGGGCTACGGTGCCGTTGACGGCTCGTTGGCCTCGAGGGCTGCTGCCATACCCGTGACCGCTTTGCGCCCGACACCTTTGAGAACGCCTCCCAGGAGAGGAAAAAGGACTCTCATGACTCCCTTGAAAGCCAGATCCGCCGTGTAGGTGATGGCCGTACCCTGAGGAACTGCCGCGAAGGTGATCTCATCGACGGCGGTCAGGGTCGATCCTTCTCCCACTAGCACGACCCGGTTGGGTGGGTCGAACTCGGTGATCGTGTACACCATCGGTATCCGCCTGTTGCCGAAAGCCACCAGCAGGTTGAAACGGGTTCCTATGCCGATCGGGCCGCTCCCGATCTGGGCGGATTCGGCGACCCCGGGATCCCAGTGCTGGATGTTGTTGAAGTCGGCGACATACCCGAAAGCCGCTTCGATTGGTGTTTGTGTTGTGATCTGTTCGTGCAGGCGGGTCATGGGGTTACCTCCGGATGATGCTTCGATAGTTCTACGAAGCCCTGGTGGTTTCGGATCACCCGGTGTTTCGCGCCCTGGCGGCCTCATATGCCGCGATCGTCTCCAGGCGGGAAACCGCATGATCGACCAGCGGACCCGGATACGTGACGTCCAGCGTGACTCCGTATTCGGCCAACTCCAGGCCGCCCCCTTCCCATGGCGCGTGGATCAGACTGCTGGGAAGGGGGGCCAATTCCGGGACGTAGCGCCGGATGTAGGTGCCCTCCGGATCGAATTTGCGGCTCTGGGTGACCGGGTTGAAGACCCGGAAATACGGGGCGGCGTCGGCTCCGGTCCCGGCCACCCATTGCCAGTTGCCGGCGTTCTGGGCCGGGTCGGCGTCGAGCAGCAACTTGCGGAAGTGCCGTTCACCGAAGCGCCAGTCGATCAGCAGGTCTTTGACGAGAAACGATGCGGTCACCATCCGCACCCGGTTGTGCATCCAGCCCGTCTCGAGCAGCTGACGCATACCGGCATCCACCAGGGGATAGCCGGTGTGACCGGACTGCCAGGCTGCGAACTCATCCGGATCGTTGCGCCACTCAATGCCGTCGTACTCCGGCCGCAGATTGGTGTTCCCCATATCGGGGAATGCCGCCAGCAGGTGCGCGTAAAAGTCTCGCCAGGCCAATTGACGGATGAACGGCTCGGCCTGCCTGCCTTCTAGGAGTCGAATGATGGTGCGCGGGGATATGGTTCCAAATTTCAGGTCAACGGAGAGATAGGAAGTGCCGGGCAGATCTGGACGGTCGCGGGTCGAGTCGTACGATTCCACTTCGAACTCATGGAGACGGTGAAGGGCGCCCTCTTCCCCGGCCTCGAGATAAGGGTCCATTGAGAGTTCGGGGATACCTTCTCCCTGGTCGTCGTTTATTGCTGCGTTGCCCGATTGCGGCCAGGGGTCAAGGCCGGTCGCCGACCATGTGCGCCAGAATGGAGTGAAAACCCGGTAGGGGTCACCGTTGTTGGTGAGTATTGTCCCCGGTTGCTGCACCAGGGAGCCCCAGAAGGTTGCGGCTTCGACCTTCTCGCCAACCGCAGCGTCGCGGCGGCGGGCAAACGGTGAAACGTCCGCGTTCCAATAGACGGTCCCCTTGGATTCGGCGGGGACGATCGCTTCCGGTTTACCCGTCAGGACTTTCAAGCGTCCACCACGCTCCATCAACTGCCGATCGAGGGCCTGAAGGTTGGCCGTCAGTTGGGCCAGACGGTGCGGCATCGCTCCTTCCCAGAGTCGGGGGTCGATCACAAACAGGGCGACGACGGTGTCGTGGTCTGATGTGGCGGCGGCCCAGGCCGGGTTGTCGGTGAGGCGGAGATCTTTGCGGAACCAGACGAGGCCCGAACTCATTCGGGAGTCCCGGGTTGGTTCTTTTCGTCGATCCAGGCATCGATCCGTTCCCAGACCTGGTAGAGCCAGGCGACCTGATCGGGGGATTCGGTGGGCAGAGTGCTTCTCGGGATTCTCCAGAACTCCACCTGGACCGTCGTATTGACCATGGCGCCCGCCCAGATGTCGCGCAGGTGGGCGAACCCGTCCAAACCGTGGTGAGTGAGCACGACCACGTCGGCGGGGGACGTGGCTTCCAGCAGGGCCAGGGTTCCGCCGAGTCGCGGCGGGAGGAGGTATCTCAGCCGTTGAGCACGTGCGAGAATTGCCGGATCTCCCTGGCTCAGTTTCTCCAGAGCCCGCACCTGCTTTTCTTTCGTGAAGCGGGTACCCTCCGGATAGATCAACACTCCGTCATGTGCTTCGAGTCCCGCCCCCAGTTCACCGATCGCCCGCAGTTCCCCCTCGGTGTCGCCGGAACCACGTTCCACGAAGTAGTTGGGAAGACGATTGCCGGCTACGTCCAGGCACGGATCACTCAGCAATTCGCGTTTGAGCACGTAGCGGAGGCGGATATCGTTGGGCGCGCTGACCAGATTGGCCGGCAGCAGGTTGTCGACGATCGAGGTGTGGCGAGCCAGCAACAAGATGGGCCCGGGAGCAATCGTCTCTCCGCCGGCCACCTCGAATTCCATTCCGAAGATCCTCTGCACGGCCGCAAGCAACGTTGCGGCCCAGGCCTGCTGGATCGCGAAGGTCCTGTCGAGTAGAGAGCGGCGCGATCGCCCCAGCCCGGCTCCCAGCCAGGCTGCCCCCAGAGCTATCAGGCCGCCGACTTCTGCCGACAAATAGACGACTCCGAACAGGTAGAGCCGTACTCCCATCCAATGGCGGCGCCGGACCAGCCAGCGCGTCGAGTCGGCCACGGCGATGGCGGGAAGCAGGAGCGGGGCCAGGGACAACATGAGGACCAGACCAAGAGCGAAGGCGGGGATGGTTCGCAGACGGCGGCGCCAGGTTCCAGGAGGCATGTGCTTCTTTCTAGCGCATGGCGAGGAATCGTGATCGGCGCCTCATTGTCTACGGAGCCGGATTCGTTCCGGATGGCGCGCCGGGCCGACTCCCGATAACGTGGCTGTCAGCCGATTGAAGCGACGTCACGTCATGTTCAAAGTCCCCGAACACTTCGAGCTGCCGGAAGGTGGAGGGCCGCTGGTCATTGGTGTGGCAGGTGGTTCGGGGTCGGGCAAGACCACCATCTCCAGTGCCATCGTTGAACAGATCGGGCAGGACCAGGTGGCGCTCATTGAACACGACGCCTACTACCGGGAGTACGGGTCGCTGGCTGTTGAGGAAAAAGCCAAGATCAACTTCGATCATCCCGATTCGCTGGAGACCGAGTTACTGATAGAGCATCTGCGTACCCTCATCTCCGGTCAACCCATTGAGAGGCCCGTCTACGATTTCACCACCCATTCCCGGCTTCCCCAAACCGTCACGGTCGATCCGAAACCAACGATCGTGGTCGACGGAATCCTCGTGTTCACCGAGAGAGAGCTCCGGGAGTTGATGGACCTCAAGATATACGTGGACACCGATTCGGACTTGCGGGTCTTGCGGCGACTGCAGCGCGACATCGAGGAACGGGATCGGACCCTGCAGGCGGTCATCACCCAGTATCTGTCCACGGTCCGGCCCATGCATCTCCAGTTCGTGGAACCCAGCAAACGGTACGCGGACATCATCATCCCTGAGGGATACAACCGCCGGGCAGTGGCGACCGTCATGGGCATGGTTCGCGAGTACCTGCGCCAGAGTTGAGTTCCGGCCCGCATCGATCTCCATATACTGCAGCCCATGCACTCGACGGTCGCAGTTCTCGGCACAGGGGCAATGGGTGAAGCGCTTGTCTCCGGACTGTTGCGCGCCGGATGGGAACCCGGCGAGATAACCATGGCGGTACGCCGCGACGAGCGACGCCGCGAGCTGGCCGATCGCACCGGGTGCGCCGTGTTCCTCAATCCGGTCGACGCCCTCGCAGGCAAGGAGGTCGCGGTGATAGCCGTCAAACCTCGCGACGTGGTGAAGCTCCTTGCCCAGATCAAGGACGCCTACCGGCCTGAGCAAACCATTCTCTCTTTGGCGGCCGGCGTCCCAACCCGCCTCTTTGAAGCGTCACTCGGCCGGGGGCCGGTCGTGCGAGCCATGCCCAATACGCCGGCTCTCGTCGACGAAGGCATCACGGGTCTTGCCGCTGGGCGGTTTGCCGGCGAGGAAGCTCTCGCCCGCGCCGAGCGAGTCTTGTCGGCCGTTGGTGAGGTCGTACGCATGGAGGAAAGCCTCCTCGATGCCGTCACCGCCGTATCGGGGACCGGCCCGGCGTATGCCTTTCTCCTCGCCGAAGCCCTCACGGAAGCGGCCGTTCGGGAGGGCTTGCCCAGGAAAATCGCAGAGCGTTTGGTGCATCAGACCATCAAGGGAGCGGGCGCCCTCCTGGTAGAGACAGGTCTGAGTCCCTTTGAGCTGCGTGCGCAGGTGACCTCGCCGGGAGGGACCACGGCCGCGGCGGTGCACGTGCTCGAGCAGCGAGGGTTCCGGGCCCTGGTCGAGGATGCGGTACGTGCGGCCGGGGAGCGATCGCGGGAATTGGGAGCCAGTGCCGAGGAGAACGGAGACCGCTAGTGCCAGATCTTTCGTCTCTCTACCGCCGAGGCATGTTGGGGATCACGGAAAGGGCCTGGGTAAACCGTCTCTTCACGGAACACCCGGTCGGTCGGCGTCTTGCCACGCGGTTCGTAGCGGGCGAAAGCCTGGGAGATGCCGTTTTGGTGGCTCAGATGCTGAACCGGGAGGGGATCTCGGTCTCCATGGACCACCTGGGGGAGCACGTGCACGACGGCGGTTCGGCGGCGGCCGCGCTTGCCGACTACCTGGCGTGCTTCGACCGTATCGAATCGGATGGACTCGACGCCAATGTCTCGGTGAAATTGACCCAGCTCGGGTTGGGAGTGGATCCGTCCATGGCCTCGACCGCTCTCGAGACCCTGGCAAAAAGGGCCGCGGCAGCGGGGACCAGCGTGACCGTCGACATGGAGGAATCCACCTGGACCGAGGCGACGATCGAACTCTACGAAGACGTCCAGGCGCGGTTCGGCAATCTGGGGATCGCCGTCCAGGCGTATCTGCACCGCACCGCCGACGATCTGCTTCGCATCATGCCCCTCGGAGGACATATCAGGCTGTGCAAAGGTGCCTATGTTGAGCCGCCCGAGGTGGCGGTTCAAGAGAAGGCGCAGGTGGACGCCCGCTTCCGGCACCTGCTGGCCATGGTGATGGCCGAACCCGCCACGTACCCGGCGATCGCCACCCACGACGATGCCCTGATCAACGCAACCTATGCGCACGCTCCGGTCCGCACGGCTCCGTTCGAGTTCCAGATGCTGTACGGCGTCCGGCCGGCCCTGCAGCAGGAGATCGTGCAACGCGGCCACCGTCTGCGTGTCTATGTTCCCTACGGATCCCAGTGGTACCCGTACTTGACTCGGCGGATGGCCGAGCGTCCCGCCAACCTGGCCCTCTTCTTGCGAGCAGTGGTAGGGAAGTAAGCAGCTCGCAGTTGTCAGTTGTCAGTTCGCTCCCGGTTGCCGGGCAAAAGAGGGTTTTAGCGTCCAGAAGGGGGTCTATTTCCCCTTTTTGGACGCCAAACTGGCTACTGGCTACTGGTAGGAGACCTGGCAGAAGCCGTGATTGCAGTAGCCGCCCGGATTCTTGGCGAGATACTGCTGGTGATACGCCTCGGCGTAGTAGAAATCGGAAGCCGGTTCGATCTCGGTTGTGATGGGTCCGTAGCCTCGGCCGTCGAGCAGTGACTGGTAGTGGTCGCGGGATCGCTTGGCAACATCGAGCTGGCCGTCGGTGAAGGTGTAGATGGCAGAGCGGTATTGCGTGCCGTGGTCGTTGCCCTGGCCCATCTCCTGGGTCGGATCGTGTTGTTCCCAGAACTCCTGCAGCAGGCGCTCGTAGGTGACTTGCCGGGGGTCGTACACGACGAGGGCCGCCTCGGTGTGCCCGGTTCGGCCGGTGCACGTCTCCTCGTAGGTGGGATTGGGGGTATAACCGCCGGCATAACCGACCGCAGTTGTGTACACACCGGGAATTTCCCAGAAAATGCGTTCGGCTCCCCAGAAGCAACCCATCCCAAAAATCGCTTGCTCGGTATCTACCGGAAAGGGAGGGTAGATGGACGTGCCGTTCACGAAGTGGACGTCCGACTTCGGCAGCGGCTCGCTTCGACCCGGAAGGGCTTTCTCGGGGGAAACCATTTCATTCTTGGATCGGAACATTGCAGGAACCTCCTGACAGGGGTAACACCATCGGGAAGCTGTTCGTTCCCTCAGGCTGGACCGTCTTCTTGGTGCCTATAGTCTTTGCATTCTCTACGGTGCACTTCGTGCTTCGTATGATCCCAGTAAGCAACCAGGAGATGCTGTATGGCCGTCGATGTTGGACAGAAGATCCCGGACTTCACACTTGCGGACGACTCCGGCAAACCGGTCTCTCTGAGCAGCTTTGCGGGTTCGCAGTTGATCATGTTCTTCTACCCGAAAGCGATGACGCCGGGATGCACAACCGAAGCGTGTGACTTCCGCGACAACTACGACGGTTTCCTCGAGGCGGGGTTCGCCGTTGTCGGTGTGAGCCCGGACCCTCCCGCGGCCAACGCCCGCTTCAAGGAGAACGAGGGTTTGAACTTCCCGCTCTTGTCCGACGAGGATCACTCGCTGGCAGAGCAATTGGGTGCGTGGGGCGTCAAGAAGAACTACGGAAAAGAATACGAAGGTCTGATCCGTTCGACCTTCGTCGTCGGACCGCAGGGGACCCTCGAAGTGGCCTACCGCAACGTTCGGGCCACCGGGCACGTGGCTCGGGTCGTGCGCGAGCTCCTCGAGGTCGACTGACCTTCACCCGCCCGTTTCTCAATTCGGACTCTTCGACCCGCTGGAATGCGTAACGTCGGGTATGAATCGAAGGAGCCCATCATGCAGCAAGCCCGCCGCCTCACCAGGTCGGTCGAAGACGCCCAGATTGCAGGTGTCTGCGCCGGCATAGCCAAGTACATGGGGTGGGATGTAGCACTCGTTCGCGTCGGCTACGTCCTGCTGTCAATCGCCTCGATCGGGTTTCCCGGCCTGCTCGTCTACATCATCATGTGGATCGTCGTTCCGGAGGAATAGCCCGGATCGGATTTGGTTGATCCGATCTCCGGCCCTGATACGGACCGGTAGGCTGGTCGTATGCACCGATTCACCCTGTTCTTATTGCTTGTGCTGACCGCTCTGATTGTGCCGGCCGCACCTGCCCGGGCCGCCGATCCCGTCGATGTTGCCGATGAGGTCGATCCACGCGGCTATTACATCGAGCCGGGCTCCGGAGTCGATTTCGAGGCTATGGAGGACCTGGTCACCCGGGTGACCAACTCGGAAACCAAGTTCTACTTCGTAGCCCTGGCGGACGACCCTGCTGAGGGCGCCGACGAATTCGCAGAGAGTGTCCTCGTGCTTCTGGACGAGGGTGCAACCGTGGTCGTGATCTCACCCGGTGAGTTCGGAGCTCGCAGTGATGATTTCTCAAGCTCAGAGCTCGACCGGGCCGCCGATGCGGCTCTTGGCGACGCGCAGGGCAGCTTTGAAGCCGATTTCCGAGTTTTTGCCGAATCACTGGTGGCGGTCTCCGCCGGTACGACTGCGGGGTCAACGCAGACCACTGCAGGCTCAACGACGGGGGGAAGCTCCGGCAGCGGAGGGGGCGGGATCTTCATCTTCCTGGCCATCGTGGTCGGTGTGATTGCGCTTGTGTTCTTCATGACCCGCAGGTCGGCCAAACAGGCCAAACAGGCAGCCGGTAGGCGACTAGAAGAAGCGAAACAAGAAATCCGGGAGCAGCTGGACGTGATCGCCAACGAGATCCTCGACCTGGCCGACAAGGTCACCCTTTCTGAGCAAGACCGGGCTGAGGAGTACTTCCGGACTGCAAGCGCCACCTACCAGGAGGCTCAGGATCAGCTCGAAAAGGCCACAAATCTGGCGGAGTTGGAGCGCCTCTCCGACCAGCTCGACACGACCCGGTGGCAGCTCGAGGCTGCTGAAGCCGTTGTTGAAGGGCGTCCCATACCGCCGGAGCCTCAGGACCGCCCCAACTCGTGCTTCTTCGATCCCACCCACCGGGCGGGGGTCGAAGAAGCGAAGATCGAAACGGCCGCCGGAACCAAGACGGTGAGCGTCTGCCCCGAATGCGCCGGAAAACTGCGTCGCGGAGAACAGCCGAAACCACGCGACATCCTGGTGGGTGGGCGGCGGGTGCCCGCTCCGATGGCGCCCCGATCGCACGGCGGCGGCGGCTTTGACTGGATGGGGGCGGTGGCCGTCATCCTCTCCGGCATGGCGCAAGGTTCTTCGTACGACTTCGGACGCCGGCCGCGCCGATCGCCCGGGCTCGGTGGGTTGATCTTCCCGTCCGCGGGCGGCTCTCGACGATCGTCGACGGGGTCCCGGTCCAGCTCGCGGTCGACTCCCCGATCTGGTTCCGGTTCGGCGTCGCGCTCTCGTCGCTCCTCTTCGCGGGGAGCGGGTCGGACGCGCCGCAAGCGCTGAAGTCCCGGCCGCCCGCCAATCCCGGCTCAGTGTGTTTCCAGAATCCGTATGATGGGCTCATGCTGCAATCGACAATGGAGGACACCAGGTGAGTTTTTTCAAGCGTTTGTGGGGATACCTCAAGACCCTCTTCCGCACTACGGCCGAGCGGGCCATGGATCCCGAGATCGAGATCGAGCAGGCCATCCAGGAAGCCCGGTCGCAAGATCAGCGACTCCGCAACCAGGCCGCCAAGATCATTGCCCACCGCACTCAGATCGAGGCCAAGATCGAGCGGTCGGCGGACGAGGTAGGAGAAGCTCGCGAGATGGCGAAGCAGTCCTTGATGAAGGCTGAAGGGGCCAAGGCCACTGGTGACACCGAAGCCATGGAGAAGTGGACCAGGGCCGCGCAGAGTCTGGCTATGAAACTGCAAGCTGCGGAGAACAACCTGTCCGGTTTCAAGGAGCAGTACGGGATCGCCGTTACTCAGGCGGAAAGCGCCAAGACCGCCGTCGAGCAAAACGCAATGCGTCTCCAGGAATTGGCTGCCAAGCGGATGGAACTGGTCGGTCGCCTCGAGCAGGCCAAGATGCAGGAGGCCGTCAACAAAGCCGTTGAGTCGATCGGTGCTTCGATGGAGATCGAGTCCCCCAGCCTCGACAAGGTACAGGACAAAATCGATGTCCGCCTGGCAGACGCCAAGGCCCGGGCAGAGCTCCGCGAGGCAACCCCTGAGGGTGCAGAGACAGAGTTGCGCGAAGCCATTTCTGTTGCACAAGCCGATGCAAAACTCGACGAGCTGAAGGCAGAGTTAGGGCTTTAGTACAACCCGGTATCACAGAGAAGCGGGGCGGTTGCGGCCGGCCCGTTTCTCGCGTATTCGGTTGGCCGGCCGCCCGGCGAAAGGGCGGATTGCGGAAAGGGGCCGGACAAAGAATCGCTTTGTTGTCGTGGTCCGCTGTTCGAGAATGCACCTGGCACCGGGTAGGGCGGGGGCCCTTCATCGCTGGTGACCGTTGACCAAATCCGCAGCATTGCGCGGGTATCGACCGTGGAGTACCCCATCTCCGAGTTCTATCGCGGGGAAGTAGGCCGAGGCAGCGTCGAGGGAGCTATCTATTTAAGCGCAGTCGTGACCGGCAGCGTTGATATCGATGAAGCCACGATCGAGATCGACTCGGAGTCCGAACCCGCGCGGGCGACCATCACCATCCCCAAGGGCTCGGTGCACATCGGTGACCCGGAGACATGTCCCGACTGCTCTGAATTGGTGCAACTGAACAGGCCCTTCCTCAGATCCCGCCTCTCCGATGAGGAGTGGACCGCTTTGACCAGGGAGGCACTTGTGATCATCAACCAGAAGGTTCGCGAAGCCGGGATCGAGCGTCAGACGGCTGCGCGGCTCGAGACGGTATTGGCCGACTTCTCGGTGCATTCGAAATCGAAAGCGAGGGCGTCTTCGAGGACAACTCCGACTTTTCCCGATGTGCAACGGTTGCCTGACGGCGTTTCCCGTGGCGAGTCATCTCTTGTAACTGGTTACTGGTAGCTGGTGATTCCCGCCCGCTTGCTGGAGTGAGCAGAGTGGGTGCCTTCGTTATCTAGACTCGGGTCCGTTGGACTTCCGGAAGGAAACAGGATGGAGCCTCGTCGCCGTCTCACCGCCAGTGGAGTTCTCTTCGGCCTCGCCGTCAGCGCATTCTTCGGCACCTTGCTGTTCTGGTGGTTGGGTTCGCTTCCCGGGCACTTCATCCCCGAGGTTGGCCGGGAAGTCTTCGGCAACATCTCTCCTGCGCTGCAGGCAATGTTCTACGTTGGCATTGCCGCGTTTCTGCCTTTGGCGCTCTACCTGTACTCACTGCGAGCCAGGAACTGGGAACGGGGCACGGGAGAAGCACGCACCGGTCGCTGGGGCGAACGGCTGAAGTCCGCCGGGGCCGGGCTGGCAATGAAGACCCTGCTGCGCGACCGGGCGGCCGGTTTGATGCACTCGATGATCTACTACGGATTCATCGTCCTGTTCCTGGGGACGGTGACGCTGGAGATCGACCATCTGCTTCCCACCGGATTGAAGTTTCTGGAGGGCAACACCTACAAGATCTATTCAGCAATCCTCGATCTGGCCGCCGTGGTCTTCGTGGTGGGGATTGTGTGGGCGGTCGTCCGCCGTTACGGGCAGCGACCGTGGCGGCTGCGGTTGAAGACCAAGGCCGAGGACGCCTGGATCCTCCTCACCCTGGGGTTCATTGGCGTCTCCGGGGTGGCCACCGAAGCGGCCCGTATCTCGATGCAGGAAAGGCCCGACTACGAAGTGTGGTCGTTTGTCGGCTACCCGCTGAGTTACTTGTTCCCGCAGTCCGTGGCGAGCGGCTGGCACCGGGCATTCTGGATCGCCCATGCGTTGGCCTTCGTCGCCTTCCTGGTGCTTCTTCCGACCACCAAGCTCCGGCACATGTTCACCTCGCCGGCCAACATGTTCCTCGCTCCCAAGGACCGGCCCAAAGGAGCAATGAAGGCGATACCCAACCTCATGGAGGCGACCGACATCGAGTCGATCGGCGCATCGGTGGTTGGGGAGTTCACCTGGAAGCAGTTGCTTGACACGGACGCCTGCACGATCTGCGGTCGCTGCACGTCCGTGTGCCCGGCCAACCTGACCGGCAAGCCGCTCGACCCCCGCGAAATCGTTCTCAAACTTGGGGAAGTTGCGGCCCTATCCGGAGTCCCGGCGGTGTCGCCACCCGTCGGTATGGACGAAGCCATCACGGTTGTCGCCGATCGGGTCTTCGAACGGATACAACCCGAAGAGCTGTGGGCGTGCACGACCTGTCGGGCATGTGATGAGATCTGCCCTGTGAATATCGAGATCCTCGACAAGATTCTGGACATGCGCCGTTATCTGTCGCTGATGGAGTCCAATTTCCCGGTCGAACTCGGCAAGTCGTACGTAGCGATGGAGAATCAAGGCAATCCCTGGGGTCTGAGTCAGGCGGCCCGTGCCGATTGGGCCAAAGCGCTCGACATTGATGTGAGGATCCTGGGCGAAGATGGCGTCGATTCCGCCGAGTACCTGTACTGGGTCGGATGCGCCGGTTCCTTTGACGATCGCAACGTGAAGGTGACTCAGTCGATTGCCCGGCTCTTGACCGAAGCCGGGATCGACTACGCAATTCTCGGCCCGAAGGAGCAGTGCACGGGCGACCCGGCCCGACGGTCGGGCAACGAGTACCTCTTCCAGCAGCTGGCGTTGACCAACATTCAGACACTCAACGACCTCGGCGTGAAGAAGGTCATCACCCAGTGCCCGCATTGTTTCAACACACTCAAGAACGAATACCCTCAGCTCGGGGGAGACTATGAAGTGCTTCACCACAGTCAGCTGCTCATGTCTCTGGTGAACGAGGGTCGTCTCGCGGCTGCAGCGACAGGCGAGAAGAAGAAGATCACCTACCACGATCCGTGCTACCTGGGCAGGCACAACGATATCTTCGTAGCGCCCCGGTCGGTTATCGCCTCCATCGGAGGCGTAGACCTGGTCGAAATGGAACGCTGCGGCAACGAATCGTTCTGCTGTGGTGCGGGCGGTGCACAGTTCTGGATGGAGGAGCAGATCGGCAAGAAGGTCAGCGTGGAGCGGGCCGGTGAGGCCATCGGGACCGGGGCCGACGAGGTGGCCGTCGGCTGTCCCTTCTGTTACATCATGATCGACGACGGGGTCAAAGAATTGGGCCGCGGCGACGATGTGAAAGTGCGAGACCTTGCCGAGATCCTCGCCGAGCAGGTCTTTGAAGCCGACTGAGGTTCCTCGCGCGTTCCGCGTTCGTAGCCGCACCGCTGGTGACTAGTCACGAAACAGGTTTCCCTGATTGATACCCTCAGCGACGTGACGAACGCAGAGAGTAGCGGTAGGGTTCGATCTGTTGGAGCTGGGAGGCTCAATGGCTCGCATCATCAATTGCAAAAAGGGACTGCACAACTACTCGTCGGCCGGTGAGGTAGGCGGAGGGATCGCCCGTCGCAGTTGCTTCGAGTGCGGCCAGGTACAGATCGATTTGAGTGGTTCGGCAGGCGTTGCCGACACCGACTTGTTCACCGAAACCAAGCTGGCCTCGATTTTCGAGGTGGAAGCCCTCCTGGCCAAAGTCGCCACCGCCCCCGTTGAGGTACGCCGCGCTTTTGGGGAAGCTCCGGCCAGAAGGCGCCGGCCTGCCCGGGCAGCCGGGTAAAGAACAGTCAGTCTTGCACGGGAGGAGGGCGGCCCCACGGGCCGCCCTTCACGATCTGCCGGCGTCGCCGACCCGGATCGGTCGGTGGCCCATATTCACGGGCCGGCTCGCCAGACGACTCCAGACCGTGGGGGGACCGTCATCTGTAGCAGCCGACCGTCCCTGCGGATCTCACCGGCTCCCCAGAGAGCCTCGAGGTGTTCTCCGCCGGTGGGGTTCTGCACAGAAGCGGTTGCCGCTTTCTGGCCTGCGTTGACGGCCACGACCAATTGCTCGTGTCCGGCTTCCCGGACGAACGCATAGAGGTCCGACCCCTGCGGGGCGGACAATTTCCGGTAGGAACCATGCGGCAAAGCAGCGTGGGTTTTTCGGAGCGCAATCAGCGTGCGGTAGGTGTCCAGGATTCGCTGGTTCCAAGACTCTTTCTTCTCCCACGGGAACGAGCCACGCGATCCCGGTTCCTTGCCGCCGGTCATTCCGATTTCGTCGCCGTAATAGACGCACGGTGCGCCAGGATGTGTGAACAACAGCAAAGCCGCCAGCACGACGGAGTCCACATCACCGCCGGCCACCGTCAAAGACCGGGCCGTGTCATGGGATCCGAGCAGATTGAGGTTTGATTTCACGGTGTGGTCGGGGTAGATCGTGAGGAGCCATTCCACGGTGTCGCCGTATCCGGCTGCGTCGATCGGGGGCGCGACCGGGTGGTCGACGTTCTCGGAGAGTCCGGGATCAACGCGATCTCCGGCTACAAAGGCGAGTGTTTTCCCGGCGAATATGTAGTTCATGGCGGCGTCGAATCGATCACCCGGGTTGAGCCAGGCTCTGGCATCGCCCCAGATCTCGCCGACCAGATACGCATCGGGGTTGATCGCCCTCACCCGGGCGCGGAACTCTTCCCAGAACCCGGCCGTCTTGATTTCGTACGGAACGTCCAGCCGCCAGCCGTCGATTCCCCAACTGGTCCAATACTCGGCGACCTGCATGAGGTACTCACGGGCGTCCGGGTGCTCAGTATTGAACGTGGGGAGGGCCGGGTTTCCCCACCAGGCGTGGTAGTTGGCAGGCAGTCCGGCCCGATACGGGTTGAGTGGCAACCCGGTGATGGTGAACCACTCCAACCACGGAGAGTCGACTCCGTTCTCGAGGATGTCGTTGAATTGGCAGAAGCCGCGACTGGCGTGATTGAAGACCCCGTCGAGAATGACTCGTATCCCGCGCTCGTGGCAGGCGGCCAGCAACGCGCGGAACGCTTCATCGCCGCCGAGCAAGGGGTCGACCCGGTAATAGTCGTGCGTGTGATAGCGGTGGTTGGACGCAGACTGGAAGATGGGGTTGAGATAGATGGCGTTGATGCCGAGATCGGTCAGCCAGTCCAGCCGTTCAACCACCCCGACGAGGTCGCCGCCCTTGTACCCATGCCGGGTGGGCGGTGAATCCCACTCCTCCAGGTTCGTTGGCTTGGACACCTGCGGGGAGCGGGCGAACCGATCCGGGAAGATCTGATAGAAGACGGCGTCGGCGGCCCAGGCCGGTGGCCGGTCGAGTGCAGTTCGGGCTTCGGACATTGGGCAGACTCTATCGACTCGCCGCCCGTCCGATCGTCAGTCACTGATGCCGGCTGCCTGCTCTTGGTTCAGGACTGAGCCACCTGGCCGCGCACTCGCGGAAAGCGTACCGGGGTGTGCAGGCGGCACGTCTGCCTGGCGTTGTAAGTCGAAAGCCGTGTATCGCAGTCCTTTTGGGCGCACACACGTCCTGCCTCATACGTCCCGGGCTTGCGGACGTATCCGCCTGCCTTCTTTGCCTTCAGGATGTCGCTCATCATGATCCTTTCAGAAATCCCATCGTCCACTGAGACGGTGAAGATCGTGTGAAGGGTTTCTGAGAATTGTCTAAGAATTGAGCGCAGCTCGCAACTCGCAAGAACCAAACCAAATTATTTGGCAGTTTGTGGCAGGTCTAAGTCACGGTCGGGTCTAGTGTCACTGCACCAAGGCAGCCGTCCTGGTGAAACGAAACAACATCGTCCATCCGGACAACGCGCCGGGGGATCTTGAGACGCAGGAGGCGTGGGAGTTATGGGGATCAAGTACGCGAAGTCTCTTCTGGCGACGATCGTGGTGGCGCTTGTCGCCTCGGCGTGCAGTGGTGCGGACGACAACGCCGAGCCCACGGTACTCACCACCGTGACCGTGGCTCCTTCCGATGCTGGTGGTGCCGGCGGCGACGATCCGGCGCCCGAACCCGGAGGCAGCGATTCGGATGAACCATCGTCCGTTGATGAGGCGCCTCCGGCAGACGCGGGCGGGAGCGGTTCGGGTGGAGATGGCGTCATCCTGGCCGACGTCTGCTCGGACGGCCAGCCGGTGAACGGTGCGGTCTCCTTGGATGACCTGGTGACTTTCGGCCTTTTCGCTTCCAACGAAGCAACGGTTGAGGGCAACGGTGCCTATGACGCTTCGACCTATGGTCTATTCGGATTCCTGTGCAACATCACGGAAGTCGGCGGCCAGGAGAACTTCATCACGATTGGCGTGAGCGATGGGAGCGGAGTTTGGGACATTGCCGTTGGCAGCGGGCCGATCGAGCAGATCGGAGACTGGGAAGTGATCGTCGGGAGCAACTGGTTGTCCCCGTTGACAATGCGAACGACCGACAGCGCAGGGAATCAGGACAGCCTGTTCGTCACATGGGTTCCCGGCGACGGCTCCATTCCCGACGCGGAAACCCTTGAGCGAGTGATGCGTCCGCTCGCCGAGGCCATGGCTACCCGGACCACCGTGAACATACCTCGGGGCTGACGCCGCGAAATGGGCGATCTCGCCTGCGAAGTGGTTTCCGGGGACATGGATCCTCCGGGATAATCGATCAGTGGCGATTCGGAGGCTGAGGCGCGGCCATCGTGCCGGGCCGGGGCGGGCTCTCGGGCCAACCAACGGGCGTCGAACATGTCGCGCACGACTTTCCCGGTGTCGACAACGTCGCGATCCAACCCAACGCCATCCGTCGAGAGGCGAGCACGGACCGCCGCGAATGTCGTGTTGCCCGGGACGGGCGGGCTGGAGCGACTACGAAATGGCCGAATCGCTCTACTGCTGCCGACTGCCTGACGACTAACCTCCGCGCCATGGTGATCGGCTATCAAGGTGAGCGCTACTCATACAGCGACCGGGCATCCCGGGAGATGTTTCCGGACGGTGATCTGATCGGATATCCAAATTTCGTGGCAGCGTTCGCCGCGTTGGCGAACGGTGCAGTCGAACGACTAGTTCTCCCGATCGAGAACTCCACAACCGGGAGCGTGCTGGCCGTTCTCGATCGGCTGGTTGACGCCCCGGCCCGCATCGTCGCAGAACACCAGGTCGAAGTACGGCACGCCCTCCTGGGGTTGCCCGGAGCGTCGCTCGACGAAATCAAGCAGGTCCGTTCTCACCCCGAAGCGCTCTCGCAGGCCGAAGCAATAATCCAGGCCCGGGGTTGGCAACCGATACCAACTCATGACACGGCGGGTGCGGTCCGGCAAACGGCCGAGCACCAGAACCCGGCTGAAGCGGCACTGGCACCGCCGGAGGCCGCTGGACCGCACAACCTCGAAGTATTGATGTCCGATGTGGTGGATCGAACCCACAACACCACACGGTTCGTTGTCTTGGCGGGAGGTCAACCGACCATCGCCGCCGAGGCCGATAAATCGAGCATGGCCTTCGAAACCCAGCATCGGCCGGGCGCGCTGGCCCTGGCGCTGACGGAACTCGGACTGCGCGGTGCCAACCTGACGCGAATCGAATCGCGCCCAACCGACACCCCCTGGCGTTACCGCATGTTTGTCGATCTCATCCATCGGCCGGGCCCGGAAGGGTTTGCGGAGGTATTCAATCCGCTGCCCGGCTCGATGGCCGCGCTTCACCATCTCGGAACCTACCGGGCCGAGGTCTAAGAGGGGACGCCGGGTCCGCCTCGGTCCGCTGTTTCCCGGATCACCACTCAATCGAGGTCCGCCGGGAACAGTCGATGGAGGGGCTCCAGAAGCCTGACCATGTCGGAGCTCGGAGGGCCCGCCACCCGGGCAACATCGTGAATCTCCGGGAGGTGTGGCAGCAGTACCTTGGGCTCCAGGCCCAGCCAGTGGCGGGCGGCACGGACGGTATCTTCCCGACGGTCGGCGGGTACACGGTTGAGGACCAGAGCGGGGAGCGGCGCCGCCCAGGCCTCGACGGTTGCCGCCGCTCTCACCAAACCCTTGGGAGTTGCCTCGCACGTCAGGATCCGGGAAGCGGCCCGATAGAGCAAAGGATCGTCCGGTTCGCTCACTCCGAGGTCGACGACGATGCGGTCGAAGGTTCCCTCCGCAGCCTGGATGACCTCGTTGATCAGTGCAGAGGTGAGGGGACCGGAGTGGCGAATCGGCGGGCCGGCCAGGAGCGACAGCGGTCCTATCCGACGAACCTCGGAGGGGAATACTCCGGACAGCAAGACCGCGTCGGCTGCGTGTGCAACATCAGGAGCGGGCAGCACCCCCAGCCTCACGGAGAGCGAAGGTCCCTGCCGGTCCAGGTCGATCAACAGGGTCGACCGTTGCTCGGCGAGACCCCACGCCAGACTGAGAGCAATCTCGGAAATGCCGGGGGCACCTCGACCGCCCGTGACCGTGATCAAGCTGCCGGACCCGACGGGGGCCGGGGGCGGCTGCCGCAACGTTCGGACGATGTGGAGGATGCGGTCCGGGGGCGTTGAGTCGGGGAGCACCTCATCGGCACCGCCGACCGTAAGCAAGCGGCGGCCCGGTCGGTCGCTGGGCGGATACAACCCCAACACTGCCGACCCGCCGCTTCGCCATTTCTTGATCACCGTGGGAGTGACCCAGGCAGTTTCGGCTCCGGCGATAATCACGTCGAGCTCGCCGGTTCGACGATCGAGGTCGGACGGTTGATGGGCTCGCGCTACCAAACGGACCATGCTGGTCGAGCGTGCCATGTCCGCGAACGTGGACTCCCAGGGGCGGGCAGAGAGAACGGTGGCGACCCGCGGACGGGTCATGTGCTGGTCGATTGGATGACAACGATGTGCGCCAGGGCAAGGCACATGGTGATGCGGTTTGTCAGGAGGATCACGTGATCCACCCCGACGGCCGCGATGGTGCCGGTCCTGGTCTCGCCGTCGATGGTGGTGACCCGGACGGCTTCGTCCCGATCCTCGGCGTCCAGCAATCGATCGCGGATGGTGCTTCGTCGTCGCAACGTGATGGCCGCAGCCTCTTGCTCGGCGTTCAGGACCTCGGCCAGCTGCAGCCGCAAGCGGCGGGAGATCTCGATGAGGTCGGGATGTTGTAGCGGATCCATCGCACCTTAGAATATTGTCGAATACTCTCATCAAACGATAACTTCACACTATTCGATCGACAACTGATCCGTTCTGTTTTGTTTCGCGCCCCGGGTCCCTTGCTCATCTGCGCTGGTTCCCATAGCCTGGGGCCGATGGACTGGATCGACGTCAACATCCCCAAGGAATGGCTTTCAGTAGCCGACATTTGCGAATACATGGATGTGTCTCCCTTCGTGGTCACCAGCGTGTTGCGAAGCGGCCGCCTGCCCGCGGTGAAATTCGGCCGGGAGTGGCGGGTCGCCCGGAAGGACTTTGAGGTGTGGCTCAACGAGGAACGCGCCAGAGCGGTGAGCCTGGAAGAGCCTCAGCACTGAACCCTCGGAGTAACGTGACGTGATGACGACTACGCCGCGCCACGACCAGGTCGGAGACACCCGGGTTGATCTGGATCGACCCTGGAACGTTGTCGTGTGGAACGACCCGGTCAATCTCATGACTTACGTCGCGTATGTGTTCAGGAAGCTTTTCGGTTTCTCCAAGGAGAAGGCGACCCGGCTGATGCTGCAAGTGCACAACGAAGGCAGGGCGATAGTCGCCACCGGTCCCCGCGAGAAGATGGAAATGGACTGCTTCCGACTTCACCGGCACGGCTTGTGGGCCACGATGGAACGAGTATGAAGGGTCCCTTCCGGCTCGTGGCTGGTCAAGTTGAGCTGAGTCTGGATTCCCGGGAGGCCAATGCTCTGTTGGCCGTTCCCGACCTGCTCGATTCGGTCGGCGCCACCGGTGTGGATCCCGGAGCCGATCGCCTGGACCAGGCTCCGTACCCGGATGACAAAGAGGCGGCCGCGGAATACCGGCGGCTGATGGCCGACGAGATGGCACAATCCCGGGCCGCCGATCGTTCGGCCTTTTCGCTCACGGTTGAGCAATCCCCTGGCGGCGTGACCCTTTCGGCCGGTGAGGGTGAAGCATGGTTGCGCGTCCTTGCCGAGGCGCGCCTGGTTCTTGCTTCGCGGATGGACATCAGCGAGGACGGATGGGAAGACGACCTCCATGAGGATGATCCGGCGGTGGCCCTCCTCCACTATTTGGGGTGGCTCCAGCAGTCGCTGGCGGAGACTCTTGAAAGCACCCTGTTGTGATGGATCCGACGGTTGAGATCGATGTCCACGATATGGCGCACGGGGGTGAGGGTGTTGGTCGCCACGACGGCAAGGCCGTTTTTGTAGCCGGGGCCATTCCCGGCGAGCGAGTTCGCGTGACTCTCGTCACCGAGAAAAGGAACTGGGCCCGCGCCGATCTCGAAGAGGTGTTGACCCCGGTTTCGGCCAGGGCCGTGCCTCCCTGCCCGCACTTCGACGATTGCGGAGGGTGTCAGTGGCAGCACATGGCCAACGCCGAACAGCTGAAATGGAAGTCGGCGATCGTGGCCGGTCAGCTGCGTCACCTCGGCGGGGTTGTCAGGCCCGAAATCGCCCCGATCGTGAACTCGAGCGAGCCCTTTGGCTACCGCAACCGGATGACGTTCCACGTCGGGAACGGCCACCCCGGTCTGTATCGCCATCGCAGCAAACAGCTGGTTCCCATCTTCGCTTGCCTCTTGCTAGTCCCGGGTCTGAGGGAGTTGTACGGGCGGCTCGGCGACCTGTCGGGTGTGGATGAAATCACGCTGCGGATGGGCGTCACCACCGGAGAACGGGCTGTACTCATCCGTGGGCGGGTGCCCGAGCAGGCGGCGGAATGGAAGGCCTCCGTCGTCCGTCTGGCCGGCCGGCGATTCGAACCCGTGATCGGGCCACCCTCCATCCACGAGGCAGTCGGCGGCGTTCGCTTCAGGATCACCGGCCCGGCCTTCTTCCAGGTGAACACTGCCGGGGCCGAAACACTTGCCGAAATCGTTGGCGACGCTCTGCAACCCACCGGCTCAGACACGCTGCTCGACGCCTATGCCGGCGTCGGGCTGTTTTCTGCAACGGTCGGTAGGTCGGCGGGCAGGGTGATCGCAGTGGAATCGAGCGGAGTCGCCCTGGGCGACTTACGCCACAACCTGGGCGAGGCCGGGATTGCGAATCACGAGGTTGTGCGGGGGCGGTTCGAAGAGGTCGCCCCCGCTACATCATGGAGCATCGCGGTTTGCGACCCTCCCCGGACCGGGCTCGGCGAGCTTGGGGTCGCTGCTCTGGTGGGGGGAGCGCCGCGGCGCATCGCCTATGTCTCGTGCGACCCGGCCAGCCTGGCGCGAGACACACGAATGCTCGACGGGGCGGGTTATCGCTTGAAGAAGGTGACCCCGGTAGATCTGTTCCCGCAGACCTTTCACGTCGAAGCCGTGGCCGAATTCGAGCTCAAGTAGGCTCCTCTACGGAACCGTACAACCGAGCGCGTCCGGGGGAGTCTCCCGCCAGGTTCCGGGCCGCGGGATGAACGCATCGGCCAGCGCCGGGTCGAACTCGAAACCGGCGACGGCTGAAACGCTGGGTGGCCGGAAGTGAATCTCGAGACGGTTGCTCGAAACGTCCTTATCGCCGTACATGGCGCCGTAGATGGTGGTCTGGCTAGACGCTCCGAAGGTTCCGCCTGCATAGATCAAATGATGGATCTGGCCCTCAACAGAGTTGGCACTGTTGGCCATCGTGACATCGCTCGTTGGCTCGACCCCGGCGATCACCACGGTGGCCGGTGCCAGAGCCGGGTCGCTCACTCCGTTGGGTGTGCCGCGCACTTCGAGGTCGCCCTTGAACGCCAGCACGAAATCGCCTGCCAGGATCGCCTTGTCCATGTTGAGAGTGAATGAGCCGGGATCGTTGACGAAGTGCGCTCCGGTCAGGGCCGAGTCGTTGGCCTGGTACCAGGTGTCGAACTGCGCCCAGGTGGCGTGATTGAACACCGTCACACCGGCGTCGGTGTACTTGGTTGGATCCCACACGAAATTCGGCAGCGAGATTTGGGGCACCGGGGCGATGCCGGTGGCGTTCCACACATACCCCGCCGCAGTGGGTGGAGTGTCAACTGTGGTGGAGGGCCCTGCCACCTGCAGGTTGCGGCCGACCGAAGACTGATTTCCTTTGAACTTCGACTTGACGAACCCCGATACGGCCGTGTCGTTGAGGATGATGACATCGGCGCCGTTGGTTCCAAACTTGCTGCCCTTGTTGTCCTGTACAAAGCCGTTGACCTTGGTTTCTCCTGCGATTTCGGCGTTGGCCCCGTTGCTGATGAGCAGGTCGCCGTAGACCAACATCTGGCCAACGCCCGGCGCACCATCATCATTCGGATAGATGCGCGTGTAGTTGCCGATGGCCAGGTCGTCGCCGGAGTACGCATCGCCGTAGATCTCTTTCCGGTTGCCGGCCGTCAAGCCGCCCTCGGCGGCGAACAGGGCGTAGTAAAACCCGCCACCGATCGGGACGAGTTCGACTTCGATCACGACTTTCTTCGAGACTGCCTGCACGGCATTGTGGTTGGGCGCCCATCCCCACGACTCGATCAGATACGACCGGGCGGAAGCCAGGGGAAGGGCGCGAACCCAGTACTCACCCTGAACGTCGTTGGTGCCGTCGATGACCGTCTCGAGGGTATCCAGATCACAGGTAGTTCCGGTGATGCCGGTGGTGGCCATGCCCGCATCAGCGTCGTCTCGTATGCCCCCCTCGTTGGAGGCAAGCAGGTACATCATTTCGCGTGCGCCCGCCTCGGCCACGTTGACTGCAGTGGCCAGATGCCGGTCGTACCCGACTTCCTCCAATTCGTGGACCGAGACGGAGTACCAGGTTGCACCCAGGATGAAGATCACGACGGCCACCGAAAGAGCCGAGGCAATGCCGATCCCGTCATCGTCAAGCAGCAGCTTCTTGAACAAGGCTTTCATGCTGGTGATATCGGCACCCCGTGGTCGATTCTGGAGCAGGTCCTCGGCGTTCATGGGCAATTGGCCGAGTTGGGGGTCCAGATGTTTCGACCCGAGATCTCTGTTGTACCGAGCCGGGCGTTGATCCGGTCGTTGATGTTCTGATCGACCCAGATCCGGATGGTGATGACCTTTCCCTGGGAAGGAAGCGCCGACGCCACCCCACCCTGGTTGGTGAACACGGGCACTCCGACCGTTCCCAGTGGCCGGCCCACTTTGGTGTTGTAGTCGTCGTCAACGATGGTCTCGTTCTGGACCCCGCCGATCACGGTGCGCCAGGTGACGCCATCGTCTGAGGATCGTCGCAAGTCGGTGGCTTGTCCGTCGCCGTCGTCGTCGCGGAGTTCGTAGATGAGGTCAACAAAACCCACGGCACTGGTGGTGGCCGTGTAAGCGCGAGTGCGGAATTCCAACCGATCGGAATCGAAGCCGGGGAGCGGGTCGCACACTCGTTCGGCGCTCCGAAAGTCGCGGTCCAGCTGCTGCAGAACGAGGCGAACGTCGTCGTTGGAGCGTGCGGTACCCTCCAGGTCACGGGTGGCGAACATCGTGGTTCGTAGCAGGGACAGGAAGACGGCCGCGACAATCGTCATCAGCATCATGGCCACCATCAGCTCGGCGAGGGACAGGCCACGATCTGAGCGGTGCAGGCGGCTCATCAGCTGGCATCCGGATCGATGTAGAGAGCCGTGACCCCGACTCCGCCCAGGTCGAAGGTGAGGTTGACGTTGTAGAGGGTGCCGTCCAAGAGGAGGTCGGCGTCGACCAGGGTGTCGACCACGCGGTAACTGATGTTTCCGGTAACCATCCCCGTGGCCTGGAATCGAGCTTCGGAAACGTCCATGTTGGTGTCTTCGGTGTAGGACCGACACGGCGTGCGGACCAGAATCGACCCCTGGATCTCGTAGTGCAGTTGAGGGTCACCGCTCGGTGTGATATCCCAGGTGAGCGGCCCGCCGGCACCGTCGCCGATGTCTATTACGTCTGGTGCCGGAAGAGCCGAGCAACTCCCGATAGCACCAAATCCTGAGTAGATGGTGACGTATTTGCCGGGAGGGGATGGATCCCAGACCTTGATGATCACATCCCCGCTGGTGGACACTGCGGGCGGACGGGCCGCATTCTGACCTGCAGCGAGATCGGTGCCGGATAACCGAGGGGTCTCAACAATGACCCAGCCTTTGAACTTGTTGTTCTCCAGCGGGCCGACCGAGTCCGGGAAGAGGTAGATAGGCTCGCCCTCCCAGCTGTAGTCAATGCGCACCTGGCGGTCGGTGGAGGGAGAAGGAGCGTTGTAGCGGTCGACATTGGCCGAATAGTCGAGCGCCGGGCCGACGGAATCGTGTCCGCGGGCAACAAATGCGAATTCGTAGAACGCGGCATCCAAAGACGCGCCCAGTTTTGCTTCATACAAGGTGCGAACCGCAGCGTCCGAGTATTCGATGAAGCCCCCGTTGGTGCGGTCGGCCGAAACCAACCCGAACCCGGCATATGGCAGGCCATCTACTTTCGGGTCCAGGCCCGTCGGGTTGTATTCGGTCCACAGCTCGGCCCAATACTCGCTGGCTTTCGGAGCCAGGAGGTTGGTGAGGTCGGCGACATTGAAGTCGTAAGGGTGGGCGCCGCTGATCTGAAATGGGGGCGGCAGGGTGGTCAGGATAGCGTTGGAGTCGTCCAAGGGTGCGGTCGAGACTGCGTCGTCATCGGCTGCTCGCAGCACGTCAACCGGTTCCGGACGAACAATGACATCGTCGGCGGTATTGAACAATCCGTCCGGCCCGGCGTACCTCACCTCTCCGGAGGTGGCCGAGCTTCGCACGATCTCGGATGAGATGTAGTCGCTGGTACCGGAGACAAACCCGTCTGAGAAGACAAGATTTGCCTGGAAAAGCCCTCGTGGAGCTGCCACCCAGGCGCGGGATCCGCTCACATCGCCGGTTACGGTCAGCGAGCCACCGTCCATCGTCACCTCGCCGTGCATGAGCGGCTGCGACGGCTCGGTGAAGGGAGAAACGAGGGTGGAGAGGCGCACGTCGTGCGGCAGGCCGCCGGGAGCTTGCCAGGCAACCATGGAGGTTATGCGCCGGTACTTCTCGGTGGCCGGATCGAGCGGATCCGTCCGCACCGACGTCACGAACAAGTAGCGGTCGAAGTCGGTGTTATCTCGCGTTTGGAGATCGTGAAACGAGAGGAACGGGTCGAAGGTTGCTCCGTTCACGAAGACGATCTCCTCCCCTCCAAAATCCCAGTTGCTTGTCAATGGGTTCAATGTCAGGTCGGTGCCGAAGACACCCGTGACCGGGTCGCTGAACGTCGTACAGCCGACCTCGGTCGGACAGGTAGTTCCGTTGGCGAGTGATGTCAGGCCCATGTGATTCCACTCGAGCGACCGGGCCCTTTCCAGTAACTCCGAAGCGAAAGCCGTTGCCGACGCCTGGCGTTTGGTCTCGACGATGACGCGGGTTCCCGTGTCCATGGTTCGCAGCAGGGCGACTACCAGAGCGAAAACGATGGCCAGCGCCACGACCGACTCGACAATCGTGAACCCTGATTCCCCGTGCAACCGCGCGGCAAAGCGCTTCCCAATCATGGGTTGGTTATCGGCGCCTCAGACCAGGTTCTGTATAGCCAATACCGACGATCGAATCAGTGCGGCAGGGGTTCCAGGTCGATCGGGAGCCCGGCTTGATGCCAGGCGATGATGCCGCCGGCCAGGTTGAGGACATTCTCCATCCCGGCCTCACGCATGAGGGCTGCAACGGCCATAGCGGAACGGTTGCCCGACCGGCATTGCAGGATAACCGTACGGTCTCGCGGCAACTCCTCGAACCAGTCGTTGATCTCCGAAAGGGGCATGAACTCGGCTCCGGGGATGCGGACTTCCTCCCATTCGTCGGCTTCGCGAATGTCCACCATCAGAGCTCCGGCAGCCATTAGGCCGGAAGCCCCGGTCGGATCGGTTTCGGGTACGCCCCCGAAGAGGTCGGTCATGGCGAGGACGATAGTCGAGATGGGCTCTTCGCCAATTGTCGCCGGGAGCTCCAGTCGCCCGGTAGCCTTTGGTGGTGCAAATCCCCACTTCTCGTTCTATGCCTGGAACGTACCGGCCCGGTGCGACCCGGCGCCGGATCGGTTCGGTCGTGGTTGGAGCCTTGCTGATATCGGCGTTCTCCGTTGGTCCAGTCGCCGCCCTGGGTTCGGCAGAAGAACGGGTGTTGACGATTGGGGAGGTCGGTGGGATGTCCCCGGAGGTCGAGGCAACCATCACCTCCGCGGCGGAAAGGTTCGGTGCCCGTTGGGCAACGTTCCATCGCGGGACCTTACGGATGACTGCGGTGGAGCGAGGTGACGAGATCGTCCAGGAGGCGCCCTCCGGCTACTTCTACCCTATGTCGACGACTGCAGTGGAAGGGAGACGAGCGGCCCCTCTGCTGGGGGACAAAGTGACCGCGGTGCTCTTGAGCGGCCGGGTGGTGTTCGGTGAAACATCAGCGAAGTTGCGCGGGGCGATGGTGGGAGATCGGGTGACCCTGATCGGATGGGACGGACGGAGTTATCAATTCGACGTCGGCGCCATCGTGGCCGACGAGTTGATCGGCTGGGCGGAACTGGTTCTGGATGCGGAAGTTGCTTCGAAGATCGGCTTCGACCGTGCTTCGTTTGTCGCCCTGTGGGACTACGGACCCGAGGATGAGTTGTTGCTGGCCCTGTGGTCCCGTGTACCCGACGCCCTGCTCACCATCAACACTTCCTTCGACCCCGACGATCCCGATGCGGTCTTGCCCACCGTCCTGGTCAAAGAGAAGTTTGGCGAGTTTGCCTACCGTCCTACGAGCGGGGACCGCATCATCCTGGATTCAGCATGGCGTCGCGCCAACATCGTCAATGTTGATCTCCCGTATCTGGGCCCTTTCCGCTGCCACAAAGACATCGTGCCGCTGCTCGAAGGAGCTATCGAGGAGATAGAGACCCAGGGTCTGGCCTGGATGATCGATCGCCAGGATTTTCAGATCGCAGGAGGGTGCTACAACGCCCGCCTGATCCGGGGCGGCGACAAGGGTGGGGCTGTGTCCCGCCACACGTGGGGCATTGCCGTTGACATCAATCCCGGCGACAACCCCTACGGTGGCCGGGTGGGAATGGACGTCCGTATCGGTGAGATCTTCCGCAAGTGGGGTTTTGCCTGGGGGGCCGGTTGGCGTTACACCGACGGCGGTCACTTCGAGTGGACCCACTCGGCGGCCGAAGCTGCGGTCGCCCTCAATCCCGGCAGCCGGTCACCCGCCACCGGCGATCTCTTCGGGGAATCCGACGGGTGGAGTTAGCTCTACCGGAGAGACCGAACCCCGTGTAGTGTCAGAACTGAGTGAGGTGCTGTACGACGACTGAGTTTTGGCTGCGGTCCTCTCGCCCTGCGCTCGGCGTGCTTTTGCGCACCCGGGCCGACCAATGTGCTGTCCCCCCACTGCTCTGCTGCGCGCAACAACCATCTGCGGCCTTTGGCCGTCGGAGGAAGGAGACTCATGCAGGTTGACCAGATTCGGCAATTCACCAACTCCACGTACCCGGTGTTGTCCGTTTATGTGAACCGGGTCGGCACTCCCCGGGACCGAACCTCGACCGGGGCCAGGCTTTCGGAGTTGCTCCGCCCGATTCGCGAGGCCGTCGACGGTGGAGGGCTGAGTCACGAGGCAGCCATGTCATTGCGATCCGATTTGAAGACCGTTCAGAATCTGGCCGATCGCATTGATGCCGACCCTGCATCGGTTGCCGTTTTTTCGTGTCATGGTGCCGACTGGTTTCACTACGTGCCTGTGAGCAGACCGGTGTGGGATGTAGCCCGGATCGGGAACCGGGCATACCTTCGTCCCCTCCGGTTGGCCGAGCAGGAATTCCGGTCGGCAGTTGTGATCTTCGAGCCTCGACGCTCGGTGTTGTTCGTCAAGAGTGGTGAGGTGTTCACCGAATACGGCGAGGTCGTCGAGGAGTCGATAAGAAAGTCCAACTACGGCGGTTTCGCCGGTTACGAGGAGCGCGGGGTCCGAAGCCATGCCGACGCAGTCGTGCAGCGCCATTTCAAGGAGACCGCCGACCTCGTGTTTCGCCTCTTCCAGAGCGAGGGATTCGATTTCCTCTTCCTGGGCGGACATCAGGATTCGATCGAGGAGGGGTCAGGACTCCTCCATCCGTACGTACAGGCGCGGGTCGCAGGCTCGTTTGTCATCGATACACACACGATGACACCTGCCCTGGTCAAAGAGCAGGTTGTCGTCCTCGAGCAGGCAGCCGTCGCCGCCCGCGAGGCGGACCGGGTGCAGGAACTACTCGATACGGCCGGAGCGGGAGGCCAGGCGGTGCTCGGCATCGCCGGCGTGCTGGCAGCGGTCAACGCTCGGGCGATCAACCGTTTGATCGTTTCCGGGAGCTTCACCAAGGAAGGAACCGTGTGCGAATCCTGCGGCTGGCTCGCCCGGAACGGCACGAACTGCCCGGTCTGCGGATCGGTGACCCGACCAACCGAGGACCTTGTGGACGAGATCATCGAGACAACGATCGGAGAGAGTGGCGAAGTTCTTCAGGTGTCGATTGCTTCGGCCCTCGACCGTCAGGCCATCGGAGCGTTGCTCCGCTTCCCGCTGCCGGCCGGCATCACGTAGGCGATCGCTGCCCTGTCGACCATGCAGAAACGCGCTGGAGATGTGGTCGGAGCTTTGCAGTCCGATAACGTAGGGCCATGACGGACGAGCAGACACGCCTCGAGCAGTGGAAACAGGATGGCAAGAGCGCGGCTGTTGCCACAGTGGTACGTGTGCAGGGATCGGCCCCCCGACCGGAAGGATCGAGGTTGCTGGTGTCCTCGGCCGAGGAACTGGAGGGGTCGGTCAGCGGAGGTTGTGTCGAGAACGATGTAGCGCTCCATGCGCTGCAGGTGCTCACATCGGGTCAACCCAAACTGGTGACCTACGGCATCGCCGACGAGGACGCCTTCGAGGTTGGCCTGGCCTGCGGGGGGACGATCCAGGTGTATATCGAACCGGCCGAGGCAGATGAAATCACCGGGGCCGTCGAGCAGTTGGTTTCCGGCGGGCGCCTGGGCGCCCGCGTCATGGCAGTTACCGGTGGGGAATGGAAGGCCGTCATCGATGCGAAGGACGGCATCGTGGCCGGGTCGATCCCCGACGCGCTCGTCGGCGATGTCACTAGTGATGCAGTTCGCCTCATGACCGACGAGAAGAGCCGGACCCTCAGCTATGGCGATACTGATGTCTTCTTCGAGTCGATCGCTCCGCCACCCCGGTTGCTGGTTTTCGGAGCCGGCCCCTTCGCAGAACCGCTCTGCAAGCTTGGTTCACAGGTCGGTTATCAGGTGACGGTGATCGATCCGCGACCTGCTTTTGCCCGTGCCGAGCTGTTTCCCGATGCTCACGAGGTGATTGTTGCCTGGCCGGAAAGTGTGCTCGATACCCGGCCCTGGGATGGGAGTTATGTGGTCGTGTTAAACCACAATCAGCGTCTGGAGGATCCTGTGATCCGGCGGGCGCTGGCCGAACCCATTGCCTATCTCGGGGTGATGGGCAGCAGGCGAACTCATGCCGACCGGCTGGCGAGGTTGACCGCAGATGGTTTCCCGCCGGCCGACCAGGAGAAGATCTACGGTCCGATCGGGTTGGACATTGGAGCCGAGACGCCGGCGGAAGTCGCGCTGTCGATCTTGGCCGAAATGACGACAGTCCGTTACGGCAGCGGGGCAGGCGATTCATTGAAGGGGACACAGGGAAGGATCCATCCGCAACGGAAGGACGACCAGGGAGACGTATAGTGATCCGCGTCATCAATCACCCGTTTCACCCATGAGCATTACCGCCCTCATCCTGGCCGCCGGACCTTCGACTCGTCTCGGTCGGCCAAAGCAACTGCTTCCGTGGGGAGGTCCGACACTTCTGGAGAAAGTTGTTCATCAGACGTTGACGTGGCCGGTTGATTCCGTGTGGGTGGTGCTTGGGAGCCGGTACCAGGAAATCCTGGACACGGTCGATTTCGGTGATGCCGGTGTCATTGAGAACCCCGAATGGGAGGAAGGGATGGCCTCATCGATGCGCGTCGGTCTCGACTCGGCCAGTCGCGATCCTTCCGCCGAAGCCGCCTTCATCGTGATGGGTGATCAACCCGGCATCGATCCGACGGTGGTAGCTGCCGTGCTGGATCACCGCCATTCGAGTGATGCCCTTGCCATCGTCCCGAAGTACCGGTACGTGCGCGGCCACCCCGTCCTGGTCGCCCGGGCGCTATGGGCGCGACTGATGAGCCTGGAAGGCGACCAAGGGGGACGCAATCTTCTGCAAGCCCATCCGGACTGGGTCGAAGAGGTCTTCTTTGAGCAACTGGCCCCCCGCGACGTCGATACCTCCGACGACGTGACGGATCTGCAACCGCGCGGGTAGGCATCAGTCATCCATGCCAACCGGGAGACATTCTTCCTGTGGCCGATTGATCGGGTCTTGTGTTTGCCCGAACTTCGCATCAACCCGCATGGCAAGTCGGCCCGGGGTCCCACCGTCCGGCTTCGATTCCTCCCGGCATGCCGATCAGGTCGCTGGCTAGTCTGGCCGCTGGGCCGCGTTGCGGAGGATGTTGGAGCACAGGAAGGGAGTGGGATGGCCACTATTGACGCGATTGCAGGATTGGATCCCAAGACTGCAACCAGGTTCCGCAAATCGAGAGTGCGGACCACCGAGGCTCTCCTCAAACGAGCTGCCACGCGGCGCGGGCGCAAGGAACTCGCCGCCGCTACCCGGCTGGACGAGAAGCAAATACTCGTTTGGTTGAACCGTGCCGACTTGATGCGCGTCAAGGGTATTGGTTCGGAATACTCAGACCTGCTCGAGGCCGCCGGCGTCGACACCATCAAAGAGTTGCGGAGACGCAATCCGGTTTCACTCGCAAAGAAGATGGTGCAGATCAATGAGGCGAAGAAGCTTGTGCAAAGGCTCCCGACCGAGGGGATGGTGGAGAGCTGGGTGGCTCACGCCTCGGAGTTAGAACCTGTGATCTCCCATTGATTCTCTGACCGGATAGATCGAGGGGGCCCGTCGTGGGCCCCCTCTCTTCTCGCCGGCTTGTCGCTCGGCTCAGGCGGTGGTGGTCGCCTTCTTGGCTACCGGCTTTTTGGCTGCGGTGGTCTTGGCTACCGGCTTTTTGGCTGCGGTGGTCTTGGCTACCGGCTTTTTGGCTGCGGTGGTCTTGGCTACCGGCTTTTTGGCTGCGGTGGTCTTGGCTACCGGCTTTTTGGCTGCGGTGGTCGCCTTGGCAACGGGCTTCTTGGCTGCGGTGGTCGCCTTGGCGGGTGCTTCCTTCTCGCCTACGGGCCGGAAGGACGACCGCCAGTTGCTCAACATGTCGTCGAGCTGCTCTCGGAGCTTGCCAACCTGCTCCTGGATCTGGTCGAAGTCCATCTTGGCGCCGATGTCCTCCACGAAGTCCTCAACCATCGTGCGGTCGGTGACCTTCGTGACGACTTTCTCGCCTTCCTTGGCCCATACGTCGTAGTCCTTGGTGAGCTTTTCGCTCATCTCGTTGACGCGTTCCGACAACTTGCGAGCGGTGACGACGGGAACGCCCACTGCTGCGTAGAGCACTTTCTTGGTCGTGTCGACAATCATTCCTTTTCCTCCTTTGCTCCCGATTGAACGAATGTTCGGTAGATATCGAGGAGCACTTGCTTTTGTCTTTGGTTCAGTTCCGGGTCCGTTTCGACCGCCTCGACGACCGTCGGCGGATTGAATCCGTCCTCCAACAGTCCGGCCCTCGAGTAGAGCGACTCGGCCTGGATGGAAAGGCCACGGGCGATCGACTTGAGAATCTCGGCAGAGGGCTTGCGAAGTCCCCGTTCGATCTGGCTCAGGTAGGGATTCGAGATCCCCGCCTTGTCGGCCAGCTTCCGAAGGGAGATGTTGGCTCGCTCGCGCTGTTGCCTGATGAAAGCGCCGAGGTCGGCACCTTTCTTCTCTTCAGTCGTGTCTTCTTTGGCCACCCTTAGCAGTATATTGCGGAGTGCTAACTATTGCAAGCAGGACCACGGGTACCCATCCCATCAGGGAGGCGAGGAGAAGTTCGGCCCTCGCTGTTCAGTCAGGATCGAATGCCCGGGCGAGGTCGTCGAGGAATTCCTCTTCCCGGCCGGTGTGCCCGTCGAGGATCAGATCGCCGGAAATCGTCCAGGCGTGCAGGCACCAGGGACAGAAGTATTCGCCGTTTTCAAGGCGCACCGCGTCACGAGCTGCGCAGTGGGGACAATCATTGGCAATGGGCACGTGAGGTGATTCTGCCCGATCCGGCCCGCGCATTGCGAACCGGGCTCGTTCTAGAAGATGGTGGTTCGCTCGCTCAGCATTCTGTCGAGTGCCCGTTGCACCCGGTTGCGGACTTCTTCGGCGAGTTCCAAGACCGTGAGCCGATCAGGGCGATCGGTGGCGGGCCCGACGTCGATTGGTTGCAGGAAGCGTATCTCCCAACGGACCGGCAATGGGATCGGGTTGAGCCAGACGGCCATCTCATCGACGCGCTGTTGGGGAAAAACCATCCGCACCAGTTGGGCAAGCCGTTTCGATGTGAATAAGGCCGGGTGTACGTCCTCGGAGCCCATGATGGCGACGGGGACGATCGGCGCACCGGAGCGCATCGCCAGCTTGACGAACCCGCCTCGGCCAAATCGCTGCAACCGGTAGGCATCAGCTCCTGACTTCTGAAATCCCTGGACGCCCTCGGGGAATACGCCCAGGAGGTGACCGTTTTCGAGGACCCACTGCGCATCCTCCTTGGCCGCGTAGGCGGCTCCCGATTTGCGGTAGAGGTGCGAGTAGGTGGGGATCATGTTGAAGATCTCGGTCCCGATGACACGCACACGGCGGGGGAGGGGGCACTCATTGGTTACTGCCATCTGCAACATCAGAGCGTCGTACGGGATCGCCGCGCCGCCGTGGTTCGCAGCGAGGACGGCCGCACCATCCATAGGCACATGTTCGGTCCCGCGCGCCTCTACCCGGAAGTAGTCGAAGTACACGAAGTTGCCGACGTGCCACATCATCTCGGCAATGACCGGATCCAGTCCGAGGGCGTCTATGTCGTAGCTGGCTATCTGCAAATGCCGGATGAGCTCAGGCCACGTGTCAAAGCCGAGGGCGCCGGCCGCTGGGATGGCCAGGTCCGAGAAGTTGCTGCCGCCGTGCAATGCGCATCGATTGCTGTCCATCACAGGTGGGAGACCGCAGGTGAAACCCTCAATCGTGACGAAGTCACAGACTCGATCCCGGTCGACCATCAATCCAAGTCGTTCGCGGGTCGCCCGCCGGCGCTCTCCGCCGCGCACCCGGACGGACCGGGCGGTATCCGTCAACGGGGGACGCTGAGGTTCCTCACTAGCTTTGAGTCCTGCGGCGACGGATTGGACCAGCCCGGCCTTGCTCATCGAGGATCGGCCTTTGATCGCCAGGGCTCGTGCCAGCGATCTGAGTTCCTTGACGCTGAGCCGGTTGAGGATCTCTTCCATGTGCGTTACCCGGACGACCCGGCCGGCAGACGTTCGTAGGTGGCCAGCACCAGGCGGCGGCAGTTCAGACTCGGGTTGAAACCCAGGGTCTCACGCATCGCCCGCGTGTCTACCACTCGCCCGTACTTGAGGAGGCCGTCCAGGTGCCGCGGAAGTGAAGCACCAAATGGCCGCAACGCCTTCATGGCGAGTTGCCGCTGACGGGCCGGGAGGCGTTGGTTGATCCGACTGCCCAGGCGCAAGATTCTGCTCAGGTAGAGCTGCCCCTCGCTGCTGATGTTGAACGTACCAGGGGTCGGATGATCTATGGCATGTTCTATGCCCAGAACGGCGTCGTCTTCGTGCACGAACTGCAAGCGCGGGTCGCTGCCCAGCAAGGTCGGAACGACCGGCAGCCGCAGGTAGCGGCTGAGCCGATTCCCGATGGAGGCTCCCACGATCGGATTGAACCGCAAGACCGTGAAGGTGACATCCGGCAGTTCGTCCTCGAGCTGGGATACCGCCGCTTCGACATCTCGCAGGCTGCGTTCATATCGCGTCGGTCGGGCCGGTGTCGCCGTGGATTCGCGGATAACCGACGGATTGCGCGGTCCCGATCCGTACACGGCTGCGTCGGATTTCACGATCACGTTCTTGACTTCGGTTAAGCGTCCGATGGCCCCGAACAAAGCCTGGGCGCCCAGGACGACGCTCGATCTTGAGTGATCGGACCCCAGGAGAGCGGACCGGTCGAGCGTCTGCAGGTGCACCACAGTGGATGGTCGGACGGAGATCACGTGATCCGCGAACTCGAGGACGTCCAGAGTCGACAAGTGAAAGTTCGACGAGAATTCAACCGTCGGTTCGACCTCATCCACGGCGAAGACTTCTGTATTGGCGCGGGTTTCGAGGCTGCGGACCAAGCAGCCGCCCACCCACGACGATGCCCCGGTTACGAGGATCCTGTCCATGGTCGAAGTGTAGGCCCGGCAGACCCAACCGCTTCCTGCCGGGCCGGTACGTGGGTACCATTCCCAGTCATGGAAGGACTCTTGCTCGAATTCGGCGAAGACCGAGCTCGCGAGTCGATTGTCGAGCTGGCCGAGGAACTCGTAGAGGATCCCCGTTGCCGGCTCGTGTTGATGGGCGCGGATCAGAATGGTGTCGTCCTGGTTACCATCTGGGATGCGGAAGTTATCGGCGAGGTAGAGGCCGGGTTGGCCGCCGACGGAACCCGGCTACGGCGTCTGACTCTGGTCAACCCGACTAGCCCGGGACTGCCGTCCTGAACCCGAGAAGACCGACGAAAACAGTGAGCTGCCGCGAGATGGCGAGATGAGTTCGATGATCATTGTGATGAAACCTGAAGCGACTCAGGACGACGTGGACCAGGTCCTCGCCCGCCTCGACACGATCGGGTCCGAAGCGCACGTATCAGTCGGACAAACCCATACCGTCATCGGGGTCATCGGTGATCGCGATCGGATTCAGCAGTTGCCGTGGGAGGCTTTCTCGGGGGTGGAGCGAGCGGTACCGGTGCTCAAGCCGTTCAAGTTCGTCAGCCGGGACTTCCGGGAAGCCGACACCATCGTCGAAGTCCGGGGGGCTCGGGTGGGGGGTGGGTACTTTGCCGTGGTCGCCGGCCCCTGTGCCGTTGAGAGTCGCGAACAGCTCTTCCGGACCGCAGAAGCCGTCAAGCAAGCAGGCGCCCACATCTTGCGCGGCGACGCTTTCAAACCTCGCACGTCGCCCTATGCCTTCCAGGGTCTCGGTGAGAAGGGCCTCGAGCTGATGGCCGAGGCCAGGGACGAATTCGATATGCCCTTCGTAGCCGAGGTGCTCGACCCTCGCGATGTCGAGCTGGTGTCTTCGTATGCCGACATTCTCCGGGTCGGCACTCGCAATATGGCCAACTTCACTCTGTTGACCGAGGTGGGCCGTCAGGGTCGCCCCGTCCAGTTGAAGCGGGGCTTCACCGCCACGGTGGAGGAGTGGCTGAACGCCGCCGAGTACATCTACAAAGAGGGAAACCACCAGATCATCATGGTCGAGCGGGGAATCAGGACTTTTGAAACCTCGACCCGCAACACTCTCGATATCAGCGCCGTCCCGGTTCTGAAGGGTCTGTCCCATCTGCCGGTGATGGTCGACCCTTCACATTCCGGAGGTCATCGTCCGCTCGTGGCACCGCTCTCCCGGGCGGCGATCGCCGTTGGTGCGGACGGGTTCATGGTCGATGTCCATCACGCTCCCGATACTGCGCTGGTCGACGGCGCCCAGGCATTGCTCCCCGCCGAATTCGCGGCGCTGATGGATCAAATCAGGAGCTTGGCGGCTGCCCTCAATCTTCAGATCTGACGTCGTGCCAAACGCCGCCATCATCGGAACCGGGTTGATCGGAACCTCTGTAGGGCTGGCGCTGCGGGCTTCCGGATGGTTCGTGACCGGTTGGGATCCCGATCGGGATGCCTTGCAGGCTGCGCTGGACTTCGCCGGTATCGATGAGCGGGCGGATGACTCCGATCAGGCTATTGACGGGGCAGAGCTCGTTGTGCTGGCCGGCCCGCCCGCGACGGTGGTAGCCGGACTCCCCGGATTAGTCACGCAGACACTGGTCACCGACGTGGCCGGGATCAAGGTGCCGGTGGTCGCGGCCGCGGGGCATCTAGCCCACTTCGTCGGGGGCCACCCGATGGCCGGTCGGGAGCACGCCGGTCCCCGGGCGGCATCTGCGGCGCTCTTTCGGGGGGCGACCTGGATCCTCTGCTCCGACGGCGCCTCTCCGGGCGACCTTGCCCGGATGCAAGAGGTAGTCACCAGCGTCGGAGCCGTGCCGGTCGTCATGACGGCTGCCGAACACGATGCGGCGGTTGCCACCATCAGCCACTTGCCGCAAGTTCTTGCGTCGGTCCTGGTCCGGTTGGCCGCCGAAGACCCGCACGCTTTGGACCTGGCCGCGGGAAGCTTCCGGGATCTGACCAGGGTTGCCCTCAGTGAGCCTGCCTGGTGGGCGGACCTGCTGATGATCAACCAAAACGAAGTGCGGAATGTTCTGGGATCACTCGTCGAGGCTCTGGGCGATTGGTCCTCCGCCCTCGAGGGTGGTGCCGTTGAGCAGCTGGCGACCGAGCTCCAATCGGCGCGTCATGTGCGTCGGGCCATGGCCCCCCCGGTTGTAGCCGTCGGCGTGATCATGCAAGATCGGCCGGGTGAACTCGGGGCGGTTGGCCGGGCCCTAGCCGCAGGCGGTGTAGACGTGAGAGACCTGCAACTTCGTCATGGCCCGCATGGTGGAGGAGGTGTGCTGACCCTGTCGGTGCGCCCCGGGGAAGCTGAGACACTTCGCGACGCGCTGATCGCAGAAGGTTTCGACCTGGAGGAGTAGGACTGCTCTGTTCCTCGATCGGTGCTCCTACATTCGACACGAGGGACAACGAGCGAAGAACGAAAAGCGAACGATGTCCGGGGCGCATCGCAATGCGCCCCGGACGAGTCTCACGGCCCCGGCAAGACGTCGACGATGACGTCCTGATTGGCGGCCAGTTCCTCAGGGAGCACTTTGTCTGCCGTCAGGAACAGCGACTCGTTGCCGTGGCACGAGTCACATGAGGCGTTCTGCAGTGTGTTCCGCTGGATGTTGTGGGGTGTGGCCGGAGCAAATGTCGGCCGGGCATCGAACTCGGGGAGCAGGTTCGTCCCGTAGAACGAGAAGCTGTCCGGGTCGATGGGCACATGACGTACCACTGTGTAGCTCCAGGGTCGCTGCTCTGTGGGCTCGGCGTTCTTGCCGATGTAGAACGCCATTTCCGACGGTTCGATCTTGAAGTACGGCGTACCTGCATCCGACGTCTGCACGTGGCAGCTGTAGCAGTTCTTGTAGTCGACCGAATGGCATACCTGACACGACAGGTTTGCCGAATGGATCGAGTGCTGCTGGTTGCCATCTGCCCCGCCTTCGACATCCGGGTGACAGTCGACGCATTCGACGGCCGCATCGTCGTAGCGATGCTCCTGTTCGGGAACGTCCCCATGCATCTCCGCAGCACCGTGACAGTCGAAACACGCCATGCCGCCGGGGTTGAAGTGGACGTCGGCGGGATACATACCGCCGTCTGCCGTCGCGTTCTTACCCTTGTACTCGTCGTTGATCCGGCTCCCGTGGCAGCCCGTGCAGGTCAGGTTCATCGGTGGCGGATTCTTGAACGAGTGACCGTCAAGGAGTCCGCCCCCGGCGCTGGTCGGCCGGCTCACATGGCACTGGCCGCACGACGTGTGGCAACCGGCGCAATGATTCTCGAAGGCCAGCTCCAATCCGGGTGAGAGCTCCTCGCTGCCGGTCCTTTCGGCCAAAACGGTCAGGTAACCGTCGAGGGTCGAGTGCAGGCTCATCGCTTCGGTGGTGCTGATGTCGTTGTGGCAGCTGGCGCACGTCTCGATGGAGTTCGGGTCTCGGACCATGCCGGTGTGGGCGGCCTCTATCCCGTTCGCCTGGCCATCACCACCGTGGCAGGCGATACAGCCGAGAGCTCCGTGAGTTGTCTCAAAGAAAGCGTCGTCACTGACGAAAACCTGTTCCCATGCCTCTAACTGAGGCACTGAACCTCCTCAGCCTTCACCTTCGCTGAGGGTCTCGGTGGCCACGGGTTCCACGGCCATGGCTTGCAGGGTGGCTTTGTCGGTGTGGCAGACGACACAACTGGCGTCGGCCGCCGCGGATGGGTCGGTAGTGGTCGTTGTCTGGACAGCAGTGGTAGTAGTTGTTTCCGGCGCCGTAGTCTCACTCGAAGTTGTCGTGTCATCGGCACCGCTGGTGCAACCGGCGGCCAGGAGGCCGACGAGCATCACGCCAAACACGGATAGGGTTGCTTTTCTCATCTCACCTCCTTTGGAGGAGGAGGGGCGCCGGAACACCGACGCCCCTCTACCGGAGGGTTATCCGGTGACCGTCGGGTAGTCGGGGGCGGAGCTGAACGGCGTTTGGGCCAAGATGTCGACGTCGTCGGTCCAGCCCATCATTCCGAACTTCATGTTGATGACGTCGTAGCCGAGCAGTTTAAGGGCAGTAGCCGCTACCTGGCCGGTGTGGCCGGTGTAGCAGTACACCATGATTGGCTGATCGGTCGGCAGCGAAGGCAGGTTGGCCGTGTCGGCGATCTCTTTCCAGTAGATATTGATGGCCCCTTCGACATGCCCCAGGTCATACGACTCGGCGGCTCGCACGCTCACGACGAAGTAGTCGTTGGAATCGTCACCATCCGCCATGTTGTCGAACAGTGCCGACGCTCCCGCAACGGGCGTCCAGTCGGCCAGCATGGCCCGGGCGGAGGCGAGAGCAATGGCCGAAGCCTCGGTCTCACCGGTAGCCAGGACCGGAAGGTCGTAGGTTTCGGTGGCAACGGTTGGCTCGGTGACGGTCGGATAGCCGGGGGAAGTTGTGAAGGGGGTGGTTGCCACGACGTCGAGGTCGTTGGTCCAGCCCATCATCCCGTACTTCATGTTCTGGACGTCATAACCCAGCAACTTCAGCAACGTTGCGGCTACCTGGCCGGTGTGACCGGTGTAGCAGTAGACCACGATCGGTTGATCGGTGGGCAACTGGGCCAGGCTGTCCTCGTCGACGATGGTTTTCCAGGGGATGTTGATGGCCCCTTCGATATGACCGAGCGCGTAGGCGTCGGGGGCCCGCACGCTGACGACGAACGGATCGTTGGAGTCGTCACCGTCGGTCAGGTTCTCGTAGAGGGCGTCGGCGCTGATGACCGGCTTCCACTCAGTCAGCACAGCATTGACATGCTCGGCGAGCACCAGCTCCTCGGCGACCATGGCCTCCGTGGTGGTCGGCGCTTCGGTGGTCGTCGTGGCTTCGGTGGTCGTCGTTGTGGCCTCGGTTGTGGCCGGCGCCGCAGTAGTGGTGGTCTCTTCAGCCGCGTCGTCGGCACATCCCGCCAGCACGATCATGCTGAATACCGTGAACACCGCCAGCAGCTTGAAGACTTTGGTTCTCCGTGACATCAGGTTGCTCCTTGTGAAACAATTCACAACCTCCCTCGTGGGGAATCCTACAGGGCGTACGCATGGTCAAAAGCCCCTGTAGCGGGGCAAAGGGGCCCAACAAATGGGGCATTTCGACCCTATGCGCCTTTGTGCATCGAGTCAGAGCTCAGGACCTATGAGCAGACCGGCCAACCTTGCCGCGGCTGCGCCGGGCCGGGCCAACCAGCGGCTCTGAAAGCAGTCGGTAATGCGCCACCCGGCTCGGCGGAGAGCCTGATGACGTTCGATGTGCGCCTCAGGTCCGGAAGGATGGACGACGCACTCAACTCCGATGGCCCCCCTTTCGTCCCCGACGGAGAGGTCTACGTGCCATCCGGCCACCGGGTAGTTGGCGGTCACAGCCACCGAATAGGTGTCGAGTTCGCCTGCCAGGTCGGCGATCCACTCGACCGGGCGGGCGGATGCCTGGGAAGGAAGAGGCGGGTGGTGAGCGTGCCTCAGGTAGTCGGCCAGGAGACCCTTGGGGAGATGGTCGGGTTCCAGTGATGTGACGAGAATCATCTGGGTCCGTGCCCGGGTCACCAGCACATTGAGAAGATTCGGGTCCTCCACGAACCGCAGAGAATTTCCGAGGTCCTCTTTCGAGATCGTGAGCGAGGCGATCACTACGTCCCGTTCGTTTCCCTGGAAGGCATGAACTGTGCCGGTCCGCAACCCGAGCCGCTCCAGCTCCTCGGGGCCGAAATCGTCGAGGACGGCTTCCTCGAGGGCGTCGGCCTGAGCCCGAAAAGGGGTGATAACACCGACGCTCGTAGCGCCGGCCGCCCGGGCGTTCCGGATTTCCTCCAACACAGCCTCTACTTCTGCCCGATTGACTCCGCTTGTGTCCCGGTTCCCGCGCGGGTACGCACGCGAATGGCATCCCGGGTTTCCGTTGCAGGGTGCTGGGTCATATATCGCAACTTCCCGTCGTAGAAGGTTCGATCCGAGAAGGCGATGATGTGCGGCACCGAGCGGAAATGTTCATCGAGCCAGGTGACCGGTGCCGCTCCGGCGGCCGCGTCGAACAGGCTATTGCGGCGCACATCGAGCAGGCGGGCCAGGTCACCGTCGATCCCGTGAGCCCGGGCAGCGGTGGCGCCGGCCTCGTCGGCGACGAAGGAAACGTGACGGAGCTGGCGCGGGTCCCCAACAATCAAGGCCCGTCGAGCTCTGGCTAATGCTGGAGCGGCGCGGGTCTGATCGATTTGGCTCGCCTCGTCGAATATGACCACGTCGAAAATCCCGGGCGTTGTGGGAAGGGTGTCATCGATCTCGGTCAGTGTGCCCAGCCAGAGCGGGAGCACATCCAGGAAGTGATCTCCCGACAGTTCTCGGAGGGCACGGCGGCGTTGCACCCGACCGGCGCGAAGCGCTGAGGCCAGCGCCGCAACGGCTCTTGTCGACGTGCGACGGTTGTTCCGGCGGGCCCGGCGACGGGCTTCGATCGCTTCACCGGCCGCGATTCGCCAACTCGATTCGGCTTGTTCGAGTTGCCGCCATAGAGGTTCGAGGGTGAGACCTCCACCGGTCAGCCCGTCCCGCACCGCAGCTTCTGCGTGGGCCGCATCAATCGCGACGGCAATCTGTTCGAGGGTGGCATCGGAGCGGGCGCCCACCCTCCGGCGAAGCTGTTTTTCGGCCTGGTTCCCGCGGAATCGGGCGAGCAGGCCCCGTGTCCCTGTTGCCCTGGTATGCAAGCGATCGACCTCCTGCAGGTCGGTGTCCTCGTCGAGCACTCCGGGGGCCTGCGAGGTCATCAAGGCGAGAGCATCTCTCCGTTCGAGGCCCTCCGAGAAGGCCTGTTCCCTTGCCAGCAAGTCTTGAAGCCGCGCCCGCACGCCGTCGGCCTGCCGCCGGGCCTTCGCCAGTCCCTCCTCGAGCTGGTTGAGTTCTGCAGGCGAATACGGACGTGCCATGCCTTCCGAGAGCTCGGCCGCAGCGGAGGCACGATGCTCGCGACGGCCGAATCGGATGAAGCGCGGCCCCGGGTTACGTTCCAGGAGATCGGCTATGACATCCGCGGCGTAGGTGGACTGGGTGGCGACGAGGACCGTGTGCCCGCGTCCGACCTCATCGATGGCAGCTGCAGCAACCAGGTGGCTCTTGCCGGTTCCCGGCGGACCGGAAACGACCGTGATGTTTTCGTGACGCGCCCTCGCCAGCGCTTCTCGCTGGCGGGCGTTGAGCGGCAAAGGGGATTCAATCGGCAACTCGGCGCCGTGGGGCTCATCATCACGAGATGCGTACAGTGTCTCGAAGGCAGTGCCGGAAAGGTTTTCGGAAGCCCAGCCGAGGAGCGCTCCGCGTACATTCGGCGCTGCAGTATCACGAACGGTGTAGACCGCAGCTCCCGCAAACACTCGGAGTCCTGGTCCTTGTCGCCCGGCCATAGGGTCGGCGTCGGGACCTTCGACTCGCGCAGGCGGCAGGCCCGCCTTGTTCACCGCCTCGGCAATCCAGGACTGGAATCGTGGCATACGGTCGAGCAGTTCCCGGCCGGCAGGTACGGCGCCACCCCCAAACGGGTCCGATGAGTTCTCCAGCGGTTCACGGGCGGTGTCGTCGAAAAGCGCGTCGGGCATTTCAACATCGCCTTCATGGATCACGCGATGGGTCCCCGGTCCCCACCGCTGCAGCCGGATCGGCGCGGACAGCAACGGCACACAGAAACGCGTCGGTTTGTCGTGGAAGTTGGCCGAGCCGCACAAGAAAAGCCATCCGATCCGGAGCAAACGTTCCGCCGGGTGCAACGAGTCGATGGCCGCGAGTCGGTTCAGGTCGCGATTGGCTACCTCGCGCAGCGTCGACGAACCGTCCGTGACAACCGGTTCAACGAGGGAGGGGCGCCAGCCGAGGTAGGCGAATTCACTGCTCCGGTGGACGACGTCGAACACCTTCCGACCTTCCGGGGCGAGATCGGCGAGATAGCGGAGTATGTCCTGGGAGCCGGCCATTAGATGCGCATTCTTGGATCGGACCATTCAACCATCGGTCACGGCGACGTTCTTTGTTATTCGTTCTTGGTCCGTCGGTGTGGTCCGCGGCCCGGCGATCCCGGCGACACGCGAAGGACCAAATACGGGAACGGGTAACGCCCCCCTAGCTCCAGTCGCAGGCCATCAACCGCAGCATTGCTGTAGTACCGGCCACGATGCCGGTTTCGATGGCGGCTTCGTCGAGGTCGAACCAGGCAGAGTGCAGGTCGGTTTTGCGATCCGGCAACCGGGCTCCGAGCCGAAACAGCGCTCCGGGGATCTCCTGCAGAAAATACGAGAAATCCTCTGCTCCGAGACTTGCGTGCGTCAATGCCACCGCCTGGGTTCCGAGCACACTGGAGACGGCATACTCGACCTCGGCCACCACGAATTGGTCGTTTACCACCGGGGGGATCCCGACTTCGTAGTCGATGATGGCAGTCGCCCCGAGCGGCGCCACGATCTCGTGGACGAGCCGTTCGATGAGTTTCGGCATCCGTTCCCAGGTGTCCTGATCGAGGGTTCTGCACGTTCCGCTCAGCTCAACCGAGGCGGGGATCACGTTACCGGCGATGCCTCCCTGCACCCGTCCGAAGACAAGTGACAGGGGCTTACGGGCGTCGACCAGGCGGTCGAGGAACGCCGGCAACTGGGTGATGACCTGGCCTGCGGCGAAGATCGTGTCGACTGAGTCGTGAGGTCGGGCTGTATGGCCGCCCGGCCCGTCGATGGTGATGAGGAACCGATCCGACGAGCTGGTGATCGGGCCGGTCTTGAAACCGATCTGCCCGGGAGGAAGGGTCGGATCGACGTGAAAGGCGATGATGGCCTGCACTCCGTCGATGGCGCCCTCACGGAGGAGGTCGTCGGCGCCGCCAGGGAACAGCTCCTCGGCAGGCTGAAAGAGGAATCGCACCCGGCCCGGGAGAGGGCCAAGTTCTTTGAGTGCAAGGGCGATCCCAACCGCGATCGCGGTATGGGCATCGTGACCGCAAGCGTGCATGAGACCGGGCAGTTCTGATGCGAACGGCAGACCGGTTTGCTCCCGAATGGGGAGGGCATCCAGGTCGGCCCTGAACGCCACCAGCGAACCGGAATCTCCGAGCTCGGCGATCAAACCGGTGTCTGCGGACCGCACCCGGCTCGATATTCCCGCACCGGCAAGGGCCCTGACTACCAACTGGGTGGTGGCAAACTCCTGGCGGCCGAGCTCGGGACGGCGATGGATGGCCCGTCGCAACTCAACGGCGCGCGGTGCCACCCGGGCGGCAATAGAGCGTATTTCGTCGAGGTCGTATTCCATATAGCTGCGGTGGCTCCCGGAGAGCGGATTCGGCTGGATGCATGCTATCGGGTTGGGTCGGTGGCCGGTAGTGGCCGACACGGTCAATCCTTATAGAACCGCTCCTCAACCAGTCGCCGCGCCCTCCTGGTGAGCCGCCGGTATTCCTCACGAACCGACGATCGCGGGGCGTCGAAACGGCCCAGAGAGAGAGCCAGGCGGGACAACTCATCCTGATCGGTCGGAAGCGAATCGACCGGGCGGCCGTATTGCAGGAACAAGCGGTTCCGGACGGTTCCGCAGAAGCGGTAAGCGGCGACCAGATCACGAGCGGCCGACGACGGCAGGCGGCCGGCCTCGGTGAGCACTTCGAGCGCAGCCTCCGTTCCCTGGGTGCGCAGATCGGGGTTCCGGCTCCCAAACCGCATCTGATGGAGCTGGACGAGGAATTCGATGTCGTTCATGCTGCCTTTGCCGAGTTTGAGGTGGAAGTCCGGATCCTCGCCGGGCCCGAGCCGTTCCCGTTCGATGCGGGCTTTCATGGTGCGGATGGCGCGGATGGCGTCGGGGTTGAGGGTTTCGGGGTAGACGTGGGGGGCGATGAGTTGGGTGAATTGTTCTCCGAGGTGGGGGTCGCCGGCGGCAGGGCGGGCTTTGATCAGCGATTGGAATTCCCAGGTTTGGGCCCATTTGTCGTAGTAGCCGGCGTAACCGTCGAGGGAACGGGCCAGCGGACCGTTCTTGCCTTCCGGCCGGAGGTCGGCGTCGACCCTGAAGGCGGCCCCTTCGGGAGTGACTTTGCCGAGGGCGGCCATGAACTCGGCGGCGGTCTTGTTGGCGTAGAGGCGGACCTGTTCGGGGTCTGCCCCGGCGGGGGGGTCGTAGACGAACAGCATGTCGATGTCGGAGGAGTAGTTGAGTTCTTGTCCTCCCCATTTGCCCATGGCGATCACGGTGAAGGGGACGGCGGGCAGGTCTTTGAAGGTGGGGGAGCGTCGCAGTTCCTCACCAACGGCGGCCAGAGCGGCCGCTGCGGCGGCGTCGGCGGTGTCGGCCAGGTCCCGGCCCACTTCGGGCATCGTTGCCTGCCCCAACAAATCCCGCACCGCGATCCACAACAACCTCCGCCGCACAAACCGCCGCACCGCCCGGAATCGTTCGGGATAGCTACTTCGCAGCAACACCCTCTGGGTGGCGTTATTGACGAGCTCCGCTTTGGTCGGCAGGGCTGCCAGTGCCCGGTCGTCTCCCAGCCTGGTGAGAAACTCGGGGATCCGGTCGAGCATCTGTCCGAGAAGGCGGCTGGTTCCCAACAACCGGCACAGGCGTTCGGCCGCGACGGGCGCATCACGGAGGGTGCCGATCAGTGCCGCATTGTCGGGGAGGGAGGTCACGAGGAGCCGCAGCTGCTCGAGACCGAGGTCCGGGTGGGGGGCGTCCGACAGCCAGTCCATCATCAGCGGCAACAGCTGCTGCATCAGCCGGGAGCGTCGCGACAACCCGGTGGTCAACTCGGCCAGTGCCCGTTGAGCCGCTTCGGCGTCCTGGAAGCCGAGTACAGCTAGTTGACGAGCCGCGCCTTCGGGTGACAGATGCACGGTGGGCGAGGCGGCAAAGGCCTCAAGCAACGGTCGATAGAAGAGGCGCTCGTGAATGGTGCGGATGGTTGCGCGGTGCCGCACCAATTCCTCCTCGAAGTGGTCGAGAGCGTCGTGCTGCTCGTCGTCCCGGAATCCCATGCTTTTCGCCAGGCGGGTCCGCGAGGGCCGGTCCTCCGGCAGCGTGTGGGTCTGCTGCAGATCGTATATCTGGATGCGATGCTCGAGGTTGCGCAACCACTCATAGGAAGCGGCCAGATCCCGGGCATCATCGTCGCGTACGTAGTCGTGTTCCCCGAGGGTCACGAGCACGTCCAGAGTGCTCGGTGAACGCAACGCCTCGTCGAAGCGGCCGTGGACGAGTTGGAGCAATTGCACGGCGAACTCGACGTCCCTGATTCCCCCGAATCCCCGCTTGATCTCAGAGTACGAAACCCCGCTTTCCTCGGCCCGACCCTCGATGCGGGCTTTCATGGTGCGGATGGCGCGGATGGCGTCGGGGTTGAGGGTTTCGGGATAGACGTGGGGGGCGATGAGTTGGGTGAATTGTTCTCCGAGGTGGGGGTCGCCGGCGGCAGGGCGGGCTTTGATCAGCGATTGGAATTCCCAGGTTTGGGCCCATTTGTCGTAGTAGCCGGCGTAACCGTCGAGGGAACGGGCCAGCGGACCGTTCTTGCCTTCCGGCCGGAGGTCGGCGTCGACCCTGAAGGCGGCCCCTTCGGGAGTGACTTTGCCGAGGGCGGCCATGAACTCGGCGGCGGTCTTGTTGGCGTAGAGGCGGACCTGTTCGGGGTCTGCCCCGGCGGGGGGGTCGTAGACGAACAGCATGTCGATGTCGGAGGAGTAGTTGAGTTCTTGTCCTCCCCATTTGCCCATGGCGATCACGGTGAAGGGGACGGCGGGCAGGTCTTTGAAGGTGGGGGAGCGTCGCAGTTCCTCACCAACGGCGGCCAGAGCGGCTGCTGCGGCGGCGTCGGCGGTGTTGGCCAGGTCCCGGCCCACTTCGGGCATCGTTGCCTGCCCCAACAAATCCCGCACCGCGATCCACAACAACCTCCGCCGCACAAACCGCCGCACCGCCGTCAGGCGCCCGGCAGGGGAGTCGCCGTCGACCGGTTCATCCAGCTCCGGCACCTCCGCCGGTCTGAACCAATCGGGTTTGGCCCGAACCGTTGAGGCGAGAGCCCGGCTCGAACCGGTAATGGCCACGAGGGCCCGGCCGACGACGGGATCATCGAGCGCCTCTTCGGCCAACCGGGGTGCTGCTTCGAGGATGGCGATGATCCGGTCCAGGGTCGGTCCGGGTTCAGGCCCGTGCCGTGCCGTCCGCAACAACTCCCGGGCCGGTGGCGCGACGAGCCCGTCCTCGCCGATCCACCCGACCGCGGCAAAACGCGGCACGAGTGGTTCGGCAATTCCGAGACGGGCCGGCGAAGCGTCGGTGGTCATCAACGCCAGGCTAGGCCGTTGCCCAATCCCGTTCTGGCGTCAATAAGTGAGGCACAGGCCCCGGAAGTGACGCCAGAACGGGTTAGATCTGCGGCTCGGGGATCCTCTCGACGTATGGCGCCCGCCAGGCGGGGGCTTCGAACGGCTGGGCGAAATAGGTAGTGAGCTTGTAGACCTTCCCGTCCTTGAACTCGCCGATCCAGACCCCGAAATAGCGTTCGCCGTTCGGATACTCCAGGAATGCCTCGACGGTGAAGGTATGTCCGGCTTCTGAGACCTGGATGGTCGGCAGACCGAATGGCAGCGGCGACGGTATGACGTTGGTTCTGCCCGGCTCCGCTCCACTGGTGCTGATCACGTCACCCTCCGGTAGGCCCGGATACGCCGAGACGATGGCTTTGAACTTCTCTAGACCCCTGATCAGTTCGCCCGACTGCGGGTAGGTCTCAACAAAGTCGGGGTGCAGGATCTCGGCCAGCGACTCCAGGTCGTTGCTCATGAACGCTTCAACCCATAGGTCGACAAGTGCACGGATGTCCATTGTCTCTTTCCCTCTGATGCGGTTGCTGAGAACCTACTGAAACCGACCGGGTCGAAGCGGCCTCAACCGGGTATTTGATACTGGTCTTCTAGGCTTCACTCATGGACTTTCTTCGCGTTGCGGGCGCCCAGTTGAATCTGGTGGTGGGGGATCTCGAGGGAAATCACGACCGAATCACCCGGGCGATGGCATGGGCCGAGAATGAGCAAGCAGACGTTCTGTTGCTCCCCGAGCTGGCCATCACCGGATATCCGCCCGAGGACCTCTTAATCCGCGGTGCCTTTGTCGACGCCAATCTCGACATTCTCCGCCGGTTGGCCGAAGCGGCAGCCGACGTTGTCACTGTGGTTGGGTTTGCGGATCGGGTCGGTCCAGTGGCCGACCCGCTCGAGGACGCTGCCGTTCGATCGGTGGCCAACGCCGCCGCCCTTCTCCACCGGGGCGAGATACGCGGGGTGTACCACAAGGTGTTGCTTCCCAATTACGGAGTCTTCGACGAGGACCGGTATTTCGTTCCCGGCCGGGAGCCGGCCCGGATCTGGGACGTCGGCGGCGTTCCGGTCGGCGTCTCGATATGTGAGGACATCTGGATTCCGGAAGGACCTCCCACCCACCAGGCCGCGGCCGGTGCCCGTCTGTTGCTCAACATCAACGCTTCGCCCTATCACACCGACAAGGCCGAGGAACGGGCCAATTTGCTCGCCGGCCAAGCCTCCCGGTCGGCGGTGCCGGTCGTCTACGTCAACCTGGTCGGCGGCCAGGATGAGCTGGTCTTCGAGGGTGACAGCATGGTCTTCGACGCCTCCGGTGGTCTCCTGTACCGGGCGGCTGAGTTTGCCGAAGAACTGTTCGTGGTGGATGTGCCGCTCCCGGCACCTCGCTCTCCCGGTACTGCCGTTGTGAAGGTTCGCCACGACCCGGTGGTCACTCGATCGGCCCGGCCAATCCCCGATTCTGCCGCCCGGCTCGAACCGGAAGAGGCCGAGATCTACGCGGCGCTGGTGACCGGACTGCAGGATTACGTGCGTAAGAACGGCTTCACCGAGGTCGTGATTGGATTGTCGGGCGGCATCGATTCAGCCCTGTCCGCAGCCGTCGCCGCAGATGCCCTCGGCCCGGACGCCGTGTGGGGAGTAGCGATGCCCACCCGGTTTTCCTCAGAAGGCTCGGTGCTCGACGCGGCTGAGCTGGCCAGACTGCTCGGCATCCGATTCGACGTCATTCCTATCGACGACACCTTCGAAGAGTTCCTGACCTCGCTGAAACCGGCCTTCGAAGGTACGGATTTCGGGGTCGCAGAGGAGAACCTCCAGGCGCGGATTCGCGGCGCGATCGTGATGGCCCTATCCAACAAGTTTGGACACATGGTGGTAACGACCGGCAACAAGTCGGAAGTCGCCGTGGGTTACGCCACTCTCTACGGAGACATGGCGGGTGGTTTCTCGGTGCTCAAGGATGTCTTCAAGACGCTTGTCTATCGGCTGGCAGAGTGGCGGAACTCTGAGGCTGAAGTTATCCCCCGATCGATCATCGACAAGCCACCGTCGGCCGAGCTGCGACCCGATCAGAAAGACAGCGACAGTCTCCCCCCGTACGACCTCCTCGATCAGATCCTGATCCGTTACGTAGAGGAAGACAGGTCGTTGCATGACATCATCGGAGACGGTTTTGATCCCGACCTTGTCCGTCGAGTTGCCGGCCTGGTTGATCGCAATGAGTACAAGCGGCGCCAGGCGGCACCCGGTGTGAGGATCACTCGCAAGGCATTCGGGAAGGATCGCCGCCTCCCCATCACCAACCGCTACCGGGAGTCGTGAGCACCGACTCCGGTTCGTCGGTTCGGGACGGCACAGCACTATCCTCCTGCCCATGCGAGTCATGATCGACGGCCATCCGGTCGACCCCCAAGCGGCAACCATCTCGGTATTCGATTGGGGCTTGTTACGCGGCGACGGCATCTTTGAAGCCATCCGTTGCTACCGGGGTCACCTGTTCCAACTCGACGCGCACCTGGCCCGTCTCCAACGCAGTGCGGCCAAGATGCAGATCGACCTGCCGGAGATATCAGAACTTGCCCGATGGGCGCAAGCGGTTGGAGAGGACGGCGGGGATTGCTCGATCAGGATCCTCGTGACCCGGGGAGGATCCGACCCGGACGTGGATAGCCCCGGGCGGGTCGTGGTGCTCTGGGAACCGGTTCCCGCAATGCCCGAAGCCGTCTCGGTGCGGCCCACACCGGCCCCGTGGCAGTCCGGGGGCCTTCCGTGGGAGTTGATGGGGGCGAAGACCCTCTCGTACGCGCCCAACATGGCGGCGTGGCGCACGGCCCGGGCGGAAGGCTTCAGCGACGCACTGCTGATATCCCGTGATGGTTATGTGCTCGAAGGCCCGACCTTCTCCGTTGGCTGGGTGGTCGACGGCAACGTCGAGACCCCTTCGCTCGACCTGGGGATACTTGCATCGATCACCCGGATGGTCGCCCTCGAGGAGGCTGCCGGGCTCGGGCTGGTGGTCGTTGAAGGGCGCTTCGACCTCGATCGATTGTTGGGGGCCGATGAGGTCTTCGCACTGTCAACCCTTAAAGAAGTCAAACCAATTGACCGGGTGGGTTCCACCAGGTTTGCGGCGGGCCCGGTCACCGGGAAACTCGCTGCCGCTTATGCCGCCAGGGTTGTATCGGAGACATCCTGAGCGAGCAAGCCCGGGAACTCACCGGGGACGGCATCCGTTTCAGATCTAGCGACAAAGGCAAAAGGACACCTATGCGACGTTTCTCAATCCTCATCCTGGCTCTCGCCCTCGTTGCGACTGCCTGTAACCGTGGCGACGACACCGAACTGACGACCACCACCAGCACCAGCCTGTCGCAAACCACCTCGACGACGGCGGGTGGAGACGGAAGCGACGGCGGCACCACTACCACCGTGGGTGCCACTGCGCCGCCGGAGTACGAGATCATCGCCGGAGACACAGGAGCCGGGGAGTACGTGATCCTGGTTGAACCGGGAACCTATACCCAGCAGGATCTGCAGAACATCATGGAAGGCATCGTCGATGAGTATGCGCCGGTCACGGCCCATTTGATCGACAGCGAGGACGCCAGCGCTCTGGTGCTCCAAGAAGAGGTAACCGAAGCAGAACAGGCCATCCTCGACGCCCACTATTTCGCCCGGGTGGTGAATGGTACAACTCTCGAATTCCTCGGCCCCTACGCCGACCTGGATTCGGTGTATATCGGATCCTGACGCTCAATTTTTCCGCCTCCCGGGTCGATACCTGTGTTGAGACCTGACGTGGAGGTTTGTGCTGGAACCGCGGGTATTGCTCGTTGACTCGGATCCTGTAGCCAGGACCGTGACATCCAATGTTCTGTCGTCTGCGCGTCTCGAAGTAGTCGGCGAGGCCGCCAGCGGCGAGCAGGCCCTGGCGCTCGCCCGGTCCACCCATCCGACAGTGGCCGTCATCGACGCTGGTCTGTCCGGGATCGGGCCGGCAAATACGGCCCGCCGGTTACGCGAAGAATCCGATCGGCGGATGGAGATTGTGGCCGTCGCCTCGTTCGAGAACATCGGTCGTATCGGGGACATGGTTGCCGCCGGTGCCGCCGCCTATGTGGTCAAGGGCAAACCGGCCGAGCTGATAGCGGCAGTCAGATCCGTTTCCGTTGGCTCAGGGCTTCTGTCGGCGGAAGCGAGCCGCCCGGTGCTCGAAGAAGTGTCCCGGCTCTACGACCGGGAACGGGTGCGGAACGTTGAGTTGGAGAAGATGGTGTCCCGCTTGCAGGCGCTGTCGGTCACCGATTCCCTGACGGGCCTCAAGAACCACGGGTTCTTTTTCGATCGACTGGCAGAAGAACTCGAACGAGGAGGGCGCTACGGCCGGCCGGTGGCTGTGATCATTGCCGATATCGACAACTTCAAGCTGGTCAACGACGCGTACGGCCACGCCGCCGGGGACGCCGTGCTCAGAACACTCGGTGATGTGTTCCGGACGCAGTTGCGGGAAGTGGACCTCGCCTGTCGGATCGGCGGCGAGGAATTCGGGTTTGTGCTGCCGGAGACCGACCAGGAGGGCGGCATGCGGGCGGCCGAAAGGATCCGAACCGCGGTCGCTGCTCACACCATTGCAGAAGTCGGGAACGTCACGGTGAGCCTGGGTGTTGCCGTATTCCCCGAGCATGCGACCGAACGCGACGAACTACTCGAATCGGCCGACACCGCGCTCTATCAGGCCAAACATGAGGGCAAGAACTGCTCGAGGTTGGCTGGCAGCTCGTCGATGACGGTGCAGCTCACCAGGGCCCGGCCGACCACCGGACCCGTGGTCGGGGCGCTGCTGGCGGCGCTGCGAATGCGCGTGCCCTACCTGGCCGAACACTCGGTTCGGGTCGCCGAATTGGCTCCCGTGATCGGTGAAGGGCTGGGCCTTTCTGTTGCCCGGCTGGGCAGGCTGCGCCTGGCCGCCCTGCTCCACGACGTCGGCATGTTGGGCGTTCCGGATTCGATCCTCGTCAAGCCCGGGCCGCTGGATGAGGCCGAGTGGGACGTGGTGCGTGATCACCCGCAAAACGGTTTTGATCTCGTCGTCGACGCGGTCCATGTTGAGGTAGCGGAAGCGGTGCTGTGTCACCACGAACGTATGGACGGGGCCGGTTATCCACGAGGTTTGGCGGGTGCCGAGGTCCCTCTGCTCGCCAGGATTCTGCTGGTGGCAGATGCATTCGATGCGATGACGATGCCCCGCTCGTACCAGCGATCGCTCACCAGGGCCGACGCTCTTGCGGAACTCCAGCGCAACGTTGGCGCTCAGTTCGACGAGAAAGTGGTTGAGGTACTGGCCGCCCACCTCAGCGGTGGCGGCCCGTCGAACGTGCTCGAGTTCCCCGACGCGGCTTCGCCGGCTGACCAAACCCCGTTCTGGCGTCGATTTCTGAGTCCATGTGACGGCTTTTGACGCCGGAACTGATGGGGCGCTACGTGTCCCACCCGGGTGGCATGGTTGTCCGATGGATGCCTACCGCAGTCTGGCGGTCATTGCCCAGCAACAACATGGGGTTGTCTCACTCGACCAGGCCCGCACCGTTGGTCTCGCCGAACACGAGGTGCGTAGCCTCCTGGAACGCGGGCGCTTTCCGCGACCGGCCACGGGAGTCTTGACGATCGCCGGTTGCCCACCGAGCTGGGAACAAGACGTGATGATTGCCGTTTCCGCCGGCGGCGAAGCCGCCCTGGCCTCTCATCAGACCGCTGCATTTCTCTGGGATCTGACCGGTTTCAGGCCGGACCGAATCGAAGTTGTGATGCCGCGTTGGGATCGTTCCCGCCGTGGGTTTTTGGTGCACGAATCCAAAGACCTCGAACCGGAGGATGCCGATCGGGTGGACGGCATACCAGTCACCTCTGCCGTGCGAACGGTCGTCGACCTCGGGGCGACCGCACCCTGGTTGGTCGAGTCGGCTCTCGAGCGAGGAATCAGGCACCGGCTGTGCACCCTTGATGAAGTGTCCAGATTTGTGGCGCGGGTTGGGCGGCGCGGTCGCAGGGGAGTCGGGACGATCCGGCCCCTCATCGAACATCGAGCACGGTGGGACGGCGCAACCGAGAGTGAACTCGAAGATCTGTTCAGGCGGGCGTGGAGCTTGCCCGGACGACCCGAGCCCATCGCCCAGCACCGCATTGAGGATGTCGACGGGTCCTTTGTTTGCCGGGCGGACTTTGCCTTTCCCGAGGCCCTCCTCAGGATCGAGCTCGATTCCGAGGCCTTCCACATGGACCGTCCTACGTTCCGTAAGGATCGATCGGTGCAAAACCGCACCGAATTACTCGGGTGGCGGACCCTGCGTTACACGTGGTGGGATCTCACCACCCGTCCGGGTGAGGTGGTCAGAGAGGTCGGGGTGGCTCTCGGTGTAGACCCGTTCTGGCGTCGATCCTCGTCACCAGAAGTCGGATATTGACGCCAGAACGGGGAGGAGGGCTAGAGCAGGGCGGCAGCGACCAGCAGGAAACCACCGAAGCCGACCAGGTCAGTGATCAGGGTCAGGAAGATGCTGGACGCCTGGGCAGGGTCGGCTCCCAGTTTGCGAAGGACCAGGGGGATGCTGGCCCCGGCCAACCCAGCAACGGACACGTTTCCGAATGCCGCCAGGGCAACAACCGCGCCGACCTCCACCGGCGGGGCCACCGACGAAAAAACCCCGGAGTCGATGAGAAACATCGCCAGCAATCCGGCGAGAATGCCCAGGGTCAGACCGTTGAGCATTCCGATGCTGAACTGCCGGCCGACCACCTGCAGTACCTGGCTACGCGGAACATCATCGGTGGCCAGGGAGCGGATGACGACGGCCAAACTCTGAAAGCCGCCGTTGCCGCCGAGCAGCGCGATGACGGGCATGAGGGCGGCCAGCACCGGTTCGTCGCTGATGACCCCGGTCTGGCGCTCGATAACAAAGGCGACCAGCAGGGCCATGATGAGGTTGAGGCTCAGCCAGGGGAGCCGCATCCGAACGGAGCCGAGAACGGGAGTGAAGATCGTCTCCCCGGCGCCGGCTCCTGTGGCCACGGCGAAGTCTTCGCTGGCTTCAGCCTGGATCGCTTCGATCAGTTCGTCGTTGGTGACCATGCCCAGCAGTCGTCCCCGGTCGTCAATCACCGGGATGCTGAACAGGTGGTAGCGCTGGGTCAGATCCGCAGCTTCTTCCCGGTCGGCCAAAGCACGGACGGCAACCGGATTAGAGATCATCGCCTCGTCCAGCCCTACCCCGGGCCGTTTGAAGACGAGATCGCGGAACGACAACACTCCCACCAGGGCATCGTCGTCGTCCACTATGTAGACGTACGAGAGGTCCTCGAGTTCCTCGTTCATCTGACGAACCCGTTCGATCGCCTCCCCGGCCGTCATCCCGACCGGCAGTTTGGCCACCTCGGTGGTCATGAGGCCGCCTGCCGAGTCGGGCGGATAGGCCAGCAAGCGGCGGACGTCTGCCTCCGCCGGGTCGTTCATCGCCTCGAAAATCTCTTCCCGGGCCTCAGGTTCGAGTGCTCCGACCAGGTCTGCAGCTTCGTCCGCCGGCATTCCTTCCAGGAAATCGGCGGCCGTTTCTGGATCGAGTTCCTCGAGGATGTCCGCGGCCAGGTCGTCCTGCATCTCCTCGAGGACGTCGGCCGCATTGTCCGGATGGAGGTCGGCGAGAAGGTCGGTGGCTGCGTCCTCGCCGAGTTCTTCGAGGATGTCGGCTGCGTCGTGTGGATCGGCCTCGGCGATGGCCGTCCACTCCTCAGCGTGGGTGTCCAGGTATTCCTCGACCTCGCGCGGCGCCAGTTGGGCGCGGCGCCGCAACAATTGGGCGACTTCGCGCGGTCTGCGGGGTCGCAGCTTCACGATGCTCGTGTCCTCGGCACGGGATACCTCCAACCCGCCGGAACGCACCGGTGGGCGGAGTTCAGGGTAACGCCTGCGGGACGGCCACTAGGTGTATCCGCCCGGGCTGCGCGAGGTCAGCCTTCGAAGGGCCGGATGCCGGTCACGGTCATGGAGAACTTTCCACCCGGCGCCTCGTAGGAGACCTCGTCGTCGATGCGGGCCCCGAGCAACGCTTTGCCCAAAGGTCCACCAGGCGAAGCGAGCAGATACGCCGGGACCCGGTTCTCGGCCGGCGCAACAAAGTATTCCGACGTTTCGCCGTCGCTGTCGGTCACCGTAACGATGGAGCCGATTTCGACCTGTCCGGTATCGGCCACTTCACGGACCTCGGCGGTGTCAAGCAGATGGCGAATCTGCCTGATCCGGGCTTCCATCATGCCTTGCTCGTTCTTGGCAGCGTCGTAGTCTGCATTCTCGCGAATATCCCCGTGCGAACGGGCTTCGGCGATGCGTTCAGATATCTCGTGCCGGGCGTCACCCTGCAGATAGGAAAGCTCCTCCTGCAGTTTGTTGTGAGCAGCCGGCGTGAGCCAGGTGGTCTCGTCGGTCATGACCGGGCAGGATAGCTCCATGCAGGAGAAAGGTAACCCTAAGTTCGGGTCGGCCGTCGGTCTGGCCCTTTTCGCCGCTCTGCTGTGGGGTGTGAGCGGGACGGTGGCGGCAGACGCGTTCAATGAGGTGGCGCCCGCCAGGGTCGCCCAGGTTCGGTCCCTGATCGCACTCGTCTTCCTCGTCCCCTACGCGTGGCGCCGGCGGCTCTTGCGAACGCACGGGGCGGGGAGAGAGTTGGTCGCCTTCGGGTTGATCCTGGCCACCGTTCACGTCACGTACTACTGGGCATTGCAGCGATTGGGAGTAGGACCCGGGGTAACCGTTCAGTTCCTCGGACCGATCCTGGTCCTGGTGTGGATGGCTGTTGCTCAGAAGCGTCCGGTTCCCCGCCCCATGTGGCTGGCCGGGCTGGCGGCGCTGACCGGGACGGTGATGGTCACCCGGGCGTGGGATGTCGGCTCTCTTGACCTTCTCGGGTTGCTCGCAGGACTCGCTTCCGCCGTGACCTTCGGTGTCTACCTCTTGACCGGCGAGCATCTGACCAAACGACTATCCCCGGTGACCTTGCTCACCTATGGCTTCCTCGTCGCGGCGGTGTTCTGGGCGATAGCCCAGCCCCTGTGGGACTTCCCAACGGATCTGTCCACCAGGGTGTGGATCGAATTGGTCTGGGTGGGGGTGGGCGGAACGATGATCCCGTTCCTCGCCACCATGGCCGCCCTGAAGCGGGCATCTGCCGGACTGGTGGGTGTAGTGGCCTCCATCGAACCGGTTGTGGCGGCTGTGTCCGCCTGGTTGTTTCTATCCCAATCGCTGCTGGCCGTTCAGATCGTCGGGGGTTTGTTCGTTGTCGCGGCCGTGGCGGCCGTTCAGCGCTGGGGTGTGGCCGAACTGGAGGTCCCCCTCGATTCGGTTCGGTGACGGGCAGGTTCTGTTTGGCTTCCCCTCCACGCTGAGCGCCGAAACCCTCAGCCGGCCGTGACCTCTCCAAGAATTTTGCTCAGGACAGCGAGACGGTCGGGAACAGCCCGGTAGTACACCCAGCGTCCCCTCTTCTCCCGCTCGACGAGGCCGGCCTCGAAGAGCACCTTGAGGTGGTGGCTGACCGTCGGCTGCGATACCCCGATCGGTTCGACCAGATCGCAGGCGGCGCACGCTTCACCCATGCTGGCGATAACGCTGAGCAGTCGCAGACGGGCAGGGTCGCCGAGCACCCGGAACCACTCAGCCAGTTGGGCGGCCTGGGGCCTGTCGAGGGGTTCCGTCGCCAGGGGTGCGCAGCATTCGACGATCGGTTCCATCTTTCGATGATCCCACATATTGATGCTCATCGCTATGACGACGGGCCGGTGATTGGAATGAATGTGGCAGACTGCCGATCGGAAAGGAGGTGGTGTCATGGCGGAGAAACTGACTGAGTTCTCGCACGGCAGCGGCTGAGCATGCAAGCTCGGTCCTGACGAGCTGGCGCAGGTCTTGCGCCCTTTGCACAACCATCCAACCACCCTCCACCCCGACCTGGTCGTAGGTTTGTCCTCCGGGGACGATGCCGGGGTCCTACGGCTGCCCGACGGACGCCTGATGGTGCAGACGGTTGACTACTTCACGCCGGTGGTCGACGACCCTGGCGATTGGGGCCGGATCGCCGCGGCCAATGCACTGTCCGATGTCTACGCCATGGGAGGGACGCCATCAACCGCTCTGCAGCTGATCGGTTGGCCCCGCGGGACGCTGTCCTTTGATCTGCTCGGTGAGGTGATTCTCGGTGGAATCGGCAAACTCGAGGAAGCCGGCTGTCTGCTGATCGGTGGCCACTCGATCGATTCCCCCGAACCAACATACGGCTTTGCGGTCACCGGATTTGTCGAACCGGATCATCTCACTACCAACGGGGGAGCCCGTACCGGCGACCGCCTCGTCCTCACCAAGCCGATCGGTACCGGGATCATTTCGACCGCCATCAAGAACCACAAGGCCAATCCCGGGATGATCGTTGAAGCGATCAGCGTCATGGCAGAGCTCAATGCGGGGGCGGCCCGGGCAATGTCCGCCGTGGGTGTCAACGGGGCGACGGACGTGACGGGCTTCGGGCTGCTCGGCCACCTCGGAGAGATGGTGGCCGCCAGCGGAGTGGCCGCAATCATCCGGCACGCCGCCGTGCCGCTGATCGACGGCGTACGCGACCTGGCCCTGGCCGGTGTGGTCCCTGGAGGCACGGCACGGAACCTGGTTGCTGTGGAACGGTTTACCGATTTCGGGAACCTCAACGCGGCCGATCAGCTGATCCTGGCCGACGCTCAGACCAGTGGCGGCCTCCTGATTTCGGTGGCCGCCGACCGGACCCGCGATCTGGTCGAAGCACTGACCAGCGAGGGGACGAGAACCGCGGCCGTCGTTGGCGAGATTACCGGGGATCAACCCGGCACGATCGCCGTCCGCTAGGGGACTGATGGGACAGGACACCGGGCCGGGGTTTGGCAGGCAAACGTGGGCACTGACCGTCGCAATTGCATTCGTGATGACGGGAGTGAGCCTGGTGGCCCCGATCATTCCGCTCTACGCCCTCGAGTTCGGCGTGAGTTATACCGCCGCCGGTGCCTTGATCACCGGGTTCGCCCTTGCCCGGCTCATGTTCAGCCTTCTGGGCGGCGTGGCCGGTGATCGGTATGGAGCCAGGCGAATCGCCGTCGGGGGCGCCCTCCTGCTGACCGTTTCGAGCGTGACTGCCGCCCTGGCCCCCTCATATGCGGCGCTCCTCGCTTCGCGCTTCGTCGAGGGGATGGGATCCGCAATTCTGGCAACGACCGCCGCACAGTATCTGGTTCAGACGACCCCGAAGCCGCGTTTGGGTCGCACCATGGCGCTGTATCAGACCGGCCTGCTGATCGGGGTTGCCATCGGTCCCTTCATCGGTGGTCGCCTGGCCGAACTAGGAGACTTCCGGACGCCCTTCTGGGCGTACGCCGCCCTCGGGCTCGTGGTGGCCGTGCTGGTGACGGTGTTCATCACCGATCTGCCCCCGTCCGGCAAGACCGCGGGTGAGTCGTTCCGGGCAACCGGGGACATTCTCAAGATGCCCTCATTCCGGGTCATCCTCTTTGTGGCGTTCTCGCTCTTCATCATGCGAGGAGGTGCCCGGATCACCCTCATTCCGCTTTTCGGCAGTGAGGTCGTCGGCCTGACCCCTTCTCAGATTGGAGACGTGCTGTCTATCTCGGCCGTCACCAATCTGTTGATCGTCAATCCGGGTGGGCAACTCGTTGATCGCATCGGTCGCAAGCCGGTCGCCATCGTGGGTCTCGTCCTGGCCGGTGTGGCCACTGCCGCATACGGCTTTTTCGAGACGTATGGTTCACTGCTCGTCGTGTCGGGATTGTTCGGGCTCACCTCTGGACTGGCGTCGATCCCGCCCCCGACCATGGTCGGGGACCTGGCGCCGGCAGGAGCCGAAGGTTCGGCCGTCGGCTTGTACCGCACTTCGGGCGATTTGGGTTTCATCGTTGGGCCAATCGTCATGGGAGTCGTGGCCGACGCCGGAGCCTTCGCGACCGGGTTCATCATCAGCGGCGTGTTGTTGGGCCTGGCCGCCCTGGCGCTGACCAGGATTCCCGAGACTCGCCACCGGTCCGGTACCGTGAAAACGACATGACCGACCGGGAACGCCTCGAGAAGATCGCCGGCGCCCTTTCGATCGGCCGGGTGGAGCGTCATGTCTTCCTATGCGCCCAACAATCGACGCCGCGCTGCTCGACGGCGGCGGAAAGCGGAGAGGCCTGGACGTATTTGAAGAACCGGCTCAAAGAACTGGACCTCACCAGTCCTCCTCCTCACTGGCGCGGTGATTTCACGGTCGATCCGCCGACGACGGCTCCGGGCGTTGGCAAGGTGTTGAGGAGCAAAGTGGACTGCTTCCGCGTCTGCGAACAAGGCCCCATTGCGGTCGTGTATCCCGATGGGGTGTGGTATCACTCGGTCGACGTCAACGTCATGGAGAGAATCATCCAGGAGCACCTCATCGGCGGATCGCCGGTCACCGAGTATGTGTTTGCCACCGGTCGGCTTGGACAGATGGATTGAGGAGACCGTCATGAACACATTTTGGAAATGGGCAGTGGGCGCAGCGGCCTTTTGGAGGCTGTTCGGGCCGGAACCCGGCCACCGATATAGCACCAAGCAGGAGCACCCGCTGCGGGTGCCTGGACGCACAGTGTTCGTGGGCGACCGGGAATTCTTCCTCCGGGAAGCCGGGCCGATCGACGGTCCGCCTCTGGTCCTCATTCACGGTCTCGGCAACAACTCTTTGGAGAATTGGTACGAGTTGATCAAACGGCTCCAGCATCGGTACCGGCTGATTGCCGTCGACATGCGCAATCACGGCAAGAGTGACAAACCGCGGGAACGTTTCGAAATCGGCCGGATGGCAGACGAGGTCGCCGCCATGATGGACGCGGTCGGTATCGACCGGGCGGCGGTGGCCGGGTTCTCGATGGGGGGCATGATCGCCCAGGAATTGGCTCACCGCCACCCGCACCGGGTGTCACGGATGGTGCTGATGGGAACTACCGCACACCACGCCCGCTTGCGTCGGGAAGTTGGCTGGCTCGGGTTCGTCTTCGGACGGGCTCTGGAGCGTTTGACCGGCAAGGCCCTTTCGCTCTTCACCTACCGGTACATGATCCTGACGGGCGCCGTTCCGGCCCGGTACGACCGGTGGTACCGGGAGACAACTCTCGATCGGGACGCCGATCTCTACTACGCGGCTGCCTTCGCGGTCATCAGCTTCGATAGCCGCGATTGGGTCGGCCGCTTGGACGTACCGGCGCTGGTGATCATTTCGGTGAAAGATCAACTGGTCCCCGTCTCATGGCAATACGACCTGGCCGGGAGGTTGAAAGACGCCCAAGTTGTCGAACTGGTCGACGGCGGTCACGAGCATCCCTGGACACACGCCGACCGTATCGCCACGGCCATCGACAAGTTCGTCGGCGGACCGAACCTGCGGGTGGTCGAAGCGTCCTGAGTTGCCGGCTAGCGGCGTCCAGTCGGCCGACCGACTGACGACTGATAACTGACAACTGATAACTGGAACTTCGAACCAACCCTGCCATCATGGACCCATGACCGCTCCGCCGGCGATCCAGGAAACGTACCCGGAGGACGTGGCGCACTGCTACGGGTGTGGCCGCCTGAACGAACACGGCTATCAGATCAAAACCCGGGCACACGGGGAAGGGACCATAACCGGGTTCGTCCCGGAGAGTTTTCACACAGCCATACCCGGGTACATCTACGGGGGGCTGATCGCGAGTCTCATCGACTGCCATTCCACGGGGTCGGCCGCAATCTTCTCGATGCAGGACGCGGGCCTAGAGATCGGTAGCGAACCATCTCCTCGCTTCCTGACCGCCCACCTCGAGGTCGACTACCTCGAACCGACGCCCTTGGCTCGGGTCACGCTGATCGGCAAAGCGATCGAAGTGAAAGATCGCAAGATCACCGTCGTAACCGAATTCGTCGTCGACGGCGAGGTGACGGCCCGCGGGTACGCGGTCTTGGTCAAGATGCCAGAAGGGATGATCGAGGCCATGTCCGATTAGTCGGCGGTGAACGGTCGGCTACCGTCAGGGTATGTCGATGCCTCCTGTGCTGCTTTCCACGGAACAGATCGACGAACGGGTAGGCGCCCTTGCCGCGGAGATCGACGCTGCGTACGCAGGTGCGGGACGGTTGGTTCTGATCGGGGTGCTCAAAGGGTCGTTCATCTTCCTTTCCGATCTGGCGCGGAAACTGACGATTCCCCATCGTGTGGAATTCATTGCCGTGTCCAGTTACGGCGCCAAGGAGAGCGAAGCTGCCGATCCGGTTCGTCTGCTCATGGATGTCCGCCACGCCATCGACGGCGAGCATGTGCTGATCGTCGAAGACATCGTCGACACGGGCCACACGCTCGCCTATCTCCGGCGCCTGTTCGAAGTGCGCGGTCCCGCCTCGCTCAAGATCTGCACGATGCTGCACAAGCCGGATCGCACGGAGCAGGAGGTTGGTCTCGACTTTCTCGGGTTCACCATCCCCGATGTCTGGGTCGTCGGCTATGGACTCGACTACGCAGAGCGTTACCGGACCCTTCCCTACATTGGTGAGCTTCCGCCGGAGATGCGCTGACGGCGGCCCCGGCATCGTCGGTACATGACCCTTCTATCCTGTAAATCATGAGCATCTACGACGCCCCCCTTCGTGACATCACCTTCACCCTCGAGCACCTGGCCGGTCTTCCCGAGCTCACCACGTGGGAGCAGTTTTCGCATGCCGATTCCGACATGCTCTATGGAGCCCTCGATGAGGCAGGGCGGTTTATCGGCGAGGTCATCGCCCCGACCAACGTGATCGGAGATCAGACCGGGAGCAAGCTCAACGACGACGGAACCGTGACCACCCCTCCGGGTTTCAGGGAGGCCTACGCGCGCTTCGTCGACTCCGGATGGGGCACGCTTCCCTTCCCGAGCGCATACGGGGGACAGGACCTCCCCTGGGTGGTGGGGATCGCGGTGGTCGAGATGCTCAAATCCGCCAACATGGCCTGGTCACTCTGTCCGATGCTGACCCAAAGTGCAATCGATGCTCTCATCCATCACGGCAGTCCCGAACAGCAGGCGACCTACCTGGAGAAACTGGTGACCGGCGAATGGACCGGCACGATGCTGCTCACCGAACCTGAGGCCGGATCCGACGTAGGAGCACTCCGGGCGAAAGCGACTCCGGACGGGGACGGCACGTGGCGCATCACCGGATCAAAGATCTTCATCACCTGGGGTGAGCACGACGTCGCCGACAACATCATCCACATGGTGCTGGCCCGCACCCCCGGCGCCCCGCCCGGAACGAGAGGCATATCCCTGTTCATCGTCCCCAAATACCTCGTGAACACAGACGGGAGCATGGGAGACCGCAACGACATCAAGACCGTTTCCCTCGAGCACAAGATCGGCATTCACGGCAGCCCCACCTGCGTGATGTCCATGGGAGATGAGGGAGAAGGGGCGGTCGGATACCTCATCGGAGAAGAGAACCGGGGCATGGCCTACATGTTCACGATGATGAATAACGCCCGTCTGGCCGTCGGGGTTGAAGGTCTGTCGATTTCCGAGCGGGCCTATCAGCAGGCGCTCGAGTTCGCCCAGGTGCGCCGACAAGGGCGGGCGATTGGAGCCCCAAAAACCGAGAGTTCGCTCATCATCGAACACCCTGATATCCGTCGCATGCTGATGACCATGAAGGCAAACATCGAGGCGATGCGCGGGTTGATATACCTGACGGCCGGCTCGATCGACCGGTCAAGGCACCACCCCGACGAGGCGGAACGGGTTCGACACGAGGAGTTGTTGGCTCTGCTGACTCCTGTCGCCAAGGCCTGGCCCACCGATCGCGGCGTCGAGATGACCTCGCTCGGAATTCAGATCCACGGTGGGATGGGATACGTGGAGGAGACCGGAGCCGCCCAGCACTGGCGCGACTCGCGCATCGCTCCGATTTATGAAGGAACCAACGGGATCCAGGCCATAGACCTGGTTTTGCGCAAGCTCCCTTTGCGCAAAGGTGATGTAGCCCGGGAGTTGTTCGCAAAGATGGCGAGCCTGGATGCCGATCTCGAGACCGCAGGCGAAGACTTCGTTTCGATGCGCGCTTCGCTCGCCACAGGGCTGGACGCTCTCGAAAGGTCCACAGAGTGGTTGTTGAGTTGTGAGGACCCCAACGATGCTCTCGCTGGAGCGACCCCGTACCTGGAGCTGTTCGGGACTGTGACGGGGGGATGGCTGTTGGCTAAGGGGGCCGTCGCAGCGTCCAAAGCGCTCGAGGAGAATGACGACCCGTTCCTGCGGGCCAAGTTCACAACGGCCCATTTCTATTGCACTCAATTGCTGCCGCGTGCCGTTGGGCTGGCCCCTTCGGTGATGGCCGGTGCGGCTGATCTCTTCGAAATCGGCCCCGAATCGCTCACCTAGAGAAGAGTTTGCCGCCCACGCTCGGAGCGAACAGGCGAAATTGTCGGAGAGAGTGGCAAGGACGGTCCCGGTCCCGAGTGACCACCCTCGGGTGCGGTGAGGTTATCTAGCCCGCTAGGTACGTGTCGATATCGGACACTCCGCTGATGGGGTCTTCTTGCTCGGCATCGGGTGATCTGCGTGCCTACGGATCGGAGGCAAACTGATCCGTGCCTTCTCGCTAGCATTCGCTCTGAGCGATCAACATCGGAGTGGAGAATGGCCGAGGCGCTCATAATTGTGGGTGTGGCCGCCAATGTGGTGTTCTGGATCGTGATGATTCTCGCCCGTGGCCCCTCGATGGAGACTCGCCAGGTTGTCAAGTGGGGAATCCTCCTGGCGCTCCTGCCCGGCTTGGGTGTGCTCGGCTTGTTCTTGTATCGATCAGATAGCTATGGGTTGTTCTTTGTCGTGATGCTGGTCGCGCTGGTGGTTCTGGGCCTCGTACTCCTCGCTCGTGACCGCCACTCGATGGAGACTGGCCAGGTTGTCAAGTGGGCAATCCTCCTGGTGCTCCTTCCCGGCTTGGGTGTGCTCGGCTACTTCTTCTGGCGGTTGGAAAACGCAATCCAGCGTGGCACTCCCGGCCGCCCGGACGAATCCGCGTCGTTCCTGCGAAGCCCTGGCTTCAAGGATAAGTAGGGCGACGCCATCGAGGAGGTGACAGTTCAGCCGGCCACTCGGCGGACTGCCCACTCCTCGCTAATCCCTCCACGCTTCCCAATACACGCCAAGGCGTTGGACGAACCGATTGGTGGGTTCTGCATACACCCGCAGACCTTTGGCCCGCGCCCGCTGGTGGAGATCGCGGCGGCGTTGCTCGATGAGAGCGTCGAGAAGCTCACGTTGTCGTTTCCCTGAAGTGAGGGAGTGGTCGTCGTGGAGGAGTCTTCGCAGTTCGGCGAGGTCGTGAGCGGTTCCTAGTGTTTCTCCGAGATCATCGACCGCGAACGCCATCCCTCCGATCACCTCAGGCCACAAACCGTTGAGTGTTTCCAACTGGAAGCGGAGATATCGCACTCGTTTCCGCCAATCGTGGAAGCTCTCCGCCGACGGTGACCGATAGGCGTCGGCCATGCGGAGTCGGCCCCGATGGTAAGTCCTGGCGAGACCGGGTGCGACCGCTGCATACGTGTTCCTGATTGAGGGTTTGGCGTTGGGCCTGCCGAGTGTGCCTTCCAACGGCAGGGCCGCGTGCCGGGCCCGGGCCGACCGCAGTGTGCGCACGATCTGTCGGCGTTGCTCTGGATCGCCGATGGAGTGTTTGACGGCGCTGGACCGCCGGGCCTTGAGGGCACGACGCACGTCGTCGAAGACGTCGGTGACAAGCACCTCGTCGAACCGGTCTTCGATCGCGGATAGCGTGTCGACGGCCACTGCGGCGCTGCGAGCTTCGGAGATGAGGCGTCCGGCGTCCCGTAGTTGAACGTTCTCGAACTGGTAGACGTCGTGTCCCAGCTCGCCCAGAACGAGCCGGAGGAGGCCCCGGACCCGGCGCATTGCTTTGCGGGCCTCGTGAACCGTCTTTTTCGGGGAAAGGTCGCCTCCGACAAGAACGTCGATGGCGTAGTCGAGATGCTCGAGGCTGAGGCGCTGGACACCCTGTTGCAGTGACTCTCTTCTCCGCAGTCGAATGGATGGCTGTTTCAGCTTCCGTGCCGGGGGTAGGGGAACCTGGCGGGACTGTTGCGCCGGTTGAGAAGATGGGCTCTTCAACTGTGGCGGCTGTGCCGCTTGATGGTTTTCATCGAAGCGAATGACAAGATGGATCTCGGGCTGCTTGTTCCAGGGTGGCAGATGGTCTCTCAGGTCGACGACGACGGCGCCGGAGGGCGGGGGAGCCGGTGTGGGTGGTGGCGTGGTGACTACATGTAGGGGCGAAGGGGAAGTATCCATCTTGTGAACGTTACACCTCGTCGATCTGCAGCCGGTGAGTTTCGATGTCGTCGCTGCATTGAACCGGCCGTCCCCCCAAGGTCAGTCGTGCGCATCGGTTCGGTGAGAGGCACTGCGACTATCTGAGTTGTCGCCTCCACGATCTACCCGGGTAGGTTCGGCGGTAGGCTTGATGCGCCGCACCGGCTGACGTAGAAAGGGGGGCCTAGTGGACGACAGCTTCGTCTGGCCCGCAGGAGTCATGCTTGCGGGAGTGGGCGTCTGGATCGCACTGATCGTCTGGCGTGCGTTCATCGGCCGCCGGAGAGAATGGCCACCCTGGATAGAACCAGGCATGTGTCTCACCGCAGGTGGCCTCATCCTCATCTCCGGTTTCGCCTGACTCTTGATAGACGGCCCGGTCGTGGGCCAAATCGTTCGACTCGGACTACTGCTTGGCCTGGCCGCATACGCCTACCGGAAGATCGGCAAGGGTGTGGCTCTAGCCCAGATGGCGGCGGCGGCCCTTGTAGGCGTCCTCGCCCTGGTGGTGACCTTCTAGCGACCCTGCATATCGATTCAACCGCCGTCAATCATGGCGGTCGCATCGATAGCCGGTTTCGACTCGGAGTGCGGCGCCCAGACCCAGCCCCTTTCCAGGTTCCCCTCCTTGGCAGAAGCCAGATTGCGGCAATCGTTGGGTAATCGCCAGAGTTGACAGTCATCTCATCGTTGGGGGCATCCCGACCAGGTCGCCACCCGACGACTATCCGCAGCGGCGTCCGGGATGACCCAACGGCCACGGAAATTGCCACCAACCGTTCAGCTCGGTGGCGGTCCGGCGGGTGCGGCGATGGGGGATTCTTCTGTCCCCGCCATCTCCCATAGTATGGAATTGGGAATTGGATGCGATCAGGAACAAGCGATCGTGCGATCGCTTTGTGCGAAAGCGAGGCAGGGATGGGGAGTCGACCAGTTGGACCGGGTCTCGTGGACACGAAGGTGAACATACGGATACTGCTCGCTGCGTTCTGGATATGCCATTTCCTGCTGTGGACATTCGGTGACATGTTCTCAGTGGCACAGGAGATGGGCGAGCCTGTCACCGATTCGTTGTTCCTCTTCGTTGCGCCTACGACTGCGATCGTGCAGGCTCTGATGGTCGCCTTTTGCTTGGTGGGGCGTCCCGCCTCCGTTCGGCTGGCCAACCTGATCGTGGCTCCTGTGTACCTGTTGCTCAACGTAGTTTTCTTTGTTGATGCCACACAGGGTTGGGAGTATTACCTGGGCATCGGCTATGTGCTGTTCAACGTGCTGATCTTCTGGCATGCGTACAGGTGGCCCACGAACGAGTAGAGCCCCCGCCCATATCCCTCACTCTGCGCTCCCGGCTCAGGTGACATTGAGTGAACCCCGATAACGGGGGGCAGGCGAGTCGCCCATACCTACGAGCGAACCGGCATTCTGCGCTACCCGCCGGGTGACATTCAGACACCCTCGCATGAGCCTGGCTTGGGTAGCTGCAGGGAAGTAGCACCTCGGAACCAATCGAACGGATGACCGACGATGGAGACCGCCATGCTGTCCTGCCATGACCGGCGGCTGCCCCTAGACAGCAGGCGGAGTGCCGCCGGTGTGGGCGTAGTCTTTTCTGGCCGTTATCCACCAGCTGCCATCGATGTGCGCCACGGTGAACAAGTCGAGGAAGTCGCAACCGAAGTAGTCGGTTTCGACCAACACTGCTATCCAAGGAGATCCTCGACAGGATGGACGGACTCAAGCCACCGTGCGAGATCGCAGACCAGGCAAGCCGGTTCGTGCAGCTCGGCCGGCAAAATCGCTACCTCTTGAAGGAGCGGGCCGATGCAGCGCGTGACAACGACACTGCGGCTGCACCTCCGCTGGCTAACCCGTTAGGGCTTCATCAACAACAGTCAAACGGTCCGCCAATGGCTCAGGTCCCTCCCAAGAAGCTTCTCCAGCTCGAGAATGTCAGCTTCGAACGAGGGCAGCATGGCGGCCCGTTCCTCCGGTGTCATGTGCTGCCGGTCGAGATTGGCGTTCCTCGCGTTCCTCAGCGTCTTGATCAGACCTTTCGGTAGGAAAGGCGCAAGAGCCCGCTTGATCGGGTTCTTCCCACCCAAGAGCCAGTGAAAGGCCTTCACCTTCGGCACTCCAGAGACAGTGAACTGGACGTCCGTGTCGATATCCACCTCAGGATCGACCCCGAGGAATGTGAAGACCTCGCTCAGCACTTCCTTCGGTTTGGCCCTGAGATCCTCGGTGAATACGACCTTGAGCTGCTCAGGTGGAAAGATGGTCAGATACCGGGACAAATGCTTGTAATAGAGGCCGTTATCGACGTAGTTGTGGCGCCGGTCTGCGGGTCGCTCCGCGTCTGCGGCGATAGCGTCGAGGAAATGCTCCTCTGGCTCTTCCTTCTCTCATTCCTTGGAAAGTGAACCCCGAGAACGCCCTGGCACATGGGTCTCTCAGGATGGCGATCAGGCGCACATGGGGAATGAGTTTGTGAATCTCATCCGGAGCATGCTCATCGGCGAGGTAGCCGGGGGAACCTTCGCCGACTGCGAGATAGCCATCTGACCCTTCGAAGAGCGCCTGGTAACTCTCCAGAGTTTGCGCTTTGCCTTCCTTGTAGACCTTGCCAGACCAGAAGTACGCGGGCTCCTTTTGCTGCTCGTGAAGATCCCCGGATGCTGGCGTATGTATTGAAACAAAGACGTCGAACCCGCTTTCGGTGCGCCGATCAATAAGAAATTGGGCAAAGCCACTACGTCTCCTTCTGCTCTTGAGGCAGCTTAGAGCCTGGTAGCGGAGCGTACGCAGGGATCCGGATGCCGGCAAACCGGCCCGCCATTTTTGCTTTTGTGCGCGGAGACTTCATCCCTGCACGGAGCTCAGGAATCGGCGCCGCTCGGCAGGGGCTCAGCATGATCCCGGCACCGGGATCGGGGATGCTTGCTCGCACTCTCCCAAGTGTGCAACCATCCGTCACCACCCGACCGGGAGAAGGGTCGCATGGATCGCAAGGACCTCGTGCGTCGATACAAAGAAACGCCGCGTCCTGCCGGCATATATCGGGTCGTGCATCGGCCGAGCGGTCGGACTGTGCTCGGGGCCAGTCCTGATGCACCGGCGATGCTCAACCGCATCCGGGCGCAGCTCACACTGAACAGCCATCCCAATAGGCAGATGCAGAGCGACTGGGATGCCGACGGCCAAGATGGCTTCACCTTCGACGTTCTGGACTTGCTCGACCAGTCCGATCGTCCCGCTGAAGACGTCAGCGGAGACTTGCAGACGCTTCTCGAACTATGGCACGAGAAGCTGCGAGCCGAGCCGGGGTCTTCGTACTGAATCACCGCTGGTACTCCGAGCGCCGATTGACGGGCGGCAACCCTCTCGATATAGTTAACCAAGAGGTTAACTATTGTGACTGAGATGGACGATCGGAATCGGGTCTTCGAGGCCCTCGCCAATGAACACCGACGAGAGATCATCGGTGCGTTGAGCTTGCAGCCGCACTCCATCAGTCGGTTGGCCGGTATGCGGGGCCTTTCCTTGCCCGCCATTCACAAGCACGTAGCGGTACTCGAGAGGGCAGGCATGGTCATCCGGAAGAAGATCGGGCGGACCAACTTCCTCGCACTCAACCGGGCCCCGCTACGCAGCCTGCAGGAATGGATAGGGCAGTTCAACCCCTACTGGGGCAACGAGGCAGAGACCCTGGAGAACTATGCCCGGCACCTGGGCACCAATACCCCAGAAGGAGGGGACCTATGAAGAAGTTCGTATTCCTGTACTACGGAGCATGGCCGGGGGAGCCGACCAGGGAGACCATGGACGCCTGGACGGCCTGGTTCGCGTCGATCGGCGAGAACCTGGTGGACGGCGGCAATCCGTTGGGACCAGGCAGGGAAGTCACGGCCGGTGCGAGTACGGACCTGTCCGACGCAAGCCCCATCACCGGATATTCGATCGTCAGCGCAGACAGCATGGACGACGCAGAGAAACTGCTGGTTGGCTGCCCGATCATCGACAGCGTCCGGATCTACGAAGCGATGTCCATGTAAGACGCCGATCCATGGGGAGGCCCGCACCGGGCGGTGCCTCTCCCGTGGGCGCCCCGACCTCGCCGCGCATCAACCTACCGAGACGAGGGCTACGGCAACCAGCGCCAGCGCCAGGCCGGCGAGTCGCCGTGGGGTGAGAATCTCTTTGAAAACGAGTCGGGCCAGCAGAACGCTGGCCGCAGGGAACATGGCAGCTACGACGGTGGCCACCGCCAGCGATTCGAGCCCGGCGGCGATGATGAAGAAGCCGTTTCCGATCGCCGTCAATGTCCCGGCAGCGATCCCGGGTGTCACGGCGTCGCGGGGGAGCAGTAGGTTCTTGCCGAGGCGAAGACCGATGGATGCGATCAACACTCCTCCGGCGACTCGGGCCGGGAGCAGCGCCCAGATACTCGACCCATCGGACGTGAAGCTGAAGAAGATGAGCTGGGCTCCGAAGCCGAGGCCGGCGATCAGGCCGAACCGAAGCCCGTGGCGGTCTCCGGCCAGGACCCGACTGCTGCCCCCGCTCACCAGCCAGATGGCAACGATCCCGATGACGATCCCCGCCACGACGAGGCCGGTCGGAAAGTCACCGAAGAACACGCTCCAGACCACCGGCCAGGTGGCGGCTCCCACTGCGGCAATCGGGGAGACCACGGCGATGTCGCTGCGAGCGAAACCGGTATACAGGCCCATAACACCGATGGCGCCGCCGACGCCGGCCAGCGATCCCCACAAGATCAGCTCTCCGCTCAGGCTGCCGTCGAGGAACGGCGCGATAGCCAGCACGGTGACCGCTCCGGCCACGTGATTCCACGTCCCCACCGCCCAGGCATTGGCCCGACGACTCGCAAAACCTCCGAGGAAATCACCGGTTCCCGCAAACGCCGCCGCCAGGCCTGCTAGCAAAACGCCCATCACGGCACGCTAGCGGGTAAGGGCGTCCCGGCCGCCATCGCCCTCAAACCGCCCGACAAGCGCCCGATGGCGCGCCTCGTATGGCACCTGCTAGTCGGTCGCGGTCCGTTGGCGCCGCGAGGCTCGATGCAGGCGTGCATCCAGTGGGTGTGAGGCGCTTCTGCCGCCGTCCGCACGGAGCGGCCGCATGGCTGCAATTTCGACAACGTCGATGTGATGATCGAAGTGGAGCGCTCCTGCTGCGGCCAACTCGCTCTCCGCTGCCCGGCGGATGCCTGCGGTAACCGCATTGAAGAAGTGGTAGCGGACAGATTCCACAGGATCGTCCGAGTATTGCCAGACTCCAATGATCCTGCCCCGATGCACGAGTGTGGCAGCGGAGTTGCCGCCCCCGTCGTAGACGAAATCGTGAAGCTCAGGCTCCAGAAACCGGACCCTGTCACGGTATCCCTGGACGTAAGGATCGAGCAGCGGAAGTGCCCTCACAGATCCCTCCTGTTCATGTGCCGGATCGCTACCTCTCAGGCGGAACAGTGGTCCCGGCCAGCCTTCGACCGCTACCTCCTCGATCCGGTCACGGAGAGCTGCCAGGGCTGCTTGGGAACGCGCTTTGGTGAACCCCGTCCACCAGGAAATGTCGGCAACCGTGACCGGGCCGTATCCGGAGATGTATTGAAACACCAGTTCCTGGATGGCGGCTTCCTCCCCCCAACGGTCGAGATCCACGCCCCCAAGGACATCCTCCCAGCGGTGGTACTCGCGAACGCTCGATCGCCAGCTCCGGGGAGGAGCTCCTCCGACCAGTTGCCCTACCGTCACACATCCGGCCGACAATCCCCGACAGGTTGATCGACACCGGCAGGTCGAGTGCGTCGCGCAGGGCTCGCACGGTGAGCGGCCCCTCCGCCAGCGCTACGTAGACGGCCGCAGCAAGCTCGTCGAACCTCCGCTGCGAGAGGTTGGAATCCCGCAACCACCGGGCGGCCAATGGTTCCGCCAGGTGTCGGGTGGCGGCGGCCGCAATCTCGATGAGGTCCCCGGGAAAGATGAACATGGTCATTCGCATTGCCCGGAACCGGGCGAGGCGCCAGGAGCCCCACATCAACTCGTCGAGATCGGACCGGGTAAACCCGGGAAGACGAGCGCGAAGCGACAGGTAAGGGCTGACCGGGCTGGTGTTGTGAAGGCCGACGAGTTGGGTGGCGATGTCTTCAATGGACGACCCGGGGCAACAGAGCGAGTGGCGTCCGGCTGCACCGGCAAGCGCCGCATCGGCCGTGAGCGTTGACACGGGAGGCCCTCCACGTGTTGTCGGGCACTTCGAGGACAACCTCACTCTACGGAGGCTGCTCCATCAATCGGACGCGATCTCATGGACTCTGCATGCTTTGGGCTGCCCCGAGTAGGTTCTATCGGGTGTCAGGGGAGTGTTCTCTGAAGCTCGAAGACACGGGTGGGACCCGGGAACCCTTTCAGGTCTCGTTCGTCGGCTTCGGAAAAGGCAAAACCCTTGACGACGCCGAGATCGCGAACGACGTCTGATACCAGAATGTGCCCGGCCTCGGAGGCATCACAGATCCGGCTGGCCAGGTTCACCGACGATCCGAAGATGTCATCGTGGTGGCGGACCGGCACACCTGCGGCGATACCGATCCGAACCCGGAGTTCGGGCGTTCCTCCGGCTGCGGTCCTCGCCTCGAAACCATCCTGGATTGCCACCGAGCACTCCAACGCACGGTCCACATCTTCGAAAGAAGCCATGATGCCGTCGCCGGTGTGTTTCACCTCGCGCCCGTGCGCCGCCACCAGCGCCCGCCGGATGATCAGGTCGTGCTCGGTGAGCAGGACCATGAACGAGGACTCGCCGGCTTCTTGTAGCAATGAGGTTGAGCCTTCCAGGTCTGTGAAGAGAACCGTCCGGAACGGGTTCTTGAGTTCCGTCTCGTCTACGGGATCGTGGACGCCGCCCAGGAATCGAAAAACGTCATCCTCGGAAACGCTGATGATTTCGTTGGGGAGCATGCCGTGCGATTCCTGATGGACGGCGCTCAGGTCCTCCGGCCCGGACGCCTTGGCAAAGCAGAAGACGTTCCCATCTTCCCCGTCAAACCAGTAGGAGAGGAATTGCACGCCGTGTTTGGCCGACACTGCCAGATCGGCAGCATGTGCCTGGGCAACGTCCTCGGCGGTCGCGCCCGGCGTGTCGTGACGGTCCATGAAGAGTGGCATTCCGCATTCCTTCCTTGATGGCGCCGGCTGAGTCCTCAGACTGAGATTCCGGAGCTACATAATCGGGCCCGGTCTCAGCAGCGTACCCGGGCGGCAGGCGATCAGCACGGCGCGGGAGGGTGCCGCCGCCGGGATCACTAGTGTCCTCCCGAAGCTTCGCATCACATAGGAGAGACCGGCCGGTCTCGTGCCTCAGAACCCTGGGAGACGGAACGTGTATGGACTGATTGGCAAGATCGTGACCGTCGATGGAAAACGCGCAGAACTGGCGTCCATCCTGATCGGCATGGATGCCATGGCGGGATGCTCGAGCTACATCGTTGCCAACGACGCTTCGGATCCCAACGCCCTCTGGGTGACGGAGGTCTGGGCAAGTACCGAGGCTCACGCCGCCTCCCTCGAACTGCCGGTCGTCGTTGCGGCGATCGCAGAAGGGCGACACCTCATCGCCGGCGTTGAGAGCCGGGTGGAAACCGAACCGCTCGGAGGCATCGGCCTCGGCTGATCGGTCGCCGGCACCTCCAACGCGCTTGTTCCGAGCACGGGGTGGCCGGCCTTGAGTAGCTTGGGGAAGGTGAACCGATGGAAACCACTCACTATTCGTTGGCTCGTCGGCCTCATCGTCGTCACAGCGCTGGTCCTGGCTGCGTGCGGGGGCGGAGACGCCGCGGACGAAACCACAACGACAACAACAGCTATCGCCACGACTTCGACGACAGCCGATTCGGACGGAGGCACCACCCAACCGGACGCTGTTGTCCCCGAACTGGCCGGCACGAATTGGAGCGTGGTGACGTACAGTCTTGTCGGGAGCATGACGAACCCCTGGCCGGGCACCGAACTCACGTTACGTTTCAATGATGACGGAACCGTTTCGGGCTCGACCGGCTGCAACGAATACAGCGTGATGTTCGAGGTCGAGGGTCCCTACGACGAGTTCGTGGAAGGCCAGCGAGACGAAAACGACGGTCAGGTCATCCGCTTTGGCGCCCTCACCATCACGGAGAGGGCCTGCGCTGAGTCCAACTACATGGAGCAGGAGGCAGAATTCGTCGACCTCCTCGAGCAGGTCGGACGCTGGTTCGTCGCCAGGGGGAACCTCATTCTGCGAGCCGCCGACGCCTCCTTCTTGATTGAGGCTGAACCGATCGGGTAGCGAAAGGTGGCCGTTGCCGCCCGGGTGGCGGACGGGAGCTCCTAAAGGGACCCGGGCATTAGTGTCGCGTCGGGAGCCGGGCTCAGGGTTTCACCTTTGCAGGAGGGTGCACGTGCAGCAGTCGGATTGGGAGAAGGTCATCGAAGCGGCCATTGGTCCGGCTGTCCGATATCTCCAATCTTTGCCCGACCGACCCGTGTACCGGCCGGCCGACCCGGAGGAGATCCGGGCGCTGATCGGCGGACCTCTTCCCGAGACGGGCACCAGCCCCGAGGACGTCGTGGCGGCTCTGGCCGAAGATCTCGAACCGTTCGTTGTCGCTCATGCTTCCGGCCGCTACTTCGGGTTCGTCATCGGCGGTCTCCATCCGGCTTCGTACGGGGCCGAACTGCTCGCTTCCACGTGGGATCAGAACTCCGGTTTGTACGCGGTCACTCCCGGAGTCGCAGTGGCCGAGGAGGTCGCAGCCGGTTGGGTTCTGGAGCTTCTCGACCTTCCCCGCGACGCCGGGGTCGGGTTCGTCACCGGCGGTCAGATGGCCACATTCACCTGTTTGGCCGCCGCTCGTCACCACGTTCTCCGAGAGGCGGGATGGGATGTTGAGGCCGACGGCCTCCAGGGAGGTCCCAAGATCAATGTGGTCGTCAAGTCCGAGTGGCACTCGACTGTTCCCCGGGCTTTGCGGTTCCTCGGTTTGGGCGACTCAACCGCAGTGGTGGTTCCCTCGGATGATCAATCGCGTATCGAACCCGAAGCGCTGGAGGAGGCTTTGGCCGGTCTGGAGGGGCCGACCATCGTGTGCGTTGAGTCCGCCAACGTCAACACCGGGTCGTTCGACCCGTTCGAGGCGGTGGCCGACATCGCCGACCGCCATCGGGAGCGGGGCAACCCGACCTGGGTACACGTGGACGGGGCGGTCGGGCTCTGGGCGCGGGCTTCTGCCGACCACAACAACCTCACGGCCGGTCTCGCAACGGCTCGATTCCTGGTCGACCGATGCCCACAAACTCCTCAACGTCTCGTACGACTCGGGGATTGCTATCTCCCGCCACGCCGCCGCACACCGGGCTGCCATGAGTATCCATGCCTCATATCTCATTCAGTCCGACGGGGCGGCCCGCGACCAGATGGACTGGAATCCGGAGTTCTCCCGCCGGGCGCGGGGCCTGGCCGTGTACGCCACGCTGCGCTCCTTGGGCCGGAGCGGAGTCGCCGGGATTGTGGACCGAACGTGTTCCCTGGCGAGGCGCTTCGCCGACCAATTGGCAGCAAGCGGCCGGGCCGAGGTGATGAACGAAGTGGTGTTCAATCAGGTATTGGTCCGGTGGCTCTCTCCCGACGGGGACCACGATGCCTTCAACGACAGGGTGATAGCCGCAATTCAGGCCGACGGCACCGCCTTCTTCAGCGGCACCACCTGGGACGGGATGCGCCTGATGCGAATCTCCGTTTCTGACTGGGCGACCGATGAGGACGACATCGACCGGGCCGTCGAAGCGCTGCTCCGTTGTGCCGGGTGACCTTTTCGCAACGGACGCTGATAAGTCTTGCGGAGGGTTCGGAGTTCCGGCAGAATATGGCGGTCGAGGGGGAGTAGCCCCCGGGATCGACCGTCATTCCGGCAGATTGCTGCCCGGTTCCCCGGCCCACCCGTTCGGGTGGGAGCGAGACCTTCGACTGTCCGTCTGGTGATGGTCGAAAGGATGCTCCGTTGATTCTGGCCGCAGTCGAAGGCGACCGTTCGAATTTCGTCGATCTCGACGTCCCCATCTGGGCGTGGATCCTATTACTCGTGTTGATCGTTGCCCTACTGGCGATCGACCTGTACCGGCACCGCGACGCACACGCTCCCTCCCCGAAAGAGGCTCTCCACGAGTCGCTTGTGTGGGTGGCGTGCGGGCTCGCCTTCTCGGTCTTCATTGCCGTCACCTTCGGTTACGACGCCTTCGGTGAGTACATCAGCGGTTATCTGATCGAGAAGTCCCTCAGCATCGATAACGTCTTTGTTTGGTCGATGTTGTTCGCCACTCTGGCGATCCCCTTGAAATATCAGCATCGGGTGCTGTTCTGGGGCATCTTTGGCGCTCTCGCTCTGCGAGCGATCTTCATCCTGCTGGGGACCGCTCTCATCAGCCGGTTCTGGTGGCTGCTGCTGGTCTTCGGCGTGTTTCTCGTCTACACCGGCGTCAAGATCATCCGCCACCGGGCCGATGAGGGAACCAAAGAAGCCACCCGGGGCCTCGGGTTGTTGCGCAAGATCATGCCTGTCACCGAACAGCTCGACGGACAGAAGTTCTTCACCAGACTCAACGGGCGGCGAGCAGCCACCCCTCTGCTATCCGCCCTGTTCGTCGTCGAGATCACCGACATCATCTTCGCCGTCGACTCGGTCCCCGCCATCCTGGCCGTCTCCAACGAGCCCTACCTCGTGTTCGCCTCCAACGCTTTCGCCATCCTGGGTCTGCGGGCCATGTACTTCCTGCTGGCAAATGCCAAAGAACGGTTCCACTTCCTGTCACACGCTCTCGGTGGCATCTTGATCTTTGTCGGCATCAAGATGGCCGTTTCGCACTGGTATCACATGAACACCTATCTGTCGCTGGCGATCATCGTGACAATGTTGGTCGCCGCCATCGTGTTCAGCACGAGGCGCGCTAAGCAGCTGGCGCCAAGGGATACGGCCTCCCACACCGGCTAGAGGCGATCGGAGAGACGGTCGGCATGCTCCCGATCCCGTCGCGCTAGGTTCGGGCATGAGGGACCTTCATGGCCTATTCATCTTCTGTCCGGCTGGCGGCGGCTTTTGCAGCCCTTGCCGGTGTACGGCGGCTGGCCCGCCGGTCGGGGGCGACGGACGACGAGTTCTTCGGGTCCCTCGCCGGTGATGATCTCATTGCTCACCCCATGCTCGAATGGACCAGGGCCACGACTATCAACGCTCCGCCGGACCGGGTATGGCCGTGGCTCGCGCAAATGGGATACGGCCGGGGAGGTTGGTACACCAGTGAACGATTCGATCGCTTCGTCTGGCGGATCGAAAACAAGAGTTCCGAGGTGATCCTCCCTGAGTGGCAGGATCTGAGCGTTGGAGACATCATTCCCGACGGTCCCGGCTACGCCGCATACTTCCGGGTCGCGGAGGTGAGAGAGCACGAAGCCATTGTGTACCACTCGATCCGTCATCCGTATCGGGGCCAAGAGGTCGACCCGGCTAACCCGGCGGCACTAGAGCGGCGGGAACACGATCTTGTCACGGGCGGCAACTACATACACTTCAGCTGGACCTTTGTGCTTCGTCCTGTCGGTGACGGGCAGACCCGTCTGTTGATTCGGGCGAGAGCCGACCTCAGCCCTCGCTGGGCGCGGTTCACGGAACCGGCGTTGGGCATGGTCGACTTCTACCACGTCACGATGATGTTCAACGGGATCAGACGCCGGGCGGAAGATCGGCCTGCCAGCCGATGACCGTGAGACTTGCGGTCGTGTTCGCGGTAGGCGACAACGACCATGATTCACGGGCGTATTGTTGGGAGCGTGACTGTTGCCTGAGTCGCGAGGAGTGATCCCCATGTCGAAGTTCGATGAAGTGATAGCTGCCGGGCGTGACGCGATCACGGTGCGGCGCGTGTACGGCGAACCGTATGAGAAGGACGGTGTGACCTTCATCCCTGCCGCCGCGGTCATGGGCGGCGGTGGTGGCGGAGAGGGCGAGGGTGGGGAGGAGACCGGTTCCGGTGCTGGAGGCGGATACGGTGTTGTGGCCCGCCCGGTCGGCGCCTATCAGATCAAAGGTGGCGAGGTCACCTGGGTGCCGGCCGCCGACACCACCCGGGTCATTGTCATGTCCGAGGTCGTGGCCATCATCGCCCTATTGGTGCTGCGGTCAATCTTCCGGCGCCGGCGTCGTTCCTGACGTCCCACCCCCCTCTGGGAAGCCCAGCGGCGTGACCTGCCCCCTCCGGCTCGGCTGCGCCGATCCGTCCTCTCCCATAATGAAGTGGGGGAGGACGTTTTGAGGGGCCCTTGTACCGGGGTTCTGTGTTCTTGCGTCCCTCCCCCGGCTGTGCTGGGGGAGGTGGTTCTCGCTGGTAGGCGAGAAGCGGAGGGGGCAGGTCTTGTGTTGGGTGGTGGGTTGTGCCCGCTCCGGCTCGGCTGCGCCGATTCACCTCCCCCATATGAAGTGGGGGAGGACGTTTTGAGGGGCTTTTGTACCGGGGTTCTGTGTTCTTGTGTCCTCCCCCGGCTGTGCTGGGGGAGGTGGTTCTCGCTGGTAGGCGAGAAGCGGAGGGGGCGTGTCTTGTGTTGGGCGAGGTCTCGCGCCTACTCGGTCCTGAGGGCAGTTCGGATCGATTGGATCTGGCCGCGAGGTTCTGCCTCGTGTTGGCGGAGGTGGTGAATACCCATTCCGGGGTGGTTACGCCGCTTTCGACGCCTCGTCCGGTTCGGTAGTCGGCGTCGGTGAGGCCGGCGAGATCCTCGAGGAGATACCGGCGTCCAGGGTTCGCCTCGCTGGAGCGTTAGTTATCGTGACCTTTGTCGATCTTGATGAGTCCGGCTTGCTTGGCGGCGAACACGCCGATACCGATGACCAACAGGATGATGAGCAGCTTTTTCATGGGAGCCTTTCTTGGGGTTCTCCCCGAATCCTATGCGTTCCCCGGGCCTTTGTGTGATCACCCGCCCGGCATCAAGCGCAGGTGTCCTTCGGCGTTGGCTTCGACGGCGGGCCGTTCCCAGTAAAGGGGCTGGGTATCGTTGACCAGCCACAGTTCGGCCATGTCGATGTAGTGCTTGTGGAAGGCGTGCCCGGACTGGCCGGTCGTATGCACGGCCCGCGAACGGGAGAGATCGTCGAGATCGACGATCATCCGCATCGAAGGAAGCGCGACCACCTCGTAACCCTCAGCCGCATTCCAGGTTGTGGCGTTGACCAGATCGCCGCTACCCGGGGCCTCGAACCCGCCCCGGTTGAACAGCCACTCGATCGGCGCAACGCCCGATTGCCCCAGGCTGGCGTTGCGGAACGTGGCCGTGTGCATTTCGCCCCATCTCCAGTTGTCCGGATCAGCGCCCTGAGCCCCGACCATTTCGTTCCACGCCTGGAGCATTGCCACCTCGAGGATGGCGTCCCGTTCTTCGACGTTGCCGGTCGCTTGGCTGTCCCACCATTCGTTGGTCGGGTCGGCCAGGAGGGGACGCAGCGCTTCGAAGTAGTTGTCCCGCCCGACCGGCCAGTAGTCCTCCGGAAGGTCGTCGTGGAATGCCGCGGCCAGCAAGTGACGCCAGACCGAGGCATAGAGAGCGCCTTCGGCCGAGTCGGCGTCCTGCTGGAACGGTTCGGCGTCGGCGCCCCACCCGGCCAGCAGATCCTGGGCGGCTCTCACTTCGGTGATGGCGCTCTCCACCGCGGTCAGATAGGGGATGATCTCCTCGGCCATGAGGTTCCTGTTGTCGCGTTGCATGTCTTCGATCATCGCCACGCTGATCGGTCCGGGAGCTTCCTCGATGAGGTCGGTGATGCGTTGCGCCCTGGTCCCGTAAGCCCAATCGCGGGCCAGCAGGTAGGGGTAGGAGTCATCTACAACAGCGTTGTTGGCCGTGACGATGAAACCCTCGGGCGGGTTGTAGCGGTTGGGGAGGTCTTCAAACGGAATGAACCCGGTCCACTCGTACTGGTTGGTCCAGCCGGGCACGGGAAGCCGCCCGTCACCGTCGGCCCGGATCGGGATCCGGCCCGGCATCTGGTAGCCGATGTTTCCGTCGACGTCCGCGTAGATGAAGTTCTGTGATGGGACATCCCATTTGCTGAGTGCCTGGCGGAACTCGTCCCAGTTGTCGGCGGTGTTGATCCCCACGATGGCTTCCACCATCCGGGTTGGATCGAGGGCCGTCCACTTCAGGGCAATTGCGTAGTCGTCGGGCAGGGCAACGGCCGCCGTTTCGTCGAAGTCCTCCAGAGCGCCGTAGCTGTCGGAGATGATCGGACCGTGCCGCGTCACCCGCACCCGGATGTCGGTCTTCTTGCCACCGTAGATCAAGGTCTCGGTGTAGACGTCCATGTCGATCCACTGGCCGTTGACCTCGTACTGGTCTGGGTTATTGGGGTTGATCTTCTCGATATAGAGGTCCTGGACATCGGCCGCCAGGTTGGTCACGCCCCAGGCGATCCGATCGTTGTGGCCGAGGACGACCGCCGGGACTCCCACCAAAGAAAACCCGGCGACCTCGAGGTCGCAATCGGGACCGACGGGGGCGCAGTGCAGGCCGTTCTCGTACCAGATCGACGGCATCTGGATACCCAGGTGGGGATCGTTGGCCAGGATTGGGCTGCCGGTGTCTGTGAGGGCACCGGAGATGACCCAGTTGTTGGATCCGATATCGGCACCGGAGATGCCGAGGAGGTCATCGAGTCCGGCCACCCGTTCGGCGACCGTAGCCAGGAGGTTGGCGACCTCGCCGGTGCTTGGTTGGGTGGCGGCGGCAACGCTCAGCCCACCGCTGCCGGGGACCGTAACCGGCCGGTCATCGGGATACGGGGGGAACACGTCGTCGACGCGGTCGGCACCCACCTCGTTGGAGATGACCGCCCTGGCGATTTCGATGTCCATGTTGCTGCGGAGGTCCCAGGCCATCGCCTTGGCCCACACCAGCGTGTCGGCCGGCTCCCAGGGCAGGGGCTTGTAGGAGGCGTTGCTCAGTTTCAGTACCGCAAATTCGAGGCCAAGGCGGATGCTGGCCCGCTCCTCCATGTAGGCGTTGACGCCGTCGGCGTAGGCGGTGAGCACATCCTGGTTTTCCGGGGCCATGGCCGCGAACTCTTCATCGGCAGTTCGCGACCATCCCAGGGTGCGGAGGAAGGTGTCGGTGCCTACCTGCGATTCACCGAGGAGCTGGGCCAGGCGGCCGTGCCCGACTGCCCGCTGAAAGTCCATCTGCCAGAAACGGTCTTGAGCGTGCACGTATCCCTGCGCAACGAAGAGATCGTGGGTCGTCTCGGCGTAGATATGCGGAACGCCGTTCTCATCCCGGTATACGTCGACCGGCCCGTCGAGTCCGGCGTTCTCGAGAATCGCTTCTCCGTTGGTGCGCGGAAATGCCAGACGGCTGACAGCGAATACCCCGGCTCCGGCCACGAGCACCAGGACCAGGATGATGGCAAGGATGGCTTTGAGAAATGATCGAAGAACTTGCATAGGAGCTGCAGGCTAGAGCCTCAATCGGCCGTCCACCACCTCTGAGCTCCTGGCGAGGACTAGTCACCGGGAGTGATGCAGGGATGACGAACAGCGCGCAACGGCCGTTTGGCCGGGATCACGTTCTCTGTTTTGACCTGTCCGGCCACCTCAGTCTTCGCTTCGATCAGGCAGCTCTCTGGTCTGCGCCGGGGGGCACGTTGGGGTAGTTCCCGGTCGGTGGGTGTTGGTTTTGGGACGGCCTCCCTCGCCGAAGGTGGGGGAGGTGCCTCGGCTCGGATGAGCCGAGGCGGAGGAGGCAGGGAACTGACGGGTTCTCGAGTGGTCCGGCCCCTCAGTCTTCGCTTCGCTCAGGCAGCTCTCCCGTCTGCGCCGGGGGAGCACGTTCTCTTGGAGAGGATGGGGTAGGTCTTCTAGATCAAGCCGTCTGCGATCTCGGATCGGTAGGCGTACAAGCCCGGCCAGCCGCCGGTGTGGATAAATAGCACGGTGTCGTCCGGTGTGAAACGACCTGAGCGGGTTAGCCCGATCAAGCCGGCCGCAGCTTTTCCCGAGTAAACCGGGTCGAGGATCAACCCTTCGAGCTTCCCGAACAGTGAGATGGCTTCCAGCACGCCGGGCGTGATGGCACCGTAGGAAGGACCGGCGTACCCGCCGACTACCTCAACCCTGTCACTCAGGTCGGTTTGCTCGAGTTCCAGGCGATCTGTCAACGGATCGAGCAACTCCCGTACATCGGCGGCTACCCGTTCGGGCGCAGCATCGACGTCGATTCCGATGATCTGCGTGGCAGGGAGGTAGGCGGCGGCTCCGGCGACGGTGCCCGCCTGGGTTCCGGCCGAGCCGCTGGCATGGATGATCGCAGTGGGGGCTTCCATCTGTTCGAAGATCTCGCGGGCGGCACGCACATAGCCGAGTGCTCCGGTCACCGAAGAGATCCCGTACGGGATCACGAATGGCCGCTTTCCTTCCGATCGCAGTCCGGCGGCGATGCCTTCGATTACCTCTGCCTGATCGTCGGAGGCATTGCAGGGGTGGACCGTGGCGCCGAATAGACGGGTCAGGAAGTAGTTGCCGCCCTCCCGGTAGTCGAGCGAATCGATGCCGAAACGGTCGGTGATCACCGCACAGTGGCATTCGAGGCCGAGCGAAGCGGCGGTTCCGGCGAGTTGGCGCATCGCATTGGATTGGGTCACGCCGATAGAGACCACCGAGTCGGCGCTCGCCGCCAGTGCCTCCGCCAGGACGTACTCGAGCTTGCGGACCTTGTTGCCGCCCCCGCCGGCTCCGGTGAGATCGTCCCGCTTCGCGAAGATCCGGGGGCCACCCAGGTGCTCGGTCAACCTGCGGCAGAACTGAACGGGAGTCGGGAGCACCGCCAGTTCCAGGCGGTCCACGGTGTCGAGGTCGAGCATCAGGTGTCCTCCAGTCTTGTCGCGACGGCGGTGATGTCCGCCAGAGTTGGGACTCCGGCGGATCGCCCCTGCCCGGCCAGCAGCGCTCCCGCAGTTGCGGCGATCCGCAGAATGCGGTCAGGTTCCCATTCCGCCGCCAGCCCGTAGGCGCACATTGCCGCAAAAACATCGCCGGCCGCCGTCCCGTCGACCGGGGTCACCGGCGGGGGAGCGGTCCGTAGGACCCGATCGCCCCACCACATCGTGATGTCACCCGATCCGCCCGTCAGCACCACGGGGTGGCCGCCTTCCGCCAGGGCGTGAGCGGCGGTTTCGTCGGGATGTTCGTGGCGCGACCAGACGACGAGCGACGAAAGGGCCGCTGTGGCATCACCTGCGTCCAGGCCGACCACCGGGATGCCCCGCCGCCCCGCCTCGGCGGCCACCTTGGCCCCGGCCGCATCCGCATATCCGTCGACGAGCACCACGTCGGCGCCTTGCCAGGCGTTCTCCGGTACCTCCTGCCAGCGGGCATCCTGATACCCGGTCGAGAGGATGGTGCGGTCGCCGTCCGGCGTGATCATGACCACACAGTGCGGCGTGCGGACGTCCGGTTCCTGGAGTATCCGGCTGAGATCGAGGTGAGGTCGGGCCATGGTATCGAGCAACCAGTCGCCCATCGGGTCGGATCCCAGTGCGTGTCCGATGAGAGTTGTTTCGGCCTCCCAGGTGGCCAGTGCTACCGCGGCGTTGCCGCCACCGCCGCCGTAGAGCAGTTCCCAGCTTTCGGAGAACAGATCATCCCCGGGATCCGGCAGGCGCAGGACCCGGTGGATCAGGTCCGGGTTCAGCGAGCCGTAGCAAAGCGCTTTGACCATGAGCTTCAGGCTAGGACGATCGACGCGAGACGTTCGTTTGTCGGTTGGCTCCGGTCCGGATCGCCCGGCCGGGGCGGATTCCGTCTGGGGCCATCCCGTCGGCCCGGTTACTCTTTCGGGCCATGTCAAAACAACCGATCCTCCTTCTTGCGCTCGCCCTCGTGGTCGCAGGGTGTGCCGGAGCCGCGGAGAGCACCACGACCTCGTCGTCTATCGGCACAACCGCTGCCGTGGTCACAACGACCACCCCTCCGTTGACGGATGTCTCTCAGTCCTCAACCACAACGGAGGCGCCGACAACAACTACCACCACGACTGCAGGCCCGGTTGTGACCGCCATCGAAATCGACCTGGTGGGCGGCACCGTTGAGAGTGTGGAACGGTTTGATGTTCCGCTCGACGGGGCGGTCCGGTTGACGGTGAGCTCCGATGTCTCCGACGAGGTGCACCTTCACGGCTACGACCTGCATGCCGATGTCGCTCCCGGCCAGGATGGCACGATCGAGTTCGACGCGACCATCCCCGGTGTGTTCGAAATCGAACTGGAAGGCTCCGGCGTTCTCATCGGCGAGCTTCAGGTGGCTCCGTGATCCGACGAGGCGGACTGGTCGGACTGCTCGCTTTGCTCGTTGTGGCCGTCCCGGCCCCTGCTCTGGCGCACGGGATCGGCGGCAGGGCCGACCTGCCGGTCCCGATTGAGTTCTTCCTGTACGGGGCCGGGGTGGTGCTGGTCGTGTCGTTCATCGCCCTGGCGGTGCTCTGGCCCGAGCCGCGGCTGCAGGGAGGTCCATGGTCCACCGTGGCAACCACCCGGTCGATCGGCTGGGCGGGCCGGATCGTGGCGGGGGTGGGCCTGGTCGGGTTGCTGCTCGTCGTGGTGGGCGGGATCTTCGGAGTCCAGAACAGTTCCCGCAATGTGGCGCCGGTGCTGGTATGGGTTGACTTCTGGCTGGTTGTGCCGTTTCTCGCCGCGCTGGTAGGCAACCTGTACACACACTTGAACCCGTGGCGGACTCTGGGGGCGGTGGTCACGACCGAAGAGCGTCCGGACCTGCTCGATCGGTACGGCGTCTACCCGGCTGCCGTGGCCCTGTTCCTGTTCACCTGGTTAGAGCTGGTAGCACCGAACGGTGGACGACCGAACACGGTGGCCGTCGCCGCATTGGTGTACACCGCCTTCTTGATCAGCTTGATGGCGTGGGCGGGCCGCTCGACCGGACTGCAGATCGGCGATGCGTTCACCACCTACAACCGGGTGATCAGCGCAATTGCCCCGTTCGGCCGGGACGCCTCGGGGAGGTTGGTGCGACGCGGATGGATCCGGGCGCTGCCGGTGCTGCCGCGCTGGCGTGGCTTGACCGTATTCGTGGTGTTGATGATCGGCACGGTCAGCTATGACGGGTTATCGAGCACGCAATGGTGGCGTGACCTGCTCGGGTCGAACTCAGGGACTGTGGTTGCGGAAACCATCGGGATGCTGGCCGTCTCGGCGGTGATCGGAGCGGCCTACTGGGCCGCCTCCTGGGCGGCGGTCAAGCTGGGCGGCGACGAGAGAAGTCCGGGTCGGGTGGCCGCCTCCTTTGCCCACACGCTGGTGCCGATCGCGCTGGCGTACGCCTTTGCCCACTACTTCACCCTGGTGCTGTTCGAAGGGCAGTTGCTGATCTCCACGCTCAGCGACCCGTTCGGACAGGGCTGGGATCTCTTCGGCACCGCCGACCGGGCGATCAACTACTGGATGTCTCCCCGGGTCGTCTGGTACATCCAGGTTCTGGCGATCGTGACCGGCCACGTCACCGGAGTGATCCTCGCTCACGATCGCGCCCTGGCCGAGTTCCCACCGGTTCGTGCCGTCCGGTCCCAATATGCGATGCTGGCCTTGATGGTGGCATTGACCGCACTCGGCTTGACGATCCTGGCAGCAGGCTGATGGACTTCCCCTGGATTCTCGCCCACCAGGGCGGCTGGGATGAAGCGCTCTATGTGGGGATCCCGGCGCTGATCCTGCTCTATGCACTTCGCAGAGCCGAAAAGCGCGCCCGTGCCAACGCCGAGGCCCGGGAGGCCGCCAGGGCGACCACGGACGAGCCAGAACCCGCCGACTGAACGACCCGTCCCCCCCCGGCTCTTCCGGGGGAGGTGGCCGAGCGGAGGGAGGTCGGAGGGGGGCCACACTCGCTCCACGCTGGGAAGGTGCCAGTTGCCCCTATCCCATCGTTTCTCTGAGCGCGACAGTGATCCTGGTGTACGAGAGGAGGCTCCCATGTTGTACGCCCTGCATCGCTCCCAGCTGAAGCGGATAAGACGAAGCGAGCCGGTGTACGAATTCCGGGGTGCAGAGATGCTGACGGCGAGCTTCCGCACCGATCTCGAGGTGGTACGAGCCATCCTGCCGGCTCCCCTCGACGCCCCTGATCAGCCTGTTGCGATGGCGTTCATCGCTCGCTACCCGGAGACGAATTTCGGAATCTCCTACTCAGAAGGAGCGCTGTTCCTGCGGGCCGTCTACAAGGACGAGCCGGGGTGGTATTGCCTGGCGATGCCGGTGGACAACGATATGGCCTTGATCGGGGGCCGGGAGCAGTTTGGGTACCCCAAGAAGATCGCCGAGGAGATTTCCTTGGAACGTCGCGGCGACCACGCGATTGGCGCGGTCGTGCGTCGGGGGGTGCAAGTGCTGCACATCGAAGCTGAACTGACCGGTCGTGTGAAACCGGCGGCGCTCGCCACGATCGGGCCCGAGGTGAGCGACTTTGAAGGCCGACCCTGTCGGAAGGTTGTCTCCTTCCTATTCAAGTTCTCGCGCAGCCCCGGGGGACGCGGATTCGACTTCGTACCGAGGCTGGTGAGGGAGGCCTTGCTCTTCCGTCCCCGTGACGATCTGATGAGCGGCAACGGCACACTGAAGTTGGTCTCATCGCCGCATGACCCACTCGGCGACATTCCCGTCCGCGACCTGATGGACGTCACCTACGGCACCTGGGACAACGATATGCTCCCCGGCCGCGTCGTCGCCCGGGTACGCAATCCGCTTGCCTTTGCCCGCTACGCCATGTTCAAGGATGACTTCGCCGGCTGGTTCCTGGACAGTGGTGAGGCTTCACCACCGCCAAAAGGCCGAGAGCGGTCCCGACGTCGCAAGATGATGAAGGCATACTGAGCCGATACTTGGCGATCCTCCCCCGGCTCCGCCGGGGGAGGTGGCCGAGCGGAGCGAGGTCGGAGGGGGCAGCCTCATTCCCGGCTCCGCCGGGGGAGGTGGGCACCTTGGTGTTGTGGCGGGCTCGTGGATAGGTTCTCGCCGCTCCCCTATGATTGCGCTTCACATGTCCGATGCATTGATCGCCGCTGCTACCGAAACCACGGGAGTTCCTGCCGAACTGATCCGTCGAGCCGCGCAAGCGCGCGCCCAGGCACAGGGCGTCAACCTCGAAGAGGTACTCCAGTCGTGGACCGGTGGTGCTCCGATCGCGGCCGCTGCGCCCGCCGCCGAACCGGTTGCCGAGGTTGCATCCGCCCCGGATCCCGAACCGGTACCCGTTGCCGCCCCCACTCCTGAACCGGCCGCAGCCCCGGCTCCGGTCCAGGTGGCTGCCCCCGTGCAGGTGCTCGAACCCGTGGCGACGCTCGAACCCGCCCCGCTCTCAAAACGTGTCCGGCTGGCCGCCGGCATCGGCGCCGTCGTCGGATCGCTTCTGGGTGTGGTGCTGGCCCTGGGGGCGTCGCCGCTGCTTCTGGATCGGGCGACAATCCTCGGAGAGGATCCCATTCGAGCAGGTGTAGAGGTCACGCTCACCTGGCTCATCATCCTGACGGCAATCGCTTCGGCCCTGTTCGGTTCTCTGATTGCGGCCGCTTCACGACGGGTTCCGACCTGGTTCCATCCTGAGATGGGCCTGCGAGGCTCGGCAGGAACAACGGCGTGGATGGGTGCCCTCATCGGGGCGGTGCTCGGTGTCGTAGCCGCAGCTCTCGTCAGCGGCCTGGTCGGTGAAACGATCGAAACCGGAGTGGTTCTCTCAGTTCGGGGTGCATTCGTTGCGTTGTTGGTGGGGGGCGCGATTCTCGGAGCGGTGGTGGCCGCCGTGGTGCAACTGCTTGGTGATCCGGAAGTGCAGGCACCCGAACTCGAAGCCGAGGCCAAAATCGTTAAGCGGCGCCTGGCCGGATCGGTCCTGATCCCCCTGGCCGGGCTCGGTGCTATTGCCCTCCTGGTCGTGCCGTTCGGGTTGCTGCTCATCGAGTTCCATGATGCAGCATCGGCTCTGGCGATTGTCGCCTCGGCCGGGATCCTGATGTTTGCGTTCCTTGCCGCCTACAAGCCCGGTCTCAAGATCACCCCCGGTGAGTTCATCCTCGCCGCGTTCGGTATCGGAATCGTGCTGCTGTTCGTCGTGCTGGCGGTCCTCAACTTCGGACCCGAAGAGGCGCCGACCGACGAAGCCGAGGCGCTGCTCCGGCTGATGCTGGTCTAGGAGCCGTCGAGTAGCGCCCGGATCCTCAGTCTGGCTTCGGGCGGCAGTTCGACCCTGCCGTGCCGTCGACCCATGTCACCTATCTGTTCGAGATCGGAGACGGTCACCCGGCAATGGTTGCAGGTGGCGAGGTGCTCGGCAGCCGCCGCTTCGTCTTCGACGGAGAGATCTCCGCCGAATACTCCGGGCAGGAGCGAGTCGAGTTGATCACACGAAATGGTCATAGGTACTCCTGAAGGCTCTTGCGCAGTTCTTTGCGGGCACGCAGCAGCCTCATCTTGACAGCCGATTCGGACACCGCCAGGGCGGTTGCCGCTTCGCTGGTGCTCAGTCCTTCAATGTCCCGGAGGATGAACACGGCTCGCAGCGGTTGCGACAGGCCGTCGATCGCCCGGTCGAGGGTGGCGATGAGCTCGCCCCGAAACACCTCCTGCTCGGCGCTGGGTGCCAGCCGTGCCGCCGACCTCGCCATGACGGCCGGATCCTCGGGCTCATCGCGTCGTCGACGGTGCGCCTCGATAGATTTGCGGTAGCCGATGCGGTAGATCCAGGCGGCTATCGGGCCGTCCCCTCGATAGGACCCCAGGCTGCGGAAGGCGGCCAGGAAGGTCTCTTGAACGACGTCTTCCGCAAGGTGACGGTCGCGCAGCAATCGCACGGCCAGGGTGTAAACACCATCGGCGAGTTCATCGAATAGGGCCGTGATGGTCCGTGAGCGGTCTTGTTCCATTGTTGTCGGCCCGGTCATGGAAACCGGTACGGGTGAAGGTGTAGGACGGTTCATGCGCGCCCTCGCCACCGGGTTGGGCGAGGAACAACGGTGACGCCGATGATGGCGCCGGCTGCGAGCAGCGGAACGGCAGGGCCGGTCATCAGCCCGACCACTACAAGGGCGACCGCCGCGGTGATGCGGATCATCCCATCGGTTCTCGAGAGCCGTCGAGGAGCACGCTCTAGGTCGCCCGCACAGACGGCGAAAAGACCGGTGATTGCTTCTTGTGACTGGGCTCCGGTCAGTCGGGCTATCTCCCGCTCGCCGTGCAGGGCGATCAACGTGGGAATGGCCCGCACCTTCAGCTCCCGCACGCGGTCCGATTGCTCATCCGCGTTGACCTTTTCGACAACTACCCCGCCCACAAAATGAGATGCTGCCCCGTCGACCATGGGCTCCATGGCCCGGCACGGCCGGCACCACGGAGCCCAAACGTCGATGATGGTACGGGTTTCGTTCATCAGCTAGACGCCGACGGTCTGGCGGTTGGTGCGGAAACCCAAGGCGGCGTAAATCGGACACCAACCGGCCGCTCCGGTGATCAGCGGGACGAACCCAAAGAACTTGAGGAAGGTGCCGAGACCACCCGAAACCACCTCGCCCCAACCCAGGAACAGGAGCACGGCTCCCAGAACAACCCGCCCGATCCGATCCCAACCGGCCTCGTTCGCAAATGCTGACATTGAATTCTCCTTTCTTCACCCCGTCTGACGCGAGGCACCTGTGATCGGTCACATGATTTCTTGGCGCGATGAGACCCCGGCCCCGAGCCGGGGTCTCATGCCGCCCAGCGCCGGCTTCAGTCGTCGAGGCTGTCGTCGTCGCGATCGTCCGAGTGATCAGAACGGTCGTCGCCGGAATCGCTCTTTCGAGAGTTGTCGTCCGGGTCGTCGGCATCGCCGGAACTGCCGTTGCTCGAGTCGTCATTCATCTCGGTGCGGACACGGGTTTTCACCATGCCGTCTTCAAGTTCGGCCTTGAATTCGATCTCGGTGGTGCCGTTGTGGAACTCGACATTGATTTCGCGGGTGCCCTCGATCTCAATGTCAGCCACCGTCCAGCCGGCGTGGGGGGTGGCACTGACCAATTCGAGTGAGCCGTTCGCTGCGCGGATCTGCACGGTGCCCGCTTCTCCGGCATTGAACTGCAGCGCCGCTGTCGTTGGAGCCGTCAGTGCCTGGTTGTCATCGTCTGAGCTGTCGTCGGTTGAACTGTCGAGGGTCCTGGTCCTGACTCTGGTCTTCACGATGCCGTCTTCGAGTTCGGCTTGGAAGTCGATCCGCTCGGCGCCGTTGACGAACTTGACCTCGACTTCCCGACCGGAGGCCATCTCGACCTCAGGGGTCCAGTCGGCGTTGGCCGCAACGTTGCTGATCGACAGGGAGGCTCCCGACTGGTCGACGGTCACCTGTCCGGCAGCTCCGGCCTCGTACGTCTCGTTCCCCGTCGCCGTCTGCGACCCGGCCGCGGTGCTCACCTGGGTTGTCGAAGTCGTCGAGGACGTCGACGAGGATGAGTCGTCGGGGGTTGCCGACGCCAGCCCGGCGATGAGGAGTGTGGCCAGCACCGCGGTGCTGATTATCGAGATGCGCTTGATCATGATTGACCTCCCTGTTGGCTTCTTGTTGAACACATCGTCCGCCATGGAAGGTTGCGGTGACACCAGGCCAGGGATAACAGACGGCAAAGACTTCGAACCGACGAGGGATCAGATTCTTATCGGTTTGAGCCGTTGCCCGGCGGGGAGTTCGTGGTTGAGAGCCTCGATCATCTTGTTTAGTTCAGCCAGGCGCTGAGCCGTCTCCAGCGAATCGGGAAACGCTTTCAGCTTCGGCAGTTCTGATCGGATGGTGCTGCGGAACTCGGCGAGGGTTTCCTCGAGGCTGGTCCGGCGAATCCACTCTTTCACCCACCAGTTCGGATCGTAGGTACCGGTGAGACCGGGTAGCGGTTTGCCGGCGCCGGGAAGGTCGTCGAACTCGCCTCGTTCGGCTGCTTGGCGGATCCGTCGTTCCGCCAGGGACTCGAAGAACTCGATCGGGCGATCTCCCATGAGAGCGATCGTATCGCGGATCGTGAGAGAGGATGGACGAAACAAACATGGGCCTTCCGACGTTTAGAGGAGTGCCATCCTGATAGGTTGGAAGTGCGGTCAGTCAGAAGTGGGATGACAACATGGGCGACGGCGAGTGGGTGACACTGCCGATGGGTAGGGCCCGCCGCGAGGAATCCGGCATCGTCTATGTCCTGATCGAGAAGCACAATCCTCCGCCGGGTGACAATCCTGTTCAGTCGGCGGCCGATCTCATCGACATGATGAAGGCAAAACTCACCCCGGACGGACCTTCGCCGATGCTGATCGACGCCGCAGGACTCGAATGGCTGGACCGTGATTCGAGACAGGTTGTCACCCATTCCGACCACGCCTCGGCCAGGGCGATCATCGCTCGTTCGGCCCCTGCCAAGGCAACGGCCGGAGCCCTGGCCACCGTCGATCGCCCGCAGATTCCGACCAAGGTCTTCTCGAACGAAGACAAAGCCCGCGCCTGGCTCCAACAGTTCCTGTAGAACCGGGCTCGCTTCCACTCTGTCGCTCCGCTACCACCCTCTCCGCTCCGCCGCCTCCGGGCGGCTTCGCGCCTCTCCCGCCAGCGGGCGAGGCAAGAAGGGGGCGAGGCAGGACGTTTCTTCTCCCCCTCCTGCCGGCGGGAGGGGGTTGGGGGGAGGGTGGAACCTGCGCCTGACCGAAAATGGACAAGAACTGACGACTGAGAACTGACGACTGAGAACTGACGACCGGGAACTAGGAACTCCTTAGTTCCTTTTCCATCGCTTCCCAGCGTTGCTCTTGGTTGTACCAGCGGAACCAGATCACGGTGATGATGGCCCACAGGTACAACCCGGCGACCAGCTTCATGATGAGCCCGGCCACGGTCTGGTCGGTGATCGTGTCGAAGCCCCACAACTTGGGGAAGGTCTCGTAGATCTTGTAGATCGGTTTGGTTCCGAAGGTGAGGAATGAAGCCGGCACCGTCGGGATGATCGAGTGCAGGAACAGGTAGAACGCCTGAGCGGGAGGACTGATGCGGGGAACGGCGGGGAGCGGGCTCAGCACCGGCATCCACATGAACATCGCCGAGGTGAAGAACACCGCGTGGATCAAGAAGTGGGCGATGTCGGAGTTGACCATCAACTCGTTGATGGTCGGCCAATGGATACCGACCAGGATCAGGCTGTAGAAGAAGAAGGCAGGTACAGGGCGGCTGAGCCTCTGCACCACTCGCAGGACCCGGGGGTTCTCGACGGCCATCTCGGCCAGCCAGCGGGGGGTGCCCAGCAGCAGCATCGGTGGGACGACCAGACCGATGAGCAGATGTTCGATCATGTGGAACGTGAACATCGATTCTTCCGCCAGGTCGTGGATCGGCCACCAGGCAGCCACCAACAACGCGACGATCCCCCCGAAGAACCAGGTCATCTGTTTCGAAGTCACGGCCGGGGTGCCGGCCGGAACCTTGTAAGGACCGATGCGGCGCACCGCGTACAGGTACCCGACCGTCAAGGCGGCCACCAGGATGAGCACGTCGGGGTGCCAGTTGAACGGGGCTACCTCGGTGAGTGAGAGATTGGGCGCCGGTTGCACCGCGACCGTCCTATCCGAAGCGCGGCAGAACGAGGAAGGAAATCAGCACCACGGCGTAGATCAAGCCCGCCAGGATGAATCCGGCACCGAAGAAGCCGGTCAACACGCGTTTCTCGTATTTGAGGTGCATGTAGTAGCCGACCACGAGGCCGAACTTGATGGCGGCCAGGATCAGTAGAGCCGGGGTCACCAGCTTCCCGAACGTCGGTTCGGTGTAGTACAGGCCCACTTCGACGGCGGTCAGCACGGCCAGCAGCAGTGCGATCTGCACGTACTGGCGTGGGGTGGGATGGTGATGCGCTTCGGGTTGTGCTGTTTCGCTCACTGCAGCTCCCTAGGGAATCAGGTAGACGACCGTGAAGATCACGATCCAGATGATGTCGACGAAGTGCCAGTAGAGCCCGACCAGTTCCAGGTTGAGTCCCTTGCCTTCGGACAGGCTGCCCTGGCGGCGCGATATCCCGAAGAGCGAGAGCAGCATGATGATGCCGATCAAAACGTGGGTCCCGTGGAATCCGGTCAGCAGGTAGAAACTGGAGGCGGCGGCGTTGGTGCGCATCGTCATGCCTTCGTGAATGAACGTTGCGAACTCGAAGTACTGTCCGGCGATGAACACCATGCCCAGCAGGGCCGTGGCCAGCAGCCAGGATCGGGTGGCCGATTGGTCTTTGCGGGCCAGAGCATTGTGGGCGAGCACCATGGTCAGCGAACTCATCAGCAGCACGAACGAACTGACCGAGGTGAACGGTATGTCGTACAGCTCGCGGGGGAGCGGTCCCGCCATCCCTTCCTTGCCCTTGAACAGCAGGTAGGTAGAGATGAGCGCCCCGAAGAACATGAATTCGGAAGCGAGGAACACCCACATCGCCAGCTTGCGGTTGTCGATGCCGAGGCTTTCGTGCTCGGAGTGGTGACCAAGGTCGTGAGCGATGTCGGCCATCAGTGCTCCTCCCCCGGTGGTTCTTCCTCGCCCGGTTCGTCGGCGGGCTCCTGTGCCCAACCGATGAATGACGTGATCGTGGCCAGTACGCCGACGGCCAGCAGGGCGACACCCCATACCTCACCGTGGTAGATGATGCCGTAGCCGACGACGGGCAGCGACATGCCAACTGCGATCGGGAAGTACGACGGGGCCGGCAGGTGTATGGGCTTGTCGGGGTTGCGACCCTTGTGCTCCAATTCCTCGACGAGGACGTCTGCGTTCTCGCGTCGCACGGGACGTTCCTCTTCGTCCTCGGAGTACTTCTTGTGCCAGAAATCGTCGAGGGCGGTGACCGTGGGGATCTCTGCGAAGTTGTACTCGGGGGGCGGCGAGGGGATAGTCCACTCGAGGGTGCGGGCGTCCCAGGGATCCATACCGGCCTCGGCGCCGCGCCGCTTGGAGACCACCCAGTTCCACATGAAGATGAGAATCGACACTGCGATGATGAACGCCCCGATGGTGACGACCATGTTCCAGGGACCCAGGTTGGTGTCGGCGGCGTACTGCCAGGTCCTGCGCACCATGCCCTGCAATCCCAGCCAGTGCATGGGGGCGAAGGTCAGGTTGAAACCCAGGAACATCAGCCAGAAATGCCATTTGCCGAGCCGTTCCGAGTACATGCGTCCGGTCAGTTTGGGGAACCAGTAGTACAGGCCCGAGAAGATCCCGAAGATGGCGCCGCCGAACAGCACGTAGTGGAAGTGAGCGACGATGTAGTAGGTGTCGGTCTGCTGCCAGTCGGCCGGAACCACCGAGTGGGTTACACCCGACAACCCGCCGATGGTGAACATCGCGACGAAGCCGATGGAGAACAGCATCGGGGTGGTGAAACGTAATCGACCCATCCACATGGTGCCCAGCCAGTTGAAGATCTTGATACCGGTGGGGATGGCGATCGTCATCGTCGAGAGACCGAAGGCGGCCTGAGCCACCGTTGAGATCCCCGAAGAGAACATGTGGTGGGCCCACACCCCGAACCCGAGGAAACCGATGGCGCCGCCGGCGAAAACCACCGCCGCATAACCGAACAGCGGTTTGCGGGAGAACACCGGCAGCACTTCGGAAACGATGCCCATCGCCGGCAGAATCAGGATGTAGACCTCGGGATGGCCGAACAACCAGAACAGATGCTGCCAGAGGATCGGGTCGCCGCCGTTGGCCGCCTGGAAGAACTGCGATCCGAACTGGCGATCGAAGGTGATCATCCACAGCGCCACGGCGATGATCGGCAGCGAGAACGCCAGCAGGAAGTTGACCACCAGCGACATCCACACGAACACCGGCATCCGCAACAGGCGCATACCTTTGGCGCGCAGGTTGAAGATCGTGGTGATCAGGTTGATCGACGACAGCAGGGATGCCAACCCCAGTATCTGCAGGCCGATCGCCCAGTAATCCAAAACCGTCCCGACCGAGAATTGCGGCTCCGTGTTCGGGGCATACCCGAACCAGCCGGCGTTGGGCGCCGACCCAAGGCGGCTCACCTCTTCGGCCAGGAACCCGCCGGCCGGAGCGCCCGTGGTGCCGAAGATGAACGTTGAGTAGAGGAACAGCCCGCCGAAGAGGAAGATCCAGTAGCTGAGGGCGTTGAGCCGTGGGAAGGCCACGTCGCGGGCGCCGATCATCAGCGGCAGCAGGTAGTTCATGAACGCGGCGCTCATCGGCATGATGACCAGGAAGACCATCGTGGTGCCGTGCATGGTGAACATGGCGTTGTACTCGGCCTGGGAGAGGAACTGGCCTTCGGGTCCTGCCAGCTGGAGACGCAGCAGCAGCGCTTCGAGCCCGCCGATCAGCAGGAAGGCAAAGGCCGTGTAGCCGTACATGACGCCGATCTTCTTGTGGTCGACGGTCGTTATCCAGCTCCAGAACCCTTTGGTGGCGGTCGGGCGCCGGAAGATGGTTGACCGGGAAGCAGTGGTCGTCACTTAAGTGTCTCCAGATAGGCAATCAGGGCGGTGATCTCTTCGTCGTTGAGGCTGAGGTTGGGCATCAAGGATCCGTCCTTCATGGAGGACGGGTTGGCCAGCCACTTGCGCAAGTTGGCCTCGTTGAATTCAAAGGCAGCGCCGGCAAACATGCTGCGACTGGCGACATGGGTCAGGTCGGGGGCCGGCGGCTGGCGGGCCACGTCTTCCCAGACACCTTCGATCACGTGGCAACGGGTGCAACCCACGTTGAGGTATACCTCCTGGCCTTCGTGAGCGGGCGAGTCGTCGGCGGGTTCAACGGCAGGCTGTTGCTGATCGGTTACCCACTGCTCGAAGTCGGCCTCTTCGAGAGCGACTACCTCGGCCCGCATGAGGGCATGGCTGAGCCCGCAGAACTCGGCGCATTGCCCCCGATATTCGCCGGGCTCGTCCGCTTCCAGGTTGAGGTAGGTTTCCTGCCCGGGCACCAGGTACCGCTTTCCTGCCAGTTGCGGCACCCAGAAGTTATGAAGGACGTCCTCGGAGGTCATGATCAGCTCGACCGGTTGCCCGGCCGGGATGACCAGGGTATTGGCGGTGTTGATCCCCTGGTCGGGGTAGACGTACTCAAACCACCACTGGTGGCCGATGACTTCGATCGTGAGTGCATTGTCGGGACGATCGGTTAGTTCGAAAAGGGTCTGAACGGTGGGGACGGCGATACCGGCCAGGATGAGCGCCGGAATGGCGGTCCACAACACTTCGAGCTTGTTGTTGCCGTGGATCTGCTTTGGTTCCTTGCGGCCTTCTTTGTCGCGAAACACAAAGGCGATGACGAGGATCGCCCCCTGGACGAGCACGAAGATGACCGCGGCGATCCAGAATGTCAGCCACCAGAGGCCGTCGATCTTTTCGGCGATGGGTCCGGCCGGATTCAGAGAGTCAAGCGGGGCGTCCTCGATGCACGCACTGAGCAGAAGCATCAGACCGGCTAGCGGGCCATACCGCCACCACCTGGAAACCCGCGTGCGTCTGATGCTTTCGGTCCTCTCGCTCGAGTCGCTGCCGTCTCCCTCAAGTGCAGCCGCGTCGAACGTGACGTCAAACGCTCCCGATACCTCCCGAGGGGTGTCGCATCATAAGGTGACAGCGCGTCGGATTCAAACAATCTTTTGGTTTGCTCTTGAAGCGGCGCTACCCGAATGCCGATGTCGACACCTTCGGTGCGACAATGCTTTGCACCCCGCAATGGGTAAGTTATCTCCTTGCAGAACAACTGTCGGTTTTCCCGACATCTGTCGTCATCATTCGTATATGGTGCACAAGCCGGTACGAATCGGCGGGAAGAGATCAGAGGGAGAAATACATGAAATCAACGAAATACTTGGCTTTGCTCATGGTCGTCTTGGCCGTGGCGCTGGCTGCCTGTTCAGGTGGCGGAGCCTCAACGGAGATCGAGGTGGACATGAAAGAGTTCATGTTCGATCCGGAGTCCTGGGAGATCCCGGCCGGCGAAGAGATCACCATCACGCTGACCAACTCGGGCACCATCGACCACGAGTGGGTCTTGCTGAATCCCGGCGTGACGATCAGCGACGAAGGTGAGCTGCCCGAGACTGAAGAAGAATTGCTCTCCGAGTTCGTCTTCTGGGAAGAGGAAGTCGCACCCGGGGACACGGCTACCTTCACCTTCACCGCTCCGGCGGAAGGCACCTACCAGATCATCTGCGCCATTGAAGGCCACTTCAACGGCGGCATGGAAGGCGACCTGACGGTCGTCGCGGCCGACGCCTAAACCAACCAAACCAACCAGAAGAGCCCCGCATGAGCGGGGCTCTTCTCATTTCCCCCTCCCGCAGGCGGGAGGGGGAATCTTGTGCACGTTGCCAGGCTTCCCACCCTCTCCGCATCACCGCCTGACGGCGGCGCCGCGCCTCTCCCGCCGGCGGGAGAGGCAAGAAGACGTCGGTGGCCTGCTGTGCGACACCGCATCGCTTTCCCGGGATAGTCCCCCCTCCTCTGGGGGGAAAGCACCGCCGCCGAAGGCGGGGGTAGGGGGGCTTGAGGGGCAGGGAGTCCTAATGGGTCATGGGCTGTCCTGAAGTCAGTCGTCCGGGCAGCCTCCTGGGAGGCCTGATAGGTTCCGGGCAAGTGGCTTTGTGAAAGGGGCAGAATTGAAACGTCATTCTCGACCGAGAACCGCGCTGATGGGCGTCGTCGTCCTCGTCTTGGCTGCATGCGGCAACGCCGGAGCTGATGACACCGAGGTCGATATCGACGAAGACAGCGGCAATGTGAGCATCGAGACCGACGAAGGCTCGGTTGATGTGGGATCAGACCTCGAGATTCCCGACGGTCTATCCATTGAGGTGCCTCCGGGTGGATCGGTTACCTCAGTGCTGGAACTGGACAACGAATTCGTCGTCACTGTCTTCTATAACATCGATGAGTTCGACAACCTTGTCGACTTCTACACAGACTGGACCGCCGAGCAGTCCGGCGATTTCGTTGCGTCGAGCAACGAGTTCGAATCAGCCGACGGGGTCCCTTTCAAGACCTTCATCTGGTACGGCGACGACATCTCGACCTCGATCAACATCGTGAATTGTTTCCTTCTCGGTCCTTCGGGAGACGAAATCGAACGGGTTTGCCTTTCCCTCTCAGAGAGTCGATAGAACCAGGCGTTCTGCACCTACAGCGATGCTGAACCGGCGTGAGGGGGTTTGCCCCCTCCGTCCTCGCTGCGCTCGGCCACCTCCCCCACCTTCGGCGGGGGAGGACGTAGGGAAGTGGGGCCTCCTTCTGTTGAGTTTGACTGGACCCATGCGTCCTCTCCCGGCTGTGCCGGGGGAGGTGGTTCTCGCCGGAGGCGAGAAGCGGAGGGGGCTGTCCGCATCCGGGGTTTGCGTCTCTCCAGGCGGCGTTAACCTACGGGGCCGTGGCTGATGAACTCCCGATCGAGGTAAAGATCACCGATCCGAACGCCCCCCCACCTAGCGGGTGGGCGGGGCTCGGCGCGTACGTGGCGCTCACCAAACCCCGCATCATTGAGCTGCTGCTGATCACGACGGTTCCTTCGATGGTGCTGGCCGAAGGGGGCTGGCCGGGCACCTGGCTCGTCATAGCGACGCTCATCGGCGGGACCCTGTCGGCCGGAGGCGCCAACGCCATCAACAACTACTTCGACCGGGACATCGATGTGGTCATGCGCCGCACCTCCCGCCGACCCTTGCCCAGGGACGCCATCGACCCATCCCATGCCCTCTGGTTCGGGGTTGCTCTCGGCGTGATCGGGTTTGTCTGGTTGTGGCTGTTCGCCAACCTGCTGGCCGGAGCCTTGGCCACCGCCGCGCTCCTCTTCTACGTCTTTGTCTACACAATTGGCCTGAAGCGCACCACTCCTCAGAACATCGTCATCGGCGGTGCGGCCGGCGCTGCGCCGGTGTTGGTCGGGTGGGCTGCGGTTACGGGCGGTTTGGACCCGGCCGCCTGGCTCCTGTTCGGGATCGTGTTCTGCTGGACGCCCCCGCATTTCTGGGCTCTGGCCATGCGCTACAAGGACGATTACGCTAGCGCCGGTGTGCCCATGCTTCCGGTGGTGATCGGCGAGCAGCGCACCACCTGGCACATCCTTGCCTACTCGCTCCTGCTGACCGCCGTCAGCCTCCTCTTGTGGCCGATCGCCCCGACCGGGTCCCTCTACCCGATCGCCGCTCTGATCCTCGGGGTCCTGTTCGTCGTCGAAGCCGCCCGCCTGATCCGCAGCCCGGAACGGTCGATGGCGCTGTTCCGCTACTCCACCATCTACCTGGCGGTCCTCTTCGCCATGATCTGGGTAGACACCGCCATCGGTTAGCCAAACGTCCTCCCCCGCCAAAGGCGGGGGAGGTGGCCTCGTGCAGCGAGGTCGGAGGGGGCCTCCTCGTTTTCCGCCAAAGGCGGGGTAGGTGGCCTGGCGCAGCGAGGTCGGAGGGGGCCTCCTCGTTTTCCGCCAAAGGTGGGGTAGGTGGCCTGGCGCAGCGAGGTCGGTGGGGGCAGCACCAAAAAGCGCGACTTTCGCCTCGCTTACTTGCCACGCTCTCGTAGGGTGGCGAGAGAAGGGAGGTCATCGTGACGCAGACGGTCTATCCGACGCTTCGCTACCGGGATCCGGAGGCAGCCATCTACTGGCTGGAGCGGGCGCTCGGGTTCATCCTCGAGATGGAACACCGCGATGACAACGAAGAGATCGATCACGCTCAGATGACGTTCCGGGGCAACCGGATCATGCTCGGTCCCGTCGGGTCTGGTGATCTCTCGGCGGCCGGTCCCGCCTTAACGTACCTGGTGGCGGACGACGTCGATGGTCTGCACGGCCAGGCCGTCGAGCACGGCGCCGAGGTCGTCATCCCGCTCCAGGACATGGACTACGGCTCCCGCGAATTCACCGTCAAAGACAGCGACGGCCACCTCTGGAGCATCGGCACCTACCAGCCCGACACCTCCTAAGAGCGGGGCGACCCCCTCCGGCTCTGCCCCCTCCGGCTCGGCTCTGCCCCCTCCGGCTCGGCTCGGAAGAGCCGAGCCACCTCCCCCACATGAAGTGGGGGAGGACGTATCAAGGAGCCTCTTCCACAAGGTTCTCTCGCCCTACCCGCGTCCTCCCCCGGCTCTGCCGGGGGAGGTGGCCTCGCGCAGCGAGGTCGGAGGGGGCAGCTTTGCATTTCCGGCTCTGCCGGGGGAGGTGGCCTCGCGGAGCGAGGTCGGAGGGGGCTGCTTTGCATTTCCGGCTCTGCCGGGGGAGGTGGTTCTCGCCGGTAGGCGAGAAGCGGAGGGGGCAGTTTCAAGGATCCCTAGCCAGTGCAGCGCGAATAGTCGTGAGGACATCATCGAGGTGCTTGTTCACCTCATCGTCATTGAAGTGCAGGACTAGCCAACCCTGTTTGTGGAGCCATTGGTCGCGTCGCAGGGCATAGGCATGATTCCCGAAGCCGTGCGTGATCCCGTCCACCTCCACAATCAGCCGGTGCCGTTTGCAAGCGAAGTCCGCGATGTAGGGGCCGATCGGTTCCTGGCGTCGGAACCTCACACCCAAACCGTCCCGTCGCAGGGCTTGCCATAGGCGAAGCTCCCCCCAGGTCGGGTTCTTGCGCATGGTGCGGGCGTAGCGCCAGTTGCCGATGCGTCCGTTTGGCCATCCGTCACTGATATCAACGGGACGGGTCGATTGCTAGGGGTATGCCCTGCCCCCTCCGGCTCGGCTCTCCGAGCCGACCCACCTCCCCCACATGAAGTGGGGGAGGACGTATTGAGGAGCCCCTTCCACAAGTTTCTCTCGCCCTACATACGTCCTCCCCCGGCTCTGCCGGGGGAGGTGGCCTGGCGGAGCGAGGTCGGAGGGGGCAGCTTTGCATTTCCGGCTCTGCTGGGGGAGGTGGCCTGGCGGAGCGAGGTCGGAGGGGGCAGCTTTGCATTTCCGGCTCTGCTGGGGGAGGTGGCCTCGCGGAGCGTGATTGGAGGGGGCCGAGGTCGGAGGAGATAGCCTCGTTTTCCAGACCGTCGCCAAGGAAACCTGCCCATATAGGCCCGGGATCGCGATACACCTTCTCTTATGTACGCGACATTGGAACGAATTGATCAAAGGGTCACGGCGTTTCTCGCCAGGTGGAGTCAGCCGGCGCTGCGAGTTTCGGTTGCGCTTGTGTTCATCTGGTTCGGTGCGCTCAAGATCTTCGATGTGACTCCGGTCACCGAACTGGTTGCCAACACGGTCTACTGGTTCGATCCCGACTGGGTGGTGCCGGCCCTGGGCGTGGTCGAAGTGGCCGTGGGTCTTGGCCTTCTGTTCGGGGTGGCGCTGCGGTCGGTCCTGGCCCTGTTCTTCCTGCAGATGCTGGGGACCTTCCTGGTATTCGTTGTTCAGCCGGATGTGGCTTTCGTGGACGGCAACCCCTTGTTGTTGACCACGGAAGGCGAGTTCGTGGTGAAGAACCTGGTGTTGTTGTCGGCCGGTCTGGTCATCGGAACGGCCGTCCGCCCGGCCCGCCAGAGCCGGGAATAATCCGCCTAAGCGCTGTGGGCGCTGTGAGCGGCGGCGTCGGGGATGAGGCCGCGGATCAGTTTGCGGCCCAGGTTGGCGGCGACGGTTCCCAAACCGAGCGAGACGAACGCCAAGTCCGATGTGCACCACCCGAAAGGCGAGGGTCTCGTCGGTAGCGGCCAGACGTTGAATGGTTTCGGGTAGCCAGGAGATCGCCATCCACACTCCGAACAAGAGGAGCACGTATCCGGCGAACCGGGGCACCGACAGTCTCTGCAGGAGGCACGCCAACCCGATCCACACGAGCATCGCCGCGAACGCCAGCGAGATCCCGATCCGGGCCCACACCACCGCCGATGCCGCATCGGCTGCGTCGAGGTTGACGATTCGGTTGATCCACACATAGGCGGTCCAGGCCGAGACCGCCAAAACGATCCAGCCGATTCGCCGTGATAGGGAAGTGATATGACGTTCCATGACACTCAGTAGGGAAGATTGCACGCACAGTGCAGGACTATTGGTAGCTCAAGGTGGGGGCTATCCGCAAAACGAACCCTTGATTACTTCACAATCACACCTACAATCACTCCCCACATGAAGACCTACCCGACCACCACCTGCACTTGCTGTTGTACGACGGTGTCGTGCGGGGAGGTTGGCGTCTAGGCATTCGCTGACAACCAGGTTCTCAACGGACCCGCACCGGCACCTCTACCGGAAGCGGGTTTTTCTTATGTCAGGAAGTACCGATGATCAGCAGACTCGAAGCACCACCACAACTCACCACCGACCGAACCGCGCAGCGTTACGACGACATCCGCGAGTTGCTGCCCGACCTCGACCATCCCACCCCGCTGGTGCGGGTCAACCGGGTGGCCGCCGATCTCTCGCTCTATCTGAAGCTGGAGTGGCTCAACCCGTTCGGGTCGATCAAAGACCGGGCCGCCAAATACCTGCTCGACGGCCTCGAGCGGCGCGGTGAGCTGAACGGCCGGGAACTGGTCGAGGCCTCTTCCGGCAACACCGCCATCGCCCTGGCGGCACTGGCCGCTCTCCAGGGCACCCGGCTGACGGTCACCATCCCCGACGGGGTCCCCGAAGAGAAGAAGGTGGTGCTGCGCATGCTGGGCGCCGAGGTGTGGGAGACCCCCGACGACATGTGCCCGGTCGATCATCCCAAAGACGGGGCCATCGCCCTGGCCCGTTCCCTGGCCGCCAGCGAGAACGGAACCAGGTATGTGATGCCAAACCAGTACGAGAACCCCGACAACGTGCTGGCCCACTACGAGACCACCGGCCCCGAGATCTGGCGCCAGACCGAAGGGCGGGTCCGGGCCTTCTTCGCCGGGTTCGGGACCTGCGGCACCCTGACCGGGGTGGGCCGCTACCTCAAGGAGCAGGACCCCACCATCAAGATCGTCGCGATCGAACCGCAAAAAGGCCACCGGCTGCCCGGTCTCAAGTCGTTCGGGGAGGCCAAGGAGCCCGGCAATCTGGACCGGTCGGTGATCGACGACGTGGTGCGGGTCGACGACCAACCCGCATACGACGTGACCAAGCGCCTGTGGCGGGAGGAAGGCCTGATGGTCGGCCCGTCCACCGGAGCCATCGTGCATGCCGCCCTCGGATACGGCCTCGCCCCCGATGAGATCGCGGTCGGCGTCTCCCCGGATTCGGGCCTCAAATACACCAGCTACTTCGCGGAGCTACTCGGCGAAGACGGACTACCCACGGTATAGGAGCAACACCATGACGACCCAGATCAACGTGACCGCCACCCTCGACACGAGCGGGGTGCTGTGCCCCCTCCCCGTCTACAAGGCTGCCCTTGCCCTCAAGAAGCTGGAACCCGGCCAGGTGCTGGAGCTGACCTGCACCGATCCCGGCTCGCTCGAGGACATCCCGGCGATGGCCCGCCAGCGGGGCGACACGCTGCTCCAGACCGACAACCGGGGCGACACCCAGGTGTTCTGGATCGAGAAGGGCACCACCACATGACCGCCCAACCGATCGAAACCATCGAACCGGTCGCCGAGGCGCCGCCCCGCCGCAAGCGCCTGGCGCTGGTCGCCTCCAAGGGGACCCTCGATCAGGCCTACCCGCCGCTCATCCTGGCCACCACCGCCGCCAGCCTCGGCTGGGAGGTGGGCATCTACTTCACGTTCTACGGGCTCGACATCCTCCATCGGGAGCGGCTCGAGAAGCTGAAGATGGCGTCGCTGGCCAACCCGTCCGGACCCATCCAGATCCCCAACCTGCTCGGTGCCCTGCCCGGGGCCACCGCCGCCGCCACCAAAGTGATGAAGAAGTGGATGCGCGACTCGAAGATGCCCGACGTCCCCGAGTTCATCGAGATGGCCCAGGGCCTCGACGTCACCTTCTTCGCCTGCGCCACCACCATGGGCGTCATGGACGTCAAAGAAGGCGACCTCATCTCCGGCTGCCAAATCGCCGGCGCCGCCGCCTTCCTCGACTTCGCCGCCGAAGCCGACGTCCAACTCTTCGTCTAAACCTTCTCCCCTCCCGCTGGCGGGAGGGGGCTAGGGGGAGGGTGGGCAACCATAGGTAGTCCACCCTCTCCGCTCCGCCGCCTTCGGCAGCTCCGCGCCTCTCCCGCCAGCGGGAGAGGCAAGACCTTCGTCCTCTCCCGGCTGGGCCGGGGGAGGTGCTTCTCGCCGGAGGCGAGAAGCGGAGGGGGCAGCGGAGGGGGCCGCGAGAAGCGGAGGGGGCAGCGAGAAGCGGAGGGGGCCTCTTGTTTTGCGAGGATCCCCGGCCCGACACCCCGCCGCATAGGCCATACTTGCCCCGTGACCAGGTTCTCTTTCGACGCTTCAGGTTTCTCGGGGCTTTCGCCGATGAGTCAGGTGAACATGCCTGAGACCTGCGACCGCTGGGAGACCTTTCGATGACCTCGCGCTCTCTGGCCTTTCTTTCCACCTTCGCCCTTGCTCGCAGCCCTGTTGGCTGCTCCTCCCACACCGAGCGCCGCTCAGGAGTCTCCAGAAGCCCCCTCCCGCACCCTCGAGGCCTCCGACCGTCCCGCCAGCCGGGCCCGGCCGGGGGACGCTCTGGGAGTGGTGGCACCCGGCGCCGAGGTGACCGCCCGCCTTGACGTCCCGGCCCCCAGGACCGATCTCAACCCCCGGGAGTTGCTCGCCTGGCGGACCGCCCGGGCACTGGACGGTGAGGTGGTGACCGCCGGCGCCGACGACCTTCGTGATGTGCTGGCCGCGTCTCCGGGGGCAACGGTTGAGCGGGTGCCGGTTCTGCAAGAACTGAGCGTGGTTTCCGAGGGCGGCGAGGTCATCGACGTCCCCGAGTGGCAGGCGGCCGGGTTGGGCGGTCGGGAAGTCAAGGTGGCCATCGTCGACAGCAGTTTCGACGGCTACCAGGCGCTGCTCGGCTCCGAACTCCCGGCCACCGTGACGGTCAAGAGTTTTCAGCCCGGCGGGGCGATGGAGTCGGGTTCGGTACACGGGACCGGTGTCGCCGAGATTGTCTACGACGTGGCGCCCGGGGCGGTCTTCTATCTGGTGGCCGTGAATTTGGTCGAGGATCTGGACCCGGTGGTGGATTATCTCCTCGCCGAGGGCATCGATGTGGTCAACATGTCGCTGGGGACGTCGGTCGGCCCGTTCGGGCCCCAGTCGGTGGCCCGGGAGGCCGTGCAGCGGGCGGTGGCCGGCGGGATCGTGTGGGTCAACGCCGCCGGCAACTCGGCAGACGGTCATTGGGGCGGCAACTTCGTCGATACCGATGCGGACACCTGGGCCGAGATCTCCGGCACCGACGAGATCAACACGTTCATGGTGCCGCCGCAGGGTTCCTTTTCGATCGATCTCAGCTGGGTGAACGCTTCCACCGACCTAGATCTGTGCTTCTACGAGATGGTCGCATTCACCCCGAACCTGATCGACTGTTCCAGCGCCGCCCAGGGTCTGGGAGAACCGCCGATCGAGTCGGTGATCTGGTTCAACCCGTACCTGTTCCAGTCCGCCGAGTACGGCTACTCGGTGACCAAGTTCTCGGGTGCCGCCACCTACTACGACGTGTTCGTCAACGGAGACTATTTCGACCTGTGGTATCTGAAACCGTCGGGCAGCATCCTCACCCCGGGTGACGCGCCTGCGGCTATCTCTGTGGGGGCCTCGTCGTGGATGGACCCCTTCACCGTGGTCGAGTACAGCAGCCGCGGCCCGACCGTCGACGGGTACACCAAACCCGACCTGATCGCCCCCACCGATGTTTCGACCAACGCCTACGCCCCCTTCGGCTTCGGGGGCACCTCGTCGGCATCGCCGCACGTGGCCGGTATGGCCGCTCTCTATCTCGATGCCGACCCGGGCGCCTCACCCTCACAGGTGAAACAGGCCTTGACCGGCCGCTCTTCGTCCCTCGGGTACGGGAGCTTGCCCAACAACGTCGAAGGGTACGGTCTGGCCCGCACCGGCGCCGTCCCCCAGGGCGACCCGGCGAAATGGACGGCGGAACTGGTCGGCGACTTCGACGGCGACGGCAACGACGACTTCGCCGTCTACAACGAGGAGCACGGCGTCTGGTGGGTGAACCACTCCACCGGATCCGAGTTCACCCCCGAACGCTGGGCGACGCTCGATTCCCGCACCGGTTGGGCTCCCCAGATGGTGGGCGATTTCACCGGCGACGGCAAAGACGACATCGTGTCCTACCACCAGGCCTCCGGCACCTGGTGGGTGCACCGCTCGACCGGTACGAGCTTCGCCATGGAGAAATGGGCGACCTTCTCAACCAAGACCGGGTGGTCGCCGCAGCTGGTCGGTGATTTCACGGGTGATGGCAAGGATGATGTGGTGTCGTATCACCAGGCGTCGGGGACGTGGTGGGTGAATGTGTCGACGGGCTCCGAGTTTCACCCTGCGCAAGTGGGCGACGTTCTCGACCAAGACCGGGTGGTCGCCGCAGCTGATTGGTGATTTCACCGGTGATGGGAAAGACGATGTGGTTTCGTATCACCAGAAGTCGGGTACCTGGTGGGTGAATGTGTCGACCGGCACCAGCTTCAGCCTCCGCAAGTGGGCGACGTTCTCGACCAAGACCGGGTGGGCTCCGCAGCTGGTCGGTGATTTCACCGGTGACGGCAAGGACGATGTGGTTTCGTATCACGAGAAGTCGGGTACCTGGTGGGTCAACCGTTCAACCGGTTCGGCGTTTGTGTTGCGCAAATGGGCGACCTTCTCGACCAGGACCGGTTGGGCTCCGCAGTTGATCGGTGATTTCACCGGTGACGGCAAGGATGATGTGGTTTCGTATCACGAGAAGTCGGGTACCTGGTGGGTGAACCGCTCCAACGGTTCCAGCTTCACCCTGCAACGGTGGGCCATCTTCGCCACCAAGAACGGCTGGTACCCCCAGGTAGTCGGAGACTTCACCGGCAACGGCCGCGCCGACGTCCTCAACCACAACGCCGCCGTCGAAACCTGGTACGTCAACGAATCCACCGGCACCGCCTTCACCCTCTCCCAATGGCACCCCTAACAACCCTCCGGACGATGCGTTCCTGAGATAGTCCCCCTGAAAGGCGGAAGGTACCGCCGCCGACAGGCGGGGGTAGGGGGTCGACCCCATCGCCCACGCGTCCTCCCTCGCCGAAGGTGGGGGAGGTGGCCGAGCGCAGCGAGGTCGGAGGGGGCATGGCAGTGGCAGGGACTAGTTGGTCCTTCCTCGCCGGAGGGGGATCCTCAAGGGCACTTACCCCACGTCCTCCCTCGGCGGAGAGGGGAGCTAGTTGGCCGAGCTAGGCGAGGTCGGAGGGGCACTCCAGGAATCAGGCGCCATTATTTGCCTTTGGACAGGGGTTCGCTACACCGTTGTGCAGAATTCGAAGTCGGTGAGAGCGCCGCTTCCGGCGAACTGGACTTCCAGCCGCCGGACACCGCTGGTCGAGACATCGATGACCTGGAAGCTGTTGTCGGCAAGATCCTGGGCGTTGACGGTTGTGAGGAGTGTCCCGCCGGTTTCAGCATCGAATGCCTTGACGTTGGTTGAGGTCGACTCGATGTCCAGCAGTCCCAACGTCGTGATCTGCACGGGCACATTGAAGGTGATCACCATAGTGCCGCCGCCCGCGTCGTCGTCGGGGTCGGAGCTGTCTCCGTCCTCGGAGATGATCAGTACGTTGCGCTGTGGTTCCGTGTTTCCGGTTCCGGTGCCCGGAGTCTGGAGGTCCGGGTCTCCGCCGGTGGGGTTTGCGCTATCGAAGATCATGAGCGGGTGATTGGCCGGGGCAATGCTGGTCATGGTCACTCCCCAATCGGCCCATGGCTGCAACTCATCGGTCAGGTTGCCAATCTTGTTGCCCTTGAACAAGGTCCCACTGTTTGGGCCTGCTTCGAAGTCGATAACGCGACACAACGGGCTCGTCGTGGCCGCAAACGCCGGCCTCATCCCCACGGCTTGCACCAGCGGGGTTGCCCACGCCAGGCCACCGGCGATCACGGCGCCGCGCTTCAGCGCCTCACGCCGCGTCAAACCGTTTTGGGTGTCTCGTTGCACGCGCAACCCTCTCAGCAGTCAATGCCCTGTCTTAGAGTACTAGGCGCGGTATCCCCGGGTCCATACGGCACCTGGCGTATTTGTCCGCCGTCCGGACGATCTCCGCGGAGCTCCGAAACCGGCAATAATCACTCCGTGACACCGCGAATCTCCCGATGAGCAGCTTTTTCGAGCCTTTCACGACCGACGAGTTCCTCCAGGGCCTCCTGTGGGGTGGCGCCGCCCTTGTCGCCGGGTTGATCCTTTCACTGATCTGGCGCCGTTGGCGTAAGACCCCGGCCCCGCTCGTCGGTGCCCTGCTGGTGGGGGCGGCGTATCTGGCCATGCCAACCGCCCGCGAGCTACCCGACCCTCTGTGGCAGGGTGCCGCCATGCTGGCCGGGGCCGGATCTGCTGTTTCCCTGGGCTCGCAAGGCGCCGCTCCTCCCCGCCCTCCTGGCGATCCCCGGTGCCTGGTGGATCACCCAGAAGGCCGACCTACCCGTTGAGGGCTGGCTCGTTTGGCTGCTCTTCGCCACGATCGTGATCGGCGCCCCGCTGGCTGCCGCCTTCGATCGCCAGCACGCCAAAGCCGGGTTCGGACCGGTCCTGCTGGCCCTCACGATCGCCGCCGCGTACACGACTCTGCCCGACACCGAGGAGATCCTGGTGCTGTTCGGGGTCGCGATCCCGCTGGTGCTGCTGGCCTGGCCCAAGGCTCGAGCTCCTCGCTGGGCGCCTGGGGCGCCTACCCGGCCATCGGGGTCCTGGCGTGGGTGATCGCCTGGGGTGGCCGGGGCCGGGAGACCGCCATCATCGGCGCGGCGGCTTCTCTGGGCCTGCTCCTGGCCGAACCGATCGCCCGCTGGTTTTCGCGCCGCTCGGCGACGCTCCTCGATCGTCTCCCGCCGAACCCGAGCGGTGCCGTTCTGGCCGGATTGGCTCAACTCATCGCGGTGGCCGTCACCGCCCGGGTGGCCGGCCTCCAGTCCGATTCGATCCTGGCGGGCGGGATCGCCGTCGCCGCTCTGGTTGTGGCCGTCGTTGTCATGGCGGCTGCGGCCCCCTCAACCAAATCCGGTCGTCACCGCGGGTAACTTCCTGCCCGAAAAACCGGTACTCCTTGCATTTGCCGGTTGAACTCACCGCGTAGGATGAGGCCGAGCGGACATGCGGAAACCAGGGGGTGAGGAATGTCTCGCGGCAACATGCGGATTCTGGCGGTGAGTCGGCTTGATGGTGATGAGTCTCGGTGACGGTCTCGGCTGCGGCTCAGACGGCCACGGCCCCTTCCTGCAAAGGCAAGGTGGCCACCGCCTGGCTCGACGCACCCGGCACCCTGATCGGAACCGCCGGCGACGACGTGCTGATCGGCACCACCGGCGCCGACATCATCAAAGGCCGGGGCGGCAACGATCTCATCTGCGGCCGGGGCGGCAGCGACGTCGCTGTACGGCAACGCCGGCGAGGACAGCATCTGGGCGAACGAACCCGGCAACGGTGGCTCGGCGACCGATGTCACCGACCTGCGAGGCGGCAACGGGAACGACTTCATCGTGGGCGGACCGGGATCGGACACCATCCGCGGCAACGCCGGCGACGACACCGTCGATGACCGGGGCGGCAACGACACCATCTTCGGAGGCACTGGCAACGATTCGATCAACGCCGACAACGGCGACGACGTGGTCAACGGCAATCAGGGCAACGACGGAATCAACGGCGGACCCGGGAACGACGACATCCGTGGCGGACCCGGCAACGACGTCCTGGTCGGCGACCATCCTTCGAGAGGACCGAACGGCAACGATGTCCTCCGAGGCGATGCCGGCAACGACACGCTGTACGGGACTTGGGACGATGCGTTTGGCGCCGACTTCGATACGTGCATTGGGGGCGGCGGGACTGACACCGCTCCGGCTACCACAGGCTCAGCTGTCCCCTGCGAGTCGATCGTTGGAGTGCCGTAGGAGGTTACCTAGCCTTAGCCGCCCTTCCGGCAGGAGTCGCTGGGATACGCTACGAACGGACTCCGATGTCTGACATGGGTTGCCAGGAACCTGCTATCTGACCTCTGGGGCAGGTATGCCGGTGATCTGTTCGATTGCGCCGATATCTTCAGCCGTGAGGTTCGTCTCCCATTTCGTCATCGACTCTGTTCTGATTGGAGGAAGCGGGAACGGCTCGGCGAGATTCAGGAAGGTCTGCAGATTCGTCAGAATCTGGGCGGTGTCGTGGAACAGATCCTCATATTCGACGACCTGTAGAGAATCAGGAAACGCAGCTTTCAGAGCATCCAACCGTCGTGAGTGGGATACCCACCGCACCGCGCACCGGGAGGGCAAAGGCAACGAGGCATACCAATCGGATTGACCTTCTTCAATTCCAAGGAACTGGTTCGGGAGTGGCAGTTTCTGCCACTCCTCACACCATCGCCGAACCCCGCTGTGCTGCAGCATGCTGCTCACGGTTGCATATGGGTTGCGACGAATCCCGACGAATAGCGCATTCGGAAAAGCTCGTGCCAGGTCCTCAACAAGCCAGATGTTCGGGTGGCTCTTGTCGACGTAGTTGAGTGGAGCGACCTTGGAGTGTTCCCAGCGGTAACGCTGTACAAGTCCGGAAAGCTTTCTTGGATTCGCCGGCAGGTGCGTGGCCAGGTCGACAACACGGCTGAAGATTCGAGGCTTCTCTATCGTGGCGGAAATAGCCGGATGTGAATCGAGAACGCGCCCAATCCAGTGGGTGCCGGAGCGCCCGGTGCCGACTACGAAGATCTTTCTCGACGTGGGATGTCGATCCCAAAGTGCAAGGTATCGGTCGTAGAGTCGCATGGGTGACACAATCTAAGCAGTTCAGGAGAACTGGTCATCCATGGGGGTTAGCGCAGATACGGGAGATATGCCTTGATTTGAATGGTCGATAGGGTCCGGAAGCATTTCCTGCTTCATGCCGGTAGGTTTCAACTAGGGGAGATGTTGGTGGCATTTGATGGCCTACTGAAGTGCGGGGTGGTGCCCGTCTTAAGGGACGCCTTGCTTCGTCAATCCGGGTCATTGCACGTGGACGACACGGTGCCTATTGGTTCACCGGAGTCCCGAACTTCGGCGATGAACTCTCTTCGGCTGTTCTTGAGTGGGTCACCGGATCCACGGCCGGTGTGGGTCACCAAAGCGCTACAGAGGGAAGATCCTCGCCGTTGGGAGCATCTTGCAGAGCGCTCTCGCCCCACAGATACCGTGTGGGGCTCTGGTCTGATTCAGCGACGGGCCATTGGTGCCACCCCTGGCGTGACGATTTCTGGCTGTTCGAGGACCGCTAACGCGCAATCGCATCGCCGGGGATGTGCCTGAGATCTACGGTGATCCGGCGCTCCTGCTTCCTCGTTTTCACAACACCGAGTCGAGAAGCGATACGACCTTGGTGTGATTCCCCACTACATGGATAGAGCAGCTGTCTCGATTGAGGATCCGACAATCCGTGTAATCGATGTGAAGAAGCCTTGGAGGGAAGTTGTCGACACAGTCCGAGCATGCGAAAGCGTGATTTCATCTTCACTGCACGGGCTTATCGTCGCGGAGGCGTACGGGATTCCCGCTGCCTGGATTCGCATAACCGATGGGTGACGGGGAGCGGGTTCAAATTCAATGACTACTTCACAGCAACTGGCCGTAGCGAAAGAGTGCCGGTGGCGTGGGAAAGGGGCCTTGACCACGCGCTTCGAAACACTCTCCCGGCCTTGCAGTACGACGCCGTGCCTCTCCTCAGGAGCGCAGTCCATCTCGTCCACTCGACCTAACGAAATCAACTTCGGGTCGGTTCACATTGCCGCAGTCCCTAGGAGAAGTAGCCTTCCTCCTGCCGCTCAGGGTCACACCAGCGGCCTGATCAGAGCATCAGCCAACTGACATAGAGAGGCCGTCTGGTGATTCAGACTTTGCACAAGGCAGTGGACCTGATCGGGCGCGAGCATCGCGGCCGCTGGATACTGCTCGTACTGCTTGCCCTGGTTGTCAGCGGTTTCGAGATGCTGGGCGCTATCTTGGTCTTTGTCCTGGTCGGCTTGGTGGCCGATCCAAGCGGCCAGATCGACCTGCCTCTCGTCGGCGATATCCGCGCTCTCGTTTCAGACCTCGATGAGCGGACTCTCTTGCTCCGCACCGTCCTGGTCATCGCCCTTTTCTTTGTTCTGCGCGGGTTGGTACAGATCGGCAGCGTGTATGCGCAGAAGCGAGTGGCTGAGAATGCCGGCGCTCGATTGTCAAATAGACTCGTCGAGGGTTACCTGCGCTGGCCTTATCCGGTGCACCTCAGGCGAAACTCTGCGGAGCTGATCCGCAATGCCCATCAGGCTGTCCAGCAGCTTGTAGGACAGGTGTTCGTCCCCCTCATCAACGTGACGGCGGCAGGCTTCCTTACCTTTGGTATGTTGGCGGTCCTCCTTGCTATCGCACCAGTTGCGACCGGCATTGCCGTCCTTGTAGTCGGTGGCGCAGCTCTTATGGTGCTATTGGTGGTTCAGCCGAGGATGAAACGGCTCGGACTCACGGCGCATCGGATGCAGCGGGAGACCCTGACGTGGCTGCAGCAATCACTGCACGGCATTCGTGACATCAAGATCCTCGGTCGCGAGAGATACTTTGCTCGCCAGTATGGGAAGAGTCGCCTCCGCCTCGCGCACGCCAGTTATTTGCGTGCCACGATGAGCCAGCTGCCATCAACGATCATCGAGTCGGCTCTCATCGGTTTCATCCTTCTCTTCTTCGGTATCACGGTCCTCGCTGGAGATGGAGCTGAAGGTGCGTTACCTGTCCTGGGCTTGTTCGCGTACGTAGGCCTTCGTCTGCAACCCTCGCTGCAGCGAATTATCGGCGGGCTGAACGACATCAAATTCGCCACGGCGCCACTTGACGACCTGCATACGGACCTGATGGCTGTGGAGGCCCTCCCAGTGTTTGTCGCCCAACCGGATCCCTTGCCTTTCGAGGACATCGTGACGCTCGAAGACGTGGAGTTCAGCTATGAAGGGACGGACCGCGCCGCGCTGACCCAAATCAGCCTCACCATTCGGTCCGGAGAGCAAATCGGCATCTGTGGTCCCACCGGTGGAGGAAAGACAACTCTGGTTGACCTCATCACTGGACTGCTGGAACCAACGTCGGGCCGGGTGACAATCGACGGTCTCGACCTGCGTGAACATGCACGGGCGTGGCATCAGAACCTGGGTGTCGTACCCCAGGTGGTCTTTCTTGTGGACGACACCCTCCAGCGGAATATCGCACTGGGTATTCCGGACGGCCAGATCGACGACGACACGCTCCACGAGGCGGTTGGCCTGGCCCAACTGAAGGAATTCGTGGAGTCTTTGCCTGAAGGATTGGAAACCGTAGTTGGTGAGCGCGGTGTCCGTATCTCCGGGGGTCAGCGACAAAGGATCGCTATCGCTCGGGCTCTCTACCGGAGGCCAGCGGTGTTGATCTTTGATGAAGGCACCTCTGCTCTCGACACGGAGACCGAGGCCAAGCTCATGGAATCGATCGAAAGTCTTCGCGGATCACACACGATCATCCTGATTGCGCACAGGCTTTCAACTGTGAGAAAGAGCGATCGGGTTGTCTTCATCGAAGACGGCCGTATTGCTGGCATCGGCACGTTCGCCGAACTGGAGCGTGACAACGAGCGCTTCAGGGCCATGGCCTCGTCCTCCTAGCGCAAGAACGTGCTCAATTCGAACGGTTGACCTTCCGGCACGTCGGCCCGCCGACACCATTCGTGCAACGTAAGAGCTGAGCGCAGAGCACGCATCACCCGCTCCTGCGGAAGAGCCTCGGGAGACCCCGGTACATCCGAAGGGAGAGTTTGGCAGTCTTCCCTGCGAGCCTCCTCGGCCAACTCATTGTTGACGCTGTCCACCAGAACTTCGATTGGTTGTGGTGCACCTCAACTTCGACTCGATTGGGGGGCGGGATGCCGACGAATTCGAGGATTTCGTTCCTACCTTCGCTCGAACCCAGGGCAAGTTCCATGGGCCAGATCCGAATCGCGTCAGGGCGCTCGCTTTGCAGCTTTGCTAGGCATTCGTGGTACTCGTCCCAATAGGCGCCGATGGCTTCTTCCTTGGAAAGTGATTGATTGAGATTCGGGAATACAGGGTCCCAGATGGGATCAGGGTGCCAAGAAGAAACGTCATGAACCCGCCAATGGTTCTTCGTGCCCGTTTTTCGCAGGAAGCTTTCGACTACCTCTGCTCGAGGCCGCTGCAAGGCGACGACGCGGACTCTGGCCTCTGAATAACTGAACACCGTCTGGAGGTGTGGCAGCCAGGAGGAGCTGACATCTCCTATTCGGACACCGGGTCGCTCGAATAATCGATTCAGAATCGAATGGATGTCGGCATCGTGCGCGTCCCACGGCAGGGGCCCCGCTTTGGGGTAGCCAAGTTCGTGGGTGATCTCGGTATCGGGTTGTGCGTTTAGCAACCTTGCGAGGGACTTGGAGCCACTTCTCCCCGTTCCCACGCCCACCACCAATACCCTCTCTTCCACCGGGTGTAGATGAGGGTTCGGAGCTCGGGCTTCCATCGACATGCTGGTGTGGTCCTCCATGGGGGTCTTGGGTACCTCGGACACTGTCGGGGAGCGTAGTTTGTTTTGGGGGCGGGCCTGTGCTGGACGGGTCCTCGTCCATGGGCGCTAACCCGCCTCGGGATCATGCACCTGCGTCGCAACCGCGGGGTGGTGTTACGTTCTGTGGGCAGGGACCTGTTTGCGATGGTTACGGCTCACATTCGTCGGCCGATCGTGGGGATCGGCATTCCGAGCGCGCGGACCACGGCTCGCGGTGTCGGGCGAGCGATTGCGGATTGCCCGAATGCCTTGGACGCTCCGCGCTTGTCGCCGCTTTTGTTCAACATGATGCCAATTCGGTACCAGCGGAATGCTCGTGCTCGACGATGCGAAGCGAAATACTCGGAGTGTTCATCAAGGAGCCGCTTGCTGAATTGGATTCTGGTGTCGAGACCGTAACCGGGCCGGGGGCCACTATGCCGACGAATCAACAGATCCACGGAGGGAATGGTGGTCACACGCATCTTTGCTGATGCCCGAAGCCACCACTCGAGATCCTCGCAGGCCAAGTATTCTTCGTTGAGTAGGGGCATCTCATCGGCGTCCACCACGATCGCCCCAAGATGAGGAGTCGTCCGGTCGAGGATTTTGTCGTGCACGATTCCCTCCAGTCGTTGCCCGTTCTCAGTCGGCCCGTCCAAGTGTTTTTGCCAGCAGATCGAGATTGGGGCTTTGTCGAGTGCGGCTGCTGCTGCTTCCAAACGGCCGGGGGTGAAGAGGTCGTCATCATCGAGAAAAGCTAGGTATCGACCCTGGGCCGCTCCTATTCCGGCGTTGCGGGCCGCTGCGGGGCCCCCGCGAATTCTTCGTCTGATGGTCTTCACCCGATCGTCCGGAGGTGTCTGGGCGGGCAAGCGGCCGCCATCGTCGACTATGAGGCACTCGAAGTCTTCCCACGTCTGACTCAGAACGGAATCAACTGCCTCCGCGAGGAGCTGGGGTCGATCGCAAGTCGGGATTATCACTGAGAATGTAGGTTTCACGTATCCACGCTAACCCCCTCGTGGGGATCCTTCTGTTGTGAACAGGCCGAGTCGCAACCAATCATGCCGGGACGGGCCGACCTAACGGCTTGGTCGTACACGTGTCGGAGCCGGGTGCCGACTGACGGTATTGAGTACCGCTCGACGGCGACCTCGCGTGCCTGTCGCGCGCAAGGCGTCTGATGGGTGAGACCACTCCAAGAGCGCCGAAGCTAGGTCATCAGCATTGCCTGGCTCGAAAAGCCGACCGGGCGCGCCGTTTTTACGATCTCCGGTATCCCGCCAACGTCAGGTCCGATTACTGGGAGGCCACATGAGAGGGCCTCCAGCATCGCTACCGGGAGATTCTCGGTGTGCGAACTCAACGCAAACACGGCGCTTCCCGACAGAAGGGCGGGAATGCCCCTCCGGTCGACACGCCGTGGAAGGTCGTGGTTTTCGAAAGGCCCAGGTGCTCTGCCAATCCCAAGAGTCGGGAGTACTCAGGGCCGTCACCGACGATGTCCAAAGTGACCGCGGGCGCCACCCGGGCCACCTCTGCAACAGCCCGTAGAAGCAGGTCCAGACGTTTCACCCCTGCAAGTCGGGCAACAGTGATTATGCGAAACTTCGCCGGTTCCCCAACCGGGCTGAATAGGTTTGTGTCGACGGGGTTGGGGATGACGGTGAACTTGCCGGGAAGCCTGCGTCGGTGGATCTCCTGGGAAAGGAACTCGGACACCGGCAACACGGCGGCCGCTTTCTCGAATACGTGTCGAGCAAGTTTGAGTCCTGCTCGCGATATCTCTTGTTCTGGGTTCAATCCAGTGAGGGCTGAGGAATGCTCCGATACCACGTACGGGATTCCCCTTTGAGCGAGGAGGTAAGGCAGCCCTCCCGATCCTGCAAAGAAATGACCGTGCGCAAGCACCACTCTTTTGCCTTCTTCGCCGAGTCTGTCCCACTAGGTCCACGAGCGATCGACCGGCCAGTCGGCCGTTTGCCCGCCAGAAGAACCGCCCGGGCCGTAATCGAGTAGTCGAGATTCGAAGATCGTCCTCGTTCCTTGCGGGGGCCGCTGTCTTGATTCGATCTTGATTGATACGGACGGCAACTACATCCGAGGCGTAGGCAGAAGCTTTGACCCAATCAGTAGCGACCGGAAGGCCGGGGAGGAGAACCAGCGTGCATTCGTCGCCTCTGTTGTTCTGATTCGTCATCGATGCCTCTTGCTCGTCGCCATCCGTGTACCCCACCGTTGTAACTCAACGCCCTTGTCCGTGCGGACGTGTCATTCATAGCCCTTGGTGGGCCGGCAGAGGTTAGAAGGCGTCTCGACCCTTGGGATAAGGTGTTGGTCCTGCCTTGTCTTTGCGTGTGAGGGTACCCTGCACTGGCGAAACCAGCATGGGATGGAGCATCGAAGCGATGTCAGAAGCGGCAGAGAGATCAGATGCTGACCCAGACGGGCAAGTCAGGGTCATTGCCGGGAAGGCCCCCGATTCCATCGGTGGGCTGCGATCCAAGGAAAGGCGCAAGCTGCGCCTGGTTTCGGTCGTCATACCTGCTCTGAACACCGCCGAGCACTTGGAATCGCAATTGAGCGCCCTCGCTGCTCAGGATTATGCAGGTGTCTGGGAAGTAGTGGTAGCGGATAACGGGTCAATCGATTCCACGGCTTCAGTTGCTGGAGCGTGGGTGAATCGACTGCCGGGCTCCAAGTAGTTGATGCTTCTGACGAGCGCGGGGCGGCGCGCCAGAACGTTGGCGCAAATTCGGCACGTGGTGACCTCTTCGCGTTCTG
>CAVRPP010000008.1:0-251275 GCA_963723165.1 uncultured Actinomycetota bacterium
TCGAGTATCTGCACTCCATCTTCTGGCGAAACCTCGCCCAGAGCATCGAACATGAACTCCGCATCGATGCCTACCGGCATGTCCAGAGCCTGGAACTCGCCTACTACGAGGATCGCTCCACCGGCGGCCTGATGGCCGTCCTCAACGACGACGTCAACCAGTTGGAGCGGTTCCTCGACGCCCGCGCCAACGACATCCTCCAGGTCGGCACCACCGTCGTGCTCGTCGGAGCGATGTTCTTCGGACTTGCTCCATCGGTGGCGTGGATGTCGTTCGTCCCGGTTCCGTTCATCCTCTGGGGATCGGTCCGATTCCAACGCAGATCGCTCCGCGCTACGCAGCCGTTCGCAACCAGGCAGGCATGGTGAACTCCCAGCTCGCCAACAACCTTGCAGGCATCGCCACCATCAAGAGCTTCACCGCCGAAGACCGGGAAGTTGAGCGGATCAGCCGGGAGAGCAAGCTATACCAGGAGGCCAATCGCCGGGCGATCACCCTCAGCTCCGCGGTCTCGCCCCTTATCCGCGTTGTCATCCTCATCGGTTTCACCGCCACGCTGCTGGCGGGCGGTTTCCTGGCTCTGGACGGCACCCTGGCGGTTGGGTCCTACAGCATCATGGTGTTCCTGACCCAGCGCTTGTTGTGGCCACTGACGCGCCTTGGTCAAACGTTTGACCTGTACCAACGCGCTATGGCATCGACCAACCGCATTCTGGACCTGCTCGATACCGAACCCCGGATTCTCGACGGGCAGGTAGCGCTCCCCCGCTCTGAGGTCCAGGGAGCGGTCGGTTTCGATCAGGTCTCGTTCGCCTATGACAAGGGTTATCCCATCATCGCCGACCTGACGGTTCACCTTCCGGCCGGCACCACCACCGCAATCGTCGGAGCGACCGGCGCGGGCAAAACGACGCTCATCAAGCTCCTACTTCGCTTCTACGATGTCACCGGCGGGTCACTCCAACTCGACGGCCACGACATACGAGACCTCAGATTGAAAGACCTGAGAAAGGCGATCGGGCTGGTCAGCCAGGATGTCTATCTCTTCGGTGGGACCGTCCGTGAGAACATTGCTTACGGTAGGCCTGAAGCTGCAATGGACGAGATCGCCGCGGCCGCCCGGGTAGCCGAAGCACACGACTTCATACTGGGACTCCCGAACGGATACGAGACGATTGTCGGAGAGCGTGGCCAGAAGCTGTCCGGTGGCCAGCGGCAGCGAATCTCCATCGCCCGGGCGGTGCTCGACGATCCTCCCATCCTCATATTGGATGAAGCGACCTCATCGGTCGACAACGAGACCGAGGCAGCCATCCAGCGGTCGCTGGAACGAATCACCCGCGACAGAACGACCATCGTTATCGCTCACCGTCTCTCGACGATCCGCCACGCCGACCACATCTACGTGCTCGACCGCGGTCGGTTGGCCGAGGACGGTCGTCACGAGGACTTGTTGGACGAGTCGGGTCTGTACGCCGGTTTGTGGAAGGTTCAGACCGGCGAAGCCATCCCCTGGCACGTGACCGGCGACGCCGGAGACTGAGGTCATCCAGCGGCCGGTGGCCGCCTCCCTAGCGCACCCTGACGAACGTGGCCCAGTGCTCGCTCCAGGACGGGTGGCCGCACAAAGCCACCGGTTGATCCTCAATCTGCTGAAACTCGGGTCCGAGAGCCCCTGCGAGCTCCGTCGTCGACACACCCCACGGCGGGCCTCCCGACGCCAGTTCCTTGCCGGCCGGGAAGACGATGGAACCGACCCGGGCACCCGGCCGGAGTAACCGGCGAGCGAGTTCGCCAAAGGCCGGCCGATCCTCGGGATCGATTGCGCAGAAGAAGGTGTGATCGAACAACAAGTCGTACGGTTCCTCATCATCGAAGGTGAGAGCATCCTCGGCAACAAAACGGCACCCGAGAGGGCCAAACCGACCCCTGACCAGTGGTTCCAGCTCGGCTGCGAAATCGACCGCCGTGACCGTCCAACCCGCCCGGGCCAGTGCTTCGGCATCATGTCCGAGGCCACACCCGGGAACCAGCGCCCGTCTCCCGGTTGTCTCTCCGCCGAGGGACGGGTCCCGGGTCAGTCGGGCCAGAAGCTCGGGGTGCGGACCTCCCAGGTCCCAGGGCGGTCGACCGAAGGCGTAGCGAACAGACCAGTCGCGGCCGGTCAGCCGCTTTCCTCCACTCATCCCCACAGCGTAGAGCAGCGCAGCGTGGGCGAGTAGCCTCGCTGGTGCAGCGTCGAAAGAAGAGGAGCACCCGGTGGAATCAAGCGGCGCCGGTGAAGCGGCCACGGCAGCGGAGACATTGATCGGCCTGGACGTCCAGCTCCGCCGCCATCACTACCACAGCCCCGACGAGGAAGCCGAGCCACTCGACCTGATCGAACTGGGAGCCCTGGCCAACCTGGAGTGGGACGAAAAGGACGGCCTGTGGGCTCAGCTCGACGAACTGGTCACTTTCGACATAACCCCTGCCCGTTCTTCGATCTGCATCTACCTCGACGAAGAGCCGGTGGTGACACTGTGGGCTACTCCTGCAGGACAAGAGATGCGCTGGCTGACCGATTGGGAAACCGACCTGACCCAATCCGAGCAGCAGCACTTTCTACGACGGGTCGGCCTGCTCGGCAAGGAAAGCACCCAGAGGGTGATCAAAGCGGTTGATCAACTCCGCACCGCGGCGATCGAGTCCGAAGAGCAGATGGCAGTGGCCGCAACCGTACGGGATTGGCTCGCTCAGCGCTAACAGGGAATCGAAGGCTCGATACGGGACTGTGCTCGTTCGTCGAGGATCAACCCGCGTACGTTGGGGGTGAGGGTGGAACCAATTCTGCGCCACGAGCGCCAACGCTGATGTCACCCCACCCAGATAGCTTCAACCCATGTCCTGCATCACCCTCACCGACCCGCACCGTCGCCTCCTCACCGCTCTCACCGGGGGACCCCACCAGGTCGACGACCTCGACGGGTGGGAGAGCCTCGATGAGTTGCGGCGGTGGGGTTGGGTGTTCGGCGACGAGTGGGTCGAGCTGACCGGGGCCGGGCACTATCACGCTGGGACAGTGGACGGTGGACCGCTTGGTGGTAGCTGACGTATCGGCGACTCACAAACTCGGTCCTCCCGTAGGATGACCGCACCCCGGTCTGACGATGAGGGAGCGATTGATGCGGGTTGTGTTACTCGTGCTGGTGGTCGTGATGTCGGCTTGTTCGGCTCCGGCCGGGTCGGCTGAGACCACCACGTCGACTGTTTCAGCGTCAACCACTTCGACTTCAACGACCACGACCACTCTGGCCCTTACGACAACTACTGAACCGGAGTGTGTCGAACGGGAAGGGGTGCTCTACGACAGTCGGGGGTTCGCGTGTCCGCCCAACATGGGACTCGGTGTTGACCGACCCGGCTCAGAGACAGTGGGGTATCGACCGGGAACGTACACCACAAGCCTGTTTGAACCTGGCTTCTCCTTTGAGCGAACTGTCACCTTTCGTTCCAGTGGCGAGAACCGCTACGTCACTGCCCTCGACGAGGCGCCCTTATCCGCGGTGAGGGCGATTTCTCCCCAAGTTGCTCAGGAGTTCCTTGCCTATCCGTTCGACAGTCTCGAATGGGTTGAGGATCTCAGCGTCTCCACGGTCGAGTATTGGGGTTTCCCTGGAACCCAACTCGACTTCACGACGCGTGATTGTCCCGAGACCAATGGTTGCAGCTTCTTTGTTGACAGTCTTCCCTGGTCGCTTGGATGGCCGACGGACCACCATCCGAGGTTGTTGGTAATCGATGTGCCAAACGGACCAATAGGTCTTGGGATAGATGCGCCCGAATTCCGCTTCGACGCCTACTGGACCGATGTAGCCGAACCGATCCTCGCCTCCATCGAGTTCTTGGATGGTTGAGTCGTGAAGCGGCTACTTCTGTTGGTTGGGTTGGTGCTCGTGGCGAACGGGTGCTCTCAGCCTGCCGAACCGGTCGTTACTACCGCCGCCCCCCGGGGTGGTGCAACGGTGACGCCTGCTAGCACCGAGCCCTCCACGAGAGTCTCTTCCGATGATGGAGTGGTTTGGCCGCCTCGGCTGATCTGGCCGAGTCTCATCTTCGATGAGGGTGCCGGAGCGCTGGTGTTGTTCGGTGGGATCACCCGACCCAACCGATCAACACCGCAAAGTCAGCCGTCGCCTACCTCGGCAGCCCGACCGACCGCATCGCTCTGTACGGCGGATGCATCGAAGCCGTCGACCCCATAACCGTCACCGACTACACCACCCAATGCTCCAACGAACTCTGGTTCTACGACCTCAACACCAACACCTGGGAGAAGATCGGACCACCCGACCAATAGGCGAAGCGGCGAGCCATCCAGCCAGCCCACCCCGGCCGCCCCGGTCGCCACACCCGCCAGCCTCCCGACCGTCGAAACCGTGCTGGCGATTTCTGCGGTGACCCCCGTGGACTTCGTGAACGTTTGATCACAGCAGGGATACGGGCCACGCATCCATTCGCACCACTCTTGACACTTACGGGCATCTGTTCCCCGGTCTGGATGAGGCCGCAGCTGACGCCCTCGACGAATCCTTCCGTGGGGTTGCTGTGGGGTTGAAGCCTTCAGGCACACTCGGATAGACTCCCCAAAACCAAGAAATCCCCTGCAAACACAGGGGATTTTCGGGTTGTGGAGCTGAGGGGATTTGAACCCCTGACCCCTTGCATGCCATGCAAGTGCTCTGCCGAGCTGAGCTACAGCCCCAAGGTGCGGTGCGTGATTGTACCAGCCGTCAGGCTTCAGAGGCCACCGTCTGCCAGGTCAGCCGCGGGGCATCGCCCCACAACCGCTCGAGACCATAGAAATCGCGCGTTTCGGGCTGGAAGAGGTGGACCACCACTTCGCCGTAGTCGAGGAGCACCCACTTACCTTCCGGCTTGCCCTCAACCCGCAACGGCCGCCGATCCAATAACTTGATCTTCATCTCGATGTCCGCTGCAAGGGATTGCACATGCGGCCGTGAGGTACCGGAGGCGATGACAAATGCATCAGTAATCCAAAGCAACTCTGAAACATCTAGCAAGGCGAGATCGACTCCCTTTTTCTGATCAATCACCGTGGCCATCTGGTCGATCAGGTTCTGCGTTTCCTCGTTGAAAGCGATAGGTGCTCAGCCTCCTAGGCGGGGTTGTCTCGGCCAACAATGATAGTGAGGTCCACGATTCCAGACGGCTGACGAATCTCGAGCAGTACTTCCCCACTCCCGAGCATCCGCTGCACGTCGATAGCATCCTGCTGGTGCTTGCGACCCTGCGCAATGATCCGGGATTCTGCATAGTCATCCCGGTCCGCGTTATCTGTCTTCACAACCCGATAGCCATTGTCGACCAGAAGCGCAGCGATCGGGCCGGTTGTGCCAATCCGGCCGTTCCCATTGAGGATCTCCACCCGTGGTCGGGGCTCCGCACGAATAACCAGATAGCGGAAGCGGTCGTCGACAAACGATGCCGCCGCGCTACTCGGCAGCTGATAACGCTCGGTGCTACCGCCGGCGGCTTCGATTCTGCTCGCCGGAACGGCCGTCACGACCAGATCCTGATCCGCGGCGGCAGCAACCATTGCCTGCAGGGCCGTATCCGGGTCACCGGTCGCCCCCATAGTCATTCGCTCGGCAATGCCGACGTCGTCTTCGATAGCTCGCAGGGTTGCTCTCCACACAGATCCTTGACGGTCCAGCCACTCGAGTTGATCGCTGTCTCCTTCGTTGGTCAGAAGGGCAACGAGCATCTCCGGTTCGCGTTCGGCCAACCCCTCTGCAGCCAGCACGGTGAAGCCGTCTGGTTCGGGTAGCAGAAGTGGATTGGTCAGATCGACCATCAGGGGTGCGCCGACTGCCGCTGCAAACGCATCGGCTTCGAGGTGAACGACTGCATCGACCCGGACTCCGAGGAGGTTGGTGACTGTCGTCCTGGCCAGAGCCGGACCGTTGAAACGGATGATGTCGGCGATCTCGCTCTCACCAAACCCGGGAAGGATGGCCAGCAACGACGGCGGAAACAGCACAACCTCTGAACCTTCGGTTGGATGTGCGACAAGAAGGGCGATCGAATCGGCCCGTCCATCGTCATCGGTCACGACGATCAACGCCGAAGCGCCTGTTGCCGCTGGCGGTCCGATAACGGTTTCCGGATCCGGCCTGTCCCGAAGCGTCAACCAGGTCAATGCCACAGAAGTGCCGACGATGAGCAGCGATCCCATAACAGCCAAGGCAATCCGGCGGCGACCCTGGGATGCCATCGACCGTCGTGCTGAACGATTCAACTCCCTGGCAGTCCGGGGTGTCTCGTCAATGACTCCCGACCTGCGGCGCCTGCCGCCGCCCGAACGAACAGCCAGGCCCTTGCGACGTTGCGGCTTCTTGTGGCGGGGTTCAGCCATAGACTTCGTGGTCCTCGAGATACTCCCAAACCGGCTCGGCAACCATGAAGCGGACCGTCTTCCGCTCCTCGACTCGCCGCCGGATCGTCGTACCGGACAGCAAGAGCAAGGGCATGTCGAGCCATGTGAACGCAACCGGAATGGCCGACTCAACCGCGGCCCGCTCGACACCGGGACGAGGAGCCACCGCCAGGTGGGCTCGCGACAGGACATATTCCCATCGTTCCCAGGTCTGGATGCCACGAGCTGCGTCCGCGCCGAGAATCAAGACCAGATCATCCTTCCTGTCGAATTCCGCCAGCGTGTCCGCTGTATAGGTCCAGCCATCCCGGCGAACCTCGCGCTCGTCGGCTTCGAAATACTCGACACCCTGGACGGCCCGTCGGGTCATCTGCCACCGATGTTCAGAATTGCTGACCTTTCGATCGGCTTTCTGCCACGGAGCGCCGGCCGGCACGAAGGTAACCACGTCGAGATGCAGGTCGCGATAGGCCACCTCACCGGCAATCAGGTGAGCGACGTGAGGTGGGTCGAAGGTTCCGCCAAGTATGCCCCTGCGCACTTGGACAGATTAGGCACGTCGGACCGGCTCGCGGATGGGAACCAACCGCAATGCCTTCGCCGGCGAGCCGAGGTGACACCCGATGGTGAGAGCCGGGTCGACATATGTTCCTCCGATCCGGACCGAGAAGTGCAGAGCGGGGGAACGGTGCCCGCTGCCGCTGGTCCCCATGATCGTCGAGCGGGTTACGCGTTTGCCTCGTTCGACCAACACCGTGGTCAAGTACGAATAACTGGTCCTCAGTCCGCCACCATGATCTACCGTCACGGTCAGATTGCCTGCCACTGTTCCCGCGAAAGAAACCGTCCCCGTCGCGGCTGCCCGAACCTCAGTTCCTTCCGGGACTCTCCAATCGATCCCCCAGTGTCCCGAATAGCGGCCCGTCGGGGCGAAGCCCCGAACAAGCAGACCGTCTACGGGCCGGGTCAATCCCACGCATGATTCTCCTGCCGCAAAGCTCGGGGAGGTTGTCAACCCGACCATTGCGAGCGATAGGGCGAGCAATCGTATCAATAGTCACCTTCCGGCCGTCGCCCACTCCCCCGCCCACAGAACGTACCCCACGGCAGGTGACAAGGGAAGGGGACCGATACGGAACAGACAGTCGCCCTGCGTCCGTGTACCTTTGATGGCCATGGATGTCTCGAATCTGCCCGCATCGATCGCAGCGCTCGTCGACCACATCGCATCGCTGCCGCACGTCATAGCGGTAACACTGCGAGAATCACCCGCACCAGCACTTGATCCCACCGACGGCCCCTGGGGTCTCAGCGTCTACTACCGCGATACCTTCGATCCAGAAGCCCTAAGGCACCTCGAAGGTACGTTCACGGCGCCGGGCGACTGGGGTCGAATCATGAACGGTGGAGCCACCCTCATGGTTGAGGGACTCGGGGTTGACATTCACTATCGCGACATCGATGAGGTCCGGCACTGGATCGAGGAGACCCGCGCCGGCCGATTCGAGATTGACGGAACGAGCGGGTCCCTGGCCGGAGTCCCGTCCTACACCCTGGCAGCTGAGATGGCGCTCGGCACCGTACTGGCCGGCTCGCTCGAACCTGGCGTCGAATACCCCGAACGGCTGGCCGCCGAAGGAGCGCAGCACTGGCGCAACAGTGCAGGGTCCAGCATCGCACACGCTAAAGCCCGCGCCGCCAACGGCGATGTCGAGGGTGTGCTGAATCATCTTGCCCGGGCGTGTGTCGAGATCGCGCACGCCCGACTCTGCGAAGCCCGCCGGTGGACGATCAATGAAAAAGAGATCCTCGAGCGGGCCGAGTTGACTCATCTCACCCAACTCTTGACCGCCCTCAATACCGACCCGGTGACCCTCACACAACGCGTCATGCAGGCTAGGACACTGCTGCTCGATTGACCCGGTGGTCGGGGCCGGCTCTCGATGAGCGGCCGTACTAGGAAACCGCTTCGATGGTGATCCTGGCCAGCAGATTGAGAACTTCCTGGCGGAAATCGTTGGGCTGGAACGGTTTCGTGACAAACGCATCAGCGCCGCCTTCATCGGCCCGGCGACGGGACTCCTCCTCCGCATGAGCTGTCAGTACCAGCACGGGCAGTTCTTTGGTGCGCGGATCGGAGCGAAGTCGATCGAGGACTTCCCAGCCGTCCATCTCCGGAAGGCCGATATCGAGGACCAGCAAGTCGGGCTTTTCTGAGATGGCGGCGGAGAGGCCGGTAGGACCGTCTTCCCGCATGACAACTTCGAGGCTGGCCGGACGCAGACAGACTTCGATAAGCCGACGAATCACGGCCGAGTCCTCAACTACCAACACTCGACGACCCACTGGATCTCCTTACTGGCTGCTGGTCTGCTTCCCGGTCTTCGCACCGGAAATGCATCCTTGGTCGTGTATCGACACCAACCAGGCCATTCTTTATCTGAATTCAGCGGGCTTCCAAACGGTCCGTAACCTCCCGGGATGATGGCGAGGCAGTGCCAGGCCCTCCACGAATGACTCGAGTTGCCGAAGGTTGCGCACCTCGAAAACCCCGTCGCAATCACCGGCGAAGGCTGCCATGACCGAGTCGCCCGTGTCCCAATAGGTCTGAGGTTCAGGATTGAGCCAGTAGACGGCCCGGGCCGCCTCGGCGATCGCCGCCATCACATCACCTCGCGGGTCCCGGTAGTTGTTCCTGGCATCACCCGTCACAATGACCGACGACCGCGGGCTGAGATCACCACCGTACCGCTCCCAGAACTGAGCCAGAGCGTGGCCGTAATCTGAGTGACCGTCGAGCCAAACCACTTCCGCCTCGCGGCCGACTCTCTCCAGAGCGTCCTCGAATCCGGCTCCGGCTTCAAAGAAGGGGGTGATTTCGTCGACACCGTCGACAAAGGCGAACGATCGTAGTCTCGAGAACTGGCCGGACATCGCATACACGAACTGCAGCGTGAAACGAGCGAATGTGGCCATTGACCCGCTGATGTCGCAGAGAAGAAAGACCTCCGGCTTGGCCGGACGAGGGGTGCGAAATTGCGGCTCCAACGGGACCCCTCCCGTTGAAAGAGAGCGCCGCACCGTCCGCCGGAAATCGAGCCGCCCGTGTCTTCCCCGCCGGCGGCGTTGCGCCAGCCTTGCGGCCAGTTTGCGGGTCAACGGATGGATTACCTGGCCGAGCAGCGCGAGTTCTTCGCGGGAAGCGTGCATCAGGTCGATATCTTCCAGCAGCGGGCGCCGCAGGGTCTTTGCCACCGCCTCCCGGCCTCGATCGGCCACGAGTCGCCGGCGAATCTCAGCACGTAGTTCTTCACGAAAGTCTTCGATTCTCTCTTCGTACTCTTCCCTGAGGAGTCGCTCCTCGAGAGCTGTGATGTCCCCTGATTCATGAGCGTCCGTCAGCAGTCCGGCCAGGATGCTGTCGACTCCGAGACGCCGCAGTGTGCGGTACAGGTAATAGGTGCCTCCGACGGGCCGGCCCCGCTCCATGCCGGCCAACCGGCCGACGGACCGGCGGGCGACTGCCCGGAGCAGTCCCTGGTCGCCCTCAGCAAGGGCCCGGCGCAGGGCTTCGACCAATGCATCGAGATCAGCCTCTCCCCCGCCGTCACCGCCTCCGGCCGCGGATTGCTGGGTTGGCCGAGCTTCCGGTTGTGCATCGTCGGTGCCCTCACCGGGTGCCGGGCGAAGCAGAGCGAAGTACACCTCGAACGCTGTCTCGAAAGCCTCATAGTGGCGGGCGTTCTTGACGAGGGTAGAACCGAGCGTTGCCTTGAACGCCGATCGATCGCCCAGGTCTGTGAATCGAAGCGCCTCGGCTGCATCTATCGCCTCGACCATCGAGACGGGGATTCCAGCCTCCCGCAGTTCCTCGATGAACCCGCTGAGAAGCCCGAGCATCACGTGCCGGCTGCGTCTGGCTCAGCAGTGCTGAGGTCCCGGGAAACCTTGTCGATGTCGTTTTGGTATTTCAGCAGCACGTGCAGAGTCCCACGTGCGATATCTGCGTCCACCTCGTCAACACCGAGAGCGATGAGCGTGCGCGCCCAGTCGATGGATTCACTCACCGATGGCGGCTTCTTGAGCTGGAAATTCCGCACGCTGCGCACGAGGCGGGCGATCTGATCGGCTAGTTGATCGGTCAGGCCTTCGACCCTGGCCAACAGAATCTCCTTTTCCCTTTCCACCGACGGGTAGCCAATGTGGAGAAAGAGACAGCGCCGTTTGAGGGCCTCGGATAGTTCCCGCGTGTTGTTTGACGTGAGGACGACCAGAGGCTGGGTCGCCGCTACCACCGTCCCCAGCTCAGGAATCGAAACCTGGAAGTCTGACAACACTTCCAACAGAAGGGCTTCGGTTTCGACCTCTACTCGATCGATTTCGTCGATGAGCAGGACCACCGGGTCCGGCGAACGAATTGCCTCCAAGAGTGGTCGCGGAAGGAGGAACTCCTCGGAGAAGATGTCCTCCTCGAGCTCACTCCACCCGGTGCTCGTGTCTGCCTGGATCCTGAGAAGTTGCTTCTTGTAGTTCCATTCGTACAAGGCCTTCGACTCGTCGAGACCCTCGTAGCATTGCAGTCGAATCAACCGGCGTCCGGATACGCCCGCAAGGGCCTTCGCCAGTTCGGTCTTGCCGACGCCGGCCGGACCTTCGACCAGGATTGGCTTGGCAAGCCGGTCGGCCAGAAACACTACTTGGGCGATCCGGTCATCAGCCAGATAGTCGAAACGGCGCAAGCCATCCCTGACGGAGGCGGGACTTTCCAGGCCGCTTTCGGTCATTGCCGGACCTGGCCGTCACCAAAAAGGATGTACCGCTCCGAGGTCAGCGCCTCCAGACCCATGGGGCCACGCACATGGAGTTTCTGAGTGGAGATTCCGATCTCGGCACCGAAACCGTATTGCTCTCCGTCGGTGAACCGCGTCGACGCGTTGACCATGACCGCGGCGGCGTCGATTTCTCGAGTGAACCGGTTCGCCGCCGCAAGATCACTCGTGACAATCGCCTCGGTGTGACCGGTGCCGTACGTGAGAATGTGGTTGATGGCCGCATCCAGATCCGACACGATCCTGATTGACATGATCAAGTCGTGGTATTCGGTTCCCCAATCCTCAGGAGTGGCAGGGACAACCTCATCTGAAAGAGAGCAGGCCCGCTGGTCCCCCCGCAATTCAACCCCGGCTTCGCTGAGCCGTCGGGCGATAACGGGAAGGAACTCCTCGGCAACCGCTTCGTGAACAATCAGGGATTCCGCGGCATTGCACACGCCCGGACGCTGAACTTTGGAGTTGAAGACAATCGGCCCGGCCATGCTCATATCGGCGGCTGCATCCACGTACACATGGCAGTTGCCGGCGCCATCGATCACAAATGGCACAGTCGCATCAGCCTCGATCGCGGCAATCAAACCGGGCCCGCCGCGCGGCACGAGCAAATCCACCCATTCCTTGGCTTGCATCAGTTGCCTGGCGCCCTCACGGGATGTGTCCTGGATCACCTGAACGGCTCCGGCGGGCAAACCCTGTGACACCAGGGCGATCTCGAGAGCTTCGCCGATAGACGTGTTCGACCGCAAGGCGTAGGAAGACCCCCGCAGCAGGGCTGCATTGCCTGACTTGACACACAAACCGGCAGCGTCGGCGGTGACATTGGGGCGAGCCTCGTAGATGATAGCGACCACACCCAATGGGACGCGCACGCGCTGGAGGCGAATCCCGTTTGGCAGCGTCCACCCTCCGGTGACCATGCCGACCGGATCAGGAAGATGGGCCACCGACCGCAACCCGGCCGCCATAGAGCTGATGCGGTCCTCAGTCAGGAGCAGGCGATCAAGCAAAGCACCGGACACGCCTTCGGAACCTGCTTGATCCATGTCGTCGCCGTTTGCCGACAGGATTACAGCAGCACGCTTCTGGACCTCATCGGCCATGGCGAGAAGCAGTTCCCGCTTCTGGTCGCCGCTCAGTCGGGCCAGAACCCGGCCCGCCGCTCGTGCTTGCCTTCCCAGTTCGTCGATCATTAGGAGGAGTGTAACGACGCCCGGCGCAGCGGGCTTGGCGTGCACAAACCGAGAGCTACCCTTATCAACCAGTCTCTAAGGAAACGCATGAGAATCGTCATTGTTGGCGCCGGAGCGGTTGGTTCCTCTTTGGCGGAGCGCCTTTCCAGCGAGGGCCAGGACGTGGTCATCATCGAGGCGGATCGGAAGAAGGCCGCCGAGGTCCAGGAGCAGCACGACGCACTGGTCATCACCGGGAACGGCTCCAGTCAGAAGGTCTTGTCGGAGGCCCAGGTCGACAAAGCCGATCTCCTGATTGCCGTGTCGAACAATGACGGCGCCAACATCCTCGCCTGTCACACCGCCAAGGGTCTCGGCGTCAAGCGTACGGTTGCCCGGGTCGAGGATCCGAGCCTCCACGAAGGCCTCGAGACTCTGGGAGTCGACGTGGTGATCGACACGGGCGAGGCGGGAGCTCGCGAGTTGGTCGGCCTGGTCCGTCAAGCCGGGGTATCCGATTTGGTCGAATTCGCCAACGGAAAACTGTCTCTCATCGGCGGGACCGTACAGGGCACTTCGATACTGGCAAGACGCTCGCTGGCCGAAGCCCGCCAATTGACGGATTGGCCCTGGGTCCTCACGGCGGTGGTGCGGGACGGGGCCACCACGGTTGCGCACGGAGGCTCGGTTATCGAAGAGGGTGACCACATCCTCATCATGGTGTCGGCCGAAAACGCCCACCGGGTCGGTTCGCTCATCGGCCTGACCCAGCACCCGATTCGCCGTGTGTTCATTGTCGGGACAACCCGGCTGGCCGTCCGCAGCGTTGAGCACATCGTGAACGAAGGGTTCGACGTGATCGTGGTGGACGCTGATCGCGACCGATGTCGGACACTTGCCGAACAGTATCCTCGCCCCCTCTTTGTTTGCGGAGATCCCACCGATCCTGCGACCTACACCGATTTCGACCCGAGTGAGCGCGACATGATGCTGGCTCTCACCGGATGGGATGAGGTGAACATCGTTGCTTGCCTGGTGGCGAAAGCCCAGGGCATGGCAACCACCGTGGCCCGCTTCTCCCGGATCGACTATGTGGCATTGCTTTCAGGGCGGGGAATCGACGCGGCAGTATCGAGCCGGCTGGCGGCGGCGAACGCGATCCTTCGATTCGTACGCCGGGGACTGATTCATTCGGTCGCCACGTTCAAAGAAACAACCGCCGAGGCCATCGAGATCGAGGCCGAACCACACGCCCGCCTGATCGGAAAGGCCGTGAGGGAGCTCGAGTTGCCAGACGAGGCAGTCATTGGCGGGATCCTGCGAGCCAATCAGGCCGTCGTCCCGGACGGTGCAACGATCATCGAGCCACGTGACCATCTGATCTTCTTCGCATTGCCGCACGCCATTCCCGAGGTAGAGAGGTTGTTCACGTAGATGGGCGCCATGCGAAGGCGGCGGGGTGTCATCCGCAAGCCTCGGTCCGAGCGGTTCCCGATGTTGCAGAGACTGTCGTACATCGTGGGAGCTGTGGTCACCGGTGCAGGCGCCGCGATGGTCCCACCGGCCATCGTGGCTTTCTTCTACGGCGAAACAACCGAGGCTGTGCAGATTCTCCTTGCGTCGGCCATCACCATGCTCGCGGGCGTGGTGGCCTGGCGGGTCGTCGGTCGGCAGGGAAGAATCACCTCGAAAGAAGGCTTCGCCTCGGTCGGATTGGCCTGGTTCGCGATGGCAGCGTTCGGGATCCTCCCGTATCTCCTGACCGGATCGATCGACACGCTCACCGGCGCCTTCTTCGAGACGGCCGCCGGTTTCACGACAACCGGTGCCTCCGTCGTTCCCGACCCGGCTTTGCTCTCACATGGCATCCTGATCTGGCGAGCCGAGACTCAGTGGATTGGCGGCATGGGCATCATCGTGTTGTCGATTGCCATCCTCCCCTTGCTCGGGGTTGGTGGAGTGCAGCTGGCCAAAGCCGAGTCGCCCGGCCACCAACCCGACCGCCTCACGCCCCGGTTCCGGGAGACGGCCAAGCGCCTGTGGTACGTCTACGTTGGTTTCACCGTTCTGCAAACCGTCTTGCTCGCCTTCGGAGACATGAACCTCTTCCAGGCGGTTGCCCACGCGATGACCACCATGTCGACCGGTGGGTTTGGAACCGAAGCGACTTCGATCGCCGGTTTCAGTCCGTACACACAATGGGTGATCATCCTGTTCATGTTCCTGGCCGGGGCCTCATTTGCTCTGCACTACCGGGCTCTCCGTGCCCCTGTTCAGTACGTCAAGAACACTGAATTCCGGCTGTATGCAGCTCTGATCCTCGGAGCAACGGCAGTCATGACCATCGCCATTATTGGAAGCGGGCCGTTCGAGCCGTTTCTTCGAGACGCTCTCTTCACGACCACTTCTCTGATGACCACGACCGGCTTCGCTACCGCAGATTTTGGGTCGTGGGTACCGGGCGTGCAGATTTTGGCCGTCGGCTTGATGTTCCTGGGCGGGATGGCCGGGTCGACTGCCGGCGGAGTGAAAACGTTCCGAATCGCGGTCCTGACCAAAGCTGCGGCGGCTGATCTCCGTCGGATCGTCCATCCGCGCGGTGTCTTCGTGACCCGGTTCGGCAAGGAAACGGTGTCCGACTCCGTCATGGAGAGCATCCAAACCTTCTTCCTGTTCTACATGTTCCTCTTCATGTCCGGAACGGTTGTTCTCGGCCTGATGTCCTCCGACCTCGACCTCGTGACCTCAGCGTCCGCCGTGGCCTCTTCGCTTGGCAATATCGGTCCTGGTCTGGGAGCGGTCGGTCCGACCAGCAACTTTCTGGCCGTTCCTGATGCCGGCAAATGGCTTCTGTCCTTCCTGATGATCGCAGGCCGATTGGAGATCTTCCCTGTGGTGCTGCTCTTCACACGCTACCTCTGGAGAAGGTGAAGGTCCCCGGACCGCGACATCCCTATCATCCTGGGAATGCGAATCGTCATCGCCGGAGCAGGTCGGGTCGGAGGAGATCTGGCCCACGAACTTGCCGACCACGGGCACGACGTCGCGGTGGTAGATCATTCCAAAACCGCTCTCGAGGATCTTGGAACGACCTTCAATGGCTCCGTCCATCTCGGACTTGCCTACGACGTTGGAGTATTGAAAGAGGCCGGCATCGAATACGCCGACGCGTTCGTAGCTGTCACCGACTCCGACAATGCGAACCTCATGGCCGTCCAATTGGCCAAAGAGGTCTTCATGGTCTCCAAGACCATCGCCCGGCTCGATGACCCCAACCGCGAGCGCGCCTATCGGGAGCTGGATGTGGCATATATCCCGGCCTCCAAACTGATTTCCAAGGTGGTCTATGAGCAGGTCATCGAACAGGAATTCAAGTTCCACGTGACGTTTGAGGATGGGGACACGGAGATTGTCGACATGCGGTTGGGGGCGGCAGCTGAAGACCTCCTGGTGTCGGACTTCCAAATCGAGGACCGTCTCCGGGTGGCTGCCGTCAGACGAGACGGCAGGACGTACATCCCTGACGAGGAATTCCAGCTCAAAGCAGGGGATCTCGTGGTGGCAGCGGCTCGCAAAGGCGTCATCGGCAAGATCAGGCGTTATCTCGTGACGGAGCCAAACAAATGAGAGCGCTGATCATCGGCGGCGGAAAGGTGGGCGCGTATCTGGCCCGTGCGCTCAGCTCGGAGGGACACACCGTCACCATTATCGAGGCCGATCCCGACCGGGCGCAGGGTCTGGGGGACAGATCCCGATCCCTTGTTCTGGCGGGTGACGGGACTCAGGTCGACGTGCTGAACCGCGCCGATGCAGCACGATCAGATTGGGTCCTCGGGGTGACCGGCAAAGACGAGGCCAACCTGGTGGCCTGCCAGCTGGCGAAGACCCTGGGCGCTAAAAGGGTCATCGCCCGGCTCAACGATCCCCGCAACCGACCAACGTTTGACGCCCTCAACCTGCCCGTTGTCGCGGTAACGGATCTGATCGTGGACGTTATCTCCCAGGAGGTCCAGGTGGAGGTTTCCGAGATTGAGCGGCTCCGCGTACTCGGTGCAGGGAAACTGAGCCTCGTGGAGATCGACATCCCTGAAGACGCCGACGTCCGCACCGTGCTGGAGATCGACCTTCCACCCCAATCGGTGCTCGTCACGCACCTTCGGGGAGAAATGGTTTCGGTTCCCAATGCGACAACGCAACTCCGGCCCGGAGATCGGATCCTGGCGGTAACGGCCATCGAAAACGAGAAGGACCTACGCGAAGCCCTCACGGACGGCGACAAGGAGCGAACGTGAAACTTCGGCGCCCCCGGATCCGGCCCGTATGAGCGACGGTCACCCGATTTCACGCGGCCCGGGCCGCTCAAACGTTCGAGGCGCACTCATCACCCTCCTTCTCGAAGCGTCGATAGTCGTGGTACTCGGTCTCGTCGGCGTGGGCATGGCCTTCCTGATGCTGTGGGCCGCCGGGTAGTCACGTGTTAGTCCGTCCCAACCGCCAGGACCTGCACTTGATCGGGTTCAATCTGGGTCGGATCCTGATCTTCGTGGCCGTGGCAGGACTTATACCGTTGACCTGGGCGCTGGTGGCCGGCGAATTCGCCCCGGCTGCTTCCTTCCTGCTCATGATCGGGATCTTCGGAACGCTCGGTTTCCTTCTCACCCAACGCCATCCCCAATCGACCCGGCTCGAATGGAGCCACGGGATGGTGGTCGTCGGCCTCACCTGGCTCATAGTCCCGGCGATCGGAGCCGTCCCGCTCGAACTCTCCGGTCACTACGGATCATTCATCGACCCCTACTTCGACGCGATGAGCGGGCTCACGACCACGGGACTTGCGTTGATCCAGGATCTCGATCATCTCGCCACATCTCTCAACTTCTGGAGGCACCTGCTCCACTTCCTCGGAGGGCAGGGAATCGTGATTGCGGTGTTGAGCGTCTTTGCCGGGGGCGGGGCCATGACCCTCTATTACGGCGAAGCCCGGGACGACAAGATCTTCCCCTCGGTACGTTCAACGGCTCGCTTCATCTGGCTGGTCAGTGCCGTGCACGCCGTTTTCGGGATCGCCGCCCTGGGCGCGGTCGGGTACTTCGTACTCGGCTTCCGACCATTCCGGGCCATCTTCCACGGCGTCACCATCTTCATGGCCGCCTTCGACACCGGTGGGTTCGCGCCGCAGAGCACCAGCCTCGGCTACTACCACTCATGGGTCTTCGAGGGAGTAACTGCCGTGCTCATGGTGGCCGGGGCGGTGAGCTTCGGTCTCCACTTTGCTTTGTGGCGTGGCAGGCACAACGTGGTCAGGGATCTGGAGGTTCGTACCATCCTCGCCACCTTCCTGGGCACCCTGCTGCTGACCCTGGCCGGACTGGCCGGGGCGGGCGCATTCGAATCGCTGGCGGGGTTGAGCCGGCAGGGATTCTTTCAGGTCCTCTCAGCCCACACCGGAACCGGGTTCGCAACCGTATCCTCGCTCGAACTTGCCTCCTGGGGCGGCCTCGCCTTCGGCGGCATCGCCATTGCCATGGCCCTCGGCGGGATGGGTTCGTCCACCGCCGGAGGCGTCAAGTCTCTGCGGATTGGCTTGACGATCAAAGCCCTGGGCTCCCAGGTCCGCCAGGTACTGCTTCCCGAGGGGGCGGTGATTTCGACGCGGTATTGGCACCACAACTGGAAGCAATTGAACCCCGACCTCATCCAGGCCGTGATGGGGGTGTCATTGCTGTATGTGGCTCTCTACCTGCTCGGAGCCGGAGTGGGCCTGCTCTACCACTTACCTCTCGAAGCCGCTCTCTTTGAATCGGTGAGCGCAGGCGCCAACGTAGGCCTTTCCGTCGGGATAACCGACCCTTCGATGCCCACCGTCCTCAAGCTGACCTACCTGTTTCAGATGTGGGCGGGCCGGCTCGAGTTTGTGGCCATTTTCTCCTTGATCGGGTTCATGTACTCGTTGGTACGGGGCAAGTGATGCGACGCAGCAGCACCCTCTTGCTGGCGCTGATCGTCATCATGCTGACACCGGCCGGCGCCCTCGGCGCCACCGATGTCGAGGTTGACGACCTTCTGGCAGACGGAGCCTCTTATGAGGGGCAGGTCATCAATGTTGTTGGAGAACTGGTCGGCGACTACGGGTTTCGCAGGAATGGCTTCGCATGGAGTCAGTTGAACGGGGATGCGTACGCTACCGCACCGTTGCTGGAAGGCGGCGACCGGGCCGGCTCGAATGCCGGCATCGGGGTCCGGGCCCCGACCGACCTCATTGCCAGCCTCGATCCGCCGGGCGGATATCACCAGCGGGGTCCAATTGTGCGCGCGTCGGGCGTCTGGAAACACCACGACGCGGAACGCGGTGGCGAAACCTACCTGGATGTGACGAGCTTCGAGGTTCTGGAGGCCGGTAGGCCATTGCAGGAATCGGCCGATCCGGCGGTTGTGATCGCCGGAATGGTCTTGCTCGTGACCACGCTCGGCCTGGCCTATCGAAGCCGCAAACAGTTGGGCGGTTGAAGCGCCACCCATCGCACGATCCGCTCCAAGAATCTGAAGACCGTACGCTTCCCCTCTGCTCAATTACGTGCCAGCACGACCAGGTCATCCCGGTGGATGACCTCGCCGCCCCAGCCTTCGACGCTAATCGCTCTGCTCTGCTTGCCCAGGAGGGGTTGCAGCGCCCCCGACGAAAGCGCGACCAGTCCTTTGGCGATCAGATTCCCGTCCTGGTCGAGCACCTCTACTGCAGCTCCCTCGACAAACTCTCCGTGAATCTCAGTAATGCCGACCGGCAACAGTGAGCCACCCCGTGACACCATCGCCTGCACCGCCCCGGCATCCACCCGTAGAGATCCTTCGGCGGGTTGGCCGAAAGCTATCCACAGCTTGCGCGACGGCAATCGGGACGTGTGGGGCTCGATCCAGGTACCTACCGTTTCTCCTTCGGCAGCCCGAACGGCCGCCCGTCCCTCCTGGGATCCTGCTACGACTGTCGGAATGCCGGACCACGCTGCCATGCGGGCCGCTGCCACTTTGGTGGCCACCCCTCCGGAACCCATGGGGCCGGACCGTCCGCCGGCTACTTTGTCGAGGATCTCATCGGTGTGCTTCACCGCGGTTAGCAACTCGGCCTCCATTTCGAGGCGCGGGTCCACTGAATAGAGGCCGGGCGTGTCCGTGAGCAGAACCAACAACGAAGCTCCCACCAGATGGGAAACGATGGCAGCTAGTCGATCATTGTCACCGAGTCGGAGTTCGTCGACCACAACAGTGTCGTTCTCGTTCACGACCGGGACGATTCCGAGCGCCAACATCCGATCGAGGGCCTCGCGAGCATGCAGGTACTGGTTGCGATTGGCCAGAACATCCTTGGTCAGCAACACCTGGCCTACCAGTCGCTTCCGTGCCGCAAACTCGAACGCGTACCGTTCCATCAACCGGCCCTGCCCCACTGCCGCCGCGGCCTGAAGGTCCGGCACGTGCGTGGGCCGGCGTTCGATCCCTAGTTCCTGGAGGCCGGCGGCCACAGCACCGGAACTCACCAACACGGTGGGATATTCCCCGGACCAGAGTTCGCTGACCTGATCGACAACGGAGCCGAGAGCAGCACCGTCCAAACCACCGTCTGCGGAGGCCAGGCTCGATGATCCAACCTTGACGACGATCGGCCGGCCGGCCGGAGCCGGATGGCGTGTCATCGTTGCGGATCCTGGTATTCGAAGACCAGATCGCCGATGCGGACTTCGTCGCCCGGTTCCGCCCCTGCTTCGCGGAGAGCGTCATCAACTCCGATCCGGGATAGTCGGGCCGCTACGTAGTCGGCGGCATCCGGGTTTGTCAGATCGTCGAGCCCCACAGCCCGCTCCGCCACCCGGCCCTCAACCACCCAGCCATCTCCATCCCGATACACATCGAATCCGGCTCGTATCGGTCTGTGCAACACAAACCCCTCCCGCTCTGGTGCCTGCCGCACGGCCAGATCCACAGCGTCTGCCACGGCATGCAAGAGGGGCTCGATCCCGGCTCCGGTAATCGCCGAGATCGAGAATACGGTCTTGCCAATCGCGTCCTCCAAAGCCGGCACATCCGGGATGACGTCGAGAAGATCACCCTTGTTGACGGCTACGACGCGAGGGCGCTCGGCCAACTCGGGTGAATGGCGGGCCAGTTCGTCGACCAGGACGTCGTACTGCCTCAACAGGTCGTTGGTCTGGATCGGAGATGGATCGAGCAGGATCACCAACGCCCGGGCGCGCTCGACATGCCGGAGGAAATCATGCCCGAGACCCTTGCCTTCGGCTGCACCTTCTATCAGGCCGGGAATGTCGGCGAATACGAATTCGCGGCCGCTTATCGAGACAACTCCCAGGTTGGGCTCGAGTGTCGTGAAGGGGTAATCGGCGATCTTGGGACGAGCGGCCGAGACCCGGGAGATCAAGGTGCTTTTGCCAGCATTCGGAAATCCAACCAGGGCCGCATCGGCCAGCAGCTTCAGTTCGAACTCGAACCAGGCTCCTTCGCCGTACTCCCCCTGCTCGGAGAAGTTTGGCGCCCGGTGGAGTCGACTCACAAGGGCGGCGTTGCCGCGCCCGCCGCGACCGCCTTCCAGAACGGTCACTTGCTGCTCCGGTTCGACAAGGTCGGCGATTACCACCCCGTCGTCGTCGCTCACAACGGTCCCTAACGGAACCGAGAGAACCAGATCATCGCCCTGCTTACCCGACCGGAGGTCGCCCTGGCCGTGGGTGCCCCCGCCTGCCTCATGATGGGGGTTCCGCTTGTAGGTGAGCAGCGTCGCCGTAGAGGGGTCGGCACGCAAGATGATGGCCCCGCCTTTACCCCCGGAACCGCCGATAGCTTTGCCCCTCGGTCGGCCGCGCAGTTTTTGGAAGCTGACAACACCCGCACCGCCATGTCCAGCGCGCAGATGAACGCGGACGCGGTCGACGAACACGGGAAGGTTGCTCCCTACTCGGGGAGTACGTCAACCAAGCGTCGCCCGTTTCGTTGCCCATACTTGACGACCCCGGCAGTCATCGCGAACAGCGTGTCGTCCCGGCCCTTGCCAACATTGTCGCCGGGATGGATCCGAGTTCCTCGCTGGCGAACGATGATGGTGCCTGCATGGATCACCTGGCCATCGAACACTTTCGGGCCGAGGCGCTGAGCAGCGGAGTCGCGGCCGTTCTTGGACGACCCTCCGGCTTTGGTCTTTGACATCGGTCAGTCCTCCTCGGTCGTACTGGGCGAGTCGCTCTCGCTCGCCGCTTTTCCACCAGCCTGCTTCTTGGCGGGGGCTTCCGTGGATGCAGCCTTGCTTTGCTTCTTGCCCGGAAGCTCAATCGCCGTGACCTCGAGCGTCGTGTACTTCTGACGATGACCTTGCCTGCGGCGGTATCCGGTCTTGTTCTTGTATTTGAAGATATCGACTTTCGGGCCCTGGGCCTCTCCGAGCACCTTCGCTCGCACTTTGACTTCGCGCAACTCGGCGCGGTCGCTGATCGCGTTTCCGTCGGTGTCAACGACGAGCAGGGGCGTGAACTCGACCGTCCCGGCGACGTCCTTGAGACGTTCGACGTCGATCACGTCACCTTCGTGCACCTTTGACTGCTTGCCGCCGGTGCGAATGATTGCATACATGATGGATCTACCTCGATTGAAGCCCGGTAACTCTAACCGTTTCCCGGGGCTTGCCAATATTGCTCGGCCTTGCCTATGCGTCTTCGGGGGGAATGCCCTGCGTGGCTGCTTCTTCGTGAAGGAGCACTCCGCGCCCGTTACAGGTGGGGCACAGATCGGAAAAGGTCTCCAACAATCCTTCGGAAACGTTCTTCCTGGTCATCTCGACCAGTCCCAGATTGGAAACATCGAAGACCTGAGTGCGGGTCTTGTCCCTCGCCAGCGTTTCCCGCAACCGTCGCAACAGTGCCCTTTGATTGGCCTCCGTTTCCATATCGATGAAGTCGATCACGATGATGCCACCGATATCTCGGAGCCGCAGCTGTCGCCCGATTTCTTCCGCCGCTTCCAGGTTGTTCTGCAGAACCGTTTCCTCGAGACTCGAACTCCCGACGAACTTTCCGGTGTTGACGTCGATAACGGTCAGGGCCTCGGTTCGGTCGATGACCAGATGTCCGCCGGATGGCAGCCAGACCTTGCGGTCGAGGGCTTTGCGGAGTTGATCCTCGACGTGGAACCTCTCAAACAGCGGCAACGCATCTTCGTAGAGCTGAACCGTCTTGATGAGATCGGGATCGATGTCCTTGAGGTAATCGATGACCGCTTCGTATGCCTCGGCGTCATCGATCATTAGCCGGCGGAATTCGGGTGTGTAGTGCTCTCGAAGCACACGCAACAGAAGTGTGGGTTCCTGATACACGACCCGGGGGGAACCTCCGCCGTTTCCGGTTTTGCTGATTTCGTCCCATATCTTGGTCAAGCGCTCGATATCCGCCCGGATCTCGCCCTTGGATGCAGCCGCTGCTGCAGTTCTCACTATCACTCCGTAGCCTTCGGGCTTGGCATCGCGGATGATGTCACGCAGTCGCTGGCGATCCTCGTCGGGAAGCCGCCGGCTGATGCCTTGCACGTCCGAGTTGGGAACGAGGACCAGATATCGACCCGGCAACGAGATCTGATTGGTCAGCCGGGCACCCTTTTCGCCCATAGCGTCCTTGACGACCTGTACGAGTACCTCGTCGCCTTTGTTGAGGGCTTCCTCGATCCGGGGTCGACGCTTACCGTGTTTGGCCGGGTCGTACTGAATGTCACCCGCATAGAGCACGCCGTTCTTCGGCTCGCCAAAGTCGACGAAGGCTGCCTCCATGCCGGGAAGCACATTGCGAACCCTGCCCAGGTAGACGTTGCCGACTACCGATGTCTTGTCCGAGCGAGCAACATGGTGCTCAACGAGCACCGGACCTTCCAGGACGACGATCTGGGTCTGGTGAGGAAGAACCCGCACGAGCATTTGCTTCCGCTCGGTTTCCGGCGGGATGATGATCTCTTCTTCACGAAGGGCCGTCCGCCCACGGCCGTTGGCCGGTCGCTGCGAGCTAGTCGCCGCTCGCCTCTTTTTTGTCTTGGTCTCGGTCTTACGGTCCGGTTTGACCGGCGCTTCTTTCATGCGCCGGACTTCGACCACCTGACCCCGTACGCGTCGGGTCTTGTGTTCGACGATCGAATCGCTGCCGACGCCCTTGCGAATAACTGTGGGCGCCTTCCGGCGAAACATGGCCATACAGATGTGCTCCTCCTCCGGCGTCGCGCGCCGGGTGTAGTGCGGGAGTCCTCCGGGCCCTACCGGCCAGCGGGGACGGAACGAAGTGCGATGGGACAGTCGCCGGCAAAGCACCGGCGAAACGGTCACGATGTGCTTTTACCCGGGGATCCAAGCGAAGGGTGCTGGAACCGGGTAGAAACGGCGACAGGAAGCCCACCGCTCTCTCCGTTCGAGTTCGCGAAACAATAACCGCCGACTGGCGGCCCCAAGAAGCGTAGCACGCAGAGTGGTTCTAGGAGGTACCCAGTACCCAGCAGCCAGTACCGGGTAGCCAAACAAAGGTGCTGCGACATGGAAGACCCAAAGGAAACTGAGAACTCGTGACGGGTAACTGGCTACTCGATCAGTTTCGGTTGCTCCGGTTCGGTCGGGTCGTAGCACAACCGGCACCGGGCTTCGTAGGCATCGGTGGCGCCGAGCACGACAAGTTCGTCCGAACGCACGATGCGCTGGGTGTAGCCGGCCGGAGCACCGCAGCGATGGCAGACGGCCAGCATTTTGGTCACATATTCGGCGTGACTGGCCAGCGTCGGGATGGGTTCGAAGGGTCGGCTGAGATAGTCGAGGTCGAGACCGGCGACGATGACCTGTTTCCCGGCTTTGGCGAGATGGTCGACCACGTCAACCAGTTCCTGATCGAAGAACTGGGCTTCGTCGATACCGATCACCACGGTGGCATCTTCAACTGCCTTGAGCAGGGCCGCCGAGTCGGTCACCGGGATCGCCTCGACCGAGAGGCTGCTGTGAGAAACGACCTCGGCATCGGCGTAACGAATATCAATCGCAGGCTTGAATGTCTGCACCGGAATGCGGGCGATCGTGGAGCGGGTCACCCGTCGAATCAACTCCTCGCTCTTGCCCGAGAACATCGGACCACACACAACCTCGACCCAGCCCTGTTCGCCCCGTCGGTACATGGAGGGCAGAGTAACAGTCATCAGTCATCGGTCATCACTGTCTACTCCAGGTGGTCTCTCAGGTGCCTTCCACCGGCAACGGGGACTGGCAACTGAAAGGGCGGCCGTAGGCCCACCGACTGAGGACTCGTTTGACCGGCGGAGCCGGTCAAACGATGTACGTCTCGCCCGGGACGGGAGATCTCCGCAGCCAGACAGAGTTGGCCACGCCCAGCGAGACCGCCATCGTGACAAAGGTTGATCCCCCGGCACTCATGAACGGGAGCGGAAGCCCGGTAACGGGTGCGATACCGACCGTCATCCCGATGTTGATATATACGTGGAAAGCGAACATGGCGGCAATTCCGGTGACCACCAGGACCCCGAACCGATCGCGGGCGTTCACGGCGATCACGACGAGACGCCACATGATGATCGCGTAGGCAAGGAGGACAAGTGCACCGCCGACGAAGCCGAGTTGCTCGCCTACTGCAGTGAAGATGAAGTCGGTCGTTTGAGCAGGTACAAAATCGAGGTTGGTCTGGGTGCCGAGGAAGAGTCCTTTGCCGAAGAACCCTCCACTTCCGATCGCGATCTCGCTTTGGATTCGGTTATAGGCGGCGCCCAGCGGATCCGCTGCGGACGGGTTGAAGATGCTCTGGAGTCGCTCTATTTGATAAGGACGGAGAAGCTCCAGCTTCCAGATCGCCAGAATTCCGGCGCCGGCCGCAGTCATGAGGACGGTCAACTGCCGCAATGTCGTTCCACCAACGAACAGCATCACGAGGGCAAAGAAGGCAAAAACCAGCATGGTCCCGAGATCGGGCTCCAGGTAGATGAGGGCCGCCGGGATGGCAACAATCACGATGGTCTGCACAAGTCGCCGCCAACTCATTCCTTCTTCTTTGGCGGGTACGAGCACCGACGCCACGACCACAATCATGGCCAGCTTGGCGAATTCTGCTGGTTGTAACTGATAGGACCCGATGGGAATCCAGCGTTGCGCCCGGGAGGCGCCCGGTTCGAAGAGGAAGACTGCCCCGAGAGCCAGCAGTGTCGCAACGTACAGGAATGGTGCAACGTTGCGCCATTCCCGGTAGTCGATGAGCGAGGCGACGAGGAACAGCACCAGCCCAACCGCGGCGAAGATGGCTTGATCGACCATCTCACCGGTTGGATCCAAACCAAGTGCCTCCAGACGGTTCCTCGATGCCGAGTACACCATCAACACCCCAACCGCGGCCAGGGCGACCATCGCGACAAAGAGGATGATGTCGGGGGTGGGACGACGCCGATCGGAAACAGCAGGCGGTGTGGTGCGAGCGATAACGGCCATCAGTCGCCCTCCACCCTTGGATCGGTGATCGCGGTCGGTTCGAGACCCAGCAGATACTGCATGATATGCCTGGCGACGGGAGCAGCCACTCGCCCTCCGCTTCCACCCTCTTCCACCACCACCACGACCACATACTTCGGGTTATCGACGGGCGCGACCCCGGCAAACCAGGCCGTGTTGTCCCGGTTCTTGCATATCCGGTCTTCTCCGACGCCCTCACACTCCTGCCCCATCTGGGCTGTGCCCGTCTTGCCGCCCACCCGGAAGGCGTCGGAGCCCATATCGGAGAACGCGGACGCGGCCGTACCCGCCGTCGTGACGCGACGCATGTCGTCGAGCAGCGACCGGACGGTCGCAGGAGAGATATTGATGTCCCGAACGGCCACCGGGCCGTATTCTTCGGCGACCTGGCCATCGGCATCCACGGATCGTTGCACGACCCTGGGCTGCCAGAAGGTACCACCGTTGACGAGGGTGGCGTAGGCGCTGGCCAGTTGCAACGGGGTACTCAACACCGCGCCCTGACCAACGGCAGTTTGCATCAAGTCCCCACCCAGCCAACCTTCGTCGCGCACTCGCCAGGGCTGCTTCTCTTTCCATTCGTCGAACAGATCCCGGTCGGGCACGATCCCTTGCGCCTCGTACGGGAGATCGATTCCCGTACGCTCGCCCATTCCGACGGCACGGGCCCAATCCTGGATCACGCCCTCCCGGTCGGTCTCCTTGAAGTCGTTCCAGATTCGCAAGGCGATTTGCCAGAAGTAGATGTTGCAGGACCTTTCAAACGCCGTGTGCAGATCCTGCAGTCCGTCGTCGTTCGGCCAGGTCCAGTTGCGCCAGACCAGCTGTGACGCATCGGTAAACGGTGCATTGAGCCTTGAGCTACATTCGATCAAGTCGTTGGCGGACACCGTACCTTCGGGAAAGATCCGCTCTTCGAGGGCGGTCGTATACGTGATCGCCTTGAACGTGGACGCCGGCGGGTAGAGAGCCTGAATGGCGAGATTGCTGAAGACCTTTCTTTCGAGCAGCGCATCGAACTCCCTCTGGGTCAACCCGCTCACAAAAACCTCGGGATTGAAATCCGGATACGAACCCATGGCGAGAATCGACCCGTCGGTGACGTCGATGACCACCCCGGCGGACCGCTCGGCGAAGTTCGTGTACTTGTTGGTGGCGACCTTCACCCGGTTGGCCAGTCGAACGGCCTCCTCGAGTGCAAACTCCAAGACCTCTTGCGTGTCGATATCGGTGGTCAGCTGCAACGTGGCCCCCGCTCTGGCCGGCTCACCGCCCAGCGGTTTGAGCACTTTGCCACCAGCGTTGACTTGGTTGGCGACCCAACCGGCGGTGCCCTGCAGCGGATCATCGTAAGAACGCTCGACGCCGGACTTGCCGACTGTGCTGTTGGGATCGAGCTTCGGGTTCTCCTCCAGGTCACCCGGTGAGGGACGCCCGATGTGTCCGAGTACGTGCGCCATCACGTCGCCTTGCGGGTACCGGCGAACCGGCACCTCTTCGATCCCGACGCCCGGGAGTTCATCCTGGTGCTCCAGCACGTAGAACTCGGTTTCGGCATCGACCTCGGCAAGCAGGAACCGCGCTCCGGAACCGGCGGCTTGGAAGGCGGCAGACACCTCCACTGCTGCCAACTCGAGCAACCCTGAGAGTTGTTGAATGACTCGTTCCTCATCCTCGAGGAAGATCTGTTTCCGGTCGACAACGATCCACGGTTCCAAGCGGCTCGTGGCCAGCGGTATCCCGTCCCGGTCGATGATGTTGCCGCGAGGCGCCAGGGTTGGGTCCAGGCGAACAATCTGTTCGTCTGCCTGCTGTTCGTACGTCTCGCCTGCTGCGATCTGCACAAACCACAGCCGGGTGAACAAGACGGCGAACATCGCCACGAAGACAAGAGTCATCCAGGTGAGCCGCCAGCTGAGTTTCATAGCAGGGAATCCCTTCTGCGACGGCCTGCAACCAGCAGGGTGACCAGCGGGAAGAGCACAGCGGCCACAACGAGGTTATAGACCGGGACAAGAAGTATCTTCCGGAACACGTTGGGATCGCGGAAGCTGGCTTCTCCGAACAACGTACCGATCACAACCACCAGGACAACACCGAGCAAGCTGAGCAAGACTACGGCGATGCCCGTTGCAACCACGTTGATATCGAACCGGTCTCTCATCCGGACGGTCGTGTAGGCAATCAGCGTCAACACCAGGGCTCGCAACCCGAGCGGCGAGCTTCCTAGAAGGTCCATTGCGAGGCCCGACGTAAAACCGAGCAATACCGCCGGCTCGGCGTCGAGGCGGCGAGCCACGGCGATTACGGTCAGCATCACCAGATCCGGGGCAACCTCGAAGATCCGCACCTGAGCGAAGAGCGTGGTCTGCAGCAGCACCGCGAAGGCTGCCGCCAGCAAGGACAGGCCGATTGCCCTGGTTCTCATGGCGTACCCGTCTCAGATCCGGCGTCGCCCGGTGAAGCTTCTTCCGTCGCCGGTTGCTCGTCAGATTCGTCTTCGGCTGCGAAGGTCCATTGGAGCACCACGACCAGCTTCAACCGGTTGAAATCCGCCAGGGGGATGGCTTCCGTCCTGATTTTGGCAGCTTCCGGAGTAGCGGATTCCGCCACTTTGGCGACAGACAGCCCCGGCGGGAACTTGGTGCTACCTGCGGTCAACAGCAGATAACCTGCAAAGACCGGCTCCGTGGCGGGATTCACCTCGAGGATGAGGATGCCGCTTCCCTGCCCGAGCACAATCCCGGTCTCGGCGGTCTGCGATGCGACCGTAACGGCTCCGGTCGGTCGAATGATCGGCACCACCGTTGCAGAAGAAGGAGTGACAAGGCTGATCTCCCCTACCAGTGCCCCGTTCTCGTCCACAACCGGATTGCCAACCACAAGGCCATCGCTGGTGCCTTTGTCGATCGTGAAGCTCGAATCGAAATTGTCGCCGCGCGCAATCACTCTGGCCGGTTTCGTGGGGATGGACTCGTCCGGGAGTTCGAGGTCGGCTACCCGCCGCAGCGTCTCCACTTCCGCTTCGAGCGTCCCGACTTCATCTACCCGGGCCTCGAGTTCAGAAATGCGCCTCCGCAGGGACTCGTTCTCGGCCCTCAGTCCGGCCAGATTGGCAAGGCCGTCGATGAAGTCCACCACCGGCGAGATCAAAGAGGTAGCGAACTCCTGGACCGGAGCGAAGATCGACTGCGTTCCTTCCCGCAGCGTTCCCCCAACGCCGCCGCCCGATGCCCGAATATCGAAAGTCATCAGCAGGAAGGAGAGGACAACGAGTACTGCCAGCATCGGTGTTGCGCGATCGCGATGACGCCTTTCCCTCATGGCCTGGACATCCTCAGGGTCGAACCCTCCCCCGAGTCGGCCACGAGTGTCATCAAGGTCACCTCAGGCGCGGCTCGACGAGACCAGGACCCCCTGTAAGGCATCGAACTCTTCGAGGCACTTCCCCGAGCCCACCACCACCGACTGCAAAGGTCGATCTGCGGTCACGATCGGCATGCCAGTCTCGTAGGCAAGTCGTTCGTCGATGCCATGGAGCAAAGCCCCTCCGCCCGTCATCACGATGCCCCGCTCCATGATGTCGCCCGACAGCTCCGGGGGAGTTTTATCGAGCGTGAATTTCACTGCGTCCACGGTCTGCTGGACCGGTTCCTCGATCGCTTCACGGATTTCTGGACTGGACAGCACGATTGTCTTGGGGAGCCCCGAAATCAGATCACGGCCCCGCACTTCCGCTGCGGGTTCCTCGGCATAGGGAAAGGCCGATCCGATCGCCATCTTGATCTGTTCTGCGGTCCGTTCACCAAGCAGGAGGTTGTATTCCTTCTTGACCCAGTCAATGATGGCTTCGTCCAGCTCATCACCGCCGATGCGGATACTCCTGGACACCACGATCCCTCCGAGCGAGATCACTGCGACCTCGGTCGTCCCCCCGCCAATATCAACCACCATGCTGCCGGAGGGCTCTCCCACGGGCAATCCGACACCAATAGCGGCCGCCATCGGCTCTTCGATGGTGTAGGCCCGACGCGCTCCGGCGTGGTAGGCCGCCTCTTCAACCGCCCTGCGCTCAACCGGAGTGATGCCCGAGGGGACACAGATCACGATGCGGGGCTTCGCCCATCGCCGCTTGTGGACCTTCTGGATGAAGTAGCGGAGCATCTTCTCGGTGATATCGAAATCGGCGATGACCCCGTCGCGGAGAGGTCGGATCGCCTGTATATACGAGGGCGTCCGCCCGATCATTCGCTTGGCTTCCATACCCACAGCCAGGGCGCGGTTGTTGCGCGTGTTGATCGCAACAACCGACGGTTCGTTGAGAACGATGCCGGAGCCGCGCACGTATACCAGCGTGTTAGCCGTGCCGAGGTCGATGGCCATATCCTGACCAGCAACAGCAAAAAGTGAGTCAGCCATAGAGGCCCCAGATCCGAGAACCCAGACAGCTTACCGGTCGCTTGTCGGAATGGCTATGTGGAGTGGGCCACCGGGAGTTGTGGCAGCGACACAATGCGTAGCAGCAGGCCTATGAGCACCGACGCCGCATGGCCCGGGCGTAGGAGGAGCTCCGCCCGCCCGTGATGGCGCCGACCCCACCTATCCCGCCGGTGCCGCCGTCGAGCTTCCCCTGGGAAAGGTCCTCCTCAAGCTCCGAAGAAGATGCCCAACTCCCGCTCTGCGCTGGCCGGTGAGTCTGATCCGTGCACGATGTTGGTGGTGACGATGAGGCCAAAGTCACCGCGAATCGTCCCCGGGGCTGCTTGCTTGGGATCCGTTGCGCCCATCAAGGCTCGGGCAACGCTGACTGCGGACTCGCCGGACCACTCCATCGCAACGACCGGACCGCTGGTGATGAACTCAACGAGGTCCGCAAAGAAAGGCTTCTCAGTGTGCTCCCCGTAATGCACGCCGGCCATTGCCTCGTCGATCTGCAGCATGCGGATCCGTTCGAGCCGCAGCCCTTTGCGCTCAAAGCGGGAGATGACCTCGCCGACCAGGCCGCGGGCAACGCCATCCGGCTTGACCATAGTGAAGGTGTTCTCGGTACCCATGTGCTCTCCTTGGATGTTCCGGGGAATGGTAAACCGTCAAGCAAGGCCGTGAAACTGCGTGGACCTTGGCAATGAGGCATCCGCTCCACGCAGAACCGGGCGTGCTTCCCCCACGACGTACAGAGACCCGGTAACCACCAACCCACCATCGGAGGGCGTCGCCACTCTGGCCGTGGTAACCGCCAGGGGAACGTTGGCTATTTCCGTGACCTCAACGTCCGGGCCCAGGACCCGCCGGGCGGCCGCCGCCAGCTCCGCCGGTGGCCGCGCCCGGTCACTGTCGGGGGCTGTTGCATAGAAGTGCCCCACCACCCCTTCGAGGTTCGCCAACATGGCATCGAGATCCTTGTCGCCCAGGACTCCCATGACCACGGTCCACTCCAGCGCCGGGAATTCCTCCGAAATGGCATCCGCCAAAGCCCCGAATCCCTCTTCGTTATGGGCACCATCGATAATCACGAGAGGTCTGTGCCCCAGCACCTCGAGGCGCCCTGGGGACGAAGCAGCGCCGGCCCCTTCGACGGCCGCTTCGGCCGACAGAGCCCGCCCGTAGAGTTCCTCCACTGCCGCCACGGCCACCGCCAGATTCACCGTCTGGTGGCGGCCATGAAGAGGCAGGTACAGCTCGGGATACGTCCCGTAGATGCCTTCCACCTCACACAACCAGCCGCCCACCGCCCGGTCTGCTTCCGCTACCCGGAAATCGTGGCCGTAGCGTCGCAAGTCGATCGACCGGGAGGCAGCGTGGGCGAGGGCTTCCCGATCGACATCCCCGAACATGGGTCCGGCAATCAGGACGCTGTCCGGTTTAGCGATCGCCAGCTTCTCCCTGGCTATCTGGGCGACCGTGCTCCCCAGATAGCTGACATGCTCCAAAGAAACACCGGTCACGACGGCCACCCGGCCGTCGGCGGCGTTGGTCGCATCCAGCCTGCCGCCCAGGCCGACTTCCACCACAGCCACATCAACCGCCTGTGACGCAAACCAGGAAAAGGCAATCGCGGCAGTCAGTTCGAAATATGTTGGCCGTTCCCCGATTCTCTGTTCGAGCAGGTCCGCAAACGGCTCCACGTCGGCAACAGCCTGCGCGAATTCCTCCGGCGTTGCCTGAGCACCATTGATGGACACGCGCTCTTCAACTCGCTCCAGATGCGGAGAGGTGAAGGTTCCCACGGTCAGGCCGTGGGCGGCGAGCAGCGAAGTGGCGATGCGGGCAGTAGAGGTTTTTCCGTTGCTGCCCGTGATGTGAATGATCGGATAAGCCTCGTGAGGATTGGCCAGCAAGTCGAGCAGCGCGGTCATGCGATTCAGCCCCGGTTTCACGCCGAGACCGATATGGCGATCCAGAAACGCTATGGCGTCTTGATAGCCTGTCACAACGTACGTCAGCTGCCCAGCTCGACAAGCTGAGACTTGAGTTTGTCAATCAACTCGCCGAGCTCGAGCGCTTTGGCTTTCTCCTTGTCGACGACCTCGGCGGGCGCCTTCTCCAAGAAGGATCGATTGGCCAGCTTGCCTTCAGTTCGGGCCAGATCTGTGGCAGCCGCGCTACGCCGCTTCTCCAGCCTGGCACGCTCCGCATCGAGGTCGATGAGACCCTCCAGTGCGATATAGCCATCGAGAGAGCCGGCCACGATTCTGGTGAATCCGCTCCCGGCCGGCGGCGATTCGACAAAACGTGGCCGGGTGGCGGCCAGAGCTTCGAGCTGTTCGGTCCACCAGTCCTCCGCCAGTTTCTCCGGGTCGATGATCGTGACTGTCAACGGAACCCGGGGAGCGATACCGTGTCCGGCCTTGAACCGACGTATGCCGGTAACCAGTTCCTGCAGCGATTCGACGCCCGTGACGGCTCCCCTATCGGGCGGCGCAGGCCAACGAGATCCGGCCAGCAATCCCTTGCCGACCAGGGTGCCCCAGAGTTCCTCGGTCAGGAAGGGAATGGCCGGGTGGAACAGTTTGAGCAGATCACGCAGGACTGCACCGAGGGTCGCCCGGGTGGCATCAGCGGCAGCGGGATCTCGCAGCGGGCCCTTCGCCATTTCTAGATACCAGTCGAACACCTCCGACCAGGCGAATTTGTACAGCAGGCCGTAGGCGTCGGAGAAACGGTACAGCTCGCATAATTCGTCAAAGCGCTTCGTCACGACGGCGAGCCTGTGCAAAATCCACTGGTCGATCGGCCCGGGATCCTCCGGATACCCGCCGTCGATCGGTACCGATTGGGCCTCGAGGTGATGGAGTGCAAACCGGATGGCATTCCAGATCTTGTTTCCGAACTTGCGGGCACCGATGACCCACTCGGTATCGAAGGGCACGTCGTGGCCCGGTGCCGCGGCCTGGATGAGCGCCAACCGGAGCGGATCGGCACCGTGTTCGGCGATCACATCGAGCGGATCGATAGCGTTGCCTATGGACTTGGACATCTTGCGGCCGGAAGCGTCCCGCACCAGCCCGTGAATAACGGTGTCGGCAAAGGGAGCCTCGCCCATGAAGTACAAACCCATCTGCATCATCCTGGCCACCCAGAAGTAGATGATGTCAAAACCGGTGATGAGCACCGCGTTGGGGTAGAAGCGATCGAGATCATCTGTGCGGTCGGGCCACCCGAGTGTGGAGAACGGCCACAACGCCGACGAAAACCATGTGTCCAGCACATCGTCGTCCTGGTGCAGTGATCCCCCGCCACATGCAGAACAGGCCACCGGGTCATCCCGGGACACGATGGTCTCGCTGCAGTCATCGCAATACCAGGCCGGAATCCGATGGCCCCACCAGATCTGCCGACTGATGCACCAGTCGCGCAGATTCTCCATCCAATGGAAGTAGTTCTTCTCCCAGCGCCGCGGAACAAATCGCGTCCGGCCGTCCCGGACCGCCTCAATCGCAGGTCCTGTCAGGTCGGCAACGCTGACGAACCACTGCAGCGAGAGGAAGGGCTCAACGACCGTCCCGCATCGATAGCAGTGCCCGACACTGTGATGGTGCTCATCGATGCGTTCGAGGTATTTGCCCTTGCGGAGGGCATGCTTCACTGCTTCCCGGGCTTCGAATCGGTCCATCCCGGCGAACTCGCCGCCCTCTCGGGTGACGATTGCTTTCTCATCGAATATCTTGACGGCTTCCAAACCGTGCCGCTCGCCGATCTCGAAGTCGTTCGGATCGTGGGCAGGAGTGACTTTGACAGCACCGGTTCCGAACTCCGGATCAACGGCCTCGTCTGCCACTATCGGAATCTCCCGATCAACCAGCGGCAGCCTCACCGAGCGCCCCACGAGGTGCCGGTAGCGCTCATCGTCAGGATGTACTGCGACTGCCGTGTCGCCGAGCATGGTTTCTGCCCGGGTCGTCGCAACCGTGATACCCCCGCCGCCGTCGATGAACGGGTACGTGATGTGGACGAGTTCTCCAACGTCGTCCTCATACTCGACCTCGATCTCGGCGATGGCCGTGCCACACCGGGGACACCAGTTGATGATGCGGTTCCCGCGATAGATCAGCCCGTCTTCATACAGGCGGACAAAGACCTCTCGCACCGCCTTGCTGAGACCATCGTCGAGCGTGAAGCGTTCGCGACTCCAATCCACCGAATCGCCCAGTTTGCGCATCTGCAGGCTGATCCGATCGCCGTACTGCTCCTTCCATCGCCAGACCGCCTCGACAAAGGCTTCCCGCCCCATCTCATGGCGATCGGTGCCCAATCCCGCCAGATCACGTTCGACCACGTTCTGGGTGGCGATTCCGGCGTGATCGGTACCGGGCAGCCAGAGCGCTGCGGCCCCCTGCATGCGTTTTCTGCGCACGATGACGTCGTAGATCGTGTGGTTGAGGGCATGGCCCATGTGGAGTGACCCGGTCACATTCGGGGGGGGAATCACGAGACAGAAGGGTTCACCACCCGGATTGTGTTCCGGTCGGAAGACTCCGGCATCCTCCCAGACGTCGTACCAGTGCGCTTCAACGTCTGACGGGTTGTAGGTATCGTTCATTCCATGCGTGCCCACGGCAGCTGGCTCCATTCAGGGTGATCGCGAGGCAGTGAGCCTACCGTGCTCCGCGCTCCGGGTCGGTTTCGACGATCAGAATTTGATGTCGTAGAAATCGACGAGCCGCTGCCAATCCTGAGCGACGACCACTTCCGTTTCCCGGCGGCGAATCGACAACACCACCAGTCCGCCGAGCAGCATGAGGGCGAAAGCCGCGCCTCCCATCCTCCCGTCCGCTATTCCCGTGAAGGGCAGCGTTTCACTGCTACCGGCAACCGAAGAACCCGGACCGGTAATGGTCGTTCCCAAAACGGCGAGTCTCTCAGTCGTGGTGGTTTCACCGCCTTCGGACGTGTCAGTCGAACCCCCAGGACCGGTGGAATCCGTTGAACCCCCAGGACCAGTCGAATCCGTTGAACCCCCAGGACCAGTCGAATCCGTTGAACCCCCAGGACCAGTCGAATCCGTTGAACCCCCAGGACCAGTCGAATCCGTTGAACCCCCAGGACCAGTCGAATCCGTTGTACCCCCAGGACCAGTCGTAGACGTCGAGCTACCCAGGATCGATGATGACGATCCGCCGGTCGTGGTTGTCGTCGTCGGGTTGAACGGCGCGCAGTCGATCTCCACATCGAGCCCGGCTGAGAAGACCCGATCGGCGCCCAAGGTCAGTGTCACCGTGATTGTGTCGCCGAGCGTGATCGGCCCTCCAGAGAATACAGATCCGCCTGCCTGGTTCTCGACGTCGAGAATCGCTATATCGGTCGCGGAACTGACAAGGAGATCAGAATCTGGATGCTCAGAGCTTTGGTTACGAGACACTGCCGTTGCCTGGCAAACCTCGCCGCGGCTCTCCGCCGGAACATCTACGACGGCGAGCACATGTTCCGAGCCTGCCGGACCCTTGATGATGGTCTCAATGGGAATCGTGATGTCCACTGTTGCAGCCAGGACGGGGACCACCCCGACCAGCATCGCCACTACCACGAGGGCAGAGAGTCGACGCAGGACCCGAGTGCCCACAGCGGATATCCGCAACAACCGTCGCGGCCCGCGATTTTGATGGTTTTGTGTCCGCCTCATGTTCCCAACCCTTCAGGGTCGGGCCGGTCTCACCATTGGCTAACCACGACTCAGGTGACCGCATTTCGAGTCGCGGGTCTCCGCCTCCCGTTACCGCAAATTGACTAGTGCCAGCAGCGGCCACGGTAGCGGCTCGTCAACGGCGAATCGCGCTCATTGAGCCCGAAAACGACCAAAAGATTCGCGATTTGGGTCGATCGACCCAATGGCCGTCACGCAGAGCGCTCGTGGGGCTCCGCATCGAGTTCGTGGAACGGAATCAGGGTGGGATTGACCCGTTGGGCGACCACGCTCTCGTCGATAGACACCCTCCCGATATCGGACCGCGAGGGAAGGTCGTACATAGTGTTGAGGAGCACTTCCTCCAGGATGGCACGCAATCCGCGCGCTCCGGTCCCACGGGCAAGAGCCTGATCGGCGATAGCGTCGAGAGCGCCGTCAGAGAATTCCAACTCAACCCCATCCAGTTCAAAGAACTTCGTGTACTGCCGAACCAGGGCGTTCTTGGGCTCGCGGAGAATACGGATGAGTGATTCTCGGTCGAGATCGTCGACGGTGGCAACCAATGGCAAGCGGCCGACAAACTCGGGAATCAGGCCAAACTTGATCAGATCCTCGGGCAGGGTCTTGGAGAGCAACTCTCCCGATCGCCCTTCGCCGCGGCCCCGGATGTCGGCGCCGAACCCGATCGCCCGGTTACCAACCCGGCGCCCGATCAGATCTTCCAGACCGGCAAAGGCTCCCCCGACAATGAACAGGACATTGGTGGTGTCGATCTGGATGAATTCTTGATGCGGATGCTTGCGGCCACCTTGAGGAGGAACAGAGGCGACTGTGCCTTCCAGAATCTTGAGAAGCGCCTGTTGCACGCCCTCGCCAGATACGTCACGAGTGATCGACGGGTTCTCGGCCTTGCGCGCAACCTTGTCTATCTCATCGATGTAGACGATCCCGGTTTCCGCCTTCTTGACGTCGTAGTCGGCGGCTTGAATCAGCTTGAGCAGTATGTTCTCGACGTCCTCTCCCACGTACCCGGCTTCGGTCAGTGCGGTGGCGTCGGCGATAGCGAACGGGACGTTGAGCATTCGTGCCAGAGTCTGGGCCAGAAGCGTCTTTCCGCATCCGGTAGGTCCTACGAGGAGGATGTTCGACTTCTGGAGTTCAACTTCGCCCTTGGGCTGAAGGCCGGCCTGGACTCGTTTGTAGTGGTTGTAGACGGCTACGGACAGGATCTTCTTGGCCCGGTCCTGGCCCACTACATAGTCACCCAGAAACGAGTAGATCTCTCGCGGCTTGGGCAATTCGGTGAATGTGATCTCTTCAGTTTCGGCGAACTCTTCCTCGATGATCTCATTGCAGAGTTCAATGCATTCATCGCAGATGTAGACGGCCGGCCCGGCGATGAGCTTCTTGACCTGTTTTTGAGACTTGCCGCAGAAGCTGCACTTGAGCAGATCGCCACCTTCACCGAATTTGGCCACGTTCAGTCCTCCTTGCCACCTGCCACGGCGGCGAGTTCCCGCTGGGAAAGAATGGCGTCGACGATGCCGTACTCACGTGCCTCTTCGGCCAACATCCAGAAGTCGCGCTCGGTGTCCAAGGTCACTTTCTCGAGGCTTTGCCCGGTGTGCTCGGCCAGGATTCCGTTGAGCTGCTCCCGCATCTGCATGATCAGCCTGGCCTGAATCTCGATGTCGCTGGCCTGACCCTGGGCACCGCCACTGGGTTGATGCAGCATCACCCGGGCGTGGGGTAGTGCAAACCGCTTTCCCTTCTCGCCTCCCGAGAGGATCACTGCGGCAGCTGATGCCGCCATTCCCATGCAGACGGTGGCGACGGCAGGCTTGATGTACTGCATCGTGTCGTAGATGGCGAACAGGGAGGTGATCGATCCTCCTGGAGAGTTGATGTAGAGCATGATGTCTTTGTCGGGGTCTTCGCTCTCGAGGTGCAAGAGCTGAGCCATAATCAGGTTCGCGACCGTGTCGTCGATCGGAGTCCCCAAGAAGATGATGCGGTCCTTGAGCAGCCGGCTGTAGATATCGAACGCCCGCTCCCCCCGGCTGGTCGACTCAACCACCGTGGGCACCAGGTAGTTCTCAAAATTCAAGCTCATGTTTCCGCAGTCTCCTCTTCGTTGTCTTCGGGGGTGCTGAGGTCGATTCGGTTGCCGGACTGGTCAACAGGCACGGCAGACTCCAGTAGCACCTCGAGGGCCTTGCGTTTCAGGATATCACCCATCACGGCCTTCTCCTGGACACTTTCCGCGAACTCGGCCCGGTACTCGCCGACGTCCCTCTCGGCTTGTTGAGCCAGGACGGTAACGACTTCATCAATCTCTTCAGGTGTTACTTCAAAACCGGCAGCTTCGGCTACCGCCTCGAGCAGCAGGTCGGTACGTACGTTGCGATCCGCTTGATTGCGGAGGTCATCGACGAACACCTGCTGGTCCTGGCCCGTAACTCGCAGATAGTCGGCAATGCCGATCCCCTGGCCTTCTAGCTGATGGGCGAACCGGTGCAAGGTGTTCTCCATCTCGGCGTCGATGATGGCCTCGGGAACGAGGATGTCGATCTCCGCCAGCAGCGCTTCCAACAATCCGGTCTGGAGTTCATTCCGAACGATCCCCCGCTTGACCTCTTCGATCTGCTTGCTGAGTTCCCGGCGCAACTCATCGACTGTGGAAAATTCGGTGGTCTCGGCGGTCCACTCGTCGGTGAGGTCGGGAAGAACCTTTCGCTTCACTTCCTTGACGAGCACTTGCATGGTGACTTCCTCACCTGCGAGTTCTCCAAAACCGGGCGGAAGCGGCGCGTTGAATTTGACGATGCCCCCCGCAGCCGACCCGGGTAGCTGAGCGTCGAGACCTTCCACGAAGGAACCGGAACCAACTTCGTAGAGCAGGTCGTTCGCAGCTGCCTCTTCGATCAGTTCTCCGTTTCTCGAAGCCGTGAGATTGATCGACACGAAATCGCCGTCCGATGCCGGACGATCGACTTTCTCGAGATCCGCAAACTGATCGCGCAATCGGTTGAGCTGGCGTTCCAGCTCCTCTTCGGTGGGTTGTGGTTCCGAAACCTCGATTTCCAGGCCTTCGTAGGGCGGGATGGTCTCTAAGACCGGCCATACCGTCACCTTGACTTCGACCTCGAGACCGGTATCGATGTCCCGCACTTCCTCAACTTGTGGTGACACTGCCGGGCGCACATCGACTTCCCGGAGGGCGTCGGTCACCAGGGTCGGAAGCAGATCGTCGATCGCTTCGCTCCGCAAGCGTTCCGGTCCAACGGTGGCCTCAACAATCCGACGTGGCGCCTTGCCGGGCCGGAACCCTTTGATCTTGAGATCCTTCGAAAGACGGCGCGCCGCTTTGGCCTTGGCGGCCTCCAGGTCTGCTTCGGGTATCTGCAAGGTCAGCAGCTTCTCGAAAGGACCGGCGTCCGTGACGTTTGTGTTCAACTACATACCTCTTTTTGATCGAAAAGCAGGCGCGCTTGCGCCGTTGTCTGGGGTGACCGACGGGCTTCGAACCCGCGACCTCCGGGACCACAACCCGGCGCTCTAACCAAACTGAGCTACGGTCACCACGCACGGACCTGCCGGCGCCCCCGGGAGGATTCGAACCCCCGACCAAGAGCTTAGAAGGCTCCTGCTCTGTCCTCTGAGCTACGGGGGCAGACGTTGCATGACAACCCGGCCCGCCGCGTCTACCTTACGGTCCGCAGAGCGGGTGAAGGGAATCGAACCCTCATAGCCAGCTTGGAAGGCTGGAGCTCTACCATTGAGCTACACCCGCGACACCGGCGGCACAGAATAGTGCAACCGGCCAAGTGTCGGGCTGGCCGGATTTGAACCGGCGACCCCCTGCTCCCAAAGCAGGTGCGCTGCCAAACTGCGCCACAGCCCGTACCAATACCTTCGGCATCGGAGTACAAGGTACTAGGTACCGGAGGAGCTGCACCAGTCCGGCCGGTTTCCGAGATGGAGAACTCTGGGGCTAACCTGCTTTCGGGTCGCTAGCTCAACCTGGCAGAGCAACTGACTCTTAATCAGTAGGTTGTGGGTTCGAATCCCACGCGACCCACGACTGGTCCCGGGGCAGATGCTCGGGACCTCTCCATTCGCAGCGGGCGTAGCCGAATTGGCATAGGCGCCAGACTTAGGATCTGGTGGGCGTAAGCCTGATGTGGGTTCGAGTCCCACCGCCCGCACCGGGGATCTGTGACCTATCACATCGTGCGCAGCTTCTCGGCAAGATCGCGCAAAGCCCTGGCCCGGTGGCTGATGGCGTTCTTTTCGACGCCTGTGAACTCGGCCAATGTTCTACCGTTTACTTCGAATACCGGGTCGTAGCCGAAACCAGAGTCACCACGCGGGACAACGGTGATCGAACCATCCAGCCGGCCTTCGGCGATGATCTCCCGATCATCCGGCACCACCAACGCCATCACCGTTCGAAACCGCGCCGAACGCCCGGTCTGTCCGCGGAGCTGGTCCAAGAGAAGCTCCACGTTGTCCGCGTATGACGCCGATTCCCCCGCATATCTGGCACTTCGCACCCCCGGCAGGCCGTTGAGAGCGTCGACCTCCAGACCGGTATCGTCCGCCAGAGAGGGCAGCCCGGTGGCGATTGCCACCGATCGTGCCTTCAATAAAGCGTTCCCTTCGAGAGTCGGTTCGGTTTCCTCGACATCGGGCCAGTCGAGACCGGTGACGATCTCACCGACCAACCCCAGTCCAAGCAACACAGCTTCGATTTCGCGGAGTTTGTCCTGATTCTTCGATGCGACCACAAGCCGGTCGATCCTCACGGAGCGACTGCCTGCTTCTGTAGCGCGAAGAGCTCTTCGATACCCCCGGCAGCCACATCCAGCATGGCGTTCAACTCGTCGCGGGTGAAAGGAGCACCTTCAGCCGTTCCTTGCACTTCAACGAGGAGACCGCGGCCGGTCATGACCACGTTCATGTCGACATCTGCGGCAACATCGTCGACGTATTCGAGGTCCAGCAAGATCTCTCCTGCCACATTGCCGACCGAAATTGCAGCCAGGAGGTCATGGATCGGGTTCGCCGCCAGGCGACCGGCTGCTACCGCTTCTGAGAACGCGTCATGCATAGCGATCCACGCCCCGGTGACGCCGGCAGTTCGGGTTCCACCATCGGCCTGGATCACGTCGCAATCGACCCGCATCATCATCTCCGGCATCTTCGACAGGTCGACGACCGATCGAAGCGCCCGCCCGATCAGGCGGGAGATCTCCTTGGACCGTCCGCCGGTGTAGTTGTCGCGCCGGATCCGCTCGGCGCTCGAGCCGGGCAGCATCCCGTACTCTGCGGTCACCCAGCCGGTAGCGCCGCCGCGCATCCAGCGCGGCACATCCGCCTCAATCGAGGCAGTACACAGAACGCGGGTACGGCCCATTTCGATTAACACCGATCCCGGTGTCATGTCCGTATAGCCCTGCGTGATCCGCACATGTCGCAGTTCGTCGACCGGCCGTTCTCTCGATGCCACTCGCTTCTCCTGTCCTAGACCTTCACTGCCATCCCGGGAACGGCCAGAGCGACCGGCTTCCCAAAACTGTGCTCGGCTTCCTGCACCGATCGCTCAGGGTCGAGCGCCGGCCAGATATGCGTCAACATGAGATTCTTGGCGCCGACCTCACGAGCAATCAATCCTGCTTCGCTCGCCGTCAAGTGATGCGGCCAGGGCTTGTCTTCCGTCGGGCCCTGGTAGGTCGCCTCGCACAAAAAAAGGTCGGCTCCCTCGGCGATCCAGGGCCACTCACCCCGAGGACCGCTGTCGGCGGAATAGGCCAGCACCCTGCCGGAAGCCGCCGTTGCTCGCACCCCGAGCGTCGGCACAGGATGATCGGTGAGGGCGAAACGGAATTCTATTCCACCAATCGTCACGTGGTCCCGATCCTCGTGGACACAGAAATCCAATGTCTCACTAATTGGATGGTCGACATCTCCCAGGAAGCCCTTCAATCGTTCGGCAAGACCAACGGGCACATGGGTCGGGATGACCGGATCAGGGCGACCGCCGTATCGCACTGCGTGGTAGAACCCCAGCACATCGATGCAATGGTCGGCATGGACGTGGGAGATCACCAGCGCATCGAGCGTATTGAAATCAATGACGTTCTGCAGGGCTGCAAAGCTGCCGGTGCCCGTATCCATCCAAATGGAGGTTCCCTCATGTTGCAGGAGATATCCCGACGTCGGGTGGCCGGGAGTTGGGTATGTGCCGTTCGAGCCGAGGATGGTGAGACGCATGACCGGAAGTGTACGACACGACCCCGACAGACTTCTCAGCCGACCCGCTGCGGTCAATCGACGATCCGCACAACCACCTCGCTGATCGAACCGTCAACGAGCGAGAAGGCACGAACGGCCCCCGGACCATTCAAGCCGACGATGAAGTAGACCCACTCAGGTTCAGCAGCCATTCGCAGGTCGATCTTGGACGGAAAAGCTTCGGAATGGGGATGTGAGTGAAATGCCCCGGCCAGGTCCCAGCCTTGCGATTCAGCATGTCGCAAAGCACGGAAGTGCTCGGTCGGATCGATCGTATACGAGGACTCCGAGTGTTCCGCGTTTGTGAGGCAGTAGGCCATGCGGAGCCGCCCATCATGATCGGCAGCGAGAAGCCCGCAAGCCTCCTCGGGATATACAAAGCGGCTGTGCATCAGCATCGCCTCGTGGATCTGCGCCGGCAGGTCGATACGCCGCTGGATTCGATCTGGGGCCCTCATGCCGGCCGGTCCCCCTCCCGGAGAAACGCAAGAGCGGCTTCGGGTGAGGTGGTGCGCGGCATCGGGGGTAGGGAGCGGAGAATGTGGCGGCCGTACCGGCGTTTCATCAGGCGGGAGTCGAGCAATGCCACCAATCCCCGATCCTCGGTCGTCCTGATGAGGCGTCCGGCGCCCTGGGCGAGCAAGATTGCCGCCCGCGGCAGATCAATGGTGTTGAAGGCAGAAAGACCAGCCTGCTCGGCCACCTCGCGCCTGGCCGCCCACAACGGGTCGTCGGGTCGAGGGAAAGGAAGCTTGTCGATGACCACCAGCTCGAGTGATCGCCCGGGGATATCGAGGCCCTCCCAGAAACCCATGGTGGCTACGAGCACCGAGGTCTCGTCTTGCTCGAATTGCTCAACCAGACGCCGCTTGGGCATTTCTCCCTGCGCCAGCACAGTGAACGGCATCGTTTCTCTGAGCCGCTCGGCCAGCACGTCGAGCATCCGGAAACTGGTCGTCAGGACGAGAGCGCGACCACCCGAGGCCTCGACCAAACGCTCCGTCTCGTCGAGCGCTGCAGCCTGATAATCCGGAGATCTCGGTTCAGGAAGTCGCGCTGCCACGTAGATACGAGCTTGCTCCTCATAGTCAAAAGGACTTCCGACTTGCGCCGATCGGTACCCGAGCTGCGACTCTTCGTCCTCCTCAAAACCAAGACGACCGGCCACCGGCCGCAGCGAACCTCCGACCGACAGGGTGGCGCTGGTAAGGACGACCGGCCGCACCGACAGCAGGTGTTGAGCCAGCAGAGGACCCACCTCGACCGGCGCCAACCGAAACGCCGGACGACTTTCCTCTCCCTCGACCCAGGCAACATGACCTTCTGGCGGACTCATCGCCATGGCGATGTCGGCGGCGAGATGTCCACCCAGTCGGAGCGCCCGGGCACGGGCACCGAGCGCACCCGGTTTGGTGGGCTGGGTTTCGCGAATGGCTTTCAGCACGCTCCCGACAGCCGTCGCTGCGTTCGAGAACGGACCGCCCATCGGAGTTGCGGCAGGTTCGGTCAACCGGCCAAACGGCATGGTTTTCAACGCATCGTCGACCTCGCGCACGCGCCGGGTCAGATCGCTGAGCAACTCCCGGGCGGCGGCTCCGCCCAGATAGGCTGTGGCCGACCTCTGAAAGTGCCAGAACCGTCCCTCGGTCATGTCAATCCCGAACGCCGCAGCCATGGTGTCTTCCAGGCGGTGCGCCTCGTCGAACACAACCAGATCGTGTTCGGGAAGCACACTGCCCCCCATCATCAAGTCCGCTCCGTAGAGGTGATGGTTGACAATCACGACATCGGCTTCTTGCGCCTGATCGAGGGCCGCCATGGCGAAGCAGTTGTCGCCCTGCGGGCACCCATCACGTCCCGGGCATTCAATGCCCGCTACCGAAACCTCCGACCACACCTCATCGGGAACGTGCGCAGGCAGGTCGTCCCGATCTCCGGTGCTGTTGAGGTCGGCCCACTCTGATAGCAGCCGGATGGTCTCCGGGAGCACTTCTTCTTCAAATAGGCCCTGTTGCGAAGACCCGCCTTCCGATTCGAGACGCTCCGCCAGCCGAGACCGGCAGAGGTAGTTTCTTCTCCCCTTAACCGTGGCCCACCTGAACTCGATCCCGATTTCGGCGAGCACCTCCGCAAGAAAAGGTAGATCCCGGGTCGAGAGTTGATCCTGGAGGCTCTTGGTCGCGGTCGAGACCACCACTTTCTGGCCGGAGCACAAGGCCGGAATCAGATACCCGAACGACTTGCCGGTACCAGGACCCGCTTCACAGAGAACGTGTGCATCATCCTCGATGGCACTCGCGATGGCGGCTACCATCTCGACCTGTCCGCTCCGCTGCCGTCCCCCCGGTTTGCGTCCCACCACATGTTCGAGGGCGAGGAGAGAGCGCTCCAACAGCCCTTCGGGTAGTTCGGTGCTGACGGTCACAAGGCGTCATGGTAGGCCGTGAGGGGAGATGGGTTCAGACCGCCTCCCCCATCGCCGATGAAGAGAGATCCCCTATCCAACAGGTTTGAGGCGACATGGATCGGAACATAGGCATCCTCACCGCCGGCGGAGATTCGCCTGGTCTGAATGCGGCCATCCGCGGGATCGGCAAGGCCGCCCATCGCACATACGGCATGAACGTAATCGGCTTCCGGGACGGTTTCCGCGGTCTGATGCAGAACCGCAGCATCCGTCTCGATGGACCCCGGCTATCCGGCATTTTGACCGCAGGCGGAACGATCCTCGGAACCAGCCGTGACAAACCCAACAAGATGCCGATCGGTGGCCGGACGATGGACATGACGGACCTCATGGTTGAGAACTACCACGAGAACCACCTGGACGCATTGGTGTGTCTCGGAGGCGGAGGCACCCAAAAACACGCGCTCCATCTGGCCAAGGCTGGACTCCGAGTCCTCACCCTGCCGAAGACCATCGACAACGACGTGGCGATGACCGATGTGACCTTCGGATACGACACGGCCCTGACGATCGCTACCGAGACAATCGACCGACTGCACTCCACGGCGCACAGTCACCACCGCATCGTTGTCGTTGAAGTCATGGGACACAATGCCGGTTGGCTTGCCCTCGGATCCGGGCTGGCCGGCGGTGCCGATGTGATTCTCATCCCCGAGATTCGATACGACCTCGAGCGGGTCGCGCAAGCCGTCATCGAAAGACGCCAGGCTGGCAGCACCTTCAGCATCATCGCCGTCTCTGAGGGCGCACTTTCCCGGAGACAGGCAACCAACCTGGAGAAGTGGAAGGCCCGAAAGAAGAAGGCTCCCAGTCCGGAAGCCAGACGCAAAGCAACGGTGAAACTAGAGCGAGCCAGGCGGGAACAGGCCGAGCACACCCACCGCCTCGCTCGGAAGTTGGAGGAGCTCACCCGGTTGGAGTCACGGGTGACCATCCTCGGACACGTCCAGCGAGGTGGAGTGCCGTCGGCGGGCGATCGGGTCTTGGCCACCCGTCTCGGCAGTGCATGCGCCCGATATATCGACGATGGAATCCACGGTGTCATGGTGGCCGCACGCGGGGACGGTACCGAGCCCGTGCCGCTTGAGCAGGTAGCAGGCAAGCGAAAAACGGTTCCGCTCGATCATCCATGGATCCGGAGTGCCCGGTCACTCGGCATCGGCTTCGGCGACTAGCCGGTTCACGGAATTCACTAGCCTGCGGGCTGGTCCCCCCGCGAGGAGTAGGTCGTGCAGTTCCCGAGCAGCGGCACCAGCTCTGCGGCCACAACCTCTCGGTGAGCCCGAAAGACTCTCTGCGTGATGCGTTCTGGTCGGGTGTCCGCGACTTCGCCCCGATCATCGCCGGAGTGATCCCGTTCGGAGCCATCGCCGGGATCGCCGCAGTCGCCGCAGGCCTCACGATCGCCCAAGCCATCGGGATGTCTGTGATCGTTCTGGCCGGCGCGTCGCAGCTGGCAACGATCGAACTGCTCGGCCGGGACGCTGCCCTGATCACGATCGTATTCACAGCCTTGGTCATCAACGCGCGGTTCGTCATGTACAGCGCATCACTGGCGGCGTACGCGAAGTCATTGACCCCGGGCAAGAAGGCCTCGATGGCCTACTTGCTCACCGATCAGGCATACGCCTTTTCAATCAACCGGTTCACCGTCCGGGCTGAGCAACCTCTGGTCAGATATGCCTACTACCTCGGTGTGGGATCAACCCTTTGGGTCGTTTGGCAGATCTCCACCGCCTCTGGAGCGTTTCTCGGCGCAGTCATTCCGGAGAGTCTGTCGCTCGACTTCGCGATCCCCCTGGTATTCATCGCACTGCTGGTCCCGGCGCTGCGAAACCGCTCCGACGGACTGGCGGCGGTTGCGGCCGGCAGTGTTGCAGTTGTTGCGGTGGGATTGCCGTACAACCTCAGTCTGATCACCGCCGCAGTGACAGGGGTCGCACTTGGGGTCGGGCTCGCCCGCCGGACGGCGGCATGACGTCCTACCCGGCTACCACCATATGGATCTTGGTCGTGGTGATCGGGGCCGGGACTTTCGCGCTCCGCATCTCGATGATCGCCCTGCTGGGCCGCATTGAGCACACTCCACCGGCCGTCGAACGAGTCCTCCGCTTCATTCGGCCCGCAGTCCTGGCTACTCTGATCGCCCCGGCAGTGGTTCTGATCGACGGAGAAGCCACGTTCTTTGCTCCGTTCAACCCGAGGCTGGTGGCCGCCCTGGTGGCTACGGTCGTCGCATGGCGGACTCACAACGTCCTCCTGACCATCGGCAGCGGCATGGGTGTCTTGTGGATTCTGCAAGCCGTCGTTTCGTAGCAGCGGGCATAGCCCCGGGATTGCCCCGGTTCATCCGATCTGGGCTATTGGTCGTCTAGACCATGCAGGTCAATCTCTCCCGGATGCCGTTTCTGACCGGTTTCATCATCGGTGACTCGCAAGTCTCCGCCGCGTTCTTCCTCGATGACGTGCTCGATCTCGGGGCGATAGATCCTCATCAATTCCATGAAGGCCAGCGAGCCTGCTCCGGCTGGAGCTCTCTTGTGCTTGTAATACACCCAGCCTCGCCGCTCGGCATAGAGCAGGAATCGGTGGGCAGCGTATCCGAGCAGCACCAGCCCGATGACCACGCCCGAAACGATGAGGGCGATATCCATATCACCATGGTTGCACGGCCGGACACCAAAGACGAGCCATGACACAACATGAAGGGCCCGCGCTAATGCGCGGACCCAACGGGTGGAGGTGCGGGGAGTCGAACCCCGGTCCTCTGAGGCTTCAGCGCCGGCATCTCCGAGCGCAGCCGACAGCGAGCTTTCGGGCGGTGGGACTCTGTCGGCAAGTTTCCCTCCGCCCTATCCAGAATTGTGCTTGACCCCGCCGGTCCTGGAACCCCGGCGGGCGCAGCCTACGTTGGCGACGCCTGATCCGATTGGTGTAGGCGGCCCTCTCGGTCAGACGGGTTGCGTTACTTACGCAGCCAGTGCGAAGTTGTCTTCGGCACTTATCGTGTTTCCGGCTCTTTAACGAGGACTCCGGAGACCTCGGCTCGCTTCCGTCGCTTCAACCCTCAAAGTCGAAACCAAGTCACCCCCAGGTGCTTGATCAGCCATCCCAATGTACTCGATCCGGCGGGCTGCGCTCCCTGTTTTCCTGCGGAAGCAGGTACCGTGTCGTCATGCCGGAGCTCGAGAACCCGTTCCCTGAAGCAAGCCATCGCCGACCCGATCGCTCCCGGGTCGCTTCGTTGGCACTGGGCGGTGCCGGGCTCGCCCTGGTGTTGGCCCTCGGATTGCTGGCGGCGTTTCTCTCCGAGCGCCAGAACGTGGCCGACCTTCAGGAAACAGTGAACCGCCTCGAACAACAGATCTCAGCTGTTGCGAGCGACGTGGCGTCAACGGGCAATCGAATAGCGTCGCTGGAGTCCTCGGGGTCATCACAGATCGTGGGGGACGGTACAACTTCCATTGTTGCAACAGATCTCCCCCGCTATCCGCAGAGCGGTCAGGACACGGCACTGGGACTCAAGCTCAGTCCGCTCACCGGAACCCACTTCTACGACGGGCAGACCACGACCTTTGATCCGGCCGACGGCAAGGCGAGGGCCTGGCTGGTGTGGGCCCATTGGTGTCCTTACTGTCAGCAAGAACTCCCGGTGGTCGCCGACTGGCACGAGAACCGGGCCGACGAGTACCCCAACCTGGAACTGGTATCCATCACGACCGCCATGGACGACACAGCTGCTAATCCGCTGGTGCCCTACCTGGAAGAGAATCAGTTCACCTTCCCGGTGCTCATGGACGAATCGGGTGTTTTGACCAGGCAGCTGGGCGTCAACGCCTTCCCCTTCTGGGTCTTCACCGGACCCGACGGCACCGTTGTGGGTCGAACGGCCGGGTTGCTGCCAGAAGGGCAACTCCTCTCGATCTTCGATCAGTTGGAGCAGATGGGCGCTGAAACGTAAACCTGGCCTCACGACCGCCAGTAGAACCCGCGGTCCTCGCGCACTTCCGATGGCTGCATCGTTCCCTGCTCACCGGTGCCCCGGATGAAACCGAACCCGCGCAGATTGAAAACGATCACCAGGCCGGCGAGGGCGCCAAACAAGCCAACAACGATCAACAGACCGTAAGCCGGGATCCTAAGGCGGGTCTCGACGATCTCGACCGACCAGTCCGATAGAACCCGCACCGGGAGGGTGGTCGCCGTGTGGTACTCGAGGGGCAATATGAGTTCCACGACCACCAGGGATCCCGAGGTTCCCGCAAACGGCGCCGGGGCTTCGATCCGGGCCACCATCTCGCCGTCGACCAGGGAGCGATCTGTGATGGTGCCGACCTGGGACCCACCTCCCAGATTGACGAATCCGATCAGCAACCCGGCTGCCAGCACCGCCAGAACGATCGGGACCACCAGGAGCTCGATGAATTGGCGCCGCCGGTTCATGCCTCAAGCCTATGGCACGACGCCTTCGCCGAACAGGTTGAATCTGGATCTCAGCATGTGCTCAGGGTGGTTGTCCTCGGAAGACGGAAGATTGCGGACGGCAACGCCGTCAGGTCGCGTCAGTGTCCTTTTGCATCGAAGGAGCCAGGAACACCTCGGAATGGTGGCTACAGGCTCTGGTTCAAAGAAGCCGGCACTCCTGGTCTCGTCGGCGCCGGAGGCGGAGGCTCAGGGCCAGTGAGGACCGTGGGGTTCCTGCCGTCGGATCAGTCTCTCTGCATCGAAGGGAAAACACGAACGTTCGGAATGGTGGCTACAGGCTCTGGTCTCCTGGTCTCTCCCGCCGGCGGGAGAGACGCCACGCTGCCGGAGGCGGCGACGCAGAGAGGGTGGAACACGGTCACGCGGCGGCGGATACAGGTCAACGGATAGCGGATACCAGATAGCGTTGTTTTGCAGTTTTTTGTCATAGGTAGCTGATACCTTTGGTTCATGGAAATCGCAGAACTGGCTCCCGTCACAACCGACCGATTGGAACAGGCCCTGGTCGAGGGGGAAGCAACCATTGCCAGGATTCGAGCCAAGCAGATCCGGCTCCTGTCCGAGATCGACGCCCGGCAAGTGCCCATTGGGGACGGATGCCGAAACCTGGCTGAGTGGGTCGCTGCCCGTCTGGATCTAGCTCCCGAAACCGCCCAGAGGCTCACCCAGACCGCCGGCCGATTGGCCGACCAACCCGACCTCGCCCTGGAATTGGAATCGGGTGCGGTGTCGTTTGATCGGGTCACAGAAGAATCCCGGCTGACCACTACCGGCGCCAACCCCGAGTTTGTGGCCCGGTCTCGGGGTTGGGACATAGCCGGAGTGCGGCGGATGGTCGCCCGCCATCAGCGGATGAGCCATCAAGACGAACAGCGGATATTCGACGGACGGTTTCTGTCGATTCAACCATCGTTGGATCAGTCTTCCTACAGAATGTGGGGGCTGGTCCCCGGAACCGATGGTCAGATAGTCGAACGGGCCCTCATGGAACGAGCCGACCGGTTCCCGACCGCTCCGAATGGGCGGCCGACTCCTCGTTCACAACGACACGCGGATGCTCTGGTATCTATCGCCCAGGACTCCCTCGAAGGTGCCCAAGACAAAGGTGGTTCCTCGGTCCCGTTGGTTTCCATCTTCTTGGACGCCGAACTAGCCGCTGCAACCGACGGAGAAGCCGGTGGAGAAACTGCTTCCGGACCCCGAGTCGGACCACTCACGCTCGAGCAGATCCTGTGCGATGGCTCCGTCGAGATCCTCAAGGCTTCTCCTGGCGGAATACCTTTGTCGGTGGGACCCACCGCTCGGACTATCCCGCCGAAACTCAGACGTTTCATCTTCCATCGCGACGGGGGCGCCTGCACCGTCGACGGGTGCCGGTCCCGCTACCGGCTCCAACCCCACCACATCCAACCCCGCAGTCAGGGCGGCTCACACGACCCATCGAACCTCACTACATTGTGTTGGTTCCACCATCACGTTGTCGTCCACCGCAACGGCTGTCGGATCGACCCCCACTCACCACCCCAACGAAGGCGATTCCTCCAACCCAACCACCGTGGCCCGCCCTGATCCAACGGCGTAGGCACCCTCGGTCCCTCGCTCCCCTATCAACCGAACTCATCAACCTCCCCGATTCGGCCCGCAAAAAAGGGCCAGGTCGACTGGCTGGGCGGCCGCCAAGCCGCAGCCCACGGTTACACCGCGGCGCAACGTGACGCCCCACAGACACGGTTTGCGCTTCCGACCAATGGAATGGCAGCGATGATTGCCGGTTCGAGGGCACCAGAGCGAGTACTCGAAAGGCGTCTCTGGCGAGCGATATGTGCGCCGGGTCAACGTGAGGTTCATTTCGCACTGAACACTCCGACCTGACGATGGTGTGCACACGTGGCCGAGCGGATGGTGACGCTGATGGCTCTTTACACGGTGAGGACGATCTTCCCGCGGGTGCGTCCGGTTTCGTAGAGGCGGTGGCCCTCGACCACCTGCTCGAGGGGTAGTTGCCGCTCGATCACCGATCTCAACGCTCCCTCGATGAAGAGGTCACGCAGCGTGCCAAGACCCTCCTGCGGGTCACCAGAGCCCACCATGAAGTGCGCCCGCCTGCCGGAGCGGCGGAGCGGATTGAGGGCCATGGCCACCAGCACCCCGGGTTTCATGACCGTGGTCGAGTACACGCCCCCGGGTCGCAGCGCCCTCCGGTAGGCGCCAAAGGAGCCGACCGCCACGGTATCGAAGATCACGTCATACGCGTCCCGGGCGTCGGTGGGATCGTCACAGGTGTAGTCGATGACCTCGTCTGCGCCTAACGAGCTGACCAGCTCCACGTTGCGGGTGCTACACACCCCGGTCACCTCGGCGCCGTAATGGTGAGCGAGTTGCACGGCGAAGGTACCCAGGCCCCCCGATGCCCCGATAATCAACACCCGGCGGCCTGCTTCCATACCCCCGATCTTCTGCAAGAACAACCACGATGAGAGACCCGCGAACGAAAACGCAGCCGCTTCCGCATAGCCGACCTCGGCCGGGATCGTGACAACCGCAGAGGCGTGAACACACAGATACTCGGCATAAGCACCACCCGGCAGACCCGGAGTGATGCCGACCACTCTGTCACCTACCTGCACATCATCGACGCCTTCACCGAGCGCCACCACCTCCCCGGCCATATCAGTCCCGAGAATCGAGACCTTCGGCCCCAGGATCCCCGAGAACATCCGGCCCTTGAGCTCCCCACTTCGAAAAACGACATCCATCGGGTTCACCGAGGTGGCTCGAACCCGAACCTTCACCTCGCCCGCTGACGGGTTCGGCTCGGGAAGTTCAGTCACTCGCAACACCTCCGGCGGTCCGAACCGCTCATACACAACTGCCTGCACAGGATCTTCCTTCCATTGGCTCTCACCCACGTTCTCAAACCGTATATGGGCCTGTTGGAGTGGGCCAGGGTCAGACGGCATGAGTTCGTGCGACCCCTGCAACATGCAACCGAACCCAAGCAGCTTTCCCCCACCGGCAAGCCTCCCCGCAATCGCGACAGCCATCCACCGGTCTGGGTTGCATTTACTCCCACGGCGCAAGGCACCCACATCGACAAGTCAGGCGCTGTAGCGCTCATTACCGCAAATGCCTCGGGATCGCCACCTCAGCGCTCCTCGTTTTGCCGGGCCGCGGTGCGAGAGGTGTGGTCGTCAAGAGCCAGGGTCGACTGTCAGAAGTGCACAGATGTTGGGCCGCGAGTTTCCAGTGCATGCCCTGTAATCGCCCGGTGCAGCTTCGCCGGGGATCAAGATCACGTCGGGTCCGGCACCACCGATACCAATGTCGGGTATTTCGACATCCATGGATTCGGCTTTGTAGCTCTCCGGGTTTCTTCCGTCGTCCGGGAAGAAGACAGAAACCGGGTCGCCGGCCTGCACCCGGGAAGGTTGGACGATGATCAACTCGGACCGGACTTCTGCGGCAGCGTCGAACGGCCCAAAGGTCCTGCCCGTTACCGGGGCACCACTGTTTGAGGTTTCACAGGCGGCGGCGAGGCCAAGGTCAAAGCAACAGCGACGATTCTGAGGCTGCTGCTTCTCACCTGCATGTGAAAAGCCCAGGTTCGATAACGGATGGTGCGCGCCTCTTCAACAACTCCTGATCGGCAACGAATAACCCTCGCCGCGAGCAACTAGTCCCGTGCGGAAACGAGCATCTCGCCTACCCGTGCATGCCGGTACAAATCGAGCACAGTAGGGGCAGAATATGGACGTGGGTATGACGATTCGGGCTATCGGTGGGGAGGAATGGCCGCAGTGGCGGAGTCTTCGTCTTCGTGCCCTCGCCGATTCCCCGGATGCTTTCCGAGCGACCCTCGACGAGGAGATCAATCAACCCGACGAATGGTGGGCGGAGATCATCGGGCAAACCGCAGAGCATCCCCATGGCGGCCTGTGGGTGGCGGAGATCGACGGGGAAGCAGTCGGGATGCTTTTCGGTCGTATCGACCGTGAAGGTCGCGTGCTCTCTGTCGGAGCAATGTGGGTATCCCCACACGTGCGCCGACTCGGGGTCGGAGGCGGACTGCTCCAAGCTGCCTTTGAGTGGGCAAAAGGAGTGGGTGCCGGTCGGGCCGAACTCTGGGTTACCGAAGGGAACTCGATCGCTCAATCGTTCTACACACATGCGGGGTTCCAACCCACACCAGAGGCACAGCCACTGCGTCAAGGCTCACACATAATCGTCAACAGGCTCACATCTGGCCTGTAGCCGCCCGCACATCGACGTCCGCCTAGACGCGGCCTTTTCTCCGCATCGCCCGTTGCATCTCGCGTTTCTGCTGCTTCTCTTTGAGGGCATGACGCTTGTCGTAGCGGGCCTTACCGCGGCCCAGCCCCAACTCGACTTTGGCCTTACCCTCTTTGAAGTACATGCTCATCGGGACAAACGTGAGTCCCCGTTCTGCCACTTTGGACGCAGTTCTTTCGATCTCCCGTTTGTGCAGCAACAGTTTCCGTTCTCGTTCGGGGTGATGTCCGCCTTCCCGCGAGAACGAATAGGGGGCAATGTAGGAACCGATCAACCAGGCCTCACCATCACGGAACATCACGTAGGAGTCCTTGAGGTTGGCATTGCCGGCCCGCAAACTCTTGACCTCCGATCCCTGCAAAACGAGGCCTGCCTCAAAGGTCTCCGTGATCTGATAGTCGTGCCTCGCCCGGCGATTGGTCGTTATGGCCTTCATGACAGATACTTCATCGGGTCGACCGGGGTACCCCACTCCCTGGTTTCGAAGTGAAGATGGGGCCCGGTGCAATACCCGGTACATCCCACGTACCCGATCACATCGCCCCGGCTTACCCGCTGGCCCTCCGAAACGAGGATCGAGCTTTGGTGGGCATACAGGGTGCTGAGACCCCCGCCATGGTCGATGACCACGGCACGTCCATAGCCTCCCCAGGTCCGGGCCATGATCACCGTCCCCGACTCGGCGGCCATGATGGCGGTTCCTGCCCCGGCGTTGAGGTCGAGGCCGGTATGCAGCTTCCTGGTTCCGAAGATCGGATGCACCCGGTAACCAAATCCAGAGCCAACGGAGGCATTGACGGGCCAGCCGATGAGGCCCGGGCTATCACCACCACTTGACTGTTTGGCTGCCAGCTCGGCTGCAATCTGGTCGGATTCCTTCTCGAGGGCAGACACCTCACCCTCATACTCCGCAATGTCCTGATTGACCCTGGCCAACAGAGCGCTGGCGCTCTCCAACTCTGCTGCAACTTCGTTGCGGCGAGAATCGACTTCGGCCTTGTACTGCTCCAGTTCGCTTCGCTGGGATTCAAGGCCGGCCAGCAGTTCCTCGGTTTCGGCCTGGCGAGCCTCGACCTCCTGACGTTGTCGTTCTTCCTGGGAACGAAGCACCTCGAGAGAGTTGATCAACGCTTCACTGTCTTCGATAACTTCCTCGGCGTAAACCAGCCCGAGTTCGACTTCCGACACGTCGGCCGTGGTGAACACCAATGAGGAAATGGCAGCTCCGCCTTCCATGTAGAGCTCCACTGCCCGTTCCCGCACCAAGGATCGGGTCTCGCGTACCTCCAGCTGGAGCACAGCGAGCTGCATCTTGAGATCGGTTATCTGCTCGCCAATATCGACGAGGACGAGTTCGGTTGCGGCGATCGACGTCTCGACGTTATTGAGACGGCCTTCTGCTTCGGCCAGCTGTGCCCTCACCTCGACCATCCGCTCTTCCGCACCAGCCAGTTCTGCCTGGACGGCTACTCGCTCACCGTTTTGCGCGGCGATCCGGGCGTTGAGGTCCTTGATTTCTTGCTCGATGGCATTGAGGCGTTCCTCAGACGACTGCGCCAGGCCGGGAGCGGCGGAAACCAGGAAAAGGGCTCCGACCAGAAGCAGCGGAGCGAGGCGGCGCACAACTACACCTTGAGGAAACGGCGGAGGCCGAAGGCGCTACCGACGATTCCTGCTGCGGCTCCAAAAAACAGGATGAGAATCCCCCACTGCACGAGGAAGTCGGTGCCGACCGAGAGGCGGATGAAGAAATCGTCGGGTTCCAGCCCGGCCAGGAAGCTGTGGCCTGCCCACACCGCCGCCACGGCCAACACCGCCCCGACAAAACCTTGCAGCATGCCCTCCAAGAGAAAAGGAATCCGAATGAACCAATTGCTGGCGCCAACGAGTTTCATGACGCTCACTTCGTCACGGCGTGCATAGATGGCCATCCGGATCGTATTCGCTATCAGCACAACCGACGCAACGCCGAGCAGTATCGCCAGGCCCAGCCCGAGGGCATTGAGAATGCTGCTGATGTTCGAGAGTTGATCAAACCGCTCGCCGGCTGTAACGGTTTTGCGGACGGCTGAATTGTCCAACAACCGGAACGTGATGTCGCGGTAGAAGTCGACGTTGGTCAATTTGATGCGGATCGAGGACGGCAGAATCGAGGCATCTGTTTCCTCGAGCAAGGCGGGTTGATCAGCAAACATCTCATTGAACTCGAGCCAGGCGCAGGTCTTGTCGCAGAAAGAAGTCTCCTGAACCTCGTCCCATGACTGGATCTCCCTTTGCAGATCCAGCTGGGCGGCTTGCGAGACGTCGTCCTTCATGAAGACGACCACGTGAACGCCTTCCTGCCACCTGGTGGTGTTGACCTGAAACAACTCGTTGACCACCAGCGCTCCGAAAGCCAATGTCAGCGACACAAAAACGGCCAGAATCGCCGCGGCGACAACCAGGGCATTGCGGCGCAAGCTCTGGAATGCCTGGCGGACGAGATAGGTGGCCCGGCTCACGTCGACGGCTCCGACTCCGGAACTTCGACCGTTTCCCGGCCCTCCGGTACCGGTGGAGGCGCGGGTGGCCCTTCCACCTTGGGGGATTCTTTCACCGGCGGCGACGGCTTGCCGGGATCGTTGTCATCTGCTCCGAAGCTCTCGTACCTTCCCCGGCTCTGGTCGCGGACTACCCGCCCCCGCTCCAATTGGACGACCCGGCGGCGCATGGCATCAACGATGGCATGGTCGTGGGTAGCCATCAACACTGTTGTGCCCGTGCGATTGATCCGGTCGAGGATCCTCATAATGCCGACCGAGGTGGCCGGATCGAGGTTGCCGGTCGGCTCATCGGCCAGCAGGATGGGGGGTCGATTCACGAACGCCCTGGCGACGGAGACTCGTTGCTGCTCTCCACCCGACAACTGCAGTGGGTAACGATCACCTTTTGTGGCCAGACCCACCAATTCCAGAACCTGGGCCACCTGGCGGTTGATGACCGACTTCGGCCGCCCCAGCACTTCGAGAGCAAAAGCGACGTTCTCAGAGACGGTCCGGTTGGGGAGTAGTTTGAAGTCCTGAAAGACCGTTCCAATCGACCGACGCAGATTCGGGACCTTCCAGCTCGGCATCTTGGTGATGTCCTTGCCTGCCACCCAGATCTTGCCGCGAGTGGTGTGCTCTTCCCTCAGCATCAATCGAATCAGCGTCGACTTGCCGGACCCCGAAGGCCCAACCATGAATACGAATTCACCCTTCTGGACGTCGAGGCTGATATCGCGCAGGGCGACAATTCCGCCTTCGTAGACCTTGGTGACTTCTTCGAGAAGAATCATCGGAACAACACACCTCAGTGGGGATTCCGCGAGCGGAAAAGCCCATCGATTTCTGCTTGCCCCTACTCCGCCGCGCCGCCCGTCAGGTTACCAGTGGCCCGATACCATCAGTAATCAATCCGGAGGCAATTCACCGCCGACCTGCTCTTGCCGCTCGCGTCTCCACTGCAAGTACGCCTCGACGAACGCATCGAGGTCGCCGTCGAGAACACCCTGGACGTTTCCGACTTCGAGATTCGTGCGAAGGTCCTTGATCATCTGGTATGGCTGAAGCACATACGAACGGATTTGCCTGCCCCAGGCTGCTTCGTCCTGGTCTCCACGTATCTCATCGAGGTGCTTCATGCGTTCTTTCCGCGCCAATTCGGCCAACCGGGCTTTGAGGATGGCCATGGCGCGGGCCCGGTTCTGCAGTTGCGAGCGTTCTGCCTGGCACACCACCACAACCCCGGTGGGCAGGTGGGTCAGGCGGACCGCCGAGTCGGTGACGTTGACGTGTTGGCCACCCGCCCCTTGCGAGCGAAATGTCTCCACCCGGAGATCGTCCGCATTTACCTCTACGTCTTCTTCCTCTACCTCCGGGATGACGTCAACACCGGCAAACGACGTGTGACGCCGGGAGGCGGCATCAAAGGGACTGATCCGGACCAAGCGGTGCACTCCCCGCTCCCCTTCGAGCGCCCCGTACGCGTGTGTACCCGAGACGGTGAGCGTTGCGGACTTGATGCCTGCTTCGTCACCGGCGGTGATTTCGTCCACTTCAACGTCGAAACCCTTGTCGTCGAGGTACCGGAGATACATGCGAAGCATCATTTCGGCCCAGTCCTGGGCGTCGACCCCGCCGGCCCCGGCGTGCACGCTGAAGATTGCCGCATGGTCGTCGTACGGACCGAAGTAGAGCGACTCCAGTTCGAGCTGGGAGAGCTCCTTCTCGATCGCTCGGAACTCCTCGGACACCTCTTCGGCTAGGGCAGGATCGTCCTCTTCAACGGCCAGCTCCAACAGGACCTCACCATCGTCGAGGGTGGCGGCGGTTTGTGTCGCCTTGCTGATGATCTGTTCATAGCGAGCAAGTTTTCGGTTCACCTCAGTCGCTCGCTTCGGATCTTCCCACAACTCGGGCGTGGAGGCTTCCTTGCGGAGGTCGGCTAACTCGCGTTCTTTCTGGTCGACGTCAAAGGAACCTCCGGGCATCATCGAGCCGGGCACGCAGGTCTTTCAGCAATGCGTGGAGATCATTCGGAGTCATAGCGGTGGGGATGGTAATCAGTTATCGGCCATCAGTTGGCTGCGACGGAGACCTACAACCGGACGGTCAGGCGACCGCGCCGTGACACTTCTTGTATTTCTTGCCCGAACCGCACGGACAGGGGTCGTTCCGGCCGATCTTGTCTGAGACGGCCTGGCGGACCGAGGTACCGCCGGCCGCGGCAGCTTGGGCTTGGACACGGAGTTGTTCCTGCTTGGCCTTTTCGGCCTCCTGGGCGACCTGAACGTGGAAGAGATAGCGCACAGAATCACGCTTCACGGAATCGACGAGGTCGGCAAAAAGGTCAAAGCCTTCCCGCTGATACTCAACCAGGGGGTCGCGTTGCCCCATCGCCCGCAGCCCGATACCCGCTCGCATGTAATCCATTTCGGCAAGATGCTCGCGCCACTTGTTGTCGATGACCGAGAGCACCACCGTCTTCTCGATCTTGCGCAGCACCTCCGACCCGAGTTCCTGTTCGCGCCCGACATACACGGAGTGTGCTTCCTTAACTGCTGCATCAACAACATCGGACGCATCCACCCCGCGATCGTCGGCAATCGCCTCACGATCCAGCTCGGTCGGATACAGGACCGTGAGTTGACGGATGAGTTCGTCCCAATCCCAATCCCGGGGCGATGCCTCGCCGAGGATGTCTCCGACCGTATCCGCGGTCGTGGAGGTGATCCACTCCTGAGCGAGATCCTCACCTTTCTCTCCAAGCAGGATCCCGTTTCGCCACGCATAGATGACCTCACGCTGGCGGTTCATGACTTCGTCGTATTTGAGGACGTTCTTGCGAATCTCGAAGTTCTGCGATTCCACCTGCGCCTGAGCGCGTTCAATGGCCCGGCTGACCATCTTCGCCTCAATGGGCACATCGTCCGGTATCCGCAGTCGTTCCATGATTGCCGTCACACGGTCCTTGGCGAAGCGCCGCATGAGGTCGTCGTCGAGGGAAAGGTAGAACCTCGATTCCCCAGGATCGCCCTGACGCCCCGACCGGCCGCGCAGCTGATTATCGATGCGCCGCGATTCGTGACGCTCGGTGCCGACCACATAGAGGCCGCCGGTAGCAAGAATCTTGTCGCGCTCGGCCGAGCTTTCGGCGGAGAACCGATCGAAAGCGGTCGAGAAGGCCTCCTGGTACTCGGCGCCGCCCTCGACCAGGCCGGCTCCTTGCATCTCCTGTTTCGCCAGTGCCTCCGGGTTACCACCCAACATGATGTCGACACCGCGGCCGGCCATATTGGTGGCGACGGTCACCGCGCCGAACCGTCCGGCCTGGGCAATGATCTGGGCCTCCCGAGCGTGCTGCTTGGCATTGAGCACCTCATGAGGAACACCCCTTTTGGATAACTCCCGCGACAGCCGCTCCGACTTCTCGATGGAAACCGTGCCCAACAGCACGGGCTGGCCGCTTTGGTGCCGGGCGACGATATCTTCCGTCACCGCGTCGAATTTCGCCGACTCGGTCTTGTAGACCAAATCGGGCTGATCAATCCTGACAAGCGGACGGTTAGTAGGTACTTCAACTACCTCTAGCGAGTAGATCTGCGCAAACTCAGCCGCCTCGGTCTTGGCAGTGCCGGTCATCCCGGCGAGCTTGTCGTACATCCGGAAGAAGTTCTGCAAGGTGATGGTGGCGAGTGTTTGGTTCTCTTCCTTGATCTTCACGCCCTCTTTGGCCTCAATCGCTTGATGAAGGCCCTCGGAATACCGACGGCCGTCGAGGACCCGGCCGGTGAACTCGTCGACGATCTTTATCTCGCCCTGATCGATGAGATAGTCGACATCCTTGAGGTACAACTCCTTGGCCCGTAAGGCGGCGTCGAGGTGGTGAACGAGATCAACCGACGCAAAGTCGTACATGTTCTCGACCCCGAGAAGGTGCTCGACGCGGGCTACGCCCTCTTCCGTCGTGAGCACCTGACGCTTACCCTCATCAACTTCATAGTCGGCGTCGCGTCGTAGTCGGGAGACAATCCTGGAGAAATCGCGATACCACTTCACCGTCTCCGATACCCGTCCGCTGATGATCAACGGTGTTCGGGCTTCATCGACCAGGATGGAGTCGACCTCGTCGACGATGGCGAAGTCATAGCCGCGATGCACCAGATCGTCGGGTGCCATGGCCATGTTGTCGCGTAAGTAGTCGAACCCGTATTCGTTGTTGGTCCCGTAGGTGATGTCTGCCGCGTAGGCAGGCCGGCGTTCGGCCGGCGTCAATCCTGCCTGGATGAGTCCGACGGTGAGTCCCAGAAAGCGATGAATGCCGCCCATCCAGGCGGCGTCACGTGCGGCCAGGTAGTCGTTGACCGTAACCAGGTGCACGCCCTTCCCGGTGAGAGCGTTCAAATAGGACGGCATCGTGGAGACGAGGGTCTTGCCTTCACCGGTCTTCATCTCGGCGATCATTCCCCGGTGCAGGGCACCGGCACCGACGACCTGAACATCGAAATGCCGTTGCCCGAGCACCCGCTGGGCTGCTTCCCGAACGACCGCATACGCCTCGGCTTCGATGTCGTCCACGGTCTCGCCATCGGCCAAGCGAGCTCTGAATTGGTCAGTCTTGGCACGCAACTCTGCGTCGGTCAGTGGCGAAACCGAAGACTCCAGTTCGTTTACTCGTTCAACCAGGGCCTCGAGGTCCCGCAACATGCGCGTTTCACCGGCGCGGAGGACTTTGGTAATCAACGACATAGGAACCTCATGATATCGAGAGGTCGTGCTAGCAGTGGCAATCAGACCGACTGAACGACAATGCCGACCCTCTCGAGCAAAGCGGCCGGGTCAACGCCTACTTGTCCTGGAACGACCTGGTCCAGAATCCTCCGCTCAGAAACCGATAGGGGTTCAGGGTCATCGAGGATGGTTCCCTCGGCCGTCTTGACCAGCACCAGTTCAGGCAGATCACCGGCTTCCAAAGTGGCGGTGACCATGGCGATCTCCCCCCCGTCGAGCAGGAGGAGCGAACCCGGTGGGTAGATGCCAACCAATTCGATGAAAGCGCGGACGAAGTCGGGGTCATAGAACGTCCCCGACCCCTTGAGAAGCACACCGAGTGCCTGATTGGGCGTTTCCGCTCGACGATACGAACGGCGGGTGGTGATCGCATCGTACGTGTCTGTGGTCGCCACCAGACGGCTGAAGAAGTGCAGGTCGTGTTCGCGCCGTGTCACCGAAGGGTATCCACTCCCATCGAATCGGGCGTGGTGTTCAAAAGCGACTGTGGCGGCGATCTCTTGACCGGGGGCGGCCGCCGCCATGATCGAGGCAGCCCCTTCCTGAGGATGCAGCTTTATCTGGTTCCACTGCTCGTGATCCAAACGGCCGGGGAACTGCAGGATCGACGAGTCAACTCGGATCTTGCCGATGTCGTGCAACAACGCTCCAATCGCGAGGACCTTGAGCTGGTCTCCCGCCAACCCGGACATGCGTCCCAAGGCTATGGAGAGGATGCACACATTCACTGAATGAAAGAACGTGTACTCGTCGTGACTCTTCATGGTCGAAAGCAGGAGCGAGGCCGCCGGCTGGGAGATCGTTTGTTCCACCAGTTGCTCGACGGCCCAGGAAGCCCCGCTGAGGTCGATAGGCTCATCGGTGTCGAGGGCGCCGGCCACACCGCGCAGCACGTCCAGAGACCTCGTATACGAGCGGCGCAGTCTTGCAGAAGACGAATCGGACTCCAGATCCGATTTCGAATACGGCGATTCGTTCAGACGGACGGTGCTCTCCGCCGGCACGTCCCCGGACAGGCCGGCGATGAAGGCCCCCAGATCGGCGATGTCGGCCCCGGCAACCGGCGACAAAAAGGTAATGGACTCAATCCCGCGAGCCTGCATGGTCCGGAGCAGGGCGCTCGATTCGAGCGAAGCGTGAGCAAGCAGAGTCCGATCGAGGTAGAAGGAGTCCGTCAGCAAGCTCAATACAACTTCTCCCCCGGCACCGGAGGCGAGACCTTCGGCCGAGTCGGTGGCCGCGGTCAAGGCTTCACCAGTGGTCGGGTGCCCGGTCGGATAGAGCGCCATCTGCCGCGCCAGCGCATGGAGATCCTTGAGAAGCTGGCGGGCTCGCTGGTCCCGGGTCATGGCGTCGCCTCCAGGGCGTCCCGGGCCGCCGCCCGCAACTGCCGGACCTTGGCGGACAGCGCGAACCGCTTCTTGGCGAGGGCTTCGATCGCCCGCCGGGCGTCGCTGCTGGGCCGCTCGCTCAGAACCCGGACGACTCGCTCCTTTTCATCCGTCCCAAGATTCGGCGCCCAGAGGGCCTCGATCAACAAGGAATCGGATTCACCGGTGCCGCGAACACCCAGCATGGCAATCGCAGCTTGCCGAACGCTTTCGTGAGGGTCCGCCAATGCCTCCCTGAGGTAGGCAACGTTTCCACCGTCCAAGCTGGACAGCGACCGGAGGGTTTCGACCCGGACCCGATGGTCGTCGTGAGTCATCAATCCACCCAAAGCCGGAACGCACCGGGGATTGCCGGAGCGACCGAGTACGACGACCAGGTTGCGAACCACAAACCAACGCTCGTCGCCGAGCCTCTCGATAACAGGCCCGGGATCTCGCGCCGATTCTCGACCGAGCACTTCGAGCAACGTCCGGCGCCGGGCCCGATCCTCTTCGCTCCCCATCATGTCGATCAGGGTATCGATGTGGTCGCGAGCCAGAATCGACAGGAGCTGTTTGGCGGGTTCGACATTGTCGTCGTCGGCCAACTTCGCAATGAGTGCTTCGAGGACATCCGGAGCGCCGGCTTGAGAAATGGCCTCATCCACTTCAAGAGCCCGATCGGCCGTATAGGTAGGGTGATCAATCGCGGCTCGCAACCAGAGCTCGGCACGGCGGAAGCGGCCGCGTCGGATGCTGCCGGAGATCTTGCCGGTAAGCACTCGCATCAGCCTCCGAAACCGGTCGTCACGTTCCTCGACCGCCAACAAACCGCGGAACGTGTCGAGGGTTTCGTAGAAGAACCTCGCGGGATCCGGGAATTGGGAGGTCAAGGACTCGAGAGCCTGACGTTGCGGCAATTGCCCTTCGAGGTCGGCAAGGCGTTCCTGAACCCTGGCGGCCACCAACTCCCGAGCCGAGCGCACCGGTTCAGGGGACTCGAGCAGCCCCAGGAGTTCCTCGGGCCGTTTGTCGATCTGATCGGTGGCAATGCGCGCATAGTCGAGAAGCAGGGAGAATCCGCGGGAATCGAGGTGAGGCGCCAGGACGGCCAGTTCGTTTCCTGCGAACTGATCGAGGAACATACGGTCGACCTGATCCTCCTGGCCGCTGAGGAATCCCCCGAGGACGGCCACCTGTGACCTCTCGTCGAAAAAGAAGAATGCATCAACGAAGGCAGTCACAATGGCCTCTCGGCCCGCCACGTCGCCTTGATCCACCCGGGAGAACAGGTCCCGGTATCGGTCGTGAAAGAGTTCGCTCAACCGATCCAGGTCGCCTCCGGCCTCCTCGAGCAGGCTCTTGGCAAATTGCTCGGGACGGGCCCCGTCCGTGATCGCGGCCTGAAGATCTGCGTCTCGCACGACGGTGTCGGTGGGTTCACCGAGGGAACCCAACAGGGCTCGGGTGACGACGGTGATGTCCGTAACCCCTTCTTTGGGGAGGATGGCGCCAATCCCACCTTCACCACGGAGGTCTTCCTCGTCTCTGGAAAGGACCCGGAGAAAAACCACGATGTCCCCATCGGAAGGCTTCCCTGATAGCGAGAGCACCTCCATGTTGTGCACGAAACACTGTTTCACCAACCGATCGGCAGCGTCACGCCCAACCTGGATTTCCTCTCCGTCGACCAGGAACCCAGCCGGGCCGACCTCCATCGAAAGCTCCTGGTCGCCAATGGCCGTGCGCAACGAGTCGGCGACCCGATGAAAAGCACTCTGCGAAGTCGGGTCCGGGTACAGGTTGTAAACCGTCCATGCTGCGGACAGGGCTTCGACGACTGAGGCGGCACGTGCCAGGTCAGCGGTCATCCGTCGATACTGATGAGTTCTTCTCGAAGCGCATACATGACCGCCTCATTTCGAGAATGCAAGCCGAGCTTGTCGAGGATATTCCTCACATGGTTTTTGACGGTGTTTTCAGAGATGAAGAGCTTCTCGCCGATCTCCCGGCTGGTCTGCCCATCGGCAATCAATTGGATGACTTCTACCTCTCGCCCGGTCAGCGTTGGCTTGCGGCCAAACACGACGTCCCTGTGCTTAAGCAGCTGGGAAACCGTATCGAACAGTTTGCCACCCATCATCGGCGAAACCACGGCTCCGCCGTTGACCACCCACTTCATTGATTCAACCAGGTCGGGGAAGGGTGTCGACTTCACGATGTAGCCGCGTGCTCCGGCCTTGATGGCGGCGAGCAGGTCCTCGTCCGATTCGCTCGAAGTCAGCAGAACCACTTTCGACTGGGGGGAAGCGCCGATGATCTTGTCAACGACCTCGATGCCGGACATGCCGGGCATGAGCACGTCCAGGACGACGAGATCTGGCTTCAACTCTTTGGAGAGCATGACCGCAGCCATGGCATCCTCGGCCTGACCCAGCACAGAGAACCCGGCGTTCTCGAAAGCAGCAGCGAGGCCGGCGGTGAAGAGCGGGGCGTCGTCTACGACGAGGACAGTGGTCATGCAGGCTCGATCAGACCGTAGGCCCCGTCGCGACGCCGGTACAGCACGCTCGGCATGTCCGAGTCGGCGCTTTGAAAGAAGAAGAAGTCGTGCCCGAGCGTTTCCATTTGCAGCGCGGCCTCCTCAGGCGTCATTGGTTTCATCACAAACTGCTTTACCTTGACGATATCGAGTGCATCAGACTCAGAAGATTCATCGACCAATGCTGCTTGCTCATTGAGATGTTTGTTGGAAGCGCGGCGGGAGCGGGTGATCAACCGGCCCTTGAGTTTCTTCATCTGCTGGCCGAACCGTTCGGCCGTGTCGTCCAGCGCAGCTTCGGGAGTGCCGGCTGCCCCTACCACCCTTACCAGGTTGCCTGCCGCCGAGGCCGTGATCTCAACTCGAAAACGCTCGTCGGCGATGCGAGGGTTCTGCTCCTCGGTGACCTCAACGTCGGCCGAGCTGACACCGTCGAAGAACTTGGCAGCTCGAGAGATCTTGTTCGCTGCCAGTTCCCGAAACCGATCATCGATCTGGAAATTCCGGCCGTGCATCTTGACGTCCAAGGTCAACCTCCTTGATTGGGGGCCCGCAGGTGTTTCGACCCGAGTGGGCAGGACGAGGGGAGCCGTTGAATTGGCTTCGCCCCGCCTCTTCGAATCGGATCACAGGACAACTCTACCTGCCGAAGTTGCGGTCACCCCGGAGATCGCGGATTCTCCCACTACCCGCCGTGCCGCCGACAGCGTGGCGCCGGTGGTGAGCACGTCGTCTACGAGAAGCAACGGACCGGGAGGAGCGGGCCGGGCCCCGAACCGAATCGACGTTCGCGCCGCCCGCCCCGCTCCCGCCAACCCGGCCGCCCACAAGGGTCGAGTGAGAACGTCCGCCTGCGGGAACCCGGTGACTGCAGCCAAAGCGCGGGCCAGTTCCCGGCCCGGGTCCACCCCGTACTTCCAGGTTCGTACCACGACCCTCGTGACGGGAATCAGGGTTCCGTGCCGATCACCGAGTACCTCTGCCATTCGCTCGGCCAACGGCCCGGCGGCCTGAACGATGCCCTGGTACTTCAAGCGGTGTACCAATACTCGGGCAGGACCATCATGTGCGAACCCGGAACCGACCAGCAGGCCGCCCGGCAGACGCCTCCACCCGGCCGGAACCAATTCATGCCGGCACTCGTCGCAGAGCGATCGTCGCCGGGCTCGCGAGCAAACCAGACACAGCATGGAGATCAACATACGGATCGCCGCCGACAGAATCTCGTGACATGACCACTCAGAGTGGCTAAGTTAAGGGTTGGGGCTCACGCTGGGAGGCAATGGTGGACGGAACAGTTGCGGTGAACCGGGAGCGGCAAAGGCTACGCCGGTTGCGAAAACTGGCCTCGGCACTGGCCATAGTAACGCTATGGATGTGGTGGCGGATCGCCAACGGTGAAACCCCCTGGCCCGCCCTCCCGCAACTCTCCGACGAGGCTCTCTTCTGGCTCCCTGGGATTCTCATCGTCGGCATGCTGGCTGCGGTCCTCATCGTTCCCATGCTGGGCAATTCCCGCTCACCCCATGTGATCTTCCGATCGGAGCAGCTCACTACCACCTTTGCGGACGTGAAAGGTCTGGGCAGGGTTCTCGACGAAGTCGGCCACACCATGCGGATACTGCTGGATCACGACATTCTGAGAAACGTCATGGGCGGTTCACCCCGCCGCGGAGTCCTCTTCGAAGGCCCCCCGGGAACCGGCAAGACACACGTAGCCAAGGCTATGGCCAAAGAGGCCGGGGTTCCGTTCTTGTTTGTTTCCGCCACCGCCTTCCAGAGCATGTGGTTCGGAATGACGGCTCGCAAGATCAGGGCCTTCTTCCGGGCGCTGCGCAAGGCCGCCCGTCGGGAGGGTGGCGCCATCGGCTTCATTGAGGAAATCGACGCTATCGGCTTGAGCCGTTCGAAGGGAAATGAGATGTCGACCACCGGAACGAGGATGGTCGACCGTTCGGTGAGCAGCGGTACGGGCGGCATGGTCAACGAGCTGCTGATTCAAATGCAGAGCTTTGATGAGCCAACAACCAGGATGAAACTGGTTGGCCGGCTCAAAGACATGGTCAACCAATTCTTGCCGGAACACCGCCGTCTCACCAAGCAAGCCGCTCCGTACGCCAACATCCTCTTGATAGCGGCCACCAACCGGGCCGAGGCTCTGGATGCGGCCCTCCTGCGTCCGGGCCGTTTCGATCGTTCGTTGCACTTCGGTCTCCCCGGCCTCACCGGCCGCCGAGAACTAATCGACTACTTCCTCGATAGCAGGGCTCACGCAGCAGAACTCGACTCGAGTCGGGCTCGCGATGAGCTGGCTTCGGCGACTCTCGGTTACTCCCCTGCATCGCTCGAGCGGCTCTTCGATGAGGCACTGTTGCTGGCCCTACGTGCGGAGCGGCCCACGCTCTCGACCGAGGACGTCCACACAGCCCGACTGGAGATCGAGGTCGGACTCCCCGAACCGATCGACTATCCGGCCGACGAGAAACGTGCCATTGCCATCCATGAGGCAGGTCACGCAACCGTGGCATATCTCGTCGGAAAAGGTCGCAGGCTGGAGATGCTCTCGATCATCAAGCGGAAAGATGCTCTGGGATTTCTCGCCCACCGGCTGATCGACGAACGACACACACAACGGAGCAGCGAGTTGACCACCCTGATCCAAATCTCGCTCGGAGGAATGGTGGCTGAGGAACTGTTTCTGGGCGAGTCCGGCACGGGTCCGGCGGGCGATCTCGCCTCGGCCACCCAGGTAGCAGCCGAGATGGTTGGATCACTGGGTTTGGGAGGCTCCCTGGTTTCGTTCCGGGCTCTCGACGGCGGACTGCTGGGGGGCAATCTGGTAGCAAAAGTCCTGGCCGATCCACACGGCCGGGCCGCAGTCGACAAGATCCTCTCCGACAACAAAGGTGAGGTCGGTCGGCTGCTGGCCCAGAACCGCCACATTGTCGAAGGGCTACGCGATGCCTTACTGACTCGTCACGAGCTGATCGGAGATGAAATCCTCGACGTGATACGGTCGGCCGGGGACGCCGGTGGAACGGCGCAGACCGTCGAGATCATCGATTTGCGCGAAGCACGCAGTACCAAGCTACCGACAGCTCCCTAGGTTCCTTCTTTCCAAGTGGCGAGATAGGCAACCTGTTCCTCGGTCAGCACTTCGAGCCCGCAACCAAGATGCTCGAGTTTGATTCTGGCCACCTCCTGATCCAATTCGTCGGGAAGCGTATAGACGCCCGGCTTGAGATCGCCTGCCCTCTGAGTCAGCCATTCGGCCGCCAGAGCCTGATCCGAAAACGACATATCCATCACATCGGCCGGGTGGCCTTCCGCGGCACTGAGGTTGACGAGACGACCCTCCGCCGCCACCAGCAAACGGCGCCCGTCGCTCATGACGAACTCCTCGAGGTTCTCCCGAACCGGACGCCGTTCAACGGCCTCGGCCGTCAGTGCCGGCAGGTCGAGCTCGACATCGAAGTGGCCTGCATTGGCGAGAATGGCCCCATCCTTCATGCGATCGAAGTGCCGGCCGCGGAGGACATGCTTGTTGCCTGTCACGGTGACAAAGACGTCGCCGACCGAGGCTGCATCATCGGCCGTGAGAACCTGATGACCGTCCATCGCCGCCTCCAAAGCTCGAACAGCGTCCACCTCGACAACGACTACTTTGGCCCCCATTCCGTTGGCCCGATCGGCAACCCCTCGCCCACAATCCCCGTAGCCGACGACCACGACCGTGGATCCAGCCAGGAGGACATTCGAAGCTCTGAGGATGCCGTCCATCGATGATTGGCCCGTGCCGTAGCGGTTGTCGAAGAGGTGTTTGGTAGCGCTGTCGTTTACGGCCACCACCGGCAGCCGCAGAGTTCCGTCGCCTGCCATGGCTCGCAAGCGGATAACACCGGTCGTTGTTTCTTCGGTCGAGCCGATCGGCTCGAGTTCGGTACGTTCCGTGTGGAGCACGGTCACGAGGTCTGCGCCGTCGTCCATGGTGATGTCCGGTTTGGTGTCGAGCACTGCATGGATGTGCCGGTAGTAGCGGTCGTTGTCTTCACCGCGTACGGCAAAGACCGCGATCCCTTCCTCGACCAGCGCCGCTGCCACGTCGTCCTGGGTCGATAGAGGGTTGGAAGCACACAGGACGACATCTGCTCCACCGTCCCGTAACGCCAGCATGAGGTTCGCCGTCTCGGCGGTGACGTGAAGGCACGCCGCTACCCGCCTGCCGGCAAGGGGCTGCTCAGCCCGGAACCGTTCGCGAATCGTCCTCAACACCGGCATGCGGCGACCCGCCCAGGCGACTCGCCGGGCGCCGACCTCGGCCAGGTCCGGAGTGGCAATGTCGTACTCCATGTTCATTCCTCTTTCAGTAGGACCTTGAGATGTTCGATGATTTCTACAGGTACAGGATCGATGTCTTCCTGCTCCGCGAGGTGGACGGAGACAATGTCGCCGATCAGTGCCAGGCCGGCCATCCTGGCCAGCCGGGACTCACCTTGTGACCACATGTGGCCGATCACGGGCACACTGCCCGCAATGAGGCTCGTGGTCAGATCAAACCGGCGTTGCACCTGGGGATGTTCGTCGCGGTCACGGAGACATACGATTCCAACCGACCGGCGAGTCAGGCCTTCCAAAGCCGACCATCCAACGATTTCATTGTGGTCGAGCTCAGGCAACACCGACCAGAAGGCAGGCCGCTTGCCGTTCTCGTTGATCTGCGTCTTCCATCGTTGCGCCGCCGGGGTGGTCACCCCGGGCGAACAGTAGATAAGCGAGATTCGCCCGGCCAAGCCGTCCGCCAGATCGGCGGCCAGTTGACCGGCCGGCCCGGTCCGGCCCTCTCCCAACAATTCACCGACGACGGACGCAGCTTCGTTGAGCGCATCGCTTTGCGGCCCGGCAAGGCCTGCCGACTCAAGCAGTCGGAGAACGCTGCCGGTGAGGTAACCCAACGCAGCTCTTGGCTGCAAGCCGGGCGGCACCCGGATGCATGGGAGATTCCGATGCTGGGCGAGGTCGGCGAGGGCTCCCCCTCCGGTGACCACAACAACCGGCAGCGCCAGACCGAGCGCCTCGTCTACGGCCGATCGCGTCTCCTCGGTATTCCCAGAGTACGAAACGGCGAGCACCGTAGGTCGAACACTGGCCGCCCAACCAGGCAACGAATAGCCCTTGTTGACTATGACGAGCGACCCGGGAAGGGCCGCTGCAGCAAAATCGCCGGAAATGGCCGACCCCCCCATGCCGCACACCAGAACCGCTTCCGCCTCTGCAACCTCGGGCACGTCGAGTCCGGCCGCCCACCGGTACTGAGCGCCGAGACCCTCGATCATCTCCCACATCGAGCTCATGTGGATTCCCGCCTGGTCGCTTCTTCAATCAGCATGATGGGAATGCCGTCTCGAACCGGATATCGGAGGCCGCACCCGGTACAGACCAATTCCGATTCCTCCTCACGGAGGTCACTCCGACAGGACGGACACACCAGGATCTCCATCAGCTCTTTGGGGATCATCAATTGGCCTCAACGATCGAGCGGACCTGGTCGACGAGCTGTTTGAGGGTCTCGCGATCCGAGGCCTCGACATTCAGGCGAAGCACCGGTTCGGTATTGGACGGTCGCAGGTTGAACCAACGATCTTCGAACTCGACGGTGAGACCGTCTGTGCGGTCTTGTTCGGCATCGCCGAAACGGTCGGCTACCTCCTCGAGTGCCTTGGATTGGTCGCCGACGTGCAAGTTGATCTCGCCGGAAGCGGCGTACGGCTCGAACTCCCGCCGCACCTCGGAAAGAGGACGGCCGTCTTCCGAAATCACCTGGAGCAGCACCAGCATCGCCAGCATCCCCGAATCAGCCCGGTAGTTGTCGCGGAAGTAGTAGTGACCGGAGTGCTCGCCGCCGAACGCTGCGCCGGTTTCGGCCATCACCTGCTTGATAAACGAATGGCCCACCCGCGTGCGGAACGGCGTACCGCCGGCCGCTCGCACACTTTCCGGTACGGCCCGGCTGGTGATCAAGTTGTGGACGATGGTCGCTCCCGGCTCTCTGCGCAGAAACCACGCGGCAATGATGGCCGTCGTTGTACTCCCCGAAAGAGGCACGAGTTGATCGTCGACAAAGAACGCTCGGTCGGCGTCTCCGTCGAAGGCCACGCCCAGGTCCGGGCGATCACGGTCCATGAGATCGAGCAGGTCTCGAAGGTTCTCCGGCTTCAGCGGATCTGCGGGATGGTTCGGAAAAGTGCCGTCGGGTTCGAGATACAGTCCGGAGAGATGCGCCGGGATCCGATCGAACACCGAGGGCAGCACCACGCCGGCCATGCCGTTCCCCCCGTCGACCGCCACCGTGAGCGATCCGATGCGATCTGGATCGACGATGCCGAACAGGTGCTCGATGTAACCGGGAAGTGGATCGAACGGTGAGATGGTCCCCGGAGGGTCGATCTCTGGCAGGCCGGCTATCGCGTCGCCGAGGATCACATCCAGGCCGGTATCGGCTCCCACCGGAGCGGCCCCTTCCCGGCACAACTTGATCCCGTTCCACTCGGGGGGATTGTGTGACGCGGTGATCATGGCACCCGGCACACTGCGCTTCCCCGAAACGTAATAGACGGTATCGGTTGCTACCTGACCGATATCGAGGACGTCAACACCCTGGGAAGCGGCTCCGGCCATAAACGCTCCAGCGATGGCGGGCGTCGACAAGCGGCAGTCGTAGCCAACCGCAATCTGGCCGGCTCCGGCGAAGTGGGCGAACGCCGCACCAATCCGGCGGGCGGCGTCCTCGTCGAGTTCGCCTGTGTCGGTCCTCCCCCGTATGTCATAAGCCTTGAAGATCTTCTGCAGATCGCCCATTCCTCATCCCCTGTAGTGGAAATCGGATCGCATTGTACGACCGGATCGGCTCTCGGGATACACCACGCAATGATCCCTACACTGCACGGCGCACTATGACCACTCCTTCGGCATTTCCTTTCGTCTCCGTCGTTCTTCCCGCCTACCGGCTCGAAGACAGCATCGCGCCGAACATCGCCTCCGTCTCGAGAGATCTGCCGGGTGCACAGATTGTGGTCGTTGACGACGGAAGCGACGACGACACCTACCAGGAGGCAATCAACGCGGCTGCCGATGTGCCGCGCACGCTGGTGGTAAGACACGACCGGAACCGTGGCAAAGGTGCTGCGCTCCAGACGGGCACTGCCGCCGCCGAAGGATCGATCGTCGTCTTCCTCGACGGCGACCTCGACCTGCCCCCCGTTCAGGTACCGGACCTGCTGAATCAGTTCGCCGAACGCGGGGCCGATGTGCTGGTTGGCGCCAAGCAAACGGGAATGAGCGACGGTCGCTACCCGTGGAAACGCCGATTGCTGAGCCGTGTGTTCTCATTCGTGACGAGAGTGCTCTTTCGGCTCCCGGTCGATGAAACCCAGACCGGATTGAAGATCTTCAGAAGGACGGTGCTCGACGAGGTCTTCGCCGACTTGCGAGTGTTCGGCTACGCGTTCGACCTCGAGCTCCTGGTGCGCGCCCACCGCGCTGGCTACCGGATCGTGCAAGCCCCGGTCGATCTGCGAGTCGGAGCCTCGTCGGAACCCCTCCGCCTATCGACCCTGTGGGAGATGGGCCGAGACACGTTCCGCATCCTGTTGTGGTCACGGCGGCAGGTGCGCTGAACATATGGCAGGGTTGTTCGGCACCCGGCCATGCCCCCATCAGACGACTACCGGGTCCTCCCGCTCCTCATGGAGGGCCTTCTTGAAGACGAGATCACGGTACGAAGCGAATTTGGGGACCAGAATGATGGCGGTAACGACCAGCGAGGCCAGGTTGATCTGCAACGCCGTGCTCGTCCCGAAGAGCTCTTCAGCTAGTTCGACCGCGCCCACCGTTGCGGCCCAGGCAGCCAGGTTCACCCCGTAGAAAACAAGGGTCTCCTGCCAGGAGCCCTTTCCTTTCTTGATCCTGAAGGTCCAGCGCCGGTTGAGGACGTACGAGAGCCCCGTTGCAAGGACGAACGCCCACGTGACGGACCAGAAATCGGAGAGGCCGACCACCGAGAAGAGCACATTCAGAAGCGCGAAGTACACAATCGTGTTCAATCCACCGATCAGGCCGAGGCGCATGAATTGCCCGATCGCCTCGCGAGTGACCAGCGACCGGAGGTACGACTTCATGCCCTGGGCCGCCGCCATGCGACGAAACCCCTGACCATTACGAAGAGGAGGCCACCAATACTGAGCGCCATACCAACTTGTTCGGCCCAGGTGGACCGGAACTCGAGAGAAACATTCTCCTCGGTCGGTACGACCACCATCAAAGCCGGAGCCGCCCGGTAGGGGCCGTCGGCACCTTCCGCCGTCCAGTTCGGGAAAAAGCTCACCTTGACCAGGTGGGGGACGCCAACGGCCGTGGTTCGGAACGAGATACGGTGATCGTCGACAATCACGTCGCTCACGGCTCCCCCGCCCGCAACCGGTCTTGATCCCAGTCCTTCGAGGTCGTCTCCGACCCGCGGCCAGTCATCGGGACCTTGTTCAACCAGCCACTCATCGAGGTCTCCGCGTCGGTCGTACCAATCCAGTGCGGCCTCGTCGAAGGAGGTGCCCTCGAACACTGCGGGCACAAAGGTCGCGACGTCAACAGCCGACGAGGGGGGAAGCTCATAGATCGAGAAAGGCAGCGAGGTTCCGACCTTGCGCAAATCGTCCCGCAGATCTGCAGCCTCCCGGGCCTCCTCCGTATACGTCACGTAGTAACGCACGTCGTAGAGAGCGAGATGCTCCAGGCCCCGGTCGAAGTCAAAAGTGTGATAGTTGAGTCCCGGAACCGGCCGGGAGGGAGAAACGCTCATTTCGGCCTGATTGAGGAAGTGAAACGGCGTGGTCAGAGAAGACTCGAAGAACAGGCCCTCCATCGAAGGATGGGTGCCTTCAGTCCAGTACGGAAGCAGCATCAGGGACATCGGCGTGCCGTATTTGTTCTGGTCCTTGTTGTACTCCCACTGGACCCGACCCTCCGGGAGATCACTCATAGCGACCATCAGCGCCTCGTACTCGGGCCAGGGCTCTTTGCCTTCGTAGCCCGAGTAATTCCATCGAGCCCAACCGGGGATGAAGCTCAAACCGGCTAAACCAACCGCGAGAAACAGCACGACGCCAAAGAGGGGGGCGGCGACGCGAACGTCCACGAAGGAGTCCGCCGCGATGGTACCGGCCAGAGCCAGCAGCCCGATGGCCAGCGTGACCCATCCGGCGGTCCCTCCAAAAGAGATCTCCGGAATGACGACGAAGGCGACAACGACCAAGAAGGCGATCAGTCCGCGAACCCACCACATCGAAACCTGCGCCGGGAGCCGGCGAGACAGGTGCCGCAATGCTTGTCCAACGGCCAGCCCGGCAAACACAAAAACACCAAAGTAGAAGAAGGGCAGAAAACGCCCGTTCCACAGCTTGTCTTGAATCTGGTGAAAGCCTGCAGGCAAGAACTCAGGAACGAGCAAGACCAGCCAGTAGTAGACGACCGGCATCACCGCCAGAACCACGAATGGGACCACTCGCGGAGTTCGCCGGATGGCCCATACGATTCCCAGCAATGCCGGAACGAGGAGCCACCAGAGTTCGAAAGGCAATACGTTCTTCCAGTTGCGCAATGGCACCCAGGCCATATCCGCTGAGTACCCCACTCGGGCCAGTAGCGGAACCGCCCAGAATCCGGCGATGGCGAATCCGATTACCCACGTCGAGACGACCGGCTTCCAGCCCTTCTTCCAAATCAGGATGGGAATCGACGCAACGATCACTGCCAGCGTCGTTATCAAGTGCGTCAGGGCGGTCAGGGCCAGTACCAGGCCGGCCAGCGCCACGAGTTTCCGTTGGTCGCGAACAATCCTGATCAACAAGCCGAGATAGACGAGAGCCAAAGCGAACGACCATGAGAACGAGAACTCTCCGGCCAGGGTCGAAGGGATATTGCCGCCGTAGATGGAAAAGCTCTCCATGAAGACAAAGGTGCCTCCGGCGACGGCGGCCACAAGGGAGGTCGGGCGGGAAAAGCTCATCGTTCTGACCAGGAAGTAGGTGGCGACCGGGAGTGCCAGAAGTCCGAAAATCGTAACGAGCTTGAAGGCGACGCCGTACGGCAGGACGACGTCGAGCAGCACGGTAATCAAGGCCGGCAATGGGAAATAGAAGTAGAAGACAGGAAAGCCGCCGAACCAACTATTGCTCCATCCGAGGATGCGGCCTTCCGGCAACAGCGTGTCGCGCAAATAGGCAGGCACGAGCACATGTGCGCCCATGTCTCCGCCGGAGGGGGTGTTGGCGGTGAACAGGAGGACGGGGTTCAACACGATGAAGACGGCCATCATCATGACGCCGATACCCGCAGGCACCACCCAGCGCGGCATGCCGTTGGTCGACTCCCGAAGACGGGGTTCCGTGGTCGGTGGTTCCAAAGAAGGCCCCAGCGTCAGGTACTTCGCTTGCGCGCGAGTTCCAGAACCTCGGACAACGAAACGGGTTTGCCGTCCTTGTCCCACCACTTCTCTTCACACTTGTGACACGAGTAGAAGTGGACTTCGGTATCGCCAGAGAGCTTCTGTTGGATTTCGATCACGTCACGCGCGTCGCAATGTGGACAATGCATGACAATCCCTTCGCGCTAGGCCGACCGATAGCATAACGACCCCGTCGACCTAGAACAGGGAATGGACACGTGTTTGTCTCGTGTTCTTCGTGGCGTTGTCCGCAGCGGTTGCGAGGAGGGGGAAGAATCCGAGGCGGACTCATTCCTCCAGCAGCTTCCCGATGTAGCGGCTTCGGCGCTTGCCACCTTCGCGCCAGTAGGCATACCAGTACGGGCCGTGCGGACACGTGGTACATCCAGACTTCCCACACTTGACCCATTGGCGGCGAAGGCTCACCTCCGATTCCGTTCCCGGGCTCAGAGCACCCGATCCCTCGAGCCGGGCTCTCGCCAGAATGAGGAGGCGCCGAAGTTGGTGCTCATCGAGTTCTTTGACTGCCTCGATGAGATCCCGGTCGAGAGACACAGTCTTCTACGCAACCTCAAGGGGTGCGAACAAGCGGGTGGTGGTGCGGTGGTCGGTGAGCGTCCATCCCAGCGGGGGCGTCATCCTGTTGGCATGGAGGGCGCACAACGCGTGACCCTCACCGGGACCGAGGGGGGTCACGAGATCATCGAGCCACACGGCCCGGTCGTCGTAGTTGAAGGACAGAACGGCAGCGCCGGGTCCGCCACACCGAATGCAAGATTGGATCATGGAAAAGAACCTAGAGCGAGATTGGAACCAGAACAAGGATTTGACCCGATTATCAGATCCCGGCCCTGCGCAACGCCCTCCGCATCTGGTGAGCCCGGACGTCCCCTTCGAACACGGCGACGGCAGCGCCCCGCCCGTCGATGAAGACCACCGCCGGGACTTTGCCGACGCCGGCCGATCGAAACAGCTCGGCATTCCCCTGATACGAAACTTCCCGGACGACCTGGTCCGGTGCATGTGCCATGACCGCAACCCTGGTCGGTGCGCAAGCGTCGCAGTCGGTTGAGGTGAAGAGAACGACCGCAGGCCATGGACGGAGAGGGCCAGTACGAACCGAACGACGACGCAACCGGGCGGCGGCGGTGACCCACACCCAGGTCGACGCGAGGCCAACACTCACGGCACCCGCAATCACCAGCGCCCGGGTGATCTCATTCACCGATGGGGACTCCGGATGAGAAGACGACGGCCAGATCCGTCTCGGCGCTCCAGGCGGCTGAGAACGGTCCTGTCGATTCGGCAATGACCCCGGACATCCCGACCTGATCGAGTTCCACCGTACGGACGGTCCCGGCAGGCAAGGTCACCTTGCCCGGAATCTCAATCAGGCCGCTCGCGTCGAGTAGCTGATAGGTCACCGTGATCGGCTCCGCCGCCGTATTCAGAAACCACATCAACGACCGGGCGGCACTCGTGGCACCAGCGCCCGGCAGCATCCATCGGCGGGCCGTCAACGGAGCCCCGGACGTGGCCGCCACCCGGCCCTCACTTTCCCCAACTACCACGGCCGACACGGGTCCATCCGCTCGCAGCCGAACGCCGTAGGTGCCGTCGGCCAGGCCTGCCAATGAGACCCGATCGTGGCCGCCGGCCGCAACAAGCCCCTCACCCACGCCTTCCTCCGGCCCGTCGGCGGTGAAAACATCCAATGAGTAGGTGACCTCCAGGGGCCCATCGTTGGCGACGGCGAGAAACGGCTCCAACCCTCCCGCCGCTACGAGCGGGAATTCCCAAACTTCGCTCCGCCCTACATCCGTCCAGGTTGCCTGATCTGCACCATTGGTTTGGACCATGGCTGGAATAATCCGCCCCTGATCCGTCTGCACGGTCACGGACAGTCGCTGCCGGAAGGGCAGTACTGCACCCAGGGCCACCGTTCGCCAGGATCTCCCCGGGACGGAAATGCGTTCGAGCTCGGGTGCAGGCTCGAATCCTTCCTCACTGATCGCCTCAACGGTCACGAGAGCGTCTTCGGGGAATGGATTGAACAATTGCAGATCGAGGGCCCGGTCCTGCACGGTGGTTCCGCCGGGGAGCACCCAGACTTTGCTGGCGCTCGAAGGGCACAGGTCTCCCGCCAGGAGACCCTCTCCGGCTACGACCACTCCGGCGGCCGCCGGAGCGTCGGTGAACTCAACGACCGCTGGTGAGACCCCCAGACTGAGAATGGCCGAAAGTGGAATTGCGCTGGCGCCTGGGCCCGGTAGCGACTCCGGAAAGGTCTCGCGTATCTCGCCGCCGACCGGAAAGGTGAGTTGCACATCGACTTCGCTGAGCGTGACGATGCTGATGAGAGTATCCCGGGTGTCATCGGCTATTGCCCATGCGCAATTCGAGAAGTTACTGGCCACTGCCGGACCGGCGGTGACGGTCGTAACCGGAAGATCGACTCCCGCGGGCTCCGGGGCCGGGACGAGCCCGGCGGCCACCACCAGTGCACCGATGAGCAACGCCACCAACGCCCTCCTCATGAAACCCTCCGTTCCCGTCCGATGACGCTGAGCGCCACCAATCCCAGCAAGAGCCCTGCCGCAACCAAGGCAAGGTTGCGGTTCGTGACGTCCCCGCCGAAAACGACTCTTCCGTCCGTGGGGACCACTTCATTGGCCCATCCGGTTGCCGACCAAGCATCACCCCATCGGTCGTCCTGGTTTTCGCCCACGTAGACGGGCCCGGGGCCGACGAAGTTGCCGATGTAGTCCGGCCGATCCCAACTCCATGCGGTTCCGTCGGCCCCTACCGCACGAGCTGCAAAGACCTCACTCTCAAACGTCGAGTAATCGAGGCCCGGCAACTGACGCATGTCGAGTTGTGATTCGAGTGCTTCCGCCAAGGGGTTGGTCTGCGTGAACACGACCCAGCGGATACCAAAAGGCGCCAGAGCCTGGCCCGGCCGCAATTCATCCCCGGCGACCACGCGGGCGAGCACCTGCGCCAGAGCCTCATCGCCACTCCGAGAGGATGGGAGCCACGCTTCCGGGAACATGGGCCCCTCCCCGGAAACAAGCCGGTAGGAGTACCCGACTGCAGATCTTGACTGACCGGGCAGGTCACCGGCTGCCCCGGCGATCAGGATGCGGTCTGGCCCGTGATCTTGTGCCCGGGCCGCAGCGAATTCAAGTTGAGCGCCGAAACGATCTTCCGGCAGGCCCAACCGGCCCGAAGGTACGAGCAACAGGATGCCGGCCGCAACGGCCAGCCCACCGAGTGCTGCGCCCCTACCGCCAATCACTCGCGCCAGCCCGGCGTCACTCAGCCGGGACGGCAAGTCGATCGCGGCACCCACGACGATGGCGGTTCCCACAGCAGCGGCCACGTAACCGGCCACGACCGGCTCGCGCCCCACGTCGAGAGAACCACTGCGTGCCAGCAACGCGCCACCCGCCGCCAGCACCCCTCCCCAACCCAGGAAACCGGCGGTTCGGCGATCACCGAAAACGAACCCCAGCACGAGCGCCGCCGCCGCCCCGGCTACCGCCCATAGTGAAGGATCGAAATACGGCGCATCACCGCCGTTGAGGAGTTGATCTACAGAGATCCAGTACAACCAGGGAAAGAGCAAGGGAATGGATAGAGCGGTAACCGGAACCGCTCGCACTACCGCACCCCAGGAGGCGTCTTCGCTCGCGACCACCCGGACGAACACGGCCACGAGCGGGAGGAGAGCCGCCATCGGAGCAAACAGGGCCAAGGAGCCGGCCGCCAGAGCGGCTCTCGCCAGAAACCCGATTCTGGCGCGCCGCTGCGACGGCCACGGCGCGATCATCGCCTCGCAGGCCCATGGCGCCAACCCGATTGCGACTATCCCGGGCCAGTCGCCCGCTCCTGCCAGGGCCCTGGCGGCCGGGCCGCCAACCAAAGCAAGAGCGCCTCCGTAGCGAGCCATCGGACCCATGTCGAGTCTCCGCAACAGCCGAACGGTTCCGATCAGCCCCACACCAGCAGCGCCGACCGAGAGCACGATCTCGGCAACGTGGGGGTTGGAGAGCAGGATCAGCTGGATGAGTGCGGTAGCCCCCACCGCGGGGTGCAAAGGAACCGGGCTCCCCAGCCCCGAGGTATTCCATCCGCCCGCATACGAGCGGAGGGTCGCCCAGGCGGACTCGGGAAGCGGTAGCGAAAACCCGACAGACGGGAGGCCGTCGGTCAAGATCGAACGACCGGCAATCAGCAGGAAGACCACCGCGGCCACGGCGGCATACAAGCCCGGCTCATGCCAGAAGGCGCGGCGCCGTTCGACAAGTCCGGATAAGCGTGGCGCCACCCGATCGTCCCAGAGAACCCTGGAGGAGACCCGATCCGACACCTCCCGAAGCAATGCCGAGCCTCGCACCTGATACCGAAACAGCTCCTCATCTCCCATCATCCTCGAGCGCCGCATGCGGCGCCGGGCCGCCACGGTCGAAGGCAAATGGAGCAGATTCCATGCCCACCCCACGAGGAGGTCCCCGATGGCCCGTTTCCTGCCTAGGAAAGTCACCATGAGGGCGTACGCAAGACCGATGACGACGGCCAGTGGAATCGTCCAACCCAGGGTCACCGGGCTGTAGACCTTCAGCATGGTGCGGAGCCGCCCGGCTTCCTCCCTCCACACCGGCGTGTTGTCTGAGCACACGCCCGCATGCAGGACTTCCGAGGACGGCACTACCACCACCCGTCCACCTGACGCACGTGCCCGATATGACAGGTCTATGCCGGCTGCCTGGGGGGCAAGGAGAGGATCGGTTCCTCCCAGACCCCTGAAGAGGTCCTTGCGTATGAGTGTCGAAGCCCCAAAGACGAACGCAACGTCCCGCACGACGTCGTATTGCTCCTGATCCATCTCATCCGAATCGAGACCGGAGTAGGGCACCAGGAACGCATCGGTCGCCGCCCCCACCGACTCCAGCATCCCGGGCTGGTTCGCCCGAAGCAACTTGGAACCGGCCACCGATGCGTCCACCCGCTGGGCACCCTCAACCAGGGCCGCCAGTGCGCCTTTGCGGGGCGAGGCATCGTCGTGAATCAGCCAAACATGGGTAGCTTCCTCGGGAAGCCCGGCAATCAAACGTTGCATGTCGGGAACCCAGGTGATCGACCTGGCCCTGGCAATACTGCGAACGCTCTCGCCGCCGCCGACCACGGCCGTGTAGGGAGTCTCGTAGGATTGGCTTGCCAGGCTTTCGATCACAGCTTCCAGTTGGGACTCGTCGCGGACGATGATGGCGGCGGCTACCACGGCAGTGGGCGTCGGCGCGGGCGCGGTCGTAGCCTCGGGATGCTCGGGGATCGACATGAGGGTGCCATTGTGGAGCGGAAACGGCGACACTGCAATCTGCGGAGTCGCGTGAGGGCCGTGGGAGAAGGGAAGGACTGAAGTGAAGAAGGTCGTATTGCTATCAGGCGGCGTTGGTGGAGCCCGACTGGCACGGGGTCTAGCAGCTCTTGACGATGTTGAGCTCACCGTGGTGGTCAACGTCGGTGACGACGAGGTGGTGTACGGGCTTCACGTATCTCCGGACGTCGATACCGTCCTGTACACCATGGCCGGTGTGGAAGGTCCAGAGGGGTGGGGCCTGAGCGCCGATACGTTCACGGTACTGAAACGGCTGGCGCTTTTTGGAACGGATACCCGCTTCCGCATCGGCGACCGAGATCTCGCCACCAACTTATTCCGCACCCAGGAACTGCTCGCCGGCAAGACACTGTCTCAGATCACGGCTGAGATCGCCGCCGCTCTCGGAACCCGCGGGAGGGTGATACCCGCGACTGAGCAAACCCTGCGAACCATGATCCGGACCGGCGAGGGAGAATGGCTGTCGTTCCAGGAATACTTCGTGATGCGGGGTCATGCCGACGATGTGGCCGATCTTCGTTTCGACGGCGCCGCCAACGCCCACCCCTCCCCCGGTATCGTTGAGTCGCTCGGAGATGCCGACGCGGTGATCATCGGGCCGTCGAACCCGCCACTTTCGATTTGGCCGATCCTGGCCATCGAGGAAATCGCAGCTGCGGTGGAGGGGGCGCAACGGGTCCTGGCCGTGAGCCCCCTGTTCGGCGGACGGGCACTCAAAGGCCCCACCGAAAAGGTCATGGCGTCACTCGGACTGCCCGCAGGCAACGCCGGGGTCGTGACCTCCTACGGGGGCATTATCGACGACCTGATCATCGACACCGGCGACGCCCACGAACGGGCCGGACTCGGCAATCTTGGAGTCAAGATCCATGTGGGCGACACTCGAATCGCCGATCCGACGGCCGCCTGGTCGTTCGCTGATTGGCTGATCGACCTGTTGTGACCGTCGAGATCACACCGATCTACGGCATCGGCGAAATCGAACCAGGCATGGACCTGGCAGCCGTTCTGGTGTCGGCACTCGACGCGACGGGTTTCGTTCTCCGCCAAGCAGACGTGATCGTGGTGACCCACAAGGCAGTATCGAAAGCGGAAAACGCAGTTGTTCGTTTCGACGACGACGAAGAGGAACGCCGCCAAATCATTGCCGGCGAGGCAGCCGCAATTCTGCGTCGTCGGGGCGATCTGGTCATCACCGAGACCCGCCACGGTTTCATCTGTGCAAACGCCGGAGTCGACCGATCCAACATGCCCGAAGGCTTTCTAGCGCTGCTGCCTCGCGATCCGGATCAGTCGGCTCAGCGGCTCCGCACCAGGATCGGGCGAGCAACCGGAGTCGAAGTTGCGGTGATCATTACCGATACGTTCGGACGCCCCTGGAGACGCGGTTTGACCGACGTCGCCATCGGCATAGCCGGCATGCCCGCCTTGGTCGACTATCGAGGGCAGACCGACACCCACGGCAGAGCGCTCACCGTCACCGAGGTGGCCCTTGCCGACGAAGTGGCCGCCGCCGCCGACCTCGTCATGGGAAAGGCGCAAGGAGTCCCGCTGGCCGTGGTGCGCGGCCTCGATTGTCCGCCGGGAGAGGGCCGCGCCACAGACCTGGTGCGTCCCCCCGGGGAGGACATGTTCCGGTAAGGGAATATTTGTCAGTAATCAGAACATCGCAGCTTTGAATCGGGGAACCGGATACTGGGAACTGGAAACTGGCGACCGGGAACTGAGTCCTAGCGGCTTTTTCTCATCCACGCGATCGTCAACGCCAAGCCCTCTTCAAGACCCGTCCACGGTTGCCACTGAAGTGCTTTGGCGGCAGCCGCCGGATCGACTGCCGACCTAACAACCTCCCCAGGGCGGGCGTCGGCGAAGACCGGCAACTCACCAAAGCCCACCTCCTCGGCAATGGCACGGAAGAGCTGGATAACCGATGTCTCGCGGCCGGTACCCACGTTGAAATACTTGCCGCCGCCCATCCCGGCGGCTCGCACCAAAGCATCCACGGCATCGTCGACAAAGAGAAAGTCCCTCGTTTGCATGCCGTCCCCGTAGATGACGGGACGATGCGAGTTGAGCATGAGGCGGCTGAAAATGGCGACGACGCCGGACTCGCCAAACGGATGCTGACGCGGCCCGTATACGTTGGACAGTCCAAGAGCAACGTAATCGACACCGTAGGCGGCCTCATAAAATCGAAGGTAATCCTCCACCACCTTCTTCGAGATTCCGTAGGGAGCACCCGGCCGCTTGGCATACCCCTCCCTGGCGGGAAGCTTGACCTGCCCGCCGTAAACGGCTCCGCCGCTCGATGCAAACACGACTCGCTCGACCCCGACCCGACATGCCGCCTCGAGCAGATTGATCGTGCCGAGGATATTGACAGAAGCGTCGAAGAGCGGATCGACAACCGACCGCACGACGGAGACTTGTGCCGCCAAATGAAACACAACATCAGGGGCGAATTGCCCGAGGGCGGTTCCAAATTCCTGGTCGCGGACATCGAGCTGATGGAATCTAATGCGGCCGTGTGCCCGCGCCTCGGCCAGGTTATCGAGGTGCCCCGAGGAGAGATCGTCGACAACCAGCACATCCCAACCCTCGTCCATCAATCGGCCCGAAAGGTGGGATCCAATGAACCCTGCGCCGCCGGTGACGAGCGCCCGGCCTTTCAACGACGGATGTTCCCGGTCGGAACGAATCGATACTTCACCAGGGCCCACAGTGCGGGGAATCCGTCCCGCCACGAGATCTTCTTCCCTTCGCCCACTTCCCGGCCCGTGTACCGAATCGGAACCTCGTAGATCCTCACGCCGGACCGCAACAATTTCGCCGTGATCTCGGGCTCGATATCAAACCGGTTCGACGTGAGGTTCAACGACCGGACGAGATCACCCTCGATGAGCTTGGAGCATGTCTCCATATCCGAAAGCGTTGTGTTGTAGAGCACGTTGGTAAGCAGGCTCAGGAAACGGTTTCCCACCCAATGCCAGAACATCATGTTGCGCCGTTCGCCGGTGAACCGGGACCCGTACACGGCCCTGGCCTCGCCCTCGAGAGCGGGACGCAACAGTGAGGGCCAATCCCGCGGATCGTATTCGAGGTCGGCGTCGTACACGATCACGAAGTCCCCCGTCGATTCCTGGAATCCCCTTCGCAGCGCGGCGCCTTTTCCCATATTGACCGGCTGGTGCAGAACTTTGACCGTGGAATCGGCGAGGCGCTTGATGATCTCGCCGGTGCCGTCGGTCGAACCGTCATCGATGATCAGGATCTCTCTGTCGACGGGCAGCTCAACGGTCCTGGCACGGCGAACCGCTTCAGCAATGGTGCGCCGTTCGTTGAAAACAGGAATCAGAATCGAAAGCTTTACCGTCTCAGTCACTGTGAGTTCACTCCACTTCAGATACGTCGTAGCCCGACAAGCGTTGGTGCCGCCGAACCGTTCATCGGCCGACGCCGTAGTAATGCATACCGAGACGCCGAACCGCGTCGGGATCGAGGATGTTCCGTGCATCGACAATCGACGCACCGGCCATGGCGTCGCGCACCATCCTTAGATCCACAGCCTGGAACTCCGGCCACTCGGTGGCGATCAGCAGCACATCTACGCCTTTGACCGCGTCGAGAGGATCAGCGACCAACTCCACACCGTCGATGTCGACGGATGCTTGGGGGTCAAACGCCAGAACCCTCGCGCCCCGGCCCGCCAGGATGCGAGCCAGTTCCGCGGCAGGCGAGTCCCGGGTGTCGTCGGTCCCTGCCTTGAATGCCAACCCCCAGAGCCCAACCGTTGCGCCGTCGAGCCCGGCCGGAACGGCTGCGTCGACCTTGTCCACGACCCGTTGCCGTTGCTCGTTGTTCACTTCGATAACGCCCTTGAGCAGCGCGAAGTCGTAGCTGGCTTCCTCGGCGATGGCCACCAGCGCATGAGTGTCTTTGGGAAAACACGAACCCCCGTAGCCGGGACCCGGGCTGAGGAAGTGATGCCCGATCCTCTTGTCGTAGCCCATACCGAGCAGAACGTCCCGAACGTCGGCCCCGACCGCCTCGGCGAGGTTGGCCATCGCGTTGGCGAACGTTATTCGGGTGGCCAGGTAGGCATTCGAACCGTATTTGACCATCTCTGAGCTTATGGGATCCGTCACGACCACGGGAGCTTCGAGATCGCGGTACAGCTCCATCATTCGCTCGGCCGCATGCTGGTCGGTCGTCCCGATCACGACGCGGTCGGGATGGAAGAAGTCCGAGACCGCGCTCCCTTCCCGCAGGAACTCCGGATTGCTGAGGACGGTGACGCCCGGGTTCCGTTCGTCAAAAAACTGTTGATACTTCGCCACGGAGCCAACCGGGACCGTCGACTTGAAAACGACCAGGGCGTCGGCGTTGAGCACAGATGCAATCTCGTCGAGGACCGCGGATACGATCGACATGTCGGCCGCCCCATTGTTTCCCTGCGGCGTCGGAACGGCGATGAAGACAACCTCCGCCCCGGCGACTACCTCCGTATTGGACGCTTCGAAGGTGAGCAAACCGGTCGCCAGGCCCTCTCCAAGGATCGCTTCGAGGTCGGGTTCGAAGATCGGTGATTGTCCGGCATTGAGCAGCTGCAGCTTGTCCGGGCTGTTTTCGCCTACCCGGACCCGGTGACCGAGCGCAGCAAGACCTGCGGCCTGCACCAGGCCTACATATCCGGCTCCAATCACAGCTACTTCCACGTGCAAACCTCCAGAATGTCGGTATCGACCCGCGCTCAGCCCAGCCTAAGACTTATGTGATGAGCCTTTGACTCCACCGACCGCAAATCCGGCCGACCCCTATTGCGCATCAGCGCCGACGATCACGATCACATCAATTCCTTCCGGCACCGTTCCCGGTCGTATCTCCCCGAACCCCAACTGATCGGCGACCAGGGTGGCCTGCGCCACCCGATCGGGCCCGGCCAGGAGCACCGTGGTCGGGAAGTCGTCCGATTCGGCGTCACCGATGTCCACGATCACAAACCGGCCGTCGGTCAACTCCCCGGCCCAGCGGGCGGCTGCTCCGGGAATACCGTTTCCGTTCAATACCTGAACCCGGACCGGGCCGTCGGCCACCACCCCGAAGGCTTGTCCGGTCAGAAACGCTGCCAGAATGGCACCTGCCGCCGGTTCCTCCGGAAGCTGGTACGAACCGCCATCGATAGTTCGCGTCACCGTCGGATAGGTGACCGATTCGATGTCGGCGGCATTGAGAGAGCGCATCGACCAGACCAGATCGATGAGAGCATCCTGGTCCAGGGCCGCATCAACGGTCAGAAAGCTACCCAGCGATTCGATGAGGCGGCCCGCCTCGGTGATGGTCGAAGGGTTCTTGGCTTCGGCGACGATCGCCAGAATGAGTTGTTGTTGCCGGTGAGTACGACCGATGTCATTCGCATCGACAGAGGTCCACCTGCCGTTCTGCAGTTCCTGATAGCTGCGAGAGCGTGCGTAGGCCAGGGCCATGGCCCCGTCGAGACGCTGCCGCCCGGCTGGAACCTCCAAACCCGATTTGAGGTCGCGAGCCGCATAGGGGAAGTTCAGCGTGACCCCACCCAGGGCGTCGACCAGGCTGGCAAAACCGAAGAAATCGATCTCGGCGTAATGGTGAATGGGGATCCCGGTTGACCGGCTCACCGTCTGGACCGTCAGAGCGCCTCCACCGAACGCGTAGGCGGCGTTGATCTTGTTGGTTCCGTGACCCTCAATGTCGACACGAAGATCTCTCGGCAAGCTGAGGATTCGAGCGGTGCCGTCTTGCGGTATGACCTGCACGACCATGATGACGTCAGCCCGCTGGCCTGCAAAAGCCCCGAAGTTCCCTTCGAGGTCGTCCGGTAAGTTCTCCCGGGAGTCGCTGCCGATGAGCAGGAAGTTGAGCGGATCCTGGCGGGAGAGTGGTTTGTCGGCCAGTTCCGCAACGACTTCCTCGTTCTTGCGGAGTTGATCGTCGATCCTTCCCGTGTAGTAACGCAATGCGAAGTAGCCGCCGAAGACCACCAGATTGGCCAGCACCAGCAGGGCCACCAGACTGCGCTTCAACCAGCTGCGCGAACGCGGCGACGGGGTGGGCGGAACGGGGGAATCAATCATCAGGCTGAGATTAGTAGTCGTTGCGCAGCATCTATCGAGCCGGCCGGGGTCAGCCCAACTTCTCGAGGCGGGGAACGGGCAGCGACTGCGTGAAGAACTCGATCAGGCGCCGGTGGGCATCAGCGGAAGCTGCAGTATCGTACCCGGGAGCCCCGTCATCCATGAACCCGGCCGCAACACCCTGATACACAACGAACGCAGCGTTCTGGATGCGACGATCGTCCATGCCGGCAGCGCCTGCGTCTTCTGCTCCATAGAGGCCGAGCACCGGAATGGTGAGCCGGAGCAACGACGTCACCGCGGTTTCATTCTCTTCCAGAGTTGTCGAGACGAGGGCCACAGCTCGCACCGAACTCTGCTCCTCCGCAAAGACCAGGCCGGGCCCGCCACCAGAGCCGAGACCGATGACGCCCACATGTCCTTCGATCGCCCAGTCGTTGACGGAAACGAATTCATAGGCTTCGTCGACCACCACGACTGCGTCGCCGCCGGTCCCGGGAACATCGATCGCCATGGTGGCCAAACCGTGCCTGGCGAGACGCCTGCTCAGATCTTTGTGGTGGGACGTCAGACCAGATTCAGGAAGGACCAGAACCGTCGGGAACCTCCCCGCCCGATCGGGACGCGCCAGATATCCAGGCCGGTGTCCACTTCCCACCGGAACGCCATAGCTGCCGTACAGGATGGGGAACGTGCCTTCGTGGGCGAGCACACTCAAGGAATCAACTCCGGTCTCGTTGGTGGTTCAAGAGTAGCGATGCGCACTCCCGACTATCTGACTTCCCAGACTTCACCGGAGGAAAGGGCGAGCCGACCGGAATCGGTTTCCACTAGCAAGCGCCCGTCGGTATCAATGTCAACGGCCTGTCCAATGCCATCGGGTTTCCAGCGGATGAATCGACCGATGGTCTCGCACACTCGACGGTACTCGGCGTGGCCCCACCCGTCCGGACCGCTATCAATGCGGACCAGCAGATCCTCACACCAACGGGATGCCAGCCTGGCGCCCTCGTCCGGACCCGGATCGGCGTCGTGGACGGCGCCATAACCGGGCGGCGGGTCGGGCCACCATAGGTTGACGCCCAATCCAATCACCACCAGATCCTCGACGACTTCGAGTAAAAGCCCGGCGACTTTGGCTTCATCGCGAAGCAGGTCGTTGGGCCATTTGCAGCTGATACCCTCGCCCAGAACTGATCGGGCAGCGAGACCGGCCACCAGGGACAAACGGGGCAGCTCGTCGCTCCGCCAACCTGCAGTTCGCACCGCCAGCGACGCTGCCACCGCTCGCGGAGCGGTCTCCCACCGTCGACCGACCCGACCCCGGCCGGCGGATTGGTGAGCCGCAACCACCAACACCGGAGCCATATTTGCCCGCGCAGCCGCCTCATCCTGGGTGGATGGGATATCCTCCAGCACTATCGAGACATAGGGTGTAGCCATCCGACCGTCCCGTGAGTCAAACCTGCGTCCAATATATCCCGGGGTGAGGGTGGGAACCGAACAACGAATCGAAGAACTTCGCAGGCTGCGCGATGAAGCCCTCCACAGCGGGAGTCAGCGCGCGGTCGACCGGCAACACGAACAAGGCAAGCTCACCGCCCGCGAGCGCCTGGAACTCCTTCTCGACAAAGGCTCCTTCCAGGAGATCGACATGCTGGTGCGTCACAAGGCAATCGGCTTCGGCATCGAGGAAAAGCGCCCGGCCGGGGATGCCGTCGTGACCGGATGGGGAACCATCGAAGGCAAGACGGTTTTTGTGTTTGCCGAGGATTTCACGGTGTTCGGGGGAAGCCTTGGACGCGCGGTCAGCGACAAGATCTGCAAGGTGATGGACACGGCGATGAACGTAGGGGCACCCCTGATCGGCCTCAAAGACTCTGGAGGAGCGCGAATCCAGGAGGGCGTCGCGTCGCTCGACGGCTACGGGAGAATATTCGAGCGGAACGTAAGAGCCTCGGGCGTCATCCCGCAGATTTCCCTGATCATGGGCCCGTGCGCCGGAGGAGCGGTCTACTCGCCGGCCATAACCGACTTTGTCTACCAAGTGGACGGGTCCAGTCACCTGTTCATCACCGGACCCGATGTGATAAAGACGGTGACCGGCGAAGAAGTCACCTTCGAGGAATTAGGGGGCGCCACTACCCATGCGAGCACGTCCGGCGTTACCCACTTCGTAGCCACCGACGGAAAATCGGCTCTCGAAGAGGTCAGATACCTGGTGTCTTTTCTCCCCCAGAACAACATGGAAGTGCCGCCGTACTTCACCCCTGTCGACTCGCCGGACCGCATGGATGACGATCTCGACTCGATCATCCCCGATTCGGCGAACCAGCCCTACAACATGGTGCGACTGATCGAGCACGTCGTGGACGACGGCGACTTCTACCAGGTTCACGAGAACTGGGCCCAGAACATCGTCGTTGGCTTTGCCCGGCTCGACGGTTACACGGTGGGCGTGGTCGGGAATCAACCGCAATCCCTAGCCGGAACGCTTGACATCAACGCCTCCGAAAAGGGGGCTCGCTTCGTCCGCTTCTGTGATGCTTTCAACATCCCGCTGGCAGTCTTTGTCGATGTTCCGGGTTTTCTCCCGGGCGTTGGACAGGAGCACGGCGGCATCATCCGCCACGGAGCCAAACTGCTGTACGCGTTCAGCGAGGCAACCGTCCCTCGATTGTCGGTCATCACCCGCAAGGCTTACGGTGGAGCGTATGTGGTCATGAACTCGCGGGGAATCCGGGCCGATGGAGTTTTCGCCTGGCCGTCCGCTGAGATCGCGGTAATGGGAGCACCCGGCGCGGTCAATGTCATCTTCCGGCGGGAGATCGCAGCAGCTGAGGACCCCGAACAGCGCCGTGCCGAGTTGATCTCGGAATACGAGGAGCGGTTCAACAATCCTTATCGGGCCGCCGAACTCGGGTTGGTCGACGAGGTGATCGAGCCTCGACAAACCCGCCCTAAGCTCATCCGGGCGCTCGAGGCGTTGCGCAACAAGAGAGAAACCCTTCCCCCCAAGAAACACGGGAACATCCCCCTATGAAGTGCCTGTGCCCGGCTCATTCTCGAGGAGCTTCCAAGGATGTCTGACATGCGTTCCTTGCTGATAGCGAACCGCGGAGAGATCGCGGTTCGCATCGTCCGGTCTGCCCAGGAGATGGGCTTGCGCACCATCGCCGTCTACTCAGAGCTGGACCGAGACGCCCTCCACGTAGATCTGGCCGACGAGGCGTGGAACATTGGGCCGGCCCCGGCCACGAGCTCGTATCTGAATATGGACCGGATCATCGAAGTAGCCGTCGAATCCAAAGCCGACGCCATCCACCCCGGATACGGGTTCCTGGCCGAAAACGCCGCGTTCGCCCAGAAGGTCATCGACGCAGGCATCATCTGGGTAGGTCCACCTCCGGAAGCGATCGCAACGATGGGCGACAAAATCGCCTCTCGCAAAGCAGCCGCCCGTGCCAAGGTCGACAGTGTTCCCGGCACGCTCGAACCACTCGGATCAGTCGACGATGCTCGCGCCGCGGCAGGAGAATTCGGCTACCCCATCGCAATCAAGGCCGCCCACGGAGGAGGGGGCAAGGGCCTGCGGGTAGTGCACTCCGAAGACGAACTCGAATCTGCTTTCGAAGGGGCCCGGCGCGAAGCCGACGCGTATTTCTCGAACCCCGAGGTATATGTGGAGAAATACCTCGAATTTCCGCGCCACATCGAAGCCCAGATCCTGTGCGATGACCACGGGCACGCAGTGTTCCTTGGGGAACGGGACTGTTCTGTCCAACGTAGGCACCAGAAGCTGATCGAGGAGACTCCATCACCCGGATTGGACGAGAAGGGCCGGACCCGACTCGGCAGAGCGGCACTGGCCGTTGCCAAAGCATGCGGTTACCGGAATGCGGGAACGGTCGAATTTCTGATGGATCGGCAGGGCAACTTCTACTTCCTCGAAATGAACACGCGCCTCCAGGTGGAACACACCGTGACCGAGATGGTGACCGGCATAGACATCGTCCAGGAGCAATTGCGCATCGCCCAGGGCTTGCCTCTCACCATTGATCGCGTGAAGGGCACCGGCCATGCCATCGAGTTCCGGATCAATGCGGAAGATCCCGCTCGAGACTTCCTTCCCAATCCCGGGCGGGTGGCCGAGTACCGGGAGCCGGCCGGGTTCGGGGTTCGGGTCGACAGCTGGATCCGGCCCGGAACCAAGGTCAGTCAGTACTACGACAACCTCATGGCCAAGCTGGTCGTGTGGGGCCCGACTCGCACAGATGCCATCAATCGGGCCCGCCGGGCCCTCCGTGAATTCCACATCCGCGGGGTTGCCACGACCATTCCCGCGCATATCCGGGTGCTCGAGCACCAAACCTTCATCGACGGCAAGCATCACACACGCTGGGCAGAGGATGAACTTGATCTGAGCGGAATCGTCCGTCCGACTGCGCCGGCTTTGCCTGAAGAAGAAGCGACGGCGCAGCGGGAGATCACGGTGGAAATCGGTGGTCGCCGCTACCTCGTCACCTACTGGATGCCCGAACTGCAGCCGGCCGGCTCCGGACGAAGGCCTGCCCCGCGCCGCAAACCCCCGAAGCTGTCGCAGCCCGGCGGCAATCAACTCGGAGAAGCCGGAGTGGTAACCGCCCCGATGCAGGGGACGATCGTGAAAGTGAACACAGCTGCCGGCCAACGCATCAATGCAGGGGAACCGATCTGTGTTCTCGAGGCGATGAAGATGGAGAACGAAGTGCGCAGTCCGATCGAAGGCGAAGTGATCGACCTGCGAGTTCGTCCCGGGGACACCGTATCCAGCGGTCAGGTAGTCGCCATCATCCGTTGATCCGCCCCGACTACCGGATCATCCGCGGAGCTCGAGTATCTGCAGTACCGTACCCGAACCGGTTCCTGCCCCGTACGTGCCCGGAATCGCGATCCGACCTACCTCCAGGAATGACTCAGGATATCCGGGAATGAGATCACGGAGACACCCTTCGAGCTCCAGAGACGGTTTGTCGTTTTGTAACACGAGTCTGGTCAGGGCAACGTCTTCCGGGTGGGCTGCGAGTTGCTCACAATCGGTAGTTTGAAGCCCAGACTCCGGGGGGTTGATCCACAGATCACCCGGACCTACAGCGCCCAACATGTAGACCAAGCCTGGGAGCTTGGCAAAGGCCAAAACCCGGTCACCGGGCTCATAGTTCGTTTGCTCGAGAACGACCCGGTTGACTTGTTCCAGGAATTCCGCTCCGGGTGGGTCCAGCAGGATCCCGTGCAGACGAGCGATCCCGACAACCGGCTCCACCTGCTCCAACCGGGACGTAGGGAGCCGGTATGGATCGACGACTGTGCCGCTGAATGCCTGCGCGGCCAGCAGGAAGCCAACAACCGAAAGGGCGAGACCGTGCTCGATTACCGGCAGCTCTTCCGCCCGCGATCCCACTACAGCCAGGGCGACCACCAGAAACGCTCCGTAGCTTGCCGCGGCAACCAGCGAACCCCGCACGAGATGATTGTTTGTACCGACCGCAACTGCCAGGGGGAGCAGCAGGAGCGAACACATGAGCCACACAGACGCAGCCAAACGCGGCGACCCTGTCGAGATCGGCTTCGAGCGACGCCGGGACATCACGGTAATCGCCACCAGTGCCGCCACGACCACCGAGACGGCCAGCGTATAGCCCGCTCTCCGGTCCAAGTAGGCGGCGTCGGTCACCTCAACCAGTAGATAGGCGGCACCGGCTCCCGCCAGCAGGCGACGGAACCAGGTGTGCCGAACCGATGATCGGCCCGGCAACCGCCAGCCCGAATAGAGCGCAACCAGAGCAATGAGTCGCAGAGGGCTTTCGGTGAATGCACCCGCCAGCGCCCCGCCCAGGTCTGAGACATACCGCACAGCCAGTGCCGCCGGCTCGTGCGACGACGACGCCGCCAGACTGCTCCCCGAGCTGAGATCGGCGAAAGAGAACCAACCAGTGGGCACCGTGACCACGAGCAAGGAGCCGAGCAAAGAGCCGATGAACACGGAGTTGGGGCGTACAGCCCGGCGTGGTCCCAGCAACCCCCCGCAGACGACCACTACCAGCACAGCCATGAGGACCGCACTGGGCCACTTCACAAAGACGAGCAAGCCGACTGCCACGCCGGCCAGAACGCCGGGGAGCCATCTCGTCCGGTGGCGGGTCGAATCAGACGCGTATCGGCCCACAGAGATCAGCATCAATCCCAAACCCACCTCGGCCAGGGCCGCCGAAAGCGTGTTGTACGACAAGGTCAGTGGAAGCCACGAATAACCCAGGAGGCCCGCCACAGCAATGAAGGAAGTTACGGCTACGGACGACGGGAGGGCCGGATGAAGATGCGGCTGGAACCTGCGAAGCGTCAACAATACTCCCCTCGCCAGCACGGCCGCCGCGCCCAACAGAACAAGGAGCCCGGCCACCCGATATCCGATGATGCCCGGTTCCCGGCTTCCGGGGAGCAGACCAACCAGCCGATGGAACTGCGAGGAGCCGGCGGGGGCGTTGTCGGACTGGGTGTAGAGCTGCAGGTAGTAGCCCTCGTCGGTGAGATCGAAACCCCGCCGGCTCGCCCATAGGACCGTCCCAACGACGCCGGCGAGGATGGCGACCAGGAGAACCTCTCCGAGCCGTGCTCCTACCGCGCTCCGCGGTGGTCTCGAGGTTTCGGTGGCAGGCATCCGAGCAGCCTACAGTCGACGTCCTCGAGGCCACATCCTGGAACCGACGGAACGGGGTGCCTACCTCGACGGCCCCCGATAAGCACCAAAGACCTCACGTAATACGTCGGAGATTTCGCCTAGCGTCGCCGACGCCAACAGGGCTTCTTTCATCGGATACAACAGATTGGCGTCAGTCTGCGCGGCGACGCGGACACCATTCAGAGCCGCAGCGACCGGCTCGGCCGCCCTTGCCGCTCGCACGAGGCGGACGGCTCCAATCTGCCGGGCCTCGCCGACAGGATCGACCTTCAGAATCGGCACGTCCTCCCCCGTCTCATCGACGAACACGTTGACGCCGACGACGGCCGACTCCCCGCTATCGATCCGGCGGGCCGCGAGATAGGCGGCCTCCTCGATTTCACCCTGCTGGAAGCCGGCTTCAATCGCCGCCACAGCTCCTCCGAGATCATCGATCCTGCGTATCAGCCCGGATGCTTTCGCCTCGACTTCGTCGGTCAGGCGCTCGACGAAATACGAGCCGGCCAGCGGATCGACCGTGTCGGAGATCCCGGATTCATAGGCAATGATTTGCTGCGTGCGGAGCGCGATCCTGGCCGATCGATCGGTGGGCAACCCGAGCGCCTCGTCAAAGGCATTCGTGTGGAGAGATTGGGTGCCGCCGAGGGTGGCAGCAAGACCCTGCATGGCAGTACGAACGATGTTGTTCTCCGGCTGCTGCGCGGTCAGCGTGCTGCCCGCCGTTTGGGTGTGAAACCGCATCATCCAGGACTTGGGATCGCGAGCTCCGACCCGCTCCTTCATCAGCCCGGCCCACAAGCGCCGGGCTGCCCGGTATTTGGCGATTTCCTCAAACAGATGATTGTGCGCATTCCAGAAGAAAGAGAGACGGGGTGCAAAGTCGTCCACCAACAATCCGGCCTGTGTGGCTGCAGCGACGTAGGCCAATCCGTTAGAGATCGTAAATGCCACTTCCTGAGCTGCCGTTGAACCAGCTTCTCGTATGTGATAACCGCTGATCGAGATGGTGTTCCAGGCCGGTAGTTCACGAGCGCAATAGGAGAAGAGATCCGTGACCAGTCGCATGGAGGGACCGGGCGGATACACGTAGGTACCCCGGGCGATGTACTCCTTGAGAATGTCGTTTTGAACCGTACCGCGGATTGCGGTCGCCGGGACGCCACGCTCCTCGGCGACGATCTGGTAGAGCAGCAGAAGGATGGCAGCGGTGGAATTGATCGTCATGGAGGTGCTGACCTCGCCGAGCGGGATCTCATCAAAGAGCCTCCGCATGTCATCGATACTGTCGATGGCAACACCGACTTTGCCGACTTCGCCGACAGCCATGGGGTGGTCCGAATCCAGTCCCATCTGCGTGGGCAGATCGAAAGCGACCGAGAGCCCCGTCTGTCCTGCAGCTAGGAGCGAACGGAATCGGGCGTTGGTTGCTGCCGCGGTCCCGTACCCCGCGTACTGCCGCATGGTCCACGGCCGGCCCCGATACATGGTCGGATAGGGGCCGCGCGTGAAGGGATACTCGCCGGGCGCTCCCACCTCCGGGGGCACGTCTTCGGACCCATAGACGACCTCGATTTCGATGCCGCTCGAAGTGGTCCGTGGCGCCGGATGCGATGAGTCTTTTGTATTCACGGGTATCCTATGAGTCGCCGAAGGGGATGCTAACGGCAACTTTTCCGACTCCCCCTTCGTTAGGTAGTCCGGAGATGTCAAAAGCACCCATTCACGAACTTGAGCGGCGTGACGTGAGCAGACGATGGTTTGTCGCACTGGCCACCCTGCTCAGCATCGCATTGCTGTCCTCAACGTGGATCGGGCTTTTTTCGTTTTTCGGCACCAACACTGCCTACGGCACTTTCACCGATCTCGAAAGGAAGTACATTCCGGAGGTCGACGACCTCCTCCTCGATCTGCCCGACCTCTCGCAAGTGTCGCGGATCTACACCCTCGATGATGTCCTTCTTGCCGAACTTCACGACGGCAAGAACAGCGAACCCGTCCGGTATGACGAACTGCCGGACATTGTGATCAAAGCGGTTCTGGCAGCAGAAGATGCTGAATTCTTCGAACACGAAGGCGTCGATTTCGCTGCCATTGGCGGAGCAGCCATCGACAACCTGCGGGGCGTGACCAGGGGTGGCTCGACGATCACCCAACAGGTGGTCAAACAGAACTTCGTCGGAGACGAAATCACACTGCAGCGAAAGATCCAGGAAGCAATGGTGGCCGTTGAACTGGAGCGCCGCTACACCAAGGAACAGATTCTGGAGTTCTACGTCAACTCCGTGTATTACGGGTGGAGCGCCTTCGGGGTCAAGACGGCTGCTCGCGAATACTTCGACAAGACGCTGGACGAACTCACCATCGCCGAAGCAGCCACGCTCTTCGTCCCGATTCGAAACCCGTCCACGTACGATCCACGGCGTCAACCGGAACGGGTCCTCGATCGCCGCAACGACGTCATCGACACGATGGTTGCCCACGAGATGATCACGCTCGCTCAGGGAGAGCGAGCCAAGGAAGAGCCTTATGTGATCCAATCGCACCCGGAGTTCCAGGGCCCCGCAGACCACGTCGTGGCCGAAGTGCGGCGCGCCATGCTCAACGACCCGGAGTTCTCGTTCCTCGGTGCCACCAACGAAGAGCGCAAGAAGGCCATATTCGGCTGTCCCTCCGATGATGTGACGTGTGCCGGGGGCGGCGGGCTGAAGGTATACGTCACCATCGATCTGGAGCTCCAGGAGAAGGCAAACGAGATTCTCAACCGCTGGCTGCCCATCGCCGACCCGACGGCGCTCAGCGAAGACCAGCTCTCAGCCTGTATTCAGCGGTACAACAACGCCCAGCTTCCGGTACCGGAGCTGGCCAACCTGCGGTGCGCCCCAACCGGAGCGATTGCGACGGTCGACAACGTCACCGGTGCCATCAAGGTCATGGCATCTGGCCTGCCGTTCGATGTTGAGCAATTCGACCTGGCGATCCAGGGAAAGCGAAACCCGGGTTCTTCCTTCAAGCCGTTCGCCCTGACCGCCTATCTTGAGTCGGGGGGATCGCTCAACTCCTTCTGGGACTCCCGGAGCCCCAAAGCGATCGATTGCCCGTTCTGCAACCCGGACCCCTGGGTCGTCCACAATGCCGGTGGCGGCGGCGGCGGCATGTCTCTCTTCTCCGGTACCCAGAACTCCGTCAACGTTGTTTACGCACAGGTCTCCAAGGAAGTGGGCCCTGAGAGAATCATCGATGTCGCCCACCGCATGGGAATCCAATCTGAGCTTCCCCCGGTGTATTCCTTGGTGCTTGGCGCTGGGGCCGTTAGTCCTCTCGAAATGGCTTCGGCCTATTCCAATTTCGCCACCAACGGCCTCCATGCAGATTCATACCTCATTGAGCGCATCGAAAACACCGCCGGCGAACTGATCTACTCACGCGAGATCGAACGGCTCCAGGTGGTCGATCCGGCGATCATGGCAGCAGCCCGCCGTCCGCTCACGCAGGTAGTGGCGGCCGGCACCGCCACCCGGGCTCGCATCGGCCGCCCGCAGGGTGGCAAGACTGGCACCCACCAGAACTTCAACGAAGCCTGGTTCGTTGGTTTTGTTGCCGACTATTCGACGGCCGTGTGGACGGGGTATCCGGATTTTCAAGCTCCGCTGCGCAACCTGACGATCAACGGTGAGTTCTACAGCCGGGTGTACGGCGGCACGGTGCCGGCTCCCATCTGGAAGGAATTCATGACGTACATGCTGGGAGACTCCCCCGTGCTCGACTTCCCCGAAGATCCGCCGGGCGTGTCACAGTATTACGTCACGCCGAGCACGGAGGTGCCGCTGGTCATCGGCCTCATGCAGGACGAGGCCGTTGACGAGATCTACGACGCACACCTGCGACCCAATGTCGTTGAAGTCGGCTCCATCGAGCCGAAAGGTGTCGTGCTGACTCAAGATCTCGAGGAAGGTTCCAGCGCCGCGCATGGGCAAGTGGTTACGATCGAAGTCTCGTCTGGCCTTCCCCCGGAAGCCCCGCTGGTCGACCTTCGTTCACTCACCGTCGATCAGGCGGTCCTTGCCTTGACGGCGTTCGAAGAAGAAACAGGCGTCGCGCTCGAGTTCTCAGTCACCTTCCGGGACGTGAAAGAACCTGATCTGGTCGGTCGGGTCATCGAAACGTCCCCGGGCGCAGGAGCGACCGTGAAACACGGTCAGGCTGTCGTGATCGTGGTCGGGAAGCCTGCTCCGGGAGACAACTGATCGGGGGGCTCGGACGACCGAGTGACCGAACGATCCGTCAGTGTGTCTGGAAGAAAGTTTTCGCGGACCGCACTCGAGCCTATTGATGTCACTTTGGTTTAATTGATATCAATGACCCATGCGATCCGCACCACCCGGAGACGAACGCGACCATCGTCCTCCCGTCGCGATCAACGCCGCACCCTCTCCGGGTGGTGCAGGTCGCCGATCGGTTCGGCTCCGGGCTCAGCTCCAACCTCGCCTCCTCGATGACGATTGCGAGGGCTTTCCGCCTGATCATCCGTATGTGCGACAATTCTGGATTGCCGCTCTCGGCCCGGGAGCCGTAGCCGATCTTCTCCGATTGATCGCAGCGGCAACTCAGCGGAGACCGCTCCCCCGCCCTGAGTACCTCCACCTCCTGACCACGGCCGGACTCGTGGTGCCTTCGGACGGGACTCTCTGGGTACGAAGGTCGGTTCCGCCTCTCGGTGCGGCTCAACTACGGCGCCTCCCGCCGGTCGTGCGGGCCAGACATAGTTCGGCGCTGGTGCGTCATACTGCCGCATCCCGGGCGTCGGGAACCACCCGGCTCTCATAGCGCCCCTCGCCCCAATACCGGCGCCCCACTAGCCTGGCGCATCCGCGAGGGCAAACAGCGTTATGGAGATCGATTACAAGGCCTGGATCGCCGGCATCCGCAATGAGATTCAGGAAATCACGGTGGCCGAGCTGGCGGCACTCACCGACACTCCAGCGGTCATCATCGACGTCCGGGAGCCGGATGAATTCGAGCAAGGTGCAATACCCGGTGCCCGCCTCGCACCCCGGGGACAACTCGAAGGGGTTATCACAGATTATGTCGATGACCCCGATACACCAATCGTGCTGTATTGCGCCGTCGGAGAGAGGTCGGCACTGGCGGCCCAATCCCTGCAGCGTCTCGGCTACCGGAACGTCATGTCGCTCGCCGAGGGGTTTGAGGGATGGAAGACGACCGGCCGCTCCTGGGATGTCCCCAAGGTTCTGCCGGCCAATCAGCGGGCACGATATAGCCGGCACCTTTTGTTGACCGAAGTGGGCGAAGAGGGCCAGCAACGCTTGCTCAGGTCCAGGGTCCTCGTCGTCGGAGCGGGTGGTCTTGGGTCCCCCTCGGCACTGTATCTTGCCGCCGCCGGCGTCGGAACCATCGGAATCGTGGATTCGGACGTTGTGGACCTTACCAACCTCCAGCGCCAGATCCTGCACAACGTGGACCGGATCGGGCAGTTGAAAGTCGACTCGGCCCGCCAGACGCTCGGTGCTCTCAACCCCGATGTACATATCGAGGCTGTCCCCGAGCGGCTCACCGCCGACAACGCTCTCGAACTCCTAGCCGGCTACGACCTGGTGGTCGATGGCGCCGACAATTTCCCCACTCGCTATCTACTCAACGATGCCTCACTTCATGCGCGGATCCCGGTAGTGCACGGTTCGGTGTTCAGATTCGAGGGTCAGGTGAGCGTGTTTTCGCCATACGCGGGCCCGTGCTACCGCTGCTTGTTCGCCGAACCGCCCCCGCCGGAGCTGGCACCGTCCTGTACCGAAGCGGGAGTCCTGGGAGTGGTGCCGGGCATCATCGGTTCGATTCAGGCGGCCGAGACACTGAAGCTGCTCCTGGGCATCGGCAACCCTTTGATCGGCAAACTGCTGACCTTTGACGCACTCGACCAGGAATTCCGCACCCTCACCTTCCGGCGGGATCCGGCGTGTGCGGCCTGCCGGGATGAGTCTCATCCCCCCCGCATCGTCGAATACGACCTCCATTGCCGGCCGGCAGGAACCGTGGCCAGGACCGCCCCCCCATCTCAAGAATTCTCCCTCGAGCGCCGATAGGTCTGTATGCGTGCGCTGGCTGTTCTTGTGCTTTCGTTGGGTCTCGTCTCCGCTTCTCTGGCAACAGGCCCCTCCGCCGCGGCTGCCGACGATATCTATCCGCTGACTTTCCCCGTCCAGGGCCCGGTGTCCTACAGCGATACTTTCGGTGCTCCCCGATCCGGCGACCGGACTCATGCGGGCACCGACATGATGGCCGACAAGATGATCCCGGTCGTAGCAGCGCGGAGCGGGACGGTCGGGTGGATGCACGATGAGCAGGGAGGCAATTGTTGTGCCATGGAGCTCGACCACGACGACGGATGGTCGTCCTGGTACATCCACCTCAACAACGACACCCCCGGGACCGATGACGGGCTGGGATGGGGATTCGCCCCCGGCATAACCAGCGGTGTCCACGTCACCCGCGGTCAATTGATCGGCTACGTCGGAGACAGCGGCAACGCCGAGAGCAGTGGTTCGCACCTGCACTTCGAGCTCCACAATCCGGACGGCAATGCCATCAACGCTTACCCGCACCTGGTTGCTGCAGAGGCAGCCGACGCTCGACCGGTCGAGCCTATCGAGCTGGCCGGCTTGTACACCGACGATTCGGCTAGTGATGTACTCACCTTCGATGCCGCGACCCGTGCGTGGACGCTGCTGGAGTCGGATATCGACACCTTCATCTCATCGCCCGTCTCGGTCGAACCCATCCCGTACGAGGGAACGAGCTTCCTCCATGGCGACTTTTCGGGCGACGGAATTGATGATGCGGCCAGCTTTGACCGCCACGACGGCACCTGGTGGGTGAGCACCTCCACTGGAGTCGGGTTTTCGACGAGTGTATGGGCGGACTTCTACACCGCCACCGGCTGGACCAGCCAAATCGTCGGCGACTTCAACGGAGACGGCCGCGACGACATCGCCAACTACCACCCCTCCAACGGCACCTGGTGGGTCAGCCGCTCAACCGGCACCGGATTCACCACCAGCCTTTGGGCCGACTTCCACACCGCAAAAGGCTGGACCAGCCAAATCGTCGGCGACTTCAACGGAGACGGCCGCGACGACATCGCCAACTACCACCCCTCCAACGGCACCTGGTGGGTCAGCCGCTCAACCGGCACCCGATTCACCACCAGCCTCTGGGCCGACTTCATAACCGCAAAAGGATGGACCAGCCAAATCGTCGGAGACTTCAACGGAGACGACCGCGACGACATCGCCAACTACCACCCCTCCTCCGACCGGTGGTACGTGTCCGCCTCCACCGGCACCCGATTCACCACCAGCCTCTGGGCTGGATTCACGATGCCGACCGGATGGACCAGCCAAATCGTCGGCGACTTCAACGGAGACGACCGCGACGACATCGCCAACTACCGACGCTCGGACGGCACGTGGCATGTCTCGAGGTCAACCGGCACCCGTTTCAGCACCAGCCTCTGGGCCGACTTCTCAACTGCGTCCGGATGGACCAGCCAAATAGTCGGCGACTTCAACGGAGACGGCCAGGACGACATCGCCAACTACCACGGCTCCAGCGGCACCTGGTGGGTGAGTCGCTCGTCTGGTGACGGATTCAACACATCACTCTGGGCCCGGTGAGCTCCGGAAGCTTCCGCGACCGGCACTAGTGTCCTCCTGTCCACCGGGCCGGACCGTCGGCTCAACGGACGGCGGAGGCCCCGGGGAGCATTCATGAAGAAAGCCACACTGGTCATAGTTCTGGGCCTCCTGGCGGCCGTGCTTCCCGATGTGGTTACACCGGAAGCAGCCTGGGCCCGTTTCAGCTCGGTACCGGTTGCATTCGCCTCAAACGGCGATTGGCACGAGACGGAGGTTCTCGAAGAACCGGTGACGATGGTTGGCATGTCTTGGGAACCGGGCTCAAAACCAACTGCAGTCTGGTTCCGAACCCGGGCCAAGGGTGCTGCCTGGAGTCCGTGGACTGCCCTGCCCGTATCAGCGGAACATGGGCCCGATTCCGATACCCGCGAATACCGCAATCAGCGGCCGGCCTCCGAACCGGTCTGGACCGGGCCACAGGATCAGGTGCAATTCCGCCTCCGTGGGTCGCGGCCCACCGGAGCGAGTGCTTCATTGATTGACACCACGGACCGTACCAAGCCACTGCTCCGCAGATTCGGAGATTTCTTCCGGCCCAAGGCAGGAACGGCGGTGTCGGCCGGACTCGATCAACCGGCCGTCATTGGGCGCTCGGCCTGGGACCCGACCGATTCGTGCCACGCAGCAGAAGCAGATCCTCCCGAGTACGTCCAAGTCACGCTGGCAGTCGTCCACCACACAGACACGGCCAACACCTACGACGCCGGAGACGTAGCGGGACAGATTCTCGGTATCTGCACGTTTCATGTGAATACGCGCGGCTGGAATGACATCGGCTACAACATGCTGATCGATCGCTTTGGTCGGATTTGGGAAGGCCGGGCGGGCGGTATCGGCCGCGGTGTCAGCGGCGCCCATGCTGAAGGTTTCAACTCATACTCAACCGGAATCGCCTTGTTGGGCGATTTCGAACCTTCTCCGGCTCCGACGACCTCCATGCAGAACGCTCTCATCGACCTGCTTTCCTGGAAACTCTCCGTCCACAACCTCGACCCGGCCGGTACGACCACCGTGGTCTCAAAAGGCTCGAGCAAGTATGCCCAGGGTGTCGTGGTTACGCTCGAAACCATCAGCGGCCACCGCGACGTGCAATCAACTTCCTGTCCGGGATCAGCCTGCTACGGGCTACTGGGATCCTTTCGGTCCCGCTCCGACCAGCGATGGAGCCCCGTGCCTCTGAGCACCTACAGGAACCCATCCGTGGGAGATTTCGACGGGGACGGTGCTCCCGAGGGCGCAGTATTCCGCCCGGCGGACGGGACCTGGCGGGTGAGCGATCCGGCAGGAGTCGGGTTTTCGACGAGTGTATGGGCGGACTTCTACACCGCCACCGGCTGGACCAGCCAAATCGTCGGCGACTTCAACGGAGACGGCCGCGACGACATCGCCAACTACCACCCCTCCAACGGCACCTGGTGGGTCAGCCGCTCAACCGGCACCGGATTCACCACCAGCCTCTGGGCCGACTTCCACACCGCAAAAGGCTGGACCAGCCAAATCGTCGGCGACTTCAACGGAGACGGCCGCGACGACATCGCCAACTACCACCCCTCCAACGGCACCTGGTGGGTCAGCCGCTCAACCGGCACCGGATTCACCACCAGCCTCTGGGCCGACTTCCACACCGCAAAAGGCTGGACCAGCCAAATCGTCGGCGACTTCAACGGAGACGGCCGCGACGACATCGCCAACTACCACCCCTCCAACGGCACCTGGTGGGTCAGCCGCTCAACCGGCACCCGATTCACCACCAGCCTCTGGGCCGACTTCATAACCGCAAAAGGATGGACCAGCCAAATCGTCGGAGACTTCAACGGAGACGGCCGCGACGACATCGCCAACTACCACCCCTCCTCCGACCGGTGGTACGTGTCCGCCTCCACCGGCACCCGATTCACCACCAGCCTCTGGGCCACCACACCCACGTCCGACCATTGGAGCCTGACTCGAGTACACGACGTTGACGGAGACGGCGTCGGCGAAATCCTGCAACTCGACGCCTACGATGGAAGCTGGCATCGCGGTACCGCGAACGGGATCAAGTTCGAGTTTCTGCAGGTGGAGGACAGCCCCTGGAGGACAACCGTCGGCGCCACCGGTCCGGCGATGACCGGACCGCTCCTCCTTACCTTTTTCGGTCAGGAATTCCGCTGGCTACGAACCGACGGTCTCGATGGGAACGAAGCAATCACGACTGAATCTCCCTCGCTTCCGATTCCTTGAATCGCAGAAGGCAGAAACCCCAGCGGCAACCGGTTCTATTGGACGCCAAACCCGGTGAGCACCGTCCAGACGCTCTTGCCCAGAACATGCAGGTCAAGCCAGGGCGACATGTGCTTGACGTAGTACAAGTCGAAGGACAGCTTCTCCACGGTATCGGCCTGGTCATCGGCGTACCCGTAGTACACCTGGGCCCATCCGGTCACGCCGGGCCGCACGAGGTGCCGATGGGAATAGAAGGGGATCTCACGATCAAAACGCTCAACAAATGCCGACTGCTCTGGTCGAGGTCCGACCAGACTGACATCCCCTGCCAACACGTTCCACAGTTGAGGTATCTCATCAACGCGAAATCGGCGAAGGACCTTGCCTACGCCTGTCAAACGTTTGTCGTCGGGCACTGAAAACCTCGGCCCGGACAGCTCGGCCCCATCCACCATGGTGCGGAATTTGTACAAGGTGAACGGTCGCCCGTTCAGCCCGATCCGCTCCTGCCGGAAGATGATCGGTCCCTTTGAACTTACCCCGACCGCCACCCCGATAGTGGCGGTCAAAACGACCCACACCGGCAACGTTGCGATCACGAGCAACGTGTCGACGATGCGTTTGATGGGCACGTACCCGGCCGAGCGAACGACCGGATTCCTCAATTCCCAGCCCTCAGCGAGGTGCACAATAGGCAACCGGCCGGTGTGCTCCTCGTAGACCGTGGACAAAGCCCGCACCGATACACCCGAGAGAACACTCGACGAAACAAACTGGGCCATGCGATCGGACAACACCTCCCGGAGATCGACGCCAAGGGTGACACCGTCGTCAATCGGCTCAACGTCGCCCTGCGACCCGGGATCGAGCACCTCACGAACGTCGGCATGGGGGGCATCGCGTAAGTGCTCAACCAGACCCTTTTCTGTGGTGATCAACACCAAGCGCTCGGTCCACGGCCGTCTCCGCCGAAGGAACCGGTGGGCGATTGCGCCTGCCAGCCAGATGACAGTGGTTGCGGCCAGGAACGGTCGAGAGAAGTACGTCCGGGATAGGACCAGGCCAAGGGACGTAAGCGCCAAAGCCGATAGCACGATGGTCAGGGCCCGGCCGTACGTAGGCCGCGGCGCGGAACCGGCCCAAGCCCGGGCGCTGGCGTATGAACCGATCAACGCCCCTGCAGTTACGAGTCCAAGGAGCGGCCAAATCGACTCACCGGGGGGAAGGCGTGGACTGGTCCACGGCAAGGCCCGATCGAAGACGATCAGTGAGGCCAGCACGACGGAAACCGCCAGTGCAGCCAGGTCCGCGACTGCAATCGAAAGAAGGATCCTCCGCCGCATGGACGCCAGCCTACCTGCGGGTTACCTCCGACCGGCGAGATCGTCGACGAAAGCGACGAGCGTCCTCACACCGAAGCCTGATCCACCCTGGCGCTGGTAGTGCTCATCTTCCGGCCACCGTGCCGGGCCGGCGATATCCAGGTGCACCCAGGGGACGTCACCGACAAACTCGGCCAGAAGGAGAGCCGCGTTTATGGCCCCCCCATAGCGGTTGTTGCCCGTGTTCTTCATATCTGCAATGGTCGAATCAATGTTCTTTCGATAGTCGGGAGGGAGCGGCATAGGCCAGATCCGTTCGCCGGCACTGGCGCCCGCCGCCACCACTCGTCCCATCCACGTATCGTCGTTCGTCCATGCTCCGGCGATCTTGTCGCCAAGAGCAATGTGGCATGCCCCGGTGAGCGTGGCGAGATCGACGATGATGTCGGGTTCCGACTCGGCCACCAGAGCGAGGGCGTCGGCCAAAACAAGACGCCCTTCGGCATCCGTGTTCAGTACCTCGATCGTCTTGCCGTTCCGGGCCGTTAGTACATCGCCCGGCCTGGTCGCACCACCGCCCGGCATATTCTCGGTGAGTGGTGTCACCCCCAGAACCTTCACCGGGATCTTCAAAGCGGCGACGGCCTGCACCGCCCCGAACACCGCCGCTGCTCCAGACATGTCCGTCTTCATCGTCTCCATCGCCGCCGGCGGTTTCAGCGACAACCCACCCGAATCGAAGACGATCCCCTTCCCAACGAAAGCAACAAACGCCCGAGGGTTCTCCGGTTCGTACCAGAATTCGACCATCCGGGCCGGCCGGTGAGCACCCGCCGCGACCCCCGCCAAACCGCCGAAACCTTCCCTGATGATGTCTTGCTCGTCGTGGACGACGACCCGAATCCCCAATTCATCGCCGATTTGCGTTGCCAGAGCGGCCATGATCTCCGGGGACTTCCCCGCCGCCGGCTCATTCACCAGGTCACGGGCCAGGCCAACCGAATGGGCCAGCACGCTTCCGACACCCGCCGAAGCCACTGCATCCCCGGTGCCGTCGCCCACAAATCTCACGGTCCGGGTCATCGACGGTTTCGGTTCCGTACGGTATTTGTCGAACTGGTATTGCCCGAGAATGAATCCCTCCGCGAAGGCTCGAGCTGCCCCATCTACCGGCAGCGCCTGCAGGGTGACGGCTACTTCGGTGACCCGGGTCGTTTTGCGTCCAAGCCACCCCGCCGCCCGTCTGACTCCATCGAGGTCCGCCTCGTCCCCCAAACCCACCAAGAACAGTGTTCTGAACGGGAGCCTTCCGCCCGTCGGAAGCGACACGATTTCACCCGCCTTGCCGCTGAAATCGACCTCATCGAGGTACTCATCGAGCCAAGCCCCCAGCTCACCTGAAACCCATTCCGCTCCCGGACCCCAGGTTCGGTCGGCGAACACCGGCACTGCCAACGCTTCCCCAGACTCGTCGGAGAGGCCTGCGCCGGCCTCGAATTCGATCATTCTCACTCCTTGGATCGGGTTGGCTGCCATTCAGTTTCTGCTGCCCGGGCGAGCATATAGAGATAGTCGGCCAATCGGTTCATATAGGGCAGGACAGAGCTCTCGCCCATCCCGCCGGCGCGGGCGTAGGCGACCACCCGTCGTTCTGCCCGGCGCGCCACGACGCGCGCCACATCGACAGCAGCAGGAAGAGCGGACTGGCCCGGGACGACGAACTCGGTGGGCATACCCACTTCCTCGACGACGTCGTCGATTGCCTCCTCCAACCGTGCAACCATCTCCGGAGTAGTCAGACTGACCAGCGGCTCGAGTTTGTGTCGATTGTCCGGGGCCGTCGCTATTTCTGCAGCGACCACGAACAGCTCTCTCTGCACACGGAGCAACTCGGCGGCCAGACCCCCATCGGCAAGCGCCCGGGCCATACCGAGAGCCGCGACCAGTTCATCAACGGCTCCGTACGCTTCCGGCGCCAGGTCATCCTTGGCGACCCGGCCTCCGTACAGGAGCCCGGTCGTGCCGTCGTCGCCCTTCTTCGTGTAGATCTTCATAGGCCCATGAGTCTAGGAACCTCGAGAAGGGACTCGCCTTCGCTGATGAGCGAACGGCCGATCGTGGTTGCCCCCAGTGATGTCAGCAACGCCAGATAGGACAGGCCGGTGGCGGCCATGACAGCCGAGTACGCGGGCTCCTTGAGCGCAAACCAGACCGCCACCATGAGCAAGACGCTGAGGACCGACAGGACCGCAAAGACGGTCGCAACCGTTGCCCATCCGCCGTCTGCGGCCAGGCCCAGAATCAAACCATCAATGACAAGAGCCACGGTGGCGATCACCACCAGCCGCTTGAGAGCCCAGCGAGGCAGCCGCGGATCGACGAGGTACCAATGACCCAGCAACATTTCGGTGGTAACGCCGCCCAGCGCTGCAGCTCCGGAGATAGTCAGAATGGGATTGCCGGCCGGGGTAGCCGCCACCAGGAACGCCAGGCTCGATACCGCCAGCAGAGGCGGAGCCACGCTCCGGGACCGGGCGGCCGGAACGGCAAGCAAAGCCAAACCGGACCCAACCCACGCCGCTACGCCCCCACCCGCCCCGGCACCAATCGCACCGATAACACAGCCGGTCCCCGCGGCCAGCCACAGGAACCCCGGTCCTACGATCCGCCAGCGGGCGACCAGAGCCCCACCCGCAGCGATACCCGCTGCCCAGGTAACGAGCAGCAGGTCCGGGCTCAGCGAAACAGCCAGAATGTTGCGACCTCCACGAATGGACGGGCATTATACGGAGGGAGTTGTCGACCCGATGGAGACTGTGAACAAGAACCCGCCGCCACGAGAGTACATCGGAGAAGCCGACCGGATAGGGCGGGAAGACCCAACCTGGCCGGCTGTGTCGGTGGTTATCCCCGTTCGCAACGAATCTGAGGCGATACTCCTGGCGGTAGAGAGCGCCCTCCGTCAGGAGTATCCGGGATTCCTCGAAGTCATCGTCGCCGACGGCGCCAGCACCGATGGGACCAGAGCCACTCTGGATCGGTTGGCCGCTCAGGACAGTCGTGTGTCGGTGGTCACAAATACAGCCACAACAACGCCGGCCGGATTGAACGCGGCCATTGTGAGCGCTCAGGGTGATGTGATAGTCCGCTGCGACGCCCATTCCGTTCTACCTCCCGGCTATGTTCGGACCGCCGTCGAGATCCTTTCCGACACCGGGGCGGACAATATTGGAGGCATCCAGGCTGCAGTTGGGATCTCTCCGGTGCAGCGGGCCATCGCCACCGCAATGAGTATCCCGCTCGGAGTCGGTGACGCCCGATTCCACTATCACGGTGACCCGGGACCCGCCGACACGGTCTACCTCGGAGTGTTTCGGAAGAAGGTCTTCGACCAGGTCGGCCTCTTCGATGAGCTCATGGTCCGCAACCAGGACTATGAGATGAACTATCGGATCCGGAAAGCAGGAGGCCTGGTGTACTTCGATCCGCGGCTACGGGTGGAGTACCGGCCCCGATCATCGTTAGCCGGCCTCTGGAAGCAATACTTGCACTACGGAAGATGGAAGAGAACCGTGCTGGCCAAGCATCCACAATCGTTGCGACCCCGGCAACTCGCCCCACCCCTCGCCGTCCTCGGGTTGCTCGGATCTCTCATCGCCGCCGGCCAAAACGTCCTGTGGCTCGCCTTCCCGGGACTCTATGCAGCGACTCTCCTCGGCGCGGCCGTCTGGTTGGCGATACGACGACACGACGGGGCACTCCTGCTGACCGCCCCGGCGCTGGCGATCATGCACATTGCATGGGGACTCGGGTTTCTTTCGGCACGACCGATCCGGAAAGCTCCATGAGCCAGATCCAGTGCCTCATTCTCACAACCGCCCACCACCCCGACGATGCGCGCCTCAACCGCCATCTCGATGCTCTCAGTCGCCGAGGAATCCGCTCCGCATTGGTTGCCGAACCTCCACGGAGCCCATGGCGCCGGATGATGTTGGCGCCCTGGTCGGCGTGGCGTCACCTCCGCGAAGCTCGGCCATCCACAGTCTTGCTGCCCGACCCGGAACTCTATGTAGCAGGGGCTCTGATTGCTCGACTTCTGGGAGTCCGCGCCGTCATCGACATCCACGAGGACTACGCCGCCGTGGCGGCAGATCGGAGCTGGATACCCAGGCCGCTCCGCCGCACCGTTTCGACTGCTGCCAAACTCGTTACCACCTTGGGGCGCCGGATCGCAGACGCCACGATTGTTGCGGCTGATCATCTCCGTCGACCCGGCGACCTGGTCGTCCCGAATGTCCCCGCCCCCCATTTCTTCCCGAACCCGACCCGCACGGGCGAGCGACCGGCGGCGGTCTACGTCGGCGATATCACTGTGAGTCGCGGGAGCTCACACCATGGTGGATCTCCTCGCACTTGTGCCCGAACTTCACCTCGAACTGATCGGGCCGATAAGCGAAGGACTGCACGCCGACCTCTTGGACCTTACCGCCCGCAAGAACAACGCTGCTCGCCTGCACATATCCGGCCGCCTGCCGTACCGGGAAGCGTGGGAACGGGCGGCCGGGGCTACCGCCGGTCTTTCGCTGCTCCAGGACACTCCCGCTTATCGATCCGCCACCCCTACCAAGGTCTGGGAATACATGGCGGTCGGGTTGCCGGTGGTCGGCACGAGGCTTCCCGCTCAGATGCAGCTACTCGAAGAAACGGAGGCCGGTTCTGTAGTTGGATCTATCGAAGAAGCTGCGGACATTCTCAGGACATGGCTGGCGGATCCCGACGGTGCTGCCGAGGTGGGCGCCAAAGGTCGTCGGGCCTATGAAGCCCGGATCGCAGGCGAGGGAGGCGCTGAGGCTCTCATCGAGGCCGTTTTGGGTTAGGCAGTGCCGAGTCGAAGATAGCGCACACCGGCGGACGTCCATCGGTCGCCGTCGAGGAACCGCCGCCCATCGAAGATGACCTCGCAACCTGGCAAATCCGCCGACCGCAGGTCGACGTACTCTGCATGATCAGCCTGCAGAATCGCTGCCTCGCACGGCTCGCCGGTTTGATACGGCTTCAGGCCGAGACTGGTGAGTTCCTGGTCGGAATAGAGCGGATCGTGGACCAGCGGGACCGCCCCGGCGTTCCGCAGGGCCTCTACCAACGGGAAGACCCCGCTGAAAGCCGTCTCCTTCACGCCCCCTCGATATGCAGCTCCGAGTACAACCACCCGCTTGCCGTCCAACGCGCCCATATCCTTCTCGAGGATCCCGACTACCCGGGCCGGAACTGCCTCGTTGACCTCTCTGGCCACGACCGGGATTCGAGCCGCCCGGTCGACACTGGAATAGAAACGCGGATACACGGGAATGCAATGACCGCCCACCGCCACGCCGGGCCGGTGGATGTGCGAGTACGGCTGGCTGTTGGCAGCTTCGATCACCGGCCCGATGTCAATACCGATTTCCTCGGCGTGGCGGGCAAACTCGTTGGCCAGGGCGATGTTGACATCCCGGTAGGTCGTTTCGGCAAGCTTGGTCAGTTCGGCTGCTTCGGCACTGCCAAGGTTCCAGACACCGTTGGGCCTGGGCAGTTCCGGACGCTCGTCGAATTCGAGGATTCGCTCGTAGAAGTCGACGGCCGCCGCCGCCGAGGCCTCGTTGATGCCACCAACGACTTTGGGGTAGCTCCTCAGGTCCTGGAAGATACGGCCGCTGAACACGCGTTCTGGCGAATGCACAAGATGGAAATCCTCACCCGGTGTGAGTCCGCTGACCTCGGCGAGTAAAGGTGCGAAGCGGCCGCGGGTGGTCCCGACCGGCAGAGTCGTCTCATACGAGATCAACTGCCCTGGCCGCAACGCCTCCCCGATGTCGCGAGTTGCCGCGTCCATCGCCCCGAAATCGGGACGACCGGCTCGATCGACGATCACCGGCACGACCACGATCACCGCATCCGCAGCAGACACTGCTTCCTGGTTGCTCGTGGTCGCTCGCAGCATCCCGGCCGGCACCACCTCAGCCATGCCCTCGGCGAGATCCGCCTCTCCGGGGAACGGCGGAATACCCTGGTTGACCAGGTCGACGACCGCAGCGCTGATGTCGCTTCCAACCGTCTCCACCCCCCGGCGGGCAATTTGCACCGCCAGCGGCAATCCGATCTTCCCGAGTGCTACGACGGCAGCCTTCATGGCGCCACACTCAAAGCCTTGGTCGGGTCTGCCGCTGAGAGAATCCGTTCGGCGACGCGGCAGGATCTCGACGCCGTCCGCCAGCGAAACGATATGGGAACGGTCACCACCCAGCAGTGCGTCACGGAAGGCCTCGAGTTCTGAGCGGAGGGGTTCCGGCTTGCGAATCGCAAATCGCACCATGTCACCTTCCGACACGCCACGCAGGCGCGACATCGCATCCCACTCGGTCGGTATGTCGGCGTTGCTATAAAACGTGAGGTCGGCCGAGAGCATGTCTGCAACAAAAGCGCCCCGTTCACCCAGAACGGTCACATTGCGCTGTTTCGTCGGGGTCAGCCAGTTCACCTGCATGCTGACGACGACGCCGTTCGTGAGAACGCCCGAGGCGGAAACCAGATCTTCGTGCTCACGACCCATCTTGTGAGCGGTATGCCCGGACACCTGTTCGAAATCGCCCTCTCCAAGCCAGCGCACCAGGTCGATGTCATGAGCCGCCAGGTCTTTGACAACCCCCACATCCTGGATCCGATGCGGGAAGGGGCCGACCCTGACGGTCGCTACGGAGAACACATGGCCCAGTTCATTCCGATCGAGGCGCTCTTTCATCGCCTGGAGCGCCGGGTTGAAGCGCTCAACGTGCCCGACAAATCCCATCAACTCCCGTTCCGCAAAAGATCTCTCGATCCGGGTTGCGGATTCGACATCGGCGGCGAGCGGCTTCTCAACCAGGATTGGCACACCCTCCGTGGCGAGCCGCAGCGCAACCTCTTCGTGACTGGCGGTGGGAACTGCGATGACGACCGCATCGACTCCGTCCGCCAGCAACTGGTCGATCCCATCGATCAGCCGGCCGCCCTGCAATGCTCCGTGCCGATCACCGGTCGGATCGACCGCCCCAACGAAGTGGACGCCTTCTATCTGCTGCAGGAGTCGTGCATGGTGCCGGCCCATCATGCCGAGTCCAACGAGGCCTACTCGAAGATCACTCATGAGCCGACGGCCCCGTTGACCACTTCGGCTATGCGCGTCCTCTCCTCAGACGTCAGGTCGGGTCGGATCGGGAGCGAGATCACTTGTTCGGCCAACCGCTCGGTCAGCGGCAGCGACGGCGCTCCCTCAGCGTACGGTGGCTGAAGATGCGTGGGCCGCGGGTAGTACACCCCGTAGCCGATACCTGCGGCTTCTAGAGCATTGATCAGTGCCGACCGATCCGGGACCCGGATCGTGTATTGGTGGTACACGTGCGAGCAACCCTCCTGCACGAACGGCTTGACGACTGCTCCTGAGAGATGCTGATCGTAGAAAGCGGCGTTGGCCTGACGCCTACTGGTCCACTCCGCCAGTCGACCGAGTTGCACACGTCCGATGGCACCTTCGATCTCTGTCATCCGCTCATTCAGACCCACCAATTCGTGGAGATAACGCTCTTCCATACCCTGGTTCCGCAACAACCGGGCACGCCGAGCCAGCTCCGGATCATTGGTGGTGATCATGCCGCCTTCGCCGGTGGTCATGTTCTTGGTCGGATAGAACGAAAAAGCTCCAAATGCGCCGAGAGCCCCCACCCGACGGTCGTTGACGGTTGCGCCGTGAGCCTGGGCCGCGTCCTCCACAATCATGAGGCTGGCGCGTTCGGCCAGTTCGAGCAGTTCATCCATCGGGGCGGGATGACCGAATAGGTGCACGGGCATCACTGCAACGGTGCGTTCAGTGATTGCCGGTTCAACGAGTTCGGCCGTAATCGAATAGGTGCGCTCTTCGACATCGACAAAGACCGGGACTGCCCCGATGAGCCTGACGGCATTGGCAGTTGCGGCAAACGTGAACGAGGGCACGATGACCTCGTCTCCAACGCCAACGCCGGCAGCCAGGAGGCCGACGTGGAGCGCTGCGGTCCCGCTGCCTACACCGACCCCGTGTGAGGCCCCCACGTAGGCGGCGAACTCTTCCTCAAAGCCGCGCACCTCAGCGCCCGATACGAGCATTCCCGACGACAAGACGCGATCGACGGCGTCGCGTTCTTCCTGCCCGATGATGGGCCTCGATATTGGAATCATGAAAGCTCCTCAAGCATCTCGCCATTCTCGACAAAACGGTCTCCCGTATCGGGATCGACCAGCACATCGCCTCGGGTCTCCAGAACGCGACCCGATCTGCCTACCCATCCGATGCGGCGAGCCGGGCTCCCAACTACGAGAGCGTAACCGGGCACGTTTCGGGTAACCGTTGCCCCGGCCCCCACCATCGACCAGGCCCCGATCTCGACCCCGGGAAGAACCACGGCCCGGGCGCCCACCGCCGCCCCGCGCCTGACGGTGACCCCGCTGGCTTCCCAATCGCTGCCTGATTTGAGAGAGCCGTCCGGATTGATCGAGCGCGGGAACATGTCGTTGGTGAGTACCACGGCCGGACCAATGAAAACGCCTTCCTCGAGGAGGGCGGGGGCGTAGACGAGGGCGTAGTTCTGGATCTTCGAATTGGCGCCGACGGAGATACCGGCATCCACATATGCTCCCCTCCCGACGATGCAGCCGGACCCAACCACTGCTCCCTCTCTGATCTGAGCCCCATGCCACACCTTGCAGCCGTCACCGATCACGGCATCAGGTGAGACATCGGCGGAAGGCGCAATGTACGCGGACATAGAAATTCGACTCCTCAGGGAAAGATGGCCCGATGATAGCGGTCGGCTCGCAGGGCAGATGCAACCATGGCCGTCTTCGCCGGTGGGTGTCCGACCGGTATCCCGGGCTCGGCCGGCGCCTCCACCGTCACACTACAATCGATGATCCGCCCCGGAAAGTGAACGTGCCTGGCATGCTGAATCCGCAGTACGACCGCGCTTTGGTGCTGGCGCCCCACACCGACGACGGGGAACTGGGAGCCGGAGGAACCATCGCCCGACTGGTGGCCTCCAAAACCCGCGTCACCTACGTTGCGTTTTCCTCGGCGGACGAATCTCTGGCGCCCAACTGGCCACCCGACACACTCCGTAGAGAGGTGGCGGCGGCAACAGCCCAGCTCGGTATCGCGCCAACCGATCTCTTCGTACTGGACTACAAGGTCCGGCACCTCCATGAACGACGGCAGGAAATCCTCGAGTATCTCATCGAACTAAGAGACGAACTAGCGCCCCAACTCGTGTTGATGCCTTCGGCAACGGATCTCCATCAGGACCACGAGGTAGTTGCCAAAGAGGGCCTTCGAGCCTTCAAACACACAACCATCCTCTCGTACGAAATCCCCTGGAATCATCTCGATTTTCGAGCATCCGGATTCGTTGAATTGAGCAGCGACGATCTGGACAAAAAGATCCGGGCCATGGAGTGCTACGAGTCGCAGAAGCATCGTTCCTACGTCAACGCCGAGTACCTGCGCGCCCAGGCTCGCTTCCGGGGTGTACAAGCCGGTGCGACCTTCGCCGAAGTCTTCGATGTTGTCAGGTGGATCTACTGAACATGGGTCGCCCGTGCAGGCGTTCACCGAGGTTTCGCAGCTTCCGCCGGCGGCTATCCCCGATCGGCTTCCCGGATAACGGTGAGGTCGAGCGGAATAGGATTGGTGGGCAGGTCTGACGCCAGGAGATCGCTGTAGGCCACCAGGAGTTTCTCCTGCGAGTCCTCCCAGGAGAAACTCCTCAGGAACGCCGGTGTGATGGCCGCCCGAAGCTCGGACCGGTTCTGAAGGACCCACCCAATGCACTCGACGAGCTTGTCGACCTCCGGATAGGGGAAGACGCAACCGACACCGTGCGAGGAGATGAACTCTTCCATGGCGGCGAGGTTGGAAGTCACGATCGGCAGGCCGCCGTGAAGGTACTCAAAGAGTTTGTTTGGCAGGGAAACGTTGTGATTTGCGACCTCGTTCGAGGCAACAACGAACCCCAGGTCGCCGTCGGACAGGTAGGCGGCCACTTCATGAGGCAGCACGGCAGGGACGAAGTGAACCCGGTCGACTGCATCCGCCTGCTCGGCAAAAGAGCCCAGGAGATCCCTGGTGCGTTCGGAAATATTGGTGAGAACGAGGGCCAGGTGGAATTCGGGAAGCCGCCCCACGGCCTCGATGAGCAGATCCAGGCCGCGGTTCTTGTTGACGCCCCCTGCGTAGACGCCCAGGGTAACGTCCTCGCCGATCCCGATAAGACTGCGAAGGCTCGGCACATTCGCATGAGCGGACCCGCGGGGCGGGGCATTCAGGACGACCGCAGGTGGGGTGTGCAAACCGTACCGGTCCTGCAACCGCTGGGCGAGTTGCGGGGACACGGTCATAACGGCGTCAACTTCCCCCATGAAGGTCTCTTCAACATCGAGGAAGGCCCGACTGCGGAGGGCGCCGTAGTGCTCTTCGAGGCCCGCTGCATCCTCGTGGCTGTCGTAAAGCACCTTGAGCGACCGCCCGGCTGCGACGGCTCGCCGCTTGGCATGGACGGCAGCGGGCAGCGTCTGGAAATCATTGGCCTGGATCACGGCCGGAGCCAGACGGTCCAGCAGACGACCAAATGCCAGATCCAGGTCGAGTAGTTGAGGCTCGGTCTTCTGCCATCCGGGGTTCCGGACGCGGGTTTGCGACTTTGGCGGTTGCCCGGTCGGCGCCACCGATTGATCGCCCCGAACGAGTGATCGTTGTTCTTCGAGCCGCCGATTCCATCGCCGCGCCAGTCGCCGAAGCCACACCCGCCTGAAGGCCCTTCCCGAAACAACGTCGAAGACCGGGCGATGGTCGGCGCTTGCTCTCATAGCACGCCCGTGGATTCGGGCAACTACCAGCGCCGGCTTCTGCAAAGCCGCCGATCTCCGGAGCGCCCACCGCTTCGTACGCTGCAGTTCGTGACCGGCCAGCCTCTGGGGCTTGAAGTACTTGCCCTCCCCGGCTTCCTCGGTGAGACGATTGGCATACAACGCCGCTTGGGCGTTGGCGTAATAGAGAGCTTCTCGGGGCGACAGCTGTCTTGCCCATGAGCTCTTCGGATCCTTCTTGGCGGACTCAGGAGCACGACCCTGCAACTGGCGCGTCGTCATCAGTGCATAGGCAACAGGCTGTTCAATGATCGTCACGCCGTGCAGCTTGTACTCCTCGCGCCCTTCGGTCATGGAAGGGGTGATCACATAGACATCGAGGCCTGCGGAAGCCAGCGAAACCGCTTGCCGCTTCACGCGGGAATCGAATTCGATACCACCGTGGAGCAAGAGAACAACTCGTCGATTGGACACCGCAGGAACATACCACGCAGTCTCTCGGAGCTGAGACGGCTCCGGCGGAAGATGACGGCCGGTTTGGATCGGCGGGCGAGGCTGTCCACACCGGTGGACCGGGGACTCAAGGCCTCCAGGCTCTGTGCCGATGAAGGGAAGGCGGTGGAAACACCCGTCCGGGCCGGCTCGCGGGTCGCCCGCGAACGAAACGATTTCAGTTGAGTAGGGTTGCGAAAGGCAGGCGAACGTGCGGAAACGGCGAGTCATTACGGTGCTGATCATGATCGCTGCGCTGGTGGGGTCGGCGATTCCGGCCGGCGCGGCGGGCAGTTCCGATCTGGATGAGTTGATCTTGGTGGACTCGACCACCGGTGAGATCTCCCCCTACGGACTGCACACTCCCGCCGGATCAATCGATCTCGAGATCGGTTTGGTTGGGGAGTTGAGCGAAACCCGGCCGGGTATTGATGTTGTGTGGGGCGGCTATCTGGGCGGATCGTACGGCTCGGACATCCTGGCTTACGATCGAGATACGGGCTGGTTCGGGTTCCTGGCGGTCGGGGCCAACGGGCTCACCTACCCGTTCTTCGACGGATTCGGCACCCGGGGTTGGTCGCACGTCGTCCCCGGCGACTACAACGGTGACGACATCGCCGACCTTTTGTTCTACCGGGCAAGCGACGGATTGATGCGCTTCTACACCGTCACTGCCGACGGAAGATTCACCCCGATGACTCCGATCATGTACGGCAACCGGGGATGGACCCAGATGATCCCCGGCGACTTCGACGCCAACGGCACCGACGATCTGATGTGGTACCGGGCAACCGACGGGCTCATGCGCTTCTACACGGTGTCGCCCGCCGGCCGATTCACCCCCATGACCCCGGTCATGTACGGCAACCGGGGTTGGACCCAGATCCCTTCAGGCGATTTTGACGCCGACGGACGCGACGACCTGATGTACTACCGGTCGACCGATGGGCTGTACCGCTTCTACACCATCAGCCCGTCCGGGAGTTTCTCGCCCATTTCTGATGTCGGACACACCAGTACCGGCTGGCAGCAGATCTTGGCCGGACGGTTTGACACCGATGCGGGTGCCGATCTGGTGTTCTACCAACCGGGCACCATCCAGGCTCTCGGATATTCACCCGGTTCGCTCGTGCCAATCTCCGTGCCGGCCTCTGCCCCGGCCGCCCAGATTCTGACCGTGCTCAACTGGTCACCGTTCCAATAGGAGAAGCCATGGCGACACTTCGGATCCGCACGATTCGCAGAATTTCGGTGCTTGCCACCCTCGTTGTTGCCCTCTCCGGGTTCTCCACAGGACCAGCTTTGGCCATCAGCGACCTCGGCCCCGGCGACAACGGACCGGACGTTATCGAACTCCAAACCGAACTTCAGACCAAAGGCTTCTTCCGCGGACCGATCACCGGCACGTACGACGACTCCACCGCGTCGGCGGTGATGGCTCTCACCAAGGAACTTGGAGTGACTCGCTCCAGCACCTTCTCCGTTGCGCTTTGGGATGACCTCCAGCGCTTCCCCGGCCCGTGGATACCTCGAGCGCGATGAGACCAACCGGCTCGAAGCCAACCTGACCAAACAGGTGATGTACTGGATCAAGGACAACGTTGTCGAGGCCATCGTGCCGATCAGTTCCGGACGCTCCGGGTACCAATCGCCGCCCGGCGATTACACGCTGTTCTTCCACGACGAAGGATGGACCGGTTCGGTGGATGGACGCGGCACCTACAACGACTGGTATTACACGGTCGGGTTGTCGGTTCACGGGTATCACAGCGTGCCCTCGTATCCCTATTCACATGGTTGTCTCCGGGTCGAGTATTGGGACAGCGACTACCTGGAGGCAGAACTGTCGCTCAACATGCCTCTCCACATCTGGTTCGAGCCGTCCCACTTCGAACTGCCCAGCTTGACGGCCGCCCAGCCGGGGTACTACGTAGACGACCTGCTTTCGGTAGACCAGCTCACCGGCGCCATCACCCCGCTCCGCTTGCTCGTCGACGGGCCCACCGGGAAGATCGTCGTCAGTGGAGATGCTTCCACGGTCTCGGCTGGATTCGACCTCGCCTGGGCGGATCGCACCACTCCGGCCGTCACTCTGTACGACCAGTCGAGCTCGGTTTTCCATGCCCGCCAGATCGGCGACTCGGGCTCAACTTCGTTCCTGTACCAGGTCACGGGCACCCGCAACTGGTCCCACGTGATCCAGGGGGACTACAACGGTGACGCCACCCCCGATCTGCTTTTCTACCGGGCCTCAGATGGCCTGATGCGGTTCTACACCACGTTGCCGGACGGCCGCATGCGTGCCATTACTCCCGCGCTGACGGGCAACCAGGGTTGGTCTGAAATCGTTCCGGGCGACTACGACGAGGACGGCCGCGATGAGATTCTCTGGTATCGAGCCTCGGATGGGTTGATGCGCATCTACGAAATCTCCACCGACGGCAACCTCCGGCCGATCACGGAGGCCATGTACGGAACGCGCTCTTGGACCCGGATACCCAGCGGGGACTTCGATGGCAACGGAACCGACGACCTTTTGTTCTATCGTGCGACCGATGGCTTGTTCCGGTTTTATACGCTCCACGGAGCCGAGTTCGAATCGATGTCCGCGGCCGGGCACCTTTCTCAGAATTGGAGCCAGATTCTCACAGGAACATTCGATGACGTACCCGGAGAGGATCTGGTTTTCTACAAGACCGGATCGATCCTGGCTGCTCGCTTCGCATCCCCGGGAGTCATCACCATCGCCCAGGTGGCAAATGCACCCGCTCACCAGGTTCTGGTAACCGTTGACTGGGATTGACCGAACCCCGCAAGCCGCCGCCCGGCCCGACCTGCAAGTCCTGACACAACCAAAACGTCGGTTGGTTCAGGTGCTGGTCACCACAGTATGTGTCCTAGCCTCACTGACGGTTGCCCCAACCGAGGTGAAGGCCCTCACCAACTCAAACGTAATCGTCGTGGGTTCTTCCGAGTGCGATGGCAACGTCCGACGCGGCCACCTCGCCTCCCGGCTCGAACTGGCCGGGTTCGTCCCATCCATCCTGTGTATCTCGTCTTCGGGTCCTTCGTTTGGGATCGACGTGGCTCGTATGGATCCGGTTGCAGCCTCCACCGTTGTGCTCACCGCAGGATTGAACGTTCGCCCGGCTCCGATCTTCGGCGAACCTGCACAGTCCGACCTCTTCGTGCCGCAGACCGACTCCGACGGGTACATCACGCCCGCAGGGTTCCGCCAAGCGGTGCGGACGACCGTCGACGAACTGCGGCTTCTCGGTGTGGAGCGGATCATCTGGTTCCCGGTGGCCGATTCCGGCCACGGCTGGCACAGCCACTACGTCACCAACAACGCCATTCTGCGGCAGGAAGCCGCCCTTCTCGATTTCGAAGTCGTTCCGTGGGATCTCATGGTCGACGCGGATTGGTTCGGTTCCGACGGCGTGCACTACACCGACGAGGGGTATACGCACTTCGTCGATGCGATAACCGAGGCCGTCGGCGATGCCGTTGCTCCCCCATCGGTGCAACTCGGCCCCTGCAGCTACCTGGCGAGAGGTGTCCCCGCCGCCACCGGCGCCACCATCCTCGGCATCACCGAGCAGGAATTCCTCGACGCCAACCCCCATTGGAATCCTTTCTGGCTATACGGCGGCATCGTGTGCAGATCTGCGGCCGAAGTCCCGCATCCCGATGCGAACGGCACGCCCATCTCGGAGGACTCGGAACGCATCCTCACCTATTCGCCCTATACGGGCGTTCTTGCCGAGTTCTTCGCCGGCACCCCGGAGGCAGGAGGTCCGGCCAGCATCATCGGCCCCGTCTCCTCCCATGTCACCGACGTACTCGGGGCGGACATAGTGTCGAGAGTGACCCTGGAGGGGGACTCCACCCCTCACCTGCTTCTCTACGACCGGCCGACCGGATGGTTCGACTACCTCTCTGCCGACGGGGCAGGTAACTGGAGCACCGTCTCGCACATTCGCGGCTCGACCGGGTGGTCCAGCATCGTTCCGGGCGATTTCAACGGCGACGGAACAACCGATCTGCTTTTCTATCGTGCCACCGATGGGCTGATGCGTTTCTATACGATGGGACCACAAGGCATTGGAGCACCGCTGACTCCGGCGATGCATGGCACCCGCGGCTGGACCCACATCGTGGCAGGTGATTTTGATGGTGAAGGTTCAGAAGACGTGTACTGGTACCGGGCGAGCGACGGGTTGATGCGCTTCTACGAAGTTCGATCGGCCGGGCGGATGGTCCCAACGTCGCCGGCAATGGTTGGTACGCGAAACTGGACGCACATTCCTGCAGGTCGATTCGGCGAAAACACCGGTCTGATCTTCTATCGAGATGACGGGCTGGCACGGTTCTATGGTGTCGGCACGCAATGGAGATTCTCGGCGCTCAGCCCGGTCCTGAATTTGGATCCCGGATTCCGCGACGTGGTGACCGGCAATCTCGACGGGGCAGGCACCGATGAGGTGTTTTGGTACCGGTCCGCCGGAAGCATGGTGACCACCCTTTCCGATGGGCAGCACCAACCGGTAACGGGATCAACCCCGATGCCGCAAGGATTGCTCATGGTCGATCCCTGATGAGTGACCCCCGACCGTTCGCCGGCCCACTCCGTTACCCAATGGTTGTGACGCTGGTGATTGCCCTGTGGGTGAGCCTGGCCGTCCCCGCCGGGGCGGCCGGTGACGACGTCGTGATCGATGGAGGAGGCTGGGGACACGGGATCGGCATGTCGCAGTGGGGAGCCAAAGCGCTGGCCGACCAGGGTCAGAGCGCCGATGAGATCATCGAGTACTTCTACACAGGGACTACCGTCGGACCACTCGTCGACATCCCCGACCCGGTACTGCTTGGCATCGGACAGGACATGTCAACGATGCCCATCGAGCCGGTAGCAGGCGGCGTCAGGCTCACTCTGGGCGAAGACTCGTCATTGGTTGCCAGACCGACCGACGGCCATACCTGGGCCCTCCAGTCCTATCCAGACGGCACCTGCTCGTATCTGATGGACGGTGCCGAAGTAGGAACCCGGACCAGCTGCGAAGGGACTATCACCTGGTCACCACAACCGACCATCAGGGTCATCCTCACCGTTCGCGCCAAAGCATCCGGTAGTTCATACACCGACCGGGTACTCGAAGTGCCGAGAGGTCTGGTGCATATCAAACCCGCTCCGGATAACCGGTTCCATGCAGTCGCCGAAATCGACCTGGAGACGTACCTCTACGGGTTGGCCGAAGTGCCTGCCTCGTGGCCTGTTGAGGCCGTCCGCGCCCAGGCCATTGCCGCCCGCACCTACTCGGTTTCAGTGTTGCAGAACCGCGATCCGGTGGCGCGAGCCGATGTGTGTGCCTGCCACCTGTACGCCACGTACATCGATCAGCAGTGGAACGGCTGGGCCGGCGAGGACCCCCGCTGGACAGATGCCGTCGACGATACCGCCGGAACGGTCGCCTTCCATCAGGGCGAGGTGATCTCCGCGTTCTACTTCTCCAGCACCGGCGGTAGGACCGAGAACAACCAGGATATGTGGGGTGGCAGTCCGCTCCCCTATCTCGTGTCGGTCGTCGATCCGGGGGCCACCTCGTGGACTGAGTCGTTCAGCCGACCAGAGTTCACCTCGGGGCTTGGCTTCGATCAGATCGCGAGCGTTCGGATCCTCAGCCGCTACGTTTCCGGGACCCCGTCGGACATTGCCATAACGGGAACCAAAGGTGGTGTTTCCGCCACAGAGCACCTGACCGGGAGCCAATTCAAGTCCCGGCTGGGTCTCCGCTCCCATCAGATTCGCACCATCGACTACTGCGGTCCGCCGCTCGAGGGCGACAGTCTCTTTGCCTACGATCCAAACGGTGCCCTGGATGCCGCCTGGCGAGCGGACAGTGCATTCTGTCTCACCTCGATTGGATCAACCATGGCTGGAGCCGATGTGGTCTGGAATGGCTTCCTGGGAGGTCGATTCGGGTCCGATCTGCTTCTGTACGATCGCAGCACCGGCCGCTTCCAGTTCATCGAGCTGTCCGAGGACGGTACAGAGCTGGCGATCATGAAAGACATGACCGGGAGCACTGGCTGGAGTTCGGTCGTGCCGGGGGACTTCAACGGCGACGGCGACGTCGACCTGCTGTTCTATCGCTCCGCAGATGGGCTCATGCGTTTCTACACGGTGACAGACTCTGGCCTATTCACGCCTATCTCAGCTCCTCTCTACGGGAACCATGGTTGGACCCACCTGGTTCCCGGCGACTTCGACAAGGACGGGCGGGACGACGTGCTCTGGTACCGAGCCGCCGACGGTCTGATGCGTTTCTACTCAATCTCCGACACCGGCCGTTTCTTTCCCATAAGCGAATCCATGTACGGAAACAAGAACTGGTCTCAGATACCGTCGGGAGACTTCGACGGCAACGGAACCGACGACCTTCTCTACTACCGCGCCGACGGTCGTGCCAGGTTCTACACGGTGAATGCGCAAGGCAATTTCACCGCTATCTCCGATGTTCTGACGCTGTCGGCCGGCTGGGATCAGATCGCCGTGGCCACGTTCGATGCCGTGGGTGGCGAAGATCTCGCCTGGTACCGATCCGATGGGACCCTGGTTGCGACCGGGTTCTCGGCGGGAGGCCTGTACGGCATCACCGACGCGCAGCAAATCGACCCCAACCGGATCATCGCCACCCTGGGTAGCTCCTGATCGTGATGTGAGCCGGGCGCCGGCCAGCTGCGGCCTATCCAGCTTCCTCGGTGACTCTTTCGATGACCTTCCGGGCGAACCAGAGGGCCCCTTCTTCGGTGAAATGAGTCTGGTCGTTTCCTCCCTCACGCACCGCAATTCCCCCAACCTCAGACGGACAGGGAATCCCCTGCGGACAAAGGAGATCGTTCACATCTAAGAAGGAGACCCCGGCGAGATCTCTCACCTGGTCTCGAAAATCCGCCGTCGCCGCGCGGATTATCTGGTCCTGAGCGACTATGTCCGAACATCGAGCCTCATTCGGCAAGCCCGAGCATTCGGCATCCTGGCTCCGGAACGGCGGTTCAATGATCACTACCTCGGTTCCGTCGGCCAGGAATCTGCCCAGCAACCGCTCCCACTCGTCGAGCAAGTCTTGCTGCCAATCTTCATCGCCGGGTACCAGCACCTTGCCATCATCGGCGAATCGCGGCAGGACCGACTGCAGGTCATGCCAGAGAACCACATCGGGTGGATCGGCAATCAGTCCGTCGTAGGCGGCCGTCACCAACTCGAGGCAGGTCTCCGCTTTGTAATGCGGTTCCCCATCGAGGCTGGCCAGCGGCTCTTCGCCGATGGGACAGGCGGCGAAGGCAGCCTCAGCAAGGGTGATCCCCGCTTCGGCGGCTGCCACCCGGAACCCCGGATACGCGGAGACCATGAAGGAGTCGCCCACGATGGCCATTGACGAAAGGTCAGGCTTGGTCGGTTCGGTCTGCGCAAACGTTGTGGCGGGCGAGGTAACCACCGGGGCGGGTTGAGCCGCGACCACCGTTCCTTCGCGCGCCCATTCGGGGAGGGCATCGGGCAGGGCCACAACCACTGCCGCGGCTGTGACCAACGAAGCTACCGGAACGACGTAGGCGAGCCGACGGGGGGTGAGTTCGAGCCGGAAGAGCTTGCGGTTCACACGGATAGGACGCTCGACCAGGACATACGAAGCTCCAGCGGCTGCGAGAGTCAAGACGAGTATGACCACCAGCAATATGCCCGGTGACATTGCATACCACCGCAGCATCCAGACGATGAACGGAAAATGCCAGAGATACATCCCGTAGGAAATCTTGCCGATGGCAACCAGAGGGCGTGTCGACAAGGCATCCCGAATTCCGGCCGGATTCTCTAGACCGGCAATCAGCAGGGCCGCCACCAAACCGATCGCCACGGCGCCACCGTGGTAGTAGAACGAACCATCATCACGAACCAGGAACAGTGCCAGAACCAGTGCAGCAGAGGCAGGGAGGACGAGTCGCCGGCTCCAGGAAACGATGGCTTTTCGATACCGGCTCGCCAACAGGATTGCCAGGACGGCGCCGGCGAGTAGTTGATGAATCCGTGCGTCCGTTCCGTAATAGGCCCGGGAAGGGTTGGAAGGTGTGAAGAGCGCCGCCATCAACCAACCCGAAACGCCCAGGGTCGCAACAATGGCCGCGAGTAGCCAACGCCGCTTGAGCCTCAAACCGAATGACATGATGAGCGGGAACAACAGGTAGAACTGTTCCTCGATCGCCAGCGACCACGTGTGCCGAACCGGAGAAGCTCCTCCGTAGTCGGCGAAGTAGGAGCGGCCCGTGGCGATGAAGAACCAATTGGCTGCGTAGAAGAGGGTCGCCAGCAGCTCGCCGCGCCTCCCTGCGCGCAACGCGGCTTCGGTCAGGACCCGGTGTTCCACGACGGCAATCACGAGCAGCAGAATCAGAATCGCAGGGAGCAAACGTCTGGCCCGACGGCTCCAGAACCTGGCCAGGTTGATCCTGGCGGATGCCCCATGCTCGACCAGCAACAGCGAAGTGATCAGAAACCCGGAGAGAACAAAAAACAGATCAACGCCGAGGAACCCACCCGGAAGCCAGGGTTCGTTGACGTGGTAGACGATCACCGCTAGGACCGCGATGGCTCGCAGGCCGTCGAGCGCCGGGCGGTACGTGAAACTCGAAGCCGGAGTCGCTTCTCGATTGTGCGGCAGTCGAATCATTGCAACCTGCCGGGCTAGACGCTCGCCGCTGAGCGCTCGGCGCTGCGCCTACACCTGGTCATTCGTCGCTGCCTTGGTGCTCCCCTTGACGGTGGCGGTATAGGCATCGATCATCTCGATCGGGTCTCCGTATCCCATCACTTTGCCCTTGTTGAGCCAGAGAACCTCCGTCGCCATCTCCCGGATCAACCCCAAGCCGTGCGAGACGAGGACGATGGCCCTTGCCTGGGTCATCAGGTCGCGCATCTTGTCCTGCGATTTGGCGCGAAAGGCCGCATCCCCCGTCGATAGAGCCTCGTCGATGAGGAGGATGTCTGGCTTCAATTGGACGGCGATCGAGAATGCCAGCCGCCCGTACATGCCCGAAGAATATGTCTTGACCGGGTACTCGATGAATTCACCCAGGTCGGCAAACTCGATGATCGGGCCGGTGAGGGCGTCGATTTCATCAGGAGGTATTCCGGAGGCCAGACAACCGAGCCGGATGTTTTCGCGTCCGGACAACTCTGCATTGAAGCCAACCCCGAGAGCGAGCAACGTGGTGACGCTTCCCCACACCGTGACCCGTCCTTCCGACGGAGGAAGGATGCCGGCCAGAGTCCGCAACAGCGTGGACTTCCCTGCACCGTTTGGACCAATGATGCCAAGGAGATTGCCCGTTCCCACCTCAAAGGACACGTCGTGCAGTGCTTCGAACATGCGGGTAGTTCGCCGGTTTCGGCCACCGCGCGCCAGGAACGAACGAAGGGTCTGTTTCCGCTCGATCGAGGTTCGGTACCTCACGGAGAGGTTCTCGACCCGAACGGCCAGGTCGGGTTGGAGCTCAGATACGGATTGCAAATTCACGCTCCTTGGCGAGGAAGAAGAAGCCACCGATCACGAGCATGGCCACCGCCCAGACGACGGCCAGGCCTATGTTGATGAGCGAAGGGAAGGCCCCCTCGAAAAGAATCTGTTGCCAGGAGGCAAAGAGCCGGTACAGCGGGTTGATCTCGAGATACGGGCGGATGCGCGCCGGAAGCTCCGAATACAGGTACAAGACCGGCGTCACGTACATCCAGATTCTCAGGAGGTACGGCAGGAATGACGAGGTATCGCGGAAGAACACCGTCGCGGTGGCGAACAACAGCGCTAACCCGACATTCATGACGGTATGGATGAGGATCACCACCGGGACCATGACGAGAGCCGGGGTGATCGGAAGTCCGCCGAGAATGTGGAAAATGGAGTACGCCAGCAACGTCGGGAAGTAGGCGCGCAGAGCAATCGCCACCGATGACAGAGGAAGGATCATGCGAGGAACCGCCGTCGCCCTCACCATGGCGCCCCCTTTCACGATCGCGTTTGCGCCGGAGCCCACCGACGACCGGGTGAAGTAGAAGGCAAACAACCCGCCCAGCAACGTGGCCAGGTACTCAATGGTGACGTCTTTGCCGAGAATCACCCCGATGAGCAAGAAATAGGTGAGACCCAGCAGCAATGGGTTGAGGATCGTCCAGAGCCTCCCGAACCACGTGTCTAGATGGCCGGCCTTGACCGCCGCTTGAGCCAGCGCCCAGACCAGGCGCCGTTTGGCCCACACCTCCGAAAAGTACCGACCAAGCGGAGGAAGGGCTCCCTTCCTGGCTTCGTAAATTGTCGGGCGTATGTATTGACTGCTCATGTGACATCCAAGAATTCGTGAAGCCTCTCGGCTGCGTACTTCCCATCGTGAAAACGCTGGACAAACTCGATACCGGCCCCCTGCAATTCCTTGAGCCGGCCTCGATCGTCGGCCAATTCGAGGATGGCCGTGCGCAAAGTCTCGGGCTGTGCCGAGACGATCGGGGCCCCGAGATCCCCGGCCAGGCTCATGTCGGCCACCGCCACGACGCCGGATGCCATGGCTTGCACCGACATGACACCGTAAGCGCCAAGCACGATACCGTCGATTACGACATGGGCCGAGCGAATGTAGGCAGGTACTTCGTGTGGTTCGAGACCGGAAATGCGGGTATACCTGATGACGCCTTCATCCTCGAGGCGCCGGCAGGTCGCATCAATGTACTCGGTTCCTTTGAGTCGCTCCGATGACGGGACGTGCACGACCACAAGAGTTTCGTCGACCGACGGTCTCGGATCCGGATACCAGCGTTGGGTGTCGACCACCACCGGCAACCAGAGCGCCTCGGGAGCATACCGAAGGAGGTCCGGGGTTGTAACGAAGACCGGTCCCGAAAATCGGTCCAGATGATCGGCGAGCTTGAGCGTCGCATGTTCGAGTTTGGCAGTGAACTCGTCTTCGATGTGGAAGGGTGAATACGGGAGCAGTTCCCGATGCAGGCTCGGGCGCCGGATCTCAGATCCGTGCAGCACGATCCCCAGTGTGATGCCGTGCTCACTGAGGAAAGGGATATCACTCGTCGCAAACCCGCCGTTCAGACGCCCGAGAACGCTCGTTCCACCCTCGGACAGGACGTGCGTGAACCCGCCGGCCAGACGTTTGGCTTGCGACAACTGCCATTCGAGCCGTCGGAACTCGTCGGGTTGCACCGGCAGATCGGCCGGAAACGTCAAGGCGTTTGGCCGGGCAATAGCCATAGCCGTTGCGGAAATCCCCGTCTTATCGAGAGCGTCAGCCCAGGCCTTGGCCTGGCCGGCTGCATTGCGAGGACCGATCAGCAAGCTGATCGAACCTGCCACCCGGGCCGGTGCGCCGACCATGGCATGATCCTCTTCGGTTTCTTCGAGTGAAGTGATGGTCGCGGCGGGGCGTTTCACGACATCAGGTCCGAGAATCTCGGCATACACCTCGAGGAGGGCGTCTGCTTGCGCCTGCCATGTGTACTTTTCAAGCACCCCCGAACTATCGATCGCCGCCACATAGCGATCGCGGTCGTCGATGACCCGAGCAATGGCCGAGGCGAGATCGTCAGGATCTTCCGCCTTGAAGACGCCCCCCACTCCGTGTTCGGTGATCATGTCGGCCATTGCCTTGTTGTCAGAAACGACGATCGGTAGCCGCGCATTGAGGTATTCGAAGAGCTTGTTGGGGAGAGCTATCTGATGGTTCATCTTGTTGGAGACCATCGGGTGTACCGCCATCGTGGCCGCCGCAAGGAAGGGAACGACCTTGTCGGGATCAACAAAGCCGACGAGGTGAATCCGATCGTCGAAACCCCCGTTGGTCGCGATTTCCAGCAGGGACAGCACGTAATTGGTTCGTGCCTTCACGACCAGGCCGAGGTGGACTCCCGGCAGTCGCCCGATGGCCTCGACCAGCGTGTGCACTCCCCGGGTAGCGTCGACCCCACCCGAGTAGACGACCAGAGGCGTCGCATCGTCCAGACCGATCACTTGACGAATCGTGAACGCCTCGTGCTGATCCGTTCGAACAATGGGAACGTTGAGGACGAGCGCCGGTTCACGCGGGAGGTGGTAATCCCTCACCAGCAGGTCCGCCAGAGGTGCGGACACGGTAATGATCCGATCGGCCCGGTGAATGTATTCCTTCTCGAGTTTGGTCCAAGCCGCCACCACCCGATTCGAATAGCGAGCCAACCCCTTGACATACTCGTGAGCGTCGTAGATCCACCGCACATCCCGGCCCCGGAATCGGGCCCGGGCCACGGCACGTTCGGCGATACCGATCATGTGAACATCATGGGCGTGGATCAGATCGGGCCCGAGTTCGTCGATGACCGGACCAAATGCCAGCTCGTAATCGTGGAGCTCGGGTAGCGCCTTTCGCCAGGCCGTCGAGCCAAACCCCGGAACCAGCCCCGCGATCCTCTGGACAGATGTCTCGCCTCCAGCCTGGATCGCGCGCAGGCGCCGTTGATGGAGAATCTCCCACAGCCGGTACCACTTGCCGACAAACCGGTTCTCCCACCGGAGCCCCTCGGCTCTCAATCGATTCGCCAAACGTGGGTCGCTCTTGAGGCGTCCAATCGATGCCTGGATCTCTCTTTGGGCGAGTTTGCGTTTGGTGCGCGTTGCTACATAGCTGCGTTTGGCAGTCAAACCGGGCGACATCGCAGAGCGTTTGGAGACTCCCGCCCGCGCCCAGTCGCGCTGCGTGAATTTGACCGGTACGCGAACGATTCGAACGGGACCGAGACGGGTTTCCCATTGCTCACCGGTGCCCGACAGCCCGACCACCGTTACCTGTGGTCCGGACAACGCCACGGCCAAGGCGATCTTCTTGACTCGTTGGTCAACGGTGACGTCGTTCCCAACGACCATCACGACATGGGCGCGACTGTCAGACGGCGGTGCCGTCGCGTCGGGTTGGGGCTCAGAGGAGGATGTCATAGAGGGCGCGCAATTGCTTTTCTTGGCGATCCCAGGAGAGATCATCGATGGCGCTTGGTGATACTAGGAGATCCTGACTCGCTTCGAGTGCACGCGCCAGCGACGCCGGGTTGCCGGACTCGTACGCGATACCCACATCTCGCTCCCTCACCAACCGACCCATTTCGGGCAAATCGTTGACCACCACCGGCAGGCCCGCAAACAAGTAGTCGAAGAGTTTGTTGGGCAGAGCCAGGTTGTGGTTCAAGCACGAGCCCGGGAGGGGATGAACGCCCACGGTGGCACTCGCCAGGTACTCGGGTAATGACCAGTAGGGAACCGGGGAGACCACATGGGTGCGGGCCGCCAGCTCAGGTGGGAGGGGTCTCCCCTCGAGCACAACCGCGAGGCTCTCCGCAGTCGTTCCGACCAGCGCCAGGTGCCATCCCGGAAGGATCCGGATGGCATCGATCAACTCATCAACGCCACGACTTGGCTTGACCGCACCGGCATAGACGGCGATCGGCACGCCCGGACCCAGTCCGAGGTCTTGTCTGACATCCCGCCCGATCCGCTTTCCGGATCGGCGGATCGGGCTGTTGAGAATCACGTGAGGCCGGGCGTCCAGTTTGTATCTGCGCTGCAGTTCGTCGGCGATCCCACCAGAGACCGTGATCACTGCATCAGCATGACGAATCCAGCGCCGTTCATGCTCCTTCCAGAGAGTCTTCTCCCACCAACCCCACCGGGTCTGTTGCTCGACATAGAGTTCGTGGGAGTCGTACACGACTTTGGGTCGAGTACCGGTGTCCTCTTGCCATGCCCGGGATAGCTTCACTGCGGCCTGCAATGTCCCGAGGTCGTGGGCGTGAATGACCGCTGGAGGCTCGACCCGTCCGAGAGCCACGCGAGCCAGACCCCGGTAGTACTCGATTGGGAGGAGCCGGCTTCTCATCGCCTTCAAATATGATCCGCCGACCAGCCAGAAGAGCCTGCCCATGATCCGGCCGCTGAGGGTTCCCTTGTCTCTGTACGTCTGGATGGATCCGGTTACTCGATCTTTGACGACGCGTCGATAAGGGAGCCTGATGATGGTGAAGCCATCTCGCGCTTCCTCTGCCGGCGATTCGCCGTCGGCCGTGGCCAGGACCGTCACCTCGGCGCCGGACGCAGCCAGCGAGGCTGCCTCCTTCTCCACGCGGGCGTCGGCAGTCATCGGGTTGATCACCAGCATGAGAACCCGGATCATTTCCTGCCCATCAGGTTGTTGAGGCGTCGAACCAGGAGGTGCAGGGTTGGAGTGTTTCTGACCAAACGGCGGATTGAGCCCCGACCCGAGGGCCGGCCAATCGATCGTCCGTCTATCGGATCGGCAATCTCGCCGCCCAGGTCCTGGACCGTTTGCTCGAGTTCGCGGATACGGGCGATGAGTCGATCGAGTAAGAAGGCGGGGTTATGGCGGGCGGGAGGCACCCAGCCGGCGAAGAGCTCGTGCCCGTCTGTGGTGAGTCGTTCCAACTCCCGTTCGAGCTCCATGATGCGATGCGGACCAGTCTCAACCGGCCAATCCGGGCGGTGCATCACCGGCTCGGCGACGGGCCGGCGGTACAACCCATCGAGCAATGCCCCGATCGCCTGGCGGGAATGATGGTGCTCAACCCAGTCCAGCCCGGCACGGCGCAATTCGGACCGCCGTCCCGGGTCTGCAGCCAGTTCTTCGACGACCCGTCTCAGTGTTGCCGGTTCTACTTCGACCACAGGAACGCCGGGGTTCCGTTCCCGATTCCGCGGATGGATATGAGCCAAAGGGATGCAACCCGCAGCCATTGCCTCCACTGAGATCAAACCGTGATCGCCGATTCTCAGCGAGTCGACGACCACATCCGCCTGCCTCAGAGCATCACGCAACTCTGGCCGGCTGAGATTCTCCAATCTCCTGTAGGTGACGACTCCAGATTCGGCCAGGGGTCGGAGCGCCGTCTCGACGGCCGGCGTGCCCTTGATCTGTGGGTTAGTTGGAATATGGACCACGGTCGGAATTCCCGGTTCTGGCCCTCGTTGCCGGAACCACTGTTCGGGATCGAGCGCGTGGCCGACCAGCAAGGCATCCGGCACATAGTCGAACAAACCGGGAGTAGAAACGAGCAAGGCATCGCAATGGCGGCGAGCAATAGACACCCGTGTTCGGATCGCATCTTCGTCGACGGCAGCAGTGGCGTCGTTGAAGTACGAGTCGGCCTCGCGCTGTTGGTGGATTGATGGCAATCGAACATCAGATCCCCGGAAGTGCATGAGGACCCGTTTCCCCAGGAACTTGAGGATGGGAAGATCCCAGAGCTGCGGCAATACAGGATCGACCGGATCGAGCAGGCTTCGTCCGTAGATGAAATGGAAGACGTCAAAACGCCGTACGGCGTCATCGAACATCGACCATCGGTAATCGGGGTGGGTGAGCAGGCGGTCCTTGTCGAACACCCGATCCACGCTGAACCCGAGGGCGGGCGGGCCGAAGGACCAGACCTCGGCTTCGTGGCCGTAGCGGCGGGCTGCTTCCGCCATTTCCTGGGCCTGACCGGAGATATTGCGGGGGGCGTAGAGGATCTTCATCGGCGCAGGCCACGGTAGACAGACTCGAGCCGAATGGCGTCACGGTCCCAGGACAACGCCGTCCGGGCTGCCATGACCCGCTCCTTGAGCTCGTCGTAGCGGTCGACCGCCTCAGTCGTTGCCGCAGCCAGGGACTCCGGGTTGCCGGGTCGGTAGAGCGTCCCGATGCCGTGCTCGGTGACCAGCCGACGCAAGGCGGGCAGATCTGCGGCGACGACGGGGATCCCGCTGGCCACCGCTTGAAAGACTTTGTTCGGGAGAGCGAGCCGATGGTTCAGACACGAATCCTCCAACGAAATCAGGGCCAAACCGTGAGCAGCGAGGACCGCGGGAATCCCGTCGATCTCCATGACGCCTTCATAGCGGACGCCGGTGGGGATTGAGAATCCCTCCTCGACCGGTCCTGCCAGGGTCAAACCTATGCCGGGAGGAAAGGCCGTCGCAAAAGCCGTTTCGAGATCTCGGCCGGCCGCGATCCGACCTGCGTAGACGATCCCGGTCGGTCGATCCGGCACCGCGGGCGGGGGCACCGGCGGCGGGAACGAGTTCTGCACGAGCACCGTCTCCCGGGGTGCAAGGTGGTCGACGATCCACTTCTCCAGGTCTCTGCTGACCGTGATTACGGCTTCGCAGCGGCGGGCCAACCTGCGTTCGGACCGGAGTTGTCTAAACCTGCGGACCGGCTCCGGCCGGCCGTGTCGGAGCCTCCCGTACCAGCATTCGTGACTGTCGTAGACGACCGGGCGGTCCCCGGCCAGGGCCAATCCGGCCGCCAGCGTCGGGTAGTCGTGACAATGGACGACATCAAAATCGATGAGTCGAGCTCGCTCAATAACGGCCCGGCGGAACTGCCGTTGTCGGTGGACCCGGTATTCGGGAAGGAGCAACCACCGGACGGTTCTCATCCACATCGTCTGCGGACGCAGCCGTCCGGAGACCCCCTCGGAGACAAAGAGCACGTCGGCCGGAAGGGGGGCGTGAGCATGACGCGGTGGTTGGTTCCCAACCACCGTTATCCGGTAACCCGCAGCCGCCAGGGTTTCAACCTCCCGCCGGATCCGGGCGTCGTCGAGAACACCGGACTGGACGAGCATGAGGACGTGGCTCACAGACGAAGGACTTCCTGCACGATTCTGCCGGCAGCACGACCGTCACCAAAAGGCTCAGCCGTGAGCGGGACGGGTGCGCGGAACACCAAGTCATCCAGGGAATCGAGCCGGTCGCCGGCGACAACGTTCCACCCCCCTTCCAAGGTCTCGGGCCACTCGGTTTCCGTCCTGAGCGTGATGCAGGGGGTTCCAAGGATGAAGGCCTCCTTCTGTAGGCCTCCCGAATCGGTCGCTAGTGCCCCGGCCGCCGCAACCACAGCCAGCATCCTGGCGTAGGGAAGAGGGTCGTGGATGTGGAGCGACGGGTAGCGAGACGGGTCGATCCCGTGCTGGGAGATCCTCGAGCGGAGGCGTGGATGGGCGAGAAGATGAACCGGAGCGTCGAGCCGGCCCAGGGCGGAGAGAACCGCCTTCAGCCGGTCCGGATCGTCGGTGTTCTCTGCCCGGTGGAGGGTCGCAGCAACAAAGCGCCCCGACGCCCATTCGGGAAGCTCGATCCTGTCGATCGGTATCGAGCGCAGGGCATCGACCATCACATCGCCGGCCAACACTGCCCGATCACCGAGTCCTTCGCGTTCCAAATTGACCATTGCCGTTCGCGTGGGAGCGAGCAAGAGATCGGCGAGATGATCGGTAGCGACCCTATTCAACTCCTCCGGCATCTTGCGATTGAATGACCGCAGGCCGGCCTCCACGTGGGCAACCGGGATGTGCATCTTGGCAGCCGCCAGGGCGCCGGCGATGGTGGCATTGGTGTCCCCGTACACGACCACAGCTGTTGGCTTGACCTCGGTGAGGGCCTCTTCGACACGGACGAGGGTCGCAGCCGTCTGGGCTCCGTGGGGACCACTACCGACCCCGAGATTCAGGTCGGCCTCCCTGAGGCCAACATCGCGGGCGATCTCGTCGGAGAGGACCGGGTCGTAGTGCTGGCCGGTGTTGATGAGGATCTCGCGAACGTCTTGCCGCTCGAATTCGCGACTGACCGGCCCCGCTTTCACGAACTGGGGGCGAGCGCCAATGACCGTAACGATGAGTTGTCTTTTCATGCTGGCAACCAGGTTAGAGGCGGCGGGAACGCCCGGCTCGCTGGAAACCGACCGAATCGATCACCGGCCTCTCAACCAGTCACCGATCCGCTCGGCCACCTTCTGAGGAGTAAGGCCCCACTGTTCTGCAATAACTCCGGCAGGCGCCGAGGCCCCAAAGTGATCGATCCCGATGTTGAGACCGTCCGTCCCGGTGATGCGCTCCCAACCGAAGGTTGAAGCGGCCTCGATCGAGACAATGGGGATACCCGCACCGAGGACGCTGGACCGGTACGGCGCTTCCTGAGCGAAGAAGGCCTCCCAGCAGGGAAGGCTGACCACCCGCGCCTCCGTGCCTCGGGCCGCCAGGAGCTCTGCCGCACCAAGAGCCACCGAGACCTCAGAACCGGTTGCCACCAGCACCACGTCATCACCGTCACGGAGAACATAGCCGCCTCGCTCGAGGAGACCCTCCCGCCCGGTCCGGTCGAGAACCGGCACACCCTGGCGGGTCAATACCAGCACGGTGGGTCCGGTCATCCGATTGAGGGCGAGTTCCCACGCTTCGACCGTCTCGCCGGCGTCGGCAGGCCGCACAACCCACAAACCGGGCATTGCCCGCAGTGACGCCAGCTGCTCAATCGGCTGGTGGGTCGGCCCATCTTCTCCCAGGAACACTGAGTCGTGGGTGTAGACCCAGATGCTGGGAACCTCCATGAGGGCCGAAAGGCGAACGGCCGGACGCATGTAGTCGTTGAACACGAAGAACGTCGCCCCGTATGGCCGCAACCCGCCGTGGACGGCCAATCCATTGACGATGGCTCCCATGGCGTGTTCGCGGATGCCAAAGTGAATGTTCCGTCCCAGCCGGTCCTCGATGGAATAGCTCCCGCTGGTGCTTATCACGGTCTTGGTCGATTCGACGAGGTCGGCGGCGCCTCCCAGGAATCCTGGCAAAGCTGCGGCGATGTCATCAAAGATCTTTCCGCCGGCGGCTCGAGTGGCAAGCCCGGTGCCGGGTTCAAACCCGGGGTTCGGCAGCTTCACCGGCTTCGGATGGAAATGGGCATCCCACAGGTCGGCCAGGTCCGGATTATCGGCAAATAGCTCATCCTTACGGTCGAGCCACTGCTCTCACGCTTCGCGACCCCGCTGCATTCCCTGGGAGAAAAAGGCGCGCACTTCGTCCGGGACGTAGAAGGGTTCCTGCGGCCACCCCATCAACTCTTTGGTGAGGCGGACTTCTTCTTCACCCAGGGGGGCGCCGTGGACCCCGGGTGTGTCCTGTCGATTGGGAGAACCATGGCCGATGTGGGTATGGCTGATGATCAAGGACGGGCGATCTTCGACCGTCAGAGCTTCGCTGGTGGCTGCCTCGATTGCGTCGCGATCGTGGCCGTCGATCTCGAGCGTGTGCCAGCCCACCGCCCGGAAACGAGCGGTGACATCCTCGGTGAACGTGATCGAGGTTGGACCGTCGATCGAGATGCCGTTGCTGTCGTAGTAGTACAGGAGCCGGCCGAGGCCGAGGTGCCCGGCCAACGAGGATGCCTCGGCCGAGAGCCCCTCCATGAGATCTCCGTCGGAAACAAACCCGAAGGTGCGATGGTCGAACAGCTCGGGGCCGAAGACCGCCCGCAGGTGTTCCTCGGCAACGGCGAAACCGACCCCCATGCCGAACCCCTGCCCGAGCGGGCCGGTGGTGACTTCAATGCCGAGTTCGAGGTGACGTTCAGGATGACCGGCCGTCACCGAACCCCACTGCCGGAAACTGCGCAAGTCCTGCATCGTCAGCGGGTACCCGGCGAGGTGCAGGAGCGAATACAGCAGCATTGACCCGTGACCGTTGGAAAGCACGAAACGATCGCGATCGATCCACTTCGGGTTCGAGGGGTCAACTTTGAGGAATTTCGTCCACAGAACCACCGCTAGATCTGCCATTCCCATCGGCATCCCCGGATGCCCCGAATTGGCTTGCTGCACCCCGTCGATGGCCAGGCCTTTGAGGGTGTTGACGGCCAGCTGCGCAAAATCCTTGGTCATAGATCCTCCTGAGGCTGCCAGCGTAGCGACACCTCTGGAGGTTGTGCTTTCGTTGGGCTTTCCATCGAGTACACTGCGACACCTCAACTACTCTCCGTGGCAGGCGCTGCCGCGCGACACAAGGAGTTCATTCGTGCCCAACAACCTGATCGAGCCGCACGGCGGTGCCCTGATCGACCTCATGGTCGACGCTAAGACAGCCGGTGAGCTCAAGGAAGCTTCCCGCGATTTTCCGTCGCTCGATCTCACCGACCGGCAGATTTGCGATCTCGAACTGCTGCTCAACGGTGGCTTCTCACCGTTGACCGGTTTCATGACCCAGGCCGAGTACGAGGGCGTGTGCAAGGACATGCGTCTCCCGGACGGGACATTGTGGCCGATGCCGATCGTCCTCGATGTAACCCGGGAGTTCGCCGCAGAACTCGGATCAGGGACCCGGCTCGCCTTGCGCGACGCCGAAGGCGTCATGTTGGCAGTGCTCAATGTTGAAGACGTATGGACGCCCGACAAAGAGGCGGAGGCCGACCTCGTGTTCGGAACGACCAGCGTCGAGCACCCAGGTGTGAACGAGCTCCTCACCGACATGGGCCCGGTCTACGTTGGCGGTCGTTTGGAAGGCATCGACATGCCCGTTCACTACGATTTCCGCCCATTGCGGCTCACCCCCCGCCAGGCACGGGAAGAGTTCACTCGTCTCGGCTGGCGCAAGATCGTTGCCTTTCAGACCAGAAACCCCATGCACCGCGCCCACGTGGAACTGACCCTCCGGGCTGCAAAAGAGGTCGAGGCCAATCTGTTGATTCATCCGGTCGTCGGCAAAACCAAACCCGGGGATGTCGACCACTACACCCGCGTACGTGCCTATCAGGCCGTCCTGGATCGGTACCCCCGCTACACGGCCAAATTGGCATTGTTGCCGCTGGCGATGCGCATGGGCGGGCCTCGCGAGGCACTCTGGCACGCCATCATCCGCAAGAACCACGGTGCCACCCACCTCATCGTTGGCCGGGACCACGCCGGACCCGGGAGCGATTCGAACGGAGAGCCCTTCTACGGGCCGTACGACGCCCAGGAGATGCTTCAGCAGCACGAGGCCGAAATCGGGGTGGCCATGGTGCCCTTCAAAATGATGGTGTACGTCGAAGACCTCGACGAGTACCAGCCCATCGACGAAGTAGCGAAAGATGTCCGCACCCTGAGCATCAGCGGAACCGAACTGCGCGACCGGCTTTCCGCCGGACGGGAGATTCCGGAGTGGTTCACCTACCCGGAAGTGGCCCGTGAGCTGCGCCGGACGCACCCGCCACGATCCCGGCAGGGATTCACGGTGTTCTTCACCGGCCTTTCAGGATCTGGGAAATCGACCATTGCCAACGCCTTGCTGGTCAAGCTTCTCGAACTGGGAGGGCGACCGGTGACCCTGCTCGACGGTGACGTCGTGCGCAAGAACCTCTCTTCTGAGCTGGGCTTCTCCAAGGAACACCGGGACCTCAACATTCTCCGGATCGGATACGTTGCTTCGGAGATCACCAAGAACGGTGGGATTGCCATCTGTGCGCCCATCGCGCCTTACGATCACACCCGCCAGCGAGTCCGCTCCGCTATTGAAGACGTGGGCGGCTTCTCGCTGATTCATATCTCCACTCCTGTAGAGGTTTGTGAGGTCCGGGATCGCAAAGGCTTGTATGCCAAGGCTCGCGCCGGGATCATCAAGGAGTTCACCGGGATCTCCGATCCGTATGAAGAGCCGGCCGACGCCGAAGTCACGATCGACACAACGGATGTGAGCCCGGAAGAGGCAGCGAATGCAATCGTTTTGCACCTGGAAAGCCACGGTTTCATCGAAGGCAACGGCGATCGCGCCTAGCGTTCTCCCATGAGCTGGGAACAGTGGTTCGTTGCCGCGGTGACCGTCGCGACCATCGTCGTGCTCATTCGCGACATGTTTCCACCCTCTGTTGCCATGACGGGCGCGATGGTCGCAGCCCTCACGGCCGGGATCATCTCGCCTGCCGAAGCCCTGGCCGGATTCAGCAACCCGGCACCGGTCACCATCGCCGCCCTGTATGTCCTCGCCAAGGCTGCCGACAAGACCGGCGCCTTGACACCGCTAGTGGGCTCGCTCCTGGGCAACGGCTACTCGCAACGGATGACGACGGCCCGGCTCACCATTTCAACGCTGTTTGCCTCAGCCTTTCTCAACAACACCCCGATCGTGGCCATGTTGATCCCGCAGGTGGAGAGCTGGGCCGAGGCCCGGGATCGCTCACCCTCCCACTACCTGATTCCACTTTCTTATGCAGCAGTGCTGGGCGGCGTGGTGACGCTCATGGGGACGGCCACAAATATCGTCGTGTCCGGACTCCTCGAAGCAGCCGGGTTTGCTCCACTTGGGTTCTTTGAGATCACCAAAATCGGCCTTCCCGTAGCCGTGGTCGGCGTTTCGCTCATCATCCTCCTGGCCCCCAGGGTGATGCCTGCCCGACGGTCCGCGACTCAGACGAACCGGGCCGAGGCTCCCGAGTTCACAGTCGACATCGTCGTTGAACCCGGCGGTCCTCTCGACGGCAAATCAGTGGAGTCGGCCGGCCTTCGCAACCTGGCAGGGGTCTTTCTGATCGAAATCGACCGGGACGGGGAGACCACCGCCGCGGTCGGCCCGGATCACATCCTGCACGGGTCCGACCGGCTCAGATTCGCCGGTCGTGTCGACAACGTCGTCGATCTGCAAAGTCAGGCAGGTCTGAGCCTGGCCGAGCAAACGCATGTAGATCTGATCGACACGCCCCAAGCTGCTCATTTCCAAGCGGTGATCGGCATCGGTTCGTTCCTCTCCGGAAGGACTCTGAAGGGGATCGGCTTTCGAAGCCGCTACCAGGCGGCGGTGGTGGCGATTCACCGCGCCGGGCAGCGGATCGAGGAGAAGCTCGGGGACGTCGAACTCCGAGCCGGGGATACCCTCCTGGTCGTAGCCGATCCTGGTTGGAACGAGCGCTGGAGCGACCGGCAGGACTTCATCCTCATCAGCCCCCTGGCGGGTGTTCCACAGATTCGGAACCGAATGGCACTGGCCGTTGCAGCCGTTGCGGCCGGCATCGTCGTTGCAGCGGCCACCGGACTGTTGCCCATGGTCACCGCTGCCCTTCTGGGAGGGGCCGCCCTCGTCGTAGCCGGTGTGGTCAGCCCTCGCGAAGCGAAGTCGGCGATCGATCTCGACGTGATCGTCACGATCGGTTCGGCCTTTGGACTGGCCGCCGCCATGGAATCATCGGGCCTGGCGAGCACCCTTGCCCGGGGTCTGGTGGACGGTTTGGGGGGCCTGGGTCCGGTTGGCCTCCTGGCCGGAGTGGTCGTGGCCACCGTCCTCCTCAAGGAGTTGATAACCAACAAGGCCGCAGTTCTCCTGATCTTTCCCATCGCCATTGCTACCGCCCAGTCCGTTGGCGCCAACCCGCGCGGTTTTGCGCTGGCCGTTGCGGTAGCGGCGGCCACATCCTTCCTCACCCCGATCGGCATTCAGACCAACCTCATGGTCTATGGACCCGGCGGTTATCGATTCACGGACTATCTGCGATTGGGACTACCGCTCACGGTCGCCGTAATAGCGGTGATTCTCCTGGGCGTCCCGATCCTCTGGCCAAACTGAAGGAGCATCATGAACGAGAATGACCTGACACGGATCGAACGCGCTCTGCGGTCGGCGAGGACGGCGGTTGCAGATTTCACACCGGGAGCGATCGAGTCGGTACTCAAGACGGGCGGTGATCCGCTGACAGAGGCGGATCTCGCCGTGAACGAGGTCTTGCTGAAGAGCCTGCCGCAGCCCGGCGAGGGCTGGCTTTCGGAAGAGAACGCCGATGATGGCGCTCGCCTGAAATGCAACCGGGTGTGGATCGTCGATCCAATCGACGGTACCCGTGAGTTCATCCAGGGTATCCCCGAGTGGTGCATCTCGGTCGGTCTGGTTGAGGGAGGGCGGCCCGTGGCGGGAGGCATCCTCAACCCGGCCACCGATGAGTTGATCCTCGGCGGCGAGGGTTTCGGCGTGACCCACAACGGGCATACGGTCGCCGTGGGGCAAACGTCGGACATTCGAGGCGCGCTCGTCCTGGCCAGCCGCAGTGAGGTCAAGCGCGGCGAGTGGGACGGGTTCTTCAAGGAATCGATCTCAATCCGCAACGTTGGTTCGGTGGCCTACAAGCTCGGGTTGGTGGCGGCCGGCCTGGCCGATGGGACCTGGACCCTGGTCCCCAAACACGAGTGGGACGTCGCCGGAGGCGCCGCCCTGATCGTGGCCGGGGGCGGGGTCATCATGAACCCGGACGGCAGCCCGGCGGTGTTCAATCAGCCGAATCCCAAGCTGACGGGTTTCATCGCCGTGGCTTCGGGTTTGGCCGGGGAAACGTTGGAGTTGATCCAGAAGGTGCAGGGTTAGGTCATCCGACGACCGCCAGGCTGCGATCCGATCGGTTGAGCCTTTCGGCTCCATTGTCGGTGACAGCAACGATGTCCTCGATCCTCATCCCGTATCGACCGGAGAGGTAGATGCCGGGTTCGATCGAGAAGGTCATGCCGGGTTCCAACTCGAAATCGTTCCCTTCGACGATGTAGGGATGTTCATGTGCGTCGAGACCGATGCCGTGGCCGGTCCGGTGGATGAAACGCTCCCCGTGACCTGCGGCGATGATGATCTCACGAGCGGTCCGGTCGACGCCGTCGGCGGTGGCGCCGGGACGGACCGCATCCACGGCCGCCGCCTGGGCATCTCCCAGTACCGCGAATACTTCCCGGTATTCAGAAGTTGGCTCGCCGACGTGGAACATCCTGGTCGTGTCCGAGCAGTAGCCGTCGAGCTTTCCGCCGAAATCGACCACGACTGCATCACCCTCCTCAATGACTCGCGGCCCCGCTTCATGGTGGGGCGAGGCCCCATTGGGGCCCGAGGCGACGATGCTGAAAGTGGCCGCCTGGTGCCCTTCTTCGACGACCATGGTCGCAACCAACCGGGACAGTTCGGCTTCAGTCCGTCCGGAGAATCGCATCTCCCGCAACCGGGCGGCGACTCGATCCGTTGCATGAGCCGCCCTGCGCAGGGTGTCGAGTTCCTGCGCATCCTTCCTCATCCGCAATTCACGAGTCAACGGGGAAGCAACGTCGAACCGGACGCCCGGAAGACGCTCCTCCAGCGCCAGTACGAAAGTTGCCCAGGTCTGATCGCCGATCACCACCGAGCCAACTCCGTCTAGGAGCCGGGCCGCGATCCCGACCGGATCTTCTGTTTCACCCCAGGCCCGTACGGCGAATACATCCGGCCGCTCCACCACCCGGGGAGCCTCGAGTTCCGGCACGAGCAACACCGGTTGGCGATCCATCGTTAGGACCAGCATGGTTAGGCGCTCGAGCGGCATCGCTTCGTAACCCGTCAGATACGGAAGATCAGCCCCAACCGACGCCAGCAAAGCGTCGGTCGATGTGGAATCCATCAGGCGCCGCATGGCGGCCAGCCGGGCTCCGTAATCGAAGGTCACCGACGACCAATCTGCACGGGAACTGCGGTCCCGGATGCTTCAAGCGATTCGCGCGCGTGATAGGAGGATCGCACCAGCGGACCCGACTCGACCGTTGCGATGCCGATCCCTTGCCCGAACTGCCGGTACTCGTTGAATTCGTCGGGGTGCACGTACCGGTGCACGGGGCGATGACGGGCTGTGGGCCGGAGGTATTGGCCGATCGTGACGATGTCGACCCCAACGGCGCGCAGGTCGGTCAACGCACCAAGTACCTCTTCTCTAGTCTCGCCCATCCCAACGATCAATCCCGACTTCACGGCTCCGGACGGATTGATCCACCCGGCCCGGGCCAGCAGCGCGAGCGATCGTCCGTAGTTGGCGGCGGTGCGGACATCCCGCTGCAGTCTGAGCACCGTTTCAGTGTTGTGATTCAGTACGGACGGCCGGGCGGCCATGACGGTTTCGAGGGCCGGTCGATCTCCTTTGAAATCCGGGATGAGGACCTCAACATCGCACAACGGGACGCGCTTGCGGATCTCGCTGATCGTGGCAGCGAAGATCTCCGCGCCTCCGTCATCGAGATCGTCCCGGTTGACCGAGGTAACCACCGCATGGCGCAGTCCCATCTGTTCCACCGCAGCCGCAGCCCGGAGCGGTTCGAACACGTCGACTTCGGTCGGTTTGCCGGTGGTGACATCGCAGAAGCTGCACGCCCGGGTGCAGCGGTCTCCCAGAATCATCAGCGTTGCCGTGCCCTGACTCCAGCACTCGTAGATGTTCGGACAGCCTGCTTCCTCGCAGACCGTGTTCAACTCCATCCCCCGCATCAACTTCTTGAGATCCGCGTATTCGGAGCCCATGTGAGCGCGAACCCGCATCCACTCGGGACGTTCCGGTTCGCCCGGAAGCAGACCGCGCTCGGTGACGGGCGCCTCGCCGCGTGTCGGCGCAAAGGTGCCTTCATCGAGGAGACGGTCCACCTCGAACCGGCGGGGCCGTCCCTGGCCACGGACGAACGCACCAAGCTGGGTCTCCGTTTGTGGATAGCCGAAGGCGGCAGCGAAGTGAGGCGTCAACGCCTCAACGACCTCCTCGATGGTCACTGTTCGACCAAGCAGTTCGGTCAACGAGGTAACGCTGCGATCAGCTATTCCGCACGGATTGATGTAGCCGAAGTACGAGAGATCGGTGTTGACGTTGAGGGCAAACCCGTGCATGGTGACGCCCCGCGCCACCCGCACCCCGATGGCAGCCACCTTGCCGCGGTCTGTCCACACGCCGGTGTAGGCGTCCTCCGACCATGCTTCGACGCCGAGAGTCTCCAGCGTTTCGATCAGCGCTTGCTGCAACCGGTTGACATACCGTTTGATCCGCTTGGAATCTCCCAGGGCGACGACCGGATAACCGACCAGCTGACCGGGTCCGTGATACGTGATGTCACCGCCGCGGTCGACAAAAAAGAGCTCGGCTGCCAGTTCCGCCAGGCGCCGGTCGGAGACCAGCATGTTGGAACGATCGCCGTTCCTGCCGACTGTGTACGTGTGGGGATGTTCGAGCAGTAAAAGATAATCGTCGGCCGACCGGCCTTCGACCCGGCCCTCCCAGAAAGCTCGCTGCAGGTCCCACGCCTCCGCATAGGGCACGCGACCCAGCCACCGGGTTCGCAGCAGCGGCCCGTCCTGAGGCTCGAGTCTGGAGTCAGGGGTCACCAGCGAATCAACCGGAAACGGTCCACTCGCAGCTCGAAGCTCACGAAAGTTCCTGTTCCCAATCCCATGTCTCGAGGTTCTCCTTGATCTTCCGCAGGAACAGAACGGCCGTCGAACCGTCGAAGGCTCGGTGATCCCACGTCAAGCCGAGATAGCCGATGTGCCGGATGGCGATCATGTCCTGACCGTCATCGTTGGTGATCACGGTCGGGCGCTTGGAGACGGTGTCGGTCGACAGGATTCCAGTATTGGGCACGTTGATGATGGGGGCCGACATGAAAGATCCAAAAGGTCCAGGATTCGTGATCGTGAAGGTGCTTCCGGCCACGTCATCGGGCTCGAGCTTGCCCGCCCGTGCCTTCATGGCCAGGGCGCGTACCTGCCTGGCTACACCGATCATGCGGAGGCCGTCGGCATCGTGGATGGTGGCAACGATCAGACCTCCTTGATCGAGATCGATAGCGATTCCCAGGTTGATCTTCCCATGGAAAACGGCCTTCTTCTCTTCCAGGTAGTAAGAGCTGTTGACGACTGGAAACGCCTTCAAGGCGTCCATCGTTGCCCGTGCAATGAACGGCATATACGTGAGCGAGAAGCCCTCCCGCTCCTTGAAAGCAGCCCGGTGCCGTTGGCGGACTCGCTCGACTCGCTCGTAGTCGACTTCCACGGAGGTCCAGACGTGAGCCGCCGTCTGCTTGGCCAGGATCATGTTGGTGCCGATCCGGGTCCGGATACGATCGAGATCGCGAACGTCGTCGCCCTCCATCACCGGAATGCCCGCAGCGGGGGCGACGGGAGTCGAAGCGGCGGGGGCGGGCATTGTGGCCGGCGGGGCTGTGGCCGACGGAGCCGCTGTTGGCGCCGCCGGGGCTGCGCCGCCGCCGGCGTCGATCAACTCGAGAACATCGCTTCGGGTGATTCGCCCGGCCCGGCCGGTGCCGGCGATCCGGCTGAGGTCGAGATTGTGTTCCTTGGCCAGTTTCCGAACAACCGGCGAAAGGAACTTCGCTGCTTCATCGGCCGGTCCTGTCTCCGCGACCTCAGGTCCATCATCCTCATCCGGGACGTCGACCGCTACCGGTTCCTCTGCAACAGGGGCGGGTGTCGCGCTCGGAGCGGGCTCGGGGGGCGGTTGGGGTGCCGCTTCGGGAGCTGCAGGGGCAGCTTCTTCTGCCGGTTTCTCCCCGGCTTCACCGATGACTATCAGCGGCGTACCGACGGGAACGGTGACGCCCGCTTCGACCAGAATCTCGAGCACCGTGCCGGTAACCGGCGAGGGGACCTCAGTGTCGACCTTGTCCGTTGATACCTCAAAAAGGACCTCGTCGGCGGTTATCGAATCGCCGGGGTTCTTAGCCCAACTGAGAATGGTCCCCTCGGTGACCGTTTCGCCCAATTGCGGCATGGTTACCGTCGTGGACATGGTGTCTCCCTTACGCGTTGTGATCGTTTGTCGATGGGTTCAATGCAGGCTCCGCCCGGTAGCGGTGAGCAGCGTCTCACCGATTGCCTCAGAAAGTGTTGGGTGAGCGTGGATGAAGGCGGCGGCTTCTTCAGGCAATGCTTCCCAACCCACCGCATACATCAGCTCGTGAATCATTTCACCAGCTTGCGGGCCGACCACCGAAGCCCCGAGGATCGGGCCGTCCTTCTGAACGACAATCTTGACCATTCCCCGGTTTTGACCGATGATCTTGGCCCGGCCGACGCCGGTCAACCCGTGTGAGGTCGTTTCGACCTCGAAACCCATCTCCCGGGCCCGTTCTTCGGTGTAGCCGACTTCGGCCATCTCCGGATGGGTGTATACGACCAGCGGGACCGCCCGGTAGTCAACCGGGGCCGGCGTCCCCGTCGCGATGAAGGTGACGGCCGCGATTGCCTCGGCGAAGCCGGCGTGGGCCAGCTGCGGTGTACCGGCTACTACGTCACCGACTGCAAAGACTCCGGGAGCAGCCGTCATCATCGTCGTCAGATCCACTTCGACAAATCCGCGGTCTACCACTGCAGCGGTGGTTTCCAGGCCAACCCCTTCGGTTTGCGGCGCCCGGCCGACGGCCACGAGTACGACGTCGACTTCAACCGACTCGTCGCCGAAGGGGACGACAACCGATCCGTCGCCGATCTCGGCCGCTCCGACCGTCACGCCGGTGTTGACCTTGACGCCGCGCCGGGAAAGTAGCTTGCTCAGTTCCGCAGCGGCGTCTACATCGGCGCCGGGAACAATCTGATCCATCAATTCGAACAGGTACACCTCGCTGCCCAGATCCACCAGAAGGCTGGCAAACTCGCAGCCGATGGCACCGGCCCCGATAATGGCCACCCGCTGTGGCTGCTGCTCCCAGTCGAGGGCATCATCGGAACTGACGATGTGCTTCCCATCGAGGGCATACCCGGGGATGCTACGCGGTGCCGAACCAGTCGCGACGATGACGTTGCGACCCTCGAGGACCTGCTCGCCGTCGTCTCCATCGACGATCACCCGGCCGGGTCCGTCGAGCCGCCCGAACCCGGAAACGACTTCCACCTTGCGCGCCTTGAGGAGACCGGTAAGGCCCCGCACCAGCCCGGTCACGACTTCGTTCTTTTTGGCGAGCGCCGCACTCCAGTCGAGGATCGGGTCGCCGGCGTTGACGCCGAATGATCCGGCTCCACGAACGGTGGTGAAGACATCGGCCGTATGCAGCCAGTGCTTGGCCGGGATGCAGCCCCGCAACAGACAAGTACCGCCCACAGTGGGATCCTTCTCGACCAGGGCCACCGAGAGTCCGAAATTGTGGGCGTAGAGGCCGGCGGCATATCCGCCCGGTCCTCCACCGATGATGACGACGTCGTACAAGTTGTCCTCCGTGTGAGAGACCAGAGACTAGTGCCGGATGGGCAAAAGCAGTCCTGCGAGCGTCGTGGCGCAGGCGCCCCCGGCCAGAACCATTCGTGCTCCGGGTACCCTGGCCGCGTGAAGACCCGCTATCTGCTGATCATCTCTCTGGCCACTGCCCTTGTCATCCTGGGCGCTTCGGCCGTGTGGTTGCTCATGGCGGTTCGTTGAGAGCGGACGGCGGGCCAGACCGGTCAAGAACGGCCGGTCCACCGTGCCCGGAATCTCGCTTCGAGAAGGCTTCTACTCCTCCCGCCGACGCACCAGCTCGGCGAGCGGCCTTGCGAACACCCCGAGGGCCGGCCCCCGGGTAAGCGAAGCGAACCCGCGAAACGGTGATGACCGTGTCTGTGAGCGCCGGCCGTCATATTCTGTCAAAGGACTTCTGGCCCTGGTCACGAGCGGAGCAGAGTCGCAAAGTAGTGATGAGACGCAAGGTCTCCTGAGCCCCCGTCGGCAGGGACCAGCCGGACGCTCGGTGCCCGGCTACCAGCCACGGGGGCTCCATCCTGGTCCGGTACGCTCACGGAAACCGATGAGGAAAGGACGTCCGGTGGGACCGATCACGAAGACAGTTCGATTGAGTGGCAGTTCGCCCCGGTCGATTGAAGACGCGATCAGCGGCGTCCTCGGGAGGGCGGCAGAAACTCTCGAGGAGATCAGATCGTTCAGCGTCGTTGAGGTTGGCGGGACGGTCGACACGTCGGGAGCGCCGGCCGAGTACACCGTCACCCTGGACATACGCTTCGTTGTCAAAGAATCTGCGGCCGAACACGGCTAGCACAGTGTCGCCTCCACCCGATCCGGCGCACCTCACTGCGGACGCCCACTCGCTGGGAGACGGCGTCTACCGGATCGCGCTGCCACTTCCCTTTCCCACCCCGCAGGCCGTCAATTGCTACCTCTTCGAGGGGGACCACGGGCTGACCCTGCTGGACTGTGGTATCGACGGAGTTGAAGAATACGAACTGCTCAACCGGTCGATGGCGGGTTTCGATTTCGCCATCTCCGACCTGCGCCGGTTGATCGCGTCACACCTCCATGTCGACCACATGGGCATGGCCAAGCGCATCATCAGCTCGACTGGCTGCGAGTGGGTCATGCACACGTCCGCCGAGGACGAGATTCCGCACTACAACGACTGGACCCCCCGCCGGGACGAACTGGCCCGCCTCGTCGAAGCAAGTGGAGGCCCGCCTGATGCGATAGCCCGGTTCGGTCGACGATTCTCGCGGCCCGCCTGGTTTTCGGAAGCTTTGGAACCGACCCATCCGGTTGAAGATGGTGATCGCATCCCACTTGGCGCAAACCGGTATCTGGAAGTCATCTTCACACCAGGCCATCAAGCCAATCATCTGTGCCTGCGAGATTCCAGGACCGGGCGTTTGTTCTCCGGCGATCACGTTTTGCCCCGGATAAGCCCCTTCATTCCCTATACCGGCGCGGAGCCGGACCCCCTGGGGGCGTATCTTGCATCCCTGGAACGGATCAGCGGTCTGGAGGTTCGGGAGACTTTTCCCGGCCACGGACCGATGATCGAACGGGGTTCAGTGCGAGCGCACCAGATCCTGCTCCACCATCAACGGCGCCTGGACATCATGCTGGGATTGTTGGCCGAGGCCCCCCGCACGCCCTGGCAGGTCATGCGATCGGTGTTTCGACTGAACCTGAGCCCTCTGGAGGAGCGCCTGGCCTTCCAGGAGACGGTGGCCCACCTCGAGCACCTGAGAGTCGGGAACCGGTTGGGTAGGAGGGTGGTAGATGGTCTGTGGTGGTATCAGCAGTTGGCCACCAACGACCCTTGTAGGCAGCCACCCCGTTTCCGATCCTGAAACGGACCGAGAAACTACTTCGGGCTGAAACCCCGGTTGCGAGCCTCTGCGAGTTCGTCGGGGGCAAAACTCGACAAGAGCGTCTTCGCCACCAGATCGTCCGCGGAAACGCGTTCAGAGAGCTCGTCGTATTGATCGTCATCATCGCAGTCGTACACGATCATCGTGTCACGAACCCCCACGAATCGAGAATCGGCGAACCGCCGTAACCTTCCCATCAGTCCGCTCCCTGCCTGCTGCCCGCTTCTTCTCCCGTGTCCCATTCCTTCCAATCCTGCCATTCGGCCATTTCGTCGGGATCGGGTTCCTCCACCAACAGATCCGTTCCCGGTGTGTCGACGTAGGTAATACGGTCGACGAGCTCATCCAGAGCCGACAGCTCGAAATACCCCATCAGCCGGTACTGATCTTGCTCGTCCGGGATCCACAGCGCCACAATTGGCTGGTTGCCGTCTTCACCTCTCGTGGCGACCAGCTGCGGATAGCGGCGCAGCAATCCGGCCAGCCCTTCGACGGCGCTCTCCACACCGGCCCCATCGAAGAGGTCGGATGTGACGTCGGCAGTCACCAGTTCTGCAATACCATCGAGGTCCCGGGCGTTGAACAGGTCGACAAACTCGTCGCTGGCGTTCTCTAAGGCGGCATCAACCATCCCTTCGGCCCGAGAATCGGCCGCTTCATTGGTCATCGATAACCTCCACTGAATATCCCTCGGACCGGATCGCCCACCGGAAGCACCAGAGCAGGCGGAGGCGATACCGATGTCCGCCATTCCGGTATCGAGCTCGGCGCCAGTGCCAGGAAGGCGGCCAGCATGAGCCGGCCGGCCAGAGCGCGGGTTTCAAAAACCAGCGGTTTCACGATATGTCCCAAACACGGCCTTCAATCTCGCCACCATCTCTCCTTCCGTGGCCCGCAGGCGGGCGGCCTCAATCAAGAGCGGCATGAGGTTGGCGGCGCCCCGGGCGCCGGCTTCGAGGGCATCGAGCGCCTTGTCGACCTCGAGCTGGTTTCGAGTCCGGCGGACCGACATAACTCGATCCCGTTGCACGGCTTCCACTTCCGGGGCGATGTGCAACATCTCGATAGGTTCCTCGTCTGGCTTGGCAAACCTATTGACGCCCACCACCGCCCGGTCCCCGGTGTTGACCGCTTTCTCGTACTCATATGCCGAATCGGCGATGGCAGACTGGAAATAGTTCTCCTCGATGCCGCGCAGCACACCGTCGAGCATCGAGCCCTGCCCGAGTCGATCAACCACCGCCAGGATGTCCTCGACTCGTTCTTCCATTCGATCGGTCATCTCCTCAACAAACCATGAACCTCCGAGCGGGTCGATCGTGTCCGCGACGCCGGTCTCTTCGGCCAGAACCTGTTGGGTACGCAGGGCCAATTCCGCTGCTGCCTCGGTTGGAAGCGCATACACCTCATCGAGGGCATTTGTGTGCAGGCTCTGCGTGCCGCCCAGCACTGCCGCCAGAGCCTCGACGGTCGTCCTCACAACGTTGTTGTCTGGTTGTTGGGCGGTCAACGAAACACCTGCCGTTTGGGTGTGGAATCGAAGTTTCAGCGAACGCTCATCTTCGGTCCCGTACCGTTCCCTCATCCAGCGAGCCCAGATACGGCGCGCCGCCCGGAATTTGGCAATCTCCTCGAAGAAATCGATGTGAGCGTCGAAAAAGAACGAGAACCGGGGAGCGAAATCTTCGATGCGCATCCCGGCTCGTTCGCAAGCCTCCACGTAGGCAAATCCGTCGGCAAGGGTGAAGGCCAGTTCCTGGGCGGCGTTGGCCCCGGCTTCCCGTATGTGATATCCCGAGATGGAGATGGTGTTCCATTGCGGCACTTCGGTCCGACAGAAGTCGACCATATCGACGATGAGACGCAGATGCGGTTCGGGCGGGAAGATCCACTCCTTCTGAGCGATGTATTCCTTCAAGATGTCGTTCTGAAGCGTGCCGCGCAGATCCTTCCAATCAACACCCTGCTCTTCAGCCGCGACCAGGAGGAAAGCGAAGAGGATTACCGCCGGGCCGTTGATGGTCATCGAGACGGAAACGTCACCGAGCGGGATTGCATCGAAAAGGTCGAGCATGTCGTCGGCCGAATCGATGGCGACGCCGCAATGACCGACTTCGCCGAGCGCCACGGCGTGGTCCGAGTCGTACCCCATCAGCGTTGGCATGTCGAACGCCACGGACAGGCCGTGCTGGCCTTCCGTCAACAGCTTGCGAAACCTATCGTTCGTGTCGGCTACCCCGGCGAAACCGGCAAATTGGCGAATCGTCCAAAGCCTGCCGCGATATCCGGAGGCGTGAATTCCGCGGGTATACGGATACGTCCCCGGATAGCCAATTCGATCGTCGACTTCGCCTCCGACCTCGAGGGCCGGAACATCTTCGAACGAAAGGCTGGCGAATCGTTCCCGTCGTTTGGGCTGCGCGTCATAGGCGCTCTCCCAGTCCTCTCGCCCGCTCACGGGTTCCTCTTCACCGCGACTTCATCTCCACAATTCGGACATACGGCCACGTCGACATCGCCAACGATGAATGAAAACGAGCACCCGTTGCAGGTAGCCCGGGGCGAAGACGCCATCGGCTCGGGGGCCGGTGGGGGCACAGTCAAGGACGGTTCGGGTGTCGGGGCGGGACGGACTTCGTTGGCGGCTCCGCACGCGGGGCATGGATATCGACCGGCTCCCTCTACTGGAAACTCGGTACCGCATCGTCCACACCGCACACCCATCATCGTGGATCCTCCGCCGGTTCGCCGACTGCTCCGATAGTCACAAGATACCGGGCTTCGCAGGCCAGCACTTCCCGAATGTCTGCATCATCGTATTTCATCCCGTGACGGCGCCCGATCTGTTCACCGATGTACTCGACCGCGGCCGCGTGCCCGCCTGCGACGACTGCCACCTCCCGGTCTCGCTTGCCGTCTGCCAGGCCCTGCAGGTAGTGCACCTCCCATTCGAGTATGCGTCGCACACCTGCCCGACCAAGACGGATACGGACCTCGTCGTCCAGACTCTCGAGAGCAAAAGCAACGGCATCATCTATCGAGTAGATGAGCGGCCCGGCCGCAGATCGACGCTTTGCCTCTTGCCAGACCATGGCTGCGATGACAACGAGGAACACAGCGAGGAGAAGTGCCCCAACGATTACAGCTGTTTCAGGAGACATGCCCGTCATGCTACTGACCCAAGCTCGCACCATGGATCCAGCCGGGTGACCTGTGACCGGGCAGTGGGATTAGTCTCAGCGCAAAAAGGGAGCGGGCGTGGAATTCTCGTTGATGACCGAACCGCAGGTTGGGGGAACGTACGAAGAGCAACGGGCCGCCGCCCGCTGGGCAGAGCAGAGCGGACTGGTCAGTTTCGCTCGTTCCGATCATTACTACTCCAGTCGCCGACCTCCGTCGGAAGCCACCGATGCTTTCGCCGTGCTGGCCGGACTAGCGAGGGAGACGTCCCGCATCCGGCTCTGCGTCCTCGTCTCACCCATCACGTTCCGCCACCCCGCAGTGGTGGCGAAAATGGCAGCCACGATCGACCAGATGTCGGCAGGACGGCTGGATCTGGGAGTTGGGACCGGCTGGATGGATCTGGAACACGATGCCTTCGGGTTGCCGTTCCCGGCGTGGAGCGAGCGGTTCGGCCGCCTGGAAGAAGCGCTTCACTACCTGAGGGCTGCGTTCGCCGAAGGACCTCAAACCTTTGCCGGTCGCTACTACGAGTTGGAGGCCGACGTCCGCCCCATCCCGGAATCCCCGATCCCCATCATCGTCGGCGGCCAGGGACCCGATCGAACACCCCGGCTGGCCGGAACCTTCGCCGACGAGTACAACCATTTCCTGGCCGATCCCTCGGAGATCGCGCCGAAGATCGACAAAGTGCGGGCTGCCGCCCTGAAGGCCGGCCGCCGGCCCGAACAGATCACAATGAGTGTGATGGGTCCGGTGCTGATCGGCGTCGACGATGCGGACTATCGACGCAAACTCGAGGCGGCGGCCGCTGCCCGTAACGATGAGCCCGCTGAGCTCGAGCGCCGCTGGGCATCGCATGGAATACCCATCGGTCCTCCGTCCCGGGTGGCCGAGGCGCTCGATGGGCTGCGGCTGGCAGGAGTCACCAAATTCTATGTCCAGCACCTCGATCTTTCCGATCTCACGGGCCTCGACCAGACATTTGAGGTACTGCGGTCGTAGGCCTGCCGGCTGCGGTGGTGATGAGAAGGCTCGGAGCCCGTAAACCGCAGCCGTCAACCGGCCCGGAATTCCACTATGTTCGTGGTGTATTTAGGCTGTGATCATGGCAAACCAACCACCCCTCCTGCAGATCGAAGACCTTCACGCTCGCGTCGCCGACACGGAAATCCTGCGCGGCGTCAACCTCACCGTGGCGCGGGGAGAGGTGGCGGCTCTCATGGGTCCCAATGGGTCCGGCAAGTCGACCCTGGCCAATGTCCTCATGGGGAATGCCAACTACGAAGTCACCGCCGGAAGGATCCTCTATAAGGGCGAGGACGTTACGGCTGCACCGCCCAACGATCGTGCCAACCTGGGCATGTTTCTAGCGTTTCAGTATCCCGAGGAGATTCCCGGCGTCTCGGTAGTCAACTTCCTGCGAGCCGCTCTCTCCAACCGCACGGGCATCGAATACACCGTGCTCGAACTCCGCCTGAAGGTGATGGACGCCATGAAAGAGCTGGGAATGGAATCGAGTTTCGCTGATCGGTATCTGAATGAAGGCTTCTCCGGGGGCGAGCGTAAGCGCAACGAGGTACTGCAAATGGCCGTCCTCGAACCGGAACTGGCGATCATGGACGAAACCGACTCCGGTCTCGACATCGATGCTCTGCGGATCGTGGCCGACGGGGTCAACAAGCTGACCGGCCCGGCCCGGGGATTCCTCATCATCACCCACTACCAGCGTCTGCTGGACTACATCACTCCCGACGTGGTCCACATCTTCATGAATGGCCGCGTGCTCACCTCCGGAGGACCCGAACTAGCCGTCCGCCTGGAAGAGGAGGGCTACGAGGCATTCCGGGCCGGCGCCCCTGCATGATGGCGACCCCTCGATGACCGACCTATCTCATCTGCGACAGGATTTCCCGGTGCTCGAACGCCGGGTCCACGGGAAACCCCTCGTATTCCTCGACTCGGCGGCGTCTAGCCAGAAACCGACCCAGGTGCTGGACGTCATGGATGCCATGTATCGCAGCCACTATGCAAACGTTCATCGGGGCGCCTACCTGCTATCCGAGGAATCCACAGCAGCCTACGAAGAAGCGCGCAGCAAGGTGGCTCGGTTCATCAACGCCGCTGCGCCATCAGAAGTCGCCTTCACCCGGGGGGCCACGACGGCTCTCAACACCGTCGCCTTCGGATGGGGCATGGATCATCTCCAAGCCGGAGACAAGATCCTCTTGACCATGATGGAGCACCATGCCAACGTCGTTCCGTGGCAAATGGTCGCCCGCCGGACCGGAGCCGAACTCGTCTATCTGCCCATGACCGCCGGCTTCCACCTGGACGCCAAACGCCTCCCCGATTTGCTGGACGACCGGGTCAAGGTGTTCTCGTTCACCGGAATGTCGAACGTAACGGGAACGATGCCACCGGTCGCCGAACTGGCCGCTATGGCGCGAGATCGCGGTGCGCTGGTCGTCGTCGACGCCTCCCAGCTGGTCACGCACGCTCCGGTCGACGTTCAGGCGCTGGGAGCCGATTTTGTTGCCTTCTCGGGCCACAAGATGCTGGGCCCTACCGGCATCGGAGCGCTGTGGGGCCGCCCGTCGTTGCTGGCAGAAATGGAGCCATTCGAGGGTGGCGGAGAAATGATCAGCGACGTCCGGCTCGACGAATCGACCTGGGCACCGGTTCCCCACAAGTTCGAAGCGGGCACCCCTCCCATAGTCGAGGCGGTCGGCCTTGGAGCCGCCGTCGACTATCTGGAAAAGATCGGCATGGAATCGGTCCGCTCGCATGGCGAAATACTCACCGGATACGCACTCGAGCAATTTGCCACATTGCCGGCCATCCGCCTGTTTGGTCCGGATGATCTGGCGCGGCGGGGAGGCGTCATCAGCTTCGCGCTGGGAGACATTCACCCTCATGATGTGGCAACCATCCTCGATCAGGAAGGCATTGCCGTCCGGGCCGGCCATCATTGCGCAAAACCGCTCACGCGAGCCCTCGGCGTGCCGGCCACGGTTCGCGCTTCATTTCACGTGTACAACACCACTGAAGACGTTGATGCGCTCATCACCGGTCTCCGCGAGGTACAAAGGGTCTTCCATGTCGATTGAAGAGCTGTACCGCGAGGTGATCCTCGACCACAACCGCAACCCCCGCAACCGCGGAACCCTGACCGAACCCGACGCTCATGCGGAGGGAAACAACCCGTTGTGCGGCGACGAATTGACCCTCGACCTTCGCCTGGAGGATGACCGGATAGTCGAGGTAGCCATTGAGGGGCAGGGATGCTCGATCAGCCAGTCTTCGGCCTCGATGATGAGTCAGGCCATCAAGGGCAAGACGCTCGAAGAGGTTGGCGGCCTCATCACGAGCTTCAAAGCCATGATGGACATCGAAGCACCTGCGACCGGAGCCGGGCTCGATCCCGGGCGACCAGGGGCGGTGCTCGGTGATCTCGAGGCACTGCAGGGAGTCCGCAAGTTTCCGGTGCGAATCAAGTGCGCCAACCTGGCCTGGACCACGCTGGAAGAAGCACTCAAGAGCCGTCGGTAACCACCCACAACCGATACCGGCAACTCTTCTAGCCGACTCCCCCTTCGGTCATACGCTTCAGGTCGAGCGCTTTGTCGATTTCAGCTTCCGTCATCCATCCCTTTTCCAGGACTACCTCGCGCACCGTTCGGCCGCTCGCAAAAGCTTCCTTGGCCGCTACGGATCCGTTGTCATATCCGATATGAGGATTGAGGGCAGTGACGACGATGACGTTCTTCTCGAGGAGATGCCGGGCCCGGGCGGCGTCGGCAACGATGCCGTCGACACATTTTTCGGCCATGAGGCGGCAGGCGGACGCCAGGAGGGAGATCGACTCCCCCAGGTTGCGGGCCATCATGGGCATCATCACATTCAGCTCGAAGTTGCCGTTGGCTCCTCCCCAGGCAACCGCCGTGTCATTTCCCATCACCTGGGCGGCCACCTGCATGGCCATCTCCGGAATCACCGGATTCACCTTGGCGGGCATGATCGAACTACCCGGCTGCAACGCGGGGAGTTTGATCTCGGCAATGGCCGTCACCGGGCCCGAGGACAACCAGCGCAGATCGTTGGCAATCTTGAACAGAGAGACTGCAACGGTCTTCAAGGCTCCTGAGGCGTTCACAATGGCATCCTTGGAAGCCTGGGCTTCGAAGTGATTATTCGCTTCGAAGAACCCGTATCCGGTGCGCGCTGCCATCACGGCAATGACTTTGGCGGCATAACCCTCGGGACAATTGATTCCGGTCCCGGTGGCCGTCCCGCCGAGTGGGAGCTCTTCGAGTTCGGGGACCACTTTCTCCACTCTCTCGGCCGCCTTGCGAATCTGTGCGGCATAGCCGGAGAACTCTTGCCCCAGGGTTACGGGCACCGCATCCATGAGATGGGTTCGCCCCGACTTGACGACATCGGTGAACTCGGTGGCCTTGGCCTCCAGCGATTTGCCCAGCTTCGCCAGGGCGGGGAGCAAATCTTGGTGCAGTGCATCAACGGCTGCGACATGCATCGCTGTGGGAAATGTGTCATTGGAAGATTGACCGAAGTTGACGTGGTCGTTGGGATGGACGAGTTTCGAACCAGGCTCGCCGCCGAGCAGCTCGGTAGCGCGATGGGCGATCACTTCGTTGCTATTGGTGTTGCTGGAAGTTCCCGAACCCGTTTGGAAGACATCGACGGGGAACTGATCGTCGAGACTGCCGGCCATGACCTCGTCGGCAGCCTGCCGGACGGCAACTGCTTTGTCCGCATCGACATGGCGGTCGGCTTCCGACACCTCGGCCGCGGAGCCTTTGAGCAGTCCGAAAGCCCAGATGATCCGGCGGTCGATCTTGAGTCCCGACACCGGGAAGTTGTCTACCGCCCGCTGCGTTGACGCCCCGTATAGGGCAGCGATGGGTACCTTCACCTCGCCCATTGAGTCGCGTTCGATCCGATAATCCACGGCCGGCTCCTCTCGGTGTTTGCTCCCCGTAGCGTAGGCCCCAATTCGAGAGCCGACCCAGGGACCTAAGTCCCTTATGTGCGCGGGTCAAGACCCGGCGCAGCTGTGCCGATACATCACAGAGGAGAATCGCCGAAGAACTCATCAGCGATATCAGAGGAATGATGTGACGCAGATGGTGCGCCGGCTCACCGGCTCTCCCCCAGCTATGCGCGGACCCACCAAGGTTTGGTGGCTTACCGCGCTCATTGCTGCGATAGCAATCGCAATCTGGGTCTCGGTGATCGATCTCCCGGTGCTGCGCAACTCACCCCTGCTGCCCTGGTGGGTTCTCGCCATCGGCTTCTATGTAGCCGAGCTGGCGGTCGTGCATCTCCGCTTCCGCCATGATGCTCACTCGTTCTCCATGAGCGAAATCCCGCTCGTTCTCGGCCTGTTCTTCGCTTCGCCCGGCCATCTGGCGCTAGGCCAGCTCGTTGGGATCGCAGCCGTCTACGTCCTCCACCGCAGACTCCCCCCGGTCAAGTTCGCCTTCAATATTGCTCAGTTCGGGTTGCAAGGAGCGCTCGCCGTGACGGTCTTCCGCGGGATTGTCGCTCTGGGTGATCCACTCGGGGTGATCGGATGGCTCGCAGCAGTGGCCGCCAGCCTGGTTGCAACCATCGCCGCCGACCTCCTCATCAATCTGGCCATCCGCCTGACTGGTGGACAGGTCCCCCGCCGGGATGTCGTTCAGGTCCTGGCGCTCAGTTCGCTGGCGGGTTCCATGAACGCAAGCCTGGCAGTGAGTGCTGTGGTCCTCCTGTGGGCGGCACCCTCAGCGAGCTGGTTGGCACTCATGCCACCTGCCATTCTCTTTCTGGCCTATCGAGCCTATGTGTCGCAGCGCCACGAGCGTGCCAAGCTCGAATCCCTCTACGAAGCCACCCGATCGCTGCACGGATCACCTCAGATCGAAGCCGCCCTGGTTGCCGCCTGCGGGGACGCCACCCGGATGCTCGAAGCCGAGTACACCGAAATCCTCCTCTTCTCCGAACGGACCCGCCTGGAGACGTACTGGACGGCGGTAGGGCCGGAGAGTCGCCTGCATGTCATGCAGCCTGCGGACCTGGCCCCGGGAGCATGGGAACGGCTGGCCGAAGTGGGCAAGGCAACGCTGTTGAATGCGAAAGATGCATCGGCGCTCAGCCTTCCTCCGTCCGATCGGGGCCTCATCAAAGAAGCCCTCGTCGCTCCCTTGACCGGCGCCGGAGGACTGGTCGGGGTCATCATCGTCTTCAATCGGGTCGGCGACATCAGCTCGTTTGTTGCAGACGATGTCCCTCTTCTCGACACCCTGGCGAACCAGATCAGCGTGTCGCTGGAGAACGGTCGGTTGGAGGACTCCCTCTCTCAACTGACCGCCCTGAAAGAGCGCCTCGAGGACGTCATTCGCTCCAAAGACCAGTTCGTGGCATCAGTGAGTCATGAACTGCGGACTCCACTCACGGCGGTGGTCGGGTTGTCACACGAGCTCCACGACAACTGGAACATCTATGACACCGCCGACGCCCGCGAGATTGTCGACCTCATCGCTTCTCAGAGCTCGGAGTTGTCCGACATCATCGAAGATCTGCTCGTCGCAGCCCGCGCAGACATCGGGACACTCACCCTCCAAAGCAACCGCATTGATCTTCGAGCCGAACTCGACGCCGTCATAGCCGGACACTGTGTGTCCGGGGGGAACCCGCCGCCGACGGTCGAGATCGAACCGGGGGCCGAGTTCCTTTGGGGCGATCCCCTCCGATTCCGTCAGATCATTCGGAACCTTCTGTCCAATGCTGCCCGGTATGGAGGAAGCAACGTATCGGTGCACAGCTATCGGGACGGTCACCGGGTGACGGTGGCAGTGCAAGACGACGGGGCGGGAGTCCCTCTCGATCGGGCGGCATCGATTTTCGAGCCATACACCTCGGCACACGAGCCGGGCACGCAACCGGGATCAGTGGGACTCGGATTGGCGGTATCACGCACTCTGGCGCGGCTCATGGGTGGAGACCTCGTCTACACCCGAACAACCGACCCAACATTCGAGCTAACGATCCCGGCTGATAGCGTCTCGTAATCGCTCACACATCGAAGGGCGTGTCGGTGAAGTACTCCGAGGCGGCTTTCTCAAGGGTCGGGGCCGCCACGGCCTCGATCCCCAGCCGTTCCCGCAGTGCCTCGTAGCCACCATCTTCGAGTTCGTGGGCGAGTTCCGGGCCACCCGATTCGACGATCCGTCCATTCATCATCACGTGGATCCGATCGGGGGTGAGATATCGGAGGATCCGGCTGTAGTGAGTAATCATTACCACGGCCATATCGGGACTGCGCATCGCCTCGACCGCCTCGGCAACCTCCCGGACGGCGTCGATATCGAGGCCTGAGTCGATCTCGTCGAGGATGGCCACCCGGGGAGCGAGCACCGCCATCTGAAAGATCTCAGAGCGCTTCTTCTCTCCGCCGGACAGATCGACGTTCACAGCCCGGTCGAGGAAAGGCTCCATGTCGTATTCCCCGGCCATGGCTGCCAGTCGAGCTTCTATCTGCTCGATGGGTATGGCCCGTTCGTCTGCGATCTCCTCGAGGAACTCCCGCAATCCAACTCCGGCAATCTCGACCGGATACTGGAAACCCTGCATGAGCCCGAGCCGGGCCCGATCCGTAACGGACTTGTCGAGGAGCTCCGTGCCTCCCAACTCGGCAGAACCCTCGACGGTGTAGTCCTGTTTGCCGGTCAGCACATGACACAGTGTCGACTTGCCGGAGCCGTTCGGCCCCATGATGGCGTGGAATTCTCCAAAGGGAACCTCCAGGTCCACGCCTTTGAGGATGGCGGTCCCACCCACCGACGCCCGGATATCTCGTATCAATAACGCTGCGCTGGTCACAATTCCTCCCGATCGTCGAGGAGCAGGAAGAGATCGCCGCCCTCAGTCTTGGTTTGGTAGACAGGCACGGGCTTCGTGGCGGGAAGCGACAGTGGCTCGCCCGTCCGCAGATCGAACGTGGCCCCGTGACGGGGGCATTCGATCTCAAAATCGAAGACTTCCCCCTCTGACAATGAAGCCTCGGCGTGGCTGCACTGGTCTCCGACGGCGAGCACCTGGTCGCCGAGCCGGAAAACCGCAATGCAATGGCGGCCTGCCTCAACTCGCACACCGCGCCCCTCCGGGAGCGAAGCGGTGTCCGTGATCCTGGTCCAATCGGCCATTACACCCTGCCTTCCAACTGCGCTTCAACGAACTTCCGGTTCACCGCCGCCCGGACCGGAACGGCCAGAGCGGGATGGGGCAGCCGGTTGATGACTTCTTCGAAGAACCCATGCACCAGGAGACGGGCGGCTCTTGCTTCGGACAGACCTCTGCTCATCAGGTAGTAGAGGGGCTCGTCCTCCAGAGGCCCGACGGTGGAACCGTGTCCGCAGATCACATCGTTGCTGAGAATCTCCAGATTGGGGACCGAGTGAGCCGAAGCGCCTTCCGAAAGGACCAGATTGCGGTTCGTTTCAAAGGCGCTCACCTTGGCGACGTCCTTTTCGATCTTCACGAGACCGGTGAACACCGAGTTGGCCTGGTCCTCAACTGCACCCTTGAGAAAGACGTTCGAGGATGTATTCGATCCCAGATGGTTCATGAAGAGCCGGTAGTCGAGGGTTTGCTGCTGTTCTCCAAAGAACAAGCCGACCAGATCTGTCGAAGCCCCGCGCCCGGCCACGTCGAGACTGAGATGCAATCGCCCCAACCGGCCGCCAAGGCCCACCTCACCCAAGCGAGCGCTCGCGTCTCGACCGATGAGAACCCGCTGATGAGCGACGCTATGGGTCTCATATCCGAACTGCTGCACGGTACTGAGCTTGAGCCTCGCACCGTCCTGGACAAAAGCCTCGACCTGGGGATTCACGACCAGGGATCGCCCGTCCGGCGATCGGAACCCGATCACGACGCTTGCGTCGGCATTCTGTTCAACCACCAGCGTGATGTGCGGGAATGACACCGTGCCCTCAGCGATTGCCTGCACATCGATGTAGAAAGGTCTTTCGACATGGCGATTGGCCGGTATACGAAGAAACACCCCGTCGTGGGAGAAAGCGTGGTGGGCTGCCGAGAACAGGTCGAGGTCTGCTGCGATTCCTGTGCCGATCAGGCCGGCGATGGCGTTCTCCGGGCCCGAGAATATCTGCACCATGGACGCAAACTCGACCCCTTCCTCCTCGACCTGTAGGTCAATGACGCTGCCGTCCACAATGGTCGCCCTCCCGGCGGTGGATCCAAGCGCTGCGGCGATATCGTCGGTGTCATCCATGCCTCCACCCGGGGACGGAGCCAGGGTGAGGTCCTGAAGGCGAAAAGGAAGGTCCACATATCGCCAGACTTCCTCTGCAGAGGTGGGCATCTCGAGTTTCTCGAAGAAGGCCAACGCCTGCCGCCGCCGGGCGGTCACCCAATCGGCGACGCCGTCTGCGAGCAGATCGACAGAGTCCGGCCGGAGCGGAAGAGCGGGGCGAGATGGCACGAAAGAACTCCTCGAGGGTGATGAAGGACCATGGTATTAGCACTGGGCAGATAGGAGAAACGGAACGCCCTTGTCCTTTACCTATACCTAGCGCCCGCTTGCGACGAGCTCTCTCGCTCTTTCGAAGACCGAGTCCAGCATCTCCTCGGTGAGCCGGCCGGTGAACGTGTTCTGCTGACTGGGGTGGTACGAGGCCACCAGCACTGGACCGGCGGGCTGCAGGTGGATCTCCAGACCGTGCGCGAAGCGAGGGCGCGGTTTCGGAACCGTCACGCCGCGAGCGTTGAGGATCCTCAGCACCTGTACATACGCCATACCACCGAGGGGAACGACCACCTCCACCCGTTGGAGCTCGTCGAATTCCCTCTCGAGCCACTGCCGGCACGTCTCCTTTTCGAACGTGTCGGGCTTGTTGTCGGGAGGAGCACATCGCACGATGGCACTCACGAATGCATCGCTGAGCCGCAGGCCGTCGTCCGGGGAGAGTGATTCAGGTTGGTTGGCGAAACCGGCGCGGTGCAGCGAACGGAACAGCCAATCACCCGATCGGTCGCCGGTGAACATCCGACCGGTTCGATTAGCGCCGTGCGCCGCAGGCGCCAGCCCGACAACGAGGAGTCTCGCTTGCGGATCCCCGAATCCCGGTACCGGTTTGGCCCAGTAGTCCCACTCCCGGTAGGCGGCACGCTTGTCGCGACCGGCCTGCTCTCTCCAGGAGACCAGCCGCGGACACTGCCGACAGTTGATCAGGTCTTTGCGTAATGAGGCAATCGTCATCGGCCGAATCGTACAAGGCGGAAAAACCGATCGGGTTCCGGCAGAATGGCATACCAATAGAGGAATGAGGAACCATGGGCAAGATCGGACGAACCGTTGAACTGGCGAAAGCCTCGCTCGAGGTCCTGCGAGCAGACAAGGAACTCCTTCTACTTCCCATCCTCTCGTTTGTCGCAAGCGCCGTTGTGGCAGCCACCTTCCTGATTCCTACTCTTCTGGTTGTCGATCAGGAAAGCCCACTGACCTACGTCATCGCTTTCGTCACCTACGTGGCTCTCGCCTACGTGACGATCTTCTTCAACACCGCCCTTGTCGCGGCTGCCGATGAACGATTGCAGGGCGGCGATCCCACTCTCGGGAGCGCCCTGCGGGGAGCCTCACAGAGGGCAGGACGCATCTTCCCGTGGGCGGTGGTATCGGCCACCGTTTCGATCCTGCTCCGGACGTTGGAACAGCGTGGAGGGATCTTCGGCCGCATCGCAGCTTCCCTGGCGGGTCTCGCCTGGGGTTTAGTCACCTTTCTCGTGATCCCGGTGCTGGTTATCGAAGACGTTCCGGTTCGGGATGCGATCCGCAGATCCGGAGAATTGTTCAAGCGGACCTGGGGCGAGAATGTCGTGGCGATGGTTGGATTCGGGCTGCTCGGGTTTCTGGCCGTACTTCCGGCAGTCGCCCTTGTTGGACTGGCAGTGGCGGGCGGCAACGGCACCGTGGCGGCTATCTCGGTGGCCGTAGCAGTTGTGTGGATAGTCGGTGTTGCCGTGGTGCTGTCTGCCCTGAACGCCATCTTCCAGACCGCTCTGTACCGCTACGCGGCGGACGGAACGCCGGTCGGGCCATTCACCCCGGAAATCATGGGGTCGGCGTTCGCCCCGAAGCGGTAGCCCCTGATCAATCGGCGGCGGCGTCGGAGCTTTCCGGCTTGAGAGCACCCGGCGTATGGTTGCTGTTGGCGTTCCACAGCATCCAGCCGACCCCGTACTTCTCCGCTGCGTTGATTTCGGCCCGCACCTCGGAAGGGCCGTAGTAGTAGTCGGCCAACCAGGGGCGCATGATGGCGGTCGACTGCAAGCGAGGCATGCCGGCGGCCAGCGCCGCATCGATGACACCAAACGGGTTGTCGAATGGCTTGTCAAAGCCGAAAGAACCATCCGAATAGTGATCCGGGTAGATCATGGGGCTGATGGCGTCGACCGACCCGGACAGATCCTCGGTCCTTTGCCCGATACCCTGATCGTCGGGTACGGACAGGATGATGGCGAACACGTCCGCAGACACTGCACATCCGAGCGGATTCAACATCTTGCGAGCCTCCTGCAAGAAAGCGGCGATAACCCCGACCCGGGCGGCCCCCGCAACCGGGTCGTTGTATGCACCCAGATAGGCGACTCCTCCGTCGAACCTGACCGAAGACCCGAAACCATCGGGGAAGCGGACGTAGTCGAACTGAATCTCATGGACGCCGGCCTCGCACGCCTCCTTGGCGAGGTCGAGCGCATATTGCCGGGCGGCCGGATCGGTCGGGTCGAGGAAGTACTGGCCGTTCTTCTCAAACGGGGTCCCGTCCGCGTTGGTTATGGCCAGATCGACCATGGCCCGTGCAGCCACAGGATCCTGAAACGTCACCAGTCGACCAATCATGTAGAGGTCGTGTTGTTCTAATTCCTCCACGAGCTCCTCGAGCTGATAAAACTCACGTGTTGCTTCGACCTGGCGAGCGAGAGGGACCGCAGATTGGTAGTACACGCGCCCCGACTCATCTTTCAGATCCACGACCAGCGCGTTGATCTCGGTCGTGTCGGCCAGTTCCAGGAGCCCGTTCCACGCCTCGGTATTCTGCGGCGTCCAACCGGTGACATGAAGGGCCTTCACCACCCGCGGTTCGAGAACGATGTCCAGGGCCTCGCTCAACCCATCCCAGGCTGTGGTGGCAGGTAGCCAAGCCGGCCGCGTTGCGACCGCTTCCCCTGCAAGCACCCGTTCCAAACGAAAGGAACCGTTGGCCCCACTGGTGGTACCCACGTCACCCAGCTGCACCGCGGCGCCCTCGATCCCATCGCCTTCCGGATCCGTGACCCGACCGGTGAGCACCACCGGTTGAAGAGCTAGGACCACCGGATCGTCGCTGAAGGTTTCGAGGGAGGCCGTTGCATCGTGGAATCCCGGAGCGGCGGCAACCACCAGAATCGGCTCGTCGTTCCAGACGGTGGACGCCATTCCGGCCCCGTCGGTCTCCGTGACGGCGCCTTGGAAATCGACCTGTGCCCCAACCATCGACTCACCGGTGTCGTCGACCACAGTGACGGAGACAGAAGGAGGTGGTGGAGGCGGTGGCACGGGAGTCTCTCCGACGACAACCATCGACGTATTGAGACAGGCGCTCAGACCCAGCGAACCCGCCAGAAACAAGGCAAGACGCGGTCTGCTGGTCGCCTTCCGAAGGACCCGGCCGGTGTGCATAACACGAGAGGGTACTCATTTTGGGCAATTGACCGACAACCGAAAGGGTCCCGGCGACCGGCAAGAATCGATTCTCCGTTGTCAGTGTCACTCCGGCGTGATACCTTGCAAATGCTGGCAATGACAGGAGACGTTGAAGCTTGCCCAAGCGCGGCCGTGATTCAGTCCCTATGTACGACACGGTGGGCATTTATCTCGAAGAGGTTTCTGCCCACACCTTGCTTGATGCCGAAGACGAGGTGCGATTGGCGCGGGCGATGGAGGCCGGCCGCAAAGCACAGCACAAGCTCGAATCAGGCGATGAGCTGACCCCAACGGACCGGGCCAAGCTCTATCGACTCGCCCATGCCGGCGAAGAAGCGAAGATGATGTTCATCCGCTGCAATCTGCGCCTGGTCATCTCCATAGCCAAACGGTACGCAGGCCGCGGACTCGACCTCCTCGACCTGATTCAAGAAGGAAACCTTGGCTTGATCCGGGCAGTCGAGAAATTCGACTGGCGGAAGGGTTTCAAGTTCTCAACATACGCAACCTGGTGGATCCGCCAGGCCATCACCCGGGGACTCGGCAATCAAGCACGCACGATTCGACTGCCCGTCCACATGGTCGATGTTGTGAGGACCGTCCAGGACACAGAACAGGCCCTGGCCGAGGAACTTCGCCGGCCCCCGACTCTGGCGGAGATTGCCGAGGCAAGTGGACTCGACGTCGAACGGGTTCAGGCGGCCCTCTCGGCCCCTTCCGACACCGTGTCCCTCGACCGACCCGTAGGCGAAGAGGGAGATGCAGAACTTCAGGACTTCGTGGAAGACGAGAGCGCCCCGGACCCGTTCGGACACACGGCCGCAGTCATGCGGCGCCTCCACTTGATCGACGCTCTCCGGATCCTCGAGGAGGGCGAGCGTCAGGTCCTGATGATGCGGTTCGGACTCGACGGAGGCGAACCGCGGACGCTGTCGGATGTCGGCAAGATCTTCAACCTGACCCGGGAGCGAGTCCGACAGATCGAGGGAAGAGCCATCTCGAAACTCAGACACCCCTCATGTTCCATCGATCTCGAGTCCTTGCTGTAACCTGCCGTCATGGACTTTGAATTCACCCCCAACATGCTCATCATCGTTGCTGCTGCCGCCTTAGGCGGTTTGTTGGGAGGTATTCTCACCGGACGGAAAGCTTCCGTCGTTGGTTCACTCTTGATGGGCATCATCGGCGGTCTAGTCACCACCGTTTTGGCGCGTGCTGCCGAGTTCCCACCCGTCGTTGAAGTGGCCGGCTACTCGGCTGTGTATGCCGTCGTCGGTGGCCTCTTCCTGGCCGCAGTGGTCGGCTTCGGAAGCCGCTAGTCGTCCGTACTTCGCGGGTTCTCGTGCCCGGATTGTCCCCCGAGGTTTGGTGCCAGCAGACCTGTCGCGTCGGTTGAGGGTGGAGGTTCGCCTGCTCCCCGGGGTCTGTCTCCTGTGCATCGAGGGACAACGTGACCCGCTCGAGGAGTTGAGGTGGTGCACCACAGGTGAGCGGCGCCCCGGGAGGGACCGTGCAGAATGGGGCAGTCTTGGATGGCACGAAACCTCGATGACGCTCGTGCATGTTCCACGACGGACAGCGTTGCTCAACGTTTTTTGTCATACCTAGACGGTATGTTTGATGGATGAGAACGGCAGAGACAACCATCGACCAACTCGAACAGCTACTGGTCAGCGACGAATCCCACATCGCCCGGCTTCGCGCCCGCCAAGTCGCCACCCTCCAAGCTCTCGACCTGGCCCAGGTCCCCATGATGGACGGCGCCCGTAGCCTTGCAGAATGGGCCGCATCTCGCATGGACTTGACCGCCGATACCGCCCAGCGGCTGGTGGAGACGGCTCGCCGACTCATAGATCAACCCGACCTTGCACAGGAACTCGGAGAAGGGACGGTGTCGTTTGAGCGGGTCGTCGAAGAATCCCGGCTGGTTGCGACAGGAGCGGAACCCGGTTTCGTCGCCCGGTCACGAGGATGGGACCTGGCCGGGCTGCGCCGCATGACGGCCCGCCAAGTTCGGATTAGTCGACGGGACGAACAGCGGTTGTACGGAGAACGATTCCTGTCCATCCAACCCACCCTGGATCAGACCTCGTACAAGGTGTGGGGTCAGTTTCCCGGTAGCGACGGTCGCATCATCGAGCAGGCTTTGATCCACCGCGCCGATCAGTTTCCACCCCTGCCGAATGGGAGACGTTGCTCGCAGGCCCAAGGTCGCGCCGATGCTCTGGTCTCTATCGCCCAGGACTCCCTCCACGGGTCCCAACTTGAGACTCCCTCCTCTGCGCCGGTCGTATCGATCTTCGTTGACGCCCACGAAGCGGCCGGGTCGAACGGGCAGACCGGCGCAGAGATCGACGTTGGTCCCCGGGTCGGACCGTTGACCCTCGAAGAGGTCCTTTGCGACGGGCGAGTCGAGATTCTCGTGACCGCGCAGGACGGAACGCCACTCACAGTCGGACCCACCGCCCGAACGATTTCGCCCAAGCTAAGACGATTCATCCTCCACCGCGATGGAGGCGCATGCACCGCCGACGGTTGCCGGTCCCGCTATCGGCTCCAACCTCACCACATCCTGCCCAAGTCGCAAGGAGGAACTCACGACCCCGTCAACCTCACCACCTTATGTTGGTTCCATCACCACGTGGTCATCCACCGTCAAGGCTTCCGGATCGACCCGGACAGCCCTCCGCAACGACGACGATTCCTCCCACCCAACAACCACGACCCGCCCTGACCCGCGGCTGGTCTAGAAGTTGCGAAGACAACACCCGATCCCAACACTCCACCATTGTCGATCGAACCCGGAAATCGAACGCGGCCCAATACGTCGCGACGAGATGCCGGCGCTTCCCTCGCCGACTTCCAGATAACGGGAGAGCTAGCGCCGATTGCCGGTTATCTCTCGCTGGAGGGCGCTCGACAATGTGCTCGGTGGTGGGTGATCTGGGCGGCTGTGGAGGGCTCGCTGATTTGTTGAGGGTGCACCAGCGGCATGTCCAGGTAGCTGTCATCGGCGGATCTCGTTTCCGGGCGTTGTTCTCCAGGGCGCTGTCTCGGACGCTGACGGTGATGGGCGGGTTTCTCCTCCGGACCCGATGATGGCTTCTTCGCTGTCGAGGAATATGTCGGGTGGTCCTAACGCCTCCTCACTATGGAGCCCAACTGTCGTGTCGGCAGGCCAATCGTCGAAGTCCGAGGGTCATCTCCTCGCCCGCTGTCAGAAGCGCTCCAGGATCCAGCGTGACACCAGCTCCATCGCTTCCGGGGCAAACGTCTCTTCGATCTGCCCATACTCAGATAAGGCACCAGTGATCGCTGTCTGGAGCAAATGGTTGAGTCCGTCGAGTTCGGTGACCATGGAGTCTGAGTTGGCGGCAAGCGCCGCTTCGAGCGCCGGGATGTTGAGCTCCGCCGACACCTGCTGGTCGAGATCACCGATTAGCGCCAGCACCGGAATAGCCAGCGCCTCGAGTGCAGGCTGTGGGTTGTAGGCGAGGAAGTAGCGCAACCACGGATCGGTGAATGCGGCCACCGTCTCCTCGATTGCGGCGTCGCTCACCAACTGTTCGAACCCCAGCGGGACATCAGCGGCGGCTGCTGCCATGACCCCACGGATCTGAGCGGCAATGTCGGCTGAGTCCATGTCCGATGCGGCGAGCGCAATGACCTCCGTTCCCCATCCGACCCGCCAGTCGACTGCACTACTGGAGGCACCCTCGGCGCGCATCAAGTCTCCGGTTTGCCTCGCCAGCACTTCGGCTCCAGGCAAACCCGGTGCGGCGAGCAGCACGGTGAAGGCCACGTCGGTCTGGGCTGCCACCATGGGTGCGATGAGTCCTCCTTCGCTGTGCCCGATCAAGCCGATGGTCGAGAACCGCTCATCATCGGCGAGAAAGACGACGGCGGCCAACGCGTCTTCAGCGAAGTCGGCTGAGGTGGCTCCCGCCGGATTGCCCCCCGACTCGCCCACACCACGATCGTCGTAGCGCAGGGTTGCGACGCCCTGGCGGGCAAGCCAGTCCGCGAGTACCAGGAACGGTTTGTGACCCAGGGTCGACTCGTCTCGATCGTGTTGCCCGGAACCGCTGATCAACACCGCCACCGGGAACGGCCCAGTTCCCTCGGGAATCACGAGGGAGCCGCTCAACGTGATCGGGCCGTTGTCGAACCGCACCGCATCGGATTCGTAAGGGAAGGGAGGCTGCGGCTCCTGAGGCCGGACGAGCGCGAAGGGCTCTGCTTGCCGGGTGAAGACGATGGGCACCTCGGCGCCGCCCTGTTTCCAGATGCCCGAAAGGGAGTCCGGTTCTACCGTGGCCTCGAACACGACGGCAGCATCTGGGATCTCGATTGTCACGTTGGCCCCGTCCGCGGTGATCGTGGTCGGTAGATCCGTTACCCCTTCCATGGGGCTGTCGAGGACGCCCGTCGGATCCTGATCCGGTTCCTGATCGATCCGGAACTGGATTAAGACGCCGCGAAACTCGGCGAGCCAGATGCCGGCCACCGCCGCTGGCTCCGGCGGGCCAGTTGTCGCGGTGTCCGGACCCGCACAGGCCGCGACCACCAGGAGAATGCTGAGAAGCAGGACTCGTCGTTGCATGGGGATTCCGGGTGGACCAGCAACCAGCGTAGCGGTCTCATATGGGTCCTCTCATAGCTCGATGATCTTCGTCATTCATTCCCTCTTCGTATCGGCGATCGAGTCGGGGGCTTCCCCGGATCGAGACGTCCTTAGGGCACGGTCGGTGTTGAGGCGAGCGGCACCGGCGGTCATCGAGGCTGCATCGAGAACTCTCGAGGGCCTATTGATGACATCGTGATTGAAAGCTCCGACTGAGCGACAAGCCCCAGCTGCGCCAGCCCTAACGCCACGGCACCGCACAGCCCAGATCACCATTTCCGGGGGATCAACGGACATTCCGTCGACTGTCCGGGATCGGCATGCCTGAAGAGTGGGGGCCTGTCAAGAGGGCCTTTTTGGTGGATTTGGGGGTGTGGGGCGCGGGTGGTCGGCGGCGGGTGAGGCCGTCGTGGGAGTGGTTGGGTTGTTGACGGTTGCGGTGGCCGGCACCGAGTCCGCTAGTGCGGTGTGCAGCACGCTGGGGTGTGCATGGTCATGCCTCCGCCATCACCCCCGGATCGGTTCCGGGGGGTGGCATGGTGCTGTTCGGCCTAGGTCAGAGCTGGGCTCAATCACATAAGTCGGCCACGCCCGCAGTGGGGGGCCATGCCGATCTCGAGCTCGCAGTCATCTGACCGCGTCCGCCAGTCACGCTGCCTCGGGCGGAGCGAGGCTCCGGATCTCGTGGTCACGTAACCCGTAGTAGACAAGCGTGAGAACTTTGCGGGCTGCTGCCACTCTGGCTTTGTTACGGCCACCCCGTTCGGCAACCCGCCGGTAGAGGTCCTTGATCGGGTCGTCACCGTGGTTCTTTGATACTGCCTCGATGGCGGCCCAGCGGACCAGGGGTGAACCTTGTTTGGTTATCGACCCTCGCTGCACCTTGGCATCCGACTCGCGGTGGCGGGGGGTCAACCCGGCCCACGAGCAGACATGTTTGGCCGATTTGAAGCGGGTCGCGTCACCCAGCTCGGCGCAGAAGATCGCCCCGAACACGGGGCCCACCCCGTGGATGGCTTGGATTGCTTGGTAGCCGGGGTGGCCTTTGAACTCTTGAGCTATGCGGGCATCAAGTTTGGTGATCTCCGTGTCGTAGATCTTGATCAGCCGGCGCAGCGACCGGACCCGAGTCTCATAGGCCTCCGCCATGTCGGTCTCATCCAACCACCGGGTCCCGCCGGGTCCCCACAGATAGTTGAGCGATGGCAGCAAGCCTTCTTTACCCAACACCGAATGCACCTGGGCTTTCAGGCCGGCCCGCAACTGCGACAGTTTACGGCGATAGCGGACCAGCTCCCGTTGCTCACGCACCGACCCCGGGGCGATCCACGCCTCCGGTAGCCGTCCCATCCGCAACAGATCCGCCAATAGGCGGGCATCGATCCGGTCGTTCTTGACCCGCCGGTTCTCAAACCCCGCAATCCCCAACGGGTGCGCCAAATGCACGTTCCCGCCTGCCTGGGTAATCACATCCGCCGCCCAATACCAACCCCACGTCGCCTCCAACACCACCTCCGGGTCAGGCCCGGCCTCCTCGATCTCCAACCCCAACGCCACCGGACTGTTATCGATCCGATGCGTCCACAACTCGGTTCCGTCCCCATCGAGGACCACAATCACCGAACGGCGCCGATGCAGATCCACACCCACGTAACGTGTCATCTGAGAGCCTCCTCGCACTCGATTGTGATGACAACCCGAGTTTCGTCTCGGGACACAGAGCGGGGAGGCTCCCGCTCTTCATGGCATCACATCGGCGCTCGGTGCCGAGCCAGTCGTCTGATCGGTGTTCCAGCGCAAACCCGACGCTGAATCGCGATGCCGTCGAGTGGCGGAGCTCGCTACACGGAGCGGGTGATGCCCCCGTCGACCTTGATGTTCTGCCCCGTGATGTATCCGGCCCCGTCCGACAGAAGAAACGCGACGGTCTTGGCGATCTCCTCCACCGTGCCGGAGCGGCCCATGGGGATCCTCGCCACCGTGTTCTCATCGACCGGATAGCTCTCGATGAAACCGGGCAGTACGTTGTTCATGCGGATACCGTCGGCGGCGTAGGTATCGGCGTAGAGCTTGGCGAAGCTCCCCAGGGCAGCCCGGAGGCTGGCCGAAACGGGAAAACCGGGATCCGGCTCATAGGCGGCAAAGGTCGAGATGTTGACGATGGCTCCGCCACCTGCTGCTCGCATGATGGGAGTCACCAGCCTGGCCATGCGCACCACATTGAGTACCGCCAGGTCGAGGCCGGCATGCCACTGTTCGTCGGAGATCTCGAGCAGCGGTCCCTTGGGTGGATGACCGGTGTTGTTGACAATCGCATCGATCCGGCCGAAGGCGTCGGTGGTCCGCTGCACCAGGGTGGCCAGATCGGCAGGGTTCGTGACCGATCCGCTCATTCCGAGCCCGCCCAGTTCTTCGGCCAGCTCCACGGCTGCCTCTGATACCGAAAGCAGAGAAACGGCGTAACCGTCGGCTGCCAATTCGCGAGCAATCGCGGCACCCATCCCCTTGCCTGCAGCCGTTACGATCGCCACCTTGCTATCGCTCATGATCCTCCGTGTTAGGTGCGCAGGGGACTCTAGGGTTTGCTCCGCACGACGCCCGTCGCGATCCCTCGGAGACGAGGTGGCGGATCTGGCCCTTCTATCCGATGGCTCCGGCCTCCACCATATTGAGCTCGATCAGCCGGTTCATCTCGACGGCGTACTCCATCGGAAGCTCCTTGACGATGGGTTCGATGAAACCGGCCACGATCATCGACGTAGCTTCCTCTTCGCTCAGTCCCCGGCTCATGAGGTAGAACAGCTGATCCTCCCCTACCTTCGAAACGGTCGCCTCGTGCCCGATCTGGGCGTCGGCTTCTTCGATCTCCATATACGGATAGGTATCCGAGCGGGAGTGGTCGTCGAGAATGAGTGCATCGCACCGCACGAACGACTTGGTTCTCTCGGCGCCCGGCTCCACCCGAATGAGGCCGCGGTAGCCGGCCCGGCCGCCCCCTCGGGAGATCGATTTCGAGGTGATGGTCGAGGTCGTGTCGGACGCGGCGTGGACGATCTTGGCCCCGGCGTCCTGGTGCTGGCCCGGTCCGGCAAACGCGATCGAGAGCACCTCCCCGTGAGCCCCCGGCTCGAGCAGCCATACCGCCGGGTATTTCATCGTGAGCTTCGATCCCAGATTGCCGTCCACCCACTCCATCGTTGCGTTCTCGTAGGCGGCTGCCCGCTTGGTGACCAGGTTGTACACATTGTTCGACCAGTTCTGAATGGTCGTGTACCGGCAGCGTCCACCCTTCTTGATAACGATCTCAACCACTGCAGAGTGGAGCGAGTCGGTTGAGTAGACGGGTGCAGAACAACCCTCGACGTAATGGCAGTAGGCCCCTTCGTCCACGATGATCAGCGTCCGCTCGAACTGGCCCATGTTCTCGGCATTGATCCGGAAGTACGCCTGGAGAGGCTGGTCGAGGTGCACGCCAGGAGGAACGTAGATGAATGATCCGCCCGACCATACCGCCGAGTTGAGGGCCGCGAACTTGTTGTCGTTCGGCGGGATGATGGTCCCGAAGTACTCCTTGACGATCTCGGGATATTCCCGCACAGCCGTGTCCATGTCCGTGAACAGAACACCGAGTTTCTCGAGGTCCTCCCGGTTCTTGTGGTAGACGACCTCGGATTCGTACTGGGCGGTTACGCCGGCCAAGTATTTGCGCTCCGCTTGCGGGATACCCAGCTTTTCGTAGGTCTCTTTGATCGAATCGGGCACCATGTCCCAATCCTTGGCCTGGCCCTCTGTCGGCTTGATGTAGTAGTAGATGTCATCGAAGTCGATCTCGTTGAGCAACCCGCCACCGCCCCACTGCGGGATGGGTTTGCGCAGCCACCGTTTGTAAGACTTGAGCCTGAATTGGAGCATCCAGTCGGGCTCGCCCTTCATCTCAGACATCTGGCGGATAATGGCTTCGTTCAAACCCTTTTCGGGCTTGAAGACATAGTCTTCTTTGTCGCTCCATCCGAGTTTGTACGCACCCAGGTCAATATCGACTGTCGCCATTTCGTTGCTCACCTCAATTAGCACTACGGAGATAGGGAATACTACTACTGAAGGTTCATTAGCTTAGGGTCGTGGGCTATTCCGCGGATCCGCATCCCGCGTAAATGCTGATAGCTTCCGCACCATGCCGGTGATCGTAATTGGGGCGGATACTCCCCTCGGCGAGGCCATCGTTGCCGCGCTCCTGTCGCGGGGCGGCGAGATCCGTGCCTTTGTCACGGATCCGGACCGGGCCGCGGTGCTACGGCGCCGGGGGGCCAAAGTGGCGGTCGGGGATCTTTCCGATGGCTCGCACGTAGGGGCGGCTGCGTACAACGCCTTCACAGTCGTAATCGTCGAACAATCGGTTTTCGATGGCAGGCAGTACTCGTTTGCAGCCGACCCACCCGGGGTTCTGGAGACCTGGGTAAGCGCCATCGTGGATTCGGGCGCGCAACGGGCCATCTGGGTCGGCAACCCGCCCGCATCTTTTCAAAATGCGCCCGTGCCGGAGATTGCAGTGGTCGCCCCTGACGACCGATCCGATCCGGACATCGCTCTTGAGGTGGCTGATCTCAACGACCGGGCAACCCTGCTGCCCGAACCGTGAATTCGGCTATTTGAAGTCCGTCTCGCCCCGCTCGATGGCGAGTTCGAGCTGCCAGCGGTCCCATGCATCCCGCAGGTATGGGAACGGGTTGACGGCTCTCCCATCGATATGCAATTCGAAGTGAGTATGGGCGCCGCTCCATTCAGCGTTGCCGCTATCACCCACGTACCCGATGATCTGCCCGGCCTCGACCTCATCGCCGACCGCAAGCCCTTCGGCAAATGCGTGTTCTAGCCCACCACGACGGTCATCGGTTCCCGGGGTGTCGTTGTTGAGATGCATGTACCACGAGGTGACACCGTCTTCGTGCTCGATGACGATGTAATAGCCGGAGATACCACCCTTGCGCATCGTCGTGATAACGCCGTCCAGAACCGCAACGACGGGGGCCAGTTTGCTCCCCATCAGGTCGGCGCCCTTGTGTCTTCGTCCCCCCGATCGAGCTTGGCCCCACGAGTCGACGAACTCGGTCTGCTCGTCGAGTTGGGGAAACCGAATCGTGAGATCATCGGCTGCGGCCGCCGGAGGCGTCGCGGTGACCGCAATTGCGATGACGGCCACCAGGCTTGTTAATACGCGTCGAAAAACCATTTATGTACCTGTTGAGGGAACCCGACCCGACCGGCCGGTCCGGTGACCATACGGTGACCGGTTGATATATACAAATCCGTGCATGGAAGCTCTTGCCAGAGGCGCAGCGAGGGCGGCCTTGCGGCCGCCCTCTCGATGAGATGGCTGTTGGGTTACTTGTTCTTGCCTTTGGCAGCCTTGTCGGCGGCTTTCTCGGCTTTCTTGTCCTTGACCCATTGCGGTGGTCCGTGCCCGTCGCCGTCTTCTCCGTCGTCGTCAACGCCTTCCACGCTGCCTTCGGGATCCAGCGAACCCTTTTTTCCGAAATCCTCGTGTGCGAACATCTTCACGAGCTGGCCTTTCGGCAAGTCCCCGAATTCCTCAGCAAAGTCCGGATCATCGGCGAGCGCGGCCTCCAGGCCTCCATCCTTGAGCCAATGCACAAATGAGGACACCATTGACCCGTGGTTGAGCTGTCCGTTGGGACCGGTCAGGGTCGGCGGAGTGCAATCGTCTTGTACCGGATCGGGGTCCGGAATAAAGAAGATGCCCGAGGGTGTGATCTCCTCAGTTTCCTCGCAGGTTGCGCCTTCACCAACCCAGTAGAAGACGATCGAAGTGAGTTGACTTGCCCAAATGTATTTTTCGATGTAGGTATCTACATCAAATGCGTGCTTGGGCTCGTTTGTCTCGGTCGTTGGCTCGTCGGCCAGAGCGGAGCCCATCGTCCCGAGCACCAGCAACGCCACCAGCGTCATTACCCCCCAGCGCTTCACCATCTTCATCAACTACTCCCATCGCAGAGAAATGCCACTACCAGTGGTCATCGTCTTTCTGACGAAACCCTTTAGGCAGCAACCACAGGTTGGCGGCATCGCCGCCGCCTGCGGCGTATCGTTGCCCCATGACCGTCCTGTCGCTCCGCTTCCACGGGCCCGGCGATCTCCGTTCCGAACGTGTCGATCTCCGCCCGATGGAACCCGGTGAGGTGGTCGTCGGCGTCGAGGCCTGCGGGGTCTGCGGGTCGGATCTCCATTTCCTCGACGGGTCTGCTCGTACCCGGCATACCCCCATTACTCTCGGACACGAGATCGCCGGGCGGATCATCGAAACGGCCGACCCCTCCTGGGCGATCGGCGATGAAGTGGTCGTTGCAGCAGGAGTCACCTGCGGGTCGTGCCTTGCCTGCCGGAGCGACCGGGAAATGATCTGCGAGCGCCTGGCCATGACGGGCATCGACTTCGACGGCGGACTGGCAGAACGAGTCGTGGTGCCGGGCAACGCAGTCCTGGCCCGCCCCACCGCCCTGGGCGCCGAAGTGGCCGCGACGGCAGTCGATGCCGGCGCCACGGCCTTCCATGCAGTGGCGTGCCGTGCCAGGGTTGAGCCCGGTGAGACCGTCCTCATCATCGGGGCCGGAGGGCTGGGTTCGTATGGCATCCAGATCGCCCGGGCCCGGGGCGCCGCCCCCGTCATTGTGGCCGACTCCGACCCCGGGGCTCTCGAGCGAGCCCGGCACCTGCAGGCCGACGAGACGATCCTGGTCGAGGCGGGAGCATCGATCGGGCGGGCGGCCAAACTGCTCACCGGCGGGGGCGTCGACGCGGCCATCGAATTCGTCGGGAAGGCGGCAACCCTCGACGCCGCCATCAAGTCAATACGACCAGGGGGACGAGCGGTTGCGGTGGGGGTCGGTATGGAGCCGCTCACAACCCTGCCACCCGTGTTGTGGGCCCGCAATGAATACGAACTGCTGGGCTCGTTCGGCAGTCATCGGCGCGACGTCGAGCAGGTTCTCGACTGGTTGGCCGACGGAACCCTGCAGCCACCGGTTCTGGAGAGAATCCCGCTGGAGGGAGCAGACAAGGTGATCATCGCACAGGCCGCCGGCGACCGGCCTTCTGCCGGGCGCCTGATGGTCATCCCCTAGCGAACCCTCAGCTCTGTCCCCAATGCCGCTTGGCAGCTTCCTCGAGTTCGTCGAGTCGGCTGTAGTAGTCGGGGAACTCGTTGAGGTGGGCCAGGGCAATCTTGCCGGTGGTGACCGGATCGTCTTCGGTGACGTTGGTGGCCGGATCGCGAGCGCCGTGCTCAAGTTCCACGTTCAAACCCATGTGAAACTGCCCGAGGTCGAAGTCGACATCGTCGAACTCGATCCCTATTGCATCGGCGATGTTCTGAGCATCTTCAAGTGTGAACTGCATGGTGATCGTCCTTTCTCCTCCCATTATCCGTCTGCGGCGTGGTAATCACCACCGGCAAGTGCCACAGGGGAGATGCCGAAGAGCGGATTCACGATCTGACCTCGGTGCCCTCCCACACGTCCGACAATCGGGCATAGGCGCCGCCCCGGGCTACCAACTCGTCGTGAGGTCCTTCTTCGATGATCCTCCCGCTATCAATCAGGACCACTCGATCAGCGCGCTGCGCGGTTTGCAGCCGGTGGGCGATGACCATTGCCGTCCTCCCTTCGAGCAGCACCGAGAGCGCCGTCTCTACCCGGGCTTCCGTTTCGGGGTCGAGGTTGCTGGTCGCTTCGTCGAGCACGATCAGAGCGGGATCGGCAATCAGTGCGCGGGTGAGGGCTACCAACTGGCGTTCACCCGACGAGAGCCGGGAGCCTCGTTCGCGAACCTCGGTGTCGAGCCGTTCGGGCAGGCTCCGAACCCAATCGGCGATGCCGACCGTGGTGCACACAGCCCAGATCTCCTCATCGGAAATGCCCGGCCGGGCGAAAGCGAGATTGTCCCTCAGCGTGCCACCGAACAAATAGCCCTCCTGCGGCACGAGCGCTACGTGACGCCGCAGCGACGTGAACGAAAGCTCACGGACGTCGACCCCGTCGATAGCGACGGTGCCGCGGGTCGGGTCGTAGAAGCGGACGGCCAGCTTGGCCAGCGTGCTTTTCCCCCCGCCCGTTTCTCCTACAACAGCTATGCGCTCTCCACATACGATGTCGAGGTTGATGTCCTCGAGGACCGGGGTGTCGGGGTCGTATCCGAACGTCACGCCGCGGAAGCTGATTTCTCCGCAGACCGGTTCCTCCAGCTCGGCCGGTTGCCCGACCTCCGGCACAGCCGTCTTCGTGTCGAGTATCCCGAAGAGCTTGCTGAGGGCTGCCAACGCCGCCTGGAGGAGGTTGTACACGTTGGACAGCTGCACGATCGGCTCAAAGAAGTAGGCCAGGTAGAGAAGAAATGCCACCAGGGATCCAAACGACATTGCTTCGTCGAGCACCCGGCTACCGCCGACCAACAGGATGAGGGCAATGCCCAGACTGGCCAGCAGGTCGACGGCCGGGAAGTACGACGCGATGGCTTTCGCCGCCGACAGGTTCGCTTCAAAGTACCGCTGGTTGACCCGGCCGAATTCGATAGCCTGGCGGCGCTCCTGGGTGTAGGCCTGGACGACCCGCACCCCGGAGATACCCTCCTGCAGAGCACCGAGCACCTGCCCGATCTGCTCCCTGATCGCCTGGTAGGCACGATCGGCATATCGGCGAAAGACGAGTGACATGACGATCAACAGCGGCATCAAGGCAAGCACCGTAAAAGCCAAAGTCACATCGACGAGGAACATGGCGACCGTTACCCCGGTCACCATGAGAACGCTGGAGACAACCGAGACGGCCCCTTGATTGGCAAACTCGGTCAGGGACTCGATGTCGGATGTCATACGCGCCACCAGCACGCCCGTCTTCGATCGACCGAAGAAGCCCATATCGAGGTTGATGAGATGACGGAACACCCGGACCCGCATCGACCGCAGATACCGTTCTGCGACCCAGGCAACCGAATAGATGGAAACCCTTTGCGTGACGTACTGGACGACGAGAACCGCCATGAGGACCAGCGAAGCCGTGGTGACCACCCCCACGTCTTTGGCGATCACTCCCTGATCGACGCCGAACCTGATCACCAGCGGGCTGGCCAGCTTGGCTGCAGTCGAAGCAATCGTCGCCGCCATGGCGCCGACGGCCGGACCAGCGAGATCGCTCCCGTATGCGCCTGCCCGGCGCAGGAGACGGAGGGGCCGCTCCACCTTGTGGTCGCCGCCAAACCGGGCGTACATCATGATGCAACCTCAGGCGACAATCCTGTCTCGGCCAGGATTTCCCGATACCGGGGCACGGTCCCCAGGAGTTCCTCGTGCGGGCCCGACGCGAGCACCCGGCCGTTGTCGAGGAGAATGACCCGGTCGGCCAGGGTGAGGGTCGAAGTCCGGTGAGCGATGATGATGGTGGTTCGCCCTTCCATCACGTGCTGGAGCGCCGCCCTGATCTCTCCCTCCGTTATGGCGTCCACAGACGACGTAGCGTCGTCGAGAATGAGCACTCGCGGGTCCCGGAGGATTGCCCTAGCCAGCGCGATCCGCTGCCGCTGACCACCGGAAAGGCTGTAGCCCCGCTCCCCTACCAGGGTCTCGTACCCGTCCTCGAGGTCGGCAATGAACTCATGAGCCTGAGCCAGCCGGGCAGCCAGGCGGACTTGCTCGGGCGTGGCATCCGGGTTTCCAAAGGCAATATTCTCGCCAATCGTGGCGGAGAACAAGAAGGTCTCTTCGAACACGACGGCCACTTCGTTGCGGAGTTCATCTATCAGCAGGCGGGATATGTCCACGCCGTCGATTCGCACCGATCCGCCACTCGGGTCGTAGAACCGTGGCAACAGGTAGGCGAGCGTCGTCTTGCCTGAGCCCGTCGAGCCGACCAGCGCCACGGACGATCCACCGGGAATGTGGAGGTCGACGCCGTCGAGTACGGGTGGTCCTTCTGGATATGAGAACGAAACCGCCGACAACCGAATTTCGCCGGGACCATCCGGAAGGGTGACCGCATCGTGTGAGTCCCGGATATCGGGAGCCGTCTTCAGCAGGTCGGTCACCCGGGACGCCGACGCTGCGGCGCGCGGCAGTTCGGCGAAGAACCACCCCGTGATACGCAGCGGGAATTGGAGTGCGACCAGGTACTGGGTGAACGCAACGAAGTCACCAAGGGTCATCGAGGTATCGACGACCCGGCGGCCTCCCACGTAGAGGACCAGCACAGTGGCGACTGCCGGGATCAACTCAAACATCGGGACGTAGATCGATCGCAACCGAAGCATGTCCATGGTGCGGCTGAAGATGCGTTGTGCAGTCCGGTCGAGCCGCTGCACCTGCTGATCCTCTTGCCCGTAAGACTTGACCACCCGCACTCCCGCCACGACTTCTTCCACCACGTTCGATAGATCGGCCAGCCGCTGCTGAACGTCCCAGGAGACCTTCAGAACCCGGCGGGCGTAGCGGTTCGCGAGCAGCAAGAGGGCAGGCACGGTAAGCGCCGACAACAGTCCGAGCACCGGGTCGAGCGCAACCAGAACGATCACGACCGCAACGAACATCACCAGGTTGGCGGTCGTGATGGGCAGCATTGCGAAGATCAATCGGACCTGGGAGAGGTCACTCGACGAGCGGGCCATCAGCTCTCCGGTCGGCACCCGATCATGAAACGAGAAGGCCAGCCTCTGCAAATGCTCGAAGATCCTGTTGCGGAGATCGGTCTCCGCCCGATAGGACAGGGAGAAAGCGAAGAATCGGCGTCCGCCGATTCCCAAGGCCTTGAGCACTCCGGCTGCCACCACTAGTCCAACCAGCGGCAGCAACAGATCGCGCTGGTTGCCTTCGATGGCGCGATCTATGACGAGTTTGGTGAGGTACGGGGTTATCACCACCACCGTCATCCAGAGCAGTGCACTGGCAACACTGAAGATGGATTCGCGCCGGTACTGGAGCAGGGTGCGGCCCAGAAGCTTCAGCCCGGACCGAACCGCCGGATCCCCGAGGGTTGCAGTCACTTCTTGTCGCTCCGACTCCTGATCACGACTTCTTGCTCGAGCGTCTCGAGTCCGAGCTTCATCTGTTCGGTTGTATCCGCGGAGTTCCCGGCGCGGCGGCGCTGTCTGCGCCGGGCGGTTGCCGCCGCCACCGAGCCGGCAACGATGATCAGGTAGGAGACGACGTACAACCACAGGAGCAGCAGAGCGACCGCTCCAAACGTCGCGTAGGTGGCTCCAAGACCCCCGGCAGTGTTGAGGTATTGCTGCAATCCGAGAGAGAACCCGACCATTCCTACAGTTGCCATCAATGCTGCCAACCACGTGCCCGGCAGACGACGCGGTGGGGCAAAGCGGTACAGCAACCAGAAGAAACCCAAAACGCTGATCGAGGCGACCGGGATCCGCAGCGCCGCCCAGAGGTCGATCGGCCAGGCCAACTGCGTGATCTCCTGGAGCCAATCCCGGATGGCCCGTCCGGCGATGATGAGAACCGACGAAAGGGCCAGCGCCAGGCCGACCGCGACCGTGAGCCCCGCTGCGATCAGACGGGTTTCCCACCACGGCCGGTCCTCCTCGATCCCCTCCACCCGGGTGAGGACTCGCATGATGGTGAGAACCCCGCGAGTCCCAAACCACAGAGCCAGGACGGCGCCCAGGACGATGACCACGCCCTCGCGATTGTCGACAATGCGTGAAGTATCGCCCAAAGCGCTGCCGATGAACTCGGCAACATCAACCGGGGCGATCAGTGAGATAACCCGAACCGTTTCCGCTTGAGCTTCGGCGGTCTTGCCAAAGAATGAAGCCGCAGTGAGCAGCACAACGGCGCCCGGTACCAGAGCAAAAATGATGTTGTAAGCGATCGCACCGGCCAGCACGGCCGGACCGGCGGCACTGAAACGGACCCAGAATTTGACCACCGGCATCTCGCCGATGCGATCGATGATCCGTGGTAGCGCCATTCCCACAGGTTAGGTCCGATAAGGCTCCAGCTTGCACCCTTCTCGCACCAGGTTCTTCGTACACTGATCCGCATGCGATGGTCTGCAGTGGTTTTGCTCGCGGCATCGGTGGCCCTGGTGTCGTGCAGCTCTTGGCTCGGTCTCGACGCGCCTGAGGGGCCGCCCGTCACAACTCCCGTGGCTCCTCCCTCATCACCGGTGACCACCACGACGGTTACCACCCCTCCGACCACAACGACCACATCCCCCACCCGGCCACCGGGAACGATCCCCGGATGGACCGTTGGACGACCCTGGGGTTCGGTCGACGGGCTGACCATGTTTCGCGGCAACCCCACCCGCACGTACTACGGCGAACCGCCGGTCCCCAACAACCCCGGCATTCTGTGGAGCTATCCCGCCGGGGATCCGCTGTGCAGCAGCTCCTCCGTCTCTGGAACCGCCACGGTCTGGTGTGGGACGGGGTGGACCGGACAACCGGTTGTATACGAACGTGCGGACGGGGTAACGGAAGTCATCTTCGGGGCCTACGACCGAAAGGTCCACTTCCTCGATGGTGCGACCGGCCGGCCGACCCGACCACCATTCAGCACCGGCGACATCATCAAGGGCTCGGTGTCCCTCGACCCGGACGGTTTCCCCCTACTCTACTTCGGTTCCCGGGACAACAAGCTCCGTATCGTCGCCCTGGACCGCCCGGAGCCGGAGTTGCTCTGGGATCTCGATGCGTCGGCAGTACGGGGCATTTGGAACAACGACTGGGACAGCAACCCAGTGATACTCGACGATCTGATGCTCGAAGGCGGAGAGAACTCCTGGTTCTTCATCATCAAGCTCAACCGCGGCTACAACGCCGATGGCCTCGCGACGGTTGACCCCGAACGCCTCGTCGAGGTGCCCGGCTACACCGACGAACTCCTCAGCCGGGTCGGAAAGAACGTGTCGATCGAAAACTCGCCCGCCGTCTTCGAAGACCGGGTCTACTTCGCCAACTCTGGGGGGCGGATCGTCGGTTTGGACATGTCGAGTTTGGGCACCGGGCAGGCCCCGGTCGTGTTCGACTACTGGGTGGGAGATGACGTGGACGCCACGATCACCATCGACGCCGAAGGCATGCTGTACATATCTGCCGAACTCGAGCGCTTCAATGATCGTTCCGAAGAGCTCGGTCAGTTGATCAAACTCGACCCATACGCCACCGATCCCTACCTGTGGGGAGTTGCGGTTCCGCCGCGCGGGGCCGGCGACGGCGGACTGTGGGCCACCCCGGCCCTCGGGGACGGAATGATCTATGCATCCACTCATCCAGGAGAGCTGCTGGCGGTCGACACCGAGACCGGAGAGGTGCTCTGGCGGGACGAGATCGGCTTTCACGCCTGGTCATCGCCCGTCATCGTCGACAACACGCTGCTGGTCTCGGTCAATTGTGAGACCGGTGGTGGTTTGAGAGCCTATTCCCTGAAGGACCCGACCGAGCCCGCCCGGCTATGGCAGTACGACCATGCTTCCGGCTGCATCGAAAGCACCCCGGCCGTATGGAAGGGAACGATCTACGTTGGGTCCCGCGATGGCCGGTTCTATGCCTTTGGGGAGAAATAGGTCAGTTATCAGTTATCAGTCACGACTGACAACTGAAAGGGCGGCGCAGGCCGTCCGACTGACAACTGAGTACTGCGACCCGCACGGCCGCGTCACTCCCACCGGAACAGGAAGTATGCGGCGACAGCCGAGCCGACCCCGAGTGCCACCACCGCTATCGACTGGCCCATCGCCCATTCGCCACTCAACCAGGGCTCCTGCAGCATCTTGATTACCGGCGTCAGGGGTGCGTAGTCGCCGATGGTTGCGAGCGATTCCGGCAACACCTCGGGTGGTGGACCGGAGCCCGACACGAACATGAAGAGAAACCACAACAGCAAACCGGCCGACTGAGCCGCCCGGGCGGTAGGCAACACTGTCCCCAGCAAGATCCCGAACGCCGAAAAGCAGAGCGTCCCGAGCACAAATGCCAGCAGGAAGAGCCCGACCGATTCCGGGGCCGCGACCGCGGTGGTGGGAAAGGCCACTGCCAGCAACAGGGCGCTGCCAATCGTGGAAACGAGAAAAGCAACCACCAATTGCGAACTCAAGAAAACCGGGCGAGGCACCGAGGAGGCCCGTAGCCGCCGCAACACTCCCCGCTCCCGGTATTCCGCAATGTGGGCCGGCACGCCGATCAGGGCTACTCCGGCGATCGCCATGCCGACATAGGCGGCGGTGTACCAGTTGGTCGGTCCGTACCCGCCGTAAACGAGAAATCCTCCGTTCTCGCCTGAGTCTGCCTCGTTGCCGAACACACCTCCAAGGACGTACAGGACCATCAACGGCAGAGCAAAAGTGAACAACACGGTCACCGGCTCACGCAAGAAGAGCTTGGTTTCCACCCAGGAGGTCTTGAGCAAAGGTTTCATCCGTTCTGCACTCTCAATCTTCCAGCCCGCGTCCCGTCAACTTGAGGAACACGTCCTCCAGTGTCGCCTGTTGGACCCGCAGGTCGTTCGGCACAATCCCATGCTGGACGAGCTCAGCACCGACGAGGGCCAGGGCCGGACCGATGCCGCCAACAGTGACATGCGTGCCACGCCGCGCAACCGAATGCACGGATTCGACTGCCTCGAGGAAAGACACATCGGCCCGGTCCGTACTGAAGTGGATGAGCAGCTCGCCTCCATGTTCGGCGATGAGGCCTTGCGGGCTGCCGGTGGCAACCACGCGCCCCCCGTCGACGATGGCCAACCGATCACAGAGCTGCTCGGCCTCGTCCATGAAATGTGTTACCAGCACCAGCGTCGCTCCGCCGTCCCGTATGGCCTCGATCAGTCGCCAGGTCGCCCGTCGAGCCGCGGGGTCGAGCCCGGTGGTCATCTCATCGAGGAACACGACGCGGGGCTCATTGACGACCGCCAGGGCGACGAGCAGGCGTTGACGTTGGCCGCCGGACAAACTGGAGAACGTCGCGGAGGCCTTGTCGGTCAAGCTCCACCGCTCCATCACCTCCCGCCAGTCGGGCCCGCCGGGGACGAGCGACGCGAAGAGGTCGAGCGCTTCCCAGACCTTCAAGCGGCCCGGTAGAGCCGACTCCTGAAGCTGTGAACCAACCTCCCGCCGCAGTTGGGCGGCCTGCGTGCGCGGATCGAGACCGAGGACCCGGATGTCCCCACCGTCGGGGATGCGCAAACCTTGTGCACATTCCACGGAGGTCGTTTTGCCTGCCCCGTTGGGCCCAAGCAATCCGAATATCTCGCCTTCTTCTACTTCGAAGGAAACATCGTCTACGGCCACCAAGGATCCGTAGGTCTTGCGCAGATGCTCAATCGAGATCACCGAAGCCACGCCGCCGAACCTAGTCCAGCGGCCGGCAACCAGTAACCGGCAACCAGCGTCTGGGAACTGGGAACCGGAAACGAAGCGGGCTGGAGGCTGGACGCCGGGGACCTTCTAGAGTGAGCGCATGGACTTTCAGGCCGACGACCTGCTTCCCGCTCCCGAAATCGACTTTGCAATTCTGGCCGATGGGGTTCATGCCTCGTCCGGCAAGATCTACGTGCTGGGTGGTGGATGGGACACCATCTTCGTGCGCCAGTTCCCCGCCCGTCATCACACGCTCGGGCTCGGATTGAGGATCCGGGTTCCATGGACCAAGACCGATGAGGAGCTCACTCTGTCGGTCGATCTAGTCGATGAGGACGGCAAGAGCCTCTTCGGAGAGCGACGACCGGTCCAGAACTTCCGGGTGGCGCGACCGCCAGGACTTCCCGACGGCAGCGACGTTGGATTTGTCCGCACCATGACCTTCAACGGGCTCGTGTTCCCGAAACCGGGTGGATTCGCCTTCCGGGTGCTCATCGACGGCGAGGAGCGCAAACGAGTCCGCTTCCGGGTACTGGCCAGAGAGTCTCAAGGACCGAGCTAGATCCGGAGGCTGCGTAGCATTTCGCCCCATGGCCTACGAACTGCCCATGTTTCCGCTGGGATCCGTACTGTTCCCCAATACCCTTTTACCCCTGCGAGTGTTTGAGCCCCGCTACCAGACGCTGGTCGACGACTGCGTTGCAGGCGATGGCAGGTTCGGCGTGGTGCTGATCGAACGGGGCTCTGAAGTGGGTGGCGGGGATGTGCGTTTTGAGATAGGCACCATCGCGCGGATAGCCGGCATCGCCGACCTCGAAGAGGGTCATCGTCTCGTGTTGGCCGTCGGCACCGGCCGGTTGGAGGTCAATCGCTGGCTCCCGGACGATCCATATCCGATCGCCATGATCAGTGAGCTGAGCGATCAAGCCATGCCTTCTTCCAAGCTGCCTATCGCCGAGACCGAAGTGAAGCTCCGCAGGGCGCTGGCTTTGCTGTCCGAAGCGGGTTACGACGTGGGAGACACCGCTTTTGAGGTGTCCGACGAACATGACGTGGCAGTTGATCAGCTGTGCGCTCTGGCTCCCTTGTCGCCGCTCGATGCTCAGCGCCTCCTGAGTACCGACTCATCTCCGGAACGACTGGAACGCTTGCATTCGCTCCTCGACGAGGAGATCGCCGTGTTGCAGCAGCAACTCGGGAGCGGGTAGGTCTCGATCACCTAACCTCACCCGTCATGCGACTCATCCGACACTCCGCACGATTGACCATTGTCAAGCTGCCGCCCGATACCGCGGTTCCTCCGTGGGCTCAAGGTGGTGAGTTCTTGTCGATCACAAGAACCCCTTCGGAACTCTCAATCGTCTGTGAGATCCGTTTGATCCCACCCGACCTGCCTCGTCCGGAACCCTGGATGTGGCTCGAAGTCGAGGGGCCTCTCTCTTTTTCACTAGTCGGCGTGCTGGCGGCGCTCACCGTCCCGCTGGCCGAGGCGCGGGTCAGCGTGTTCACTATTGCCACCCATGACACCGATCATCTGTTGATCCGTGCCCGCGAAGAACAGCATTCCGTGCATGCTCTCACCGACGCCGGTCATGAGATCGTTACCACCGATGAGCTCCGGCCCTAGCATCAAGTCTGTGACTGCCTCGGCCGACTGGTACAAAGACGCCATCATCTATGAGGTCCACGTGCGGGCCTTCCGCGATTCCGACGGAGACGGGACCGGCGATTTCCGGGGATTGACGGAGAAGCTGGATTACCTCCAGGACCTCGGCATCACCGCTATCTGGCTGCTCCCGTTCTACCCATCTCCGCGCCGTGACGACGGCTACGACATCGCGGATTACAACTCGGTCCATCCGGCCTACGGAACCACCCGGGATTTCCGCCGATTTCTACGCGAAGCTCACAAACGAGGCCTGCGAGTCATCACGGAACTCGTCGTCAATCACACCTCAGACCAGCACCCGTGGTTCCAACGCGCCAGGCAAGCCGAGCCGGGTTCGACTGAGCGCGACTTTTACGTTTGGAACGACACTCCGGACCGGTATCCCGAAGCGCGAATCATCTTCTCGGACACGGAAACCTCCAACTGGGCGTGGGATCCGGTGGCACGTGCCTACTACTGGCACCGGTTCTTCTCTCACCAGCCGGACCTGAACTACGACAACCCCGCCGTCCGCAAAGCCATATACCGGGTACTCGACTACTGGCTCGACATGGGCGTCGACGGAGTCCGGCTGGATGCGGTTCCCTATCTCTTCGAGAGGGACGGGACCATGTGCGAGAACCTCCCGGAGACCCACGAAGAACTCAAAGCGATGCGGGCCCACATCGACGCCCGTTACGAAGACCGGATGCTGCTGTCCGAGGCCAACCAGTGGCCAGAAGACGCGGCGGCCTACTTCGGTGATGACGATGAGTCGCACATGGCCTTTCACTTCCCGGTCATGCCTCGCCTGTTCATGGCGGTACGAATGGAGGACCGGTTCCCCATCATCGACATCCTGGAGCAGACCCCCCAGATACCGCCGGGATCGCAGTGGGCTCTGTTCCTCCGCAACCACGACGAGCTGACCCTCGAAATGGTGACCGACGAAGAACGCGACTACATGTACCGCACCTACGCCGAGAACCGGCAGGCTCGTATCAATCTGGGAATCCGACGCCGCCTGGCACCACTGCTCGGCAACAGTCGCCGGCAGACCGAACTGATGAACGCCCTCCTGCTCTCCCTGCCCGGGACGCCCGTTCTCTATTACGGCGACGAGATCGGCATGGGAGACAACATCTATCTCGGTGACCGGGATGGGGTTCGCACACCGATGCAGTGGAGCAACGATCGCAACGCTGGTTTCTCGGACGCCAACCCGCAGCAGCTGTACCTGCCGGTCGTCATCGATTCTGAGTACCACTTCGAGACCGTGAATGTGGAGGGGCAAGAGCGCAACCCGAACTCCCTGCTGTGGTGGACCAGACGCATGCTGGCCCTCAGGCGCCGCCACCCCGTTTTTGGACGTGGATCTATCCAATTCCTCCACCCCGAAAACGGCCGGGTGCTTGCCTTCCTGCGGCGCACCGAGGACGAGACGGTACTGGTGGTTGCCAACCTGGCCCGTCACAACCAGTACGTGGAACTGGACCTATCCGAGTTCCGAGGAATCCGGCCGCTCGAACTGTTCGGAAGAACCCTGTTCCCGCCGGTGGGAGAACAGCCCTACCTCCTCACGCTCGCACCTCACAGCTTCTACTGGTTTGCCATCGAACCGGTCGCAGGCGACCTCCACCTTCCCCGCTGGGAGGGTGAGCGGGAGCGATTGGAGTTACGCGGTGGTTCTGAGATGGCGTTCCAGGATCCTCTGCGAGCCGATGTCGAAGCGCTCCTCGCTCGCTACATCCCGGACCGCCTGTGGTATCACGGAGGCGAACGCAAGGTGCGCCAAGCCCGGCTCATTGACGTCCTTCCCCTGCGCCGCGTAATCGACGAAACGTACATGGTCCTGATTGAAATCGAGTTTCTGGACGGTGAGCCCCAGCAATATCTGATGGCCGTCGGGTTCGCGTTTGGTGAGGAAGCTGCCGCTATTTGGGAGAACCGGCCCGAGTCCGTGCTCTGCCGGGTCGAGGGAGACGCCGGAGGCGGGGTCGTTCACGACGCCGCAACTTCCCGCGAGTTCGCTGCGGCGCTGGTGAAACTGGCAGGCGACCGCAAGAAGTTGTCGGGCGAGGTTGGAGCCCTCCGCAGTGGTACCACCGGGAGATCGCCCATTACCGCTCCTCCTGATGAGTTAGAAACACATTCAACCGATAACCGTGAAGGGCACACCTCGATCATGTTCGGCGATCAACTGGCCCTCAAGTTGTTCCGCCGTATCGAGTCGGGAATCAACCCCGACCTCGAGATCAGGCGTTTCCTCACTGAAAGAACCGCCTTCGAGAATCTCCCGGCCGTCCTGGGTTCCCTGGAGTATCAGGGCAGAGGAACCGGGGCCACCACCGTGGGAATCATCCAGAGTTACGTGCCCCACGAAGGAAGCGCATGGGACCGTCTGACCCACTCGTTGGGGCGACTGTTCGAGACGGTGCTGACCGAGGATCAGCTCGACGAACCAGAGCTGCCGGCAGGCAACCTTCTTGCCATTGCCCGGCGTATTCCTCCTCCGGCCGTGGCGGAGTTGATCGAGCACGACATCCAGTCGGCGGAACGGTTGGGAATGCGGACGGCCGAGCTCCACCGGGCGCTCGCCTCCGACCTTCAGGATGTCGACTTCCGCCCCGAGCCCTACACGACCCTGTCGCTGCGATCGCTGTACCAGTCCCTCCGCACCGAAGTCCGTCAGTCTTTTGCGCAAGCCCGGACGGCGTGCGAATGGCTGCCCGAAGACGACCGGACCGAGGTCGAGCTCCTGATCGGACGCGAAGAGGAGCTGATCAGCCGCCTCCGCCGCCTCGTCTCGGCCAAGATCGACGCCAAACGCATCCGTTTGCACGGTGACTACCGGCTCGACGAGATCCTGGCTACCGGAAACGACTACATCTTCTTTGATTTCGCCGGCGACACCACCCGCCCGATGAGCGAACGGCGCCTGAAACAATCACCGCTGAAGGATGTCGCCGACCTGATCCGCTCGTTCCACTACGCCGCACTGGCCAGCCTCTACGACCAGGTCGAGATGGGAACCATCCCGGCCGAGCGCCTCACCGAGCTAGAGCCGTGGGCATCCGTATGGTACCGGTGGGTGAGCACCGCCTTTCTTCGAACGTATTTGCAGGGAATGGCAGGCACCGGTCTGCTCCCTCCGGAGGAAAGCGCAACGATGTTCCTGCTGGAGGGCTTCATGTTCGAAAAGGCGGCGCGTGAGTTGAAGTGGGAAGTCCTGAACCGGCCCTCCTGGGCGCGTATCCCGGCCCGGGGGATCCTCGAGGCGCTAGGCGATCACCCGGCTGCTTCTGCGGTGAGCGAGGAGAGACTCGAGGACTCCGGCGACGTCTGATTGGTCGTCCAGCCGGAACCTCGCCACCGTTTCACCCTCCCCGACTTTGATACCCAGGTCGCACCGGCCGAGAACGGAAAAGGCATGCTCGTCGGTCACGTCATCCCCGATGAACACCACCACTCCCGCATCCGATTGTTCCCGCAACGCCCGCAGGGCATCGCCCTTGTCGACGCGCGATCCGGTCAGCTCAACCACCCGTTTGCCCGGCAAGGTCGACAGAGTTGCATAGTCTTCACCTACCCGCCGGGCTGCGGCCTCGGCGGAAGGACGGAGTTCCGGTTCCACGTTCCGGTAGTGAAACGCCACCCCTGCCGGTTTCTGCTCGAGGCGAGCACCGGGAAACTCAGTAATGAGAGACTCCAACCGGGCCAAGGCAAGAGTCAGGTCTTCTATGGCCTTGGCCTCGACATCCGGTACGAGACCGGCCCGCTCAGCGCCATGGCTGCCGATTAGTTCTATTCCGGCGGGACTATCCGTTAGGCGAAGCAAGACCGCCGCGTCGCGCCCGGAGAGAATGGCGGCGTTGGTGTATGGCAGTTCGGCCAGAGCAACGAGGGCCGCCAGAGCCCTTTCATCCGGGTAGGCCAGGTCCGGGTCGGCAACGATCGGGGCCAATGTACCGTCGTAATCGCTGGCTACCAGCAGTACCGGGGAACCGGCGGCCGCCTCCAGCGCCTTTGCGAGCGTCACGTCTGGATCGCCTCGATACAGGCACGTGCCCACCGGTACACGTCATGTCTTTGAACTTGTCGCCGCATGGCCCGCATCCTCGACCGCTCTTCGGCGGGTGGAAGATGCAAAGCCCGCCACAGTGCCTCGGCCACCCCATCAACGTCGTACGGGTTTACCAGCAAAGCCTGACGCAGTTCTTGAGCAGCTCCGGCGAACTCGCTCAACACCAGCACTCCGTTGTCGCCCGGGCGGGAGGCAACGTACTCTTTCGCCACGAGGTTCATGCCGTCGCGCAACGGGGTCACACAGAGGATGTCGGCCATCCGGTAGTAGGCAACCAACTCCTCTGGTTCGAGGGTTCCGTACCGATAGTGCACCGGGACATGGTGGAGCTCACCGTGGGCACCGTTGATCCGCCCGACCAGACCCTCAACCTCATCTCGCATGGCCGAGTAGTCACCGACCCCCTCCCGGCTCGGTACCGCCACCTGGAGGAACAGGACGTCCTTGGCTCGTTCTTTGTGGCGACGCAGAAGGGTGTCGTAGGCCCGCAGTCGTACGTCGATCCCCTTGGTGTAGTCGAGGCGGTCAACACCGAGGACGACTTTCCGATCGGCGCCGAGTTCCCGGCGTAGGGCAGCTACCCGGGCTCCGACCGCCGGCGACGCCGCCAGCTCGGCGTACCGCTGCCGGTCGATCGAGATCGGAGCCGACATGAGACGAACACTCCGCTCGCCGGCTCGCATCCAGCGGGTAGTGCCCTCGCCGCCCAGGAAACGGCGGACGGCCCGCCCGAAATTGTGACGCCCCAGCCGGGTCTGAAAGGCAAGCACATCGGCCCCCATCAGACCTTCCAGGATCTCGCGGCGCCACGGCATCCGGGCCAGGATCTCGACCGGTGGGAAAGGAATATGAAGAAAGAAGCCGATGCGCACGTCCGGTCGCAGGCGACGCAGCATCGCCGGCACCAACTGGAGCTGGTAGTCGTGGACCCAGGCCAGATCACCCGGTTGGAGCGTTTCCGCTGCCTGCTCGGCAAACAGACGATTGACCGCAACATACGGATGCCACCAGTGCCGGTGGAATTCCGGGGGGCGAATCGCATCGTGGTAGAGAGGCCAGATGGTCGCGTTGGAAAAACCCAGATAGAAGTCGTCGATTTCCGCCTGAGACAGCCGCACCGGCCTTTGCTCAATGCCTTCGTGCACAAAAGGCTCAGGAGCATCGTCGGCGGCTCCCGTCCACCCGACCCAGCTCCCCCCTCGTTCCTGCAGGAACGGAGCGACGGCGCTGACCAGGCCTCCGGGACTGGTTTCCCAACCAGCTTCGGTCCGGCGAAGCGGCAATCGGTTGGCGACGACAACAATGCGATCAGTCACGGTCAAGCCTTCCCGGATTTCATTCGATCTCGGGCGGACGGCGCCCGGCCTTCTTTTGTGAGCGGTGACGTTTGTCTTCGAGGCGCCGCTCCCGGGCGGCCCGACCGGGTTTGGTCGGGCGACGTTGTTTGGGTCGGCGCATGGCTTCTTCCAGCAGCGTAGCCAAACGCCGGCGGGCCACCTGGCGGTTCCGCCATTGGGATCGGGAATCGGCAGCCACGACCCGGACGATCCCGCGTGGCGCCCTTTCGCCGAGCCTCGCCACCATGCGGTCGCGCAATTCGGCGGAGAATACGCCAGACGACTGCAAGTCGAAGCTCACCTCCACCCGGCTGCTCGCCCGGTTGGCATGCTGCCCGCCGGGGCCACCCGATGGATCGAACTTCCACTCCAGATCCCGGGCAGGGATTCGATATCCGTTCACCGCTAGATCATCCACGCTGTCAGCGTACCGGCCCACCGGCCGATGGTCAGCCGGATTGCCTGAGTCGAGCCCGGTCGACTTTGCCGAGTCCGGTACGCGGAATCGTCGACACAAACGACCATCGGGTCGGAATCTTGAATCCTGCCAATCTGTTCCGCAGAAACCCATCGAGATCACCCTCATCGAGGCCGGGCGCTACGACGAGGGCGGCAACTATCTGTCCCCAATCAGAGTCGTCCATTCCGAAAACCGCCGCTTCAACCACGAGGGGGTGCTCATCGAGGGCCGCCTCGACCTCAACCGGATAGACATTCTCGCCACCGGTGATGATCATGTCGTCGGCCCGACCGAGGATTTCGAGACTGTGGTCGCCATCGAGGCGACCCAGATCACCGGTGGCGAACCAGGTCCCGGGGGATCGCGGGCGATCGTGCAGATAGCCGGGTGAAACCGCCGTCCCCCGGATCTGCACCAGACCGGGCGTACCCACCGGGACCTCACGGGCTGCCTCATCCACAATGCGAAGTTCCATCCCGGGGACGGGCTCAACAAACCCATGGCGAGCCAGCGCCGCCGCCAACGGCACCGTAGCCACCTGGGAGGCAGCTTCTGTGAGCCCGTACGTTGAGAGCACCGGAACCCGGCCGGCTGCCGCCCGGGCTAGCAGAGACTCGGCTACCGGACCACCACCGAGCAGAACGGCTCGTAAGTCGGGGAAAGGTCCCGGATCAACCTCGAGAAGGCGGGACAGCATGGTTGGGACCAGGGAAACCAGGGTGATGCGATCTTCCCGCAGGTGAACGGCCACCCGGCCGGGCTCGAACCCGTCCAGCACCACCGCCCCGCCCTGGCGGGCAGAACGAATGAGAATCGACATCCCACCGACGTGGTACAGCGGCAGGACCGCCAGCCACCGGTCCTTACGACTGTGATGGAGCACTTCGGCCGAAGCAGCCGCAGCAGCCTCGAGATTTGCCCAGGTGAGAATCACGCCCTTCGGGTCGCCCCCCGTCCCGGACGTGTACACGACCGAATGCGGCGCGTCGACATGGGGGGGTTCGCCTCGATAGGGGCGACCGGCGGCCAGCTCGTCGAGGTCCAGGGATCGGATACCAAGCGCCGGTTGCCGGCTGTGACCCAGAACGAGGGAGACGGCTGCGTCGACCACCTGATGGGCGGCTTCCCGTTCCGTCAGCCGGGTATTCAGCGGCAGCAGCACCGCCCCGGCCCGGGGGACGGCCCACATAGCCCGAATCGTGGCCAGGTCGTGAGCTCCCCACAGGGCAACCCGGGAGCCGTTCTTGACTCCGGCTTCAACCAGCGCGCCTGCCGCTCGAGCAACCTGCTCGTCGAGATCGGCAAACGAGACCCGATCGCCATCCGCGATCAGACACAGACCGGATGGATCCTGTTTCGCTCGCGCTGTCAGCCAGTCGTGCATGAGTTGCTTTCCTTCAGCGTCACTACAGTACTGGCCGGGCTAGTGAGGGAAAGGCAGCCTATGGCGACGTTTGAGGTTTCCGAATTGTTTGATGCTGCCGCATGGAACGTTGTCGGTGCATTCGACTTCCAGGACATCACCTATCACCGCGCAGTCGAGCATGGAACGGTCCGGATAGCTTTCAACCGGCCCGAGGTCCGCAACGCTTTTCGCCCCCAGACCGTCGATGAGATCTACACCGCTCTCGACCACGCCCGCATGAGCAGCGACGTTGGCTGTGTACTGCTCACCGGCAATGGACCGTCATCCAAAGACGGAGGGTGGGCCTTCTGTTCCGGCGGCGATCAGAGGATCCGCGGAGCGGACGGTTACAAGTATGCGGGTGAGGAAGGGATCGATCGCGGCCGCCTGGGCCGTCTCCACATTCTCGAGGTTCAGCGTCTAATCCGATTCATGCCCAAGGTCGTGATAGCAGTGGTTCCGGGTTGGGCCGTTGGTGGCGGCCACAGCCTCCACGTGGTGTGCGACCTCACTATTGCCAGCCGCGAACACGCTGTGTTCAAGCAGACGGATGCCGATGTGGCCAGCTTTGACGGGGGCTACGGCTCCGCGCTCCTGGCTCGCCAGGTCGGCCAGAAGAAAGCGCGGGAGGTCTTCTTCCTGGGATCCGATTACTCGGCCGAACAGGCGGTGGCAATCGGCGCCGCCAATGTGGCCGTCCCCCACGCCGATCTCGAAACCGTTGCCCTCGAGTGGGCGGCGGAGATCAACCGGAAGAGCCCGACCGCAGTGCGCATGCTGAAGTATGCGTTCAATCTGCCCGACGATGGACTGGTCGGACAGCAACTCTTCGCCGGCGAAGCTACCCGCCTGGCGTACGGGACCACGGAGGCGGCCGAAGGGCGCGACGCTTTCCTGGAGAAACGAGATCCGGATTGGTCGGGTTTCCCCTGGCATTTCTGAGCCGGCCATGAGCAGCGCCCGCCCCTGGTGGATCGCCGCCCGGCCCCACACCCTGTGGGCTGCAGTAGTGCCCGTTCTGGTAGGTAGTGGACTGGCGTGGGGTGACGCGTCCTACCGCTGGGACGCGTTCGGAGCTGCGTTGATCGGAGCTGTGGCGATTCAGATCGCCGCCAATTTCGTCAACGATATCTTCGATGCCCGCAAGGGTGCCGACACCGAGGCGCGGATCGGACCTACCCGGGTGGTGGCAACGGGTTTGCTTTCGGAGCGCATGGTCTGGTCCGGCACGCTGCTCGTGGTGGCCGTAGCGGTAGCCGCCGGTGTCTATCTGATCGCAATTGCCGGTTGGATCATCGCCGCCATCGGCCTGAGTTCACTGCTGGCCATGCTCGGTTATGTCGGCGGACCGAAGCCTTACGGCTATCACGGCCTCGGCGAGGCATTTGTCTTTGTCTTTTTCGGGGTGGTCGCCACAGTTGGGGCCCGGTTCGTCCACGATATGACGGCGCCGGTCGATGCCTGGCTTCTCTCGATCCCGATCGGGTTCCTGGTGACGGCGATCCTGGTTGCCAACAACGTCCGTGACATCGACACCGACCGGGAAACCGGGAAGAACACGCTGGCCGTCTACCTGGGGCGAGACCGCACACAGGCGCTGTTCGCCGCTCTGATCTGGGGAGCGTTCACGGTAATCCTGATCTTTGCAGTGTTCGAGTGGACGCCGCGCTGGACTCTGTTGGCCCTGATTCCGGCTCCGCTCACCATCCCCATCGTGCGGGCGGTCTATCGGGAGACCCTGGGCCCACCCCTGATCAGGGCTTTGAAAGGAACTGCCAGACTTCAGCTCCTCGTAGGGATCCTTCTGGCTATCGGCGCCGGCCTGGGGTGACGTGAGCCATCGGTCTCAGCGGTCGTGAGGTGTCTGGCCGGCACCCGGGCTCCTGACGAACGACCCTGATATCCGCGCACCGGGCACGTCCACTAGCTCCGGCGACGATAATTCAACTCACACTGTGGACTCGAGACTGGTGACAACCATGGATTTGGGAGCGTTTTCAATCAGCCTGGCCGTACAAGATCTGACCGCCTCGAGGGAGTTCTACGAGAGATTTGGATTCGCCGTCGCCGGCGGAGATGCGGCCCAGAACTGGCTCATTCTCCGTAACGGAGACCACACCATCGGGTTGTTCCAGGGCATGTTCGAGAGAAACATCCTTACGTTCAATCCAGGGTGGGACAAGCACGCCGGAACTCTCGACGAATTCACCGACGTTCGGGACTTGCAGAAGCAACTGCAGGAATCGGGAGTCGAGTTGCAGACCGAAGCCGACGTCGACACGACGGGCCCGGCCAGCTTCGTTGTGGTTGATCCAGACGGCAATCCCATCCTGGTCGACCAGCACGTATAGCGGAAAGGTCCTTTGAGCCAGTCAGGCCAGGAACCGGCCGATCAGGGCGGCCACCACGTTCGGTTGCTCCGCGATCAGTGCATGTCCTGCGTCCGTAATGATGTGCAGCGTTGCTTCCGGCACAGCCGGCGACATGGCCGCTGCGATCGAAACGTATTTCGCATCGAACCGTCCTGCCAGCACCAAAACGGGCATGGTCAACTCGCTCAACCGCTCGCCGAAATAGGGCTGAGCTCCCTGACCCATTCCAACCAAAGCCGCGGCCAGACCGTCGGCCGTGTTCTCGAATCGGGCAGCGAGGTCGGCAGCCTGCCAATCCGCATCGCGCAGGCGCCGGCTCTCGAACATGGGCTGTCCCAGCCATCGATCCAGAAACGAAGACAAACCTCCGCTTCGCAACTCCTCAGCCAGGGCAGCGTCGGAGCGTCGCCGCTCCACTCGCTCAACCTCCTTCTCGATACCGGCCGACGCTGAAACCAGAACGAGATGCGATACCAGCTCGGGTCTTTCCAAAGCCGCGCCCAGCGCCACCCGTCCGCCCTGTGAGTAGCCGACGAGCGGTACCGAATCGTCCAACCCGACCAGGACCTCAACAACGCCACGCACCGCCGAGGCGAAGGAAACGGAAGCCCCCACCGAGCGGCCATGACCGGGGAGGTCGGGAGCGATAACTTCCCGGCCGAGCAAACCGGCCAACTCTGAAAACATCGCGCCGGTCTGCGTGAAGCCGTGCAGGGCAACCAAGGGCGGCGATTCACCGGCGAAACGGCGCACCCACAATCGTTCGCTTTCGCTCATGAGTTGTATTGTGGCCGCTCATGGAGCGCAGCAACCGCAACTATGCCTTCACCACTGCTTTCGTTGGGGCCTTGGCAGACCTGGGACTTCGCCATGTGTGCATCACCCCCGGCTCGCGCAACAGCCCTCTGGCGCTCGCCTTCGCCGATCATCCCGGGATCACCGATTGGATCCACCACGACGAGCGCTCTTCGGCCTTCTTCGCCCTCGGTTTGGCCCTAACCTCGAGTCTTGCCGTGGCCGTGGTTACCACCTCGGGCACTGCGACCGCCGAGCTGCATCCGGCCGCTACCGAAGCCCGGCTCGCCCGAGTGCCCCTCTTGTTGCTCACGGCCGACCGACCGCCGGAAATGCGCGACGTCGGTGCTCCCCAAGCGATCGATCAACTGAACCTGTTTGGGACCGCAGCCAAGTGGTTTCACGACGCCGCCCTGCCAGACCCACAGTTGAATCGCTACCCGGTGACGCTCGCCGCCCGGGCATGGGCGACGGCCCTCGACCGGCCAAGCGGTCCGGTGCACCTGAACTTCCCCTTCCGCGACCCCCTGGCTCCGGTGGTCGTACCCGGCGACGCTACAGAACCGGGCGAGCGGGTACAGACACCCGCCTACCTGCCGGGCCGACTGGAAATCAACCCGGCCGCCGCCCAAGACATCGCCCGACAAATCTCCGGGACACGGGTCCTGCTTGTCGCCGGACCGCTCGATCGACCCGGTTTCCCGCAGGCAGCCACGGCCCTGGCCGCAGCAACCGCCTGGCCCATCGTGGCCGATCCGCTCTCACAACTGCGGGCAGGCAACCACGACCGGGAACACGTCATCACCACAGGCGACCCCCTGGCCAGGATCGGACGGATGGAAACCGACCTCATCCCCGAGACCGTGATCCGGTTCGGGGCCGTGCCGACCTCGAAGGCTCTCGCGACCTGGATGGCCAATCACCCAGAGATTCGCCAGATCGTGGTTGATGAGGGCGAGTGGCGGGACCCGGGATTGAGCGCGACCACAATGGTCCGCAGCGACCCGATCACGTTCCTCGAACAGATGGCCGGGAAGATCGATCCCGCACCCTCGGACTGGGCCGCGGCCTGGCAGCAGGCCGACCGGGCTGCCAGGTCGGGCTTGGCCTCTTCGCTCACCTTCCCGAGCGAACCGGGCGTCGTTGCTGCCATCGCCGAAGCGATTCCTGATGGGAGCACTCTCTATGTCGGATCTTCGATGCCCATCCGCGATGTCGACGCGTTCTTCCCCTCAATCGACCGCCGCGTGCGCATCCTGTCCAATCGTGGTGCTAACGGCATCGACGGTCTCATCTCCTCGAGTCTCGGTGCTGCCGCGGCAGGAGACCCGGTCGTCGTCTTGAGTGGCGACCTGTCCCTGCTCCACGACCTCACGGCCTTGGGAACGGCTGCCCGGCTTCGGCTACCGATCACGGTGACCGTCGTCAACAACGACGGCGGCGGGATCTTCCACTTCCTGCCGCAGGCGGATTTCCCGGAACACTTCGAGCGATTGCTGGGCACACCCCACGGGACAGACTTCCAGGCGGCAGCCGATCTGTTCGGGATCGAACACCACCTGGTAGAGGATAAGGCAGTTTTCAAGGATCTCATCGGGACAACCACGGACTATCCCCGGCTGATAGAAATCCGCACCGACCGTAGCGAGAACGTGGCGATTCACGAGCGGGCCTGGCAGGCAGTAGCCGGGACCTAGTAGGCGCCTATGCCTCGGTGAGCAGATTCAATAGGGGCCGGAACTTCAGACGAGTCTCTTCCAATTCCCTTTCTGGACGGGAACCGGTGACAATCCCGGCGCCGGCATAGAGATGTGCCGTATCGCCCCTGACCAGCGCACAACGGAGGGCCACGGCGATCTGACCGTTGCCGGAGGAGTCGGTCCAACCGATACCGCCGGAATACCAGCCGCGATCGATGCTCTCGGATTTGTTGACAAAGGCCAAAGCCTCGGCCAGAGGCAGACCGGCAACTGCCGGAGTCGGGTGGAGGTCGCCGGCCACCTCGATAACCGATCGGGGTGACTCCAGGACGCCGACCACTTCTGAGGCAAGATGTTGAACATTGGCCATCTTCAAGAGATTCGGTGTCGATGGAGCGGTCAGCCGTTCGGTAGTCGGCCCAAGCCTGGCGACGATGTCATCGACGACAACCGCATGCTCCCGCCGGTCCTTTTCGCTCGCCATGAGTTGCTCCCCCAACGCCCGATCCTCGTCCTCCCCTTCTCCCCGCGGCGCAGACCCGGCCAGCGGCTGGGACCGCACCTGTTCCCCGCGCCGCTCGATGAGCAGCTCCGGCGTAGCTCCTACGAACGTACCGTCGGCCTCCTGCCAACCAAAGGCAAAGCAGCCGGGATACGCAGAACGCAGCCTGCCGACCAGATCGAACGCATCGGCCGCCACGTCGGCGCGGACGATCACCGAGCGGGCCAGAACCACTTTGTCCATCTTCCCCTGCCCGATGGCGGCGACCGCCTCGCGCACGGTCTCTACCCACTCGGTCGGAGCAGGACGTGACTCGATTGCGTGGTCTGCAGCATGGGTACCAGAAGGAGGCGGTTGCTCCTTGAGGTCGGCCAGCGTCGCCAGGACCTCGCCGGCGGCGCGTCCCGGCGGCAACGTGATCATCAGTCGCTGCGAACCGGCTTCGGAAACGACTGCCACCATGGGCACCACAGCCGCGGTCGAGGTAAACCCATCCCACTCGGGACGGTGCGGTCCATTCGGGTCAAACGAGAATCCGATCATCGCCCGCAGTAGCGGACTAGTACCTTCCATCCACTCGAGCGACGCAGCCAATGCCTCGAATCGATCGTGGCCGTAGGGAGCCACCGTCCGCCAGGCGACGCCGAGCCCACCAATCTCGAGTTGCCCTGGCCGTCCAAAAAACCCGGCGGTCGAAAATAGCGCTGCTCCGGCCCTGACCAGGTCGAGCGGATCAACCCCAACGGGCACGGAAGCAAACCTGATCTGGCGGCCGTCACCGGCAAGTTGCTTCCCGAGTTCTTCAAGCACAGCAGACGAAATGAGCACGGTCCGGCATTCTACGTTGATCCGACCACTCAGTCGGTGGTGAGCCGTTCAAACGCTTCGGCGATCTGTCCGGCAATGAGGTCGGGGCGTTCCATCGGGAGGAAGTGACCGGCACCGGGAATGGTGCGATGGCTCCCGTCAGGAACCAGTGCGGAGAGGTGGGCGGCGAAAGCCTCCGGATGGGTGTCCGAGGAATCCCCGGCGAGGATCAGGACCGGACACTTGATCTCCGACAGACGCGCATACGCGCCATGGGCGGTTCCGGCCCGGTAGGCATCGGCCTCGAGTTCCGGTTCGCAGGCAAGCCAGAATCGACCGCCCCGCTCAACGAGGCCGCCCTCCACGTAAGCTCGGAGGGCCCGTTCGTCCCACCCCGCAAAAGCTGCTTTGGAAGCAAAGAGCTCCAAAGCCTCCCGGGCGGAGCCGAATGAGGACCGGCGCCGGGTCGCCCCGATCGCCAGCGGGTTGGCTTCGATCCGCTCGAACGGAGGCGGGAACATGATCGGTTCAACGAGGATGAGCCCTTCCATCGTTCCCGGGGCGAGAAGTTCCGCCATGACCAGCGTCGCCCCGCCCATCGAATGTCCAACTCCCAACCTTGGACCCGCCGATGGGGAATGGCGGATGACCTCGAGAGCAGCACGGGCGGTGTCCCACCAGTCGAAGGGTGCCGACCGGGCCGGCGTTCCGCCGTGTCCAGGCGCATCCCACGCCGTGACCGATCCCCTCCAGCTCAGGCCGCGAAGTTCGGTGACGACCGGATCCCAGACCTCTTTGCAGAAACCGGTGGCGTGGGCAAGGAAGACATGTCCGGTCGCAAGCCCCGGCCAATCGTGACGCGCAGTGGGGACGGGCAAGACGGCTAGGTGTCGTCGACTTCGAAGGTGACGTCGCTCTCCATCTTCACGACGCCGTCGATCCTCCGCACCATCTCTTCGAGAAGCCTCTTGTCGGTTCGCGTGGGAAGTACCCCGGAAAGACGGACGATCCCTTCGGCCACCTTCACGTCGAGCGAATCGCCGTCAAGCAACAAGACTCGATCGATGATGTCTTCCCGCACCTCGTCCTCTATGACGTCGTCGGGCCGCGTGAACACCGTCACCACGTCGCCGCGGCTGATGATGCCTTGCAGCTCTCCCTCATCGTTGACTACCGGCAACCGTTTCACATGGTGATGGGACATCACCCGGGCGGCTTCGGTGACACTGGCCTCCGGGTAGATGATCACCGGATGAGTACTCATCACTTCGCCAACCGTCTCCGCTTCCGAAACGGCGCCCGGCTTGTGCATGAGAGCGTCCAGCAGCCGCCCGTGGCTGCGATCCGCTTCCCGTTCCAGAAAGTCCGCTTCGGTGATGATGCCGACAAGTTTCCCGGCCGCATCAACAACCGGGAGTCCGCTCACACCTTTCTCCACCATCAGGCGGGCGGCCGCCTTGAGGCTGTCTTCGGGAGAAGCAGTCAGAACATCGATGCTCATGATGTCGAGCACCCGCATCGTTACCCTCCTTTGACGACCAGCACATCACAGTGCGCGAGGTGCAGAATCCGGTGGCTAGTGCTGCCCAGGAAGAGGGCCGCCAGCTCACCCCGGTCGCGCGAACCGATCACGATCATGTCGGCACCTACTCCTTCTGCGTACTCGACCAGCGCGTCGGCCGGATATCCGTTCAAATCGACCCGTTTGATCCGGACCGATGCTTCTGCCAGCAATGGCTCAGCGGCCGCCCAAACGGAATCTCGCTGCGCTTGCTCCAACTGGATGATGTCGGCCGGCACCTGATTCAGCACAGCCAGAAGCGTGCCCGGAATATGCACGGCATGGATGACATGCAATTCGGATTTCAGGCCGGTTGCCAGCTCGATGGCTTTGCGCAATCCCCGTTCGCTGGGTTCAGATTCGTCGATCCCGACAACAATGATCATGGTTGTGGCTCCCCCCATTGCTCGGGTGGATACTGCTGTTCTTTGCGGGCCGCCAAACGCGCCGCGTATGCGGCCGCTTCGGTTCTGCGAGTCATTTCCAGCTTGCTCAAGAGATTCGAAACGTAGTTCTTGACCGTCTTCTCGGCCAGGAACATCTCATCGGCAATCTCCCGGTTGGTGAGGCCGTCGGCAATGAGGTCGAGGATCTTGCGCTCTTGAGGTGACAGACGCGCCAGCAGTGGATCGTCCGGTTCCTCGCCACGGATCTTGCGAAAGACACGTTCGGTCATCGTGGGGTCAAGCAACGATTCACCACGCCCGACCCGTCGAACGCTTTCCACCAGCTCATCACCCTTGATGCGTTTCAGGACGTACCCTGAAGCACCGGCCACGATCGAAGCAAACAGGGCTTCCTCGTCTGCGAAGGAGGTCAACATGAGGACCTTGACATCTGGCCATCGCGATCGGATCTCGCGGCAGGCTTCGATACCGGTCGCATCCGGCAACCGCACATCCATAACGACGACATCCGGAGAGTCGTACCCGACCCTGCGCACGCCTTCCTCAGCCGTGCCTGCCTCTCCAACGACCTCAATGTCCTCCTCGGCGTCGAGCAAGGCCATCAAGCCTTGGCGAACAATCTCATGGTCATCAACTATCAACAAGCGCAACTGCATCGACCTCCTGGTCCAACTTCAGGCTACCTGTCGGCAGGACGGAAGCCGGCGATGCACCGTGAACGCGGGCGCGGGTTAGCCTGACGCCATGCATCAGCCGATCATCCCCTCCGATCGCTTGGCGAAACTGGTCGCCGCGGCTGCCGCCGTCACCCGCCAGACCGATCTCACGGCCGTGCTTCGCACCGCGGTCGACACCGGCATGGACCTGACCGGCGCCGAGTTTGGTGCACTGGGGGTGTTGGGCGAACACGGTGCACTCATCCAGTTCGTTTACGCCGGAATCGACCAGGAAATTGCGGCGGCGATCGGCCCGCCGCCCCAGGGACACGGTCTTCTGGGAACAATCACCAATGTCGGAAAGACGGTTCGAATCGAGCGGATCGGCGATCACCCCGATTCGGTCGGGTTCCCCCGCCATCACCCCTCGATGGAGACCTTCCTCGGCATGCCGGTCACGGTCGGGGGAGAAACATTCGGCAATCTCTATCTGACCGAGAAGCCGGGAGGATTCACAGGTGACGACGAAGCTCTCGTGGAGGCGCTGGCCGCTATCGCCGGATCGGCCATCGCCACGTCCCGAATGCACGGGCGCCTTCGGCGCGCGGCGGTAGTCGAAGATCGTGAGCGAATCGCCCGCGACCTGCACGACGCCATCATCCAGGATCTCTTCGCCGTCGGGCTCTCACTGCAATCACTAGGACAGAAGGTGGAGAACCCCACCGTCAAGAGCAGCCTGACGGAGTCGGTCCAGCGGCTCGACGATGCAATCTCCTCGCTCCGCAAATTCATCTTCGACCTCCGCCCGCCGGTCTGGACCCGCCGCAGCCTCAAGAGCGAGCTCGCGGACCTGGCCGGTCAGCTGGCCGAGCCCTATGAGGCAAGCATCGATCTCGAGGTGACCGGCGATATCAGTGACCTGCCTCCAGAGGTTGTCGGCGATGTAGTCCAGGTGGTCCGGGAAGCAACCAGCAACGCCCTCCGCCATTCAGGTGTCGGGAGGGTTGCCGTCAGCGTGCACCGGGGAGCCGATCGGCTGGTGATAACAGTGGCGGACCGGGGGCGCGGATTCGAGCCGGAAACCGTGGCCCGTGGCATGGGTCTCGACAATCTGCGGGCCCGGGCGCGAGACGCCAACGGCGAGACGGAGATAACCAGCCGGGCGGGATTCGGCACAACCGTTCGCGTCATTCTGCCCGCCTGATCCGGCCCGGCAGGTCGGTCAGGATTTATTACCGTTTGCAGCCGACCGCCGCTTCTCGATGAAACGTTCGGCGGCCGCCACCACCAGAAAACTGGCGACGGTCAAACCCATGATCACCAGCCATTCAATCGCGTCGATCGGCACCGTGGAAAAGAGTCGATTGCCAAACGACGTGTACACCACTCCCAGCTGCAAAACGACCGGCACCAGGACGGCTATCAGCAGGGTGGGGTTGCCACCGAAGCCCACCACTCGCACGCCCGGTCCTTCGGCCCGAACATTGAAGGCGTGCAGCAACTGCACCGCCACGAGCGTGGTGAACATCAACGTCCGGACGTACTCCCACTCGGCACCCTTCAGATAGTGACCGTAGACGGCGACCGCCAGCGTGGCCACGGCCAGAATGGAACCTTGTCCCAGGATCCGCAGGAGCCGGGTTGGGGCCAATAGCTCCCGACCGCGATCCGGAGGCAGGGACATGATCCCCGGCACCGCCGGGTCCAAACCGAGAGCGATCGCCGGGAGCCCGTCGGTGATCAGATTGATCCAGAGCAATTGAGTCGGCAAGAGCGGCTCGCCCAGGCCGCCGAAGAGCAAGAAGCCGAACAACATGACGATGACTTCGCTGGCGTTGCACGACAGAAGGAAGTACACGACCTTCTTGAGGTTGGCGAATATGGCGCGCCCTTCGCGCACTGCACTGACAATCGTTGCGAAGTTGTCGTCGGTGAGCACCATCGCCGACGCTTCCCGGGTGACGGCCGTACCGCTTCCCATGGCAACACCGATATCTGCAGCCCGCAGAGCGGGAGCGTCGTTGACGCCATCACCCGTCATGGCAACGATTTCGCCACGGGCTTGCCAGGCCCGAACGATCTTGACCTTGTCTACCGGATCAACCCGGGCGTATACCTCGTTGCTCTCAACCTGAGCGATCAGGGCCTCTTCCGATGTCTCACGCAGCTGATCGCCGGGCATGACTCGCCCTGCCTTGCTGAGAATCCCGATCTCCCGTCCGATAGCTTGTGCCGTGACGGGATGATCTCCGGTCACCATCACGACCCGTATCCCGGCCTCATGGGCTACGGCTACGGCCGGTCCGGCTTCCGGGCGCACAACATCGCTCATCCCAACGATGGCGACGATGACCAGGTCGGCCTCAGCTGCTTCCAAGTCCACCGGCCGGTCGGGAAGTTCACGATAGGCGAGGGCCAGGGTGCGCAGTCCCCGTTCAGCCATAGACGTGGCAATTGCCATCGCCGAAGAACGGCGCTCCTCGTGGAGAGGTTCGATACCGATCTCGGACGCTACCGAGGTCGCCCGGTCCAATACGACCTCCGGAGCTCCTTTGGTCGCCAGCAGATACCCGTCTCCCCACCGGTGGAACGTGCTCATCCGCTTGCGCCGGCTGTCAAAAGCAGCCTCATCGAGACGCGGATGCTGGGCTCGCAGGAGCGCCGGATCGATCCCCATGTCGCTAGACAGGGCTATGAGCAACGCCGTTTCGGTCGGGTCGCCCAGCGGTCCCTCAGGCCCCAATTCCCCGTCGTTGCATAGGGCAGCGATCTGGGCAAACCGCTGGACCCGTTCGTCGGCGATGTCGGTCTCGGACGGGACCCGGCGACTGTCGGTGAAGGCGATCTCATTCACCCTGATCTTGTTCTGAGTCAGGGTTCCCGTCTTGTCAGTGCAGATGACGCTGGCCGAGCCGAGCGATTCGACCGTGGGCAAACGGCGCACAATCGCGTGTTCTTTCGCCATTCGCTGTACGCCGCGAGCCAGTGTGATCGTCACCACAGCCGGCAAACCCTCAGGAATGGCAGCCACCGCCAGAGCCACTGCGGTCAGGAACATCAGGGGTGCATCAAAACCCTGGAGAATCCCCAATCCGAAGATGAGAGCCGCGATACCTAGCGCCAGAATGCCGATCCGCTTGCCGACCCTATCGAGTGACACTTGCAGAGGCGTCGGCGGCTCGTCCTCGCTCAAGAGCTCTGCTATCTGGCCCATAGCGGTAGCCCGTCCGGTGGCCGCAACAATCACCCGGGCTCGTCCGGCCGATACCGCAGTGCCGGAGAAAACCATCGACGTGCGGTCGGCCAAAGACGCCGACTCGCCAACAGCACGAACATCTTTCTCGACCGGCAACGACTCGCCTGTCAGCAGCGACTCGTCAACTTTGAGATGAACGGCTATCGCCAAACGACCGTCGGCAGGAACCAGGTCACCCGCCTCGAGCAATACGACATCGCCCGGGACCAGGTCCGCGGCCGGAATCCTTCGCTCCGCTCCGTCCCGGACGGCCCGGGCATCAGGGGCCGTCATCTCCTTGAGTGCCGCCAGTGCTTCCTCCGCCCGGCTCTCCTGGGTGTAGCCGATGGTGGCGTTCATGAAGACGATCGCCAGGATCACCCCGGCGTCGATCCAATCGTTCAGGATGACCCCGCTGATGAAGGCAGCCACGAGCAGCACCCAGATCAATGCATCGGCGAACTGACCCAGGAAGAGCCGCAGGCGTGACGGACCCGCCTCAGTTTGCAGGACGTTGGGTCCCACTTCTCCAAGCCGGCGGGCTGCTTCACGCGCCTCGAGGCCCGATTCGAGGTCGGTGTCGAGATCAATCTCTGTCTGCGCCACCGAAACGGAATGCCAAGCTTTGATCGCGGCAGGTGTTTCCTGAGTCGTCATGAAACACCGACTCTAGAAGACGTCGGAGCTGATCAGATCGCCGGCACCTCGTGACCGAACGACCCGCCCAGCCGGGTGCCGCAAGTGAATCAACGCCGGCCGCACGGTATGTGCCGCTCCACCCGGGGTAATATACCCCATAGGGTATGCAAGGAGGTCTCGATGCAGCTCGATGAAACCACCATCGCCGATGTGATGCCGCGCCTGCGGCGGATCGAGGGGCAAGTTGCGGGAATCGCCCGCATGGTGGAAGCCGAACGCGAATGCCGGGATATTGTCCAGCAGATCGCGGCGGCCTCGAAGGCCCTCGATCGGGTGGCGTACAAGATGCTCGCCGCCCACCTCAAGAGTTGCCTCCTCGACGAAGAGTCTGCGGCAGCTTCCGGATACACCCCGCAAGAGCTCGAGAAGCTCTTCATGACCCTGGCCTGACAGGAGGTCACTCGTGAAACAGACTCGCTACGGAATGGTCGTCACCTCGAACCGATCCATGGAAGATGCCGAAGCAGCCATCAGGGAAAGCCTGGCAAGTGAGGGCTTCGGAATCCTCACCGAAATCGATGTGGCCGCGACCCTAAAAGAGAAACTGGGTGTGGAACGCACCCCGTACAAGATCCTTGGAGCCTGCAACCCTCCGCTTGCCAACCGCGGTCTGGAAGTTGAGGAAGATCTGGGATTGCTGCTTCCCTGCAACGTCGTGGTGTACGTCAAAGGTGACGAAACGGTGATCGCGGCACTCGAGCCTCAGTTGATGGCCGATATCTCCAACAATCCCGAGCTGCAGGATGTCGCCTCCGAGGCACGCGGCCGGCTGCAGAAGGCGTTGGAGCGCCTCGAAAACTGATTCGGCTGGCGCAACGTGTTCCTACTGGTTGCTCGCACTTGGCAGCTGGTCATTGATTGCCTGTACAGGGTTTCTGGCGCTGGTAGTTGGAGCTGGAAGCTGGCAGCTGGTTCCTGGTCGATATTCGGGTACTAGCCTCATGGCAAGAGGAGACGTAGTGCCGGCCAGAATTGTTGTCTTGGGTGGGGGAATCGGAGGGCTGCTGACGGCCAACCTCCTGGCCAAACGACTGGATCGCACCAACGCCTACATAACATTGGTCGACGCCACCGGTATGCACGTCTTCCAACCCGGCTGGCTGTACGTGGCATTGGACAAAGCGAACGCCCGGTGGCTGGCGCGCGACACTAGAGCCCTCCTCCGCCGCGGAGTTCGCCTGGTCATCGATGAGGCCTCGCATATCAATGTCGACGATCGTCGCGTCGAACTGACACGCGGAGATCATCTCGACTTCGACTATCTGGTGATCGCCACGGGCGCAACCCTGGCCCGCGACGAGATCCCCGGCCAGCGACACACCACACACGATTTCTACTCATCGGCTGGGGCCGAGCGTCTCCGGGAGGCCTTGCGGAACTTCACCGGGGGCAATCTGGTGGTGTCCGTCCCGCCCATGCCGTTCAAGTGCCCGCCCGCACCGGTCGAGTTCACCCTCCTCGTCGACGAATACTTGCGCAAACTCGGGGTCAGGGATCAGACGAGGATCACGTACGTCTCGCCGCTCGATCGCGTATTCCCCATCGCCTCGGTGGCCGGCATGGTCGAAGGATTGTTCACCAAGAGCGACATCCGGACCCAACTGGGTTTCACGGTCCAAAAGGTCGAAAGCGGCTTCCTCATCTCGGATACAGGCGAAAAGGAACCTTTCGATCTGGCCGTGAGCATCCCGCCCAACCGCGGCGCTCCCATCGCCGTCTCGTCGGGACTCGGCAACCATCAGGGATGGATTCCCGCAGATCCGCGCACCCTGGCCGTACGCGCAGCGAAGGACGTCTACGTGGTCGGCGACGCCAGCAATCTCCCCACCTCGAAGAACGGGTCTACAGCGCACTTCGAAGCCCCCGCGTAGCCGAACAGATCGTGGCCGCGGTGGAAGGGCGCGTTCCGAATCCGGTCCGCTCCCGTTATCGAGGGCTCGTCATCTGCCCGTTTGAAGTCGGTGGCGGTAAGGCAACGGTGCTCGTATTCGACTACGACCGCCCCCCTCGCCCATTGCGCCCCAATCGTTTCTGGCACGCCGCCACCTGGCTCTTCAACCGGACCTATTGGTTCACAGTGAAGAACGGCCGCCTCTAAGATCGATTCTGGCGCTCAACCTGCACGATATTCGAGCGCGTCGGACGCCAAAACACCCACGGAGGCAGGGACATGGGCACGGTAGAGGGAATTGGTGGGGTCTTCCTGGACAGTAGCGACGCCCCGGCGCTGGCTGAGTGGTACCGGCGTCACCTCGATATCGATTTTGAGGAACACCCGGACGGTGGCTCCTTCTTCATCGTCTACCGAACCCGCGACGTCCTGACCAACGACATCCGAGAGAACCCCGTATTTGCCATCAACCAGACCGGCACCACTCTGGCTCCGCCAGAACAGCGAGGCCTGACGATCAATCTGCGAGTGGCCGATCTCGAAAGCACGCTCGGGCACCTCTCAACAGCAGGTGTTCACGTGGAAGAGGGAAGGATCGCCTGGGAGGGCGGCAAGCACGGTTGGATACGCGATCTCGACGGGAACCGTATCGAACTGTACGAGGAACTGCCGCTCCCCCCGGACTCGAAGTACCGAACCGGCTAGCTCCTCCACCAAGCACCGATCCTTCCGTCCTTCGCCCGGTCATTGGTCCCCACTGATAGGGTCTTATGGCCCCATAGTTAGCTGCAGAGAGCCATCTAACGTGCAGGACATGCACAGTCTGCATACGTTGCAGCCGAAGTAGGCACCACCATGAGCATGCTCACCACCAAGGATCTTCAGCAGCTACTCCACGTCGATCGCTCCACCATCTATCGCATGGCCGAATCCGGCCAGCTGCCCGCTATGAAGGTCGGCCGGCAATGGCGTTTTCCGGCCGACCGGATCAACCGCTGGCTCGAGGACCGCAACATGCGCCCCGCCGCTGACTTGCCTTCCCCGGATCTCACCGCCAATGGAGGCTCATTGAACGGATTGCTCCCGGCCGAGTACATCACGTCGATCGGCGATCTGTTCGGTGAAATGCTCGGCGTGATGGTGGTGGTGACCGATATGAATGGCGAACCGATGGCCCCACCGTCCAATCAGTGCGGCCTCTTCGAGTTTGTCAATGAACAACCGGGCGCAGTTCACCAATGTGTCGCCGGCTGGCGGGAGTTGGCCCATGACCTGGATATGGTCCCCCGGTTTGCGCCCAGTCATCTGGGATTGCTGTGCGCCCGCAGCTACCTGCGAGTCGGTTCAGAACTGCGGGGCATCATCCTCGTCGGCGGCATCGCACCGGCGAACTGGCCGCCGACCGAAGCAGAGGTTGAGCAGATCGCCGCAGAATTCGAAGTTGACGCCGACCTCGTCCGCGAACACCTTGAAGACGTCTTCCACCTCGACGCCGACGGGCGGGAACGGGTACTGACCCTTCTCCCCCGCCTCGCCAGATTCCTTTCGGAAGTCACCAACGAACGCAAACAACTCCTCAGCAAGCTCGACGCCATCGCCGCGCTCGCTGGGGCTTCATCCAGTTAAGAAGGAGCTCAACACAATGAAGAAGCTGCTGGTCCTGGGTGCCGGAACTGCCGGCACCATGGTGGCCAACAAAATGCGCCACCGGCTCGACGCCGACGATTGGAAGATCACCATCGTCGACCAGAACCCGACCCACTATTACCAGCCAGGGTTCCTCTTCATCCCCTTCGGGATGTACGGCCGTCACGACGTCGTGAAGCCAAAGCGCGACTTCATCCCACCAGGCGTCGAGATGATCCAGGCCGAAATCGAAGAGATCGAGGCGGACAACAACCGGGTGAAGATCGAAGGTGACCGCTGGCTCGATTACGACTTCCTGGTGATCGCCACCGGGACGCAGATTGCCCCGGAGGAAACCCCCGGTCTCGAAGCGCTCGGCGACGAGGGCCCCGACAATGTCCACACCTTCTACACCCTCGAAGGCGCAATGAAGCTGGAGAAGCAACTGCGTACCTTCAAGGGCGGGAAACTCGTAATGCACATCACCGAGATGCCGTTCAAGTGCCCGGTGGCGCCGCTCGAGTTCATCTTCCTGGCCGACTGGTGGCTCCAGGAACAGGGGTTGCGTGATGCGACCGAGTTGACGTTCGTGACTCCCCTCCCGGGGGCTTTCACCAAGCCTGTCGCCTCAAAGGCGTTGGGCGGGATGCTGGAAGAGAAGAAGATCAACCTCGTTGCGGATTTCAACGTCGAGCAAGTCGACCTGGACGCCAACAAGGTCATCGCCTACTCAGAAGACGAGGTCGATTACGACCTGCTGGTCACGGTCCCGCTCAATATGGGTGCTGAAGTGGTCGGTCGCTCGGGTTTGGGCGACGAACTGCGTCACGTGCCCGTCGACAAGCACACCTTCCTTTCGAAGCAATATGACAACATCTTCGCTCTCGGTGATGCTGCTGCCCTGCCGACCTCGAAGGCCGGATCCGTCGCTCACTTCGCCGTCGAACTGTGGACAGAGAACTTCCTCCGGTACATCGATGGGTTGGAGATGCTCGAACAGTTTGACGGACATGCCAACTGCTATATCGAATCGGGACATGGCAAGGGCCTGCTCATTGATTTCAACTACGACACCGAGCCTCTGCCCGGCAAGTACCCGCTGCCGGGGATCGGACCCTTCTCGTTGCTCGAGGAAACAGAGTTGAACCACTGGGGCAAGCTCATGTTCCGCTGGATGTACTGGAACATCTTGCTCAAGGGCAAGGAGATGCCGGTACCGGCTCTGATGTCCATGGCCGGCAAGTGGAGCGCCGGAAGATGAACACCGAAACCCTCGCTCCTGCCTCCCTCGAAGACATCAACCGGAAACTCGATGCGCTGACTGCTCAGATCGATACCCTCAGCAATGAGGCCGCCGTCCAAAAACAGCGCCGCGACGCCTGGGTTGAACTGCTCGAAGACGTGCGGCCGGTCACCAACCAGGCGTTCGAGATGGTGGTCAAGCAGCTCGACGAGGTAGACGAATACGTTGATCTCGGCGATCTCGGCCACCTGGCCAAACGGATGCTGCGCAACACCAGGAACCTCGAGATGATGCTCGATCAGCTCGAGAGTGTCATGGAACTCGTCCGCGACGCCACGCCGATCGGACGCAGTGCGGTGTTCTCGCTCATGGAGAAGCTCGAAGAGTTCGACCGCAAGGGCTATTTCGAATTCGTCCAGGAAGCGTTCGGTATCTTCGACGAGATCGTAGAGTCATTCACCAAAGAGGACGTAAGGTCCCTCGGCGAGAACATCGGGCTCATTTTGCAGACGGTCAAAGAGATGACCCAGCCGGAGCTCATGGGACTCGTGCGAAGAACTGCGTTGACGGTTCGAGAGCAGGAACCCCCCAAAGATGTCTCGCTGTTCGCCCTGGTTCGCCAGATGCGCGAACCGGCCGTCAAGCGCGGCATGGCCAAGGCTTTGATGACCCTGCGTTCGCTCTCGGGCGAAGCGCCGGCTGCGTCCAACCAAGAAAAGTAGACAACACCGAAAGGAGAAAGCCACGATGGCTACAGAGTTGATAGGTGGAGTAGAAGTCCACGTGGACGAAGAAGGGTTCATGACGGACCCGGGCGAGTGGAGCGAGGAACTGGCTCCCTCTCTCGCCAAGGAGATCGGCATCGACGAGTTGACCGAAGGTCACTGGAAGGTCATCCGCTTCCTACGCGAAGATTTTGCCGCGGAAGGCCAGACGGCCACCCTGCGGCGGGTCTCGACCATGGCGAATGTCCCGACCAAGGACCTTTACCAGCTCTTCCCGAAGAAGCCCGCCAAGAAAATGTCGTACATCTCCGGGCTGCAGAAGCCCGTTGGATGCGTGTAGTCAGAGCTCCGCTCTGCCTCAAGAAAGGAGATTCATTTGCCTCCGAAATTTGAAGACGAAGCAACCGACCGCAAGCTCTGCATCATTGTCTCCAAGGGAACCATGGAATGGGCTACCGCCGCCATGGTGCTCGGAAATGCCGCAACGAGCGAAGGAATCGAACTCCACGTGTTCTTCACGTTCTGGGGATTCGACGCCATCATCGACAAGCGGATGGACAAACTGAAGATCTCGCCGGTCGCCAACCCTTCCATGAAGGTTCCCGGCACCGAGATCGGCATGTCCAACATGTTGGCCGGACTGCCGGGCATGACGGCGTTCGCCTCGGGCATGATGAACAAAGAAATGGACAAACTCGGCGTTCCCCCGCACCGCGAGTTCATGCAGATGGTGCACGACTCCGGCGCCAAGTTCTGGGCCTGCCGGCTGACCTTCGACATGATGGAGAACACAACCGGTCTGACCAAGGACGACCTGTGGGACGGCGTTGAGGACATCATCAGCGCCAACGACTTCATGGAGCTCTCTGAGGGCGGCCAGATCATATTCATCTAGAAAGCTGATTAACCCGCCGGCCTTTGCCGGCGGGTTTTTCGCGCCATTGGGGACGATCGCGGATAGGGCGGGGACTTCCTGCCCTAACCTTGTCCTGCGGGTCGCGCCATCATGGTGCCCGGCCTGACCCTCGAGGAGGCACAACCGTGGAGAAAAAAGTAGCCACGATCGACGGCAACGAAGCCGCCGCCTACGTGGCACACAAAACCAACGACGTCATCGCCATCTACCCGATCACCCCGGCCTCGCCAATGGGCGAGCTGTCGGACGCCTGGTCGGCATCCGGACGTAAGAACCTGTGGGGAGAGGTCCCCGCCGTCATCGAGATGCAAAGCGAAGCCGGGGCGGCCGGAGCCGTCCACGGTTCCTTGCAGGCTGGAGCTCTCACCACCACTTTCACGGCTTCCCAGGGTCTGCTGCTGATGATCCCCAATATGTTCAAGATTGCCGGCGAATTGCTTCCCGCCGTCATCCACATCGCCGCCCGCACCGTGGCCACACACGCACTCTCGATCTTCGGAGACCACAGCGACGTCATGGCCTCCCGTTCGACCGGATTCGCCATGCTTGCCTCATCGTCGGTTCAAGAGGCCCACGACCTCGCCTTGATCGCCCACGCCGCCACACTGGAATCGCGGATCCCGTTCATGCATTTCTTCGACGGGTTCCGCACTTCTCACGAAGTCAACAAAATCGAGCTCTTGTCTGATGAAACCATTCGCGCCCTCATCAACGATGAACTCGTCAGGGAGTTTCGCTCCCGCCGGCTGAGCCCCGACCAGCCGGCCATTCGCGGCACCGCTCAGAACCCCGATGTCTTCTTTCAGGCCCGTGAAGCCGCCAACAGCTACTACAACGCGGTCCCGGACATTGTTCAGGCCACCATGGACAAATTCGCCAAGCTGACCGGACGCGCCTACCGGCCTTTCGATTACTACGGGGCCGCCGACGCCGAACGAGTGATCGTGCTGATGGGATCCGGGGTCGGAGCCGTCGAAGAGACGGTCGAAGCTCTCAACCGAAAAGGTGAGAAAGTCGGAGTCGTCAAGGTGCGCCTGTACCGACCCTTCTCCACCGCCGGGTTCATCGGCGCCTTGCCCGCCACCACCAAATCAATCGTGGTGCTCGACCGGACCAAGGAACCTGGAGCACCGGGAGAGCCGCTCTACCAGGACGTCATCACCACCATCGCCGAGGAACATGCGGCAGGACGAACGGCCTGGGACGCTTTCCCCCGCGTGATCGGTGGCCGCTATGCGCTCTCTTCCAAAGAATTCACTCCGGCGATGGTCGCCGGCATCTTCGCCGAGCTGGAGAAGCCGGAACCGAAGAACCATTTCACCATCGGCATCGTCGACGACGTGACCCACACCAGTCTGCCCTACGACGAGGAGTTCTCGACCGAGTCTGAGACGGGTACCCGGGCGGTGTTTTACGGGCTAGGGGCCGACGGCACGGTCGGAGCCAACAAGAACTCGGTCAAGATCATCGGCGAGAACACGCCCCTCTTCGCACAAGGCCACTTCGTATACGACTCGAAGAAGTCGGGTGCCATCACGGTCTCCCACCTCCGGTTCAGCAAGGAGCCGATCCGCTCGACGTACGAGATCAAGAGCGCCAACTTCGTAGCGTGCCATCAGTTCAACTTCCTTGAGAAGATGGACGTGCTCGAAAAGGCCGAACAAGGTGCAACGTTCCTCCTCAACAGCCACTTCGGCCCGGAAGAAGTCTGGGATCACATCCCTGCCGGTACACAGCAGCAGATTATCTCCAAAGGCCTCGAGTTTTACGTGGTCGATGGAGGCAAGGTGGCAGGCGAAGCCGGACTGGCGGGGCGCATCAACACGGTCCTGCAAACCTGCTTTTTCGCCCTGTCCGGAATTCTGCCCCGCGATGAGGCGATCGGAGAGATCAAAGAGGCCATCGCCAAGAGCTACGGCAAATTCGGAGACAGCGTTCTCCAGAAGAACTATGCGGCGGTCGACGGTGCCCTGGCGGCTCTGCACAAGGTCGAAGTGCCGGCTGCGGTCACCGCCAAGACCAACGGCCACAAGCTGATTCCCGAGTACGCCCCGGACTTTGTTCAGCGGGTCACCGGCCTGATGATGGAAGGCAAAGGTGATCTTCTCCCGGTCAGCGCCCTACCAATCGACGGAACGTTCCCGACCGGTACCACCCGGTGGGAAAAGCGCTCGATTGCCGAGGAAATCCCGATCTGGGATGCCGATATCTGCATCGATTGTGCAAAGTGCGCGATGGTCTGCCCTCACGCCGCCATCCGCATGAAGGTCTACGACCCCGAGGCGCTGGAGACCGCGCCGGCACGGTTCCCTTCCAAGGACTGGCGCGGACGCGACCTCCCCGGAAAGAAGATGACCATTCAGGTTGCACCCGAGGACTGCACCGGATGCGGCGTTTGTGTGGACGTATGTCCCGCGAAGAGTAAAGAGATCGTGCGCCACAAGTCGATCAACATGCGGCCACAGATCGAACACGTTGTCCGGGAGAGCAAGAACTTCGAGTTCTTCCTGCAGATCCCGGAGATGGACCGCACCGAGGTGAACCCCAACACGGTCAAAGGATCCCAGATGCTCGAACCGCTGTTCGAGTTCTCGGGTGCGTGCGCCGGATGCGGCGAGACGCCGTACATCAAGTTGATGACCCAGTTGTTCGGCGACCGGACCATCATCGCCAACGCCACCGGATGCTCGTCGATCTACGGCGGCAATCTGCCGACCACGCCCTATACCACCAACTCGGATGGGCGCGGTCCGGCCTGGGCAAATTCGCTCTTCGAGGACAACGCTGAATTCGGACTGGGTATGCGACTGGCTGTTGACGCCGAAGAAGCCCAGGCCCGATCACTGGTTGCGGCGCTGGATGCGGACATCGGAGAGGGTCTGGCCGAGAGCCTGCTATCGGCCGATCAACGGGACGAAGCCGGGATCGCCGCACAACGCGGCAGGGTCGCACAGCTCAAGGAGCGGTTGCAGAGAATCGAAACCGATCAGGCTCGCAACCTGTTGACCCTGGTCGATGCGCTCGTCAAGAAGAGCGTGTGGATCGTTGGAGGCGACGGCTGGGCGTACGACATCGGGTTCGGTGGTCTCGACCATGTGATGGCCAGTGGGCGGAATGTCAACATCCTGGTGCTGGACACCGAGGTGTACTCGAATACCGGTGGCCAGGCGTCAAAGGCCACCCCGCGGGAGCCGTGGCCAAGTTCGCCGCCAGTGGCAAGAAGACCGCCAAAAAGGACCTCGGCCAGATCGCGATGGCCTACGGCAACGTGTACGTGGCCCAGGTGGCGCTCGGCGCCAACAACATCCAGGTGGTCAAAGCGTTCGCGGAAGCTGAATCATTCCCGGGGCCTTCGCTGATCATCGCCTACAGCCAGTGCATCGCCCACGGCATCGACATGGAAAAAGGCATGTCCCACCAGAAGGAAGCGGTAGACAGCGGCTACTGGCCGCTATACCGGTTCGATCCCCGCCTGGAGGACCACCACCCGTTCCATCTCGACAGCAAGAAGCCGTCGATTCCCTTCAAGGAGTTCGCCTGGCAAGAAGCCCGGTTCGCCATGCTGGCCCGGTCGCAACCAGAAGAGGCCGAGAGGCTTTTCCGGATGGCTCAACAGGACATCGATGAACGGTGGAGCCTCTACGAACAGCTGGCGGATATCGAACGGAACGTGCAGAGCGATCTCGAGGACGAGGAGGTGGAAGCGTGAGCGTGGATCTTCACACGACCTACATGGGTATGAAGCTGGCGCATCCGGTCGTCCCGTCGGCATCACCGCTGACCGGCGACCTGGAAACCCTGCAGAAGCTCGAAGAAGCCGGCGCCCCGGCCGTGGTCCTCCCTTCTTTGTTCGAGGAGCAGATCGAACACGAAGAGCTCGAAGTTGCACGTCTTCTCGATTTCGGATCCGAGAGCTTCGGGGAAGCAACCTTCGGGTACTTTCCGGAGCTGAACGACTACGCCACCGGGCCGGGAACATACCTCGACATGGTGACCCGGGCCAAGAGCAGTCTCTCAATTCCGGTGATCGGCAGTATCAACGGCACTTCAAAAGGTGGTTGGATCAAGTACGGGAAGCTGATCGAAGAAGCAGGGGCAGACGCCCTCGAGTTGAATATCTACTTCATCCCAACCGACCCGAAAGTGTCGACCGCCCAGGTCGAGCAGCAGTACCTCGACCTGGTCATGTCTGTGAAGCAATCGCTGTCGATACCACTGGCGGTGAAGATCGGGCCCTTCTTCAGCTCCATCCCGTACATCGCTCATCGACTGGTCGAATCCGGTGCCGATGCTCTGGTCATCTTCAACCGGTTCTATCAACCCGACATCGACGTCGACGGGCTCAAGGTTCGACCGGATCTCGAACTCAGCACATCGGCCGAACTGCGCCTCCCGCTCCGGTGGACGGCAATCCTGCACGGGCGCGTCAAAACGTCGCTCGCAGTCACGACCGGGGTACATACCTCCGAAGACGTGATCAAGCTTCTGCTGGCCGGAGCGGACGTGACAATGATGGCCTCGGCGCTGCTGAAGAATGGCCCGGCCCATCTGCGTGAGGTTGTCAAAGGCGTTGAGCGATGGCTGCAGGACAACGATTACGACTCGATCGAGCAGTTGAAGGGAAGCCTCAGCCAGGCATCATCGCCCGACCCTGGCGCATTCGAACGGGCCAATTACATGAAGACGCTGGTCACCTACGCCGGACCGTTTGTTTAGCCAGTAGCCAGTAGCCAGCGAAGACGTATCATTCTGCCCTAACTGGCAACTGGTAACTAGCTACTCGGAACGGCTCGTTCGCCGTCGAAGGGCGCCACGTCGTAGCGTCCGGCCACCCGGGCTGCGGTGTGGCGGAACTCCCGTAGCAACCCTCCGGCCAGCCCTCGTGCCAGCGTGCCGCCGACATGAAAACGTTGCGACAGCGGCCACTTGAGCTCATCAACGCCGCACAACGCAGCACCGTTGGCCGTTTGGATCTGCTGGCGAATCAGCGCCAGAGCAGCCGCCTGCTTGTCGGCGGGGAGCGCGGCCGTGCGGTCGATCTCGGTGAGCACCGCCTCGGCTGCGGCCAGGCTGTGCGACACGGCCGCATAGGTGGCTGCGTCGATGAGGCCATGCTTGTACTTCAGTTCGTTGAGTTCCCCTGCCACTTGGTAGCTGGCCCGGGCGATCTCCTCCCGGCTCATGGCGTCGGTTTCGAAGGAGAGCATGTCCTTCCAAGAGATCTGAGTCAGAGCTTGGCGGTGTTCCTCCAGGGTGCGGTAGCGAACCTTGTATCCGAACGACGGGTCCTCGAAAGCCCGGCTTCCCGGGTCGAGGAAGGGGCTGAGGGGAGAAACGTAGGCATGCACCTTCCCGCCCGCGCCGAATCGTTGGAGCAGATGCCGGTAGTAATCCACCGCCTCGATTGCCTGACCGTAGGTCTGATGCGGTATTCCGACCATGAAGAACAGATCGAGTTTGCGGCATCCGTGTTCCAGAGCTGCGGCAATCGTCGATTCGAGCATCTCGTTGGAAAAAGGAAACTTCCCGTTTTCACGCCGCAGTTCTTCGTCGTGCGACTCGATGGTCATTTCGAGGCTCCACGATTTCACACTCCGTTCAACCATCGAAAAGAACTCTCCGTCGGCCGGGAAGAACAACTCGAGAATGAGTTCGTTGGGCAGATCGAGCCCGGCGAGACGGTCGAAGATCTCGCGACAACGGGTCATCCCGCCGATGCGGGGATCGTGCACCATGAAGATCGGGGCCCGCGAGAAGCTGGTAATCGTACGAGCATCGGCGGCCAGCTTCTCCGGTGATCGGTAGGCGGGCCGGGCCCGGCGACCGATCTGCCGGTAGGCCGACGCTGATCCTCCGCAGACCGAGCAATCCTGGGTACAGCCCCGGCTGTTGAGGACCATGGTGAGCGGGTAGCGCATCCACTCGATATACGGGATCAGGTTGGAGAGGTTGCCGTACTTGAACACCGACCGCATGGCGTACCGGTAGTCCGGTACATCGACGTAGTCGAGGTCCTTCGGGATGAAGGTCAACGGGTTGGCCACCATCGATCCATCCGCCCGTTTCCAGGTCAGGTTTTCCACCTCCTCCAGCGGCAAGCCTTCCCGAAGCCTCTGCAGCAGCTGCCGGACCGGCTCCTCGGTCGAATCCCCCCGGATAACAAAGTCCACGAACGGGTAGCCGATCAGCTCCTCGTGGTAATACGAAGCTGAAAGACCACCGAACAGCACGTAGCTTTCCGGATGCAGCCGCTTGACCATTTCGGCGATGGCCAGCGCACCCTGTGCATGGGGGAGCCAGTGCAGGTCGATACCGAACACTGTGGCTTCCTGACGAGCGATATAGCGCTCCACGTCGAATCTCGAACGTTGCATCATCCGGTGCGCAAGGTTGACGATCTGCACGTTGTAGTGGTTCTTCTCCAGGAACGAGGCGATACTGGTCAATCCGACCGGGTACATCTCGAATTCTCCGGTCGACGGCACCGCATCGGCAATCGGTCCCAGAAAGACATCCTTGCCCCGGAAATCGTAGATCGAGGGCGGGTGCAGGAAGATCAGGTCGCGCCGGAAGGGGTCCCTCACAGCCGAGCCCCCGATCCCTCTGCTAGTCCACGGTCCACCAGTAACCTCCGATTGCCGCACCCACGGTAGGTCCGCCACCGCTCCTGTCCCTAGAGGCCGGGGTCAGTTGTCGTAGGGACGAAGGGCAGGTCCGGTGGCTCCTTCTTCCAATACCGAGGCCAGTCGGCAACAGGTAGCCTGAGACTATGGTCGTGGTCTGGATGATCCTGATCGTTGTTGGCCTGGGGCTTGCCATCTTCGCAAGCCGACGAGCCGTAACCCATGCATCTGCGCTGGCGTTCGGGCTGCGAATTCCGCCGTTTCTGATCGGGATCACACTGGTGGCCATCGGTACCGACCTTCCCGAGATTGCCAACTCGATCGCCGCCTCGGTCTCGGGCAATGGCGACCTCAATGTCGGAGACTCGGTGGGGTCGGCGGCCACGCAGATAACTCTCGTCCTGGGGATTGCTCCTCTGGCAGGAGGAGCCTTCATTGCCGGCAGCCGCAGGGTGGCCTGGGTAGGTGCCCTCACTGCGGTCGCGCTCGCCATCGGCGCCGTCCTGTTCTCCGACGGCTACCTGGGACGAAGAGATGCCGCCATTCTGTTGGCCTTTTGGTTGGCCGCCAACGTCGTCGTTTGGCGCGCCACGCCTTCCAGTTCGGATCCCGTGCTGACGGTCCCCAGCCGCACCAAGTATCGGCACCTCACGGCGGTCCTTGGCTATCTCGCGTTGGTCGGCGTGGGTGCAACCGCAGCGGTGTTGGCTTTCGTGGAGTTTTCAGACATCCTGGGTGTTCCTCAATACCTCATTGCGTTCTTCGTCGCCTCAATCGGTACTTCGCTGCCAGAGTTGGTTGTCTCGGTTTCCGCCCTCAGACAGGGTGCGCGTGACATTGCTGTCGGAGATCTCTTCGGGGCCTCTCTCTCTGATGCGTCGCTTTCGATCGCCGCCGGCCCGTTGATCGCACCTACCGCCATTACGGGTTCGTTGGCTGTGCGCGGCTCGATAGTCGCTCTCGTGGCCGTCGTCCTGGTGACCGTCCTGGTGGTGCTAACGCGGCGAGTCGACTGGAAGGTCGGGCTGACCCTGCTGACGATCTATGGCGGTTTCTACATCGCGCTTTTGGTATAGCGATTCTGCGCCGCGCCGATGAGGCCCATCCCGCTGCCTGGCTTGGATTGCCTGCTCATCAGGCGGAAGTACGCGCCATGACTGACCGTCGTCCCTCCACCCCCGCCCGGCAAAGCTGGTCCAACGGAATCACTTGTCCCCCGACCGTTTCAGCTGCTGAAGGCCGCCGTGGGTTTCCCCACCCGTCCGGGCACGTCGGCCAGTTCGGGCGACCAACCCTTGGCGGTAGGAGTCACCCGGATCCGGGCATCGACCGCCTTGGCGCCGTCTCCAGGAGCCAGCACCATGACCGGGTTCAAGTCCATTTCGCGAATCTGGGGGATGGCATCGGCCAGGGCCGAAACCCTGAGGATGACCTCCTCCACGGCGGCAATGTCACCGGCCGGATACGAGCGATAGCCCTGCAAGAGCTTGGCCGATTTGATCTCCCGCACCATGGCGGACGCCTCGAGGTCGGTTACCGGGGTTATCCGGAAGGAGACATCCCCGACCAGTTCCACCAGGACGCCGCCCATCCCGAAGACGATGAGCGGGCCAAACGATGGGTCTTCTGTCATGCCGACCAGCACTTCGTGGCCGCCGGTCACCATCTCCTGGATCAGCACCCCGTCGGCTTCATCGACCACCGACATCACCTTGCGAAAGGCCTCGCGGACCTCCTCTTCGCCCCGGACGCCGAGGACGACGCCCCCCAGGTCGGATTTGTGCAATGCCGATGCTGAGATCACCTTGACGGCCACAGGCTGGTCGATCTCGGCTGCGACTCGCACCGCGTCGTCTTCGCTCTGGACTACCTCCGACTGCGGAAGGCAGATGCCGAACGAACACAGCACGTCCTCAACTTCGTCGGGCTCCAGCCATCCTCCCTCGGGACCCATCCGTTCGAGAGCTTTGGCGACGACCTTGCGTCCCGCCTCAACCTCGAGGTCCTCAAACGACGGGAGCTCGCCCTCCGGGGTGTTGAGCCACTCGCCGTAGCGAACCGCCCGAGCCAGCGCAACGGCAGCCGCCTCCGGGAACAGATAGGTGGGGATCCGAACATCGTCGCCACCAAGCAGGTCCGCAGGGTCGTCGTACGACATGAACACAGAAAGGAACGTCTTCTTGCCGTGATGGCGGACACCGGCCTCACGGAGGGCAGCCGCGATCTCGGGAGTTCCGAGCGGGCTGGCCGGGATGTAGCTGGCTATCACCGAATCGACCTCGTCGCTTTCCAACATGGCGTTGAGACAGTGGGCGTATTCGTTGGCGCCGGCTGACGCGATGAGATCAACGGGGTTTCGTGTAGATGCTTCGTCCGAAAGAACTTCACGCAGCTTGGACTGGAGTTCTTCAGAGAACTCGGGAAGGGTGAGGCCGTTCGATTCCAAAGCGTCTGCGGCCAGGATACCCGGGCCTCCCGCGTTGGTGATCACCCCGACTCGACGGCCGGCGGGAACCGGTTGGTTGGCCAGAAGGACCGTCACATCGAACAATTCTTCCAACGTGTTTGTCCTGATGACGCCCGTCTGATGGAAGAGGGCATCCACTGCCACGTCGGCACTGGCCAACGCGCCGGTGTGGCTGCTGGCGGCCCGCGTCCCGGCTGTGGTCCGGCCGGACTTGACCGCGATGATCGGCTTCTTGCGAGCTATCCGCTTGGCAATCCGGGCAAAACGGCGCGGATGACCGAAGGACTCCAGGTAGAGGACGATGACGTCGGTGGAGGGGTCGCCTTCCCAATACAACAACAGGTCGTTACCGCTGACGTCCGCCTTGTTGCCGACAGAAACGAACGTGGAGATCCCGATGTTGTTGCGAAGCGCATAATCCAGAATGGCGATTCCGAGGGCCCCGGACTGACTCGACATGGCCACATTGCCGCGCGGCGGAAACACGGGGGCAAACGTGCCGTCCATCGAAACGGCCACATCGGTGTTCAGCACTCCCATGCAGTTCGGCCCGACCATCCGCATACCGGCGGACCGAACGACCTCCAGGAGATCACGCTCCATCTGCCTGCCCTCTTCACCGAGTTCCGAGAACCCGGCGGTGATCATCACGATACCGCGAACACCCTTCTGGGCACACTCCTTGACAGCCTCTAGAGCGAACCGGGCGGGGACGACAATAAAGGCCAGGTCTACCGGATCCGCGATGTCCAGAACCGACTTGTGGGTGCGAACCGAATTGACCACGTCCGCCTTGGGATTGACCGGGAAAACCGGTCCGGAGAAGTTGCCTTTCACGAGATTGTGAAAAAGGCGCCCGCCGATGGAAGCCCGGTTGCGGCTCGCACCGATCACGGCGATCGAACGGGGATAGAAGATGGGAAGGAGCGATGCAGCGACAGCTCGCTTCTCTCGCTCCTGGTCGGCCGCCCGGGCATCGTCGGACAGGGCCACCGGGAAGCTGACGCTGTACACGCCCTCGTCCAGCGTCCGCTCCAGCCGGTATCCAGAGTTACGGAAGAGGCGCATCATCTGCACGTTCTCCGGCAGTACAAAGGCCCGGAAACCAACGATTCCGAGTTTGCGAGCATGGGTGGTCATGAGTTGCAGCAGCTGGCTACCGATACCACGGTTCTGGTGCTGGTCCTCGACTACGAACGCAACCTCAGCGAAGTGCGGGTCGTCCTCGGCGCGGTCGTACCTGCCCACGGCGATGATCTGACCCTCGTGGATGGCTACGAAGGCCATGCGATCCTTGTAATCGACGTTGGAGAAGTACTCGAGTTCCTTCGGCGAGAGGTCCTTCTTCACCCGGAAGAAGCGGAAGTAACGCGACTCGGGTCCCAGGCGATGGAAATGCTCATAGAGCTTCTCGGAGTCTTCAGGCTTGATCGGACGGAACCGTACGACGCCGCCGTCCCGAAGGGCGAGGTCGATCTCGTATTCAGATGGGTAGTTGCTCACGTGGCCCCCTGGTGGGTGTGTGAGTTGATTCTGGCATGCTTGGAGACTGCCGGATCCGCTATCGAATCATGCCCCTGCCGGGTGGGGTTCGCTTCGATGGAGAGGTCTCAGCCGGGCAACGGTAGGGTGAGCGGGTGAGTCCGCCAGCGAGGTGCAAGTGAGTGTTGTTGTCTTCCCGTTCAAGGAAGAAGACCACGATGTAGTCGTCCGGAACGTCACCAGGGCGGCCGGCCACCCGCGCGTTACCAACGTCGTGTGTATGGGGCTCGACGAGGAATCAACCTATGAGGCGATCAGCGCCGCCATCCCGGACGTCGAGGACTCGACGGATACGCCGGTAACGCTGTTGCTCCAGGATCGGATTGGTTCTTTGCGGCCCGCCAAAGGCGACGCGATGAACACCTCCCTCCGTTACTTCCTCGAGCAAACCACCGACGAACGATTGCACTTCTACGACGCCGACATCACCAGTTTTGACGCCGGTTGGATCGAGCAGGCAGAAGCCGCGGCCGATGGCGGTTTCGACGTTGTCCGGCACTACTTCCCCCGTTCGAGCACCGACGCGATGATCACCTGGATGATCACGAGGACCGGGTTTGCGATGCTGTGGCCCGACTCTGAACTACCGCTGATCAGGCAGCCGCTGGGTGGGGAGCTCCTCTTCACCCGGCCGGTGGTTGAAAATCTGGTCGCTGATGATGTGGTGCAGGCTCAGAGCGATTGGGGTATCGACACTCTGTATACGTTCGCCACCGTGAGCAAGGGTTTCTCTGTTTGCGAAACGTATGTCCGGCAGGGGAAGATCCACAAGCTGTACGGCAGTTTGACGGACATTCAAACGATGGTGATCGAGTGTTTTGGGGCCATGCAGAGCCTGCAGCACCTTGATGTCGGAGCCGCCACCCCCCATGAGATCGAACCCCAGGGTGAGGTGCCGATCGCGATCAAGGCGAAAGTGGCCTATGACGTCGAGAGCACCATGCAGCTTCTTGCTGCTGAATGGACTACGCATCAGGAGGACCTGCTGGCCGTGCTCCCGCAGAGGGTTCGGGACGGAATGCTGGCCGCCCGCACCTATCCACGATTCTCCTTCATGGACGACCGGACCTGGTTCGAAACGTACGCGATCCTCCTGGAACGCTACGTCCGGGGCGACCATGATTGGGAGGCCCTGCTGTTCAAGCTCTGGATCGCTCGCGTGCTGCAATACACGATCTCGGAGGCCCTCCGTGGGTACGATCATGCCCTCGCCCACCTTGAACGGATGATCGACTCGTATCGCCAGATCAGGCGATAACCGCAAAGCCCCCACCCGAGACTCTGCTCTCTCCTTGCGCTACGACTGCAGCCTTTGGCCGCTTCCGTAAGGCAAGATATCGATGAGCTCTCCGGCCGCAATCCGATCCTGGATGGACTTCCAGAATCCTGCGTCGTAGATCTCGGAGTGGCGGCTCTCAAACAGCTTGCGGAGTTCGCCGCTGAGACCAAGGAAGGCTCGGAACTCTTCGGGAAAGATGTCGCTCTCCCCCACCGAAAACCAGGGTTCGGAGGCCATCTCTTCTTCCGGCGTGGATGGCTCCGGCATCACCCGGAAGTTGCATTCCCTCAGCAAGGTCAATTCGTCGTAGTCGTAGAAGACGACCCGACCGTGTCGGGTCACTCCGAAGTTCTTGAGCAGCATGTCTCCTGGGAAGATATCGGCGGCGGCCAAATCCTTGATGGTTTGGCCGTAATCGGAAACGGCGTTCCGGGCCGCCGGTTCGCTCGCCTCCCGGACGTAGAGATTGAGCGGAATGACCCGCCGCTCCAGGTACGCATGATCGATCACGACATGATCGCCTTCCACGGATACCGACCTGCCCGCCTTTTCAAGCAGTTCGGTCAGAAGCGAGTCGGTGAAACGGCCCCGTTCGAACTTGAGGTGCTCGAACTCCTGCGCATCGACCAGCCGCCCGGCCCGGTCGTGTCGAAAGACGAGCTGATACTTGTCCATGACCGACTGGCGAGTTGTCTGTTTGGGGGGATCAAACGAGTCGCGAATCACCTTGAAGACGATGTCGTAGCCGGGCATCGTGAAGGCCACCATGACCAACCCCCGGGTGCCGCGGGCGAATTCGAACTGTTGATCAGACAGCGCTAGATGGCGAAAGAGGTCGCGGTACAGGCCGGTCTTGCCGTGTTTGTTGTACCCGATCGAGATGTAAAGCTCGGCGCTGCGTTTGCGGGGGGTCAGAGCCGCCAGAAAACGGACGAGATCATACGGTCGGTCTGCCTCCACGTGGAAGTAAGCCCGGGTGAAGCTGAAGAGGGTGCTCACATCGTCTTCTTCCAACAAGACCGCATCCACGACGATACCGGAGTCCGTATTGGTCAGGGCCAGGACGAGCGGTATCACTGCGAGGCCGCTGTATACCCGGCCGACCAGGAAGGCCCGCTGACCCCGGTAGAACACGCTGCGGACCATCTCGACCCGTTCGATCGAACGCAGCGCCCCCACTTCGGGAAGGTGGGAGATCAGTTGTTCGGCCGCAGCTGCGGCATCCCCCTCGATATCTGCGTAGGGAACTTCGAACGAGTAGCCGGTCATCACTTGTTCGAGCAGCTCGGCTGGCGAGGCATGGTCGGTATACGCCCGATACACGGGCGCAACTGCCGTGGTAGGAGGGCTCTCAAAGTCCGTGTCGACGTACTCAATGTTCGGATCGAGCCCGACCGTCGAAAAGATGCGCCGGGTGATCGAATTGAAGAACGTCTCGGCCAGGTCCCAGTCTTCGCGGTCGGCTATCAACTCGGAGTAGTGCGACTTCATGACTGCCCAGATGGCCTTGTCGTCGACTTCCGTTTCTAGACCGTCGTGGAGATTTGCCACCACCTGGTCGACCACGTTCTTGTAGAGATCGAGTCGTTCAGTAGCGTCGGTCTGCAGGCCCGACCAGTCCCGCTTCTCGAACCGCTGTTTGGCACGCCTGGTGATCTCCCGAAAACGGGCCTCATAGGAAATGAATCCGTCCAGGATCACACGGGCAGAGGCGGGTGCACGTTGGGTCATAACGACCCGTAGTTTGGCAGCACGGGTCACGAGTCAGTAATCAGTAGCAAGCGGGCAGCCTCCAGCAGATCTACCCGCCGTCCAGCTGGAACGAAAACTGAGAACTGGCGCGGCGAAGCTGCGCCTACACGGTTTCGAAGACTTCCCGCTCCTCGGCGAAATGGCAAGCACTGTCGTGCCCGGTGCCGCGATCGATCAACGCCGGTTCTTCCTGAGCACAGATCTCCTGCGCTTTCCAGCAGCGGGTGCGAAAGCGGCATCCGGACGGCGGATCGGCCGGACTGGGCACATCACCTTCAAGAAGAATCCGGCCCTCGCCGGTGTGGCGCAGATCGGGGTCGGGGATCGGCACCGCGGAGAGCAGAGCCTGGGTGTAGGGATGGGTGGGGTGTTCGTAGATCTCGGCCTCGTCACCAAACTCGACGATCTTCCCCAAATACATGACCGCTACCCGATCGGAAATGTGCCGCACGATCGATAGATCGTGGGCGATGAAGATGTAGGAGAGCCCGAACTCGTCCTGAATGTCTTCGAGCAGGTTCACCACTTGCGCCTGAACAGAGACGTCCAAAGCCGAGACCGGCTCGTCGCAGATGATGATCTCCGGGTTCAGGGCCAGAGCCCGCGCCACCCCAATTCGCTGCCGCTGCCCGCCGGAGAATTGGTGAGGGAATCGGTTGATGTGATCAGGGTTGAGACCCACCAACTCCAGCAGCTCGGCCACCCGGTTGCGACGTTGATCTTTTGGTACGACCCCGCTGTGGATGGCCCACGGTTCTCCGACTATGTCGCCGACCGTCATGCGCGGGTTGAGGGATGCGTAGGGATCCTGAAAGATGATCTGGATGTTGCGCCGTAATGCCCGCAACTCCCGGCGGGGAAGAGTGAGAATGTCCTGGTCCTTGAAGATCGCTGTGCCTCCGGTCGCTTCCTCGAGACGCAACAGTGTTCGGGCCACGGTTGACTTCCCGCAACCCGACTCCCCGACCAGGCCCAGCGTCTCGCCGCGGCGCAATTCAAAACTGACTCCATCGACGGCTTTGATGGTCCCTACCTGTCGTCTCAGGACGATCCCCTGGGTAATGGGGAAGTGCTTCACCAGGTTTTCGACCTTCAGGATCACGGAGTCATTGGCCACGAAGCACCTCTTCGGTGAAATGGCAGGCACTCTTGCGCCCCGGGGAGATTTCAATGAGGGCCGGCTCGTCGGTGATGCAGATCTCTCGAGCATACGGGCACCGGGGGTGGAAAGAGCACCCGGAAGGAACGTTGAGCAGATCGGGTGGCGACCCAACAATCGCCTGCAGTTTCTCGCCTACCTTCATGTCAGGCCGGGCCAGAGACTTCATTAGTCCGAGTGTGTAGGGATGGGAGGGCTGGTGGTAGAGGGGACCGATATCGCCCGCCTCAACAATCTTGCCTGCATACATGACCGCCACCCGGTCGGCCACTTCCGCCACCACGGCCAGGTCATGGGTGATCAGAATGAGGCCCATACCGGTCTCCTGTTGAAGATCAGCGAGAAGCTCCATGATCTGGGCTTGTACCGTCACGTCGAGGGCCGTGGTCGGCTCGTCGGCGATGAGTACGTCTGGATCGAGGGCCAGCGACATGGCAATCATCACCCGCTGGCGCATTCCTCCCGAGAATTCGTGTGGGTAGCTGTTGACTCGCTTGCGGGCGTCCGGGATGCGAACCCGCTCCATCAGCTCGATCGCCTTTTCCTTTGCCTCGGCTTTCGACACTCCCCGGTGCTTGCGAAACATCTCGCCGATCTGCCACCCGACGCTGAATACGGGGTTGAGGGCGGTGAGGGCATCCTGGAAGATCATCGCGATCCTGTTGCCTCGCACCTTGCGCCGCTCCGCCTCAGGCAGCGAGAAGAGATCCACGCCTCGGAATCGAGCTTCCCCGTTGGTGATGAACCCGGGCGGGGTATCGATGATGCCCATGATCGCCTGAGCGCTGACGGTCTTGCCCGATCCCGATTCACCGACGATCGCCAGCGTCTCACCACCGTCGAGCGTGTAGCTGACCCCGTCCACCGCTTTGACGACTCCGGCCCGTAACCGGAACTCGACCTTGACGTCGTCGACCTCGAGCAATCGCGCCGTGGAGTCGAAGAGGTCGTCGGCGATGACTTTATCGGTAGAGGTCGCCATGGTCACCGCAACTTCGGGTCGAGGGCATCCCGCAGGGCATCGCCCATGAGAATGAAACTGAAAACGGTCATGCTGAGAAAGGCTCCGGGGAACAGGAGCAGATGGGGGAATTGAAGAATCCGGGTTTGCGAACCCGAAATCATCAAACCCCACGAAATGGCCGGCAGCTGCAAACCAACCCCAAGAAAAGAGAGCGCCGCCTCGGCGGAGATGTACACACCGACGGAGATGGTGGCGTAGACGATAACCGGAGCAATGGCATTGGGCAGGATGTGACGAACGATGATCCGGAAGTCGTTGGCGCCCAGCGCCCGCGCTGCATCGACGTAGTCTTGCTCCTTGGCCGAAAGCACCGCCGAACGAAGCAGGCGAAGCATGGTCGGCCATCCGAGCAGTACGAGCACCAGACTCACCTGCCACAAGCCCCGGACCCGAAGCAAGCTCAGAATGACAATTCCACCCAGGATGGTTGGAATCGCAAACCAGATATCGGTCATCCGGGCGATGACGGTGTCTATGAAACCTCCGTAGTATCCGGCCAGCGAGCCGAGAACCACTGCAATGAGCACCGCAAAGGTGGTCACGATGATCCCGATTGAGATCGAGACGCGCGCGCCGTACACGGTCCGGGCGACGTAGTCGCAACCCTGCACGTCGAAACCGAACCAGTGCTCGGCGCTCGGCAACTCGAGCGAATTGCGGAGATTACAGGACAGGGGATCAGCCTTGGTAAAAAGGGAGGGAAATATGGCCATGACGATGAACACCAGGATGAGCAGCGCCGAGACAATGAACATCGGACTGGTCCGGAGTTCCTTCCAGGCGTCGCTCCACAGGCTGGCCGGTTTGCCCACAGGTTCCACATCGATGTCGGTCAGCACCTGACCGGCCGCAGCTGCGTCGGCGACGGCTTCGGCTTCTTTCGACTCGAAGTCGCGGGGTTCCCGTCTGTCAGTCATAGCGAATCCGTGGATCAAGCACCGCGTACATGACATCAACGAAGAGGTTGGACACCATATAGATCAGCACCAGGAAAGTGACGATGCCAACTACCACGGTCCCTTCCTGACGGCCCACTGCGTCAAACACCGCTCTGCCGAGGCCGGGCAGATTGAACACCGTCTCGGTGATGATGGCGCCCCCCATCAGGGCACCCAGGTCGACACCGAGATAGGTGATGACTGGAATAAGGGAATTGCGCAGAGCATGAACTCCAACCACCCTCCCCCGCCGCAAGCCTTTGGCGGTGGCAGTACGCACATAGTCGGCGCGCAGGTTCTCCACCAGGCTCGTCCGGGTCAAGCGGGCGATGTAGGCCAAAGAAACCGAGCCGAGCACGATGGCCGGCAGCACGTAGCTCCAGTTCCCGTCGCGAATACCAGCCACTGGAAAAATCTTCCATTGTACCCCCAAGAGGATCTGAGCCAAGAAGGCCAGCACAAAGATAGGTATCGAGATCACGGCCGTGGTAGAGACCAGGACAAGGTTGTCCATGAATCCCCCTTTCCTGATGCCGGCCAGGATGCCGGCCAGGATCCCCAGGATCAGCTCGAAGATGAAGGCATAGATGGCCAGCCGGAAGGTAACCGGGATCCGCTCCTTCATGATGTCGGTGACCTCCCGGCCCCGGAAATCCGTGCCGAAGTCGCCCTGTACGATGTCGCTGACATACAACCCGTACTGCTTGAGGAAGGGCTCGTCGAGGTTATAGCGATCTCGCAAGGCGTCGAGAGTCGACTGGGACATCTGGCGATCTCCGGCCAACGCGCGGATCGGATCGCCGGGAATCAGAAACACCAGAGTGAAAATAAGGAAGGTCGCACCAATGAAGACGGGGATGAACAGCAGCATCCGTCGAATCAGATAGCGACCCATTCAGCCTCTTTCCCGATCTGAGTGGCCACCCTAGCCCACAGATCCGGCCGGCGAACGAAAAAGGAGGGGCGGTCGTTGACCGCCCCTCCTGGTAGCAATTATGCCAATCCGCTACGGATTGACCACGATTTCGGTGTAGTTGATATCGCCCTGCGCATCTACGTAGAAGTTAGATACCCCGCCCGAATGGGCGAAGTGGTTCTGCCGGAAGTAGATCGGCGCCACCGGGACGTCGTTGCACAGAATGTCTTCCGCACGCTGGTAGTCCGGGAGGGCAGCATCCAGTCCATCGACGGCAGCTGCGTTACCTGCGGCTACTGCCGCATCGAACTCTGCGCTTTCGTAGATGAAGTTGTTTGATCCAACCGGAGCTGCGTTGTACGAAGCAAACAGCGGCTCGAGGAAGTTCTGGGGCGACGGGTAGTCCATACCCCATCCCAGGCGGCCGGGGCCCGTCAACTGCCGGTTATCGATGAACGGCAGGTACTCCGCGAAGGGAAGCTGTTCAAAGACGAACTCTTCGATCCCCAGAGTCTCACGCCACATGTTGGTGGCGGCCTCGACCCACAGATCGTGTCCGGAACCACTGTTGAACCACACGGTCATCGGACCGGTCCAACCACCGGCGGCGTCGAACAGTTCCTTGGCCGCAACCGGGTCGAACTCCCAGTAGTCGCAGACGTACTCCCGGTAACCGGGCAAGCTCGGTGGGATGACCGATGCCGCCGGGAAGAAAGCACCGTTCAAGACGGTCTCCATGATCAGGTCCTTGTCGATAGCCATCGACAGTGCCCGACGGATATCCGGCGTCAGCTCTGGCAAGTACGACGGGAAGCCCAGATACGTGAAGGACGTCTGCGACGACGTCTGGTAGGCGTCGCCGAAGTCGGCCGCAGCGTTGGGTACCTGCTCGGACGGGATGTTGTCCATCACGTCCAGGTTGCCGGCTAACAGGTCGTTGTAGGCCGTTGCTTCGTCCGCATAGATCTGGAAGACGATTCCAGCAGCGTGCGGGAAGTCGTCGCCTGCATAGTCCGGGTAGTACTCCGTGACGATCTCGACGTTGTGGTTCCACGTGCCGACGATCTGGAAAGGACCGTTACCGATGGGAGCGTCGTCGAATGCCGCCACCCGTGCCTCAACATCCATGTCGCCCTCAAAGAAGGCGGCAGGAAGAGGGGCGTATGCAAGGTAGCCGAGCCGGACCGGGAACTGCGGATCCGCAGTCGCCAACTCGACCGTGAAAGTCAGATCGTCTACAACCGCCAAGCCAGAAAGGGTTTCAGCGGTCGGATCGCCCTCGGCAGGCGCGACCTCGTCATAGCCGGCAAAGATGCTGTAGAAACTGTTGTTCTGCTGGCCGTTCGGACCGTAAGCAGTCCAGTTCCACGCGTCCACGAACGAATCGGCCGTCACCGGCGACCCGTCGTGGAACGTCCAGCCATCCTTCAAGGTGATGGTCCAGTTGGTCCCACCGTCATCCGAAACAATCGAGTCGGCCACCTGGTTACGCGGCTCCGACGTGCGCACGTCGAAATCGACCAGGCCCTTGAACATTGCTCTCAAAACCGCGATGCCTTCCGACTCATTTGACGTTGACGGCGTCAAGTGCTCCGGCTCGACGATGTAGGTCGAGAACACGCCCTCGGGAGCCATCATGCCCTCCGTGGTCGTGGTTGTGTCTCCGCCTCCGGAGTCGGCGGTGGTTGTGGTCTCGCCGGGTGCGGCCGTCGTCGTGGTTTCCTCGGCACCGTCGCCGCAGGCCACGAGGATCAGCGTCAACACGGCGAAGACCGCGACAAACCGCAGCCAACCCTTGCTGGTTGATGTCATCTGAATTCCTCCTCTAGAGCTCTCGACGCCGCGATCGCGGCAGGGATTATCGACTGTGAATCGCTCCCAGTAAGAGCAAGACCATTGTACAACTTTCGGGCAGTCATGCGAGCCCTGCGGCAGCAGGCAACCACCCACCGTGGCAAACCGATCACAAATGCCCGACTAGCTGCAAGCGGCCCGGGACGGCTCTAAGAGCTGATCGGCGGCGCTTCCGGCAGCTTCAACCTGTTCCAGTCGAGCGCACAACAAACCCCGGAACTCCTCGTCCGGACAGCCGACCTCGGCCCGACGGGCGTCCAGGGCAACGGAGCCTTCCGAATACACCGCCGTGGCTGCATTGAAGGCCTCGCCGCCGTCGGCTTCGAACGCCTCGATGAATTCCTCATAACTCCGAGCCGCCGCGGCATCGTCGATGAAGGACTCCAGCTGGCTGATAGCAACGTCGGCGAGCTCTGCACATGTGGACGCCCCGGAAGGATCTGTCGGCAATCCTGACTCCGGGCTGCAGCCACCCAGAATCAAGGCCACCAGGATCACCATTGCAACCGGCTTTCGCATGAGGCCTCTCCCTTGGGTTTGCAGCGACAGCGTAACGCAGCAAGAGCGGAGCCCCCGATCGCTCGAGGGCTCCGTGGTGGGAGGGATAGGTTGTAATGATCACAGTAAGAGAGGCAGATGAAGGTTGAGTGAAGGCAGGATGAGAACTCGGTGAGAAGAGGGGCCGGCGACCTCTTCGCGAGGCAGCCGCCAACGGCAACCAATCGCCTTTACTGTGACGGGTGGTCACGCTTCGGTGGGCGTCTCCTCCCCCAAGGTTCCCCGCTTGCGCATGCCGTCGACGATCTTGCCGGCCATCTCATCGACCTTCTCGGCGGGGATTCTGGAGTCCAGTTTGGTATGGAGTTTGCTGCGGATCTCGGGTTCGGTGAGTCCTTGCCACGCAGCTTTCTGCGTCGAGACAACCTTCACGATCCCCGAAATCAAGGCGGCGAAGAGTCCGATTGCGAACAGCTTCTTCATATGACAGCTCCTAACGAAAGCCTCTTACGAAATGTAGTCTCCTGGCGCCGGCCGGAATGCAAATCGCCTCGATTTGACCAGAAGCACCCCTGCTCAGTCCTGCAGCTTCGGAAGCAACGCTGTCGCGACGGCCAACAACTGGCTCTCGGAGACGTCCTCGATGGTTGAGATCGTGGTGTGGATTCCGTTGGTGAGGAACTTCACCGACCCAGAACACATCGTCGATTCGTCGCCGATGCCGGCCGAAGGACAATCCGTCTCGGTTGGTGCGGTGATCAACGTGGTAGCCGGCGCTATCTGAACATAGAGGAGGCCGGAGCCCCAGGCGCATCCGGTGAAAGGACCGGCAGGCTCGGTCGGCTCCGAAGTTGGAGCACTACCAAGAGCGGCCGTTATCTCCGCATCGGTCAGCAGAGCGCATACGTCTAAGTCGGCCGTATTGGTAGCGACGTCTTCAACAGTGCTATCGCTCTCGGTGTTGCCGCCACACGACGCCAGAACCAAAAAAGCCAGCAGGGCGATGACATATTTCGGTTTCATAGGACCTCCTGGCTAGCTCTTCACAAGCGCACTCAGGGTAGACCAAATGTCGAACACTCGCCGGGCTGGGTAGCGTGGACGTTCAGTCCCGGAAAGGGTCTACCTAATGTCCCAAGAGCCAAGCGGTGGATCAGAAGAGAAACGCGGCCTGGTCACTGCGCTTCTCGGGGTCTTCGGGATATTGCTGTATGCGATGGTCGGATGGCTGTATCTGGGTAGTGGACTGGTCATGCCGAATCCCTGGGTGTACGGGATGTGGGCGATGTGGGTGGGAGGATTGTTCGCCCTGGTCAAAGTGGTCAAGAGATACCCGGCTTGGACTCCGTTGGTTCCGGTGGCCGCACTCGCCGCCTGGGTCGCGATTATCCGGATGGGATCCGTGCTCTTCGGGTGGACGGCCTGACACGCGGACGGTGGGCCCGGACACCGCTCCGGGACCCGGCGGGGTCATCTGCGGCGACCCTGCGAACCTCACGAGCCGAGCTGTGTAATCCAGGCCAATCAAGGGTCGGGTTGCCGACCGGCGCCGATTGCCTTTCCTCACGGCTCGGGTGGATGCTCCGAGCGACACATAGAACCAGAGCGCCCGAATAGGCGCAGGCTTCAGGTACCTTATTTCCTCACCCGCTCGACCAACGACGATTTTTCTGGATGCGGGCAACTACCAACAACTTTGAAATTGGAGAACGACGTTGAAAACGAGAACATTCTTCCTGGTGGTCGCAGCAGGCGGCTTCGGCATCGCTGCCATCCTCACACTCTTGGGTCTGGCCTAGCCGTCCCAACTCTGACAGCACCGGGACAGCGGACCGTACGTGATCATTCGGTCCCGTCTGATTGGATCATCCGCAGGTCCCAACTATTCATGTCGAGCATTGGCAGGTGGCCCATCGCCGGTTCGTCGGCATCGTCGGAGCTCAGCGCCTTGAACAACAAGCCTTGCCATCGTGCTTGGGGGGTTCTTTGGTCTGCTACCAAACCCAACCGTTCGAGGTCGGATCTGATCGGGCCTGACAGCGTGGCTCCCCAGGTGCGCAGCTGAGCGGGATTGATCAACGCGATAGCCGTCCTGAGGAGTTCTACGAAGCCCCTTTCGTCTCCTGCCCAATCGACCATGTGCACCCCCGGTCTGCCCGGGGTGCCCTGGAATACTGCATAGGCCTCATCGTTGCCGGCGCCAAGGAAGAAGAAGCGGCGATGCAACCGAACGGGGGACCAACGGTCGAACACCAGCGGATTGCCGAAGCGCCACGCGAAGTAGGTTTCATCTCGAAGGTGGTGGATGCGTCCCGGGTCGTCGAAGCGCGCCGCAAGTCTTGCCATTGCTCCCGGCCGGGGCTCTGACGCAACTTCGAGTGAAGTATCTCCTTCGCCATTGCTCAGGTGCTTGTCGAGTTCGGCAAAGGGGCCAAGACCGAACGTATTCCGTCGTGCCGTTTTGACTTGCCGTGCGGTTTTCCTGAGCCACTTGGACCTTCTGAGCCGGCGCACCAGTGGATCCACCGGCAAGGTTGTCCTGGCAGTCACCTCCGCAGAATCTGACCTTCCGGCGGCCCGGGTCGACCGGACGAGTGGTTCGTAGGAACCGACTTTGTGCCACCCCAGGTTGACGATGGACGCAACATGGTTTGCCGGGGTTGCACCCATGTTGATCACGTACCGGTACCCGCGATCGGCCAGCCCGGCCACCATGAAGTCCGTCAGGTCGGCAAACAAGCCCCTGCTGCGATGCTCTGACGCGATAGCGGTGTCGGCGGAGCATGGAAGAACCACCGGCCGGCCGATACCGGGTACGACCCAACTCGTGCCGAATATGCCTCGCATCGCTACAACTCTGCCCTCGCTTCGGGCGACGTAGATCAGCGGATCGGTGAGGTAGGGGTTGTTGCGGTACTTCCACGTGAGGTAACCGACATCGGCGGAGCGCGAATACACCCCCAGTTGGAGTCGCAAGGGGACGAGCTGATCGAGCAGCTCCGGATCCAAAACCTCGAATTGATACTTGCTCATTGCAGTTTCACGAGGTCTGCAGTTTCCGCTCAATGAGGTTTCCCATCGCGTCGATGGTGGCGAAGTTGGCCAGCGCCAGGTCGTTGTCGTCCAAAGGGATAAGCAGCTTTTCTTCAAGAAAGAGGACCAATTCCAGCGAAAACAGCGAGGGCGCTTCACCAACCTCGAAGATGTCATCCCGGTCGGTCAGATGGGGCTTCGCCAGTGAGCTGAGAACAAAGTCCCGCATCTGCGCTCGCGCCGTGGTGGCGTCCATCGATTCCTCTTTTGTCGATTGGTCAGGATACCTGGAAGGGTCTTCGCGTCACGGGGTCGGTGATGCTGACGACCTCAACTTGTCGCATGTCCGCTCAGAATCGAGTCGGCCCCTGCCACCGACGACGCCGGTGAACACGGTGCTAGATAGGGGGTCCGGTGCGGTCGATCTGGAGGCGGGTCTGGTAGTGCTGGTTTCGCATCTGGTTGAGGCGGGCCTCCACAGCACCGGTGGGTTCGCCCCGGGCGCCCCGCCGTTTCAGTTCCGCGGCGAGGACGTTGATCTGACCTTCAAGCTGGTGTTTCCGCTCGACCAGCTCTGGGCGGGTGGGTGGTTTCCGTCGCTTCCACCAGATCATCGTCCGATGGTATCGCCGATGGAGAGCGGCGGGATGTAACCCTATGACACACCCACGTCAACGTGTATTCGCGTCAAGAGAAGCAGGAAATCCAACTTGGTGGAACTGGTATCGGTCCTCCAAGCAGGCATCGCCACCACCTCCGGGCATGTGGCCTTCTGCCGGGTGACCCCAAACAACGGGGGGTGACGGGCCGGCAGTCCTCGACCAGAACCTCATCGTTCCAGGCTGCAGCGGCAACGGAGCGAGCGGCTGTGAGGTCAGAACCCCGAATAGTCGGGTCGCGACTCGCGCCCGAATGGCCCTACTGCGTCGTGAGCAGGAGTCTGGGGCTCGAGCAATCCCAATTCGAGCAACGCCAGGATTGCCTGACCGTAGGCATTCGAGGCGCCGGCATCCCGGTACTCGGCGATCGCATCGCCGTCGTCGATTGCACAGACGTACTCACCTGCATCGCGGGTAAGTGCCACCAGGCGTTTGCCAACGAGCGAACGCAGCTGCGCTTCGGTCGGCAGCCACACCACCTCACCATGCAGGATCGAGTCGAGCGACCATTCGACCGCGCCGTTGAAAGTGATGGCAATTCCCCCGGCAAGCGGCTGGACGTCGATCGCCATATCCGCCAGCACGAACACGCGATCATCGAGACCGCGATCTGGGATGAAGAACACGTCGTAGCGAGCAGGCCGCCACTCCAGACCGCTATCCCGCAATACGCGCGCCAGCTCAACGGAGATCATGGCACACAGGGTATCTGAACCTGTCCGCAATCGGCCCGAGGCGTTATCGCATTGCCCACAACCGGTTGCTGCCGGACCACCGGAACTTGCTTTGCTGTCTGTTCGCAAGGAGGGGGTCATGGTCTAGCAAATGTGACTGAAGTGTGACGGACCAACGAGAGCCCCCATCGAGCGAGAGGCCTCGGATTGATTGATGCCTTGCATCGTGCCCGGGGTGGGATTTGAACTCCAACATCAGGGGTTCTGGCCGGTGTCGCTGGATATCGCACAGGTGCCTGACCAGCGCAAACGCGAATCTCCTCGGTCGGACAGTGATGCGCTGTACCCGGCTGTTATGCGGCGTTTGTGACCAGGGCGTGACCACGTCCACGTCCGATCACGTCTGGAATCCGGCCGAGTTGCAACTGCGCCCGAGCCGCTCGCCGAACATTCGTCGATAGTGTCGGACCGCGGCCCGCGCCACACACAGTGGCAACCCAATATCTGGGATCAGATCGATATTGCCGGTTCGGCTCGGGACGGAGTGCGCGATATTGCGCGGGGTGGTGGGTGATCTGTGCGGCACTGATCTGGTTGCGGTGACGGGCGGCGGGCTGCGCCGGTCTTTCGATCTTGCTTCCGTTGCGTTCTTGGAGAGGCAAGTTACTGGGTGCCACTAACACGTTCTGCGACTGCCGCGTACGCGGGACTTGGATCGATCCAGTTGTTCGTTGCGACCCAGAAGGCCGTCATCCCCGTTTCCGGTGCGTCCGCGACCAGCGTCAGGTATCCCGCAAACCATCCATCGTGCCCGACGAGCCCTTCGACGCGGCGTCCCCGAACCTGTTCCAGATCTGTATCCCGAGTCCATAGTCCGGATAGTTTCCCATCACCGACAACCCCGTCTGGCGGGGATTGCCGATCATCTCTGCCAGGGTGTCGGCCGACACGATCTGCCCGTCGAACAGGGCCGTGAATAAGGTATGCAGGTCTGGGGCAGTACTCACCATGCCGCCCGCCGCCCATGCCGAGGTGGCTATCTTCGATGTGTAGTCGAAGCTGATCGGTTCAACCGACTCCTGTTCCGAAAGGGATACGTAGGCGCCGAACGCGCCAGGGCCGTCCTCGAATCCGGCCAGGTAGGTGCTGCTCATTCCCAGAGGTTCGATGATGCGGGCCCGCAGAACTTCGGCAAAGGGGCGATCCGTGACTTCCTCGATCAACACGCCGAGCACGATGTAGTTGGTACTCGAATAGCTCCAGTGCGATTCGGATCCAGGCCGGGAGAGCGGCTCCAGCCCGGCGATCAACTCGACGGTCTCCTCGGGCGTCCACATCCGGTTGGGGTCTTCCAGCACAGTCTCCCAGAAGCTGGGGTCATCGGCGTAGTCGGGGATGCCGCTGGTGTGTTGCAGTAGGTGACGGACTGCGACGTCCTCGGGCACCGGGACCCGGGTGACGTAATCGATTGCTGGGGCGTCGAGGTCGACGAGACCCTCATCGACCAGCGACAGGGTGACCAGCGCCGTGAACAGTTTGGTGATGCTGCCGACCATGAACGCCGAGTCCGGCGTCGGTGGGTTCCCGTCGGGATCGGTTCCCTTGGCGGCATACACCACCTCCCCATCCGCAGCCACGACGGCCACCATGAACGCGCCACCGGACGCGGGGATCGAGACCCTGTCCACCTGCTCGGCCAGGAAGGCCTCGTCCACCACCGGGACGACGACGGCAGTCGTGTTTGTCGTTGGTCCGGTGGTCGTCGGAACCGCGGCAGTGGCCCCGCATGCGCCAGCCACCAACCCAACGGCTGTGAGAACAACCGCGAGTTTCAACCGGCTCCGCTTCATGCGGCCCCCAGAGGTTCCCATCCATCATCTCACACAGACCACCCAGAGCGGTAGGGCCGACCGGATCGACTCCGCTTATGCCCAAATCCGCGACCAGCGCCGATCACCGGCTATGCGCCATAACACCCATCCCGCCGAGTACTCAAGATCGGCACTTCGAGGTGCGGTTCAGAATTGCCGGAACTCGCCGGACTCAATCACCTGTTCCAGAACGCGACGACGGGCGCCGTTTCAGAATATGGGCTCATCGAGGAGACGATGGCGCCGGTGGTTCCCAAGACGATCGCCGACTGGATACTGGAGCGCTTCTGATTCCGAGATATCTCTGTTGGGTAATTCCCCCTCAGAGAGGGGGACCATTCAAAAGTTGTCTCTTTGCGTGCCTTCGACAACTACCTACACCGCGTGTTTGTTACGGTTTCTCACCTACTCACAGTTTCAGTCTGTCCCAGGAGGAGCCGACCGTGGAGGACACCATCAGCAACCGCATCAACGCAGACCGTCGGGGAGTGCTGTCCTCACTCTGGATCTTCGTCTTGTTCAACATGCTCTTCCGTGACATCCACGAGTTCGCTCGTCCGGGCTGGATCGAAGAACTCATGTCGATGGAAGTTGCCGAAGGACTGCTGCTCGCATCCGGGATCGTGCTGAGCCTGTTCATCTCGATGATCGTGTTGAACCGAGTGCTGTCTTCCACCGCAGCCCGCTGGGCCAACGTCACGGTTTCCGTCGTGGCTATCGCGGCAATGGTCGCCAATCCACCGGGCGACCTCGACGACATCTGGTTCTTCGTCGTCGAGATCCTCGCCCTGCTGGCGATCATCGGTCTTGCCTGGACCTGGCGGACGGACCCAGCTGAGCGCAGCCCTGATCCGGTGGTAGCGAGCGAGACCTAGCGCTCCCAGACCGGGGAGGTGGGTCCCGCTGGGGCGGGCCTACGTACGAGTTGTGCCAGCTCCCGGCCTGTTCGCCTGCGCTAACGCATCGTTGCCGCATCTGTGGTGGGCGAATGCTGGAAGCCGTGGATGCTCGACGAGAACGTTGCTGCTCACCGAACACCATGCAGGAGATGAATGCGATCATTGGTCCCAAGTGGAGCCGAGGAGGGCTTGAGTGAATAACGCGAGATCCGCCAAGGATCCGACGCCCTTTTCGGAGTTGAACGGCTTGTTGGCGGAGTTGATCGACTGCGTGCAGTCGATTCTCGCCGACGATCTCGTCGGCGGTTACGTCGTGGGGTCGTTCGCTCTCGGAGCCGGCGATCTCTCCAGCGACTGCGACTTCATCGTTGTGACGAAGGAGCCGGTCACCGGTGAGCAGGAACGAGCCCTCCGTCGGCTGCACGACGAGATCCCGACGCGTCCGGGGCATTGGGCGACGAATCTGGAAGGCAGCTACGCACCGCAGGCAGATCTCGGGACGCTGGAGCGGCTCGACGGGGAGTGGCTGTATGTGGATCGGGGCTGGCGGGAGATGCAATGGTCAACCCACTGCAACGTCGCAGACACCCGATGGATACTCCGTGAGCGCGGCGTTCCGCTGATCGGGCCCGAGCCGCGGACCTTTGCGTGTGAGGTTCCCGCCGACCTGCTGCGCGACAGGATGCGCACCCTGATCGGGAACTTCCTTGAGGATCTGCTGAGCTGGACCAGTTTCGACATGATCTGGGCGCAGCGGTACGCAGTGGAATCCATGTGCCGCATGCTGTACACCCTCGAGACCGGAGAGGTGACCTCGAAGCTGGCTGCCCTCGAATGGGGAAGGGGGGAGCTCGCGCCGGCATGGCGGAATCTCATCGCGCAGGCGCGGGCTGACCGGCCAGTCCCTTGGGATGACCCTCCACGCCCAGGAAGCGTGGAGGCCACTATCGCCTTCGTCGAATACGGCAAGGAACACGCACGCAGACTCACCGGCGCCTGACCCGGCAACACCGACCCGCAGGCAGCGTTCGGTGTGTCCGGCGAGCTCGTCGGATGGAGCACGCCGATCACCAAATACTTCGCCATAACGAGCATTGTGCCGAGTGCTCGAGTATCGGCACGTCGGCGCTCGGTCGGGAAGGGCTTCCTCGAGACCGTCAATCGCACGATATCTTCAGTTATTGGCTGCTACATGGCGGAGCCAGCCTGGCTTGACGACATCGAGATCGAGGTTGTCGAGGCGGCGCTCAGCCTGCCGGGTCTGGATCAAACGCCGCCCTGAGTGCGTCGATCTGGCTGCGGTGGAAGTCCTGCACAACCGGGGCGCTGAGCGCCGCCTCGAAGCCGTGGTAGCCGCCCTCGACCACCTTCAGTTCACAGGGCACGCCAGCCTCCTGCAGGCGTCGGGCGTACTCGACGTCTTCGTCGTGAAACAGGTCCAGCGTGCCGACTCCGATCCACGCCGGCGGTAGGCCGGACAGGTCTTCGGCGCGGGATGGTGCAGCGTGTGGGTGCACGTCGTCACCCGTGGCACCAGCCAGGTATGAGGACCAGCCGAAGCGGTTGCAGGTCTGGTTCCACAGCTTGACCGGCATGTCGTCCAGGTCTGTTCGCTGGGCGGTGCGGTCGTCGATCATCGGGTAGATCAGCATTTGGAAGACTGGTTTGACGTCCATCTCATCTCGAGCTCGAAGAGCCAGTCCCGCTGCCAGGCCGCCACCTGCGCTCCCGCCACCGATGGCGATGCGGCTGGGGTCGACATCGGGTTGATCGGCCAACCACGCCAGTGCTGCGGCACAGTCGTCCATCGCTGCCGGGAACGGGTGTTTGGGGGCAAGGCGGTATTCGACGAAGGCCATCGCCATATCAATGTGGGGGATGTACCGCTTGTGGGTCAGGGAGAACTCCGAGACGGCGGTCCCGACCACCATGCCGCCGCCGTGTATCCACAGCAGCGCCGGGGCGGGCTTGCGTCCTGACGGCGGACCGACGAAGTAGACGTCGGCGGTTTCGCTGACCGACACCTTGCGTGCCTTTGGACTGATGAAGCGCTTCTGGAGCGCCTCCATGGCGCGGAAGAAGGGCAGCGTTCGGGGAAGGCCGAGGGAGGGCGGATAGAACCGTGCCTTGGTCAGCTCGGGGTGGTAGGTCGCCATGGTGGGATGCTACCGGTCAGTTTTCGGACAATGTCCGACACGAAGGCCGAGTAGTCGGGGCGACCCCCGGCAAACCGACGAGCCGTCCCTTACGGATCGAACGGATTGGCAACCATCGACCCCAACGTACACGCCATGCCTTCCACCCTCCCGTTGTCCACGCCGATCACCCGATCCCGAGCGAGATCGCTCACGTCCTCGAACCGCCCAGATCGGCACCTCGTGTGCTGGGCGGGTGATGGCCGATCGGTCGCGGAGTGTGGTTACTTCGATGGGACGTCCGCCTTGGGTCCGTACGGGTCTTCGTACTAGGGGGAACGCAACGGGGCGACCGGCTAGATACCGTTCTCGGAGGACTCCGTCGGTTTCGTGGCGCTCCAATGGACTGCCCGGCGTGACGTTGGGGACTTGACACTCCCTTCTATTGTAACTAAGTTGATTACAATGAAGGCTCGATCATGAAGAACAGCAAGTTCACAGTCGCGATCCACGCGCTGTCGGTGATCGCCTTGTTGGAGGAGGTCTTCGAGGGTGACCTGGTCAAGTCTCACCAGATCGCCGACAGCGTCAACACAAGCCCCGTCGTGATTCGGCGGACCTTGGGCAAATTGCGCCGTGCTGGCCTCATCGAGGTGGCTGGCGGTGCCACCGGCGGGGCCCGGCTGGCGCGAGATCCGCACCAGATCACCTTCCACGATGTGTTCCTGGCGATCGAGGATGACGAGTTGTTCTCGATGCATCCGAGCGAGCCTTCGCAGACCTGCCCTGTCGGGTCAACCATCACACCGGTCCTGCAGGGTGTCTACGACGAGGTGGATCACGCCATCGGCGCCACGTTGCAGGACAAGACGATTGGACACGTCTATCTCGAGATGAAGAACGCGTTCTGTCAGCAGCACGGCATTTCACCCCCAGAAATGCGGGCACGGGCGAAGATCCGATTCGGTGGGTGATCATGCGGAGCACAGTCCCGCTTCGCGCGCCACGCAGGGATCTTCCTCGATGGTGCGACGGCGCGAGCCCAACGAGATTGAGCAATCGAACCACGACTGAACAACAACTGAGGAGATACTCACCATGCAGACGAAACCCTTGACCCAAGGCAGAACACCGGCCACAGCGCTCAATGCCGAGATCCTGATCGATGCCCCCCCGGCAGAAGTCTGGGAGGTCGTCGGCGAGAACTTCGCCGAAATCAACCGCTACGCGCCCGAGGTTGCGAGGTCGCACTACCTGCGGAAGGTGGACGGCATGGTCGGCAGCCAGCGCCGCTCCGAGATGCACAACGGCCGGACGCTCGACGTTGAGATCACCGGGTGGGAGAGATCGACCCATGTCGAGTGGGAGATCGTCAAGCCGCACATCCCAATCCTGAAGTCAGGGGTGTCTCGCTACATACTCATCGCCCAGGGCTCGCAGACACGTCTGGTGCTCGACGGCTACTTCGAGACGATCATCTCGTTGCTCAACCCGGTCGCGAAGCGGCGTTTCAAGTCCGTGGTGGCTGACGACCTGGCTGGAATCAAGCGCCTGGTGGAGGACGGCGAGACGGCCAGCGTCGAGGACACTGCCGGCGTTTTGGAGCAGTACAAGAGGCAAGTCGTCTTCGGCAGATGAGGCAGCCCAAACCAAGAGCTCGGACTTCCACTGATGCGGAAGTCGCACGAGAAGGAGACGCAACCATGACCACCCACAACCGCAGTGCCCTCGTCACCGGAGCCACATCCGGTCTCGGCTTCGAGGCCGCGGCTCAATTCGCGGACCACGGCTACGAGACCGTGTTCATCACTGGCCGCAGCGCATCCAAGGCGGCCGCCGCTGCAAAGGAGCTTGCTGCTCGCACCGGGAGGAGCGTGTTCGTCCCGGTCACGGTCGACTTCGATCGACTCGACACCATCGATCCAGCTGCATCCGACATCGCCCAGTCCGGAAGGCAGATCGACCGGGCCATCCTCAACGCCGGCATCGTTGCCCCGCCTGAGGTGACGATGAGCAGCGACGGGATCGAGCGGGTCGTGTCCTCTACGCTGATCGGCCATCACCGGTTGACGATGCGACTGCTCGGGCGAGGTGCCTTGAGCCCGTCTGCTGCCATCGTCATCGCCGGCTCCGAGGCTGCTCGCGGCGATGTTCCAATGTTCACCCCAATCGATCTGCAAGCGCTGGCAAACGACCAATTCGACGGCGACTTGGAGGGTGCGATCGAGGCACAGATGAAGATCAGCGCTCCGGCCGCCTACAAGCCCAATGACCAGTACGCCACGGCCAAGGTCTTGGTGGCCTGGTGGGCGGCAGCATTGTCTCGACGTTTGCCTGAGGGCATGACTGTGAATGCGGTCTCGCCGGGCAGCACGCCGGACACGAATGGCATCCGGAATGCTCCGGCCTACATGCGCTACATGCTTCCAGTGCTCAAGCTCATCCCAGGGATGGCCCACTCGGTTGCCGATGGCGCCAAGCGCTACCTGGACGGGGCCGACTTACGGAATTCGTCAGGCGACTTCTTCGCCTCCCGCCCGAAAAAGATGACGGGCGACTTGGTCAAGGTCGAGCTCGGCCACATCAACGACCGAGTCGGCCAGGAAGCCGCCTGGAACGTGACATCCAAGCTGGCCGGGGCCGAGTACCCGACGCCGGTCTGATCACCGCTTGCCGCAGGCAGGATGGGCCCCGCTCACCCAGGCGCTGTGCTGCTTTCGTTTGCTCCAGTCCGATTCGGCCCGCCTGAGGAGTCGGCGCCGCGGATGCCGTCGTTCCATTGGGATGTGAGGTGATGGTCAGCCTTCGATCCGCTGCTCGAGACCCTTCAGGTTGCGACGCCATTTGAATCCGAGGACCGCTTCGGCGAACGGCGGCGGCGCCACACCAAGCCGGTTGCTTCACGCCGAAACGGCCGCTTGCAGTTTGTCTGCGATCAGTGCTGCCTGGCCGCGCTGGAATCGCACCCTCGAGCGACCGATCGGGCCGGTCTAAGAAGCGCTGAAGACCGCCACGGCTGCAGCAGGAGTTGCAGTCGTCGTGATGCAGGGAGTTCGCCTAGCCGGTTATCTGAGGGCGCGTGCGGCGAAACCAGGATGATCGGCTGCGCTCACAAGGCGCTGCAGCGCCGATCAGCAAATACGGCGCGATATCGCCCATTCTCTCGAGTAGCGCCGAGCGGCACCTCGTGCGCTATTGCCCGGGCTCGGAGGCGACTACGGATCGTGGTGAAGTCGTTCCGGTCGATGCTCGGGTAATGGGGGCCGGCCTGGAACGTCGTGACGGATGGGGTTGACACGTGTGTGGACGTGGGAGCATGCTTGGCAGTGACGGTGCGCTCGGAGCAATGACGGACCGAAGAGCCGGCATCAGAGGGTGAAAGCCGGTCACGCTGGAAGGTCCGAGAGGACCGAAGGTGACGTTCCCTCCTTGTCTTCTCCGGGTGCACCGTCGTGTTTGATGCGCTACCCCACGGCTCCCCGCACAGAACTGCCGGATATCTCTCGCCGCAGAGTGGGTCGGTGAGGCTTGTGTCGGCGTGATTGTGCGCTAGCCGTGGCGTCGCTTTTTGGAAGACGGAGAGATAGCGCTGATTGCCAGATCCTGTTTCCTGACATGGGTATCATGGCCAAAGTCTTCGGAGGGCGCGGGGAAACGGCTGAACCGTATCTGTTCAAGGAACTCTCGCAGCAGTTTCTGGGTGCTGTCGCCAAAGCCTTGGCGGATAGCGGTTTCAAAAGGCGAGGGCGGTCCTATGCCTTCGTCAGACCGTGTGCATCCGGGTGGCAGGGGCTGCACTTCCCGCTGTCGAAATACACTTACCGGTTCGTCGTTATGCCGGCCGCCAATGTACGTTTCGACACGCTGGAGACGTTCGTCAACCGCTATGCCGTGAACCGGGACGAAAAGGGGCTGAACCGCAAATCGTCGATCGGCATGACATTGGGTGAACTGGCGGGGCAGGCAGAGCCTTCGCGCTGGAGTATCAGGAGCGGCCGTGATGTGGACAAGGCGCTTCCGGAAATCGACAGATTGATCCGCGATGTTGGATTGCCTTATTTCGAAAGATTCCGGTCGCTCGAAGCTCTCTACGAAATTGTGTGCAACCAGGGTGAACAGGGCCACATCTTTGGCAATGCTCCGCACGCGATCAACTGCGTCGCGCTGGCGCATCTGACATCGCAGCCAGACCGCATCCCCGATATCGTTCAGCATTGGCGGACCGTCTTCGCGGACACCAACGACGCATCGGCTACTTTCTTCGAAGGTTTCTACCGCAGTTACTCCCAGAATCATGCCTAGCCGGTAAACTGCCCGATCACCGGTGCTCCAACCGTCCCAGACCGCCAAATCCCGGACACGAACGAGCAATTCGGGGAGTGACCTGGATCGGCACCTACGAGTGCACTCGCCCGACGACGGGTCGACACTCAGCGTGGTAGTCCCACGTTGCCACCCTGCGTCGCCGGCAGAGTGCAACAACATGCCGGTTTGGAGCGGCCACCGCGAGCTCTGGACCAGCTCAGTGCGTGTCGATCTGTGCGGTCGGACCCTTGCCTCCCGCCTGGACCCGCTTGGCGTAAGATCGTAAAACGACGACCTCACCGGATCTGACGAGATAGCGCAAAAGAAGCCGAGGGTTGACGAAAGCGAGGGGAGAACGTGGCAACAGATAGGACCAGTAGGCAGATCAAGCTGAAAGACGGGCGGATGCTGGGCTATGGGGAGTATGGAGCTTCCGAGGGTAAGCCGGTCTTCTACTTTCATGGACATCCCGGTTCACGGCTTGACTGGCCGGGCATCGTCGATCTCGACAACGCTGCCGCGGAGCTGAACGCCCGCATCATCGCAGTTGATCGCCCAGGACATGGTCTCTCCGATTTCCAACGTGGTCGAAAGATCCTGGACTGGCCTGATGACGTGATCGAACTGGCAGACGCTCTGCAGGTGCCCCGTTTTGCCGTGTTGGGACTCTCCGGGGGCGGGCCCTATGCAGCTGTCTGCGCCTTCAAGATCTCCGAACGCCTGACCACAACGGCAATCGTCAGCGGAATGGGTCCCGTCGATGCGCCCGGGACTAAAGACGGGTCTTCCTGGACATACCCTGGCAAGGGCTCTCTGACACGAAGGCTTTTGCTGATGCTGACATCCATGGGCTTGCAGAAGAAGCCAGACCAGTTCAGTTCGAACATGAAAGATGCATTCAAGGGGCCGGACAAGGAACTGGCTCTGGAAAACCCTGCGCTCCTGAGCGGTATTTCTGACACCTTTGGCGAAGCGCTTCGGCCGGGAATCACTGGTGCCCATTACGAAGCCGGGTTGTACACCCGACCATGGGGATTCCGGGTTCAAGACATCACGGCCGAGGTCCACCTGTGGCACGGCGAGCAGGACTACAACGTCCTTGTTTCGGTCGGCCGCTACGTTGCCGGCGCCATCCCGAACTGCCAAGCCAAATTCATGGAGAACGAGGGACACTTGACCCTCATTCACAATCACGTTCGAGATGTTCTGAGAGTTCTGATTGCTTGAGCGCCGTGTCTGAACATCTAGCGCTCCGACCTGAGGGACAAGGCATGCCCACTGTTGGACTTGGCTTGCTCGCTTCGCTGGAAACACAAGAGCACCGAAAGAGAGGTGGCGGCCATGGAGGATGACGTTGGCGCCAAGATCGGGAATCTGGCAGCCGCGGTTGAGGAGAAGGTGATCGATTGGCGCCATCAAATCCATGAGAACCCGGAGCTTCCGAACCGAGAAGAAGAGACCGCGAGGCTGGTCGCCGACCACCTCAATGGCCTCGGTTTCGACGAGGTGAAGAACCGGAGTCGCCCACCATGGGGTGATCGGTGTACTCACCGGCAACGACGACGACGGCCGGGTGATGGGCCTGCGTGCCGACATGGATGCCCTCCCTATCAAGGAGTTACAGGACCTCCCCTACCGGTCGACCAAGGTCGACCATGACCATCCAGGTGGCCCCTTCCCAGTGAGCCATATGTGCGGGCACGACGCTCACACCGCCATGTTGATGGGAGCAGCAGAGGTGCTGGCGAACCTGCGTAACGAACTCCCGGGCACAGTGAAGTTCCTTTTCCAACCTGCCGAGGAAGGGCCGCCGATCACCGAGGAGGGCGGAGCCAGGTTGATGGTGAAGCAGGGAGCACTAGAGGACCCGAAACCGGACATGATGTTTGTCCTTCACACCGGCCCTCTTCCTGACGGCTACCTCTCCTATACGGCCGGCCATGCGCTTGCCTCCTCGGACTACCTGTCAATCAAGATCAAGGGGGCTGGGGTCCACGGTTCCACTCCATGGCAAGGCAAGGACCCGATGCCGGTCGCTGCTGAGATCATCACTGCCCTCACCCAGGTCTACCGGCAGGTTCCGGCCACCGACGCCATGACGATCTCCATCGGCAAGGTTGTCGATGAAGGTCGCTTCAACACAATCGGCAGTGACGTGGAACTGATCGGAACGATGCGGATCATCGCGGATGAGATCATCGACGACGTCCACCGGCGGATAGAGCGAATTGCCAATCACATCGCCCAAGCACACGGTCTGTCGGCGACCACCGAGTTCAGACAGCACGTCCCAGCCCTGAAGAACGACCCGCAATGGTTGGATCGGATCCTGCCGACGGTTCGGAGGGTGATGGGCGACGACAAGGTGATTCCCGCACCACCCACGCTTGCGTACGACGATGCCTCCGAGTTCGTTAACCCGATCGGCGGCGCCTACCTTTCCCTCGGCGGTCAGGATGTCGAGCCTATCGATGGGACCCTCAGGGCGAAGAAGGGCGGACGCGGCTTCTGGTTCAACCACAGCCCCAACTTCTACTGGAACGACTCCAACCTGAGGAACGGGGTGAGGCTCCACAGCCACGTCACCTACGACTTCCTCACCGGTGAGATCTGACCGAAAGAGGAAACTCACCAAAGGGCCCGCGCTGCTCAATCTCTTGGCCGCAACAGAAACCTGAGGAAGAACAACCGAGCCGATCAACAAATCGGGCGCACAATCGAGCATTTCGTGGAGTGCGCTGGAACCGCACTGATGCGTGCGCTGGACAACAAATTCGGAGCACGAACGAGCATTCCGGAGAGGGTCCGGGACCGGTACACGTAGGCCCTACTCGGGGGCAAGGTTATGGCCGAGGACCAAGAGGGCAGCGTCGCTTGCTGGAACAGCCTGTTCCGGATGAAACAGGACGTAGTCGCGCTTGATTGGGGCGTTGGGAAAGTACCGGAGTTGGGTAGCTCGCCCGCTCTGGATAAGGGATTGACGGACCTCGTCTCGGACCTTGAACGCGAGACCGACCGGTGTCAGCGAGGCGACGATCGAGCCGTTTCTGTACACGGCAGCACCAGAGAAGAAGTGGCGGCATTCAAGGACGCCGAGACGGTCGTCGGCCTGGGTCCACTGTTCCGCGAGGTTCACCAGTTCGGTCAGGTAGGGCTCGGCGATGCTGACATCGTACCCCGCCCATGTCGGCACCTCCGACGGTGGGCCGTGGAATTACCTGCGGCTCTTCAGCTCGAATACCTGAGCGATCGTGCTGGCGAAGTTGAGGCGGTCGTGAAATGGTCCGGAGCGTCAAGTTATGATCTCGACGACCTCAGCTCCCGGATCACGGGCCAGACGAACCTCGACGGCCGCATCCTTGCCGAGCGGGTAGCTGAACCAATCGCCTGATTCCTGGTTGGATTCGGTAAGACCTGTGGTGGGCGCTCGCGGTCCCTAATCCCAGTCGTAGCCGACCAGCGACGACAGGACTTGCATCAACGGCGCGGCATTCTGCTCGAAGACCCAGTTGCTGATCACAGGCTTAGTCGGGCACGTCACCCGGGAGCAGTAGCCGATCACCCAATATGGGTGACAACCTCGATTGGCCAGACCGAGCAGATCGGCACTGATGCGCTTGGGTCTTGGGAGGGTAGGGCGGGTCAAGAACCGGAGCGGAGCCGGCTACGACGCCTTAGCGAAGTCTCCTCCACCTGCTCCCAGAGCTCACCAAGGGTTTCCTCGATCGACGCTCCACGGCCTGCCGGGACGATGAGCGAGCCGTGCTCAACGAGGTTCAGAGCCAACGACACCACCTCGGGCTCGTGCAGCCTGTTCCGCTCCAGCATTGGATTGTCCTTGCCCCCTACCCAGGCGATGTTGTGCAGGAACAAGGCATTGGCGACGACGATCCAGATGTCGTCCGATCCGCCCGATGAGACGAACCGGCTCCCTGATGCCGCTGACGGGTCAGAGGCGAGGTATGCGACGCCTGCGATCTCGGCGATGTCGATCGCCGCGCTACACATCGAACAGGGTTCCTGAGTCGTCCACAACCGGCAGTCGGATAGATCAAAGTCGGGCGGCGCCGACGCGATCGCGTTCATCTCAGCATGCGCCACGGGAGTGCGCTGGAGAGGATCATCCCCGCCGGGTGGGTCGTACACCCGATTCCGCCCCCGGGAGATGTCCTCATTGTTGAACGAGACCACGGCGCCGACGGGAAGACCTCGACGACCAAGCGACAACCATGCCTGGTCGAGGCAGACCCGAAACATGGGAGCCAGGTCACGCCATGCCGCGTCGTATGCCGAATCTGAGACCACACCCGCAAGCTAGCCGTTGGGATCAGCCCCGATCACCAAATCGGGTACACGAACGAGCACTCCGCCGAGTGCGCGGGATCGGCATGCCTGAAGAGTGGGGGCCTGTCAAGAGGGCCTTTTTGGTGGATTTGGGGGTGTGGGGGCGCGGGTGGTCGGCGGCGGGTGAGGCCGTCGTGGGAGTGGTTGGGTTGTTGACGGTTGCGGTGGCCGGCACCGAGTCCGCTAGTGCGGTGTGCAGCACGCTGGGGTGTGCATGGTCATGCCTCCGCCATCACCCCCGGATCGGTTCCGGGGGGTGGCATGGTGCTGTTCGGCCTAGGTCAGAGCTGGGCTCAATCACATAAGTCGGCCACGCCCGCAGTGGGGGGCCATGCCGATCTCGAGCTCGCAGTCATCTGACCGCGTCCGCCAGTCACGCTGCCTCGGGCGGAGCGAGGCTCCGGATCTCGTGGTCACGTAACCCGTAGTAGACAAGCGTGAGAACTTTGCGGGCTGCTGCCACTCTGGCTTTGTTACGGCCACCCCGTTCGGCAACCCGCCGGTAGAGGTCCTTGATCGGGTCGTCACCGTGGGTTCTTTGATACTGCCTCGATGGCGGCCCAGCGGACCAGGGGTGAACCTTGTTTGGTTATCGACCCTCGCTGCACCTTGGCATCCGACTCGCGGTGGCGGGGGTCAACCCGGCCCACGAGCAGACATGTTTGGCCGATTTGAAGCGGGTCGCGTCACCCAGCTCGGCGCAGAAGATCGCCCCGAACACGGGGCCCACCCCGTGGATGGCTTGGATTGCTCTGGTAGCCGGGGTGGCCTTTGAACTCTTGAGCTATGCGGGCATCAAGTCTGGTGATCTCCGTGTCGTAGATCTTGATCAGCCGGCGCAGCGACCGGACCCGAGTCTCATAGGCCTCCGCCATGTCGGTCTCATCCAACCACCGGGTCCCGCCGGGTCCCCACAGATAGTTGAGCGATGGCAGCAAGCCTTCTTTACCCAACACCGAATGCACCTGGGCTTTCAGGCCGGCCCGCAACTGCGACAGTTTACGGCGATAGCGGCCAGACTCCCGTTGCTCACGCACCGACCCCCGGGGCGATCCAGCGCCTCCGGTAGCCGTACCATCCGCAACAGATCCGCCAATAGGCGGGCATCGATCCGGTCGTTCTTGACCCGCCGGTTCTCAAACCCCGCAATCCCCAACGGGTGCGCCAAATGCACGTTCCCGCCTGCCTGGGTAATCACATCCGCCGCCCAATACCAACCCCACGTCGCCTCCAACACCACCTCCGGGTCAGGCCCGGCCTCCTCGATCTCCAACCCCAACGCCACCGGACTGTTATCGATCCGATGCGTCCACAACTCGGTTCCGTCCCCATCGAGGACC
>CAVRPP010000009.1:0-38544 GCA_963723165.1 uncultured Actinomycetota bacterium
GTAGCGGCGGGCGATGGCCGGCCAGTACAGCGTCGAGCCGATCTGCCTTGCTTTCCCTGCCATGCGGGCCGCGAGAGAAGGATCCGCCAACACGCTCCGGAGGGCGGCTGCCATCTCGATGGGATCGTCGTGGGCGACTACGGTGCCCGCACCGTTGCCCAACAGTTCGACGGCGTGGGGGAAGGCGGTGGCGATGACCGGCTTCCCGGCTGCGAGAGCTTCGACCAGCACGCCTGAAGTGACCTGCTCGGTTGATTCGTAGGGAAGCACGACCATGTCCGCCTGGCGAACGGCAAGCGCCAGTGCGTCGATGTCGAGATACCGGTCGTCGAACTCGACAACGTCGTCGAGCCCGAGATCATGCACCCGGGCCATCAGACCCTCGAGGTAGGCGTCACCCTGGGAAGCCTGGACCTTGGGATGGGTCTTGCCGAGAATGATGTAGCGGGGAAGGGGAACAAGGTCGCGAAGAGCGGCGAAGGCGTCGATCGCCATTTCCAGACCTTTGCCCGGTCCGATGAGGCCCCAGGTGAGCACGACGGGGCGGGTCCCGTTCGCCAAAGACGGGCCACCCAGGCTGACTCTCGCTCCGTGCGGAACCATGCGAACTTTGCCCGGGTCGATCCGGTAGCCGTCGACAAGGCGCCGGTTGGCCGTATCGCTCATCACGATGGTCCGCTCGGCCAGAGCAACCACATCCTCCAGGATCGACTGCTGGCTGGGGCTGGGCCGGCTGAGGACCGTGTGCAGGGTGACGACCGCTGGAACATTGAGTCCGGCCAGCAGATCGAGAACTTCGCGTCCATCAGGCCCGCCGTAGATCCCGTACTCGTGTTGGACAGAAACGGCGTCGAAGGAATTGAGCACGTCGATCGTCTCGAGTACGGAGGCTCCGTTGCCGTTGACATGTTCGAGTACGACTTCCGGTTGGTGCCCGCCAATTCGGTCGTCTACCAGGCTCACGACGCCAAGACCGTCGTCCGAGCCCCGGCTGCCGGCGACGGCTCCGCGTAGGGCGGCTGTAAACGTCGCCAACCCGCACGAGGTGGGCGGGTAGGTACTCAGAAACCCGATGGAAGGATGTCGCGTGGTGTGCCTCATTCAATGTCCATTCTCTCGAACTGCTGCCAGTTGGCGCCGGTTGGTTGATGCGTCAGCGATCACTCATGCGAGGGGGGGTGAACTCGAAGAGAACGCCGAGGCAATGAGAGACTGAGGCTGGGGCCGCCTTGAATAGTGAAGTTTACAGGGAAACTCGCGCTATTTGCGCTCTAGGGGTTTGGCGGGGACGCCGATCACGGTGACGCCGTCGGGGACATCCTTCAGGACGACGGCTCCGAGGCCCGTCATGGCGTTCTCGCCGATCTTGATGCCGTTGATCAAGGAGGTTGAAGGGGCTATCCAGGTGAACGCTCCGATGGAGGTGGAGCCGCCGACCATGGCGTTGGCGATGACCATCGCGTTGGCCCCCACCCGGACGTTGTGGGCGATATGGACCAGATTGTCGACCTTGGCGCCCTCTTCGATGATCGTGTCCGAGAAGGTTCCGCGATCGATGGCTGTATTGGCGCCGATCTCGACGCGGTCGCCGATGATGACCGTACCGAGGTGGGGGAGTTTGACCCAACCTTCGTCGGTGCGCTCGTAGCCGAAACCGTCCGACCCGATCACGGTGCCAGCGCCGACGTTGACGCCTTCGCCGATCCGGACCCCCCGGTAGATATGGACCCCGGCACCGATCGTCGATCCTGCCCCGATCTCCACGTCCGGTCCGATCGTCGCAAGCGGACCGACCCCGACGTCGGCGGCCAGGTTGGCGGAAGGGTCTATGACAGCGGTCGGGTGGACCTCCGTCGAACGTGGAGGCAGGAAGGCGGTCGCCAACTCGCTGATGAGCAGCCGCGGCGACGCTGTGAGAACCCACGTGATCTGATCGAAGTTGCCGAGAGCGCGGAGGTCCTCGAGGCCGGCGTCGGTGACGACGGCGCCGGCTTTGGTGTCGGCCAGGAGCGCATACCGCTTGGCTTTGGCGAACGTGAGGTGCTCAGGCCCGGCCGCGTCGATTGAACGAACCCCGGCGACTTCGCGGTCGGGGTCGCCCAGGATTTCATGGGCAGTTTCGGCCTGGTCGAGCAAAGCGGAGAGCGGGAACCTGGTCTCGGGCATGGCGAATCCTCAGTCAATAGAGGGCTGGCTTGGTGTTGCAGGATCCTAGCTGGCGGGCGCGTAGCTGCCGGAGGCGGCGGAGCGGAGAGGGTGGTACCTACCCGGACTCCGTTTCACTGGCCTCCGTCTGAGCGCCGGGGGAGGACGCGTTGGGGGTTGGTGTGGGTGTGGTGTTTGTTTGGAGTTGCCCCCTCCGGTTCTCGCCTGTCGGCGAGACCCACCTCCCCCACCTGCGGCGGGGGAGGACGCGTGGGGGGTTGGTGTGGGTGTGGTGTTTGTTTGGAGGTGCCCCCTCCGGTTCTCGCCTGTCGGCGAGACCCACCTCCCCCACCTGCGGCGGGGGAGGACGCGTGAGAGGGCGGTGGTCTTCTTTTCGTCCTCTCCCACCGGAGGTGGGGGAGGTGGCCGATCGCCTAGCGATCGGACGGAGGGGGCAAGAGTCCTTTCGGAAGTGCCGCCACCCCGGAAGCTGACGCGTCTACAGGTGGTCGCGCCAGGAGTGGTCGGGTTCGTAGCCGAGGACCTCGCGGGCCTTGTCGATCGACAGCAGGGTTTCGAACTCGGCCAGGTCGCGACGGATAGGGACGGAGGGGTAGACCTCGTCCATCAGGCCCTCACTCGAGCGGTCCATCACCGTGTCGTTGGCGGCAATGATGTATTGCTCGGATCCGGTCACATCGAGTTCCAGCGCCAGGCGAACGGCCTGGGCGACGTCGCGAGCATCTACATAGCCCCACAGGTTCCACTTCCTCAGGGCGGGATCGTCCCAGAAGGTGGGGAACTTGGCGTACTCGTCGGGTTCCATGATGTTGGAGATGCGGAGACCGGCAAACGGCATGCCGAAGCGGCGGTGGAACTGGGCTGCCATCTGCTCGCCCAGCAGCTTGGAAAGGGCGTAACTCGACTCCGGGTAGGGAGTTTGCGCCTCGTCGATGGGCGCATAGTCGGGGAGTTCCTTCTCGAACGGCAGTCCCAGCACCGTCTCTGAGGATGCCCAGACCACTTTCTCGAGGCCGAGGTCGACGGCGGCCGAGAACACGTTGTAGGTGCTGAGGGTGTTGTTGCGGAACGTCTCCTGCTCGGGTCGCATCTCCGGGGCGGGGACCGCCGCCAAGTGGACCACGGCGTCGGCGCCACGCAGGGCTTCGATGGTTTGACCGAGGTCGGTCAGGTCGACGGCCAGTGCCCAGCCCCACGAAGCCGGCGGGATGGTCAGGTCGACGTTGAGGGTTTGATAGCCGCGGGCGTTCAGTTCGTTGACGACTGCCCGGCCGGCTTTGCCGCTGCCGCCGGTCACTACGACCTTCTTCATGAGGTGCTCCTCGATAACTGATACCCCTGAAACGTAGTCCCGGATGCCAGCCCGAGCCATTCGACTTGATTGGGCCGCTCGAGGCGTACCATATGCGGCCATGCGCAGATTTGTCGGAAGAGCCGCCGTAGCGGCCGGCGTCGTGTACGCCATTCCAGGGTTGCTCAAGAAGGCGTTCGCCCCGCCTCAGCGAGACGCGACGAAGACCCCGGCCGACGTTGGGTTGCCGGAAGAGCAGGTGTGGCTCGAATCGGTCAACGGGACCAGCCTGCACGCCTGGTTCATCCCGGCAGGCGAAGGGCCCGCTCCGACCGTCGTGGTGTTGCACGGGTGGGGCGCCAACGCTTCTTTGCTGCTGCCCATCGCCCCCTACCTCCACGAAGCCGGGTACCACACGCTCTTTCTCGACGCCCGCAACCACGGGCGCAGCGACCACGACGACTTCGCCTCCCTACCCCGGTTCGCCGAAGACCTCGAAGTGGGGATCGCCTGGCTGCGGGAACGGGACGATGTCACCGCGATCGGGGTGGCCGGCCACTCGGTCGGGGGCGGCGCCGCCATCTTGGCCGCCTCCCGGGATGCGGAGATCGCCGCGGTCGTCTCCATGTCGGCGTTCGCTCACCCCCGCGAAATGATGGCCAACCAGCTGCGACTCGACCGGTTGCCCGGGCGGGTGGCCGAAGGGATGCTCTGGCCTATGGAGAAGCTGATCGGGCACCGGTTCGATGAATTCGCCCCGCTGCGGCGCATTGGTGAGGTCGAGTGCCCGGTGCTGATAGTGCACGGCGACGCGGACAGGATTATCCCGGTCAAGGACGCCTTTCGCTTGTTCGAAGCCGCTCCCGACGGGCAGATTCTCATCGTGCCCGATGGCGGTCACGCCTCGCTGGAGCCGTTCGAGCCGCACATGCCGGAGATGATTGCGTTCCTCGATAGGTACCTGAAGGTCTAAGAGACCAGGAGCTCCGCCAGTTGCCGCGGGTCGGTCACGATCCGGCCGGCACCGGCTTTGGTCAGCTCCTCGGTGGAGCCGAACCCCCAGGTGACCCCGATCGATTCGATGCCGTTGGCGCGGGCGGCCCCGATGTCGTGGTGGCGGTCTCCGATCAATACGACTCCGTCGCGGTCGGTGGGCTCGAGCAGGCGCAACGCCCGGGCCAGGGTCTCGGGTTTCGGTTCGATCTCCTCCAGGCTGGGACCCTCGATGACCTCCATCCACCTGGCAAACCCGAGAGTCTCCAGGATCGGCCGGGCGTAGGCAGCGGGCTTGGACGTCACAACGCCGATGCGGGTCACTTGGTGAAGTTGAGCAAGCAACTCCGGGATGCCCTCATATGCCCGGGCCATCTCCACGGACGCGACGGAGTACTGAGAGCGAAACGACTCGATGAGCGGTCCGACCAAGGTCAGATCCTTCTGGCGCTCCTCGAGGAGCAAGGTGAGGGAGTCGCGCAGTGGTGGACCGACGTGCCTGTGAAGGCTCTCATTGCTGATGGGCGCCAGACCGTGATCGGCCAGTGCGGCGTTGAGAGAGATCAGGATGGGTTCGCGTGAATCGACCAGCGTCCCGTCGAGATCAAAGAGGCAGACCCGTGGCATGGCCGGGAAGGGTAGTTGTGTCCGGACACTGCTTCGACGGCGATGTCGGTACTTCGCCGGTGGTCGTTGCCCCCCTTACCCAGCGGCTACGCCGCTGCGGTACTTTCCCCCCAGAGGGGGACTGTTCCGAATTGCCCCCTGCGGCGGGGCTATGTTCGTTCTGCTTCCACCCTCCCCCTAGCCCCCTCCCGCCGGCGGGAGGGGGAATATGGTGTCCGACCGCTTTTGCTTGCCGGTCTTCGCCTCGCCCGCTGGCGGGAGAGGCGCGAGCGAAGCGAGCGGAGAGGGTGGGTCCTGTTGAGCGAGGGGAGTGCCCCCCTACCCCAGCGGCGGGGGGCGTTGGTTTTGCCTCGCGCGCTGGCGGGAGAGGCGCGAGCGAAGCGAGCGGAGAGGGTGTGTCCACGTTGTGACCGGTTGCCCCCGTACCCCAGCGGCTACGCCGCTGCGGTACTTTCCCCCCGGAGGGGGACTGTTCCGAATTGCCCCCACCTGCGGAGGGGGAGGACGTGGAGGGGGTTGGGGATTAGGCTCGCTGTATCGGGCTTTGGGAGGAGAGCGTGGGTTTTTACCGGGTGTCCACGGTGGTGGGGCACAGGCTTTCGCCATGACCGCGCCACGGGATACGGCTCCGGTTCGGGCCGAAGAGCGGTTCGATGAGGAGAAACTCACTGCTTACTTGCGGGGACACGTCGCCGAGTTCGCAGGTGATGAACCGATCGAGTTCGAGCAGTTTCCGGGTGGGCATGCCAACCTCACGTATCTGGCCCGGGTGGGTGAGCGTGAATATGTGTTCCGCCGGCCGCCGCTCGGGCCGGTGGCGCCCCGCAGCCACGACATGGTCCGGGAGTTCACTGTGCTGCATGCCGTCAGCCGGGTGCTTTCACAGGCGCCGGTGGCGTTCCACCTTTGCAGCGATGAAACCGTGCTGGGACGTCCGTTCTTCGTGATGGAGCGACGGCGCGGGTTCGTTATTCGGAACCGCTGGCCGAAAGGGCTTCCCGATGAAACCGAGATCCGCAAGCGCATCAGCGAGCGGTTCGTCGACACCCTGGTCGATCTGCACCGGGTGGACTACAACTCGATCGGGTTGAGTGGACTGGGCAAACCGGAGGGCTTCGCCGAACGACAGGTGCGTGGCTGGGCAGGACGCTGGGAGAAAGCCAAGACCCGTGAGGTCGAAACGATGGACCGTCTGGCGGAGTGGCTCGCCGGCGACATGCCCGTCCCGCAGGCCGCCTCCCTGCTGCACAACGATTACAAGCTGGACAACGTCATGGTCGACGAGACCGGTGACGTGGTAGCCGTATTCGACTGGGACATGGCAACACTGGGCGATCCGCTCTTCGACCTCGGCACGACCCTGGCCTACTGGTCGCAACCCACCGACCTGCCCTACCGGATCTTCATGGACAACCCGTTGTTGCACGGTGGGTTCTTCACCCGGGCGGGGATCGTCGATCGGTACCGGGCGGGACCGGCTTCGACCTGTCCAGGCTCCGCTGGTACGAGGTGTTCGCGTTCTTCAAGATCTCGGTGATCGTCGAGCAGATCTACGCCCGCTACGTAGCCGGCCAGACCAGCGACGAGCGGTTCGCCGACTTCGGTGCACGAGTCGAGCGATTGGCGGAGGCGGCTCTGGCGCTGGCGGAATCGTAAGAGAGTTGCCAGTTGCCAGTTCCCAGTTGCCCCCTCCGGCTCTCGCCTATCGGCGAGAGCCACCTCCCCCACCTGCGGCGGGGGAGGACGTGTGGGGGTGACCACTTTCGGGTTGTGTTGTCATTTTTCGTCCTCTCCCGGCTGTGCCGGGGGAGGTGGTTCTCGCCGGAGGTGAGAAGCGGAGGGGGTGTGTCTTGTGCTGGGTTTTGGGGTGTGTCCGTCCTTCCTTGCTTGGCTCGGCGATCTCTCGCATCTGCGGCGGGGGAGGACGTGTGGGGGTGACCACTTTCGGGTTGTGTTGTCGTTCTTCGTCCTCTCCCGGTTGTGCCGGGGGAGGTGGTTCTCGCCGGAGGTGAGAAGCGGAGGGGGTGTGTCTTGTGCTGGGTTTTGGGGTGTGTCCGTCCTTCCTTGCCTGGCTCGGCGACCTCCCCCACCTGCGGCAGGGGAGGGAGCGGAGAGGGTCGGGTGGCGGTACTTTCCCCCCGGCGGGGGGACTATTAGGGGGGATCACACGGACCGACCCTTGTCTTTGGGGGAGAAGAGGGCTAACTTTCTTTCCAGATGAAGCAGTTCTATTTCGCCGACTTCGCATTTACCGGGCCCGCAGCCCGGGTTGAAGGAACGCGCACCTAGAACAGCACTACCAAGCACGATCCCGAAACCCGGAGCCAGGGCTCCGGGTCTTTTGTTTCCCGGAACTGGCTCATCACCCAGGAGCAGCCGCCATGACCGAACGAAAAGCGCACCGCAAAGCCGAAGGTTCGACCAACACGATTGTCGAAGTGCGGGGCGTGCGTTTTGGACACGACCCGTTCCCCGTCATTGCCGGGCCGGCCAGTGTCGAGTCGGAGGACCAGGTCATGCAGGCCGCCGAGATCGTCGCCGATCGGGGCGCTTCGTTGTTGCGGGGCGGCACCTTCCGGTCGCAGTCATCGCCCTACGCCTTCGCCGGCATGGGTAACGCCGGTCTGGCGCTGTTGAAAAAGGCGGGTGAATCGGTCGATCTGCCGATCCTCACCGAGGTCGGGGAGATCGCCGACGCCGATCTGGCCGCCGATCATGCCGATATGCTCGAAATCGGGCCATCGAACATGCAGAACTTCGAGTTGCTGCGTGCTGTGGGCCGCGCCGGGAAACCGGTGCTCCTCAACCGGGGACCGTCGGCCACCATCGACGAGTGGCTGTGGTCGGCCGAGTACCTGCTGGCCGAAGGCAACGACCAGGTCGTCATGTGTGAGCGGGGGATCCGCACGTTCGAGCACAGCACCCAGAACACGCTCGATATCAGTGCCGTGCCGGTGGTCAAGGAACGGTCCCACCTCCCGGTGATCGTCGACCCGTCACATGCCGCCGGCCATCGGAGCCTGGTCACCCCGCTGGCGCTGGCCGCTCAGGGGGTGGGCGCCGACGGCCTGGCAGTCGAGGTTCACCCCTCCCCGGATGAAGCACTCTCGGACCAATTGCAGCAACTCGACGGCATCGGGTTTGGTGCTCTCATGGATGCGCTCGGGATATCCCGGATGCGCCAGGCAGTCGACATCGTCGACCGGGAAATCGTCCGGTTGTTCGCCCGGCGACGCGGCCTGTCGCTGGCCATCGGCCGGGTGAAAGCGTTGCGCGGCATGCCGGTGCAGATTCCCGACCGGGAAGAAGAACTGCTGACTGTGATCCGGGAGGAAGCCGTGCTGCAGGGAATCGACCCCGCCTACATGGAGCGGATCTTCAAAGAGATCCTCGCCGAATCCAGAAAGGCTCAGTGGGAAGAACGCCAAGGCCGTCCGGCGCTTCCTTAGAAACTGGTCGCAACAAACGCCACGTACACCGCCAGGAGGGTGATGCCCTCCCAGCGAACCAGTTTGTTGCCCGTGGCGGTGAGAATCCCGGCGAAAGCCGCCACTCCGAGCATGAAGAGCAGCCCGGTTCTGAATCCGCTGACCAGTGCTCCACCCCCCACCAGAGCCGCGCCGCCGGCGACGGCCAGCGAGTTGAAGAGGTTCGAGCCGAGCAGGTTGCCCACTACCAGGTCGTTCTCGTTGCGCCGCGCCGCTGCCAGAGCCGTAGCCAGCTCCGGAAGACTCGTGCCGAACGCCACCAGGGTGAGGCCGACGAAGCCTTCCGAAAGGTCCAGTTGCCGGGCGATCTCCTGCGCTCCCCGCACCAGCGCCTCGGCGCCGCCCAGCGTGGCCACCAACGCGACGGTGCCGATGATGATCTCGAAGCGGGGGTTGGCACGACCTGAGTCATAGGTCATCTCGTCGAGTTCAGCGGTGACCTGACCGGTCCCTTCCGTGTCGGAACGGGCCCACCCGACCAGGAACAGAGCCGCTCCCACCATGGCCAAGACCAGGATGATGCCTTCTGTCATCGTCAACGACCGGTCCCAAGCCACGATGACCAGCAGCAGGACGGCGGCCAGCATCAAGAGACCCTCGCGACGGAGGGTCTTGATGTGATCGGCCACGGGCGAAACCAGGGCCGTTGCCCCGAGTACCAGGCTCAGGTTGGCGACGTTGGAACCGATTACGTTGCCGACCGCCAGATCCAGGCCGCCGCCGGCCGCAGCCACCACACTCACCAGGAATTCGGGAGCCGAGGTGCCCATACCGACCACCAGTGCTCCGATCAGGATGGGGGAAAGCCCCCAGACCCGCGACAGCCGGGCGGCGGCCAGCACGAAACGGTCGGCGCCGGCCGTCAGCAAGACAAGGCCAAGGACGACGAGAGCTATCGCACCGGCCACAGAGAACCCTTCTCCCTAGGAGGCGTTCTGGTCGTCACGCCAGGACAGCCAGTCCTTGACAACGCCCATGTCGTAGTCCGGTCCATTGAAGCCGAGCGTAACCTGCTGGGCGTCGCTCTCGATCAGGCTGTCGGCGACTTCGAGCTTCTCGGGGTCGACGCCCACCGACCGTTCGATCGTCGCCGGGTCGCGGCCCACTTTGGCGCACCACTCGTTCAGCACGCGGTTCTTGCGGGCGAACATGTCGGGTTCCTTGGCGCTGTAGAAGCCGTGCCAGATGTGTGCGTGTTCGGCCACGATCCGCAAAGTCACCTTCTCACCGCCGCCGCCGATCATGATCGGTATGTCGCGGACGGGTTGGGGGTTCAGCCTGGCCAACCGCTCTTTGATGAGGGGCATGTTGGCGTCGAGATTGTGAAGGCGGCCCACGGCCGTCCCGAACTCATAGCCGTACTCCGTGTAGTCCCGCTCGAACCAGCCTGATCCCAGACCCAGGATGAGCCTCCCGCCGGAAATATGGTCGACGGTGCGGGCCATGTCGGCCAGGAGTTGGGGGTTGCGGTACGAGTTGCACGTCACCAGTGGGCCGATCTCGACTCGCTCTGTGATCTCGGCCCAGGAGGCGAGCATCGTCCATGCCTCGAAATGCTTGCCGTCCGGCTCCCCGTAGAGGGGATAGAAGTGGTCCCAGTTGTAGACAATGTCGACGCCCATTTCCTCGGCGGCGATGACCGCTTTGCGGATGTCGGCGTAGTCGGCGTGCTGGGGGTGCAGCTGTACTCCAATGCGCATGGGGATCCTCTCGGACAGATTTTGGGACGCTCAACGGTAGCGCAGCCCCGTGACTGCGCCGCTCGAGGCGACGGAGGCGGACGGCCGTCTACGACAGGGCGGCCAACCGTTCGGCGATCAGCCGGGTGAGGCGTTCCTGACCGACGGTGTTGAGGTGGACCGGATCCCGGAACTGCTCGATCGGCCAGATTTCCTCGCGGGTCGTGTCGATCAGCTCCACGCCGTGATCGGCGGCGAAGGCCGCCAGCGCTGCGTGGAAAGCCTCGATGTTGGCCGTCCCGTCGGGATGCAGGGCGGCCCAATCGTCCACAACCACGGGCAGGTCGATCAATACCACGGTGACTCCGGCCGCTTCCAGTTTGTCGACCGTGCGGGCCAGGGCCTCCAGCTCGAGACCCCCGATTTCGTATTCGGTCAGAGACCGTGCGGCCATCTGGCTTGCCCAGAGCTCGTCGACCTCGTAGGGCGGATCGGTTGTCTCAGGTGGTATTTCGATTTCGATGCGCCGGATTGCGTCGAACAGCTGCCTGGGGTTGCGGAGAGCGGGTCTGTGCCTCAAGAATGCAGAGCCCTGTTCGGCGAACTCCTCGAGGGTTTGCTTGATCGGAGCGGTCCCGAGAAAAGCTGCCCGCCCGTTCGAAGCGAGATAGATCTGCAGCAGCTCTTGCTGGGTCACGGCGTTGTCGTTGAAAGCCCGGCTGGTCAACCCGATGACGACGAAGTCGGGATGAAGGGTGGGTTCGACCACCTCGTCGATGAACATTTCGATTAGCCGTGGCGAAGAGCCGTCGATGGCTGCATTGAAGGCCGTCCGGCCGGTGAGTTGAGCGAAGAAGTCCCCGTCGAAGCCGCGATTGACCGCCGACGATCCCATGAAGACCACATCTGCGCCGGCGCCGTCGAGGGCTTCCATGGCTGCCACCTTGTCATCGAGGTCGTTTGATCCCCAATCGGGGACGTAGCGCAGGTAGGGCTCGAGGATCCGCGCACCGGCTTCGCCCAGCAGGAGAATCGCCACCAGGGCGATCACCGCCACCAGCGCAGGGCGGTGACGGCCCGGCGGGTCGGGGGTTTCGAGCTTTGGTTGTTGGTCGAGGTCGGTCATGGTTGTCCTAGAACTGGAAGTAGATGAAGGGGACAGGAGTGCCGCCGCTCCACAGGATGACGGCCAGGACCATCGACCCGTAGGCGACACCGCGGACCAGGGCGGGCAGTTGCTGCACGGCAGAGTGGCTGTGCAGGTTCCGTTGCAGCAGATCGAGGGCGAACGAGATGGCAAGCACGATGAGCACCGTCGCTGCCTCGCGGAGGATCAGCCCGCCCGATCGAACGGTGAGCAGACCCTGAAGGTAGGCGAACGCTTCCGGGAACGATTCTGCCCGGAAGAAGATCCAGGTGATGTTGACCAGATTGAACGTGATGAAGGCGGGGAGGACATCGCTCCATTCGAATGCGTCGGTGGGGCCTTTCCTGGTGATGTGGCGTACTTGACGGTGGGCGACCAGGTAGAGGCCGTGGAGCCCACCCCAAACAACAAACGTCCAGGCGGCGCCGTGCCATAGACCGCCGAGCAGCATCGTCAGCATGAGGTTGCGGTACGTCTTGGAGGTGCCCTTGCGGTTGCCGCCGAGCGGGATGTACAGGTAGTCGCGCAGCCAGGTGGAGAGTGAGATATGCCAGTTGCGCCAGAAATGGGTGATGTTGCGGGAGAGGTACGGCTGGTTGAAGTTCTCCATCAATTCGATCCCGAGTAGACGGGAGGAGCCGCGGGCGATGTCGGAATACCCGGCAAAGTCGCCGTAGATCTGCAGCGCAAACGCCACAATCCCGACGTACAGGGTTGCGGCTCCGGCGGTATCAGCATTGCGGAAAGCTTCGTTGACGATCGGGGCCATCGAGTCCGCAATAACCACTTTGCGGACCAGGCCGAGCAGGATCAGGAACAAGCCGCTGCGGATCTGCTCGTACGAAATGGATGTGCGCGGAGTCTTGATCTGGGGGAGCAGGCGCTGGGCTCGCTCGATCGGACCTGCCACCAGCTGGGGGAAGAACGCTACGTAGACGGCGAAGTCGAGCAGGTTCTGCTCTGGTTCCTTCTTGCGGCGATACACGTCAATCGTGTAGGCGAGCGTCTGGAAGGTGTAGAAGGAGATCCCGACGGGCAGGATGATCTGCAGCGTCGGGGCGCTGGGCGCCAAGCCGAAATTTCCCATGAGATCGGCGAAAGAGTCGGCGAAGAAGTTGAAGTACTTGAAGAACCCGAGGATGCCGAGGTTGACCAGCAGGCTGAGACCGACAAGGCGTTTGCGGTCCGCGGTCCCGTCGCTGGTGGCCAGCCTGCGACCGACGTAGAAGTCCGTGATGGTCGACAGCATGAGCAAGCCCAGGAAGCGCCAATCCCACGCTGCGTAGAAGACGTAGGAGGCGACGAGCAGCAGGGCGTTTTGCCGCTTGCGCAGCACCGTCCAGTAGAGGACCAGCACCACCGGCAGAAAAACTGCGTATTCAAACGAGTTGAAGAACAAGCTCTGACCTCAATTACGGGCCGCCCCCGACCGCCGCCACGAGTGTGAAAAGCAGTCGGGATGTTACCCACGTACTCCCAACCAGTTGTCGGGTGTTTCAGCGGCCGGCTTGACCGTTACGGGAAGACCTGGGCGGCGATGTTGAGCACCTCGTCGACCGGAATCGCACCGGAGAGCCGGCCGAGGACGATCCCGTCGGCGTCGACGAACACGGAGAGCGGGAAGACGGTCAAACCGAAGGAATTCGACACGGTGTTGGCCTGGTCGTCGACCACAACCGGGATTTGCCACCCCTCTTCCTCAAGCCACGTCGAAGGCGGCCAATTGGAGCGGGTTGAGGTTGCGCTGGTCGAGACCGAGTAGAAATCGAACCCGGTGGGTAATGCGTTCTCGCTGAAGTGTTGGGCGTATTCCGAGACCTCGGACTGGCATCCCGGTCACCAATGAGTGAGCAGTAGAAGGACTTTGGGCCGGCCGTCGTTGGTGATGTTGACCGGCTTACCGTTGAAGTCCTGTCCGGTGACTTCGGGCATCGGCAAACCGATAGCCGGGTCGGTCGTGTCGGGCGAGTAGGCAGGCAGGGAACCGCCGGATACGGACACGTCGGCGTATTCCTGAGCCGCCGGAGTTCCGTCGTCGCCGTCTCCTCCGCCGGCGGTCACGAACGCAACTACCAGCAGCGCCAGGATGCCTCCGCCGACGTAGAACGGCACCATGGAGCGCTTCTTTTGTGGTTTCTTTCGACTGGTCATTGGTCGCTTTCGGTTCGGTCACCCGGTGCAGCCCACAGCATAAGGGAGATCATGAGACTAAATCCGATGAACGACATCAACGGGAAGTCGACAAAACCGAATTCCCAGATGTATCGCTCTGTGCAGGAAACGTCCAGGGAGCAGCCGAGTATCTCCGCGTCGGGTATGTAGCCGATGACGTACTGGTAGAGAGCCAGGACGGCGCCGATCACCATCAACGGGAGCACATACACCCGGATCGCCGTGTCACGCTTGAAGGCAGCAATCCCCATGATCACGACCAGCGGGTACATGACGATCCGCTGGTACCAGCAGAGAGAGCAGGGCGGATAGCCGACGATCTCGGAGTAGTAGAGGCTTCCCAGCATCGAAACCAGGGCGATGAGGAAGACAATCCAGTAGGTCCAGTCGCCGAAGACGTCCTTGACCTGGTCGTTCCACCGTGCGAGGGCAGGGGAGACCCGGCTCCCGAATCCAAGCACGACGATGCCGATCGTCCCGGCCAGCGCGGCCAGAGCCATCAGGGCGAAGAACCGATCGGCCAGGGCAACGTCCATCCGCAGCAGGATAGTGGTGGGATTGCGGGTCTTCGGTCGGGTCGGTGGGGCCGGGTCGCCACGGATGCCCCTGGTGAGGACAGCCTTCTATCGCTACCGTCGCTTGCCCCCTCCGACCGAGCTGCGCTCGGCCACCTCCCCCACCTGCGGTGGGGGAGGACGCGTGGGGGTGACCATTTTCGGGTCGTGTCGTTGCCGTTCTTCGTCCTCTCGCGGTTGTGCTGGGGGAGGTGGTTCTCGCTGGAGGCGAGAAGCGGAGGGGGTGTGTCCTGTGCTGGGTGTGGTGTTGTGCCTTGTCCGTGCGAGTTGTGCTCGGCCATCTTCTCCATCTGCGGTGGGGGAAGGGCGCGTGGGGGTGACCATTTTCGGGTCGTGTTGTTGCCGTTCTTCGTCCTCTCGCGGTTGTGCTGGGGGAGGTGGTTCTCGCTGGAGGCGAGAAGCGGAGGGGGTGTGTCCTGTGCTGGGTGTGGTGTTGTGCCTTGTCCGTGCGAGTTGTGCTCGGCCATCTTCTCCATCTGCGGTGGGGGAGGGCGCGTGGGGGTGACCATTTTCGGGTCGTGTTGTTGCCGTTCTTCGTCCTCTCCCGGTTGTGCTGGGGGAGGTGGTTCTCGCTGGAGGCGAGAAGCGGAGGGGGCAGCCGGCAGCTAGGTCTTCAGGAGAGAGAAGACGATGAAGGCAGGGACTTCGCTCAGTTTCTCGTACGTCTCGGGGGACCGTGCCCTGACTGCCGCGGATGGACGCGGTTCGACTATGCGTTCGATCAGAAAACCTGCTTCGACGAATTCGTCACAGGTGGCTTGCAGGGGTTGCCTCCAATAGGTAACGCCGAGTTTGTCCTGCCAGACCTCCGAGATTCGTTCGACCTCGAAGTAGCTGCCCCCGAGCCGGTGCCAGTCGCTGGTGGGGTGGTGGGTTGACACCACCAGGCGACCGCCTGACCGCAGAAGCCGATAGGTCTCGGACAGGACCAAGGCACGATCCTGCAGATGGTGGATGACCAGGGCCATGACGGCTCTGTCGAACGACCCATCGCGCAGCCAGTCAATCGGCCGATTGAGATCGTGGACCCGGAACTCGCCGGGAGGGGGCACCCTTTCCGAAGCGAGCCGCACCATCTCCGGGCTCTCATCGAGTCCGTAGACGATGGCTCCCTGCCCGGCCAGCTGCTCGGCGTAGAGCCCGGGTCCGCAACCCAGGTCGAGGACCCGATGGCCGGACACATCACCGATGGCTTCGAGCACTGCCGGTCGGTCATAAAGGGCGTTGTATGCACCCACGGCAGCTCGCTCAGCGTATTCGACTGCGAATTCGTCGTAGCTGAGTCCATGTGGATCGTTCATGGGGCCAGTTTGGCAGGATGGTGCCCCCTCCGACCGAGCTGCGCTCGGCCACCTCCCCCACCTGCGGCGGGCGAGGACGCGGGGGGTTGGCCCACATGTTCGTCCTCCCCCGGCTGTGCCGGGGGAGGTGGTTCTCGCTGGGGGCGAGAAGCGGAGGGGGCATGTCCTGTGCTGGGTGCCGTGGTGTGCCCCTCCGTCCAAACTTCGGCCCGGTTGCTTCCTACCGGCGCTGGAGGTAGCCGGTCAGGCGGTTGGATTCCCGGCGGGCGAGACCTTCGGCCACGTCGAGTCGTTCGAGCGCCTGCGCTATTGCTTTCTCGCTGTGGGGGACTTCGTGGGTCGCCAGGAAGGCTCGCACGTCGTCGGCCCGGTCGTGGCGGGTCCAGATCGTCTCAACCGCCCGTTTGATGATCATGGGAGGGAAACGACCGATGATCGTTTCCCAATGGTCCTTGATGAGCTCCCAGGCCTGGTCGCCGTGAGACTCGCTTGCCAACAGCCGGCCGATCACCATCGGTCCGTTTGAGGTCCGGATGCGCCCGTCGAGCGTCATGGTGAACGTCTCCTTCGCCAGGACCGGATCCGGGAACTCGGGCAGCGTGTACATGAAGCGACCCTCTTCCTGCGGGTCGGAGGCCTGTGCATACCTGTCGTAGAAAAGCCGGTAGTCCGCCTCCGTCCCGACGGACGCGGTCACGTACAGGGCGGCCACCGCGACGTCCGGGTCCACCGATTCGGGCGACTCGAGCATCCGCTCGACGACGCGGCGGGCCCGCTCCTGGGCGTGGCCCTGGCGGCCGACGGTTCCCAGAGTGCGCAGCACAGTGCCGCGGAGTTTGCGGGTCAGGTCATCTTCGCCTTCCGCGGGTTCCCAGCCGAGACGGTCGGCAACCGGCTCGATCAGGGTGCGGACCCAACTCTCAAAAACCGGCTGAACATCCGGTTGCACGATCCTGTGCAAGCGTTCCAGGGTTCCGCTCAGCAAACTCCAAACTGCCGCCTCCGTCTCGCCCTGATACCGGGAAGCGAGGTCCAGATACGTTCCGGAGTCGACCCGCCCGGCCTTCACCTGCGCCCACGTGTCGTCCAGCAACGAGTACCGCTCGTGCGGGTCGAGCTGGTCGAGTCGTTCGACCAGGCTGTCCATCAACTCGGGCGTGTAGCGCACCCGGTAGAAACCGTTCCCACCGGCGTTGGCCACCGCCCATTCGATCGGGCCGTTTGCCCGGATCTCCTCCGGGGTGACTCCCACAATCGCCGTCGACGTTTCCTCCGTTTGGCCGTCGCTGAGGCGGACCACGATCGGCACGTGCCACTCGCCACCACTCCCGGCGGGGAGATAGCCGAACCGTCGCTGCTCGATGAGGAGCCCGTCGCCTTCCGGAGAGTGGGAAATCTCCACCTCGGGAAAACCCCCCTGGAAGATCCACGAATTCATGATCGCCCCGACCGGTTGGCCGGAGGCCTTTTCCAGCGCGCTCCACAGGTCGTGGGTTTCTGTGTTTCCGTAGGCATGGGTGCGGAGGTAGTCGCCGACTCCCTGCCGGAAGGTCTCCTCCCCCAGGAATTGCTGCAACATCCGCAGCAGCGCCGAGCCTTTTTGATACGTCAGCGAGTCGAACATCTGGTCGGCCTCGTCCGGTGCGTCCACGTCGAACTCGACCGGTCGAGTGGAGGCAAGGGCGTCGGTGTCGAGGGCGTAGCCGCGCGACGGTGCGAACTCGAGCCAGGTCTTCCACTCGGGACGGAACGAGTCTGACGCCATCATCTCCATGAAGGTGGCGAACGCTTCGTTCAGCCAGATCCCGTTCCACCACTTCATGGTGACGAGATCACCGAACCACATGTGGGCAAGTTCGTGGGCGATCACCGAACTGACCCGCTCCAGTTCTGTTTGACGGGCTACCTGCGGATCGACCAGGACGGCGTTCTCCCGGTAGGTGACGGCGCCGACGTTCTCCATCGCCCCGAACGCGAAGTCGGGGATAGCAATGAAGTCCATCTTGTCGCCCGGATAAGGGATGTCGTAGTACGCCGCCAACCAGCGCAGGAAGTAGGCGCCGGCCTCCAGAGCGAACCCGGTCAGGTGGGCCTTGCCGGGAGCGTGAATGATGCGCAACGGGATGCCGTCGACGTCGACCGGGTCGGTTGCCTCGAGGGCGCCGACGACAAAGGCGACCAGGTAGGTGGACATCTTCATCGTGTCGGCGAAGCGCACCGCGACCTTGCCTTCGCCGGCGTCCTGCCGGTCGACCTCGCCTGCATTGGAGACCGCCAGGAGGTCCGAATCGACCACAAGGGTGACACCGAAGACCGCCTTGAATTCTGGCTCGTCCCAGCAGGGGAAAGCCCGGCGGGCGTCGGTGGCCTCGAACTGGGTCGTGGCAATGGTGCGCAGGTTGCCCTCGTGGTCTGTGAACGTGCTGCGGTAGAACCCGCGCAGCTTGTCGTTGAGGATGCCCTTGAACGCCATCGTCAGGGTCCAATCACCGACCGCCGCAGAGCGGCTCAGGGCCAGGCGGGCCCGCTCGGTGTCTTCCTCGTAGGTGGCGGTGGCGGTGAGGATGTCGTCGTTCTCGTTGGTGAGGGTGATCTCGTCGAGTTCCAGTTCGATCGCGTTGAGCACGATTTCGTCTGTTGTTTCCTCGACGGTGACGCTGATCTCGACCCGCCCGGCAAATACGGAGTTCTCGAGATCCGGTTCGATGGTGAGGTCGTACCGGTGGGGGATGACATGTCTGGGAAGGCGGTAGCGGCTCTCGGTCACCTGGGCTCCTTGTTTCGCACCCCGCCGATAGTAGCCCCGGCCGCCATTCAGATTTCCGGTATCGTGCCGTCCAGGAGGCGTTATGGACCGGGTGCTCGAATGGGGCGTTGATGTCGTGCTGTGGTTCCAGCAAGCCAGCCCGCAACTCGACGCCTTCTTCGCCTTCTTCACTTTCCTCGGAGACGAGGAGTTCTACCTGCTTGCTCTCCCGTTGATCTACTGGAGTATCCACCGTGCGGTGGGCGTGCGCCTCATGGTCGTCTTCTTGCTGTCCGGCCTGGTCAACCAGGTTGCGAAGAACCTGGCCGCTCAACCCCGGCCCTTCGAGTACGACGCGCGAGTCGAGGAGATCGTTGGAGCGGACGGGTTCGGTCTGCCCAGCGGTCATACACAGAGTGCGGTGGTGGTGTGGGGATACCTGGGATCAGTCGCCCGCAAGAAGTGGGTGTGGGCCGTGGCCGTGGCTTTGATGGTGCTCACGCCCCTGTCGCGGATCTATCTCGGTGTGCATTTCCCGACCGATGTGCTGGGTGGGTACGTGTTGGGCATCGCAGTGTTGTGGCTCTGGTTGCGTTATGGCCGCCGGCTTGAAACGTGGTTCTTCGAGCAAGAGACCATTCACCAGCTGATCTTGATTACCGCCATACCGGCGCTGGCGATGATCGCATGGCCCACCGCGGAGATGGTTACCGGAGGCGGCACCATGGTTGGAATCGGGGCCGGTCTGGTGCTGGAACGACGGCTGGTCGGATTCGACGTCGCAGGAAGTGTCCCGCAGCGAGCACTCCGGTTTCTTTTCGGGCTGGTCGTCCTGGCCGGGTTGTGGTTGGGCTTGCGGATGGCATTCGATGGGCTCGAACCTGCCATCGTCCTGCGGCTCCTCCGCTACGCGCTGGTCGGATTCTGGGGAGCGGTCGGCGCCCCCTGGGCGTTCCTCAAGTTGGGCCTGGCTAGGCGGGAAGCCGACTTCGAACCAAAACCGATCACCTGGTAGTCCCAGTCCCAGACCGTTCCGGCGTCGATTTCCGAGCCCTGGTGACACTTTTTGACGCCAGAACGGGAAGAACTAGCGCTCGGCCGCCCGCCAGGCGTCACGGATGCGCACTTTGGCGCCGATCTGGAGCACGCCGCCCCGGTAGACCCGTCCGCCGATGCGGATCATGCCGTAGACGGCGGCCAGGATCAGGGCGATGGATAGGGCTATCTCCCAGGCCGGCACGTCTGTCACCGAGGACCGGATCGGCATGACCATCGGGGAGGTGGGCGGGATCAACGAGAAGATCCGGACGGCCAACACCTCGGGGTCGCTGGAGGCGATCAGAGAGAAGAAATAGCCCGGGAGCATCAAGAGAATGGGAATCATCCCGGCGCTCATGGCGTCCTCCTGGCGGGAAACCAGGGCGCCCATGGACGCGTACAGAACGCTGAAGAAGGCGTAGCCGAGCAGGAACCAGAAGACGATGCGGGCGAACAGGCCGGCACCGATCCCCGCCAGATCGATATCGGCGATGTCGACCATGGTGAGCGTCAAGATGACCGCACCGGTCAAGATGACCAGTTGCGCCAGCCCGAGCAGTCCGATACCGAGCACCTTGCCCGTCAGGATCTGATGCGGCTGGACCCGGGACAGCACCACTTCGACTACCCGGTTGGATTTCTCTTCGAGGACACCGAGCATCACGAACTGGCCGAACATCAAGATGGCCATGTACATCACGAACGCACCTACCAGCCCGGCGATCCTTCGGGGTTCGGCGTTGGGATCCGGCGCTTCCAGCGATCGGCTGGCCGGAGGCGAAGGCGTAATGATGGCCGCAGCTTCCTCCGGTGTGATGCCCAATTCTTCGATTGTCCTGCCGCGTTCAACCGCTTGAACGGCCGAGCCGATGACGGAGGTCAGGATCTGGTTCGGTTCCTTGCGCCAGACGAGCTCGCGATCCTTCGTCACAACCACCCGCACCTCGCCGTCCAGCAACGCCGCTTCGGCGGCCTCGAGTGACGCGAACTCGGTGAAGCGCATGTTCAAGTTGAAAGTGCTTGCGGCGGCGCGGGCGGCCACCTCGAATTCGGTCTCGATCGTTCCAACGATGCCGATCTCCTGCCGGGGCGGATCATTGATGGTGCTCGCCAGCAGCGGACCAATCGCCAGGACAAGCAGCACGATGACCCCGGTCGAAACGAGGAAGGCCTTGCTCCTGGCGCGCTGGGTGAGGTCCCGGCGGGCGATCTCCCAGGTCTGGCGGAGTGATGTCACGATTCCACCGCCTCGCGGAAGAGGTCGGTGAGGCCGGGCGGTTCGACGGTGAACATGGTGACCTCTCCCTGCGCCTGGGCTTTGGCCAGGATTTCATCGAGCCGTACGGATGTGTCGATCAGATAGCGCACCTCGGCGGCCGGCCCTCGCACCACCTCGAGTCCTTTCACGTCGGGCACCCACGCCCGGCCATCGACCGCGACCTGGAGATGACGCCGTCCGGAAGCCAGCTTGAGCGCGGCTACCTCTCCGGAGAGGACGATCCGGCCCTGGTTGATGATCACCACGTCCTGGCACACGTCTTCCACCAGGTCCAATTGATGGCTCGAAAACACGATGCCGACGCCACTCTCGGCCAGTTCGGCCAGCATTCCGGCCATGGTCTCCATACCGATCGGATCAAGTCCTGCGAAGGGCTCGTCGAGCACCAGCAGGCCGGGCCCGTGGATCAAAGCAGTCGCGAGCTGGACCCGCTGCTGGTTGCCGTGCGACAGCCGCACGGTCTCGTCGAAGGCCCGGTCGCTCAAGCCGAGACGGCCCAACCAGTAGTCAGCGCGTTGGGCGGCAGTGGTCCGATCGAGCCCCGACAGCCTGCCGAAGTAGGTCAGCTGATCGTGAACCTTCATCTTCGTGTACAGGCCGCGTTCTTCGGGCATGTACCCGAACTGCAGGCGTTCAGCCGGGCCTACCGGTTGCTCCTTCCACAAGATCTGTCCACGATCGGGTCGGACCAGGCCGAACACACAACGCATCGCGGTTGTCTTGCCGGCGCCATTCGGTCCCAGGAACCCGACGATCCTTCCTGGGGGCACATCGAACGAGGCGCCGTCGAGTGCGACCACCGACCCGTACCTTTTGTCGAGGTTTCGGAGCGAGAGCACGTGAGACTCTCCTTGGTCTCCCCTCGCCAAGCATGGTCCCGGCAGGGGTGCCGGTCGAGGGGCCGACCGGCGGTATCTTTGGGCCGAAGGTCACGCCACCCGGGAATCCCGTTCTGGCGTCGATTTCGTACTCTGGGTGTCGTTTATTGACGCCAGAACGGGATTCGTGATCGGCGGCGGCTCCTAGTCTGTCCAGATGGATTTCAAGGAAAGCGGGAGGCGAATCGAGAGCGGTCCTGATAAGGGCAAGCGGATCCTGAGGTTCGTGGGAATCGTCCTGGGGGGCGGGTTGCTCACCGCCACACTGCTCGGGTTCTTTGGCGGCCTGTGGTGGCCGCTCGATCTTCTCTCCAACTTCAGGTTCCAGTATGTGGTCGGCCTTTTGCTTGCCGTGGGCTTCCTGGCGGTGAGCCGGTCGGGGAAGCTTGCTCTGGTGGTGCTGGCAGGAGTAGCGGTGAATCTGGCGTTGCTGTTTCCGCTGTACACGGGTTCCTCAGCATCCGCTACGTCCATTTCTTCAACGCTGCGCATCCTGACGTTCAACGTGGGCGTGGACAACCAGAGGACAGAAGATGTAATAGCGCTCTTCGCTGATAGCGGTGCTGATCTCATCTTCATCTTCGAGGGTGGGCCGCAATGGGAAGAAGCCATCAGGTCATCCGACCTGGCCTATGAGCTTTCTCCCGGGCTGCCGACTGCGTTTGGCTTTGGAAACGCCATCCTGGTTCGGTCGGGTCTCGAGGTCCGGTTGGACGGGATTCGGGTAGGCCCCAATACTCCACGGGCCCGGCAACTGGACATGGAGTTTGACGGCGGGCCCATCTCGATCCTGGCCGTGCATCCACCTTCTCCGACCTCGGGCGCCAAGTCCGCCACCCGCGATGAGCAATTGGCCGGGGTGGCAGACTGGGCCAGGGCTCAGGATCGCCCGGTTGTTGTGGTCGGCGACCTCAACGCCTCTCCCTGGTCTCACGGCTTTCGACCCCTGGCGGAGTCAGGCTTGATCAACTCGTTGGACGGCTTCGGACTGCAAGCCTCGTGGCCGTCGGTGCTAGGTCCGTTCGGCGTGCCGATCGACCATCTGTTGCACAGCCCGGAATTGACCACCGTCACCCGTACTACCGGCCCCAGTCTGGGCTCGGAGCACCGTGCGGTTTCGATCACTTTGGCCCGGGCGGCCGGCTAGACCGACAGGCTGTCCCGTTCTGGCGTCGATTTCGTGCTGTGGGTGTCGTTTATTGACGCCAGAACGGTTTTGGTCAGGCCTCGTAGGTGCCGGCGGTGGTGTCGCCTCCGGTTCCCGTCCAGTTGGTGTGGAAGAACTCCCCGCGGGGCCGATCGACCCGCTCATAGGTGTGGGCGCCGAAATAGTCGCGCTGGGCCTGGATCAGGTTGGCGGGCAAACGCCCGGACCGGTACGAGTCGTAGAAGGCCAGGGCGCTCGAATAGGCGGGAACCGGGATGCCGATCTTGACCGCTTGACGGACCGTGGCCCGCAGTCCCTTCTCCGATTCGGCGAGGGCCTGCTGGAAGAACGGATCGAGCATCAGGTTGGTCAGGCCGGGATCGTTGCTGAAAGCTTCGGTGATGTCGTCGAGGAAGGCGGCCCGGATGATGCAACCTTCTCGCCAGAGGGAGGCAATCCGTCCGTAGTCCAGGTCCCACCCGTACTCGGCAGCGGCGGCACGCAGCAGCATGAAACCCTGGGCGTACGAGATGATCTTGGCGGTGTAGACGGCTTGTTGGAGCTTTCCGACCCAGATTGCACGTTTGTGGGTGGCGATCTCCTGGCGTGTTTCCGCAGGTGTGTTGGGGGCGAGGCCGTCGAGCACATCACCGTGGGGGCCGGTGAGTTGGCCGGAGGCGGCTACCCGTTCCTCTTTGAGGGCCGAGACGATGCGGGCGAACACAGCTTCGGCTACGAGAGTGGTGGGCATGCCGAGATCGAGGGCCGATATGGCCGTCCACTTGCCGGTTCCCTTCTGTCCGGCGGCATCGAGGATCGACTCGACATGAGGGGAGCCGGGTTCTTCGCGGTAGGCGAGAATGTCGGCGGTGATATCGATCAGATAGGAATCGAGTACTCCTTCTCCCCAGGTGCGGAAGACGCGCGACATCTCGTCGTGGGAGAGATTGAGACCGTCCTTCATGAAGTGGTACGCCTCGGCGATCACCTGCATGTCGCCGTATTCGATGCCGTTGTGGACCATCTTTACGAAGTGTCCGGCCCCATCCGGCCCGACCCAATCGCAACAGGGCGTTCCGTCGGCCACTTTGGCGGCAATGTCCTGGAGGATGCCCCGCACGTGCGGCCATGCCGATGCACTGCCTCCCGGCATGATCGATGGTCCGTACCTGGCTCCTTCCTCGCCGCCGGAGATCCCGGTCCCCACAAAGAGGGCACCGTTTGCCTCGACCAGGGCGGTGCGGCGGATGGTATCGGTGAACTGCGAGTTGCCGCCGTCGATGAGGATGTCTCCGGGGTCGAGCATCGGCAGGATCTGTTCGATGACCGCATCGACGGCGGTTCCGGCCTTGACCATCAGCATGACCCGGCGGGGGGTTTTGAGGGCCTGGACCAACTCTTGGGGAGTATGGGTTCCAATGACCCGGGTGTTGCGGGCCGGTCCGGCCAGGAACTCGTCGACCCGGGCGGTCGAGCGATTGAACACGGCAACCGTGTAGCCGTGATCGTCCATATTCAGGACCAGATTCTGACCCATCACCGCCAATCCGATCAGTCCAATGTCGGCCTGGGCGCTCATGAAGACTCCTCTGGAGGGGTAGCTCGATGTGGAGGTTACCCGCGCCCACGAAGTGGATAGAAAACCCGGTTTCGGATAGCGTATTACGTGCTTCAGATCGAAAATCAGGCGCCGATACGACGTAGGTGACCGTGTCCCAGGCCCCAACCGACAGCAAAGACCTCGCCTTCGATGGGCGTATCCAGCTCAACGGCGACGAGGCACCCGAACTCGAGGTGATCGTCAGACTCGATGACGACTTCATCGTCCTCGGTCATAGCAGTGGTGAACTGGGGCGCTGGGAGAGAAATACGGTCAGTGTCGCCCCCATCGGACGGGGGTGGTTCACCCTCGATGTCGAAGACGAAAGGGTCACGTTCCTGCCCCGTCGGCCCGGTCACTTCGCAGCTTCCACCGTCGATCTGGTACCGGTCGAAGAGACCAAAAAGCGCCGGTGGCGACGTCGCAAGGACAAGGAAGAGAAAGCCGTCGAAGCGCCGGAGCCGAGTCGTAGAGAACGCAAGCAGGCGCTCCGGCAGGAAGCCGCCGCAACCGACGTTGCGCCGGCCGAACCTGCTGCTGCCCATGCTCCTCCGGAAGTACCGGTCGATGAGCCCGGCGCGGCCCCTGGTCAGATCGAGTCGGCTCCGTCACCAAGGACGCCCCCGACCGACGTGGCGCCCCCACCGGCACCCGGGATAAGCGCTCCGAGCGCTGCACCGGGGCCTCCGGCCGAACCGGCTTCCCCCTGGGATGACCTGTCCGTCCCCGAGGTTCCCGGCCGCAAGCCACGCCAGAAGAAACGTCCTCGCAGCACCCCTGAATTCGCCGCACCCGCACCGGTTCGAAAGCCCAAACCGCCAAAGGAAAAGGCACCCAAGCCGCCCAAACCACCGAAGGCGTCGCGGGGGAGGGCAGTCGAACTGGCCGGCGGTTCCCGCCCGGTCACCAAGGCCGGGCCTCGCAAGAAGAATGCAATCAGCAGGGGTTTCGCCGGCTTCTGGCACGGTCTGAAAGGCATTGCGCTGCGGGTTTCCGACGAACTGCGTCAAACCGGCATCGTCCCGTTTGACCGGCTGCCTGCCGCACCAGCCCGTTCCCGGCCCAGCGAGAGCCACCAGCACGACTTCCAGGAACACCGGCTGCCGGGCGGGTTGACCCGGAACGTGTGCCACTCGTGTGGCCTGGTTTCAATTGGCGAGTTGAGTGAAGAGGACTGAACCGGTTCTTGTACGCTGACGGAACCGCTCACGGGAAGCATCACATGGAAATCCTCGGTATCGACATAGGCGGATCGGGCATCAAAGGGGCTCCCGTTGACCTCGAGACCGGACAACTGGTCCGCGACCGCCTCAAGATCCTCACCCCGCAACCGTCAACTCCCAAAGCGGTGGCCAAAGTGGTAGCCCAGCTCGTTGAGCATTTTGGCTGGGAGGGCCCGATCGGATGCACGCTGCCGGCGGTGGTCCGGCACGGAGTCGTCTACAGCGCTGCCAATATCGACAAGAGCTGGATTGGCGTCGACGGGGAAGACCTGCTTCGTGAAGCCACCGGCCGGTCGGTGACGCTCCTGAACGACGCCGACGCAGCAGGCATTGCCGAGATGCGTTTTGGGGCCGGTCGTGACCGGGGCGGGGTGGTGTTCATCTTGACCTTCGGCACGGGTATCGGCAGCGGCGTCTTCGTCGCCGGCAATCTCCACCCGAACACCGAACTCGGGCATCTCGAATTCAAGGGCATGCACGCCGAGCACTACGCAGCGGCACGGGTGCGAGAAGCTCAGAAGCTCAGCTATAAGAAATGGGGAACGCGGGTCAACGAGTACCTCGAGCATCTCGAGGACATCTTCTCCCCCGATCTGTTCATCATCGGTGGAGGCGTTAGTCGCAGAATGAGCAAGTTCAAGGAGTACCTGATCGTCGAAACTGAGCTGGTGCCCGCCCAGTTACGGAACGAGGCGGGCATTGTCGGCGCCGCCCTCAGGGCCGCGGAACTCGCCTGACTCATAGGACCCTTCGCATCCGGCGGACCAAACGGCGGCAGGCCGCTAAACCGGCTATTGCGTGAAGTCCTCGAAACCGGCCAGCCGCGACCGGGGCAGCCGGGCATGGATCCGGGTCCCGTTTTCGAGATGCTCCTCTTTGATGACTTCGCCCTCGCGATGGACGGCTGCAACGACATCTCCGCGGTCGTAAGGAATGGTCATCTCAACCTCGATCAGTCGTTTGCGAAGGGACTCGTCGATCGCCGCAATCAGATCCGCCGTGCCGTCTCCGCGTAAGGCAGAAAGGGAGATTGCGTCCGGGTACAGGCGAGTAAGTCTGGTACGGGCGAGGTCGTCGACCGTGTCGATCTTGTTGAGCACAAGCAACTCGGGGACCTGGGCGGCTCCAATCTCCTCCAACACCAAACGAACCGCCCCGATCTGACCGTCGATCGACGGCTCACCAGCATCGACGATGTGGAGCATGAGGTCGGACTGTGCAACCTCCTCGAGCGTCGACCTGAATGCTTCGACGAGGTTGTGAGGCAACCGGCGCACAAAACCCACGGTGTCGGAAAGCAAAACGGTTCGCCCGTTCCCCAACTCGAGCCGGCGCACGGTCGGATCGAGTGTCGAGAACAGCTGATCCTGGGTGAGGACGTCGGATCCGGTCAGCTCGTTGAGCAGCGTGGACTTCCCGGCGTTCGTGTAGCCGACCAGGGCAACCTGAGCGAGTTCGGATTTGCGGCGTGCCTTGCGTTGGGTAGCCCTGGTCGAGTCGAGCGCCCGCAGATCCCGTTCGAGTTTGGCGATACGGCTCAGAATCCGCCGGCGGTCCGACTCGAGCTTGGTTTCGCCCGGTCCCCTGGTTCCGATCCCCCCCGCTTGCCGGCTCAACCGGGTGCCCTGCCCGTGCAGCCGGGGGAGGTGGTATCGCAGGAGGGCCAATTCGACCTGCAGCATGCCTTCGCGGCTCGTGGCGTGCTGGGCGAAGATGTCGAGGATCAAGGCTTCCCGGTCGACGACGTCGCACTCGAAAACCTCCTGCAGGTTGCGCTGCTGAGCAGGCGTCAGCGAGTTGTCGAAGACGACCACGTCGATATCAAGGGATTCGGTAACGGCAGCCAGCTCGGCGGCTTTGCCGCGTCCGATGAAGGTGGCCGGATCAATCAGCGGCCTGTGAACCAGTTCGGACTCGACGGGGTCGGATCCGGCCGTCTCCGTAAGCAGTGCCAGTTCCAAGAGCGACCGCTGCCGTTCCTCGCGATCCTCGTCGTAGACGGCGATCAGGAAGGCGCGCTGGCGGCCGACGTCGAGATCGGTGACCGTGGCCGTCAGTCGCCGCCGCTGCCGTCCTGCGTCCGTCATGTGACCGTTCCGGCGTCAATAAGCGGGCTGTGGACTCGGAAATCGACGCCAGAACGGAGGGTCATAGGTACCGGCCCTCGCCGGGCAGGTCTTCGTCCTGTTGCTCGGCAATGATCGCCGATTCTCGAACGGCGATGACGACCCGTCCGGTCGTCGGCCAGATGAACCGCCACGCATCAGCGGGGACGGCCCAGAATCGATTCCCGTTCTCAACATCGACGAGCGAGAGCGCCTCGGTGGAGCGCTCTGCGATGGCGGCGGCCGGGACGAGCAGGCCCGAGGCCGTGGCCGACTCCTCCATGAGATGACCGACTCGCCAGCCGGGCATCACCCGGTAGCCATCGTCCCGGTCATTGGTGGTCGTTTCCTGCATACCGCATAGTGTGCCAGACGTTTCATCGAACCGGCAACGACGATGGCGAATCCTTCGGGACGCGTCGCCCGGCGGTTGTAGGTTGGGGGCGAACACGTTGGGATGAAACTGTTGCACGACGACCAATCCACAGACCAGGATCAAGTGCCGGGGCCGGTCGGGGCCGATCCTGTCGCGTTCGACGTGCGGCCTCCCACCGGGACCATCACCTTCCTGTTCACCGACATCGAAGGTTCGACGCGGTTCTGGGAGTACTACCCGGACGCTATGCAACGGACCCTGGCCCGGCACGACGCCGTGCTGAGGCACGTAATCACAACACACGGTGGGTACATATTCACTACCGCCGGGGACGCGTTTTCCGTCGCATTCCACTCGCCCTTGGCGGCGATAGAAGCTGCCATCGAGGCGCAGCGCCAACTGGCCGCCGAGGAACCAGACGAGATGGGCCGGTTACGAGTCCGGATGGCGTTGCACACCGGGGCGGCCGACGAACGAGACGGGGACTACTTCGGACCCACTCTGAATCGATGTGCTCGCCTGCTGGCAGCCGGGCACGGCGGGCAGGTCCTGGTCTCTCTCACCACGGGGGAGTTGATCCGCGATCTGCTGGGAGAAAAGACGGATCTGCGAGACCTGGGTGAGCATCGCCTCCGCGACCTGGCCCGTCCGGAGCGAGTGTTTCAGCTGCTCCACGCCGATCTGCCTGCTTCCTTCCCGTCGATTCGTTCCCTCGATGCGTATGCACACAACCTCCCGGTCCAGGTCACCAGCTTCATCGGTCGCAACCGAGATCTCGAAGCCGTTGCGGAACTGATGCCCCACACCCGGCTGCTGACGTTGACCGGGGTGGGTGGCTCCGGGAAGACCCGCCTGGCGCTGCAAGCTGCTGCCGAACTGATCTCGGTGTTCCGCGACGGTGTGTGGCTGGTTGAGCTCGGGTCGCTTCGTGACGGTGGTCTGATCTCCATCGAGGTCGCCGCGGCCCTAGGTGTTGAGCAACTGCGGGGCAGGGACATGCAGAACAGCCTGATCGAGTACCTGCGGACCCGTCACATCCTCCTGATCCTCGACAACTGTGAACACCTCCTCGACGCCACCGTCGGGCTACTCGGCGCGCTCCTGCGGTCGTGTCCACAGCTGCAGGTCATGGTCACCAGCCGGGAGGCGCTCGGGATGGCGGGGGAGGTGCTCTACCTGGTGCCTTCGCTGTCGGTCCCGCCCGAGAGCGGTGACATGGATCTTGCCGTCCTCGACGAGCACGAATCTGTTCGTCTTTTCGTGGATCGGGCGGCCGCCGTGCGACCCGGGTTTTCGCTCACCGATGCCAACAGCCGGGCCGTGGCTGATATCTCGCGCCGTCTCGACGGCATCCCGCTGGCAATCGAACTCGCCGCCTCGCGGATCCGGGCCATGTCCGCTGAACAACTGGCCGATCGTCTCGACGACCGCTTTGCATTGTTGACCGGGGGGAGCCGTTCGGCCCTGCCCCGTCAACAGACATTGGAAGCCGCCATGGATTGGAGTTACGAGCTCCTGACCGACCCGGAGCAGCATTTGCTGCAGCGCCTGTCGGTGTTTCGGGGCGGGTTCTCGATGGAAGCTGCCGAGCATGTTGGAGCGGCGGGAGCGGCCGGCCGTTTCGATGCGTTGGATTTGCTTTCCCGGTTGGTCGACAAATCCCTTGTAGTTGCCGAGGAGCGGGGCGATGAGATGCGTTACCGGCTCTTCGAAACGGTGCGCACTTACGCCCGGGCCAAGCTCGGGGCCGGTGAAGACGCGGACTTGACTGCGGCCAGACACGCTGAATACCACCTGGGACTGGCCGAAAAGGCGGAAACCTGGATGCGGGGCCCACGCGAAACCACCTGGCTGCGCAGGCTGGAAGCAGAACACGACAACCTGCGTGCTTCCATCGAGTGGACTCTCGAGCAAGGGCAGGGCGAGATGTCTCTCCGGTTTTCGTGGGCGCTCTTGACCTACTGGGTGTCTGGCGGTTTCTCGCAGGAGGGGCTGGGCCTGGTCGAACGGTCACTGCACCTCGCCGACGGTGTCGATCCACTCGTCCGGGCTCGTGGCATGGAGGCGGCTTCGATGCTGTATGTCATCGATGGGGACATAGCCCGGGCCGCCCGGATGCTCGGCGAGAGCGAAGAGACCTTTGCCGCCCTCAACGCCGATCACGATCAGGGACTGGCTCTGCTGCGGATGGCCGCCATAGCGACTACCCAGGGCGATCACGAGCGAGCAGGCGATCTCTACGCAAGGGCACTCCCGATCCTGGAGGAGGCCGGCGACCGATGGGGTGTTGCGAATTGCCTGGAAGGTCAAGGTGATCTCGCTTTGAACAACGGCGATCTCGAATCTGCCCGGGCCGTATTTGCCCAGAGTCTCGAATTGCGCCGCCGCTTCAACCACCCGCGCAGCGTCGCCCAGTCCCTGGTGGCACTCGGTTCGATCGAACTCGCTGAAGCCGAATACGAGCAGGCGGGCGAGTTGCTGGAAGAAGCTCTTGCCTTGTTCAAAGGCGTTGGATCCAAGCATCAGATGATCTCGACGACCATGCGACTGGGCCAGGTCGAGAGTGTTCAAGGTGATCTGGACTGGGCCTACTCACTTTTGGCCGAAGCGACGCGATTGGCTATCGAGTCCGGCGGTGGTTCGCCGGCTCCATCGCTTCTCGGATCCTGGGCATTGCTGGCCCGCCGGCGCGACAAGTTGGAGAGGTCGGTCCGCTTGTGGGCGGCGGAAGCGACCCACCTCGAAGCTCTCGGCGTGCAGCGGGACATGTTCCTCGGGCGGCTCTACGAAGCCGAAATCGGTGCCCTTCGAGCTGCTTTGCCGGCCGGGGCGTACGAGGAAGCGTGGGCCGGCGGCGCATCACTCGGATGGCTGGAGGCCATCGAGCGGGACTGACGGGTGGTGACCACGGCCGGAGCCTGGTGCGACAAACGCCCACAGGGCCGCCGCTCTCATCCGCCCGGCGGCCGCAGAGTCAGCGGCGGCGAAACATGACGACCAGACCGGTCCCGATCAGTACTGCCGGCAGGGCGTATTCGCCAAACCCGCCGAGTGCCGAGCCGCTGATGTTGAGGATCCCTTCGAAGAAGGCGAAGCCCGCGAGGAAGATCACAAAGCCGACGAAGGCGGTGTTGAGACCGGAGCGGGCCGCCTGGTCGTCCGCGGACAGGCTCGCGCGAAGTGCCAGACCGAGCCCGATCGACGTTGGCCAGACAAGGGCCCATGCGTAGGCCCATGTTTGCCACCAGCCCGTCAGGTTCTGCACGAACAGGAGCAATCCCAGTGCGGTCAGCTGGCTGCCGGTTACGGCGGCCGCGTTCCCCGATCCACCAGGGGCGGCCGCCAACCCTGAGACCAGAATCACTGCACCCGGGATCAGCACGAACAGGGGCCACAAGGCGCCCAGGTCGAGATCGATCAGCTTGCCGAGCATTAGGAACAAGCCGACCACGATGATTGCGCTCCCCACGACGATGCGCGGCGATCTCAGTGGAGCAGGCTCCATTTCACTCCTTTTCGGACATCGGTATCGAAACTACTCGACCGGGCGTGTCGGCATTCCGTCACGAGGACCGTCACTCCGACATGAGAATCGGCGCGTCTGTATCGTGAAAGTCGACCGGCCGCTACCGACCCCTATTGGAGCCAAACATGCCGATCGCGACTCCCGACGAGCTTCGGCAACACCTGGCCCTGGCTATGCGCGTGGAGTTGACCACCGTCCCGCCCTACCTCTACGCCATGTATTCGATCGAGGATCAAACGGCCGAGGCCGCTCGCCTCATCAGGAGTGTCGTCGCCGAGGAGATGTTGCACGCGGCGTTGGTGGCCAACCTGCTCGTGGCGACCGGTGGGCGTCCCGACTTCCGTGACCCGAACCTCACGCCAACCTACCCCGGTCTGCTTCCCCACCATGTGCCGCCACTCATGGTCAACCTGGCCCCCGCTTCTCCGCAGTTGATGCGCGACGTCTTCATGGTGATCGAAAAACCGGAATCGCCCGGCGCTCCGCCGGAGGATGATCAGTACGAGACTCTCGGTCAGTTCTATCTCGCCTTGGAACTGGCGTTCGAGGAGCTTTCGGAGCGGTTCGAACTGTTTGCCGATATCGGGGCCGACCGGCAATTCTCCGATCCCCGCTCCTATCAGCCGGTCGAATTCGACGCTGAGGACAGCGGCGGCCTGATGCTGGTGAAGGACCTCGCCAGCGCCTGCGAGGCGATCGAGGTAGTAGTGCATCAGGGAGAGGGCGTGAGTGATGAGCGATACGCCGATCCTTCACACCAGGAGCTCACGCACTATTACAAGTTTGAGCAAATCGCCGACGGAGTGAGCCCGTTGGGCCGGGTCCTTCCTGCCATTACGAACCCGAAGACGGCCGACCTGCCCGAGTTGGTGCAGCCTGTGTCCAACCTGGTCAACGCCCTCTACCGATACCTCTACCTGACGATGGACGAGCTGTACCAACCCATCTCCGACAAGGGATCGGTCGTCGACCGGTTGTACGGGGTGATGTCGGGTCTGCTGAGCCCGTCGGCCCGCTATCTCATGACCCTTCCGGCCGGGGGTGGCCTGGTCGCCGGGCCGAGCTTCGAGGCTTATGCGTTTGATCCGGATACCCCGGCTGCGGATCAGCTCAGGAGTCTGGCGGAGCGGGTCCTGACGGATCATCCGGGATTGGCGAGCCTGGCTCCCGGGTTCGAACGGCTCTAGCTATTCGGCAACGGCCACATAGAGGTCGAAGAACCAATCCGAATGTGGTAGTACCGGGGAACTGAGAAGCTCTTCCAGGCAAGGGCGATCGTCGGCCCGGTACCGGCTGGATTCCAGCCATGCGGCCAATCTCCCCCAGTCTTCCTGGATGGTGGCCAGACCGTTGCAGCGCATGACGGCGTAACGCCCGCCTTCGAAGTCCTTGATCTCGATGTCGGGCAGGGGTTCGACTCCCGGATCAACGGTCATCCACTGTTCGTAGCCGTAGTTGGGGCTGCCCGGCATCGGGTTGGGGTTGTTGAATCCGAAGTACCGCTGGGTGCCATCGAGATGATTGGTCGCCCGGGCCCATGTCATCAGCTTGTCCCAGGCTTCGATCTCCGGCTGCGGTCCGAAACCCAGCGCAGCCGCGACTCGCATCGGTTCGAGATCAACGATGCGGATGTCGGATGCCATCACGTACATGCCTCCTCGTCTCGATCAGCTTCGCGCAGCACCCACCGTCACGGCAAGCCCTTATCGCTGAGACCCGCTGGTCGACCGGTAGTGGACCTCCCGGGTGCAGCTACCCTGCTCCCCGGAGGCGACAGAGCGCCTGGTGGGCTCCCCGGTCTTCAAAACCGGTGGGGGGTCGAAAGGTCCCCGGCGGGTTCGATTCCCGTCCGCCTCCGCCATTGCTTTCTGACCTGGGGAAAGAGCACTTGCGTATGGCGAACTCAGCGGCCTGGACCCTCTCAACGACCACTCCACCCCATCAACGGGGAATTGTCTTGCCGTTCAGGGCACCGGGTTGATGGGGTCGCCGGGGTTCCAGGCTGCGAACCCTCCTACCGGATCTGGTGGGCAGAGGTCGTAGAGTCCTTGGAAATCCAGTTCTGAGCTAATCCTCAGCGGGTAGTCGTCGTGCTCGAAGTTGGCTTCGAGGGCGATGAATTGGTCCAGGGTCGGATACTTTTCGTAGGCGTAGCCGTACCCGGCGGCGCATTCCTGCCAAGCGATCTGGTAGGCGTACAGTTCTTCCCACATGGCCTGGGTTCTCGGTTCGGATTTGGGGAACCGGAAACCCTCTATGCAGGCGACCCCGGTCGCCATCGCCAACTGCTGTTGATCCGGGGGGAGAAGGTATTGATTGAAGATGCCGTCGTCGCCAACTCCCCCTTCGAATCCGTGGTCCGAAACACATTCGACGAGTAGGCGATTGTGCTCGGCCAGGTCCAGGTCGAACCGTTCCTGTGGGGTGATGTTGGAGTAGTCGGCGTACCCCTCGATGGGGGGCAGCAAGAAGGGTTGGCCTTCGTCGTCGACCGGCCCGAAGTACTCACCGTCTCGGTCAAACAAGCCCATTCGCCGAGCACGTTCCATTATCTCGTCCGATGTCTCGATGGGTTCGCCCGCCACGGTGGTAGTTGCTGCGGGGATGGTGGGCGAAGGACCGGTGGTGGTGGTCGTTTCCCCACCAGCCGGGGCCAGCGGCGGCGAGGTGGGGTTCGGGGCGGGACCTGTAAGTAGGACGGCCGTTCCCCCCAAGAGACCCACCACGACCACGAATGCACTGCCGACCATCGCAACTCGACGCCGTTGAAGCCGCTGCTTGATGGTCGATGCCGGTCGGAGCTTCACATTCTCGACCTGGCTGCGTACTTCTGCGCCAGCCCGTCCTAGTAGATCCTCAACTGTCTTCATGACGTTCCTCCACTCCAAGCCTGTCCGCCAGCGATTGCTTCGCCCGCCGCAGGTGGGTCTTAATGGTGTTTTCAGAGCAATTGAGAATGAGGCCGATATCGGCGATAGACCGCTGTTCGTAGTAGCGGAGCGCTACGACTTGCGCCTGGCGTTTTGGCAGCGCCCGGACGGCTTCCCACGTCGTAACCGACTCGACAGACACCTCCGGGACGGCGAACTCACCGCTCTCGATTCGGAGGAGCGCCTTGACTTCAGCGGTTCGCCGCCGGAACCGGGAGACTGCGTTGTTGGCAACAACTCGACGAACCCATGCACCCGGATCGTCGAGCGAGCCGACCCGCTCCCAATCCTTGAAGGCAGCCAGGAAAGCCTCCTGCGCTATGTCTTCGGCACCGGATCGGCTTCCCGAAAGAACGTAGGCCAACCCGATGACCGGCCGAAGCTCCCTGGAGTAAAAGCCCTCGAAGTGCTCACGGAAGGAAGCGGATGGAATCATCCGGTCATCCTCCTCCGTCGCCAATCGGGTCACCGACATCAACTCCATTCTCATGGAGTAACACGCACCAGTGGCCCGAAACAGGTGACAAAGGTCCAAGGTCGGCATTGGCGGAGGAATGGGAGTGGGGGACTCCAACAACTGAAACGAAAGGCGCCGTTCGGCTGGTGCACTTCGCTCGATCCGTACCACCCGGTGCCCTACCCGGTGCCACGGCGTCCGTCAGCCAAAGGAACTAGACGGCACTAGAAGGGTCTCGATCACTGAACTGGCCAATGCCGCAGGGAATAGACGGGCATCAACGGGTCCAGACGGAATTCAACGGAACCCGTGAACACGGTCTTCAAAACCGGTGGGGGGTCGAAAGGTCCCCGGCGGGTTCGATTCCCGTCCGCCTCCGCCAAAGTTCTGAACTCGATCTCGGTCTACCCGGCATCAGCGGCTGGGAGGTGCTCGCAACTTTGCGAGCGGAGGGCCTCGACATGCCGGTCGTCGGCACGGGTGATCACGATCCCGAGACGACTTGCCGCGCTTGCGAAGCCGGGGTGAGCGAAGTCATCACCTAGGCCTTCGACCCGTCGAAGTTGGGGGAGATCGTCGCCTGGCTTGCCTTCCCCGATGCGGCTCGCAGCCTCTAGCTAGAAGGCGTCCTGGCCTGGAGGAGTAGCCACGCCATCAGCACCAGCTCACCAATGAAGGTGAACATTGCCACGTTCAGCGAGTAGTCGGCGACGAGGAACGTCCCGAAGGTGTCGATCAGGTAGCCGATCCCGGCGATCGCAGTGAGGGCACCGATCACGCGGGGAGCTCCACCAAGTTGCCATGCCAGCCACCCGATGAGCAGGAGATGGACGGCGAAGAGGGCAAGCCCGGCATTCCAGATGTCCTGGAATGCCTCGACGCTGTCGAGCACCAAAGCGTCGGATACCGCACCGAGGGCCCCGAGCAGTTGAACGGTGGCAACGGCAAGTACGGCGCCGTATACGGCCCGCATCCAACCGGCGACTGCCGAGACGCTGCGGTTGACCGATTTGAACACCTCGTAGAGCGCCCAGGCGACAACGACATCGAGGATCGCCACGAAGGCGAACGCCGCGACGCCAAGTCGGAAGGTGCCCTCGGAGGCGGCGATGTCTCGGGCGGTGGCGGCGGCGTCGCCCGGTGTGGTCAGGCCCTCGATGACGATGAAGTTGGCCCAGCCGGCGACAATAGCCATCACGAGCAGGGCGAGACCACCGATGAGCGCAGCTCGCCTCGGCACGGGGGAGTGCGGGCTGCTGGGGGTGGTTGCATGTGGCGCCTTGATCGGTCCGGTTGTCATGATGTCCCTTCTCGTTCTCGTCCTGTCTACGGTTTCGTTGACACCGTAGCCCCGGTTCCTTTGTAGAACTCACCGGCACCCGGTGCCGAACCCGGTGCCACGCCGTCCGTCAGCCAAAGGAACTGCACGGCACTAGAAGGGTCTCGATCGCCGAAACAGCCAATACCGTCGGGAAGAGACGGGCATCGGCGGGTCTCAGCGGAACTGGAAGGGTCTGTGGAACACGGTCTTCAAAACCGGTGGGGGGTCGAAAGTGCCCCGGCGGGTTCGATTCCCGTCCGCCTCCGCCAAAGCTCCGAAAACCCTTGTGCCGCAAGGGTATTGAAGAGACTGCATCATTTCACGAGTGCTTGCCCATTTCGCAGATTTATGACCTGGTGTCCGTCAGAGATCCGAGATGTTTTACGGAGTAAGTGTTGTCAAGCGCCTGCGGGCAACGCAAAAGATCGGAAGGTTCTCAGCTTGTGCCCGTCCGCGAGGTCCGTCCCCGGATCTGGCCTAGAGGCTGAGACCGGTGCGACCATCGCCACCAGCAACATGGCTGCAAGCAATGCAACCGGTTTCCCGCGTTTCAAAATGCCTCCCGTTTCTTCTCTCGCCACGCGGAGTGGTGTCGGTGCTACCGTTAGCATTGGTTATCGCCGGTGACGTTTTGTCCACCGCTTATGAGGGCTAGACCGCGGACGGAGGTGACCAGTCCATGAAAGGATGCAATATCGGGCGACTCACCGTTACGCTGACCGAGAACCGCCGGATGGAAGCCGACTGCGTCGCAGCGGCCGCTGGTGGGGCCTTCTGAGCGTGACTGCCGGCAGGAGCGACATGCGGGTCTTAGCGAGAGGTAACGCAATGCAGACGACTATCTCCAACCATCAACTCAATCTCCGATCGATCGCGATCATCGCCGTTGCGATCATGACGGTGATCGCCTTCGGTATCCCTCCGGCGCAGGCCGCAGACGGAGCCATCGTCATCAGCGCTGCATCTGGCACCTCCACGACCGAAGCCGCCGGCACGGTCACCTTTGACGTGGCCCTGTCGGTAGCACCCGATGCCTTCGAGACGGTTTCGGTGGGTATCTCCTCGTCCGATACGGGTGAGGGAACCGTGTCTCCGACGCTGCTGACGTTCACCGATACGACCGCCCAGACGGTGACCGTTACCGGCGTCAATGACTTCGTGGTCGACGGCGATGTGAGCTACACCATCACCGCCACCATGTCGAGTACCACCGGCACGTCGACATTCACAGACGCCACTCTCCCTCTGACCAACACCGATGACGACGGCGGGGTTACCGTTTCTGCGATCAGTGGGGACACCACCGAATTAGGTGGGACCGCGACCTTCACCGTTGTTCTCGATTCTGAGCCGACCGCCGATGTGACCATCGGATTGACCAGTTCCGACATCACCGAAGGGACGGTCGCTCCTGCATCGCTTACCTTCACCGCCGGTGCCGCCGGCAACTGGGCGACCCCACAGACGGTCACGGTCACCGGCGTCGATGACACCGTGACCGACGGGCGCTCCCCGTACAGCATCGTGACCGCCCCCGCCACGGGAGGCAACTACGGCGGGCTTTGACCCGGATCGACGTCACCGTTTACAACCTCAACGACGGTCTTGCTTCGGCCACCGTAACCGCCATTAGCGGGGACACGAGCGAAGCGGGCGGGACCGCCACCTTCACCATCGTTCTCGACACTGAGCCCTACGACACCGTGACGATGAATTTGGCCAGTACCGACATCACCGAAGGAACTGTTTCCCCCGGAGGGCTCACCTTTACCACCACCAACTGGAACATCCCCAAAACTGTCACCGTTACCGGCGTCGACGATGATATTGACGACGACGATGTCGAGTACAGCATCTTCACCGGATCCGCCTTTGGTGGCGGTTACTACCAATACGATGCAGACGATGTCACGGTCACAAATATCGACGACGACACCCGCGGGGTTACGGTTTCTCCGATGAGTGGGGATACGACCGAAGCGGGTGGGACCGCTACCTTCACCGTTGTTCTCGACACTGAGCCAACCGTGGATGTGACCATCGGACTGTCCAGTTCCGACATCACCGAGGGGACGGTCGCTCCTGCATCGCTGACCTTTACTGCTGGTAACTGGGCGACCGCCCAGACGGTCACGGTGACCGGCGTGAACGACTTCGTGGTTGACGGCAACATCGACTACAGCATCGTGACCGCCGCCGCCACCGGCGGCGACTATGCGGGCTTTGACCCCGCAGATGTGGCGGTCACCAATATCGACAACGACTCCGGCTCGACACCGCCTCCGCTGCCACCGCCGCCTCCGCCGGCGCCAACGTTTGACGACCTCGGTGGGCTCAGCAGCGAAGCGGTCGACGCGATCAACCGTCTCGCCGTACTGGGTATCACCACCGGAACCTCGGAAACGAAGTTCTCGCCGGCAGCCGTGGTGAACCGCTGGCAGATGGCGCTGTTTCTTGTGCGTGAGCTCAAGGCGGTCGG
>CAVRPP010000010.1:0-194022 GCA_963723165.1 uncultured Actinomycetota bacterium
CACCTGGACTTGAACCAGGGGCCTCATCCTTATCAGGGATGATTAACCCAATCCGCCCGCCAGGCTAGACGCCCAGAAATGGCCTCTGACCAGGGGATTCGTTGCTGATTGGTTTTCGTCAGTTCTCAAGCTTTTCAGACCTCTTGCGGATTCTCTGCGGACTGTTGGGCGGCTGGCAGCTTGTGGAGCCGTCGTTCGTTCATGATGCCGGGGCTGGGCGGCTTCGCTAGGGGAACCTCGGTCTCATCGCATCAAGAAGGTTGAGGGGCAAAGGAACGGAGCACAAGTTCGCTATCGCGGCAGGGGGACGGTCGTCCATCGGCCATAATGGCCCGCCGTGACAGACCTGCGCACCCACCTCAACCGCATCCTTGATGCCGACATTCGGGTCATGACTCCGCTTGCTGGCGGTGACGTGGCCGATGCCTACCGGGTGCTGCTAGCCGACGGCACAACGGTCTTCGCCAAATCCAAGGCCGACGCTCCGCCGGGGTTCTTCGTTGCCGAGGCAGCCGGGCTGACATGGCTACGCGACGCCGGAACCGTCAACGTCCCCATGGTGCTGGCCGTGTCGGACGAGCCGGCGGTTCTGATCCAGGAGTGGATAGAGCCCGGCCGATCCGGACCGACGACCGAGGCCGACTTCGGTCGGGCTCTAGCCTTACTGCACAGTGTCGGTGCTCCGTTCTTCGGCCGGGAGGATCGCCGAAGCACCGGTAGTCGCGGCCTACCCAATGAGCCATGTGACACCTGGGCCGAGTTCTATGCCACCCAACGCCTCCTGCCGCTGGCCCGTCTTAGCCGCGACTCCCATGCCTTGCCCGAGCGGACAATCGTGGAGCTGGAGCTCGTCGCCGAACGGTTGGACGAGCTAGGAGGTCCGGCCGAGCGGCCGGCGCGGCTCCATGGAGACCTCTGGGCCGGCAATAGGCTGATCGGTGCTGGGGGAGTGAGCTGGCTCATTGACCCTGCCGCTCACGGCGGTCATCGCGAGTTCGACCTGGCCATGATGCGGCTGTTCGGTGGGTTCGCCACCGATTGCTTCGCCGCATACGCCGAGGTCGTCCCGCTCGCCGAAGGGTGGGCGGATCGGATCCCGCTCCACCAACTCGCCCCGCTGGTTGTCCATGCGATCAAGTTCGGCGGGGCCTACGTACCCGCAACCCAACAAGCCCTAGCTAGCACCACGTTGCATGGCCACTAGCCCTCTTTTGGTCCACAAACGCTGGTAGGCGCAGATTCGGTGAAACCCGCAATGGCCGGTTCTCGATCTACCCGAACTTCCAGGCATCAGCAGATGTCACGCCCGGTGGTCAACCAATGCCGGGAGAACCGAGCGCCTACGTGCCGATATGAGCGGGTCAGCTGCCCTTGTTCTTCTTGTCCCAGACGGACACCCCGTAAAGCGTTCCAATCCCCACAAAGAAGACTCCGAGACCGAGGAGGAACTGACCCACATTGACCACGTTTTCCACGTTTGCCTCCCATTTGCCTGTCGTACTTGCAAAGAACCTAAACGGTGACGAGCAACTCATCTAGAGGCTTTCGGCAGTCATTCCGACAACGCACCAGATCAGGCAGATCGAGCGCATGAGTAGGACGACAACGCCACGGTCTGTGTTCGCCAAAGAGCTGGGCACCTAGCGCAGGAGGTGATGCCATGAAGAGCGGGAGCCTCCCCGCTCTGTGTCCCGAGACGAAACTCGGGTTGTCATCACAATCGAGTGCGAGGAGGCTCTCAGATGACACGTTACGTGGGTGTGGATCTGCATCGGCGCCGTTCGGTGATTGTGGTCCTCGATGGGGACGGAACCGAGTTGTGGACGCATCGGATCGATAACAGTCCGGTGGCGTTGGGGTTGGAGATCGAGGAGGCCGGGCCTGACCCGGAGGTGGTGTTGGAGGCGACGTGGGGTTGGTATTGGGCGGCGGATGTGATTACCCAGGCAGGCGGGAACGTGCATTTGGCGCACCCGTTGGGGATTGCGGGGTTTGAGAACCGGCGGGTCAAGAACGACCGGATCGATGCCCGCCTATTGGCGGATCTGTTGCGGATGGGACGGCTACCGGAGGCGTGGATCGCCCCGGGGTCGGTGCGTGAGCAACGGGAGCTGGTCCGCTATCGCCGTAAACTGTCGCAGTTGCGGGCCGGCCTGAAAGCCCAGGTGCATTCGGTGTTGGGTAAAGAAGGCTTGCTGCCATCGCTCAACTATCTGTGGGGACCCGGCGGGACCCGGTGGTTGGATGAGACCGACATGGCGGAGGCCTATGAGACTCGGGTCCGGTCGCTGCGCCGGCTGATCAAGATCTACGACACGGAGATCACCAAACTTGATGCCCGCATAGCTCAAGAGTTCAAAGGCCACCCCGGCTACCAAGCAATCCAAGCCATCCACGGGGTGGGCCCCGTGTTCGGGGCGATCTTCTGCGCCGAGCTGGGTGACGCGACCCGCTTCAAATCGGCCAAACATGTCTGCTCGTGGGCCGGGTTGACCCCCCGCCACCGCGAGTCGGATGCCAAGGTGCAGCGAGGGTCGATAACCAAACAAGGTTCACCCCTGGTCCGCTGGGCCGCCATCGAGGCAGTATCAAAGAACCACGGTGACGACCCGATCAAGGACCTCTACCGGCGGGTTGCCGAACGGGGTGGCCGTAACAAAGCCAGAGTGGCAGCAGCCCGCAAAGTTCTCACGCTTGTCTACTACGGGTTACGTGACCACGAGATCCGGAGCCTCGCTCCGCCCGAGGCAGCGTGACTGGCGGACGCGGTCAGATGACTGCGAGCTCGAGATCGGCATGGCCCCCCACTGCGGGCGTGGCCGACTTATGTGATTGAGCCCAGCTCTGACCTAGGCCGAACAGCACCATGCCACCCCCCGGAACCGATCCGGGGGTGATGGCGGAGGCATGACCATGCACACCCCAGCGTGCTGCACACCGCACTAGCGGACTCGGTGCCGGCCACCGCAACCGTCAACAACCCAACCACTCCCACGACGGCCTCACCCGCCGCCGACCACCCGCGCCCCCACACCCCCAAATCCACCAAAAAGGCCCTCTTGACAGGCCCCCACTCTTCAGGCATGCCGATCGGGGATACTCGCGGAAACGGGCGTTACTGAGCCTGATCTGGCGATATGCGTGGGCCCTGACCATTGGTCGAATTCAGCAGGTTACCGGTCGTTCATTGGGTGGCCTCGATGGGTTCGGGGTAGAAGCGTTTGCGGGCCCAGAGGGCCACGTAGACGAGTCCGACCAGGACGGGTACCTCGATCAGGGGGCCGACCACACCGGCGAGGGCTTCGCCGGAGGTGACCCCGAAAACTCCGATAGCCACCGCGATGGCCAGCTCGAAGTTGTTGGAGGCGGCGGTGAACGCGACGCTGGTGTTCTTCTCGTAGGACAGCTTTAGCCTCAAGCCAAGCGAAAACGAGACCACCCACATCAAACCGAAGTAGGCGAGCAGCGACAGGGCGATACGGGCCACGTCGAGAGGTTGGGCGGTGATGGTTTCGCCTTGGAGGGCGAAGAGGATCACCACTGTGAACAGCAACCCGTAGAGCGCCCACGGGGCAAGCTTGGGAAGAAATCGGGTTTCGTACCATTCGATGCCTCGGGTGCGTTCACCCCAGCGGCGGGTGAGGTACCCGCCGGCGAGGGGGATACCCAAGAAGACGAGGACGATCTTGGCGATTTCCCACATCGACACGTCCAATGTTGCGGTGTCGAGTCCCAACCAGTTGCGCAGCAGTTCGAGGTAGAAGTAGCCGAGCACCGAGTAGGCGACGATCTGGAAGATCGAGTTGAGTGCCACGAGCACCGCGGCGGCTTCTCGGTCGCCGCAGGCGAGATCGTTCCAGATCAGCACCATGGCGATACAGCGGGCGAGGCCGATGATGATCAGCACGGTGCGGTACTCGGGCAGATCGGCCAGCAACAGCCAGGCCAGGGTGAACATCAGTGCCGGGCCGATAACCCAGTTGAGGACCAGCGACGTGACCATCAGTTTCCGGTCGGCGGCGATCTCACCAATTTGTGAGTAGTGGACCTTAGCCAGCACGGGGTACATCATGGCCAGTAACCCGACCGCTATTGGCAACGACACCGAGCCGATCTTGACCGTGTCCAACCAGTCGTTGAGGTCGGGGATCAGCCGGCCGAGACCGAGTCCGAGCGCCATGGCCGCGATGATCCAGACCGGGAGGAACCGGTCGACGACCGATAGCCGGGCGAGGGCCGGTTCGGTAGTGGTGGGCGGTGGTCCAGCGGTTATGTCTGGACTCTGGAGAGGAGGGTTTGGAGTTCGGTCACCTTGGGGACCCGCCCGGCCAGTACCACCTGGTCGTCGACGACCAGCGCCGGGGTGGACATGACCCCGTATGCGGCGATGGCGGCGTAGTCGGTGACTTTCTCGATGCGGACGTCTAGCCCGAGCAGTTTCACTGCTTCGGTGGCGCGTTTCTCGAGGGTTTGACAGTTGGTGCAGCCGGAGCCGAGCACTTTGATCTTCATGAGAGCTCCTTACAGGACCAGATTGAATAGGAAACCGACCATCAGGATCCCAACGGCCACCACTCCGACAAAAGCCCCAAGCAGGCGGGGTTTGAGTACCCGCCGCAACAAGACCAGTTCGGGAACGGAAAGGGCAACCACCGACATCATGAACGCCAAGACGGTGCCGATGGCCAGACCCTTGGCGTGCAGGGCTTCGACCAATGGCAGAATGCCGGCTGCGTTGGAGTAGAGGGGGATACCGAGACCAACCGCCACCGGTACCGCCAGCGGGTTGTCGGGACCTGCGTACTCCACAAAGAACGCCTCCGGAACCCAACCGTGAATGGCGGCTCCGATCCCGATGCCCACCAGAAGGTACGGCCAGATCTTTCGGATGATGGTCCGGACCTCTTCACGGGCGATGGCGAAACGGTCTGCCCAGCTCAAAGAAGTAGACATGTTTACCGGTTGGCCTCGAAGAGTCGTCTCAAATACGAAGGGTTCCACCCATCGTTCGAGGCGCAGACGGCCGATCACCCACCCGGCCAGGATCGCCACCGCCAGGCCAGCAGTCACATACAGGGCGGCGGTCTTCCAACCGAACAGCCCGTAAAGCAACACTATGGCTACCTCGTTGACCATCGGGCTGGCGATCAGGAAACTCATGGTGATCCCCAGGGGAACTCCGGCGGCGACGAACCCAATGAACCCCGGTACCGCACTACACGAACAGAAGGGGGTGACCACCCCCAACCCAGCTGCGGCCATATTCCCAACCCCCTCGCGGCGGCCCCCCAGCAGCGCCCGGGTGCGTTCCACGCTCATGAAACTGCGCAAAACGGTCACCGAAAAGATGATCCCGCCCAACAGCAACAGAATCTTGACGCTGTCGTACAAGAAGAACTCGACCGCCGAACCCCACCGGCTGACCGAATCGAACCCGGCTAGGTGGAAAACCGCCCACTCCCACAGAGGTCCGTTCAGTTGATACGCGATCAGCCAGGCCCCAGCAGCGGCCAGCAACCCAACCCACAGCCGCCATGGCGACCGTACGACCTGCGCAGGCTGCAGGCCGGTGCTCACCGCCCACCCTCCACAAGTTCGGCAGGAAGGGACCCGCGCACCAGGCCAGCTGCGGCGATTGCCAGTCGGTAGTCGACCCACCGACCCCGCTTGGACGCTTCTACCAAACCGGCTTCCCGGAGGACCCGCAGGTGATAGGACAGCAGATTCGGGGCGATATCGATGGTCTCCTGCAGCTCACACACACACCTCTGCCCCGAGGTCAGCTCGTCGAGGACCTGCAACCGGATCGGATCCCCCAACGCCGAAAATAGGGCCGCCCTTTCTTCAAGAATGGTTGATTCAAGAATCGTTGAACTCATACGGGGATTGTGTCACGAGTAGCAACCGGGCGGCAGGGGCGAAAGTCCCAAAGATCCGGCTCGCAGGTCCCGTGTGCCAGCCCGCCCCGGTCACCTACTCCAACTGAAAGGCCGACATCCTCCGTCAAGTGGTGACAGGCACGTCGAGGCTGGCCATCAGTCCGACTGCCGCTCCGAATCCGGCAATCCAAGATCATCTGCCGATACGTGGAATGAGCGACGCCAACTTGCGCATAACGACGCCCAGCCACCCCACGTTCGGTCGCCAGAAACAGTCCTCGAACCGGCAGATCGAGCGCACGAGTAGGACGACAACGCCACCGTCCGTGTTCGCCTCGGAGCTCGGCAGGTAGCGCACGACGTGCCGCTCGGCGCTACTCGAGGGAATGGGCGATATTGCGCGAGAACAGGGGGTTCGGAGTGGGTTCGACTGGTGGCGATCTTCGAGAGTTGGCTGTTTCGCGCGAGACTTGGGAACCGTTAGGTGATTAGCGGCAACAGAGGGTTGATGAGCGAGCTTCGAGATGTTCGGATCATGCAGCGGATCGTTGCCGGCGATCGCGATGCGCTCGCTTCGCTTTTCGACCGCCACGCGGGTCTGCTGGCTGTGCGGCTACGTCGTGCTGGGGCGTCGCCTTCTGAGACTGAAGACGTTTTGCAGGAGACGTTTCTGGATGTGTGGCGATCTGCGGCGAGCTTCAACGGAGATGGTGCGGTTGCGGCCTGGTTGTGGGGTGTCGCTCGCCGGAAGCTGGCCATGTTGGTTCGGAGCGAGTCTCGTGGCCGTGGTCGAGAGTTGAGAGCTGCAAGCCGGGCAAGCTACTTCGATGATGAGGGGGCGTGGGCCGTGTCGATCGATGCGCGTCGGGCTTTGGAGCGACTAGATCCTGGACAGCGTTCAGCGTTCGAGATGGTGGTCGTTCGTGGGTTGTCGGTCCGTCACACCGCCGACCTTCTTGGAGTGCCTGAGGGAACCGTAAAGAGCCGTGTTCACCGGGCACGTGAGGTGATGCGAGAGGAAATGCTATGAAACACCTAACACCAGAAGCTTTAGAACGTGCCGACGACGATGCAATCATCCATCTGGAACATTGCCAACGCTGCCGGACCGAGTTGGACCCCGATCTTGACCTCGAGGGGGTTCGCCGACAGATACTCGGCCAACTTGCCGACGGCTCGATTGTCTCTCGTGGGTCGGCGACCCGGTCATGGCGATGGTCGAGCAATCGTTGGGTCGCTGCTGGGCTAGCGGCGGCAGTCGTGACGGTGATCATTCTTCCCGTCGCCTGGTTTGGATTCCTCACCGGGCCGGACACTGCGAACTCTGGTACTGCGGTAACGGGCGACCTGTCGGTGGAACCGTTGCAGCCAGTCGTGGAACTGCCTGAACGGCCTCCCGTACCTCGGCCCGAAGACATCGCCCCTCCAGCCGTACCCGCCCAGACACCGGATCGTCTCCCCTTCGAGATGGCTTTCACATTGGGCGACAACGCCACCGGTCGACTGATCTGGGCGAGCCCTACCTACTTCGAAGCGATGCGAGGCAACCTCACAGAAGACGGTGCCGTATTTGACTACGGGATGTATCGAGCCGCTGATGGGAGCGGTTACTCCGATCCAGACAACTCGACCATTACCTCCGACCCTGAAGCGTTTGAGATCGGAAACGTACCTCCAGATCCTGAGGTCCCGTGGAATCTGCTGATCCAACCACAATCCGACGAAGACCTGTGGAGTGAGCTAGTTGAAGACGGCACCGCACAGATCGAGGTCACACCGAGCCACCCACTGGCAGCAAGAGCCTGGGCCGTGGGCGATGTCCGACTCGAAGTGACCGAAGATGGCATACCCGTCATCATCGAGGGACCGGGATTCCTGTCATTGAAGGTTGTGAGCCTCGACCGTCGAAGCCTCAGAACCGGCGAACTTGGAAACAACACCGATCTCCCCTTCGACTATGCAGTGTTCCTGGCGGCAACGACCAGCGATGAGCAACGGCCGGTCCTCGAGGACGGAGTAGTCGTCTTCGCCGACTACCGGCTCGCGGCCGAAGCCGCAGCCCAATGCGCTGGAGTCAAGGCGATCTTCGACGACGACTCCGGCATGTACACATTTGCCGAGGGCACCACTGTCGTCGATTGTGTCGAACGCTACGTTGATGACATTGCCGCGGTATGGCGCCTTGATAGCCAGTGGCTCGGGGAGGGTGAATGGACGGCCATCTGGTACGAAGTTCATGGCTTCCCGGAGGCCGTCGCGATGCTGGAAGCAGAACCCGGTCCAGAGCTGGCACTGGCCAGCGGGAACGGATGGGCCATCTCAATCAGCGAACGTGGTCCAGGTTTCTGCACACGCACAAGCGCTGCGAACAGCTTCGGCGAAGGATGCTTCGTGCCGTCCCAGATGACCATTCCAGGTGTGCTCGGTCTTGACATGAGCATGTTGTACGAAGAAGACCAACCGAAGAGCGGAACTGTGCTCGGTATCGTCACCGAACAAGCAGACGAGATAGTCATCCGCTTTTCAACCGGGATCGAACGTCAACTGACCCCTGGACACATTGCCCAGTTTGGCTATCGCGGGTTCGGCCTCCTCTACGACGCCACGGCAATCGGTTTGCCCGTCGAAGTTGAACTCTTCGATGGCGACCTCTCTATAGCTATCTATGCGATCACAGCGTTCGATGACGTCGCTAGGCGGACAAGGTGAACCGGGATTCCTTGACGCTGTTACCCACCAGGCGTCACGAACCAGATCAGCCGATACCCATATCGGGAAGTAAGGCCTCTTCGCTGCCGACGAAAACACCAATAACCACGCCGATCACATGAGTCTCATCAGCTATCGAAGCTACCGTCGAACCGGCAGATCGGGCGCATCGATAAAGGCGGCGTTCGCCACGGTCGGTGTTCGCTGACTCCGGAGACGCCGAGCGCAGCAGTGCCGATCTCGAGCACTCATCGAAATGCGTGTTATTGCCCGGGATTTGGTGATCTGGCTCGCTTCGAGGTCGACCGCCATCGAGCCCTTCGAGTCCCGCTAGCTTCGACTTGTGACACCGGGTGCTGGCATCGGTCGGACGAGCGCCCACGCTCGTCGCTGGCTCATAGTCGGCGTAACTACCGCGCTCGTCTTCTTGGTTGGGTTCTCGATAACCAGGGTGGAGGTCCTCGACGCCCAGAGATCCATGGACGATTATCGAGTCGAAGCGTTGGTGGCGACGTGCAACGGGTGGCTGCGCGCCAAGGTGGCTGAATCGTCGGACACGGTCGAAGTCACTGTCAGGGACTTCAAGAAACTCATCCCAATATTGGGGGGCGAGGACTGCCAAGATCTGCTGATCATCGAGCTGGAGGAGCCGCTTGCTCGCCGTCAGCTCATCGACGGTTCAACCGGCGACGCGGTACCCGTCCAGGATGCGTGATCTCCCAAGCGCTTTGTCTGACCCTACGACCGGTCCCTTTGCACCGAGCACGAGGTCAGGATATGTGGGTAATCCGTCCTCGATTTGGAGCGCCGGTAGGACCGAGTTCGCCACGGTCCGTGGTAGCCACGGAGCTTGGCAGGTAGCGCGGGCGGTGCCGCTCTGTTCGGGTAGGCGAGGTGCTCGTTACCGCGCCATATTTGGTGATCGGCGTGGCAAACGCGGGCCGGGGATCCTGGCCAACGGCTAGTTTCGGTCCCCCTGCGCTTCGTCTCGGGAGTCCTTGGCCTGTGGAGAATCTCGAACGCCCCGCTAGCCGAGCATGAAACCGAGGGCAAGGTTCGTCGTCGCCGACGATTGGGCGACCCTGGCGTGCCCCCACCCCGTATGGATGTGCGCTCGTCCGTCCGCCACCTCCCGGGCGGTTTCTTCAAAGAGCTGCGGTGAGTAGAAGAAGTCTTTCGTGCCGCCGATCACGAGCGTCGGCGCGGTGATCCGGGGCAGGTCGGCGCGGACGTCGAACACATCTTCTGCCTCGAGGGTGACGAGCATGTCCCCGGGGTCGGTGGGGACCATCGACCGGGTCGCGAATCTGGCGAGGGGGCGTATGGGCCCGCGCAGCGGTGCGGGCATCATCGAGGTCATCATGTGTGACATCACGTCCTCTTTGCGACCGGCCTGGATCAGCGCCGCCATCTCCGCCTGCAGCGCTTTCCCCCTAGGGCCGAGGCGATAGGCGGAGGCCACCACCACGAGGCGCCGGACCAGATCCGGGTGGTCGATGGCAAGCTGGAGAGCGACGGAGCCACCTGTGCTTGTGCCCTGCAGTCGGACAGCCTCACCCACCTCGTGTTCGATCGCCTCGGCCAGGTGGCCGGCAATGTCCGACATCGACTCGCCCGGCTTCAGCCCTCGTTTGCGGTTCACGACGTAGACGGTGAAGTGGGGAGCGAACGCCCTCGCGGCCGACAGGACCATGCGACGCTCCCAACCGGTCGGAATGTCGTGGTCCGGTGTCAGTCCCATGACCGCTACCAGCGGTGGCCCTGTCCCGATGCGAAGGTAGGGCGTATCTCCGTGCAGGTAGCCTGTTGTCGCTTGGGTGGTCATCTCATCACCTCCGCCCCGCCTCCGTACCGTGGACCACCTCTATCAGCAATGCCGGCAGCATCATCGGCAACAGTTTTCCGACCCATCCCTCTACCTCTCTTCCCTACTCGACTGATTCGCCAAAGTACTGACACCACCTCGGTCACCTCCTCTTGTCCGAGAGCTCCGAGAACGTTGTTCAGCGGTGACGGCGGGCCTCCTGGGCGGTCACAAACCGACGTGGATCGCGGACACGATCCGCACACACTCGATTATCCGTCCTGCCACGACCAATGGGAAGAGGCTTGCGCTCACCCCAAGGCCAGGAACGGCTCGGCGGCACTGAGACAATCCAGAACCAGATGAACTCGCCGCCTTCGTCGACATTTGGAGTCCACCGACCCCGATAGCGCAGAACCACGCCACCCCAGCGGCTTGGTCGAGCCTCATCTCCGCCCAGAACCGGCGGATCGAGCGCATCGGTCAAAGGGATTTCGCCACGGTCCGCGCTCGCCATCGAGCTGGGCAGGTAGCGCAGGAGGTGCCTGATAGGTGTGTAGGTGTGCTGCGGGAGTTTGTTCCGTAGCGTTGTGGGGGTCCCGGTGGGTCTGGCTCTCGAGGTGCCTGCCACCTGTGGGTTGGCTTACGAACGAGGCGCCGTACCTGCCGGGATTCTCTGCCGGCGGTGTGGCTCGAAACAGGCGTAGCACCAAGATCCGTATCAGGAGTGCCCACCGTCTGCATCTACCGACCCCCGAGACATGAGGAGGTGTGTGATGTCGGTGATGATCGGAATCGACCCCCACAAAGGGTCGCATGCAGCTGCAGCGGTTGATACCGATGAGCGGGTGATGGCGGAGCTCGAAGTTCGGGCCACGAAACGCCAGACACGAGAACTGTTGGCGTGGGCAGAGCGGTTCCCTATCCGACGGTGGGCGATCGAGTCCGCCAACGGTCACGGCTATCTGCTGGCCCAGCAACTGCTGGCAGCCGGGGAGCAGGTGGTGGATGTGCCCTCCACTCAGGCGGCCCGGGCCCGGGTACTCGATTCAACCAGGTCGCAGAAAAACGACTCGAATGACGCCCGCTCGGTGGCGATCGTCGCGCTTCGTCAGCCTGGCCTGCGAGCAGTGACCACAGAGGATCATGTGGCGGTGCTACGGATGCTGGCCAACCGTCACAAACAGCTCTCCAGCCTGAAGACCCAAGCCGCCTCGCGGCTCCACGCCGTGTTGGCCACCCTGATCCCCGGAGGTCTGAGCACAGAAATGACGCCACGCAAGGCCTCCAGCTGCTGCAGCGGGTCCGGCCGACCTCGATGGTCGAGACCGAACGCAAACGCATCGCCCATGAGTTGCTGACCGAAGTGCGAAGACTCAACAAGGAACGTGTCGCCTCCAAGGCCCGTCTCGCGGTCGCAGTCGAAGCATCGGGCACTTCTCTGGTCGACATCTACGGTGTCGGTCCCGTCGTGGCTGGATTGATCATCGGCCACACCGGTGACGTGGCCCGGTTCCCCACCCGGCATCACTACGCCGCCTACAACGGTACCGCCCCCATCGAAGCATCATCCGGGGCAAGGAAACGGCATCGACTCAACCCGCGAGGCAACCGGATGCTCAACCACGCCCTCCACACCATTGCGATCTGCCAGCTGCGGTATCCCACCACTGAGGGCCGAGTCTTCTACGAACGCAAACTCGAAGAAGGCAAAACACCCAAAGGAAGCCATCCGGGCGTTGAAACGGCGCCTCTCCGACGTCGTCTACCGCCACCTCCAAGCCGACCAACAACAGCGTTAGGGCCCGGGGGGCACCCAGGAACGTCTCTGTCGCGTGCGTGACCGGCTTTGCATCCTGAATCGCCGGCTCTTTCGCTCAGCCACCCCGGGCCACCCCCAAGCCTACGCCCACCAACCTCGGTCACAACCGAGTCACCCAAACGCGCCCCGAAACCCCCTTGACATCCAAACAGGCATCGATCGGCGCTATCTGGGGATCGGAGCGTTATTGCCACCGAACAGGGTGATCTGGGGTGGTTGGTGCCGTTGCCAACCGCCTCTTTCCCGAGAGAGGCTTCAGGCATGGCCGGAACCGCCCGGAAGTGGAACCGACAACGACTTGGTAGGTTAGAACCGACCAAATAGTGGATGTTTGATGGAACCGCGGACCAAGCTGATAATCGCGATGCTGCTGGTCGCATTCGGCAGCAGTGCGCAGGCCATTGTCGCTTGGACCGACAGCCGGGTTACCTTTGCGGCCATCACAACAGCCATTGCCCTGGGCGCTCTTGCCGTGGCGGTATCGCTGCGCCGAGCCGCTCCGAAATAGCCCGGAATCTGACCCGCCGCCAGGCGGCCACTGTCGACGAGTACCTCGAGTCCCGAGCGCCGATGTGCCTGATTGATGATGTGGGTGGTGCTGCGATATGTGCGGCTGGCGCCTGGTTCGGGTTGGTTGGTTCAGGGGAGGATGGAGTCGAGGAGGCGTTCGGCCGATACTTCGCCGAACACGGTGATTGCGAACACGATGGTGGGGACGATCAATCCCGCTGCGGCGCGCAAGAGGGTGTGGGTGGTGGATGTGGTGGGGGCGTCGCGAATCGTGTTGTGGAGGTCGATAAGACCGCGGAGCTGCTCTGATTCCGGCGGTGATAGCTCGGTGTAGCGTGACTTGAAAGGGTTGATACGCTGTCGCAGCTCCTCTAGTTGCTGCTGGCGGACCCGTTCGACGATCTTGCGGACGCCGGCACGGGTGCCAAGGGCTGCGCCAATGGTGGTGAGGTAGCCGATCACGATGAACCCCACTGCCAGCGGCACTACCACCGGTGAGTCCCACGACACCAGGACCAACGTGACCACCAGTAGGACGGTGATCCAGAACGCCAACGTCCTTACGTTCAACATCTGCATTGCCTTCCGGACTTCGGGCGAATCGGTCGGACTCGGCCAGAACAGGTCGTGGTCGTACCTGGCCTGGCGGGCCGTGAACGCCCACTCGAAGAAACCCCAGAAAACCATCAGCGCCCCGAAGTCGACGAGCAGAAAGGCCAACAGGACGATGCTGCCGGCGGGAAGCTCGTCCATCCCCGCTGGTGCAAACAGCCAGCTGGCCCCCAGCATAAGTGTCGCCACCGCTCCACCGACTAACGCGGTCACCGGCAGCCGGTTCCAGCGCCGGAGGAAGGAGGTCAGATCCTGCAGGTCGGATTCCCGCACGATCGTGGGAAGCAGCGGTGTCATGTTCTCCAGCCACCGTCTGATCGTCGGCCGCAGGGGTACGTCGAGAGGCTGTGTTCTCAGCGGTTGGGTGGCATCGAACAACCCATAGAACACGAGGATCACGGCCCACCGGCCCCAAGGAATGTTGGTCCACTGTCCGACCAGCGCGGTGACCAGCAGCGCCAGAGCCAGCCTGACACCAACCCCCAGTGAACCGGCGAACGCCGCGGCTCCCGAACTCACCGGAGCCAGCCCAAGCCGTCGCCGAATCGGAACCCCAAGACGGAAGAGGAGAGACCCAACGTTGTAGCCGTAGAGTCTCCGGACCTCCTCCACACGGGCGTCGAACGCCGCGCTGCGCTCCTCAGGTCGAGCTTCGAACCGGGGGAGGGATGGGTCTGGCTCCGTGCCCGCACCCGCTGTGGTGCTCCCCAACACGTCCGACGCGGAGTCGGTCCTCCGCGACTGCCCGATAGCTGCGGCATCCTTTGTCACGAGTCACCTCACAGCCACTCGTATAGCGTGTCTCGACACAGCCCTGCAATTGAATAACTAGTCCATTCCGCTCAATCCGACTAGGGGAATGTGACCCTTTGGCCCCTACCCATAACCGGCAGTTCTGCGGCGCGGAGATCGATGTGCGGTGCTGCAGAGGAGCAAAGACGGAATACCCGGAGAAGACAAGGAGGGAACGTCACCTTCGGTCCTCTCGAACCTTCCAGCGTGACCGGCTTTCACCCTCAGATGCCGACTCTTCGGTAAGTCATTGCTCCGAGCACACCGTCGCTTCGAAGAATGCTCCCAATTGGCCCCGCGTGTCAACCCCAAAACCGATGACGAGGTGAGGTTATGTGGGCAATCCGTCCTCGCCCCAGGGCATCAGACACAGCCGCATCGCCACGGTCCGTGTTCGCCGTGGAACCCGGCCGGTAGCGCACGACGTGCCGTTCTAGGACACTATGGGGCGGCGCTTGTTATGGCACATAACGGGGTGATCTGGGCGTCATCGGTCGCCGTTGGCGAGGCGCCCAATAGGGGTTCTGCGGGGGCGTGATAGCCGGGTCGGAGCAGTCCGTTAGTGGGGTTTGGGGTGTGGCTAGACCTACAGGTCGGGAACCTTGATACGCTAACATGACGTCATAAGCACATGAGGAACATGCGATTTTGGGCTGCCCTGATTGCCCTGGTCTTAGTCGTGGCCGCGTGTGGATCGACCGATGAAACGGCTACCACTTCTGGACCGGGACCGACAACGACTCGGCCCACCCCGACCACCGCCGACCCCGGCACCCGTACGGAGGTCTTCACCCCCGGCGAGGTGATCCGGGTGGACCTCCCCCGCACGACCCCTGCGGTCACCGACGCCGACATTGCCGCGGTGGTGGCGGCCGATACCGCTTTCGGCCTCGATTTGTTCCAAGTCGCGGCCGGAGACGAGAACCTGATGGTGTCGCCGTACTCCATTGCCACTGCCCTCTCGATGCTGTATCCGGGGGCGAGAGGAGTCACCGCCACCGAGATGGCCGATGTGCTCCACCTCACCGTCGAGGATGCCACCCTCCACGCCGTCCGCAACCACATCGACACCGCCCTCGCCAGTCCTCCCCCACCGATGGGCGACGAAGACACCAGAGAGCCCTTCACCATTCGCCCGGCCAACTCGGCCTGGGGCCAGGGCGGCTACCCGTTCCTCGACGAATACCTCGGGATCTTGGCCGAGAACTACGGAGCCGGTCTACGGCTGCTCGACTACGTCGGAGATCCCGAGGGCTCCCGAGCCATCATCAACGGCTGGGTCGAGGAGGCCACCGAAGACCGCATCAAGGACCTGATTCCAGAAGGCGCCATCACGGTCGACACCCGTTTGGCGCTCGTCAACGCCATCTGGTTCAAGGCCAACTGGTTCGAGCAGTTCGACGCCGCCGCCACGGCGCCGGGCACGTTCACCCTGCTCGACGGCACCGAGATCGAGGTCCCCCTCATGCACGCTGGTCTGCGTACCGGCTATGCCAGCACCGACCTGTTCGAAGCGGTCCGCCTGCCCTATGCCGGCGATGCCGCCATGGTGGTGCTCCTTCCGAAACAGGGCACACCGGCTGAACTGGCAGCAACTCTGGGCCCGCATGATCTGGACATCACTTGGGGTGAGTACCGGGTGGAGGTCACCCTGCCGTCCTTCGAGTTCGAAGCCGAGATCGGCCTCAAGTCGGCGCTGCAGGAGTTGGGTATGCGGGCTGTGTTTGAGTCGCCCTTCGGTGACGGTGCCGACCTCACCGGCATCACGGCAGTTCGAGAGCTGTTCGTCTCGGACGCTTTCCACAAGACCTTCATCGCTCTCGACGAGGAAGGAACCGAAGCGGCGGCCGCTACCGCCATCATCGTCAGCCTCGAGTCAGCTCCCCAGCCTGCCACCTTCACCGCCGACCATCCCTTCCTGTTTTGGATCGAGCACTCCTCAACCGGCGAGATGCTCTTCCTCGGCCAAGTCACCAACCCCGCGTAGGTTGCGCCCGGCGCCCAGAAGTCTCAACCAGCGATCCGGGTAGCCGAAGTACCGCACGCCGACGTGCGCCACCCCAGATCACTACGCCGCCTACAACGGAACCGCCCCTATCGAGTACTCATCTGGTGGCAAGACCCGGCACCGGCTCAGCCTGCGAGGCAACCGGAAACTGAACCACGCCATCCACATGGCCGCCGTCACCCAGATCCGTTTCGAAACCCCCGGCCGGATCTACTACGACAAGAAACTCGCCGAAGGCAAAACCAAAAAGGAAGCCCTCCGAGCGTTGAAACGACGCATCTCAAACGCCGTCTACCAACGACTCATCACCGACCAACAAACAACCACAAGCTAGGGCCCGGGGGGCACCCAGGAACGTCTCCATAGCTTGCGTGGCCGGCCTCACATCCTGATCACCGGCTCTTCAGCTCAGCCACCCCGGGCCACCCCCAAACCTACACCCCAGCCGGAACACCCGGCCCTACCACCGCGCCTAAAAACAACCACTTGACACAAAGAGGCTCGATATGAACGGGTCGCTAGGAAGCAGACAATCCTCTGGCGAGATTCCAGTCGACTGTTACCGAGGCGTAGTCGATGACAGCTTCCGTCCCGCAGGCGAGTCGGCTGGCCCGTTCTGCGAGCCCGATGTCGGCCTGTTCCCCCTTGGTTTGGAAGGCGAAGCCGATAGGTTCGCTGTCGTCGGGGGCGTCCTCGGGTCTGCCCCATACGATCACGTTGTCGCCTTCGTCCGAGACTGCTGTGACGGTGATTCGGGCGACTGGCATGTTTGGGAACATACACGGAGGTGAGACAAGCTGGCGTTGCTAGTGCTAGGCCGCCCATAGGTGCCGGTATGCGCTCCTTTGAAGAGCGATCGTTGTCGCAACCGAATTGGTGATCTGTGCGCCGTCGGTGCAGCCAAGCAAGAACTCACTGCCATTTCCGGGAACCGAGTGCTGCTACTTCGCCAGCATTGATACCGTTGACGGATGGATCAAACGGCATTCCACGTGATCGACCGGCGGGTAACCCACTGGCTTGCAGAGCACGGACTGACGCTCCTACGCATCAGCATTGGGCTCATCTTCATCTGGTTCGGAGTGCTCAAGTTTTGGCCAGGTCTGAGCCCCGCCGACCAGCTCGCCACTGAGACGATTGACCTGCTCTTCTTTGGCCTGATAACTGAAAACCTCGCCCGTGTCCTACTGGCAATCCTCGAAACGGCGATCGGGATCGGACTCATCACAGGCAAGTTCATGCGCTTCACCCTGTTGCTGCTGGTCGGTCAGATGCTCGGTGCCGTGACACCGCTGTTTCTCTTCCCAGAGGTGACCTGGTCACAACTGTTCGTGCCGACACTTGAAGGCCAGTACATCCTCAAGAACATCGTGGTGGTGTCGGCAGCCCTCACGATCGGGGCAACGGTCCGGGGCGGTGGGCTCATCGACGATCCCGAGGTCCTCGACGCAATGAGCGAGCGGCCATCCACATCCGGAAATCGGCGCTAGCTCTGCCGTTATCTGGCAGAGCGAACGCAGGTAGCGCATAACGACGCCCGCCGACACCACCAATCACACGGTTTGACAGCGCGATATCCGGCAATATCGATCGGATCCCAGATACTGGGTTGCCACTTTCCGTGGTTGTGGTCAGCGGCCGGCAGCGAGGTCGAGGCCGGGTGTTTGCCGTTGGGCTGTATCTTGTTGGGTTTGGCGTTTGGCGATCCAGGCGGCGCGAGCGGCGATGTCACTGCTGGGTGGGGGCGGGCCGAACGGGTCAATGTCGTCGTTGGTGAGGGTCGGTCCGACATGGTCGATAGCGGCGATCTGCGCCGAGTTGTGGTTGAGCGCGGCGGTGAGGCCATCGAGGGCATCGTGGCGACCTTGGTGGGTGAGGTGGGTGCACTGTTCAATCTCGTGTTGGGGGCTGGTGAGGTTAAGGGTTTTGGCTTGCCGTCCGCGGCTCATGGCCACGTAGGCGGCTGCGGACGCCCTGGATGAGGCATTCCGTCGGGCTGCTGCGGACTCTGTGCGGATTCTCGACGGACTGCAAGTCGCCGTACTGCGGCCGTGACGCGTAAAACCCCCCTGCACGCAGGGGGTTTGTCGGTGGGCCCACCTGGACTTGAACCAGGGGCCTCATCCTTATCAGGGATGCGCTCTAACCAGGCTGAGCTATGGGCCCCACATGGGAGCGTTATGGTAGCAAGCCAGGTCAGACAGGAAAGCCGGTGAGCGATGGACCGCGAAGCTTGGAACAACCGTTATCAGGGACGCGAGTTTGTCTGGAAGGCAGCACCAAATCAGTTCCTCGTGGCCGAGGTGGGCTCCCTGGCCCGGGGCCGCGCCCTCGACCTTGGCTGTGGTGAGGGTCGGAATGCAGTCTGGCTGGCCGAGGAGGGCTGGGATGTGACGGCTGTTGATTTTTCGGATGCCGGAATCAGCAAGGGCCGGGAATTGGCATCCCAACGCGGCGTTAGCGTCACCTGGCTAGTCGAGGACCTAAACCGGTTTGAACCCGCAAGGCTTAGCTTCGACCTTGTGGTCGATTTCTACGTCCATCTTCCGCCCGACCAGCGGAAGAACCTGCTGAAAAGGGCTGCCGGGGCAGCCGCACCCGGTGGGACGGTGCTGGTGGTCGGACACGATCGCAGCAACCTGGAGGACGGATATGGTGGTCCGCAAGACCCGGACCTCTTGTTTGCCCGCGAGGAGATCGCCGGCGGGTTGATCGGACTGGAGGTCGTGAAGTCGACCCTGGTCAAACGGTCGGTAGAGACCGACGAGGGTCTGTCTGAAGCAATCGATACCCTCGTCATGGCGCAACGACCGCTCGCCCTTGCGGAGACTGTTGGTACGGTACCGGGGTGAGACCACGAGCCATCACGCTCGCAATCCTGGCCATCCTGATGTCCTCCTGCGCGGTCACACCCGACGCAGTTCCAACCACGGTCCCGCCTCCCGTCCCCTCCACCACGACTACGACGCAGCCGCCGACAACGTCATCAACGACCTCGACGACGATCGTAGAGGTGCCCGACGGCTACGCCCTGGTCGAAATTGAAGCGGAAAACGTCCGGTTGGCCCTGCCCGGGTCCTGGGTCACCGTCGATCTCACCCGGCAAGGATGGGAAGAGCTGCTGGCCGACGGTTTGGAGGCCTTCCCCGACTCGGCCGGTCTCGTCGATGAAGAGGGTCAAGCCATCATCAGTCAGGGCGGGTTGCTGCTGGCTTATGATTTCGAGCATCAGGATGGCGATTTCGTCACCAACCTCAATATTCTCGCGACAGAACGTGGTCCGCTCGACGACCCCGACGTGATCACTCCGGTCCTCCTCCAGCAATTCGAACAGATCGGCGTCGTCGATGCGGCCGTCGAAACGGTCGAAGTCCCCCTCGGTTCGGCTATCAGAGCCAGCTATGCGCTGCCGCCTGAGACCGGTTTTTCGCATACGACGATTCAGTACTACGTGTTTGCTCCGGATTGGGTCTACATCGTCACCTTCAGCACCAAGGACATCGTGGAGCTGGAAATCGTCTTTGAGACAATCATTTCCACCTTCGATGCCATCGAGCAAGAGCTGCCCTGACCGCCGGGCATGAGCGTCCGCCCGGTGGGGGATATGATATGGCTCGCACGGGGATGTAGCTCAGTTGGAAGAGCACCTGCTTTGCAAGCAGGGGGTCGTCGGTTCAAGTCCGATCATCTCCACCATTCCGGGGTGTTGAAGCTGCCCGGGTCCTACCATTGCCTATCGACCGACGCCACAAGGAGCACGGCATGCGAACCGCAGTCATCATCGACGCCGTCCGGACACCAACGGGGAAGCGCAACGGCAAGTTGAAGGATTGGCACGCCACCGACCTCGCCGCTCATACTCTGGCCGCTCTTGTCGACCGCAACGGCCTTGATCCCGGATTGATCGACGATGTGATCATGGGTTGTGTCTCCCAAACCGGCGAGCAGGGAGTCAATATCGGGCGTAATGCCGTCCTGGCGGCGGGTTTTCCAGAAGAAGTTCCCGGGATGACGATCGACCGCCAGTGTGGATCGAGCCAGCAGGCGGCCCATTTCGCCGCGCAGGGCGTTTTGGCCGGCGTCTATGACGTTGCGATTGCTGCGGGGGTCGAGTCGATGACCAGGGTCCCGATGCTGGTTACGGCCCAGCAAGGCCCCGGGGTGCCGTTCGGTCCGAAGATGCTGGAGCGCTACGACCATGCGCTGGTGCCGCAGGGCTTGAGTGCAGAGATGGTTGCCGAGAAGTGGAGCATCGGGCGGGAGGAACTCGATGTTCTGTCGCTCGAGTCCCACCAGCGGGCGGCAAGAGCCACCAAGGAAGGTCGTTTCGAGAGCCAGATCGTGCCCGTTCCGGTCACTGTTGACGGTGCCGATGAGACCATGACGATCGATGAAGGTATCCGCTGGGAAACTTCTCTCGAAGGGCTGGCATCACTCAAACCCGCCTTCAAACCAGACGGAGTGATAACCGCAGGAAACTCTTCGCAGATCTCCGATGGGTCTGCGGCAGTGTTGATCATGAGCGAGGAGAAGGCCAGGGAACTGGGTTTGCGACCCAAGGCCCGGTTTGTCAGTTTTGCGCTGGCCGGCGTCGATCCCGTACTGATGCTGACCGGACCGATTCCGGCCACCCACAAGGTTCTCGAACGGGCCGGTTTGTCGATCGACGAGATCGATCTCTTTGAAGTCAACGAGGCATTTTCTTCGGTAATCGCTGCCTGGAGGCGCGAGATGCCGGCCGACGACGTCGAACTGTGGGAGCGCACCAACGTCAACGGGGGTGCCATCGCCCTTGGGCACCCGCTCGGCTGCAGCGGTGCCAAGCTCCTGACCACGCTGGTCCATGAACTTGAGAGGACCGGAGGTCGCTACGGCTTGCAGGCCATGTGCGAAGGTGGCGGCATGGCCAACGCCCTGATCATTGAAAGACTCTGAGCAGACTCCACCATCCGGGTACGCTGCGGCCGTGGGCGACATACTGATCGCAATTGCCATTGGAGTCACGATCCTCTGGGTGACCAGGAGGATCCTCGTCATGCTGGCCACCCCCCCTCCCGAGGTCGACCCGGACGAAATCATCGAGGTGGAGCGCCATTACCGGTGCTCGATCTGCGGGACGGAACTCATCGTCACGGCGGCCTCGACGACCGAGACCGACGCCCCCAAGCATTGCCGCGACGAAATGACCCTCACCTGGCAAGCCGGCAATTGATCCACAGCCTGTTGACAGTTTTGGGGAAAACTACACACATGTAATTCCGGTTCTGGCGTCAGAAACCGATCCATAGAGCAGGAAACTGACGCCAGAACGGAAAGAGAGGGGCCTACCTGTAGTTCGTCGTCATCAGGAACCCGACGGCGATTCCGAGCAGGCCTACCCATAATCCCCAGCCACCGAAGACGTCGGTGATCACATAGTTGAGTACCACCAGCACGACCCCGAGACCCATCAGCCCGAACATCGTTGCCACGTACCAGATCGGCGACTCGCCCTTGACTTTGGAAGCAGCTGTCTTTGGGGGAGTGGGCCGCCCGGGCCGGTTTTTCTTCTTTTTGCGAACCTTGGATTTCGGCATGGCGGCAAGGGTAGTCAACCCCGAGACGACTGTCAGTCCCACAACGGGTAGTCTCACCGCCTCATGAGAGTCCTTGTTCTCGACAACTACGACTCGTTCACTTTCAATCTCGTCCAATACCTGGGCGAACTGGGAGCAGAGCCGCTCGTGGTCCGTAACGATGCGTTGGCGCCCGCCCAGGCGGAATTGCTCAAACCTGATCGGGTGGTGGTCTCTCCTGGCCCCGGCCGACCGGAGGAGGCAGGCTATTCGATCGACTACATCAAGGTGCTGGGTCGGAACATTCCCACCCTGGGCGTCTGTCTCGGCCACCAAGCCGTAGTCGTCGCATACGGGGGAACCGTCGACCGGGCGCCGGAGATTCGGCACGGGAAGACCTCGGAAATCACGCATGATGGAAAGGGCGTCTTTGACGGGCTCAGCAACCCGTTCACGGCCACCCGCTACCACTCTCTGGCTGCCTCCATGGTTCCCGATGAGCTGGAAGTGTGTGCTTGGAGTGAGGAAGGGGTGGTTCAAGGAGTTCGTCATCGGGTGCATCCCGTCGTCGGTGTGCAGTTCCACCCGGAGAGCATCCTCACCCTGGAGGGAAAGGCCCTCCTGGCCAACTTCCTCACCGGATAGTCACGACCGGGGTAACTGGTACACGCCGGAATCTGTCTGTTCAACCAACCCCTCACCGATCAGTGCTTCGATAGCGACCCCGAGACGTCGAGGGCTCACACGGGATTCTTCACTGAGCCGGCACAGGGTCGCCTTGCCTTCTGCAGCGAGCATTCGGATGACCGCGCCCCGAGTTTCCCGGCTCGAGCCCCGAAAGGGAGCCTGGGTGGGCGGAGCCACGTAGGTTTCGGGTCCTGCACACCACCCGGCCATAGGACACCGGGAACACAGAGGGTTGGCGGGCCGGCAGGTGCCGGCTCCGAGATCCATGACGGCCTGATTCCAATCTGCGGCCCGATCCGGCGGCAGTTCTCGTTGCGCAGCCTCTACCAGCTCATTGCTGCTGAGAGGCCGCCCGTGCCACCGGTTGAGGACCCGTTTTTGATTCGTGTCCGTGGTGGGTACCTGTTCCCCGAAGGCAAAGCATGCAACCGCAGCTGCGGTGTACTCGCCGACCCCGGGCAGGCGCAACAGGCCGGTGATATCAGATGGCCATCCCTCTTCGACGATGAAGCGCGCCGCGTCCTGGAGCCTGATAGCCCGCCGGTTGTATCCCAGGCCGGACCAGAGGGTGAGGACATCCGCAGGGGGGGCTGCGGCCAGGCCCTCCGGGGTCGGGAAGCGAGCCATGAAGCGCTCAAAATACGGTACAACGCGGGTGGCCTGCGTCTGTTGGAGCATGATTTCGCTGACGAGAACCGGCCATGGGCGTTGGTCCGCTCGCCAGGGCAGGTCCCGTCGGTTTCGTTCATACCAGTTGAGGAGGGCGGCGCCCCTTTGTACGTGGTCTGGCGCCGCCAAGTCTCTACGGTGCCGTGGTGGTGGTAGTCGGCGGCTGCGTTGTCGTGGTGGTCGGCGCCCGACCCAGGGTGATCGAGACCGTACCGCCCGGCTCGACCTCAGTACCGGCAGCCGGGAGTTGTTCGGCCACCAGGCCATCCTGGTCGGGGCTGACTTCGATCGTGGTGGCCGTAACCCGTACGACCAGGCCGAGCGCCTCCAGAGCCGATCTGGCTTGATCCTCAGTGGATCCGATGACACTTGGCACCTCGACCGGCTCCGGTCCATCCGACACGTACACCGTCACGGTGTCGCCCTTGTTGACGGTTGCCCCGGCCCCGGGGTCGGTCCTGACCACAAAGCCTTTCAGGATGTCTGCAGAGAATTCGGTGTCGAAAACCACCGTGAGCCCCAGGTTTCCGAGGATGAATCCTGCGTCGCCCTCAGAACGGCCGACCAGGTCGTCGGGAATCGGGAACTCCTCGAGTCCGGTGGAAACCACAAGATCTACAGCGGTGCCGGGGGCGGCGTCCTCACCGGCGGGGGGATCCTGAGCGACTACTTGACCGGACGGCGCTTCGTCGTCCGGTATCTGCTCGACCGTGCCCAGCACCAGGCCGGCCTTCTCGATGAGCTCGGTAGCGCGAACCAGATCCTGACCGACCACCGGGGGTACAGGGAAGGCCTCGGCTCCCAGCGAGACGTACACGATGATGAACGACCCGTCTTCGCCTTCATCCCCGGCCGGGGGTTTGGTACCGATGACGCGGCCTTCCTCAACCGTCTCACTGGCATTTGGCTCGGGGATGACATTGAAGCCGAGTTGCTGGAGTTCGAGGAGCGCCTCGGCCTGGGTCATCCCGGCTACTTCAGGGATCGTGATCAGGGTCTGATCGGGTGCACCGGGGGCAAGGGCTCTCAACAGGAGGAAGATTCCCACCCCCAGAGCGACCACCAGAGCGAAGGTGGTGATGATGAACGGCAACTGGCTCCTGGCGACTTCCTGTGGAGCCATCTGGCGGTAGATTTCGTCCGGGGTGGAGGTGGCAGGCGGTACCGGCGTGGGCTGCATCATCCTGGTAGGCGCCTCGGCCACCGGCACCGTTGGGGGCGTTTCGCCACGCAAGAAGAGCAGCAGAGCATGTCGCAGGTCGTCGGCGGTCTGATAGCGAGCCTCGGGATCCTTTTCAATAGCTCGCATCACGATGGCGTCGAGATCCGGTGGTACATCCGGGTTGTCGATCGACGGTTGAGCCGCCATGGAGGAAACATGCTGGTAGGCAACGGCCACCGGACTCTCCCCGGAGAAAGGGGGCCGGCCGCTCAGCATCTCGTACATGACGACGCCCAGGGCGTAGATGTCGGAGCGTTCATCGGCCTGTGAACCCTGGGCCTGCTCGGGACTGAAGTACGTGGCCGTGCCGATGACGGCCCCGGTCTTGGTGAGTTCTGAAGAATCATCCCACGCCCGGGCGATGCCGAAGTCGGTGACTTTCACCGTTCCGTCGGCCGTTAGCAGCATGTTGCCGGGCTTGATGTCGCGATGCACCAGCCCCGACCGGTGGGCCACACTCAAGGCCGCGGCCGCCTCCGCACTGATTTCAATAGCCCTACGTGGCATCAGCGGTCCCTCTTCGCGCAGGATGTCGCGCAGTGATCTTCCCTCGACCAGTTCCATCACGATGAAATAGGTCGAACCTTCTTGACCCCAGTCGTAGATGCCGACGATGTTCGGATGGCTCAGATTGGCGGCCGCCTGCGCCTCCCGCCGGAAACGCTTGACGAACGCCTCGTCGGAACTGAACTGCGAATGCAACACCTTGACCGCTACCCGGCGACCCAACAAGGTATCGCGGGCTTCGTAGACGTCGGCCATTCCACCGCGGGCGATGTGCCCGAGCAGTTCGTATCGGTCGGCAAGCGTGCGGGAGGGTTCCATCCGCTGCGATTGTAGAGGGGGTTTATCCATTCGTTTGAACCCAATAGGCAAGAATTTCCTGGGCGATGGGTGCAGCCACCGATCCGCCCGTCGCGTTCTCGCCCGCCTCTCCACCCGATTCCACGAGTACGGCGAGCGCAATGGTCGGTCGTTCAACGGGGGCAAACCCGATGAACCACAAGTGGGGTGGACCAACTCCGGTTTCGGCGGTGCCGGTCTTTCCCGCTACACGAACGTTCGGAACCGTGGCCCTGGTTCCCGTACCCGACGCGACGACGCGTTCCATCAAGCCGGAGATGATGGCGGCAGTCGAGGGCGAGACGGCCCTCTGGAGCAATGCCGGTTCTCTCTCGGAGATCGCCGCGCCCTCGGCGTCGAAGATGCCGGAAACGAGGATGGGTTCCATGATGACGCCGTTGTTGGCTATGGCCGAGGCGACGAGAGCCATCTCGAAGGGGGTCGCTCGAACATCCCGCTGGCCGATTGCGCTTTGGGCCAGGGCGGGGAGATCGTTTGAGAATTCCGCCGGTTGGGGGAACACCGAGTTCAACACCGCGATCTCGAAAGGAGTGTCCTGATTGAATCCGAACGCTTCGGCTTCGATTGTCAGCGCTTCGGCTCCGAGCTGCAGCCCGAGCTCTGCGAAGACCGTGTTGCACGACCGTCGAAATGCTGTCTGGAGGCTGACCTCGCTCCCATCCCCGCAGGTTTGCCGATCGAAGTTGCGGATGACCTCAACCGTGCCTGGCAACGTGAGCTCGACCGGGTCGGGCAGGAGGGTCTCTGGTCCGGCCGTGCCCGACTCGATCGCTGCCGCCGTCACAACGACCTTGAAGGTAGACCCCGGCGGGTAGGTGCGATTGGTCGAGCGGTTGGCGAGGGGTTCCAGGGGGTCGGCCAGCAGCAGCTCTCTTGTGGGGATCGCTTCTGCTCCCAGGAAGAGATTCGGGTCGAACGACGGACTGGAAACCATGGCCAGGATCTCGCCGGTATCGGGCCGGATAGCGACCACCGAGCCGCGCTGGGTACCGAGGGACGCAGCGGCAACCTGTTGCAGGCCATGGTCGATGGTCAACTGAATGCTCTTTGGCCGGAGATCCCCACCGAGGAGTGCGCTCAGTAGATCCGACATCGTCAGGTCGCGTTTGGACCGCAACTCGGAGGCGTAGACCCGTTCGAGTCCATCGTCCCCGAAGTTGACCGACGAAAAGCCGACCAGATGTGCGTACAGGTCCGCTTCCGGATAGATGCGGCTGAACCTCTGGGGGTCATTCGGATCGGCTACCGATTCCGCCAAAACCTGCCCGTCGGCCGAGACGATCAAACCACGCTCTTTGCCGGTTCGGCTCGCAATAACCCGCGGGTTTCGATCGTCGTCCCGATAGCGCGGCCCGGCTATGACCTGCAGGTACGTCACATCGAGGATCAGTACCGCAAAGGCAACGAACAGAACGGCGGCGAGGCGGCGCAGCGGTTGGTTCATACTCGCTCCTCATGCGAGATACGGGCGAGGAGCGCCACCAGCAAGAAGTTGGCTACGAGAGATGAGCCGCCGTAGGACATGAATGGCAAGGTGATGCCGGTCAGGGGGAGCAGGCGAGTCACTCCGGCGATGATGAGAAACGTTTGCAGACCGAGCACAAAAGCCAATCCGCCTGCGAGCAATTTGCGAAAGGTGTCCCGCGACCGGAGCGATATACCGAAACCCACCGCCACGAGAAGTGCATATGTTGCGATTACGGCGACGCTGCCGGCCAGCCCGAGTTCCTCGCCGATGGCGGCGAACACAAAGTCGGTTGCGGCGTTGGGTATTCGATCAGGGGCTCCCAATCCCAAGCCGGACCCGGACAGGCTCCCGCTGCCGAAAGCAAAAAGACTCTGGCTGATCTGATAGCCGGTGTCGGCGAAGTCACCGAAAGGATCCAACCAGGCGCTGACCCGCCGTTGGACGTGGGAAAACGAGAACCAGGCGGCGACGGCCCCGGCTCCGAAGAGGAACCCGCCCGTTGTGAGATAGACAACGCGGCCGGTTGCCGCGTAGAGCATGGCGATAAAGAGAGCGAAGAGCAGTAGTGACGCACCCAGATCGCGCTGGTAGATGAGAACCACGAAGCTGGCGGCCCAGGCAATCACCAATGGAACCAATTGACGCAACTCTGGCAAGCGATACCGACCGAGCGGTCGAGTTTGAATGCCGAGGATTGCTTGCCGTTCACTCAGGTAGGAGGCGAGGAATGTGGCGAGCACCAACTTGGCGATTTCGCCTGGCTGGAACTGCAGTTGGATCGGGCCGGCGGTGAACCGGATCCACAGCCGGGACCCGTTCTGTTCGAAACCCCGCAACGGCAGCGCCCAGTCGGTGGGGAGGAGGGGGAGGAGCAGGAGAAGCAGACCCGACAACAAGAAGACGTACCGGTATCTTCGGAGGGCGGCCAGGCCGGTGCGTCGCAGTGCGAGCAAGAGCGCAATGGCCAGCGCTGCCGCAATCAGGAGCCACCATCGCTGCAGGGCGGCCAGCCCGCGATCGAGTCGGTATACCTCAACGAATCCAATTGCGGTGATGATGGCCGTCAGGGGCAGGAGGAAGGGACTGGCTTCCGGCGACCACTGTCGAATGGCGAAGTGAAAACCACCAAACGACGCGATCATCACGACGAATGTGAGGGCAACCTGAGCATCGAGGCCGTCACCCCGGGCGAGGTTCACGAGCGCAACACCAAAGGCGGCGACGGTCGCCGCACCGACCAGCAGCGCAGCTTCAGCGTTTCTGGTCACGGACCCACATCGACGACGGCCACAGTGATGTTGTCATGTCCTCCGGCCTGATTAGCAGCTTCGATCAGGGTCCAAACGGCCTCCTCAGGAGACCCGAGGCCAAGCGCCCCGGCGATTCGCTGGTGGTCGATCATTGAGGTCAACCCGTCCGAACAGACCATCAAGCGGTCGCCGCGCCGCGTCCTCGTTTCGATGATGTCGACGTCGAGGTCCGGATAGAGCCCGAGAGCTCTGGTGAGCATGCTGCGCTGCGGATGGGTTGCCACGTCCTCGGGGCGAATGCTGCCTGCGCGGACGTATTCGGCAACCACCGTATGGTCGTTGGTCAATTGCTCGAGGATGGCGCTCCGCAACAGGTAGGCGCGGCTATCACCGACGTGGGCAATGATGAGGCGCCCGGCTCCCGATAGCTCCGCCACCGTCAGGGTCGTGCCCATGCCGCGCAGGTCCGGTTTGGCTTGCACCTCTTCCAGGATCATTTGATTGGCTGCCGCGACGCGGCCCCCGATTGGTGTGTCCGTCTCTGCGGCGATTGCCTCGATGGCAAGACGGCTGGCGACCTCGCCTCCTACGTGACCGCCCATCCCGTCGGCTACGGCGACAACCAACGGGCCGGCACTCTTGCCGCCCGCGGCGGGAAAGACCGAGTCCTCGTTGTTCGTGCGAATCCGGCCACGGTGCGATCCGGTGGCCCAGGTAAAGGTCATCGAACCTCCATGATTGTTTTGCCCACCTGGATTGCGTCGCCATGATTCAATGCAGTCGGCGAACCGACTCGCCGCCCGTTGACGTACGTTCCGTTGGTGCTTCCCAGGTCGTGCAGAACGATGCCGCCCTCCTGTCGTACGAGGCGCATATGGAACTCCGAGGCGTAGGGATCTTCGAGCACGATATCTGCTTCGGCGCTCCGCCCCAACACGACCGCATCACGGATTGCGATGTCCAGGCCCGCCTGGGTCTCGGATTTGATCACCACTACTTGGTTACTGGGCTTGCGGCGACGGGTGGTTTCGCCGGTTCCCACATGCGAGCCAACCGCCCTGGCCACTTGCCAGACGAAGAGGTAAACGAAAGCAACGAAGATGAACTTGAGCAGCGTCAGTAGGAGAGCAGGCATCAGGCAGAGATCGGACGGAAGATGTACGACACCGGACCGAACCTCACGACGGAGCCGGAAGCGAGGAGCATCGGGGCGGAAGACGAACTGCCGTCGACTTCGGTTCCGTTCGCGGATCCGAGATCGACAACCCAGGCCTCGCCTCCCTCTCTCCACACGAGGGCGTGCATGCGGCTGACTCCGGGGTCGCTGATCGTGACATCGGAATCACCGGACCGCCCGACCGTACACCGGTTGTTTTGGATGGTGTGCTTGAGACCGCTTTCAGAAGTCAGATTCGCCCACGGTTGCCGGGGGCCAGGTGATATCGAGACCCGGCATGCCACGGTCCCCGGAGAAACCCCTTCGGACGGTTCCAGGGATACCTGGACGGGTCCCTCCAGCCGCCAGCCCCGGTCCGCAGCCGCCGACTCGAGCACCGCTTCGAGTTCGTGCACCAAACCGGCCGGGACATCGGAGTCGAGATCGCGGGGGTTCAGCTTCAAGCCGTACACGTTGGCCGCTGTTGGTCCTGCCACACTCTCTGCAACCGAGAGATCGGCTTCTCGCACGAGCCGTGTCGCCAGCTCCACCGGATGAAGCTTCCCCCGGAAGACCTTTCCCGCCATCCCGTCGACGAGCTTCTCCAGGCGTCTCTCGAAGTCGCGTACGAGCTTCATGGGTGCCAGTCTACGGTAAGGCCGGACGCTGATTGCGCCCCGAGTTACCAGGCGGGCGAGCCGAGAGACGCCCATTTTGGAGCGTGGTACGATGCTGCCCCGCACAGAATCTGTGTCTCGCAACTACGGTGTGCGTAAGTCGCAGGACTAGGGGCGAGTGGCGGAATTGGCAGACGCGCAGGCTTCAGGTGCCTGTGAGCTCAGGCTCGTGGGGGTTCAAGTCCCCCCTCGCCCACCACGTGTATCCCACGTATCCAAAACGCCGGCGCCGGCGCGGCGCTCTGTTTGTGCTGGTGCTCGTGTCGGTTGTTGCGGTAGTCATCATCGCAGCGGGCAACCTGCGCTCGGACACGCGCGCCCTGGTTGCCTATCTGGAAGAAGCTCGGTCATCGTCTCTCGAGCACAGTGAGCGGTCAGAGGAATTCAAGGACCAGGTGATCTCGGGCCTGCAGACCCTCAACCGGGACCGCTTGACGACCCTGATGACGCAAATGGTTGAGACCGCGGCAGCTGTGACAACCCGGCTGGATTCATTCGAGATCCCACCAGTCGCTGCAAGATCGGCGGCCGCACTCGCTCTGGCCACTTCGTCCTGGGAGGCGGGACTGACCTCCTTCGAGGCAACACTTCTCGATGTTGTCGACGATCCCGACAACGCCGTAGCAATGAGCGCATTGGCGGATGTCCTTGTTGATCTCGAGGTTGGCGATCGCGCCTATGCCCGGTTTGTCGAGGAGGCGGATCAGTTGCGCAGTGAGGCCGACGTGGAAATCGGTGAGTTCCCCGACGTCGGCTATCTCACGGTTGCTCTTTCTTCGTTGACTTTTGCCGAACGACTCGCCGGTGTTGCATCAAGGACCGATGGGCTGTCCCTGAGCCGTGACCTGGCGATAGCGACAGTGCGGCTGGATCCAGAAGAAACCGGGGGAGTGACGGACGGTGCGCCGATCATCCCGAACACCGAGGCCCTGCTCATTCAGGTGGTGGTTGTCAACCAGGGCAATCGCGATGAGAAAGACGTGACGGTCTCCCTCCTGATGCAGGACGAACAGGGCCAGACCCTGGAGGACCGTTCCGAGGCCCTCGCTTCCTTGGCGGCCGGTGACAGCGTCACCCTGGAGTTCGCCGATCTGGCGGTGACGGCAGGAGACAGGTTCACCGCCATCATCAGTGTCACGTTGGTGGACGGCGAATTGGATACAGACAACAACCGCCGGGAGGTCCCCTTCTTTGTGAATGAGCCTGCATGAACACCGGCCTCTGGGTGGTTGTGGCCCTGCTGGCCATCACTGTTGCCTGGTTGGCTTGGGAAGTTGTCAACCTGAAACAGGCCTTGTCCGGGGTGCCCCTCGGGGATGATCAGCTGTACGACCTCATTCACCGGATCGATAATGAACTGGGTTTTCACGAAGCGGCCATTGCGGATCTTCAGCAACGCCTGCTGCACCTGGAGCAGCAGTCCCTCACGTCGTTACGTCGCACCGGCGTGATCAACTACGACGCCTATGACAATGTGGGCGGGGCTCGCTCGCGATCAATTGCGTTGCTCGACGACGAAGCCAGCGGACTCGTCTTGAGCGTTCTCGTTTCCCGCACCGACACCTCGTTCTACCTGAAGAGAGTGACGGCCGGGACCCCCGAGGAGCCTCTTTCGCCCGAAGAGCAACAGGCAGTGAACAGGGCGTTGCAACAGTAGGATCCGAGGATAATGATCGATCTGGCCGTTCTGAGAGAATCCCCGGAAGCCCTGCGCGAAGCCTTGCAGCGCCGGCACTCCGACATCGACGTCGATGAACTCATTCGCATGGATGAACGTCGTCGTACGGTTCGAACTGACGCCGAGACGGTGAGGGCCGAGCAGAAGTCGGCAGGCAAGGAGATTTCCAGTCTCGAAGGAGCGGCCCGACAGCAGGCGATCGCCGCCGCCGGGCAGCTGGCCGAAACGTATAAGCGGCTCCTGGCCGAAGCAGATGAGCTCGATGAGGAGTTTCAGCAGCTCTGGATCGATGTTCCCAATATGGCCCATCCGTCATCACCGGATGGCACTACCGAAGAGGACGCCGTCGAGATTCGCCGCTGGGGAAGTCCGGCCGAGTATGGATTCCCGGTGCGCGATCACCAGGACCTTGGCGAATCGCTCGGGATCATCGACATCGAGCGAGCCGTCCGGGTCTCCGGGTCCCGCTTCGCCTATTTGAAGGGGAAGGCCGCCCAGCTCGAACTCGGTTTGGTGCGATTTGCCATGGATCGGCTTATGGCCAAGGGCTTCACGCCTGTGATTCCGCCGGTGTTGGTTCGCGACGAAGCGTTATTCGGGACCGGGTTCTTCCCTACGGAACGTGATCAGGTTTATGCAGTCGAACGCGACGATCTCTTTCTCGTCGGCACCTCAGAGGTTTCGCTGGCCGCCCTGCATCTCGACGAGATCCTCGACGGCGACGCGCTTCCCGTCCGTTACGCCGGGTATTCCAGCTGTTTTCGACGCGAAGCGGGTACCTACGGCAAGGACACCAGGGGCATCTTTCGCATGCACCAGTTCAACAAGGTCGAGATGTTCTCGTTCTGTCATCCCGACCGATCGTGGGAGGAACACGAGTACATGCTGGCCATCGAAGAGCAGGTGCTCCAGGAGCTCGAGCTCCCGTATCGAGTCGTGAATGTAGCCGTTGGCGACCTCGGGGCTCCGGCCGCCAAGAAATACGACATCGAGGTGTGGGTCCCTTCACAGGAAGCGTTCCGGGAAATCACCTCCTGCTCGAATACGACCGATTACCAGGCCCGCCGGCTCCGGGCCAGGTTCCGGGACGACACCGGCAACCGGCTGGTCCATACGCTGAACGGAACGGTCGTCACCAGTTCCCGGACGATGCTCGCCATTATCGAGAACCATCAGCAAGCCGATGGCTCTGTGGCTATCCCCGCCGCTCTTCAACCGTACGTTGGTTTCGAAGCCATAACACCGTGAGCGAGCGGGCGCCCGGTCAGCAGGTCTTCACGGGGATTGCCCGACGGTACGACACATTGAACCGGGTTCTGTCGCTGGGCAGGGAGCAAGCCTGGAGACGCCGCGGCATCGGACAGCTGCCACCGGGCAAGGTGCTCGACCTGGGTGCCGGTACCGGGGCTGCCCTTCCGGCCTTTGGCAATCGATACACAGTGGCCCTCGATCCGGTCTCGGAGATGCTGGCGCTGAACCCGGCTACCGCCCGGGTGGTGGCAGTAGGAGAGGCACTACCGTTCGCCGACGGTTCCTTCGACGGTGTCTTCTCCGGCTACGTGTTTCGGAACCTCACGTCCGTCACCGCGACCCTGGGTGAGATCAGCCGCGTTTTACGGCCCGGAGGCAAAGCGGCAGTGATCGGATTGGGACGGCCGAAGGGTTCGCTGGCGTCGGCCGTCCATCGAACCGGCACGGCAGTGGTTCTGCCTTTGGCGGGCGCGGCGGTCGGGGCACGTCGGGAATATGCCTATCTTCACCGCTCGCTGGACAAGCTGCCTCCAGCAGAAGAACTCTTCGCGGCGGGCCCCATGGAGGTGCAGGACATCTGGCGAATGGGTCCGCTGGGCTTCGTGTACGGCGCCTTGCTCGTCAAACACTGAGCCACCGACCCCGCCGCGGGGCTCTCGCCGGCCGGGTCGACGTACGAAGTGCGGCCCATCCAAGGTGAGCCGTTGTTGACCGTGCACCTGCCGTCGAACGCCGCCACCCGGCGCTTCCCAAGTCGCCGGCTCCAGCCAGGCGCTCCTACAACACCCGGGACGGACCGCTTAGGGCTGCTTCCTTCCGGACCTGACCCAATTCACGAAGTCCCGCCGCGTAGGACCCGGCTTTCAACGCTGCGTGCTTGATGCTGACCCGAATGGCGGAAGCCCTCGGGCAGGGATTCGGCCCCGCTTGTAGAGGTTTTCGGGTACAGGGCACCCCTAGCGCCCCGCCTAGCACGATCGGAGAGAAGGGTACTACGTGCCCTCAAGTCATCAGTCGTCAGTAGGCAAGGGGCATCGGGCTGAGCAACCGAATACTGAAGCGGCCCGCCGAAGCGGGCCGCGTACTGGCGCCGCCGCGCCTCACCCGCACAGCAGGGGAGGCAAGGGCGGAGGGAGAGGGATTCGAACCCTCGAGGGCGGGTAAACGCCCTACGGCATTTCGAGTGCCGCGCACTAGGCCGGACTATGCGATCCCTCCGGTGGCGGGGATTGTACCGTGGGTTCCGGCCGCCCAAAGAACGCGGTGGCATGACAGAATGGCCCGGGGGGAGAAGTGGAGTTGCACGTGGGTGGCGAGATCCGGTCCGAAGTGGGCCGTCTGCAGACGGTGATCGTGCACCGTCCCGACCTGGAACTGCATCGGTTGACGCCGGGCAACAAGGATGAGTTGCTCTTCGACGAACTGGTGTGGGTCGAGAAGGCTCGTGAGGAACACGACGCATTCAGTTCGACTATCGCCAACGCCGGGGCAAACGTTCTCTATCTGTCCACGCTGCTCGAGGAAGTTCTCACCGACCGCGAGCTGGCGCTCGAGTTTGTCGAGACACACGTCACCGAGGATTTGTGTGGAAGGCGTCTAGCCAATCGGGTCCGTCGTTTTCTGCTCGAGTTGCCGACCCCGGAGCTGGTACGGCATCTGATTGGCGGAGTCACGCTCGAGGAGGTGGGCGAAGCGGAAGGATTGGTGGCGGCTCTGCACGGCCCGGAGGATTTCATTCTCACCCCGCTCCCGAATGCGGTCTTCATGAGGGACTCTTCCGTCTGGGTTGGGGACGGTGTCATTCTCAGTCCGATGAACCGCCCGGTGCGTCAACGAGAAACTGACCTGCTCCGTCTGGTCTACGGACTGCATCCGCTGTTTGCGGGGACCCCGATTTGGTTCGGTGATCAACCGGGCGAGCACTACCCGGCCTCCGTCGAAGGCGGGGACATCCTGGTCATGGGCGAGCGCGGGCTGGCAATTGGAATCTCGGAGAGAACCACTCCATCGGGGGCAGCGGCGCTGGCCGCCCGGTTGTTCGATCAGCATGTGGTTGATCGGATCCTGGCAGTAGAGCTGCCGAAAGCTCGCAGCACCATGCATCTCGACACGGTCGTCACGATGGTCGACATCGACGCAGTCGTTCTCTATCCGCGGATCAGGCAACAGGTACGGTGCCTGGAGATCACTCCGGGAGCCGATGGTGAATTGAAAGTAGAACCAACGGCCGACCTGATCTCCGGGCTGACCTGGGCACGAGCGCTTGGCGAAATTCGCTCCATCGAACCGCCATTGCACAGTGTTCAGGCGGAACGCGAGCAATGGAACGATGCCAACAACACCTTTGCATTGTCTCCAGGAGAGGTCGTCGCCTACGAACGGAACGTGGCCACCAACGAGGTTCTCGAGGAGGCGGGCATCACCGTGCATCGGATCCCGTCGTATGAACTATCGCGCGGGCGGGGCGGTCCTCGATGCATGACCTGTCCGGTGCGCCGGGAGCCACTGCCGATCTAGGTCCTCCGACCCTCGAAGAATTCGCGCAGCTGAGAAGCGCAGGCATCCTCGAGCACGCCGCCTACCAGTTCCATGTGGTGGTTGAGCCGTCGGTCCTGGGGGATGTTGTAGAGACTCCAGGCAGCGCCGGCCTTCAGATCCGGGGCACCGAAGACGATCCGTTGGAGACGCGACCAAACTGCCGCCCCGGCGCACATTGCACAGGGCTCGAGGGTCACTGCCAGCGTGTGGCCGGTCAATCTCCAATCTCCACGGGCCCGGGCGGCGGCCGACAGCACCAGGATCTCGGCGTGGGCGGTGGGGTCCTGCAACGCTTCACGGCGGTTGTGATCGGAAGCGACGATGGTCCCGGCGGGATCGAGCAATACCGCTCCAACGGGGACATCGTCGTGAGCTGGGGCCCGGGAGGCTTCCGTGAGAGCAGCCTGCATCGCTGCTTCGAGTTGGGGATGTTCCATGGGCCTTTACACTATGCCGCTGTTGGAGGGATCGCATAGTCTGGCCTAGTGCGCACGCCTGGAAAGCGTGTAGGGGGTTCACGCTCCCTCGAGGGTTCAAATCCCTCTCCCTCCGCTCTTGCCTCCCCTGCTGTACGGGGGAGGCGCGGCACTGCGGCGGAGGGGGTGCGGATTTGTGCCGCGGAGAGGGGGCAGCCTCGCCAGACGGCCTAGCTTGCCCGGCGTCGTACTTCGTACCTAGTACTTTGTACTTCGTACTGCGGTGGCGGAGCCACCGCCTTGGAGGGATGACCGAGCGGACGAAGGTGGCAGTCTTGAAAACTGCTGTAGGGTTCACGCCCTACCGTGGGTTCGAATCCCACTCCCTCCGCCGACCGCCTTGTCACACGTGGCCAGATCCGAAGCCAAACGAGCAGAACATCCGCCCGCACGGGAAGGGGACTTTGGTGTTCGCTACTTCGACTGCTCGGGTCGCCGGGCTGGGGCACGGGGGGATTGCCGGTCTAGGGAGGTCTTCAGTCGATTCGCTGGAACATATATGCGAACGGCGACTTGGTGTATGCAATACCTCGCCCTCGTTCGTGCAGCATCGCTGGAGTGATCTCTATCGCAGATTTCGGAACCAAGTAGGAGTCGAGTTCGGTTGTTTTGATCCGGTAGTTCCCGGATCGTGACTCGATAGCGCTGACGAGCCGGTACCTCGGGTCGATGGAGGTCATGGCCACGTCACCGTGGCTTGGAGCAGCCAAGAGGATGCCGCCGACGCTGAGGTAGTCGGTGCAATATTCCGACACGAACCCTGCATAGAGCGAGACCAGCAGGTCGAATGATTCAGGGGCGAGACCAAGATCTGCCCGATAGTCCCCGTGAACGAATCGGACCTCGGCTGTTGGAGAACCGCCCTCGCTGGCGATGATCTCAGTGATGCCGTCTTCATCGGCAAAGAACCTCGGAGTTCTCTTGTCCGTATCGATGTAGGTGACCGACGGGAAGACGAAGGAGGGAGCGATGTCTACGAACGAACCTGGGTATATCACGGCGTTTCCGTCTACGAACCCCCTTACAACGGAAAACAGACGCTTCCGATCGCCTTCATGACGATCCTGCTCCTCCCAGAGTTGTCGAGTGGTCGCTCGCACACAACGATCCTACGACCCGTACATACCGGCACATATTGAGCGGGTCGAAACAAGGTCAATCAGCCAACGGAACCAAACGGAAGTAGACGGCACTCGATCACCCAAATCGCCAATGTTCGAGTGATCAAACGGCAGTAGACGGGTCCGGACGACACTAGACGGAAGACCGGAAGCCCGTCTTGAAAACTGCTTCAGGGTTCCCGCCCTACCGTGGGTTCGAATCCCACTCCCTCCGCCGACCGCCTTGTCACACGTGGCCAGATCCGAAGCCAAACGAGCAGAACATCCGCCCGCACGGGAAGGGGACTTCGTTGTTCGTTACTTCGGCTACTCGGGTCGCCGGGCTGGTGCACTCGGGGTGCCGGTCATGGGAGGTGTTCAGTTGACTCGCGGGAACAGATATCCGAGCGGCGACCTGGTGTAGTCAACCGAAAGCGATGCGGGGGTGGGGTCGCCTCGATGGCGACTCGACGCCAGTTACTAATGTGGCCGGAAGCTTCCCAGGATTCCTGGCCGTGAACGAAGACCGCAGCGCAAGTTTCGCGGAACTCTTCTTTGATCTTGTGTTCGTGTTCGGAGTGACTCAGATCGTTGCATCCATCCACGGACACCTTGACTGGGCCACTCTGGGTAAGGCCGCCTCCTCGACGCCATCCTCCCCTGAGTCGGACGGCCGACTCGCGACCACGGTTTCGAATCCCACTCGCTCCGCTCCCTTTGCCCCGCTCGCTGGGGGACCTTCGGCGCGGTCCCGTTGAGAAGGAACGCCGGGTGGTTCCTTGCTCCATCCCCGGCCGACGATATTGTGCAATCGTGCATCCCCACTGGTCCGATGATTCTTCCCCTGAACCCCAACCCCGATTCGGGAGGCCCGTGCGCTTGGTTGCTCTGGTTGTGGTCATAGCCCTGATTCTTCTGACCGTTGTACCGGTCCTGGTCCGCGTCACGCGCTCTGAGCCTTCCGTGCCTTCCACCCAACCGGGAGTAGTAGCCGCTCTCATGAACGAGGGATTGGGCGGATTTCCTCACCAGTTGGCAGCCCGCTGAGGCGGCAGCAATCCTCCTGCCCGGCGCCGCCGGGTGAGACTCCGAAAGTCGTAGACCGAATCTGCCGATACAGCGTCCATGTGGCGACATGTTCTGATCGGAGCCCTTGCCGCCGTCGGAGTCACAACGTTCGTGGCTTTCCTCGGGGCGGGCATCTTCTGGCTGTGGCTATTCGGCGACGACCCCTGGCCTACCTGGGCCGGAAACGCCCTGATGGTGGTCGCCTATTCGTTCGGGTCTGTGGTGTTCGTCGGCTTCATAGCGAAGGGGACGCGGCGGAACCGGCCCCCACCCCCGGTCGGCGAGGAAGAACTGCCCGGACCGTCCTGAGTCGCACCGGTCGCAACGGAGACGAAACAATCCTGCGGTGACTCGAGGAACGTGAAGGGCAACGATTGAGCCTGGCCCCACCCAATACCAACCCGAACTCGTCTCCTGTCCGCTCGACGGTTGGAGCTTGGTCCCGGGAACTTGTAACTTGTAGATGCCGCCGGGAAACAACCTGGTGGCGAGGAGAGGTGGCCGAGCGGTCGAAGGCGCTCGCCTGCTAAGCGAGTAGGGGGTTTAGAGCTCCCTCGAGGGTTCAAATCCCTCCCTCTCCGCCGCACAACTTCCGGTCGGGTGCATGGCGCTTGGAAGCAATTGTCCGCCCGGATGCTCAGACGCTTGTCAACCCTGGCCGGCAACCCATTCATCGACCAGCCATTCGAGGGTCGACATGGTGACCGGGCCGGAGGTGAGAACGGTGTCGTGAAACCCCTTGATGTCGAATCGGTCCCCGAGCGCGGTACGAGCTTTCTCCCGGAGCCGGAAGATCTCCCGCTGTCCCAGCCGGTAGGCAAGGGCCTGGCCGGGCCAGCCCACGTACCGATCAACTTCCACCTCCGCCTCAGAACGGGCAACAGCGGTGTTGTCGACCAGGAATTCGACCGCCCGGTCTCTGCTCCACCCCTTGGCGTGCATGCCGGTATCAACAACCAGACGGCCCGCCCGCCACGAGTCGGCGGACAGCATGCCGAGTCGCTGCAGATCGCTCGAGTACAAGCCCATCTCGTCGGCCAGCCGCTCGGCGTACAAACCCCAGCCTTCCAAGAACGAGGTAGCACCCATGTATCTCTGGAAGGTGGGGATGTCCTCCAGTTCGCCCGCGATCGCTAGCTGCAAGTGGTGGCCGGGTATGGCTTCGTGGTATCCAATCGCTTCTGTTTGAAACTTCATTCTCTCGTGAGGGTCAACCAGATTCACGTAGTAGGTGCCCGGGCGTGATCCGTCCGGAGCCGGTGGCATGTAATACGCGGCCGGAAGGTCCTTTGCCATGAACTCGGGAATGGCAGCAATGAGGCAGTCCGCCTTGGGGAGAACACCGAACCAGTCGCCGATGGCGGCTTTGGCGCGATCGAGTATGGCCCGGGCGGTTTCCATGATTTCCTCGGGGTTAGCGAAACGGAGGTCGAGGTCATCGCGCAGATGATCGAGGATGGTCTTCAAGTCACGGCTACCGAATACTTTCTCTCCGATCTCGGAGTATTCGGCAGCCAACCTGACCTTGATGTCTTCCATGCCGATCTCATGGATCTCGTCCGGGGTCAGTTCAAGGCCCGTGTGCTGGGTGACCGCCGACGCGTACATTTCGTCGCCACCCTCGACCCAGGTGAGTCCGCACCGCTCGTCCGGTCGGGCCACGGGGAGCAACTCACTTTCGAAGGCGTCCCGATAGCGCTGAAAGGCCGGACGGATGGTGCCCGTGACGATGGCACCCAACTGGTCCCGCCAGGCCGGTTCGCCGTCCCAATCCTGTGGTCCGCCAACCGTGGCGAACTGGTCGTCAGCCGGCGGAGAAGCGAGGTACCCGTCGAGCATGCTGAGGCTGCGAACTACCGTGATGCGGGCAGGTGGACGCCCTTTCCGTATCGCCGAGCGGAACCGATCGAGGGCTTGGTCGAGAGATGCGGGGATGGCTTGCAGCCGCTCGATGTAGGCGCCGGCATGCTCCGGCTCGGGGAAGATCCACTGTGATGCAACGCGCATCAAGGAGGCGTGGGGAGAAACGAGTTGATCGCTTTGCATCTCGGCGATCTCGCTGTCGATGGCGGCGACGTTCTTCCGGCACTCACCCATCATCACTGCTCGCGTGACCCGCTCTGCGTGGCCGAGGGTTGTCGGATCGATAGCTTCGGCCCGGTTGGCGAAGTCGCTTAGCTGCGCACGCTGGACCTGTTCCTGTTCTTCGGATAAATCTTCGATCAAATGGTCGAATCGATGGTCGCCGAGCATGGTGGCCGAAGACGGTGAGTTCTCGAGACCGAAATCCCACAACTCGGTGGAAAGTCTCTCGAGTTCAGGATGCATGACGTTCTCCCGTGTGGCGACAGGCAAAGTCTTGCACAGTCACGGGCGACGACATTCACTCGGGACGCCGGATCACCTTGCGATGAAGTACTTGGCTCGTGGGTGGTGGCAGATAATTGCTGAGGTTGTTTGTTCGGGCTGGTACTGCCAGCCGGTCTCCTCACCCACGGAGATACCGATCCGGGAGGCGTCGAGCAGGTCGGCTACCCGGGCGTTTTCTTCCAGGTCGGGACAGGCCGGATAGCCCCAGGAATAGCGGCCCCCGCGATACTGCTGGCGAAACAATCCAGACAGCGAGGGTCCGTCCTCATCGACGAAACCCCATTCGGTCCGGATCCGGTGATGCCAGAACTCGGCCAGGGCCTCGGCCATCTCCACCGCCAGCCCGTGGAGGAACAGATACTCGCGGTAGTGGTGTCCGGCGAAGAGCTCGGCGGCCCTTTCCGAGGCACGTTCTCCCATGGTGACAATGTGGAAAGCGGCGTAGTCGACTTCGTCCCCGACCGGTCGGTGAAAGTCGGCTATGCAGAGGTGTGGAGCCGATGGTTGTCGAGGAAAAGCGAACCGGGTCCTCTCCCGTGAACGGGATTTGTCCTCCCAGACGACGAGGTCGTTGCCGTCGGCGTTGACAGGGAAGTACCCGTAGACCACCTGGGGCACGAGGAGGTGTTCTTCCTTGGCGCGGGTCAGCTGTTCCCTGACCATCGGTCGGATCCGGCCCTTGAACGTCTGGTCGTCTTCGTCGGTCTCGGGCCGGAAGTGCCATTGGTTGCGGAACAAAGCGGTTTCGTTGAGGTATGCGGCAATGTCGTCGACTGCGATGCCTTTGACCACCCGCGATCCGAGAAACGGCGGCGGGAGGATCTCGTTATCTGCCACCACCTCGGGGGAGCGATCCGGGAGCGGTTCGGTTTTAGCGGCGGGTCGGTCACGGCGTGGGGGGAGCGGGCGGCCTTCTGCCCGGCGGCCGAATTCCGGATCATCGACATGGGCGTTAGCGGCTATTTGCTCCATCACGGCCAGTCCGGCGAAGGCGTTCTTCCCGTAGAACAGCGGCCCCGGATAGACCTCGCGCAGATCCCGTTCGACATACACCCTGGTCAGAGCCGCCCCGCCGAGGATGATCGGGAGGTGGGACAGGCCCCGGTCGATCAACTCGGCCAGGTTGTCGCGCATGATCAGCGTGGACTTGACCAGCAACCCGCTCATCCCGATGGCGTCGGCGTTGGTCTCCAAGGCCTTTTCGATCATGTCGGCGATACCGACCTTGATACCGAGGTTGTGGACCTGATATCCGTTGTTGGTGAGGATGATGTCGACCAGGTTCTTGCCAATGTCATGGACGTCGCCTTTGACGGTGGCCAACACGATCGATCCCCGTCCGGCATCGTCGGATCGTTCCATGTGCGGTTCCAGGTGCGATACGGCCAGTTTCATCGTTTCGGCCGACTGCAGCACGAAGGGAAGCTGCATGTCGCCCGACGCGAACAGGTCCCCGACGGTTCGCATCCCCACCAGGAGGACGTCGTTGATGATGCTGAGCGCCGACCTTCCTGCCTCGAGGGTCTGCTCGAGATCGTCGGTGAGCCCGTCGCGGTCGCCTTCCACGATCCGGTGCTCCAGGCGTCGCTCGAGCGGCCAGTCGCTGCGGTCTTCCTGCTCGATCACTGTGGTTTCGACGTCGGCGAACAACTCGAGTATTCGAGCCAGCGGATCGTAGGTCTCGGTACGGCGGTCGTAGATGAGCTCTAGAGCGGCTTCCTTCTGTTCAGCCGGTATGCGATGCAGCGGTTGGATGCGGGCGGCATGCACGATGGCGGCATCGAGTCCGTGGTCGACGGCTTCGTGCAGGAAGACCGAGTTGATGACGTGCCGGGCGGCCGGCTTGAGGCCGAAGGACACGTTGGAGACACCGAGGATGGTGTTGACGCCCGGCATTTCGGCCTTGATCTTCCGCAGGGATTCCAGGGTGGCGACCCCATCGCCCCTGAGATCCTCGCCGCCGGTGCTCAGTGGAAACGTGAGTGGGTCGAAGATGAGATCGCCGGATTCCAGCCCGTACCGGTCGACGGCCAGTCGGTGGATCCGATGGGCGACCCGCATCTTCCATTCGACGTCGCGGGCCTGGCCTTCCTCATCGATCAGTAGGCATATAACGGCCGCGCCGTACTCGCGCGCCAGGGACATGACCCGGTCGAAACGGGATCCAGGGTCTTCGCCATCTTCCAGATTGGCCGAATTGAGTACCGCCCGGCCTCCGATCCACTGCAATCCCGCCTCGAGGACCTCCGGTTCGGTCGAGTCGAGCACGATGGGAACGCCGACCTGTCCGGTGAACCGCTTCGCCAGCTCGTCCATGTCACGGGTGCCGTCCCGGCCGACGTAGTCGACGCTGAGATCGACCAGGTGGGCGCCTTCTCGAATCTGGTCTCTGCCCATCTGCACTGCCGTGTCCCAGTCCTCGCCCAGCAGTGCCGAGCGGAACTGCTTGGATCCGTTGGCATTGGTCCGCTCGCCCACGATCAAGAACGAAGTGTCCTGGCGAAACGGCACAAAACTGTACGTCGAGGCTGCCCCGGCCTGGTGGTCCGGGTGCCTTTTGGCGGGGGTCAGATCCCGGACCGCCTCGACGACGGTGCCGAGATGCTCGGGAGTGGTGCCGCAACAACCCCCCACGACGGTGACCCCGAGTTCGGTGATGAACCGGGTGTGATGGTGGGCCAGTTCGGTCGGGGAGAGGTCGTAGCAGACGGCTCCATCGCGTACTTCCGGAAGGCCGGCGTTGGGGATCACCGCGATCGGCATCCGCGAGTGGGCGGAAAGATGACGGAGATGTTCGGTCATCTCGGCCGGACCGGTTGCGCAGTTGATACCGAACACGTCGGGACTGCATCGGGTCGATGGCGGCCAGGGCGGCGCCGATTTCGGTGCCGGGCAGCATCCGCCCGGTCGCTTCCATGGTTACCTGGGCCTGGATGGGGACTAGCCGGTTGGTCCGGGACATTGCCCGACGGGCACCGGTGATGGCTGCTTTCAGTCCAAGGAGATCAAACTGGGTCTCGATGATGAACAGGTCCACACCGCCTTCGAGCAGCCCGGCCGCTTGCTCCTCGTAGGCATCCCGTAGTTCCCGATAGGTGATCTGGCCCAGGGTGGCGAATTTGGTCCCTGGACCGATCGAACCCGCCACCCAGCGGGGTTGGTCGGCTGTGCTGTACTGGAGCGCTACCTCTTTGGCGAGATAGGCGGCGGCCACGTTCAGCTCTTGCACCCGGTCTTCCAGGCCGTACTCGGAGAGCGGGACCGAGAATCCGCCGAAGCTGTTGGTTTCGATGACATCGACACCCACCTCGAGAAACGATGCGTGTACAGCCTGGACGACGTCCGGTCGGGTGATGCTCAGCAGTTCATTGCAACCTTCGAGGTCGTCGGAGCCAAAATCGTCCGCGGTGAGCCCGGCGTTCTGAAGGGATGTGCCCATGGCGCCGTCGTAGACGACCACCCGGTTGGTCACCGCTTCGATGTAGTCCGCCATGCCGCTCCTTCTGAAGATCGAAGAGGAGCGAAACCGCAACTTCATCGATCAGGCCTTGGCACCATGATCCGGGGGATCGGTTGCCGCGGCTTCGTCGGGCCTGTCCCTCCACCGCTCAAGATGAGTTCGAGGAAGCATACTCCAGGAGCGGCCCTGCAACCTATGGGGTTTTCCTTTGCGCCGGGGTCGACTACCTTTATCGGGCAAGCTCCCGTATCCGGGAATTGTGCGCCCGTAGCTCAATTTGGATAGAGCGTCTGACTACGGATCAGGAGGTTGGGGGTTCGAGTCCCTCCGGGCGTGCCAGTGAAACCCCCGTGTTTGCTGGAGGTTTCGTAGCCGTTTTCGGTCAAGCGGGCCAGATCTTGCGGCCCTCCCCATGAGGAACCAGGCGGTCAACGGCCGCGAGTTCCTCTTCCGAGAGCGGTGGAAGAAACCCGGCTGCCGCGTTTGATTCCGCCTGCCGCCCGTTGCGGGCTCCAGGAATAGCGGTGCTTACCGCCGGGTGGCTTCTCACGAACCGAAGAGCGAACTGTGCCATCGTCTCTGCTTCTGGAATGATCGCTCGGAGTTTCTCGACCATTCTTAAGTCCCGGTGGAACTGTTCGTTTTGCTCGGGATCCTGGATCCAGGAGCGTCGGAAGTCGCTTTCGGGGAACCTGTCCGAAGCCGAGTACTTGTCTGTCAGTAGGCCCATAGCCAGGGGGCCCCGCACGATCACGCCTATACCGCTCTCCTGACAGTACGGGAGAATATCCCGCTCCGCAGTGCGATTGAGAATGGAGTAATCGGTCTGAAGGACATTGCAGTCCCCGTCGGCGTTGAAACGCTGCAGAAGATCGAGATTGCTCGTGCTGACCCCCCAGGCGGCTACTTTCCCTTCCTCCTTGAGTTTCCGGAATCCCTCAACGAAGACGGGTGTGTTGGGCTCGGGGTAGTCGATGTGGCATTGGATGACGTCGAGGTGATCTATGTTCAACCGACGCAAGGACTCCTCGACTCCGGTCACCAGCTTCTTCACAGTGTCGTACTGAGATCGGTCCGCCTGGGGGTCGTAGCCGACCCAGCCGATCTTTGTTGCCACGACGAACCGATCTCGCCGATCGATCATCGCCCGTCCCAGCAATTCCTCAGAGTGTCCCGCTCCGTACACGTCGGCGGTGTCGAACAAGTTGACTCCGGCCGCAAGAGCCGCATCGATGGCTTCCAGACTGGCTTCGTCTTCGACGGCACCCCATTCACTTCCGGCTACCGCCCAAAGGCCCAGGCCAATCTCCGATACCTCCAAACCACTTCGGTCGTCAAGCGGTCTCCGAGTCAACTGCGATGGTGTGCTCATGCCCTTGGAGTCTATCCAGGCATAGCTATCAGACCGCTACGGCTCGAGGAGGTCGGGGGCTCGAGTCCCATGGGGCGTGCTGCCGTGCCTCCGTAAGGGTCAGGGTGCCGGCGGATTGATCTCTAGCAGCCCGGCGTGCGGTCCGGGAAGACGGCCGTGGACACTCAACAACTTTCATGTTAATGTCGTTGACATGAAAGTTCAGGAGACCCGACCATACCGGATGCAGGCTCGCGCCGAAGCCGCAGAAGATACGGCGAACTCCATCCTCGGAGCTGCAACCACAGCGTTCGGATCAACCCGGTTCGCCGATGTCACGCTGCGCCAGATCGCGGAGGCGGCCGAGGTGTCCGTGCAGACGGTCATCCGGCGGTTCGGTTCAAAGGAAGGGCTGATCGAGGCCGTTGTCGACAGGGAACGCACGCGAGTTGCGGCACAACGCGAGGTGCCGGACGGAGCAGAACTGCGCCGTCGCATCGAGATCCTCGTCGACCACTACGAGGAGGACGGCGACGTCGTCCTCCACCTCCTCTCGGAAGAGGACCGCTCACCCGAGATAGCACTGGTCGTGGCCGAAGGTCGCCGCACCCACCGAACCTGGGTCGAGACCCACTTGCCGGAGATTCTTGCAAGCGCCCGGGGAGCTGACCGCCGGCAACTGGTCGACGCGGCGGTGGCGGCGACTGATCTCTTCACCTGGAAGCTTTTGCGACGTGATATCGGTCGGAACACGAAAGAGGTGGTCGAAGTGATGGTACGGATGCTCGAGGGACTACGAAAGGAGACGCCATGAGCCGTGTGCTCATCTATACGTCGCCCGCCAAGGGCCATCTCACCCCTGTGAAGACTACGGCGATCGAACTTGCCGGCCGGGGTCACACCGTGCATGTGAGGACGCTGGCGGGAGAGGTAGAAGGGATCCAAGCCCTTGGCATGGAGGCGTCGGCAATCGATCCACGCATCGAAGATCGGGAGATGGACGACTGGAAGGGGACCAGCACCATGGCTGCGCTGAAAAGCGGTCTGCAAACGTTTGCCGACCGGGCACCGTACGAGGTCGAGGACATTCGGTCGGCCATCAGCGCCTTCTCCCCCGAATCGCTGATCGTTGACACCAATACGTGGGGCGCGCAGGCGGTGGCGGAGGCTTCTGCCCTGCCGTGGGCAATGTTCCAGCCCTACTTCACGCCTCTGCCGGGGCGAGGTGTGCCGCCTTTTGGACCAGGTCTCTCACGGATGACGGGCCCGCTCGGCCAAATTCGCGACGGTTTGCTCGGCAAGGTCATCGTCGGCAAACTCACCTCGCTCATGCTTCCACCGGTCAACGACGTCCGGTCCTCCCTGGGGCTGTCAACGTTCGAAAGCCTCAGTGACGTCCTCACCCGGGCCCCGCTGGTGTTGTATTTCACGGTCCCGGAGATCGACTACCCGAGGGGCGAATGGCCCCCTTCGTACCGGTTTGTCGGACCTGGAGCTGCCGAAGACGCGCAGTCACCGCCGTGGCTCGACGAGGTCGACCGTCCCATCGTGCTCGTCACCTGCTCGACCGAGCGACAGGGCGATCGGGCACTCATCCAGACCGCCCTCGACTCCCTGCCCGCAGCCGGCTACTTCGTCGTCGCGACAACAGGAGCTCACGATCCGGCTGAGTTTGACGTCTCCGCCGATGGAGTACTCCTGGAGCGGTTCCTCTCCCACAGCTCCGTCTTACCTCGCGCTACTGCCGTCGTCTGTCACGGCGGGATGGGCATTACCCAACGAGCACTCGCCGCGGGGGTGCCCGTGGTCGTGGTGCCCTTTGGACGGGATCAGCTAGAGGTTGCTCGCCGAGTCGAACATGCCGGTGTGGGCGTTCGGCTCCCACGGAAGCGCCTTAGTCCGGAAGCGCTCGCCGCCGCAGTGCGACAGGCCTCTGCACTGAGCGAAGCGGCCGTTCTCATGGCCGAACACATGTCGGAGGCCGGGGGAAGTCGGGCAGCTGCAGAAGCAGTTGAGGCTCTCATGGAAGCTCGCGGGACTGAGACCGTAACCGAAGGCAACCGGGGTGGGCGCTCATGACGGCTACGTCGCCTCCTCAGTCGGCACGGCCGGAGGCAACCCTGGGGCGAGTTCGTTTGCCGTTGAGCATCGTGCCGACGGGGGTGTAGCGGACGAACAACTGGTAGCTGATGAGCAGCAGCAGGCTCACCGCGATCGTGAGGCTGAAGAACTTGACTCCCGAGGGCAGATCCCAGTCGCGAATCCAAGCCTGGGCAACGATGATGAGCGGGAGGTGGGCGAGATACAGCCAGTACGACGAGTCCGACAGATACCGCACTCCGCGCCGCTCCTTGGCAAGGAAGCCTCGGAATGCCCCCATGAGTGCCACGATCATTGCCCATGCGTAGATGACCTGAGCCACAGATGCCAGGGCCCAAGAGCCACCCGTGGCGAACGTCACCATCAAAGCCAACGGAAACACGACCAGGACGGTCAGCGGCAGCATCACCTTCCAGCGACGACCGAGGGTATCTATGAGCATCTCACCGCGCTGGTTGCGGCGGTCGTACAGCAGCGCTCCGAAGGCGAAGAACACTGCGTAGTAGATCAGCACGTGCGGAAGAGGAATGAGCCCGGTGGAGGTATCCGGGCCGAAGACCGGATTGGCTCCGCCGTCGCCCATCGCCAGTTGGGGGATGATCGTGAGTGGGATCAAGGTCCACATCAGACGACGTGGCCACCCGCTCTCGAGGGTCGTTCGCCCCTCTCGAGGGGACAGGCCCCGGTCGACCAGAATCGCCACCACGCAGAAACCGGCGAGAAGCCACAGCAGAAACCAGAGGAACCACAGGTGGTGGAAACTGGTCAACCAGGTGTCGAACCCCAACAGTTCTTCCACTTCGGCTGCACCGAATCCCCACCCTTCGAGGTCCGCCCATTGGGTTCCAACCGGACGGATATCGGGGATGCCGTAGTCGACCAGGACATCGGCAACGCTGGCCGAACCGACGTAATACGCGTAGGCGAATGGAGCGTCGTCGTCATCGTCCACGACAAGCGGGTCGGCACCGGCCTCGAGAAGCCGCTCGGCGATGTCGGCGTTACTCACGAGCGCTGCGAGGTGGAGGGGTGTTACGCCCTCTTCGTCGCGCGGCGAGTTGGGGTCCGCTCCGTCGCCGAGCAATCGGTCGACTGCGGTGGTGTTTTGGAAAAGGACCGCCACCAGCAGGTTGTCGAATTGGTCGGCGGATGTTTCGGCCGAGACCCAGTCCACGAGCGGAACGATGGTCAGGAAACCAATCAACAGGGGCAGCGCAATCCGGCGCAACCGGTGCTCCACCAGGGAACGCAACCCTCGTCGCCTCCACAGCATGGACGTGAAGAACCCGCTCAACAAGAAGAAGAGCGGCATGCGGAACCCGTGAACGGCGAGAAAGATCTCGTCAAATATCCCGTCGACACTCGATGTGTTGTCCTGCACCGGCCAGAACGACGGGAAAAAGGCCAGCGCGGCGTGCAACCCGATGCCGAGCAGCATCGCAAAGCCCCGCAGGGCGTCGAGGTCGTGCCGGCGGCCGACAGTCTGTGCCGAGGGCTGGACAGATGAATCGTGGCTCATGGTTGTCCACCGTAACGCTCAGTCTTGGAATCGGAAAAAGGGGCGAATCCCGCCGGGAAACACCGCCGGTGATCTCCGTACCGCATTCACAAGTTCTCCACATCAGGGCGAGATCCTTGGTCATCGAATCGAGAAAGGTATCGATGATGTTGAGGAGAAGTCCGTTTGGTTTGTTCCTGTTGGTCGGGATGGGGATCTTGTTGGGGGCTGCTCTGTTTGGCAGCTCGGGAGCGGTTGCCGGCCTGGTGGCCGCACCGTTCTTGGTCCTGGGTTTTGTATTCAAGATCGCCCTGTTCTTCATACTCTTCGGCTTGATGGCCAAGATGTTTGCGGGAGCCGGTCATCGCAACCGGCGAGGCTGGAACAGGTCCGGCCCCCCACGTCCCTGGTGGTCCGAAGAAGGAGGTTCGCCCTGGTCGGCCCGACGGGAATCGTCGGATAGAGACGAGCCGAAGCCAATGGGGGATCGCTTCGAGGAGTGGCACCGGATGGCCCATGCCCGCCAGGAAGTGGATGATCACACCCCACCTGTTGAGCCGTAAACGACCAGACTGGGCGCTATGAAGACGATCCTGGTCGTTGACGACGAGCTGAAGATCACCCGCCTGCTGCGCGATTATCTGCAGCAGGCGGGCTTCCGCGTGGTCACGGCGGCCGATGGACCGGCAGCATTGACCGTGGCCCGGGCGGAGCAACCTGACATGATCGTGCTCGATCTCGGCCTGCCCGGCTTGGACGGTCTTGATGTGACCCGCACCCTGCGGAAGACCTCGGACGTCCCGATCATCATCCTCACCGCCAGGGCAGAGGAGTCGGATCGGATTGTGGGCCTCGAATTGGGCGCCGACGACTACCTGGTGAAGCCGTTCAGCCCCAAGGAACTCGTTGCCCGCGTTCGGGCGGTTCTCCGGCGGGTCGACGCTTCGGTCGAAGCGCCGCCCGTAGTAAGGGCAGGGGACGTTGAGATCGACACGATGAGGCGAACCGTGAGTGTGGCGGAACGGGCCATTGAACTGACCCCGACCGAATTCGAGCTGCTACTACACCTGGCCAGGTCACCGGGTCGGGTCTATACGCGGGCGCAGCTCCTCGACGCTCTGCACGGGGTGGCGTTCGAGTCCTACGAGCGGGCCATCGACGCCCACATGAAGAACCTGCGCCGCAAGCTGGAGCCCGATCCGGGGAACCCTCAGTATCTGCTGACGGTGTATGGAGTGGGGTACAAGTATGCCGATGCGTAGGGGGTTCCAGGGCGGTCCGCAGTGGTGGCCGGAAGGCGAGCATTGGCCGCCGAGAGGCGGGCGCGGTTCCGAAGCCTGGGCCGGATTCGGGCGCCGCATCTTCAAGGGCGCCATGGTGTTCATCGGTTTCCTGATGGTGACTGCCGCGTTGGTCGGGGCCGTCATCGCCACTGCGGTGGCCGGGGTGGCGTCGGCAGGACGACTCGGTGTTGTCCTGACCACTTTGCTGGTGCTGGTACTAGCGGGTGGGTTGCTGCGTCTGGTGGTTCGGCGTACGTGGACACCGGTACGGGCTCTCATCGACGCCGCCGGGCGGCTTGCCGACGGTGACTACTCGGCCAGGGTGGATGAGCGTTCTTCGGCGGGAATGCGAGCGGTCGGCTCCTCTTTCAACTCGATGGCCGAGCGGCTGGAGGAGGCAGATGAGCAGCGCCGGCGGTTGATGTCCGATCTCGGGCACGAACTGCGTACGCCGTTGGCGGTGATTCGAGGCGAGATCGAGGCCGTCATCGACGGCGTCCACGATGGTGGTCCCGAACACATGGAATCGCTCCTCGACGAGGTTGAGGTGCTGGAGAGATTGATCGAAGACCTGAGGGTTCTGACCCTGTCGGAAGCGGGAAGGCTTCCGCTGCAGCTCGAGCAATCCGATCTGCTGAAACTCGTGGACGAGGTTGCCGCCTCATACCGTCCTGCCGCCTCGGCCGCCGGTATCGAGATCCGGGTGGAAGCACCGGCCGGAATGCCCGAGGTGGAGATGGACCCGGTACGGATTCGCCAGGCGCTGACCAATCTGGTGGTGAATTCGATCCGGGCCATGCCGGACGGAGGTTCCTTGACGATCAAGGTGACGGTGGGCGACGAGGCGATCTTCACGGAGGTGGTTGACACCGGGCCGGGAATCGACCCGGATCAGCTCGATGAAGTCTTCGGCCGGTTCGTCAAGTCTGCGGACTCGCCGGGCAGTGGATTGGGGCTGTCGATTGCGCGAGGTCTGATGCGAGCCCACGGTGGCGATCTCGAAATCACGGCCAGCGGACCGGCCGGCACCAGCGCTTCGATGTTCCTGCCCCGCTGAGCGGCGCGGGAACACCCGGCTCACGGTCTACGAATCGGGTCCGTAGTGCCCCGGGTAGGGGAGGTTGTCGCTGCGGAGTTCGGCCGTCTCCGCCTTCAATGTTGGGATGGCACGGCGAGCAGCCTCGAGGACGTCTTTCTCAGGTTGATTGAGGTCGAGCCATTTGAGCGGGGATTTGCCACCGAGGTCCGGATTGGGTTCAACCATCCAGTCTGCGATGACGGCACCGGTCACGTCGCTGCGCAGGAGCAGGGCGACGATGTCTGCGATTTCCTCTCGCACGTGGTGATGCTCGAACTGGAATGCGGGATACACCTCTTCGGAAAGCCGGGCACCGATGCGGAGGACATCAGCGCGGCCGAGCAAGCAGGCGTCGTCACAGCCCAGGTCTTCGGTCGCTTCCAACCGGGTCCAGAAGGGTCCAACCAGGACGATCTCGGGATGCGTGTATGGCGTGGTCATGTCGTTGCCAATGCTATATCTGTCGTTGGCTAATCAGCGGTTGGTACCTTCCACATCGGTGGCAGGTTCCTCTCGCGGCTTGTCTCGACTGAGGTTGTTCGGATGGCTCCATTGTCGATAGCCTGGGATCGGTCTTTCCGACCGCCGAGCAAGGGAGACGACGAGCGATGCTGGAGCCAGGAACACCGGCCCGGGTCATCGTCTCGGCCGAACCCTTGAGACCCGAGGAACGCCTGGCCTTGCAGCCTGATCTGGCCGAACGCGGGATCGCGCTGAGCATGCTCGACGTGATCCCACCGGCGGGCCGGTTCTTTCAACTCCTGCGGGCAGTAGACGCCGCCGGCGAACTGCTGGGCGTGACCAGCTTGATGAGTTTTCGGCCTTTCGTCTCGATCAAGCAGCTCCTCGGGGAGGGCAACCACGTCGGCTGGGACACGACTATGTACTACACCGAGGCCGCAGATCGCCCGAAAGTGGCGGCTGCGCTGCTCCGTGCCATGGCACGGCGCAGCATGTACTACGCCATGTTCTTCGGCCGCATCGACGATGACGTGCGGGCGGCCCTACCGCTCGTGCGGCACCGACTGCTCGAGACCGACTACCGCCTTGGTCAGATCGACTGCAGACGATACGAGTCCCTCGACGAATTCCTCGCTCTTCACAAACGGCTGCGGCGGCACCTTCGCGATCACGCCAAAGCAGGTGGGACCGTGTATGTGCATGAGGGGCCGGTCGAACCGGACCTCGCCCGGCGCTTCTCAGATTTGGTGTTCGCGACCTATCGACATCACGGCGGCGTCGGATGGTGGCAGTTCAAGGAGTACGCGCATCGAGTCTGCGGTGCCTTCTTCGTCAATTGCCGGGACGCCGTGCACATCTACACGGAGAACGGGGGCAGCATCACCGGTCTGCAGTCCTTCGTCCGCCATCGAGATGTCCTCGAGCTTTCCGAAGGCGGATTCGACCGTTCCAGGGATACGCATCACGCCTACGAAGCGATCATCGCCGAGTCGGTTGGCTTCGCCATTGCCAACGGCTTGAACTCGGTCGGATACGGCGGCGTCTGGAACGCTGCCAAGGATCGCTATTGCGATCACGACGATCGCGGCAAGATCTATCTCCTGCAGCTGTACAGCAACGCGTCTGCAATACCGTCTCTTTGGAGACCGCTTGTCCGGATGGGCGTTTCGGACCTATTTTGGTGGCAGGTTCGCCGGTGCCTCAGGGGCGACGACGGTTGTTTCCCGGCAGTCCCATCTTTGACGTTTCAGGCGCCGGAGCGGTTGAGGAGGGTGCTGGTGCCGGCCTGGACTCTTTGTCCGACTGCGACGTCTGGAAGGTCCGCAGCGCCGAGACCGGGCAGGAAGAGGTCTACCTGACTGCCGCGGCGGATCATCCCTATCTTCTGCCCGACCGTGACCTCATCTCCAGGATCGACATAGCAGTCGATCTTGTTGACCTGCTGATCGGCGATCTGCACAACGTAGGCGTCCCGATCATGCCCGGCGATATGAACGATGTTTCGTTCGTTGGCGACGATGTGCGGTGAGCGGGTGTACATCGGTTGGATGCGGAAGAGGTTGCGAAGAAACATGCTGCCCATCACATAGTTGTGCGGAGCCGGGTGGTAGGAAACCTCTTTGACCATGCCGGCGATCGGGCTGCGCTGGTAGTGAACATCGAATGGCGACATGAAGATCCCGATGAGAACCCCTCTCGCCGGGCGAGTCGGTCCCTTGACGATGTCGTTGAGGGGGATCTCAGACTTCCCCTTGATGGCGATGGGCACCCTTCCTTCTTCAACGTCCGCCACGTAGACGATCCGACCGTCGGCCGGTGACACGATCGACGCATGCGGATCAGCCGTTCGAGCCGGATCCCGCGGAAAGAACCAGCGTTCATAGGCCTTCACCAGCAGTGCGAGCATGCCGATCGCCGCCGATGAGGCGATGAGCCTGGTCCGCATGGTCTCCCTCTCAGTCGTCTTCGTCTGCGTTCTCCAGCCGCCGTTTCAAGCGCCGGTAGTCGGCCGCGATGGCGTCCCTTACGGCCTTCACGACCAGCGGTTTCAACAGGCGCCGGAACCCTCGCGGATGTCCGATGAGGTCGACGGTGATGCGGCACCGGGTGTCGCTCAGCGGCATCACTGTGCGGGTAACGCTAACGGGGAAGGTGGCACCGTCCCGCGATTCGGTGGTAACCGAGTGCCCGGGCTCGATTGCGGTGATCTCGTAGCCGGTAACCATGTTCCTCTGGTCGAATACCTGTTCATAGGTGGAACCGATCCCTATCGGGGGAGGTGACGTCCACTCCGTCGAGGATATCCCGCTTTGCCAGGCCTGGTTGTTTGAGAAGTCGGCTACATATGCGAAAGCCTCTGCGGCAGGCACTTCGACTTCGGTTCTGATGGTCACGTTGATCATCGACTATCCCGGTATGTTCTTCGAGGGAGCCGCCTCCCGTCGGGCGGCCAGAAGGGCACCGACGATGACGAGTACCACTCCGATCACCGCGATGACGGTCACCCGGTCGTTGCGGAACAGAACCCCGAGGACCAATGCGACAACCGGGATCATGTAGGTGATAAACGACGATCTCGTTGAGCCGACCCGGCCGACCAGGGATCCCATGATCACAAACGCCAGGCCGGTGCCGATCGCCCCCGCCACCAGAATCGCCAGGAACGAGTCCCAGGCGAAGGTCGACTGCAGAAGCCCGGACACTCCCAGCGGTGCCGTCCAGATGGTGGCGTAGGCCAGCATGTGCGCATTGACGGCCAGCGACCCGTACTGCTGAGTTATCGGAGCAGCAATGTTGACGGCCAGGCCGTAACAGAACGTCGCAAACAAGACCAGGCCGACGCCCAACGCCTCTGAGGAATCCCCGGACCCCGACGACAGGCTGATGGCCGCTACCCCGATGAATCCCAGGATGACTCCGGTTAGTACTGCCCCGGAAGGGAGTTTTCTCAACAGAAGTGTGGCAACAATGGCGGCGAAGATCGGCATGGCGCCGTTCAACATGCCTGCAACGGCCGAATTGATGTACTGCTGGGCGATGGGAAAGAGGGTGAACGGAATCGCGACCCAGACGAACGACAGCGCGATCAAGCGAGGACGATCGTATCGTTCGATGGGCCGCCTGGCGCCGGGCACGACAGCCAGCACCAATGCCCCCAGTCCCACCCGCATCCACGTGATCAAGCCCGGGTGAAAGGCTTCGAGGCCGATGTCCATCAACAGGAACGAAGAGCCCCAGATCAGGCCGATGGAGATGAACAGGATCCAATCGCGCGGCGTGAAGGCTTCCCGGTTGGTGCCGGCCGATGTGCTCAAGATTCGCGATGCCACGCCATCTCCGTCTGTGGAGAGGACAGACTACGCCCGGGAGACGAATCGCACGTATCTGCCGGTCAGCGGAGGATCCGATCGAACTCGACATCTTCGGCGGCCAGCACGTACGCAACGGCGGGCAGGTCTCGAGTTTGATTGATCAGATTGCGCAGATGATCGGCGAATGCCTCGATGTCGTCGGTCGGTCGGGGAAGTCCGATGAAGGTTAGGTCGGCAGCGGTTGAGGTTGTCCTGATGACCTCGAGCGGGGGGCGCTGGTCGACCAGGACATCGACCGCGGCGTCCATCCTGGTCGCGGAGATCAGCTCGGCAAGGTTGGAGCGAGCGACCGCGGCGCCGTCTTGATCCTTCACGATCATCCGGACGTGGAGACCGACGTTGCTCCAGGTGAGGCTGCTGGAGATGAGGTGGCCGAGGGTGACCATCAGGCTCCCGTTCCCGCGCATGCTCTGCCACCAGACGTCGATGTTGCGACGGCGCCCGAAGAGGCGGTCTTCGTTGGCCCGCACGATCACCACATTGCGGTTGGCCCGGTAGAAGCTGGCAATCATCTGCGCGTACTCGAGCGGATCGTTGGTGCTCTCACCGTCTCCGAGCAGCACGGTGTTGGGAACCAGGTAACCCAACCCGTATGCCTCAACCAGGGTGGCCGCACCTATGTACGGGGTAGCGGCCGACACAACCCGTACCAGGGCGTCGACATTGCGTTCCTCGAGGTGGTCGCGAATCGTGGCGGCCAGGCTGTTCTTGCGTTCAATGGTGGCCACCGAGGCCGGGAGGATTGTTGCCACACTGAGGATGCCGCGATCGTGAGAAATGGTATTGGCGAGATCAATGAGGTACCACCGCTTCTCCGGGTTGCCCGCCAGCACGAGGAAGTGGGGACGCCAGCTCCGGGCCTCAACTTCACCGCGCAGGTTGAAGAGACCCCAGCGGATCATCGCTTGCCATACACCCTGGCGGACGTCGCCCCACGTGCTCTTCAATCCTCGTCGTTTTAGCCACAGGTAAACGCCGATGACGACGACGGCAGCCAGAGCGGTGGCAGGGGCGTCGATAAGGACCATCACCACCGAACACCCGATGGCGCCGAGCATCGAAAACGCCCAGTGCACCTTGAACGTAGGGCGGAACGAGGGGCTTTTTAGTAGGCGTTCGACCGCTGAGACGATGTTGACTACTGCATAGGTGGCCAGGAAGAACATGGTCAGGATCGGGGCAATGATGTCCAGGTCGCCGAGCGCCACCGCGGTGAGCGCCAGGCCGAGGGTTACGAACGTGCCGACCCGGGGTTCGTCGTTCGGACCGGTTCCCCGCCCCAGAAAGCGGAGCGGTTTGGGGAGAATGCCGTCGCGGGCAATCGCCTGCAAGATGCGGGGAGCCCCAAGGATGCTGCCCAGGGCGCTCGACAGGGTTGCCCCCCACACGCCGATCAAGATGGCATCCCCCCACACAGCAATATCCCTCATGATGAGGGGATCTGCCACGAGTTGTTCGGCTGTGGCCCGTTCCGAAAGGAACAAGGGGATAGTCATGTAGATGAGGTAGCTGACTCCGATGGCGGCAAGGGTGCCGCGGGGAATCGACCGGCGGGAGTTGGCGAGGTCTCCGGACATGTTGACGCCGGCCATGATTCCGGTCACCGCCGGGAAGAAGACGGCGAACACCTGCCAAAACGGCACCTGTTCGAAGGTAGCGGCGGCCTCCACGGTGGAGGTCTGCCCGAAGAAGAACGAAAGCAAAGACAGGGCGATTCCGCCCATGATGAAGTACTGGGCGCGAATCGCCACCCGGGCGGAAATGAGCGCAACCACGGTCACCAGGACGGTGGTCACAAGACCGACGATGCGCGCATCGAGGATCGGGAACACCCGGGCGACGCTTTCTGCGAACCCGATGGTGTAGAGGGCGACTGAAAGCGCCTGGGCAAGGTAGAGCGGTATTCCTATGGCCCCGCCGATCTCGACCCCTAGTGCCCGGCTGATCATGTAATACGCACCGCCTGCCCGGACCCGCTGATCGGTGGAAATCTGGCTGATGGAGAGGCCGGTCAGGAAAGTAATGAGGGTGGCGATGGTGACGATGATCAATGAACCGGTTAACCCGGCCTGGCCGACCACCCAGCCAAAGCGCAGGTACATGATGACGCCCAGGATGGTGAGGATCGAGGGCGTGAAGACTCCACCGAACGTGCCGAGACCCGTCCCGTTCTGCTGGTTCCTGTCAGATTTTGTGCCCACAGACGCACTTCCTTCGGTCTGGGCAGGAGGGCCCATGAGCCAAACCGGCCGCGAGTGTACCGGGGTGGTTGTGCGGGCGTATCAATTCGATCGCAATCCGTTGTCCTAGGCTGATGACCCCAAGACGAGGCCGATATGCCGCTTCCCAACTTCATGGTCATTGGCGCGCCCAAGGCGGGCACTACATCCTTGTGGCACTACGTTCGTCAGCACCCCGACGTATTTCCGGGGGGGCACAAAGAGCCCGGATACTTCTGGAGTGGGAAGATCTACAAGGACAACAAGGCGCAGACGCTCGAGAGCTACCAGGAGCTCTTCGAAGGGTCGGACGGCTATGCCGCGGTCGGAGACGGCTCGCCGACCTATCTGTCGGATGAGAACGCCGCCGGGGAGATCTTCACACTCATTCCAGATGTCCGAATGGTCGCCATCCTGCGGGATCCTTCCTCGCGAGCCTTCTCAGAGTTTGTGTTTCAGCGAATGCGGAAGACAGAGCCCGAAGAGAGTTTTCTCTCCGCCATTGCAGCCGATCCGCAGCGGCCAGACGGCCGGCGGATCAACTACGTCACGACCGGTCTGTACTTTCGGAATCTATCCCGGTTCCTGACCGTCTTTCCCGCGAACCAGATCAAGGTCGTGTTCAACGAGGACCTCAAAGCAGATCCTCAAGGCGTTGTTCGAGAGGTCTTCTCCTTTCTCGGTATCGATCCCGACGTGCCGGTCGACACGGACATCCAACTCACGGTTTCCGGGGTGCCGAAAGTGAAGGGATTGCATTGGTTGTTGGCCGGCCGCAATCCAATCAAGAGAGTTCTTGCACCCCTCCTTCCCAAGAGGCTCGTCAAGACCCTCCGCAAGGCAAAGAACGCCAACCTGGAGCGGCAATTCATTACGACTGAGGAACGGGCGGCCCTGCTCCCCGCTTTTGAAGAGGATATTCTGGCGCTCGAGGAGCTCCTTGGCCGGGACTTGGGCCACTGGCGGACCGCCTGACGGTCCACCGCCCATCAACCGCCTTGCCTCAACACTCTCTGCGCAGCGTGATAGCCCGCCATGCCGTGCACGCCGGGCCCAGGGGGGGTTGCCGACGAACACAGGTAGATGCCGGGATAGATGGTGTACGGGTCAATGCCGAACCGGGGACGGAACAGCATCCGTAACCGATCCGTCCGGCCGCCGGCGATGTCCCCTCCGACCAGGTTGGGATTCCATTGCTCGAGAGCGGCGGGGCCGATAGCGTGCCGGGCCAGGATCAAATCGCGGAATCCGGGAGCGAACCGTTCTATCTGGCTCTCGATGGCCCCCGTCATGTCAACCATCGACCCGGCGGGGACATGGCAATAGGTCCACAGCACGTGCTTGCCTTCGGGAGCGCGGCCGGGGTCGATGATCGTTGGTTGGGAGGCGATCACGAAGGGCCGGTCCGGGGTCCTCCCTTCCCAGGCTGCTCGTTCCGCCTCGGCGATCTCTTCAGTGGTGCCTCCGATGTGCAAGGTGCCTGCCTGACGGCAGGTGGGGGCGCTCCAGGGGACCGGTCCATCGAGGGCGAAGTCCACCTTGAAGACCCCCGGGCCGTGCTGGTAGTGCTGTTGCCGCCTCCCGACCCGCCCCGGTAGCCGTTCTCCGGCAATGCTCGCCACGGCTCGCGGTCCGGTGTCGAAGAGGACCGTTTCGAACTGGGAGAGTTGGTCGAGAGCATGCACGTGATGGTTGGTCTCAATCGTGCCCCCCAACGCCTGGAGGACCGATGCAAGTGCATCCGGAATCGCCTGGGATCCCCCTTTGGCGACCGGCCAGCCGCTCACATGGACCAGAGCGGCCAGCACCAGCGCCACCGCGGTATTGCCGGGTTTGGAGAGCGGCATGGGGGTGTGGGCGGCCAACCCGGCCAGCAGCGCCCGTCCCCCGGTCGTGCGGAGCGACCGCTGAGCTACGCTGGCCGGCCAGACTCCCCGCAACCCCAGCCCGGCCAGGGCCAGTGGATGAGAGGGAACCCGCAGCACCGGACCGAACACTGCATCGGCGATCAGATCCCACCGCCGGGCGAGACCCCCTACTACGTGTTGGTAGAGCGGACCATCAGCACCGAGTTGGTCGGCGGTGACGTTGACGGAATGGTTGAGCGTGGCGGCAATCCCCCCGTCGAGAGGATGAGCGAGAGGGATCTCTGGACGTAGCCAGGTGAGCCCGTGCTGCGTCAGCGGCAGCCTTTGAAACAGTGGTGACGTTGCGCCGAGCGGATGGACGGCCGCACCGAGGTCGTGGCGGAAGCCGGGCAGGGTGAGCTCTCGCGTTGCTGCTGCACCACCGATCTGATCCGACTGTTCAAAAACAGTGACCGACCGGCCGGCCTCTTGCAGGACGACCGCGGCTGCAAGCCCGTTGGGTCCTGCTCCGACGACGGCTATGTCAGTCACAGCCACCATTGTGGCCTGATCCGGCACGGAGCGCAGCGAGGTTTGCGAGAGATCTTGCCGGCGGCTCGGGTTCTGGGTTCGGCGGGCGCCGTCGACGACGAGGGCGGTCAGTCCTCGGTCATGGCTGCTTTCTCGGCCTCCGGTACGGACACCCGGGCGATGCGCTTGGAGAAGTAGTAGATCCGTTTCAGGGCGGCGATCACGTCGATCTCGAACCGATAGTGGGCAATCCGGTCGGGAGCATCGGCGACCAGGCGGGTGGCCTCGTGGGCGGCGGCGGACCGTTCCATGCTGTTGATCTGCTTCTTCATCTTGCCCACCCGGCGCGCCGCGTCGGCATTCTTCTGGGTGAGTGCCATCATCGCCAGGTCGAGCGACTCGGTCACCGCTCCGTGCAATTCGGTCAGGACCGCCCGGGTCTCGTCGCTCACATTGAGGCCCTCCTCCATGCGGGTCATGCCGAGACCAACCAGGTTGGTCTCGATGAGATCACCTATGGCTTCGAGGTCGTTGGTGGCTTCCATCAGATCGATGAGTTCCTGGGTGCTCTCCTCGGTGAGTCGCGTTTGGCTGATCTGTCCCAAATAACTGATGATGTGACCGTGGAGGGCGTCGACCTCGTCGTCGAGCGTCTCGATATCGAGCAGCGTCCACCGGTCGCCGGTCAGCAACGCAGGAAGGATCTTGCCGAGCATGTCGCGCACCCGATCGGCCATTCTGAGGAGTTCGAGGCGGGCACGATCAAGGGCGAGGGTCGGAGTTCTGAGCAGTTCTCGGTCGAGATACCGGGCGGTGATCGCCTTTTCGACGTCTTCCGGTCGGTCCTGGACTATCCGCTGGACCACCTGGGCCAAAAGGGGTACGAACCCGATCACCAGTACGGCGTTGAAGAGGTTGAAGATGGTGTGGGCGTTGGCGATTTCCCGGCCGATTCCACCGCCAATGTTTGTGACAATGGTCGCCAGCACTCCGACGAGCGGCAGCCAGATGAGTACCCCGCCGACATTGAACATGGTGTGGGCAACGCTGGCCCGGAGTGCCTCACGAGGTTTCCCGATGGCTGCGAGCAGTGCCGTCACCGAGGTTCCGATGTTGGCACCCAGGATGAGGGCAATCCCGGAATCGAGCGTGATCAACCCCTGCTGGGCGAGGACAATGACGATTCCGGTTGTCGCCGCCGACGATTGAACGAGGGCGGTGAACCCGGCGCCGACGGCGACACCAAGCAAGGGGTTGTCCATCCGGGCCATGGCGTCGATGAAGCTGTCCGCCGAACGCAGAGGCGACATGGCGTCGCCCATAATGCTCATCCCGAAGAAGATCAGGCCCAGGCCCATGATGGCGCTTCCTTGAGCCTGGCGCGCTCCGTTCTTCGAAAGGAACGAAATCGCGTAGCCGATCACCACCGCCAGCAACGAGTAGCTCGTCACTTTGAATGCGATGAGTTGAGCGGTGACGGTTGACCCGATGTTCGCCCCCAGGATGACGGCCAGGGTCTGTTCGAACGTCATGAGTCCGGAGGTGACGAACCCGACGAGGAGGACGGTGGTCACGGAGGAGGATTGGACCAGCGCCGTGATACCGGCGCCGGTTGCGAGACCCGCTAGTCGGCCCGACGTCATGCGGAGCAGGATCCCGCGTAGCCGTCCACCGGTGATCAGCTTCATGGACTCGGTCATCCGGTCCATCCCCAGCAGGAAAATTGCCAACCCGCCCAGCAAACCGACAATCAACAAGAAGTAGTCGATGTCGTTGGCGTTCTCAGCCTGGATTGCTGCCTGGACAACGAGGTTGCTCACACTGCCTTTCCCGGGAAGGTCGGGACATTGTGGTCGAATTCTTCACGACGTGCACGATCCGGCAACCCTTCGCAATCTGAACCGCAGTTTGCTCAACGGTCCAGGCTGGTGAGCCGCGCCTCGTATTCGGCTCGGGACCGGATGGCAATCGGCGAGGCGAGGGCGCGACGAACGTCGGGCAGTGGAACAGCGTCTGCGTAGAAGTGTTCGACCATTTCGTCGAGCGAGACATTCGCTTCCGATGCCGCGGTCCATTGCATTCGATCGCCGGGCCGCACAGTGCCGGGCTGGAGGACCCGGCAGTAGAAGCCAGGCCGGTTGGCGTTTCGAAAGCGGCGAATCCAATCCGCCTCTTCCATCCGGGCGGCAAAGGTCGCGCAGGGAATTCGGGGAGCCGTCACCTCGAGCAACGCCTCTCCAATCTGGATACGGTCGCCGATCCGGATGAGGGGCGGGACGGATGACACCGTCACGTTCTCACCGAAAGCCCCCAGCGCCAGCGACCGCCCGAGTTGCTCCTCCCACCAGGCGTAGTCCTCAGCCGAGTACATATATACGGCCTGATCCGGTCCTCCATGATGCTTGGTGTTCACTACTGCGTCGCCTGCCACCCCTGTTGTTTGGAGGTCGATCTCTCCTACCGGGGTCTTGCCGATCCCTGTTTCCACAGACCGTTCGCTGATCTGCAAGGTGCGTGCCGAGCCAATCTGAACCGATTTCACGTGCATGCCAGCAAGTTACAGGTTTCCAACGGTTGGCCGCTGCTCGGTTTGACCTGTTGATGCTTCCCGGCCCGATATCTGGTCGTACGGGATCTTGCTTGCGATTGAGCGGCCGGATTCCGGCCGTCACGTGCCCGGTCGGTCGAGTAGTTTCCTGGGCGGGAGAGGGAGGAATCCATGAAAGCGCGGCTCGGCACGCTTCTTCATTCCGCTGTTCTGCGTCGGGTCATGTGGCACGTTCGGCGGGTCGCCAAACAGGTCGATCGACGGTTCTTCGTTGCGTTGCTGTCCGGCCTGGTGGTCGTGGTTTCCCTGGCTGCGGTCGCCATCACGCTGCTGGAGAAGGACTTCACCCTGGACGCGTTCGGTGAGTCCTTCTATTGGGGGATCACGACGGTGCTCGGGCAGGGCGATTCCTCGCACGTCACGACTCCGCTTGGTTGGGTGGTCGGTTGGTTGCTGGCGCTTTTTGGTATCGGGATCCTCGCCACGATCACCGGGGCGCTGGTCGGGTTCGTAATTGATTTCTTGTTGAAGGAGGGTCAGGGCATGGGTGCAGCAGGACACAAAGGGCACATCGTCGTGTGCGGATGGAACTCCACCGCTCGCGACCTGATCGACGAGCTTCGCTCCGATGAGTTCGACCGGGAGGTCGTTGTGATTCATGAGGCAGAACGGAGCCCGGCGGGCGACGACGCCTATTTCGTGCGGGGTGACACCACGAGTGCCGACGATCTCAAACGAGCCGGGATCGAAGAGGCTTCTGCGGCCATCATCTGCCCGACCGATGGATCCAATGAGGCCGATATGCGCTCGATTCTCACCGTCCTGGCGATTGAGAACCTGGCACCGGCAGTTCGAACCGTTGTCGAGGTCAACAATCCCAAACACGTGGAGCACTTCAAGCGCGCCAACGTGGACGAAGTTCTGGTCTCCTCCCGGTTGGCTGCCCATCTCCTGGCACGCACGGCGATGTATCCGGGCCTCTCGGCGGTGGTGGCGGATATGGTCGCCGGTGGAGACGGATCCGAGCTCTACCGGGTTGAGCTGCCAGACGGTTATCTGGGTGTTTCGATCGACGAGCTCTCAACCCGCATGCGGCGCGATCACCAGGCCACGGTCCTGGCCGTGAGTCGGAACGGTTCTTCTTTCATCAACCCACCCAGTGACTTTCGCCTCGAGCCCGGGGACGACGCGGTGGTCGTCGCTGAGTCGTTGGGGACGCTTTCGCCGTTGAAGACGGCCAAGAACGCGGATACGGAGATCGTGCTGGACCTGGACGATCACCAGCCGAGCCACCCCTCCTAGATTTCCTGGCCGGCCACAGCCCGTATACCTTGTCGCAACGTAAACGCACCTTCATAGAGGGCCCGCCCGACGATCACACCGTCGAGGGGCAGCGATCTCAGCAACCGGAGGTCGTCGAGCGTTCCCACGCCTCCCGACGCAATGATCCCTACCTCCGGCAGTCGGTCGACGCAGTGCCCGAGGAGGTCCACCGCCGGGCCGGTCAGCATTCCATCCCCGGCGATTCCCGTGACGAGAGCCCTCGTCACTCCGGCGGCAGCCAGTTGATCGAGCACCTGGTCGAGTGGCCGGCCGGCATCTGTCCATCCCGCTCCAACGGCCATCCCGTCGCGCACATCGACGGCGGCAACGACGCGTTCGGGCTCCACTCTCGAGACGATGGAGGCCAGCATGGCCGGATCCCAAACGACGGTCGACCCCAGCACAACCCGGGCAGCACCCGCTGCGAGCGTCTCCACCGCTGCCTCGAGAGACCGGATGCCGCCACCGGCCTGGAAGCGAATCCCGGTCCTGCCCAGGGTTTCCCAGAGACTCCGATTCCAGCTGCCTTCTATGGCTCCGGAAAGATCGACGACGTGTACCAACGAGGCGCCTTCGTCTGCCCATGTTCTCAGTCGGACGGCCGGGTCGTCGCCGTAGATCGTCACGTCATCCTCCCGACCCTGGCGGAGCCGTACCACCGCTCCGTTGAGGACGTCGATCGCCGGTATCAACTCCATCTTCCCCCTTCTCTAAATGTTGTAACATGTTAACGTGCTACCACACTAAGACAGAATCTCGAGATGGGAAGACTCATGACGAGTCCGGGAGACGATTGGCGAACCGCCGAGACGGTACCGCTGCTGGAAGCGATCATGTCGCTTCAATCGGTCGATGAAGCAGCGGCCTTCTTGCGTGACCTCTGCACGCTGCGGGAGTTGGAGGAGATCACACAGCGCTGGGCAGTGGTGCGACTCCTCGCCGAAGGTCTGTCCTACCGGGATATTGCCGAGCGGACGGGCGCGTCGACCGCCACCGTGACCCGGATCAACCAGTGGCGCCAGCACGGAACGGGTGGTTATCAGATGATGCTCGAGCGGTTGGCAGGGCGGAAGTCATGACGGCATTGCTGCGGCTGGCGGTCCCCAACAAGGGACGCCTGCAAGGTTCAACAGCGGCCCTGCTCTCTCAGGCCGGGCTCATGTACGAGCGAACCGAGCGAGCTCTCTCTGCTCCGGTCGCCAATGTCGACATGGAGTTGCTGTTTGTGCGAGCGGAGGATGTCTGCGAGATGGTGGCCGATGGGGTGGCGGCTCTGGGGGTGACCGGTCTCGATCTGCTTCAGGAAAGCGGCGCCGATCTGCGAGTGGTCGGTGAGCTTGGCTTCGGGACGTGCCGGTTGACTGCTGCCGTGCCCAACGCTTCGCCGATAGAGAACCTCGCTGAGCTGGAAGGGTTGCGGGTGGCGACGGCGCACCCCCGGGTGACCGGGGAGTTCTTCGCCAAGCAAGGCATCGACGTCACGGTGATCCCTCTGCGGGGATCCGTCGAAGTTGCCCCCAAACTCGACGTGGCCGACACCATCGTCGATCTCGTTTCGAGTGGCAGCACAATGATGGTCAACGGGCTGCGACCTATCGCCACGCTGCTCGAATCACAAGCTGTGCTGGTAGCTCGCAGCTCGATTGACGGGCTGACGGATGGCCAGCAAGAGGTGGTGACCATGCTGCTGGCTGCTGTGGCCGCCCGCAGCAAGAGATACGTCGTGATGAATGCCCCACTCGAAGCGCTCGAGGCGATTGAGCTGATCATCCCGGGAATCGAAGCCCCCTCCGTGGTACCGCTGGCCCACAACGGCAAGGTCGCCATTCACTCGGTAGTCGACGCCGGGGACGTATGGCAGGTTCTGCCCCGCCTGAAAGAAGCAGGCGCCACCGGCATTCTGGTGTTGCCCATCGAGTCGTTGATTGCCTAGGGGTGCTGCCGTGATGAACATTCGCCGGATTGATCTCGCCATGCCCAGCCCGGGCAAGCGATCCGCCCTGACCCGGCGGTCCGTCGTTCCCGATGAAACGATCCGGGAGAGAGCCGCGGCGATCGTGCAACTCGTGGCAGCCGGCGGCGACGCGGCGGTAGAGGCCGCCGGCCGTGAGTACGGCGGGGGACTTGCCGGTGGGGGGGTGCGGGTTCCGCCCGAACGAGTCGCGGCGGCTCTCACCAACTTGTCGCCGGAGACGGTCGCCGCGCTGGAAGCGGCGATTGCCAACATCCGTTCTGTGCACGAACGACAGCGGCCCACGGACGATCAGGCCATTCCGGTGCCCGGGGTCGAGATTGCCCGGGTGTGGAGCCCGTTGCACCGGGTGGGCGTGTACGCACCGGGGGGGAGGGCTGCCTATCCGTCCTCCGTGCTGATGGGAGTGGTCCCGGCCCGGGTGGCGGGGGTGGAGAGCATCGCCCTGGCCAGCCCTGCCGGCCCGGATGGGCTGGTCGACGAAGCCACCCTTGGAGCTGCCGCATTGTTGGGGGTCGACGAGGTGTACGCCATGGGAGGCGCCCAGGCCATCGCCGCCCTTGCCTACGGAACGGAGACCATCGCACCGGTAGACAAGATCGTCGGGCCGGGAAACGATTGGGTCACTGCAGCCAAACTGGCGGTGTTTGGAGTGTGTGGAATCGACCTCCCGGCCGGGCCGAGCGAAGCGCTGATCATCACCGATGGTTCGGCGAACGCCCGGATCGTGGCCGTGGACTTGCTCTGCCAGGCCGAGCACGGCGCCGAGTCGCCGGTGGTGCTTCTCACCACTGCCCCCGATCAGGTACCGGAGATCCTGGCCGCTGCCGAGGAGATGCTGGCCGGGTTGGAGAGGGAAGGGATCATCCGCACCGCTCTCGAGAACCACGGCTTGATCGCGGTTGCCCCCGACCTCGAAACCGCCGTTGCCTTTTCCAACGACTTCGCACCCGAGCACTTGAGCGTGCACACCGAAGAAGCCCCATCGGTAGCGAAGCGGTTGACGTCGGCCGGATCGGTTTTCGTCGGAGAGTGGGCTCCGGAGTCGGCGGGCGATTATGCGACCGGCGCCAATCATGTCCTCCCCACTGGCGGCCTGGCCCGCTCGTACGGGCCGCTCTCGGTTGAGGATTTCGGCTCATGGCGTCAGGTGCAAGAACTGACCCGTGCGGGGCTGCAAAAGATCCGTCCGATTATCGAAGAACTGGCCCGGGTAGAGGGACTCACCGCCCACCGTCTGGCCGTCGAGGTCCGCTTTGAGGAGGGTCGATGAGTTTCCCGAAATATGTGTGGCAGCCCGCCTCAGAAGAGATTGCCCTGGCAGCAGGATTGGATCCCGATGAGGTCGAGCGGTTCGATCACAACACCTCACCGGTTCCAACCGACTGGGCCGCCGAAATCGTCTTGCGGCGCAGTGCGATGCTCAACGAGTACCCGGCGGCCAGCTACGTTGCGCTCCGGGAAGCCGTCGCCGTCACCACCGGCCTGGACCCCGACTCGGTGATCCCCGGAGCAGGCGCCGACGAGTTGATCTTGCTGGCCGCCCGGGCTTTTCTGGCTCCCGGCCAGAACGCCGTTACGGCCGATCCCACCTACCCGATGTATCGGATCGCCACCGCCCAGGTGCGCGGTAGCGCCGTGAGCATCGAGGCCCGGCCACCGGATTTCGAGTTCCCGGTCGATGAGGTAATCGCGGCCGCCCGCGACGCCGAGATCGTGTGGCTGTGTGTCCCATCCAACCCGATCGGTAATCGCCCCACCGAAGAAGCCGTTGCCGCAGTAATCGCAGCCACCGACGGGGTTGTCGTGCTGGACGCTGCCTATGCGCAATTCTCCGACGACGACTGGGCGCCGTGGGTCGACCGGTACCACAACCTGCTGGTGCTGCACACGATGTCGAAGGCCTACGGGCTGGCCGGGGCGCGGGTCGGGTACGGCCTCGGGCATCCGGACCTGATCGTCGCTCTGGACGGGGTGCGGCCGCCCGGAAGTATTTCAAGCCTATCGGTCGACCTGGCGGTGGCCGCTCTCGAGGCCCCCGACCGGATGCGGTCTGTGGTCGGTTCGGCCATCGAGGAGCGAACCCGGCTGGCCGCCGGTTTGAGGGAACTCGGGATCCGCGTGTTGCCCTCTTCAACCAACTTCCTGCTGTGCGAGGTCGGGCCCCGGGCGCGGATGGTTGCAGATGAATTGATGAGCGAGGGATTGGTGACCAGAACCTTCCCGGCTGATGGTCCGCTGGCTTCATATTTGCGTTTCACCGTGCGGACCCCCCGGGCCCACGACCGGTTGCTGTCCGCTCTGCAAAGGAGATTGTCATGAGTCGTTTTGCTCGCATCGAACGAACCACTCGCGAAACCAGGGTCGAAGTGACTTTGGAACTGGACGGCCGCGGCACGGCGGAGGTAGGGACCGGTGTCGGATTCTTCGATCATCTCCTCACTTCCCTCGCTCACCACGGGCTTTTCGATCTCAACGTCACAACCGAGGGTGACCTCGAAATCGACGACCACCACACGGTGGAGGACACTGCTCTTGTACTCGGGCAGGCTTTCGGCCAGGCGCTCGGCGATCGGGCCGGGATCGTGCGATACGGCGACGCCGCCGTACCCATGGACGAGGCGCTGGCAACTGCGGTCGTCGATGTGGGTGGGCGACCCTACGCCGTTCTGGATCTAGCTTTCTCTTCTGATCGGATCGGAGCTCTCAGCACGCAGATGATCCCCCATGCGCTCGAGGCGCTGGCCCGTGCGGCCGGTTTCACCCTCCATATCTCCGCTCGCGGGCAGAACGACCACCACGTCGCCGAAGCCGCCTTCAAGGCTCTGGCCCGGGCGTTGCGAGCTGCTGTGGCCGGCGATCCCCGGCGTGACGGCGTGCCCAGCACCAAGGGCACGACGTGACCCGGATCGCCGTGATCGACCACGGGGCGGGAAACCTCGTTTCCATTGCGCAGGGTCTCCAGGACCAGGGTGCCCTGGTCACGATTGCGGTGGCTCCGGCCGATCTGGCGGGGATGGATGGCATCGTCCTCCCCGGGGTTGGCGCAACCGGCGCGGCCATGGACCGGATCCGCGCCGCCGGCCTCGACGGGCCTCTGAAGGAGTGGCAAGGTCCTCTTCTCGGCATCTGTGTTGGGCTGCAACTCTTCTTCACCACCTCGGAAGAAGACGGTGGCCGTGCGCTCGGGCTGATTCCCGGGTCCGTGCGGCGGCTGGCGTCCGCCCCCCGGCTTCCGCACATCGGCTGGAACGACGTGCAGATGCTGCCGGACTCGATCTTCACCGGCATCGCCGCCGGATCGACCTTCTACTTCGTGCATTCGTTCGCTCCAGTTCCCGAAGACCCTGGCACGGTGATTGCCACCTGCGATTACGGCAGCGAGTTTGTTGCGGCCGTTCGGTCGGGCAACCGGATCGGCGTGCAGTTCCATCCGGAACGGAGCGGCCCGGTCGGGTTGCGCATCCTGGGCAGCTTCGTGGATGAGTGCCGGGGAGCCGCCAATGCTGCGTAGAAGAATCATCCCCTGCCTCGATGTCCACGATGGCCGCGTGGTCAAAGGCGTGCAGTTCGTCGATCTCACCGATGAGGGTGACCCGGTTGAGCTGGCCGCTCGCTACGTGGCGGAGGGGGCAGATGAGATCTGCTTCCTCGACATCACGGCCTCCCATGAACGTCGGGACACCATGCTCGACGTGGTTCGCCGGACTGCCGAACAGGTCTTCGTTCCGTTGACGGTTGGTGGGGGAGTGAGAACGGTTGAGGACATGCGGGCCACCCTGCGAGCGGGTGCCGACCGGGTGACGGTCAACACGGCAGCCGTGGAACGACCGGAACTGATTTCAGAGTGCGCCGAAGCGTTTGGCGCCCAGTGCGTCGTTCTCGCCATCGACGCCAAGAAGCTAAGCGGCCCGGGTTGGGAGGTGTACACCCACGGTGGAAGGACGCCAACCGGTCGTGAGGCCTCCGCCTGGGCTGTCGAGGGTGCCCGGCTCGGAGCGGGGGAGATCCTCCTCACCTCCATGGACCGGGATGGGACCAAACAGGGCTACGACCTCGATCTGCTCGAGGCGGTGCGGTCGGCGGTCCCGATTCCGGTGATCGCCTCAGGCGGGGCGGGGACAATCGCAGATTGCGTGGAGGTTCTCACCGGGAGCCGGGCCGATGCGGTGCTGGCCGCCTCGATCTTTCACCGCCGCGAGATCGCCATCGCCGACCTCAAGGACGGATTGGCTGCCGCCGGGATACCGGTACGTCCTATCGAGGTGGCCCGGTGATGGCCGTGCGGTTCGACCGCGATGGCTTGATTCCGGGGATTGTGCAGGACACGCGAACCGGCCGGGTCTTGATGGTTGCCTACCTCAACGAGGAAAGCCTCGGACTCACCCGGGAAACCGGCGAAGTGCATTTCTGGAGCCGCTCCCGCCGGGAGATCTGGCGGAAGGGCGCAACCAGTGGCAATACCTTGGCCGTCACGGACATGAGCGTGGACTGTGACGGAGACGCCTTGCTCATCCAGGCGATTCCGGCCGGACCGGCCTGTCACACAGGAGCCGACAGTTGCTTCGATCATCCAGAGACCGTTTGGCCATCGCTGACGCCACCTGGATTGTGGCCGACGATCGTGACCAGGGCGGCCGAACGGCCGGAGGGTTCCTATACGGCGGCCTTGCTAGATGGCGGCGTCGATACCGTGAGCCGCAAGCTCACCGAGGAAGCGACCGAGGTCCTGCTGGCGGCCAAAGATCACGCGGCCGGAACCGGTTCATCCGAACGTGTGGCTGAAGAGGCGGCCGACCTGGTCTATCACCTGCTGGTCCTGCTGGCCCAACGAGGCCTATCCCCCGGCGACGTGAGCGCGGTCTTACAGGCAAGAAGTCAGTAGCAACCAGCCATCAGCCAGCCGATAATTGGTAGCTGCTGACTGGTAACTGGAAACTGCCTTTCCTCACCACCGTTCCCATTCCAGTGTGTCGATCAAATGTGGCGCGAACAGCTCCGGTTCGAGCAGAAACGAATCGTGACCCTTGTCGGAGTGGACGGTGATCCTTTGTACCGGTACCCCCGCTCGCTTGAGGGCAGTCACCATGTCTTCTTGTTCGTCCGGGTAGTAGCAGACGTCTGAGTCGATGCTGAACACCATGAAACGCTGATTTCGGCAGCGCCGAAGGATCGAATCCAGGTCGGGACCGTCGGCTTGCTCGACCAGGTCGAAGGTCTGCCACAGCTCCATGGTTCGCAGGTAACTGTTGGCGTCAAACCGCTTGACGAACTTGGTGCCCTGGTGCCACATGTAGGACTCAATCGGATTGACGATCTGGATGTAGCCGCCCGTTTCGTGTCGGTCGACAATCTCTTTTCTGGCCCTTTCCTCAATTGCCTTCAGGGATACGAACGCTTTGTGTCCGATCATTCGGGCCAGGGCAAGCCCGCGATCCGGGGTGGGACCGTCGTAGTAGTCGCCACCGGCGAAATGAGGGTCGTTCTCAATGGCATTGCATTGCTCGAAGATGTGGATCCTCTGCAACGCGGTGACGGCGAGGCCTGCTGCGATGGGGATCACATTCTTGACGCGCTCCGGATACCGGGTCGCCAAGTTCACGCACATCATGCCACCCACCGAACCGCCTATGGCGGCGTGCAGCGTCTCGATTCCCAAATGATCTAGAAGCGCCATCTGCGAGTCGACCACATCGGTAATGGATATCCTCGGGAAGCTGGATCCGTACGGGCGTCCGGTGGCAGGGTCGATCGACGCCGGACCGGTCGACCCGTAGCATCCGCCCAAGTAGTTAACGCAGATCACGAAGAACCGGTCCGTGTCCAAGGCCTTGCCGGATCCGATGAAACCGTCCCACCAGCCCTTGTGGGTTTCCTCGACCCAGAAAGGCTCGGCGGCCGGTACCGATGGGTTGAATCCGGCAGCGTGCTGGCTGCCGGTGAGGGCATGGAAAAGCAGAATCGCGTTGTCCCCGGCGGCGTTGAGCTCGCCGTATGTCTCATAGGCCAGCGTGACTGAATGTAGGAGTTGGCCGCTGCTCAGCAGCATGGAATCTGGCGATAAATAGAACTGGGTTTCGGTCGATCCAACAGACGGCAGCGTTGATGTCATGAGAATCCCCGGATTGAGGGGGAATGGTGCAGGCGGTTCTGCGACGGGATGGTGGTGATGTGTTCCAAGGTGCGTTTCTAGGTGGCGATGAGGATGGTGTCAAGGGTTGAACCAAATCTGGAACCGGATCCGACTTGCAGGGCTAACCCAGATCGGTAATGAGGAGGTCGTCGTAGGTCTCGCGCCGCACCACCAATCGGGCTTCTCCTTCTCTGCAGAAGACGACGGCCGGTCGCAGCACCTTGTTGTAGTTTGACCCCATCGAATGCCCGTAGGCACCCGTCACCGGGGTCGCCACTATGTCGCCGACCGCCAGGTCTTCCGGCAGCCAGGCTTCACGCACGAGCACATCTCCGGATTCACAATGCTTGCCCACGATCCGCACGGCCCGTGACCGGAGAGCGTCAGCTGCCCGGGGGAGGAATGCCTCATACCCGCTGCCGTACAGAACCGGGCGCGGGTTGTCGCTCATGCCGCCATCGACGGCGACGTAGGTTCGGGTTCCCTGGATGTCCTTGATGGTTCCGGCCGCATAGAGGGTCACTGCGGCGGTCGCCACAATGGCTCGGCCCGGTTCTGCGGTCACCCGGCCGGTCACTCCTTCGTCGCGGCAGGCAGCGATGATGGCTCGTCCCCACTCCGGGATCGACGGGGCCGATTCGCCAACGACATAGGGGACGCCCAGACCTCCACCCAGAGACAGTTCGGACAGTTCATATGGTGCGGCGGCCCGCGCCACGACCCGGGCGGCTTCCTCGAACGAGGCCAGCCGGAAGACCTGACTGCCGATATGGGCGTGGAGTCCCACCAGATCGAGGACGGGAGACGCCCCTGCCAGGGCGATGGCCTGGTCGGCCGCCCCGGTCGATACCGTGAAACCAAACTTGGTGTCGTCCTGGCCGGTCGAAACGAACTCGTGCGTATGGGCTTCCACCCCGGGTGTGATCCTGATCAGAACGGAAACCGGCTGATGGCGGCCGGACGTGAGTTCTTCGAGGCGGCGCAGTTCATCAAAGGAATCGATCACGATCCGCCCGACGCCGGCCTCCAGAGCCAGGGAAAGCTCGGTCGGAGACTTGTTGTTGCCGTGGAACACAAGACTCTCGGCGGGCACCCCGGCCTGGAGCGCAACCCACAACTCACCACCTGTGGCGACATCGAGATGCATGCCCTCTTCATGGGCGAGTTTTGCCATCGCTTTGCACAGGAAAGCTTTGGTGGCGTACGCGACCCCGTTACCGAACGTCGCCACTGCCTCGCGGCTGCGAGCCCGGAGGTGTTCCTCGTCGTACACAAAAAGCGGAGTGCCGAACCGGGCTGCAAGATCGAGCGTGTCGCAACCTCCGATGCTCAACCTGCCATCGGTTACGACGCTGGAATCGGGCAGAAGGTGAAAGGGGAGTGGAACAGCCATGGCGTTTCAGCGTAACGGGCTACTACCGTTGCCGCCGGAGGAATCGATGAGTGAGCGACGACCGAAGACAAACCAGGTGCGCGGTGGAATGGAGCGGTCTGCCTTCGGCGAGACGGCCGAAGCGCTCTACCTAACCTCCGGATACGTGTACGAGACGGCCGAGGAGGCCGCAGCCGTCTTCAAGGGAGACGTCGAAGGCTACATCTACAGTCGCTACGGGAACCCGACGGTGTCCGTGTTCGAGGAGCGTCTGCGCCTGCTGGATGGAGCAGAAGCCTGTCGAGCGACGGCCAGCGGGATGGCGGCCGTCTTCGCCGCGCTGGCCTGCAATCTCGAGTCCGGAGATCGGGTGGTGGCCTCGCGCTCGCTGTTTGGGTCCACCCTCGCCGTCCTCGGCACGCTGCTGCCCCGGTGGGGAATCGATACTCAATTGGTCGACGGCCGGGATCTCGATGCATGGGAAGCCGCGTTGGCGACACCCACCAAGATGGTGTTTCTCGAGACTCCCTCGAATCCGCTTCTGGAAATCATCGATATCGCCGCCGTGGCCGAGCGAGCCCACGCAGTCGGAGCGCTGGTTGTCGCCGACAATGTGTTCGCCACTCCGGTCCTGCAAAGGCCCGTCGAACTAGGAGCCGATGTGGTTGTGTACTCGACCACAAAGCACCTCGATGGACAGGGCCGCACTATGGGCGGGGCCGTCCTCGGGTCCCGGGAATTCATCGATGGGCCGTTCAAGGAGTTTCAGCGTCACACCGGGCCGACCATGAGCGCGTTCAATGCCTGGATTCTGGCCAAGAGCCTCGAGACCCTCGACCTGCGGGTTGCCCAGCAATCGAAGACGGCAGCCGAGTTGGCGGGGTTCATCGAGAGCCGCCCCGGAGTTCTCAGGACGCAGTACCCAACGGCCGACTCTCATCCCCAGTTCGAGCTGGCCCGGCGGCAGATGTCGCTGGGCGGTTCCATGGTGGCGGCTGAACTCGAAGGCGGCCGGGCAGCGGCCTTCCGGTTTATGAATGCTCTGCAACTCTTCGACATCTCCAACAATCTCGGTGATGCGAAGAGCCTGGCCACCCACCCGGCTACGACCACCCACTCGCGGTTGACGCCCGAAGAACGGGCCGCCGTAGGCATCACCGACGGTTTCGTGCGGCTATCGGTTGGCCTGGAGGACGTTGAGGATCTCAAGGAAGATCTGGACCAGGCTTTGCGGGCCTAACTCAGCTCGCAGCGGCTTGCGGACTGACCCCGGCCATCATCAATCCGATCTCCTCGCGGGTGGCGGTAGCCGGATCGACGATCCCCATGATCTGTCCCTCATAGATGACCGCAATGCGATCGGAAAGCCCGAACACCTCGTCGAGGTCTTCAGAGATCATCAGGATGGCAGTGCCTGCTTCACGCTGGCCGACGAGTCGCTTGTGGATGTACTCAGCGGCGCCGATGTCCACACCGCGAGTGGGTTGAGATGCCAACAGCACTTTGGGGGTGCCGGAGATTTCCCTGGCCAGGATCACCTTCTGGATGTTCCCACCCGAGAGGCTGCGAGCGGTGGTCTCCAGCGTCGGGGTCTTGACCGCGTATTCCTTGACCAGTTGGGCCGAATGCTCCTTGATCGCGCCAAAGTCGAAGAGGCCTCGCTTGACGAAGCGGGGATCCTTGTGATCCACGAGGAGGAGGTTCTCAGAGATAGTGAATTCACCGATACAGCCGTTCTTCATGCGCCCCTCAGGCACGTAGGAAAGGCCGGCCTGTCGGATCTCGATGGGAAGCTTCCCGGCCACGTCGATGTCATCGATGAAGATCGATCCGCTGATCGGATGACGGAGGCCACCGATGGTTTCGGCCATCTCTCGCTGGCCGTTTCCGGACACGCCGGCTAAGCCGACAATCTCCCCCGCCCTAACTTCCAGGTTGAGGCCGCGTACAGCCTCGTCGCCCCGGTCCCCGGTCACAGTGAGCCCTTCGATTCGGAGACGCGGTGGTCCCGTCTCTATGAAAGGCTTGTCCGGGGCAAGCTTCACTTCGCGTCCGACCATCATGCGGGCAAGGCTTTCGCGGGTCGCTCCCTCGACCGGCACCTCACCCGTCTTGCGACCCTGTCTGAGCACGGTGATGCGGTCGCTGAGCGCCAGCACCTCGTGCAGCTTGTGGGAGATGAAGATCAAACCACGACCGTCGGCCGTCATTTGCCTCAGTGTTGTGAATAGTTGGTCTACCTCTTGTGGCGTCAGTACCGCCGTCGGCTCGTCGAGGATGAGCAGTTTGGCGTTGCGGTAGAGCGCCTTGATGATCTCCACCCGCTGTTTCTGACCGACCGAGAGCTGCCAGACGGTGGCACTCGGGTCGATCTTGAGGCCATATCGACTCCCAAGTTCGGTGATGCGTTCGGAAACCGCGTCGAGATCCGTGCGTAAACCTCGATTGGACGGCAGTCCAAGCGCGACGTTCTCGGCGACGGTCAGACTCTCCACCATCATGAAATGCTGGTGGATCATCCCGATGTTGAGGTCGATGGCATCGGTCGGGCTGTGGATCTCCACCGGCGTGCCGTTGAGCAGGACTTCGCCTTCGTCTTGCCGGTAAAGCCCGTACAGGATCTTCATCAGCGTGCTCTTGCCGGCCCCGTTCTCGCCCAACAACGTGTGAACTTCACCGGCCCGCAAGTCGAAGTCGACCCGATCGTTGGCCAGAACACCGGGGAATCGTTTGGTGATACCCCGCATCTCCAGCATCGCCACGTCGCTCACGCTGCCTCCTCGTTGGTGTCGACCGGGACGAACCCTTGTGGCTCGTCCCGGTCGACCAATCTCACTACTTTCTCTTAGCCGCCGGTCGTGATAGACCCGTCGATGATGCCGGCGATGGTGTCTTCGCCGAGTTGCTTCACATCGGCCGGGAGGTCGAAGGCGTCGTTGAATTCGATGACTTCGCCACCGTTGGCCAGATCGATCTTGAACTCCTCACCGCCGATCGTCCCCGCCTGCATCTTGGCGATGATCTCGCGGAGCACTACTTCCCAGCGATAGACCTGAGAAGCGACGACGATGCTCGGAGCCAGGCTGGTTTGATTGGCCTGGGTTCCGAACCAGAGGACGTCGGCATCGTCGGCAACCGTCACAGCTCCCACCACCATCTGCGCCGTTCCAGACATGACATCGGCACCGTTGGCAACCTGGGCCTGGGCGGCTTCGGAAGCCAAGGCCACATCGCTGAACGAGTCGGTGTAGTTGATCAGCACGTTGGCGGCAGGGTCCTGGGCTTTCACGCCGGCCGCGAAGCCGTCCACGTAGAGCTTGGCGTCTCCGACTTCAACTGGTCCGACAATGCCGATGGTGCCACTCTGGCTGAGGGCCGCGGCCATGACGCCCATCACATATCCACCCTCATCGGAGGCGGCTTCATAAGCGAACACATTGGATAGACCGAACGTGTTTGCTGCCGTTCCCCAGGCAAACGTTGTGTCGGGAAAGTCAGGAGCGATTTCTTGCAGCGAACCGCCGTACTGGGATCCGTGAGCAAGCACCAGATCTACTCCGTCGGCCGCATAGGCGCGGATGGCGCCGGCTGCATCGTCGATATTGAACGTGCCGTCGGTGATCTGTATGTCAACATTCCCCATCTCGGCCGCAATGACATTCACGGCGTCGACAATCGACTGGCTGAAAGCCAGGTCGTTCTTCGCCGACGGCGCCACGATGGCGATACTGAAGGGCTCTCCGGCTGCGGCAGTTGTCGTTGTCTCTCCGGCTGCGGCAGTTGTGGTTGTCTCTCCGGTTGCGGCAGTTGTGGTTGTCTCTCCGGTTGCGGCTGTTGTGGTTGTTTCGGCCGTCTCGCCGCACGCTGCGGCAACCAGTGCCAGCGCCAGTACAACGATCAGCCATGTCTTTCTGTACGTTTTCAACGTTCCTCCTTGTGTATGGACCGTGTGGTCCCTGCTCATTCTCCTCGTGAGTAAGGCTTAGTGAGGGCCGCCGGCGCTTTGAAACGTCGGGCAACAATCACCAGCGCCAGAATGGTAATGATGGCCGGGGCCATTGCGGCGAAGTTGGACAAGTCCGGGGGGATGATGGCCAACGTCTTCAACTGTGTGACGAGGGCATTGACGAACCCGTACAGCAGGGATCCCAACATCACACCCACGGGCCGCCAGGCGCCGAAATAGACCAGGGCAATGGCGATGAATCCGGCAGCGTTGGTGAGGTTCTGCTGGAAGATCCCCAGGTCGATGGCCAGGGCCGCCCCTGCTACGCCGGCCATAGTGCCGCCGATAGTGACCGTGGCGTAGCGGATCCGGTTGACACTTACCCCGAGGCTGTCGGCGGCTTCCGGGTTCTCACCGACCGCCCGGATGTTCATCCCGAACGTGGTCTTGTTGATGATGTACATGCTGATTGGGACGGCCAAGAAGGCGAGGTAGACCACAACACTGTGCTGGAACAGCAACTCGCCGACGATGGGAATATCACTGAGCACGGGGAAATTCAGCTTGGGAAACTTGGTGATGGGCAGTGGAGTGCCGACCAGTTTCTGGAACAAGAGGTCGCTCATGCCCAGGCCGAACAGGTAGACGCCGATACCGCTGATTCCTTGCTCGGCCCGCAACGTGACGGAGATCACAGCGGAGATCAAGCCCATTAGTAGTCCAACAACAATGCCGATCAGCAACCCCAGCCACACATTGCCGGTTTTCAGCACCGCGTAGTAGCCGCCGAAAGCGCCGAGCAACATGATGCCGTCGACGCCCAGGTTGAGCACGCCGCTGCGTTGCCCGAAGGTCTCGCCGAGGGAGGCGAACAACAATGGCACGGCCAAACGGATTCCGGAGGCAACGGTGGCGACCAGGACGGCGGTGGTGAAGAAGTCGCTCACGAAGTGTCTCCTTCACCGGGAGGCGCGGGGCCGTCCGTCGGGGGAGAACTCGAAGGAGGTGCGAGCGGTTCCGGCACGTCCACCCGCGCATCCCTGGCCAACATGCGCTTGCGGTACCGGTCCGTTGCCACCACGAAAACCACCACCAACCCGTTCAGGGCAAGGATCAAAGCCGAAGGTACCTGCACGGCTCTCTGGAGGGCCAGGCCGCCCACCAGCAGACCTCCGAAGAGGAACGAAGCCGGGATAGTCCAGATGGGATGAAGTCCTCCAAAGAGAGCTGCGACGATGCCGTTGAACCCGGCGCTGCCGGTGAACCCGGCGGTTGAGCCGTCGGTGACCATCCGGTGGCTTTCGCTGCCGAAGACCAGTACGGCCCCGGCCAATCCGCACATAGCGCCACTGAGCGTCAGTGCCAGGACGATGGTCCGCTTCACCGGGATACCGGCGTACTTGGAGGCATCCGGGTTCAACCCGACCGCTCGTACCCGGTATCCGAGGGGCGTACGCCACAAGAGTATGTAGGCCGCAATGGCAACCAGCACGGCCAGTAGCGGGCCGATGTGGAAACGGCCATCCCCGAAGAGAAGCGGTAGATCGGCTCCTTCCTGGAGACGGGCGGTCTGGGGGATCCGGGTCCCGCGTTCGATCTCACCCGGATCGATGAGGGGTCCCCGCAGCAGATAGTTCATGAGCTGGACCGCGACGACATTCAGCATGATGGTGCTGAGGATCTCGTTGACTCCGAAGTATGCCTTCAGGGCTCCCGGCACTGCCCCCCACATTGCTCCGCCGATGAGCCCTGCAATCAGAACGGCAGGCAACATGATCCAGGCGGAGAGGTCGGGCAGGGCCAGGGCTACCACGGTGGCGAGGAGACCACCGGCCACCATCTGGCCCTCGCCGCCGATGTTGATGACGTTGGCCCGGAAGGCAATGGTGATGCCGACCCCGACAAACAGCAGAGGGGTGGCTTTGAGGGCGGTTGAGATCAAAGCGTCTGTGCTGCCGAAAGCCCCGTTGAAAAGCTCCCGGAAGCCTTCGATGGGGTTGGCACCCAGCGCGATAAGCATGACCCCTCCGAGGAGGAGAGCGGCCAGAACTGCGCCCACCGGGATCAGGAAGGCAAGATACTTAGATCGACTCCGACGTCCCTCCACCGCGCTCGTCACACCGATGCGTCTCCCTTCGGCCCCGAAACCGACGCCACGTCGGTAGCGTCGTCGGTGGCTAACAAAATGTCAACTCGCTTCGATTTACGGTCTAAGTCGTTCCTGATCACGTTGAGATAGTTGTAGATCGTGATGCGGCTAACGCCCATCATCGCGGCAACATCTTCGATCGCCTTCCTCAGTAAGAAGGCACCACGCTCGTCCAGCAGGCGCACTGCAGCTTGCTTCTCTGTTCTGGATAGGTCGATCAACTTGCCGCCCAGTTCCTCTTCTATGTGCGAGACGAGTCGATCCAGGGCGCTGGAGAGCGAATCCAGTCGTACGCCGCCGATCAGACGTCCATCCCACGTGATCGGGACGTCGCCCGGAATGAGCTTGCCGGCATCCACGACATCTCCTCCGACGGCCTCGAGCAGCGGCCGGATGGCGGTCCATACCGGATGTTTGGTGGAGACGGTCATGCTTCGGTGTCCATGTCCAGGTGGAGGGAGATCCGGGTTGCGCCGGACCTGCGAGCCGTTTCGAGCATCTCCTGGACAGCGTTGATCACCGCCGTCGAATCTCCGTCGATAGATGTCCCGAAAGGTCCCATCTCGGGTTCAAAGCCCAGGGCCCGAACAGCATCGATCGCCGCCAGCACGTGGGGTCCGGGCGAGCCTTCCTCGAAGGGTTCGATAATGAACTCCGCCCGGCAGGGCAAGCTACCTCCTTGGTCCTGTCGCCAAGACTTTACCGTCATCGCGAACGGCCTCTGTCGGGCGTCTCTCCGGACTGGAGACTGTTGACAATTTGTTAAGTTGGGCTGAAGATGACACGATCGGGCGATCGCTCTACGGTTGCTTCCATTGGCTTTCTTGAGAGGGTGTGGCATGACGCTTACGACGCCGGGAATCAGTTCCTTCGTGGTGAACGGTCAAAATGTGTCGGTCGCAGCCGATCACCCGCATTTGCTGGCCGCGCTTCGCGAGGAGTTGGGCATCACGTCGCCCAAGGACGGTTGCTCGCCCTCCGGACAGTGTGGCGCCTGCACGGTTCTCCTGGACGGCAAAGCCATCCAGAGTTGCCTGGTCACGCTGGAAAAGGCAGAAGGCAAGACGGTAACGACTCTCGAGGGCTTCGACGAGGCAGAACGGGACCGATTGTCGACGGCATTCGCAGCCGCCGGTGCCTTGCAATGCGGCTTCTGCACCCCCGGTATCCTGGTTCGGACCAAGGCCCTACTCGACCAGAAGGGCAGCGATCTCACCCTCGACACGGCGGCCGGCCGGTTGGGCGCTCACCTCTGTCGCTGCACCGGGTATACCAAGATCTTCGAAGCGATCGAGATGCTGCGCGACGATACGATTCCCGAACTCGAACCGCTTGGCGGCCTCGGCTCTCGAGGAACCAAATACGAGGCAGCCAGTTTGGCGCTCGGCGATCGCGGGTATGTGGACGACATGCGGGTAGACGGAATGCTCCACGCGGCGCTGCGCTTGGCCGACCACGCTCGCGCCGACGTGCTCAGCATCGACACTGCCCCGGCCCTCGCTATTGACGGGGTAATCGCGGTGTACACCGCCGCCGACGTGCCGGGTGAGCTCAAAGTGGGGATCATTCATCAGGACTGGCCGGTCTTCATCCCGGTGGGAGGGCGCACGTCGTATCTCGGGGACGTCCTGGCCGTGGTGGTCGCCGATACGGTGGCAATCGCCAGAGCGGCAGCCGACCTGGTTGAGGTCGAGTACACGGTCCACCCGCCGTTTGTGGATGCCGACTCAGCCCTGGCGTCAGAGGAGAACGCAGTGTGGGGGCTCGACGGCAATGTGCTTTCGCGTTCGGTGTACGCCCGGGGTGACGTCGATGCTGCCCTGGCCGGGGCCGCCTTCACGGTCCAGGAGACTTTCCTGACCCCGCGCGTCGAGCACGCTTTCCTCGAACCCGAATCGACCTTGGCGGTGCCGCACGACGATGCACCGATGATGGTGTATTCGGGCGGGCAGGGTGTCTGGGACGACCGCAATCAGATCGCCGAGGTGCTGGCCATTTCCATCGACGATGTCGTGGTCGAGCTCGTATCCAACGGCGGGGCATTCGGCGGCAAAGAAGACATGTCCAACCAGGCACAGACGGCCCTGGCCGCCCACCTGCTGGGCCGACCGGTCAAGTGCACGCTGACCCGTGAGCAATCTCTCCTGATGCACGCGAAACGGCACCCCATCCGGATCGAGGCAACCGCCGGTTGTGACGCCGACGGCAAACTCACCGCTCTGCGGGCCCGGATGGTGGGCGACAGCGGTCCGTACGCTTCGGTGGGGATGAAAGTGCTGGAGCGGGCAGCCGGCCATGCGAGCGGGCCTTATGTCTTCCCCAATATCGACGTCGAGGCCATCGCCGCTCGGACCAACAACCCGGTATGTGGAGCTTTTCGCGGTTTCGGGGCCAACCAGGCCCAGTTCGCCACCGAGGGCCTGCTCGACCGGCTGGCGGAGAAGGTCGGGATCACGGGATGGGAGATACGGTCCCGCAACGTGGTGGGCCCGGGTGATGTCTGGGGTCCTGGCCAGATCATGGACGACGGCAGTCTCGGAGCGCGGTTGTGCCTCGATGCGATCAAGGAGCCCTACGACGCGGCCCGCGCTGCAGGCAAAGCGATCGGGCTCGGGATGGGGATCAAGAACTCCGGTCTCGGCAACGGTTTCAAGGAGATCTCGGGAGCAGTAGTCCGGTTCGAAGAGGACGGGACCGTTGAGGTCCGTCATTGCTGGACCGAGATGGGCCAGGGGATCCACACCGTGGCGCTGCAGGTGGCCGTCGAGGAATTGGGCATCGCACCGGAGCGCGTCCGGGTCGTCGTTGACACCACCCGCGAGCTCGGAGCCGGTCAGACGACCGGGTCCCGTGGCACGCTGATGGGAGCCGGCGGGGTCAAAGCCGCCTGTCACGTGGCGCTCGAGAACGAGTGCCGGCCGGGGGTCGACTACTACGGCGAATACCGGGTCGATTGGACCAACTCCCTCGAAGACGGGGTGGAGAACCCGGTCATTCACTCAACCTTCGGGTATGCAGCTCAGCTGGTGATTGCCGATCCCGAATCCGGCGGTATCGAAAAGGTGGTTGCGGTCCACGACGTGGGCCGGGTCGTCAACCCGACCATGTGCGAGGGTCAGGTGCAGGGAGCGGTCCATATGGGGCTCGGGTACGCCCTCTCGGAGGAGTTCCCAACCGATGGGTCCGGCATGCCGACCAACATGACCCTTCGGAGTCTGGGGATCCTGCGCGCCAAGGACATCCCGGAGATCGAGGTGATCCTGGTTGAGGCCCCGCAACCCGGCGCTCCCTACGGGATCAAAGGGGTCGGTGAGATCGGCCTGGTTCCCACCGCCGGTGCGGTGGCGGCCGCCTTCCATGAGGTAGACGGGACGTGGCGCAACCACCTCCCGATGGGCATCCACCAACCCATCGAGAAATAGAGGTTTTGGCGTCGTATCTACACCGCATGGGGTGTGAATGTGACGCAAAAACGGGTTTGGTTGCTCGGGGTAGGTTGAAGTAGCAGATGTATGGAGGAGATATGACCGCCACGACACCGGGCCTGGTGTGCGCCCACCACCATCTCTACTCGGCGCTGGCGCGCGGCATGCCCCCGCCCCCCAAGACCCCGACCAACTTCCAAGAGGTTCTCGATCAGATCTGGTGGCGGTTGGACACGGCTCTGGACCTGGAGATGATCCGGTGGTCGGCCATGCTGGGAGCACTGGAAGCTCTGGAGTCCGGCACCACCGCCATCGTCGATCACCACGAATCACCCAACGCTATCGAGGGAAGCCTCAGTGTCATCGCCGAGGCGTGCGCCGAGGTCGGGGTGCGGGTGCTGCCCGCTTATGGGATCACCGACCGCCACGGGGCCGATGGTGCCCGGCGGGGTCTGGAAGAGAACAAGCGCTTCGTGCAGGAGGGCAACAAGGCCCTGGTCGGTATCCATGCGGCTTTCACCTGTTCCGATGAGTCGCTCGAATCGGCTGCGGCCCTTGCCGAGGAACTGGGGGTTGGCGTTCACATCCATGTGGCGGAAGGGCTCGGCGATATCGACGCCCCGCTACGGCTCGAAGGGTTGACCCGGGACAACTGGCTGCTGAGCCATTGTGTCCATCTCCCCACCGACCACACCCTGCCGCGGAACGATCCTGCACAACCCGCGCTCGAACCTGAACAACGCCGTCGGCTACGCCAACCCGGCCCGGTTCAGCAACCCGGTAGCACTAGGAACGGACGGCATCGGGGCCAACGTCATTGAGTCCTTCCGCCTGGCCTATGTGATGCACCGCAGCATCGATATCACCTGCGGACCGGATAAGGCCTGGTCGTGGTTGGAGACCGGCTGGGACCTGATGCCGGAAGCCCGCAACGATGAAGTCACCTGGTCGTACGACCCGATGGACCCATGGCACCTGGCTTTCACTCCCGGCGTCCGACCCGTCGAAGTGAAAGTCGACGGCGAGGTGGTCTTCACCGATGGCAAGCCCACCAGGGTCGACGCTGCCGAGGTCCGTGCCAAAGCCGCCGAGCAAGCTGCCCGCCTGCACGCTCGCCTATGACTATCTGACCAAACAAGCGAGGAGCGACATGTCCGATCGATTCCACCCCATTTCGATGGAGCAGCTGACCGACTGGGTCTTCGACGAACTGGAGCAGAAGGACTCGCTCTTTGGCGTGCCCAGCTCGGCGTTCTTCGTGCCGAAGGCGACAGACCGGTTCCGTATCGAGAAATATGGTCAGATACTCGAAACCCCGTTCGGAGTGGCGGCCGGTCCTCACACCCAGATGGCCCAGAACATCATCGTTTCGTGGCTCGTGGGTGCCCGGTTCATCGAACTGAAGACCGTGCAGACGCTCGACGAACTCGATGTCAACAAGCCGTGCATCGACATCGAAGACGAGGGCTACAACGTCGAATGGTCCCAGGAGCTCAAGGTATATGAATCATTCGATGAGTACCTCCGGGCCTGGGTATTGATCTATGCGCTGCACCACAAGTTCGGTTTCCCAGGAGACCACCCCGGCATGATCTTCAATATGAGCGTCGGGTACAACCTCGAGGGGATCCTCAAGCCCAACGTCCAGTGGTACCTGGACACGATGTTGGACGCCTCCGACTACCTGCCCGCCTACATCGAAATCGTCGCTCGGCGCTACCCGGAGGTGCGGGACCTGGACATTCCGGCACTGATCTCAGACACGATCACCCTGTCCACCATGCACGGATGCCCGCCCGACGAAATCGAGCGGATCACCCACTACCTGCTGGAAGAACGGAAGTTGCACACCTCGGTGAAGTGCAACCCCACCCTGCTGGGCGACGATCGGGTTCGCAAGATCATCAACGACGACCTGGCTTTCGTGGATGTGCCCGTCCCCGACGAGGCTTTCGGGCACGACCTCAAATACGTCGATGCGGTACCGATGTTCCACAACCTGCGGAGGATCGCCCTCGAGAACGAGCGGAAGTTCGGCCTGAAACTGTCCAACACGCTCGAGGTGGACAACTGGCGGACGGTGTTCGACCGGGACGAGATGATGTACTTGTCCGGCCGGGCACTACACCCGGTCACCACCAACCTCGCCTCCAAGATCAGCGAGGAGTTCCGCGGCGACCTCATGCTCTCCTTCGCCGGGGGAGCGGATTGCTTCAACGTGGCCGACCTGCTGGCCGGCGGCATGAAGACCGTGACGGTCTGTTCTGATCTGCTCAAGACCGGCGGGTACCTGCGGATGCTGCAGTACATGGAGAACCTGGACGCGGCCATCGGCTCGGTGGGGGCGGTCGACCTCGAGGACTTCATCGCCAGGACTGCCATGTCTCGGGAAGGTTTCGATGAGTTCGCGCCGCTCCTGCAGTGGGCTGCTCTGACGGACAGCGGGTTGGCACTCGATGCCGAGGAATGCTCGGCGTTGGCCGCGACACTGGCCGGTGGAGATGGGCCGGTAGCCGATCGAGTAGCGGACTGGGCGGGAGGCCACGGTTTTGATGGGCCACGTTCGAAAGCCCTGGTCGACCTGGCCGTGAAGGTTATGGCCAGGCTCAACCTGCGCCACTATGCAGAGAAGGTCCGGCGCGATTGGCGCTACGAGAAGGAATCCTTCCGGATGGACCGGTCCAAGACTCCCCGCACGCTGGGCTTGTTCGACTGCATCGAAGCTCCCTGCCTCGACGAGTGCCCGGTCGATCAGAAGGTCCCGCAGTACATGAACGCGGTCAGAAACGGTGATTTCCTGGAAGCCGTCAAGCTCACCCGGGAAGACAATCCGCTTCCGTCGATTCTGGGCCAGGTATGCGACCACCTCTGCGAGAACACGTGCATTCGCACCCATCTCGATCAGCCGCTGGCCATCCGCCACATGAAGAAATTCATCATGGGGCACGAACAGCAGCCCGTCATGTTCCGGAAGAAGCCAGGAACCGGACCCAGGGTCGCCATCATCGGTGCCGGCCCGGCCGGGCTGTCGGCCGCCCAGGCGCTCGGCTACGCCGGGTTTGCGGTGACGATCTTCGAAGCGCATCCCTATGCCGGCGGCATGGTGGGTGGCGCAATCCCTGCCTACCGGCTGCCGCAGCATCAGATCGATCAGGACATGGCCATTCTGGAGGAACTGGGAGTTGATATCCGCTACAACCAGTCCGCCGGAGTGGATTTCACTATCGCCGATCTTCGCTCTCAAGGATTTGAGACGATCTTCGTTGCGGTTGGGGCTCAGCTCGCCAAACGTCTCAATCTCGAGGGTGAGGACTCGGAGGGCATCATGGATGCGCTCCTCTTCCTGCGCAGTGTTCGGGAAGAGGATCCCGTTCCCATCGGCGCCCGGGTGGGCGTCATCGGGGCCGGGGACACCGCTATGGATGCGGTCCGTTCGGCCCGCCGGGTGGGAGCAGACGAGGCGGCGCTCATCTACCGGCGCACCATCGATCAGATGCCGGCCGATCCGGAGGAGATCCACGCCTGCAAGGACGAGGGAATCGGCATCTTTGAGCTCACCAAACCGCACGCGCTTCATATCGAGGATGGGAAGCTGGCCGGACTGATCTGCACGAAGACGGAGTACCGGGGCGACCGCGACGATTCAGGTCGCAAGATCCCCCATGACGTCCCTGACTCGGAATTCGAGATCCCACTCGACACGCTCATCCTCGCCATCAGCCAGCACTCGGTACTGGACTTCTTTGGTGACGAGTCCCCGGCTCTGACAAAGCGCGGCTACATCGAGGTGGATCCGTTTACTTTCGAGTCGTCGATTCCCGGCGTGTACGCCGGCGGCGACGTGGCGGCCGGGGGTCCATCTTCGATCGTGAAGGCGGCGGCGGACGGCAAAGCAGTAGCGGCGGCGATTATTGCCGCCCTTGGCGAAGCTCCGTCGGCGCCGGAAGAGGCCACGGTCCGGGTCGACCTCCAGGCGATGACCGTCAGGCGGGCACGTCGCGAGTACCGGGTCCCCATCGAGGTCTCGCCGCTGGATCAGCGCGACGGGTTCGAAGAGACCGTGTTGGGTTACACGGCCGAGCAAGCCATAGCCGAGGCGAGCCGTTGTCTTGACTGCCATGAGATCTGCAGTCTGTGCGTCGGGGTGTGCCCCAACATGGCATTGATGACCTACGAAATGGATCCGTTTGCGGTGGCACTACCGGCCCTCACGGTCGATGGAGCTGCGGTGGTGGCCGGCGAGAAGCATGCCTATCGAGCAGCCCAGACCTTACAGATCGCGGTGTTGACCGATTTCTGCAATGAGTGCGGTAATTGCACGACTGCGTGCCCGACGTCCGGAGATCCCTACAAGGACAAGCCGCGTCTATACCTCGACCGAGCCGATTTTGAAGCCGAAAAGGACAACGCCTTCATGGTCTTCGAGGACGGATCGATGGAGGCTCGTTGGAATGGCGAGACGCATCGCCTTTCCGTTAACGGGTCTGTCGAGTATTCGACTCCGTCGTTCTCGGCCAGGCTTGATCCCGAAACATTCGGCCTGATTGAGGCGACTCCCGGCGAGGGCACGCTCGAGGGTCAGACACTGTCACTGAATCCGGCTGCCGACATGTTTGTGCTGTTGCAGGGTTTGCAGGACTCGATGGCTCACCTGCCGGTGATGGCAGCGGAAACCGGCAGCAGGATTGGGAGCCCCGGATACAGCGAGTAGCGCCTTCGCCCTGGAGGGGGGAAGTACCCGAGCGGAGCGAGGGGGATGAGGGTCACGCCTCGCCGCGGGACCGTCTGGCTAGCGCTTGACCCTCCACTGTCTCGCCCTTTGGGCCAGCTTTTCCCCTCCCTTGCAGAGAGGGAAGAGCGAGACCTATTTCTCGGCGTCTCCAAGGATGCTGGTTGCAACCTTCAGCATGTCGTCTGGATCCACGAACCTGACTACGTCGGGTACGTCTTGAAATAGCCCCCGCGCCTTTTCTTGCAGCTTGCGCGGTACCTCGAGCAACACGGGTACTCCGTAGATACGACAGGTGTGGAAGATGTCCTGGTAGGTCGTGTAATTGGGGTCGCCGTCGTCCGGAGCGAAGACCTTGTGAACGTAACCGATGAGCAGATCGGGTTTGTTCTCATGGTTGATCAACTGCACGTGACGTCCGTGGTTGTCGTAGCCGTTTGACACCGGGATAGTGTCGAACCCTTCGCAGACCAGGGCGGTCAGCAGCGTTGAGTCGGTCCCTTCGAAATAGCCAATGTCTTTTCGCATCAAGCCTCCTGACCTAAACGACGCCCTGATCCAGCATTGCATCGGCCACCTTGATGAAGCCGGCGATGTTGGCACCGTTGACGTAGTTTCCTGGGGTTCCATAGTGTTCGGCTGCTTCCTGACAGCTCCTGTGGATGCTGACCATGATCATCAGCAATCGCTGGTCGACCTCGTCCCGGGTCCAGTTGCTGAACACCGCGTTTTGAGCCATCTCGAGGCCACTGGTGGCCACGCCACCGGCGTTGGCTGCCTTGCCGGGTCCGAACAGGATCTTCTGGTCCACGAACTGCTCTACAGCTTCGGGTTCGCTCGGCATGTTGGCGCCCTCGGCAATCACATACACCCCGTTGGCCAGCAGTTGTTTAGCGTCCTCTCCACTCAGTTCGTTCTGGGTGGCACAGGGGAAAGCGCATTCAGCGCCTTCTACCGCCCAGGGGCGCTGGTCCGGGTAGTACTCCGCGTCGAATTGATCGGCATACTCGGCAATCCGGCCCCGCCGAACGTTCTTCAAGTCCTTTACCCAGGCGAGCTTCTCGTGATCGAAACCCTCGGCGTCGTAGATGAACCCGCTCGAGTCCGATAGCGTGACGGCCTTGCCGCCCAATCGAAGTATGTTCTCTACCGCGAATTGGGCAACGTTTCCGGATCCGGATACCAGGCAGGTCTTCTCCAGGATCGAGTCGTCGCGAGTCTTGAGCATCTCTTCTGCGAAGTAGATGGTGCCGTATCCGGTCGACTCGGATCGGATCAAGCTCCCACCCCACTCCAGGCTCTTGCCGGTGAGGATTCCCGAGAATTCGTTTGCGAGCTTCTTGTACTGCCCGAAGAGATAGCCGATCTCCCGCGCCCCGACCCCGATGTCACCGGCCGGGATGTCGGTGCGAGCTCCGATGTGACGGAACAATTCGTTCATGAACGATTGACAAAAGCGCATGACCTCGCTGTCGCTCCGGCCCTTCGGATCGAAGTCGGAGCCTCCCTTGCCACCGCCCATCGGCAGTGTCGTGAGAGCGTTCTTGAAGACCTGCTCGAACGCAAGGAACTTGAGCACTCCGAGGTTCACCGATGGATGGAATCGCAGGCCACCTTTGTAGGGCCCGATGGCACTGTTCATCTCGACCCGAAAGCCCCGATTCACCCGGATGCGGCCCTTGTCGTCGACCCAGGGCACCCGGAACATGATCACCCGTTCCGGTTCCACGACCCGATCGAGGATGTTCGCTTCCCGGAACTCGGGATGCCGGTCCAGCACCGGCCAAATCGATTCGATGACCTCGTGCGCCGCTTGATGAAACTCCGGCTCGCCGGGGCTTCGGGCCATGACACGATCCATGAACTCCGCAACAGTTTCAGACACGTTGATGCCTTTCTCCGTCTTGACTCGGCCCCGCTGGGCCGTCCTTGGTAACGCTAACCCAAACTCGCGACCCGCTGGTTGAACTCAACGATCAACTTGTCGATGGGGTCGACCATCGCCTGGATCGAAGTCCAGTAATCCGGGTCGTACCACTGCGCCTGGATTTCCTCGTAGGTCTTGCCTTGCTGCTCGACCCACGTGTAGTACTTCAGGTTGTGGACCCGCTTGCGGTCGTAGTAGCCGAGTTCCTGGACGTGGTCGATGCCCTGCCCGAGCAGGTAGCGGTGGTAGGCCGCGGCCGCGTCGAGGGTGGTGAACTCGCCGCGCTCTTCGTTGAGCTCGTGTAGGCGGCTTCCGTACATCTCCATCGAGTCCGTTCCGACGGTGATGACGACGTCTTGAGATCCCATTTCGTAGTACTTGGCCATTTTGATGGCCATGAGCATGTTGCCGATCCCGGAGATCCCGAGGAGTGGGAGCTTCTCGATCAGCTCGGGGGCGACTCCCTGGTCGGCCAGGTAGGCGGTGCCGGCCGGTTCGTTGAAGAGACGAGTCAGTGCAATCGTCGCCTCATCGTCCAGGCCGATGGCCATATCCGTGTTCTTGGCGTTGTGAATCCAGGGAATGTGCTTGTCGCCGATACCCTCGATGCGGTGCTCGCCGAATCCGTTGTAGAGGATGGTCGGACACTGGATGGCTTCGCCTGCCGCGATCTTCGAATTCGGATAGAGCTGCTTGAGATAGTCACCCGACGCGATCGTCCCGGCGGAACCGGTGGTCAGGGTCACGCCACGGAACTCATCTCCTGGGCGCATGGCGGCCTCGAGCACCTCAACCATGGCCGGTCCGGTCACCGCGTAATGCCACAGATAGTTCCCGAACTCGTCGAACTGGTTGAAGATCACCAGATCCTCGCCCGAGGCTCGCAGCTCATTGCACTTGTCGAAGATCTCCTTGACGTTCGACTCTGTCCCAGGGGTGGCGATGATCTCTCCTGCCACCGTCTTGAGCCACTCGAAGCGCTCTTTGCTCATACCCTCCGGGAGGATGGCCACGGATTCACAGGCCAGCAGATGGGAGTCGTAAGCGCCACCGCGGCAGTAGTTGCCGGTCGATGGCCACACGGCCTTTTGGGTGACCGGATCGAACTGCCCGGTGACCAAACGGGGCACCAGGCACCCAAAAGCGGCTCCGACTTTGTGGGCGCCGGTTGGGAACCACTTGCCTTCGAGGAGAAGAATCCGGGCGGAGGTGCCGGTGAGCTCCGAGGGAAGCTCGACGTAGTTGACCGGCCCGTATCCACCTCCGGTGGTGGTCGGCTCGTTGTGCCAGGTGATCCGGTACAGGTTGCGGGGATCGAGATCCCACAGCCCGACCGATGCGAGCTCCTGCTTGATCGAATCGGGAATGAGCGAAGGGTCCCGCATCTCCTTGAAAGTGGGGATGCGAATTGATCGGTTCTTCGCCTGGGCGGCGGCCGAAGCGAGGGTCTTTTCGTGGATGGTGAGATCGATCATTGGTAGTCCTCAGTTCTCAGTAGTCAGTACTGTCCGTCGTTTTCGTAGTTGGTCGTTGTCGGTTGCGCCCTTGCGATTGATGACTGACGACTGACTACTCGCTTCCCATTGCTTCTTTCAAGGCCTCCAGGGTGGGTTCCACCACCATGGGTTTCGTCCCCGCGGCGGTGACGGCTTTCATGGCCGAGGCGACGTCTTTGAGGCCGCTCCCGGTTGACAGCACGACCACGCGGTCGGTTGACCCGATCAGGTCTTGGTCGACGGCGGCGATCAGGCCTGCGTAAGCCGCTGCACCGGCCGGTTCGGCAAACACACCCGACCCCCGGGCCAGGATGGGAACCGCCGCCAGAATGTCTTCGTCGGCAACCCGGAGATAGGCCCCGTCCGTCTCAATGACGGCGGCCATGGCCTTGATCCGGTCGCGGGGTAGGTCGGCGCTGATCGAGTCGGCGATGGTGGTGGCCGATATCGGTGGTTTGGTCAGCACGTCCTCGCCGCTCTCGAATGCCTGCACGAGATAGTCGCTCCCGGCGGACTGAATGCCGAAGATACGTGGCGCGTGGTCGATCCACCCGAGGGCCAAGGCGTCCTTCATCGCCTTGTGGACACCGCCGATGATCGACCCGTCGCCGACACTGACGAATATGGCGTCGGGAACTTCCCAATTGAGCTGTTCGAGGATCTCGAGGCCGGCCGTCTTCTTGCCTTCCGTCATATAGGGGTTGTAGCCGGTGTTGCGGTTGTACCAGCCGAATTCGGCGGCGGCTGCCATGCAGAGATCGAAAGCGTCGCCGTAGGTGCCTTTGACCAGCGCCACGGTCGATCCGTAGGCGAGCAGCTGCGCAATCTTGGCCTGCGGCGCCGTCTCCGGAACGAAGATGACGTTCTTCTGGCCCATGCTGGCGGACAACCCGCTCAACGCCGCAGCAGCGTTCCCGGTGCTGGCCGTCGTGACGACCTCGGCTCCTTGTTCTCGTGCCTTGACGATGGCCATGGCACTGGCCCGGTCCTTGAGCGACGCCGTCGGTTGGCGTCCTTCGTCCTTCACCCATACGCGGCTTATCCCTAAGGCTTCTGCCAGGCGAGGGGCATCATAGGTGGGCGTTCCGCCGACTGTCAGCGGTGGAACCGGGGCGTCCGGCGCCACCGGGAGGAGGGGTCGATAGCGCCACATGGTTGTGTCGCGCTCATCACCCAATGACTCTTTCGAGATCCGCGAGCCGACGAGGTCGTAGTCGTACCGGACGTCGAGGATGCCTTCGTTGCCGTGATCCGGACACACGTACCCGGCCTCTTCGGCCGGGTACGCAGTCCCACAAATCACACAGACGAGTCCGGTGACATGGTCAGTCATGAACGATCCAGGTGCCGGTGTCGCCGGCGATGGCTTTGGCGATGTTCTCCGGGTTGGTGATCAAGGCGCGTTCGCCGCCCGCTTCGAGGAACTGCACGACGGCCCGCATCTTGGGCGCCATCGATCCCTCCGCAAAGTGGCCGCCTTCGGCCAGGTATTGCTTGACCTCGGCGAGGGTCATCCGATCGACCCACTCCTGCTCAGGAGTCCCGAACCGAAGAGCAACCTTCTCGACTGCCGTCGAGATGAGCAACAGGTCGGCATTGATCTCTTTGGCAAGGAGGGCTGAGGCCAGGTCTTTGTCGATGACTGCGGCGACTCCGGTCAGGTCGCCGTTTTCGTCGGCTACCACCGGGATCCCGCCGCCTCCAACGGTGATCACAACCACGCCCGCATCCATCAGGGTACGAACTGCCTCTATCTCTACGATCCGGACCGGTTGGGGCGACGCCACCACCCGGCGCCAACCTCGGCCGGCGTCCTCGACCACTTCCCAGCCTTCTTCGTCGCGGCGGCGCTTGGCCTCTGCCTCTTCCAAAAAGGTCCCGATTGGCTTGGACGGCTTCAGCATCGCAGGATCGTCGGCGCTGACCTCGACCTGGGTCACGACCGTGGCGACTTGCTTGTTCAATCCCATAGCCCGGAAGTCGTTGATCAGGTTCTGCTGGAGCATGTAGCCAATGGCTCCCTGGGTGTCGGCCCCAGCGACATCCATGGGCACTTCATGCAGCTCGCCGCGGGAGAGCTCAGACCGGCGCAGGATGAATCCAACTTGTGGACCGTTTCCGTGCGATATGGCTACGTCCCAGCCGGCCTTGACCATCTGGGCGATGTGGTGGTCGGTCTCTCCGGCGGCGATGTATTGATCCTGAACGCTTTGATGGTCTTTGTCGGTGATCAGCGAGTTGCCGCCGATCGCGATGACTGCTCGTGGCATCGTTTACTCCGTGGTCCCGAGGACGAGCGCCAACAGGGCCATGCGCATGACGACTCCGTTGTACGCCTCTTGCCAGTATCGGGCATGCTTGAGCTGGTCGACCTCGGGCAGCAGTTCGTCCATGCGGGGCAGCGAGTGCAGCACAATCGAGTCACCCTTGGCCTTTTTCATGACCTCTTTGGTGATCCGGTAGTTGGCGGGCGTGATTCCGTACTCGTCGGCCTTTTCCTGGCGCGACTGTGTGTAGTCGGGCTGCACGACCGGTTCCATGTAGATGACGTCGGCTTCTTCGATCACGTCGTTGATGTGCTCAACAATGCGCCACGAGGTCCCCATTTCATCTAGTTCTGCCAGGAACTCCTTGGTGGGTGACATTTCCTCGGGGGCCAGGATGACCATCTCAGCGTCGAACTGGCTGAGGGCATAGCCGATCGAGTGCATGGTGCGCATGCGGTGGTCGCCGATGCAGACGAAGGTCTTGCCGTCGACGCTGCCGGTTTCCTTTTGCACGGTGTAGAGGTCGGTGAGGACCTGGGTGGGGTGCTCGCCCCAACCATCGCCGGCGTTGATCACCGGGATCGAGGCCCAGCGAGCAGCTTCATGAGGAGCGCCCTGCTGGAAGTGGCGCATGACCAGCACGTCGCCGTAGTACTCGAGCATATGGACGGTGTCTTTGATGGACTCCTGGTAGAAGTCGCCGGCCCGGGTCATCTTGGCGTCAGAGAAACCGGTCACATGCCCGCCGAGGCGGTGCATGGCGGCCTCATGAGCCAGACGCGTGCGGGTGGAAGGCTGATAGAAGGCGGTCACCATGGTCTTGTCGGCCAGCAGGTCGGTGTTGCGACGCTCCCGGGCGATGGGCTCGAGCTGGTCGGCGATCTCGAATACGTGGAAGAACTCGTTCCGCTCGAAGTCCTTGAGCGAAAGGATGTCCCGTCCTGCGAAGCTGCGCATGTAGCACTCCTCTTGGTTGTCGGTCCCGGGTTTCTTCCCCGGGGGGAGGTCCGTCACTGGACAGCGACGGGGACCTCCTGTACGATTTGTAATACAAGCATACAACATGATGACCCGACCGGCCAGTTAGGATTCTGCAGATGATCACCCGCAACCCGTCCCTCACCGAGCAGGCGAAGGCGCACCTCAAGGAGCGGATCGTCAACGGGGAGTTTGAGGCCGGGCGGATCCCTTCCGAGACCGAACTGGCCAACGATCTCGGGGTCAGCCGTACCACCATCCGCGACGCTTTGAGCCGCCTGGAGCAGGAAGGTTCCATCTATCGCAAGCAGGGCGCGGGCACATTCGTGAATGAACCCGGTTTGCAGATCAAGTCACGGCTCGAGGAGATGTGGTCGTACGAAGAGGTGCTCAGGGATCACGGTTACACACCCTCGGTGCGGGTGGGGGAGCTCCGGACGGAACCGGCGGATGAACAACTAGCGGCCGGACTGAGGATCGATCCGGGCGAACCGGTGGTCGTCATGGAGAAGTTGTTCCTCGAGAACGATCTGCCGGTAGTGCTGACCACGAACCGGATCCCCGAGCGGCTCATCACGACCCGCATCAGGACCGCCGACGGCAAGAAACCGCTGTACGAACTGTTGGAGGATCATTGCGAGCGGTTTCTCTCCTACTACCTGTCCGACATCGTTCCGGTAGCTTTGGGCAACCACGAGGCCGGGCAACTCGGCGTGGCTCGTCGCACTCCCTCGATCAGTTTTGAGGAGGTCGGCTTCGACCAGGACAACGAACCGGTGGTAAACGCCACCTCATTTTTCAGAGATGACCTGCTCCGCTTCCGCCTGATCCGGCGGAAAGCCGGGGCCTGACCAAGGAGCGAACATGCAGACATACCTGCACGGCCGGGACATGATCACCACCCAGGAGTGGACCAAGGACGAACTCGACACGGTCATTGACGTGGCCCTCGACTTGAAGCGGCGGCGGGCGCTCGGTGAGCCGCATGCCCTGCTGCGCGACAAAGTTCTGGCCATGTTGTTCTTCTTCTCGAGCACCAGGACCAGGGCAAGTTTCGAGGCCGGGATGGCCCAGTTGGGCGGCCATGCGATGTTCCTCGACAGCACCAGCACCCAGATCGGTCACGGCGACACCTGGAAGGAGATCGGCGAGATCCTGGGTCGCTACGACGACGGCATCGCCATCCGTAACGTCGACTGGGGAATCGGTAACGATTACATCCGGGCAGTTGCCGAGGCCAGCCGCACGCCGGTCCTCAATATGCAGTGCGACTGGTACCACCCGTTTCAGGCCCTCGCCGACCTGCTCACCGTCATCGAGCAGAAGGGCGACCCGCGCAAGCTGACCTTCAACATGAGCTATGCCTATGCGGCCAGTTATCAGAAGCCCGTCAGCGTCGCTCAGAGCGTCATCCTGCTCATGACCCGCTTCGGGGCCAACGTCCGCTTGACCCGTCCTCCCGAGTTCAAACTGATGCCGGAAGTCATCGCCCAGGCCGAGGAGAACGCCAAGGCAGCGCACGGCAGCTTCGAGATCGTTGAGGACTTCGAAGAGGGCATGCGGGGCGCCGACGTTGTCTACGCCAAGAGCTGGGGTTCGATGCTGACGACGTCCGACCACGAGGAGTCGGCCAAGATTTCCGACAAGTACAAGGATTGGATCGCCGACGAGCGACGGATGGAAATGGCCGACGCAGACGCCATCTACATGCATCCGCTCCCCGCCGATCGCAATGTCGAAGTGACCGACGGCGTCATCGACGGGCGCTGGAGCCGCGTGTTCGACCAGGCCGAAAACCGTCTGCACGTGCAGAAGGCGGTAATGGCCCTCACCATGTAGGTGGGTACGTACCGGTCGAAGTCGGTCGAGGGAAGGGATGCAACATATGACCGAGAAGGAATGGATCACCGTGAATCCGGGTGGAAGCCGGCGGGTCATCGTGACCAAAGAGCTGCCCGGGGAGCACTGGAAGCAGATTCTGCAGGATGCCGACTGCTCGATTGAGATCTGCACCGACCCGGCAGTGTTGTCGAACGAGGAAATCATCGCCCGGATCGGCGATCGTTGTGATGGCGCCATCGGCCAACTGACCGAGGCCTGGAACGGCGACTTGTTCGCGGCCCTGCGAGCCGCGGGCGGCACCGCTTACAGCAACGGTGCCGTTGGCTACAACAACGTCGACGTTGCGGCTGCCACCGCCAACGGGATCCCGGTGGGGAACACCCCCGGAGTCTTGACGGAAACGACCGCTGAGATGGCCGTCGCACTGACCTTTGCCGCCGGACGGCGGGTGACGGAGGGTGATCGCTTCATGCGGGGCGGCAAATACAAAGGCTGGCTCCCCACCATGTTCCTCGGCAAGCGATTCGTCGGCTCGACAGTCGGCGTTATCGGCGCAGGTCGGATCGGGAGCGCCTACGCCAGGATGATGGTCGAAGGCCACAAGATGCACCTGGTCTACTACGACCTGTATCCCAATCCAGCCCTCGAGCAATATGTCGCCGACTACTCGGCCTTCCTGGTAAGCCAGGGTGAGGCTCCCCTCACCTGCCGCCGTCTGGACTCTGTACACGATGTGCTCCGGGAAGCCGATGTCGTGAGTCTCCACACGGTGCTCGACGACAGCACCCGCCATCTGATCAACGCCGAGGCTCTGGCCTTGATGAAGCCGGATGCAGTGCTCGTCAACTCGAGTCGCGGTCCGGTCATCGATGAGTTTGCTTTGGTTGAGCACTGCCGGGCCAATCCGGAGTTCCGCGCCGGTCTCGACGTCTTCGAAGACGAACCGGCCATGAAGCCGGGCCTGGCGGAGTTGGACAATGTGGTGATCGTCCCGCATATCGCCTCGGCCACCGTGTGGACCCGGGAAGGAATGTCCAGCCTGGCTGCCGCCAACGTTGCGGCCATCCTGGCGGGCTACCCGGTCTGGGAGAGCGATGACATCAGCTCGTTCCTGGAGGGAGAGGTCCCCAGGGCCGCCCCGAGCATCGTCAACGCCAACGATTTGCAGAAGAAGAGTTAGAGAAAGTAGGACCGCATGGTCACCATTGCCGACCGCATAGCACGATTGGGCACCGAGACCGCGTTTGCCGTATCCGGTGAAGCCAACGCCTTCGCCGCCGAGGGCAACAAGGTGTACCCGTTTCATCTTGGGGACCTCAACCTGGCCACCCCCTCCACGGTGGTGGATGGCAGCTGGAAAGCCCTGAAGGATGGTAAGACCGGGTATTGCCCCAACGCCGGTATCCCGCAACTGCGCGAGGCCCTGGCTGCCGACGTGTCGGCATCGCACCATGTTGCTTACGGACCGGAGAACGTGGTTGCCCAACCCGGCGGGAAACCGACGATCGGCAAGTTCATCCTGGCGCTGATGAACCCGGGAGACGAGGTTCTCTACCCGAATCCCGGTTACCCGATCTACGAATCACAGATCGAGTTCAACGGCGGCGTGGCCGTCCCCTACGGGTACGTCGAAGGCGACGACAATTTCGGGCTCGACTTCGATTCGATCGAGCGAGCGATCACCCCCAAGACCCGCCTGCTCATCATCAACGACCTGCAGAACCCGACCGGGGCCGAGTGCTCACCGCAGGAGCTCGAACGCCTGGCCGAATTGGTGCGCAGACACGACCTGTACGTTCTGGCCGACGAGGCGTATTTCGACATGCGGTACGAGGGAACCAGCCGGTCCTTCGTTGAACAGCCCGGGATGGTGGAGCGGACGGTGATTCTCTACACGTTCTCCAAGAAGTTCGCCATGACCGGCTGGAGGCTGGGCGCCAGCATCGGTCCCAAGGCAATTGTCGACGTGATTGCCAAGATCAATGTGAATGACGAATCATGCTCCAACCACTTCATCCAGTACGGGGCCGTGGCCGGCCTGGCCGGTGACCAGACGGAAGTGAGGGCCATCGTCGCGACGCTCAAGGAACGCCGCGATGTGTTGGCCGAGGGCCTCAACTCCATCGCCGGGGTTCGGACCTACGTTCCCCGCGCCACCTTCTATCTCTTCCCCAACGTCACCGAAGCAATGGCCAACTTGGGGATGGACGATTACGAGGAATTCCGGCGGGCCGTGCTGCACAACACCGGGGTTTCGTTCACGACCAGGATGCACTTCGGGCGTGCTCAGCAAGGCGAACCGGAGAAGTACATCCGCTTTGCATATTCGGGCATCGCTGTGGACGAGATCAACGAAGGCATCGCCAGATTGAAGACCTTCCTGGAGTCCTAACCCCAAATAGTCCCCCCTTTGGGGGGAAATTACCGCAGCGGCAGAACCGCTGGGGTAGGGGGGCATCCCATGTTCGAGCTGAGCGGCTCCCGGGCCGTTTGCCTCTCCCGCCGGCGGGAGAGGCGCGCAGCCGCCGGAGGCGGCGGAGCGGAGAGGGTGGACGACCGGTAGCTCCCACCTCTCTTCTGAACCCTCTCGCCTGCAGTGTGGCATTTCGCAAGGGGTGCCACATCTCGTCAACCCGACCGCAACGGGCTTCTGACGACCCGGAAACCCCTTGCTGATTGGGATTTCCCGTTAAGTCATTAATTCACTTGCCGATGAACCATGGGTGAAGGGCACCAGATTCCTCCCGATATTGCTGGCGCTTGTGCTGTGCGCGGCGCTGGTTCCGGCCATCCCCCTGCCCGCCGGGGCCGCTTCGACGACGGGGCCCAACCTTGCTTCCAACGATCTGCGGACGGCACCGGTGAGCATTGCTCCGGCGACTCGCTATCGCATGACTTTGCCGCTGGCCGGTCGGCTCGACGTGTTGTCGACCTTTGGGGCGGAGCGAGACGGGGGCGAGCGCGATCACAAAGGGATCGATCTGGCTGCTCCCCGGCTGACGCCGGTACTGGCGGTGCGGTCCGGCGTTGTGACGCGGATCAACCGGGCCAGTGTTTCTGTCTTTCTTCGACATGACGATGGTTGGAGCTCGTGGTACCTCCACCTCAACAACGACACGTATCTGACGGATGATGGTTTGGGAGCGGGCGTCGCTCCCGGCCTCGAGGTGGGCGATCGGGTGGAAGCCGGTCAGGTGATCGGGTGGGTGGGGGACAGTGGCAACGCCGAGCCGACTCCGCCGCACCTCCATTTTGAGCTTCGCAATCCATGGGGCCAGCCCATTGATCCGCTGCGCAGCCTCCGTGCCGCGGCCTGGGTTGACGAAACGGTCCCGGTCGACTTCGAAGGTGCTTTCTGGGACGACGAGGAACACGAGGTAGCCCCGATCGCCGACTTGCTCGCTTCCAAGGCCCTGATAACGGGTTGCGGACCATATGGACTCGAACTTTGCCCCGATGCCGAACTCACGGCCGGCGACGTGGAGGTCTTGCTGGGAGCGGCGCTGGGTACCGATATACCCGTAGGCGAGTATCTGCTCTTCGAACCACGCCCTGCTCCAAAACGGGAGACGTTTCTCGCCAACGTCGAGCTGGACGAAGCTCTGGGATGCGGGGTTTGGCAGTACTGCCAGGACCAGATCATCTCTCGCGGGGATATGGCCTCAATCCTTGCGGCTGTGTTTGAGTTCGAACCCACGGACGCCGACTACTTCTTCGACGACGAAGATCACTATGCCCAGGATGCAATCAACGCCCTGGTGGCCGGTGACGTTCTTGATGTCTGCATGTCGCTGGGACCGTTGCCGTTCGAACCCGACCGTTCCGCCACCCGGGCTGATCTGGTCGATGCCATCGCCAAGGCTCTCGACCTCGTCGAGGTCAACTCCTGCCGGATGATCGCCTAGCGCCTAGACGGTAAGACTTCCTGTGCGTCCTCCCTCGCCGGAGGTGGGGGAGGTGGGTCGGCTCGAAAGAGCCGAGTCGGAGGGGGCAGCAGTCCGGGAGCGAGAGCGTTTCCCTTGTTTCTTGGCCTTTTCGGTGAAGGTTCTTGTGCGTCCTCCCTCGCCGGAGGTGGGGGAGGTGGGTCGGCTCGAAAGAGCCGGTCGGAGGGGGCAGCAGTCCGGGGTGCGGGAGCGTTTCCCGTGCGGTTTGTGCCGACTGCGCCTACTGCTCTGTGTGCCTGACCGCTTCTTCCCGGTTCGCTTGCTTGAGCCGCTCGACGATCGTCTTGATGTCCTGGGCGTGATCCTTGTGGCATACCAGCACGGCGTCCGGTGTCTCAATTACGATGACGTTGTCGAGTCCTACTACTGCTACCAGGCGATCCTGCGACCGCAGGTATGAGTTGGTGGTTCCTTCCGCCAGCACGTCGCCTTGCACCACGTTGCCGTGATGATCCTGATGGGTGATCTCCCAGAGGGCCGGCCATGAGCCGACATCGCTCCACCCGGCGTCGAGGGGAACTACCACTGCTCGTTCGGTGTGCTCCATGACGGCGTAGTCGATCGAGTTGCCCTTTACCGCCTGAAAGGCTGTCCGATCAAGCCGGATTCCGCCTTCGATCTCCTCCCCGATGTCCATGGCCCGCCTGCAGTCGTTCACCATGCGAGGGTCGAACCGCTCGAGTTCTTCGAGGTAGCGGGAAGCAAGGAACATGAACATCCCGGAGTTCCACAGGTAGCTGCCCGACTCCACATACTCCGTGGCCGTCGGCAGGTCGGGTTTCTCAACGAAGCGTTCAACGGTGACGGCAGATGATCCGGCGAGGCTCTCCCCTTTGTGGATGTAGCCGTACCCGGTGTGAGGGCCTTCTGGAACGATGCCGAACGTCACCAGGTACCCGTCGGCGGCGGCCGTGCGCCCGGCTTCAACGGCCGCGTGGAACCGGTCGAGATCGACGATGATGTGGTCGGCCGGTAGCACGAGCAACACGGGATCTTCGCCGTTCCGGGCAGCAGCCATGGCGGCAACGGCCGCAGCCGGAGCTGTGTTGCGCCCGATCGGCTCGAGAAGCATGGCAGCGGGCCGGACGCCGACTTCGGCGAGTTGGTCGAAGACCAATTCATGATGAGCGTGACTACCGACCACGATCGGGGCCCCAGTGTCTTGCAGCCCTTCGAGGCGGGCCACCGTCTTCTGGAGAAGGGTGGTGGTGCCGAGGAGGTCGACCAGGTGCTTTGGCTCCACCTCCCGGGAGATAGGCCACAGTCTGGTGCCGGCCCCCCCGGACAAGATGACGGGAATGATCATGGTTCCTCCGCTGGTGGTGCTACTGCCCGCGTTTTTTCCAATACAGGGGGCTGATGATTTCCACCTCACCGACGCCCTTCATCGATTGCACCATTTCGGAGATCATCTTGGTTCGTTCGGGTTCCACCGCGATGACCAGTACCCCGGTGCCGTCGGCGTGTCGTTCAAAGCTGATCTCGTCGACGGTGTTGTCCACTCGTTCCACCATCTTGATGACCTGCTTGATGCGATCGACATGGTCGACGGTGACGCCGATCTGCTGGGGAGCTACCGCGGTCCTACGGGCAATGGCCATATCGACCCTCCGCAGACCGAGCAGCACTCCGAGGGTGATGATGGTTCCGGTTGTGGCCACCAGCAGCATCCCCGCTCCGATGCCCATCCCGATGGCAGCGGCCGCCCACAGACCGGCGGCGGTGGTCAGTCCTTTGACGTTGGATTCACTGCGCCAGATCGCGCCCGCCCCCAAAAAACCGATCCCCGTGACGATCTGGGCGGCCACACGGGCCGGGTCGCCTTCGGCAAACCCGTCAATAGAGACGATGGTGAACAGGGCTGAACCGAACCCAACCATGGCGTGGGTACGCAGTCCGGCCGCCTTGCCGGTCGCCTCGCGTTCGAAACCGATCAGGCCGGTGAGCAGCGTGGCCAGGATCAGGCGGACGGTCATGTCGATGAATGAGAGTTCTTCCATCAGCCCTTCCTGTCGCTCGGGTCAACCCTACCGATTGAACTACTCGCCTTGGAACTCAGGTGGGCGCCTTTCCAGGTTGGCGAGCATTGCTTCCTGCAGATCGTTGGATTGCAGGAAGGCTGCATTCCACACGGCCATGTAATCGAGGGCCTCTTCGATCGACCGGTTCTCGCCGGCCTTGAGGATTGCTTTGGCGCCCTGCACGGCCAGCGGCGAGTTGGCGGCGATCTCTGCGGCGAGGTCAAGCGCGGCCTTGTGGACGTCGTCGAAGACGTCGTTGACCAGACCGATTTCCCTGGCCCTCTCGGCCGAGATGTCCCTGCCGGTGAACGCAAGCTCGGCCACGTGGCCGGGGGCAATCACCTTGGGGAGCCGCTGCATCGTCCCGACATCGGCCACCATCCCGATCCTGGTCTCCCGCACCGAGAAGACGGCGTCGGTTCCGGCCAGACGGATATCGCAGGCGGTGATGAGATCGACCCCCGCTCCGATGCAGTAGCCGTGCACGGCCGCAATGACCGGCTTGGGGCAGTCGGCGATGGACGTCATCGTGTCCTGCATCCGCTTGATCTGGCGATAAAGGGCTTGCCGCTTGGCCACCTCCGAGTTGCCTTCCTGGCCGGTTCCGACCATTGCCAGGGCCTGGAGGTCGATCCCGGCGGTGAACGCCCTGCCTTTGCCGGCGATGATCACGCCCGAACGTCGGGGTCGGCGCCGACTGCTTCCATGGCCCGGGGAAGGTCGTCCCACATGGGGAGATTCATGGCGTTGAGCTTGTCCGGCCGGTCCAGCCACACCGTGGCGATATGGCCGTCCTTTTCGATGCTGATGACGTCAGAAGTGAAGTCCATGACGGCATGGTAGGGGACTGGAGGCGCCGCTGCCCGGGTAGTTGCCGATTGACTAAGGTGGTAGTTGGGCTGGGATTGCGAAGGGGAGCATATTGCTCGCGATGAGGAAGGCGCCGCTGGCGTTCGGATGTTGCTCGATGAAGCATCGGGTGCCCGGTTCTGTTCTGCAACTAGTTCATTTCAACGGTTCGTGCTGAGGCGTGGACCGTTCTGTTTTGGGGCAAATGGGAGATCGAAACAGAGGAGGAAGATGTGAAACGCACACGACTTGCGTTGCTTTTGGTATTCGGAATGCTGGCGGCGCTGTTGCCGCTGGGAACGGCGCCGGCAGTGGCTGCAGACGATCATCTGTTGCTTACCGAGATTGTTGTGACGCCGACCGATGGTGAATTCATTGAGATTCACAACCCGACGGATTCTGCCATCGATCTTTCGAACTACTACCTGACGGACGCCACGTTCGCCGGTGGGTTGACCTACTACTACAACGTCGTGATCGGCGACGGTGGTGGTGGCGGATTTTCGGACTTCAACTCCCGCTTTCCTGATGGATCTTCGATTGCGCCGGGCGAATACCAGACGATTTCGCTCACGGGTTCGACCGCTTTCGTCACCACCTGGGGTGTTGCTCCGACTTATGAGCTGTTTGAAGATGACGGTGCGGCAGACGCTGTTCCCGACATGCGCGAAGCCACCACCGGGTCGATAAATGGCCAAGGTGGACTTTCCAACGGCGGTGAAGTTGTTGTCATCTACACCTGGGACGGCGAGACCGATCTCGTGACCGACGTCGACTACGCAGTCTGGGGGGACAAGGTCGAGGCAATCGACAAGACGGGTATCGCCATCGATGGACCCGACTCCGATACCAATACCACGGAGTACCAGGCTGAAACACCGATCGCCGCACAGGACATCGTTGCTGCAGGCGCTCATCCCGATGGCCAATCCTGGCAGCGCATAGACCTCACCGAAGGTGCCGAACTGGGAGCCGGAGGCAACGGGACCGATGGTGACGATGAGACGTCGGAAAACACCAGCGTCACCTGGGCAACCGCGGCGGCGACCCCGGGTGCAGGGACACCACCGCCGGCGCTTCCCGACATCATCATCAACGAGGTTGACTCGGACACCCCGGGTACCGACACCGCTGAGTTCATCGAGCTCTATGACGGTGGAATCGGCAACGTCGCTCTCGACGGTCTGTCAGTGGTGCTCTACAACGGGTCGGATGGCTTGTCCTATACCCCAGCGTTTGACCTCGACGGCTTCTCCACCGACGCCGACGGATACTTCGTCATCGGGTCGGTTCCCGGAGCCGATATTGACGTCAACCCCGGCGGAAGCGGCTGGTTGCAGAACGGCGCTGATGCAGTGACTCTGGTCGCCGGTGATGCCGCCGACTATCCAATTGACTCCCCGCTGCCCACCGACACCGTGATTGACGCACTCGTCTATGACACCAATGACTCTGACAATGCTGCGCTGTTGGTGCTACTGAACGCCGGGCAGGCACAGATCAACGAGGACGGTGGCGGCGACAAGGACAATCAGTCGAACCAGCGTTGCCCCAACGGGGACGGGGCTCCCTTGGACACCGATACCTACACGCAGTTCCTCGCCACCCCACGGGCCACCAACTGTGAGCTGCCGCCGTTGACGCCTGATCTCGTCATCAACGAGATCATGCAGAACCCGGCCGCGGTGGCCGACGAGAACGGCGAGTGGTTCGAGGTCTACAACGCGTCTGCCGCTGATGTCGACATCGAAGGCTGGACAATCAGCGACGATGGGACCGACTCCCACGTCATCGCCAATGGTTCGCCGCTCGTGGTGCCGGCCGGCGGCTATCTAGTCCTCGGCAACAACACCGACTCGCTGACCAACGGTGGAGCGCCGGTTGCCTATTCATATGGCAGCTCGTGGTTCCTGTCCAATGGTGGCGACGAGGTCGTATTGACCGACGCAGCCGCCAACGAGGTCGACCGTGTTGTCTACGACGGCGGACCGGCCTTCCCGGATCCGACCGGTGCTTCGATGGCTCTCATCGATCCGGCGCTTGACAACAACGATGGTGCCAACTGGTGCCAGTCGGGTACCTCGTTTGGTGATGGCGATCTAGGCAGCCCCGGCGCCGTCAACGAATGTGTGCCACCGGACCCGAAGGACTACAAGATCCATGAGATCCAGGGCAACGGTCTGGCTAGCCCGAAGGTTGGCGAACTTGTCACGATCGAAGGTGTTGTGGTTGGCGACTATCAGCAGGGTGACCTGTTCCCCAGTGCTACCTACGACACCGACATCGATGGCTACTTCGTCCAGGAAGAAGACGCCGACGCCGACGGTGACCTGCTGACGTCTGAAGGCATCTTCGTCTTGGACAACGACAACGCCGTCGCGGAGGGCGATGTCGTCAGTGTGACTGGTGTTGTCGCCGAGGCGTTCGGGCTTACCCGGATCGAGTCGGTGCAAAACGTCGAAGTTCTCGTCGTCTCGCCTGCTCCGGTTGTCTCACCGTCTGAGGTGACTCTCCCAGTTGCAAGTATCAGCGATCTCGAGGCATTCGAAGGGATGTCGGTCCTTCTTCCGCAGTCGCTCGTTATCGGCGAGTACTTCAACTTCGATCGTTTCGGTGAGATCGCGTTGACGACCGATCGTGCTGCGCAGCCGACCGCCGTCGAAGAACCGGGCTCTGCCGCCGCGGCCGCGCTGGCGGATCTCAACGCCCGGAGCCGAATCACCCTTGATGACGCCAGAGGGGCGCAGAATGCCGATCCGGCTATGCACCCCAACGGTGCGGTCTTTGACCTCACCAACACGTTCCGCGGTGGCGACACCGTGACGAACCTGGCTGGAGTGATGGATTACTCCTTTGGCCTGTACCGGGTGCAACCAACAACCGGCAGTGACTATGCCGCGGTCAACCCGCGGCCGGCGTCGCCCGACCCGGTTGGCGGAGATTTGACGGTAGCGACCTTCAATGTGTTGAACTACTTCACGACGCTGGATTACCCGTCGGGTGATCCACTGGACAACAAGTGCGGCCCACTCGAGAACGTGGAGTGCCGCGGCGCAGACTGCCGACCAGCCCGACGAGTTCACGCGCCAGCGTGACAAGATCATCTCTGCCATTAGCACCATGGACGCTGACGTCGTCGGTCTCATGGAGATCGAGAACGACGTGGCCGACGTGGCCGTGGCCGATCTGGTTTCGGGTCTCAACGATGCAACGGCACCAGGGACATACGACTACATCGCCACCGGACCCGTTGGCCCGGATGCGATTCGGGTTGCGGTGATCTATCAACCAGCGAGCGTGACTCCGTATGGGGCGCATGCGGTGCTGGAGGGAGAATTCCTCGACCCAAACAACCTGGGTGATGACAAGAATCGTGCTGCGTTGGCGCAGTCGTTCCTCGACAACGCCAACGGTGGCGTTTTCACGGTGGCGGTCAACCACCTGAAGTCAAAGGGCTCGGGTTGTGGCGCCGGTGACGATGATCCAGAGCAAGGGAGCTGCAACCTGACCAGAACGCTGGCGGCCCAGATGCTGGCCGACTGGTTGCAGACCGACCCGACGGGGAGTGGTGATGCCGACTTCCTGATCATCGGTGATCTCAACTCCTACGATATGGAAGACCCGATCGATGCCCTCAAGGCCCGTGGCTACACGGACCTCGTCTTCACCGATATTGGGCCTGAGGCGTACTCCTACGTGTTCAGCGGGCAGTGGGGTTACCTGGACTACATCATGGCCAACGAGGCCGCGGCAGCTCAGGTGACGGACACGACCATTTGGCACATAAATGCTGATGAGCCAGACATCCTGGACTACGACACGTCGTTCAAGCAGGACGCCCAGGACGCCTTATACGAGCCGAACGCGTTCCGTTCATCCGACCATGACCCGGTCATTGTTGGACTCGAACTAACGGTCACGCCCAAGCAGGCCAAGGCACATGCTGTCACGGTTTTGTCGTCGCTGTTGCCGACCGGCAGCCGCTATTACGACAGGCTGATCGACCGGGCCATCGGCAGCGTTGAGGACAGCCTGAACACTGCCTACTGGGTCGATGACACTCATCTCACCGACAAGGGGAACAAGGTCTTCGACGAAGAGAAGAAGGCCGTCAAGGACCTCATGAGGGTGCGAGGCTCAGCCAAGGCCGACGTGCGAATCGTCATGGCAACCCTGGTCGCCGCCGATGAGTCGCTGGCCGGAACCGCTATTGCCGATGCGATAGCGTTGGGCGGCAGCGACCGGTACATCGCCAAAGCCCAGGCGGAGATGGAGAAGGCCGAATACGACCTGATTAGGCACAGGTACGACAAGGCGATCGACCATTACAAGAAGGCCTGGCAGTACGCCCAGAAGGCTCTGGAAGAGGTCCCGGTACGGTTCGCGACGTATAACGCGTCGCTGAACCGCAACAACGCCGGTGACCTGATTGACGATCTATCGACGCCGAACAACGCGCAGGCAAAGACGGTGGCGGAGATCATCCAGCGCAACCGACCGGACGTCCTGTTGGTCAACGAGTTCGACTACGACGAGGGCGGCGTCGCCGCTCAGTTGTTCCAGGACAACTACCTTTCGATTCCGCAGAACGGGGCCAACCCGGTCGTGTACCCGTACCGGTACGTGGCGCCCTCTAACACGGGCGTCTATTCCGGATTCGATCTCGACAACAGCGGGGCTGCAGGCGATTTTGTTCCCAATGACTCATTCGGTTTTGGGTTCTTCGAGGGTCAGTTCGCCTTCGTCGTGTACTCGAAATACCCCATCGACCACAAGAAGATCCGGACCTTCCAGGGATTCCTGTGGAAGGACATGCCGGGAGCATTGCTGCCTGAGGACGGCGGTGTCCCTTGGTATTCGGACGACGAATTGGAGGTTGTGCGGCTTTCATCCAAGAACCACGTTGATGTTCCGATCAGGGTGAAGAGCGGGACAGTCCACTTTTTGGTGAGCCATCCGACACCGCCGGTGTTCGATGGCCCAGAGGACCGCAACGGCACGCGCAATCACGACGAGATTCGTTTCTGGGCGGACTACGTGACGGGTGGTCGGACGGCCCGGTATATCTACGACGATGCGGGCAAGAAGGGCGGTCTCAGCCGCGGTGCGCAGTTCGTGATCGCCGGTGATCAGAACTCCGACCCCCTCGATGGGGACAGCATTCCAGGCTCTGCCCAGCTGCTGCTCGATCATCCGAGGATCAACGACTCGATGACACCGTCGAGTCTGGGTGGACCCGAGCAGGCGGGCTTGCAGGGTGGCGCCAATGGCTCGCATCTGAGTGACCCGGCTTTCGATACGGCCGACTTCAGCGATTTCGCTCCTGGAAACTTGCGAGCCGACTATGTGCTTCCGCGGTATGACATGAAGATCGTCGATTCAGGCGTCTTTTGGCCGCTCGCCGACGATCCGCTGTTCTCGCTCGTAGGGACGTTCCCGTTCCCATCGTCTGACCACAAGCTGGTGTGGGTCGATCTCGACCTCGACGACCGTCATGACGAGAAGTGATGATGACGACGACCGTCGTTGGTGGTGGAACTAGTCCAAGAGAGGAAATCTCACGACAAGATGACGGTGACTCTCAGTGAGGACTAGTCTGTAACCAGATCCTACAGGGCGGAGTGGGCCCCCTCTTGAGGGGGCCCCTCTGTGCCTGCTACTTGACGGTGAAAGCCAGCTTGACGGTCGTGTGATATTGCGTGACCTTGCCGTCCTTGACCCGGGCGGTTTGGCCGGTCACCTCAACGCCGGTGATCCCCTCAATGGTTTCGGAGGCCTTCACCACGGCCTGGGACACGGCATCGTCGAAGCTCACCTCGGAGATACCGATGATCTCCAGGACCTTGATGGCTCCCCGGCTGACAATCTCACCCATCATGTTTCCTTTCTTGGGTACCAGATGATCCTATATCCCGTTCTGGCGTCGATTTCTGACTCTCGGTGACGGAAATCGACGCAAGAACGGGGATACGGGCGTCGCGCGAAAGCTCTACCCTCACCTCATGGAAATCAACGAAGCCCTGTACACCACCCGTGCGATGCGCCGGGTGAAGCCCGACCCCGTTCCCGAGGACGCCGTCAAGGCCATGCTAGACGCCGCCGATTCGCGCTCCGTCGGGAGGCAACAATCAGAACTGGCGGTTCGTTACCGTCACCGACCCGGCCCTCAAAGCGCCACTCGGCGATCTCTACCGGGATGCCTGGGCGACGCTCCAGGGCACCGTTTACAAGAAGGCATTTGATCGCGCAGAAGCGGTGGGTGACGAGCAAACGATGAGGATTCGCAGTTCCAGCGCCTGGCTGGCCGATAACTTCGAGCAGGTGCCGCTCTGGGTGTTCTTCTTCAGCCGCAACGACCCCACCGGCGCCTCCATCTTCCCCGGTGTCTGGAACATGATGCTGGCCGCCCGGGGTCTCGGGATCGGCACCTGCCTCACCACCATCGCCGGGATCTTCAAGAGCGACGAGGTCTTCGAGATCCTCGGGGTACCCACCGACAAGGGCTGGGTCAACAACGCTGCCGTGTCGGCCGGTTACCCGCTCGGAAGGTGGGGAACGGCCAAACGCCGACCGGCCAACGAAGTCGTATTCTCGGAACGGTGGGGAAACCAACCGGATTGGACCGTCGACGAGCCGCTCTGGATGGAACCGGAAAACTACGGAAGGGATTGAGGAGAGGACATGCGCTACCGCCAACTGGGCAAATGGGGGATGAAAGTATCCGAGATCGCGCTTGGTGCCTGGGTCACCTACGGGGACACCGTCCACGACAAAGAGGTGATCACCGAGATCGTCAGGATCGCCTACGACGGCGGGGTGAACTTCTTCGACAATGCCGATATCTACGCGATGGGCAAAGCCGAGGAGATCATGGGTGAGATCCTGGCCGATTACCCGCGCCACACACTGGTGCTGTCCACCAAGGCGTTCTGGCCGATGTCGAAGGACGTCAACGACCACGGGCTGTCCCGCAAACACATTCGCGAGTCGATCACCAAGAGCCTGCGGCGCCTCAACACCGATTACGTCGACCTGTACTTCGCCCACCGGTACGACCCGACGGTGCCCATGGAGGAGATCGTCACGTCGTTCAGCGGCCTCGTCGACGAAGGCAAGATCCTCTACTGGGGTACGTCCGAGTGGCCCGCCTCCCGCCTGGCCGAGGCCAATACGTTCGCCACCGCCAACGGGCTGCACCCGCCGGTGGTCGAGCAACCGCAGTACTCGATGCTCTACCGGAAACGATTCGAGGACCGCATTCTCCGCGAAGCCGAGCGGTTCGGAATGGGTGTGGTCGTGTGGAGTCCGTTGGCTATGGGGATGCTCACCGGCAAATACGACGACGGTCTGCCGGAAGGATCACGTTTGACGGAAGACGAAGAAATGCGCGGCTACTTCTTCAACGAAGTCAACCAGGGCAGGGTCCGAGCTTTGGAGGAAGTCGCCGACGGAGTGGGACTGACCAGGCCCCAGTTGGCGCTGGCCTGGGTATTGCGTCACACCCAGATGAGCTGCGCCATCACCGGAGCGACCAAGCCGTCCCAGATCGAAGAAAGCCTCGGCGCCGCCGGCGTAGACCTTCCTGAGGATGTGCTCACCCGGATCGACGAGATCCTGGGCTAGCTCTTCTTCCCTCTCCCACCGCCGGGAGAGGGTTAGGGAGAGGGCGGAACTGCCTCAGGACGCGAGCTTCGTTGGTGGGAACGAGCCCCCCTCCCCGCCTTCGGCGGTACTCCCCCCTTCTCGACGAGCTTCGCTCGTCAGGGGGAGACGCACCTGGATCTTGTGCTCCTTCTTGGGGCTCGCTGGTCAGGGGGGAGACGTCTTAGACCAGCCGTGGGTTCAGCGTGTAGGTGCCGGTTAGCGACGCTTTTGCCAAGACGTGGCCGTCGATGGCGGCGAGGACGTCGGGGCCGCTGAACGGTCCATCGACCGGGCACCGTTCGAGATCTGTTGCGTAGACCGTGAACACGTAGTGGTGGATCAGCGAATCGTTCCACGGTGGGCAGGGTCCGTCGTACCCGTAGTAGGTGCCCTCCATGTCCTGGTCGCCGGAGAACCAGTCTGTGTAGTTGTTGACGCCCGGCCTGGCCCCGTAGGGTCCCCTTTGTTCTTTGCCGCGTTCGGTTACGTCGTGGCTGAATTCACCGTCGACGATGCTGTTGACGCGGGCCGGCAGGTCCACCAGGACCCAGTGGTAGAAGTCGGTACGGGGCAGGTCGGCAGGAACTTCCCGTCCCTCCTGGTTGACGTCGTCCGGCTTGGTTGGAACGTCCGGATCGTGACAGGTGATCACGAAGGTACGGGTTCCGTCCGGGACCTCCGCCCAGGTCAGCGCCGGACTGCGGTTCGGGGCGAATGTGGCGTGACTGTCGGGATCCGGGACACAGAATGCGAAATCTCCGGGGATTGCCTGGCCGTCCGTGAAATTGCTGCTCGATAGATGCATTGCGTCACCTCCATTTCCGAGGCTAGCGGGGAGAACGGCGACCGTTGCTGCGTCCGGTGCCCCCTACCCCAGCGGCTTTGCCGCTGCGGTGCTTTGCCCCCCAAAGCGGGGACTATCCCTAGCGTGAATCTTTTGAGACCGGCGCCTTATGCGTCGCCTACACGATTCCTTCCGGGCGGAAGAGGCGGTCGTGGATGCGGAGAGCGTATCGGTCGGTCATGCCGGATACGTAGTCGATGGCTTGCTCGACCGGGGTGGCATCGTCGTGCCGGTATGTATCCGGAATCTCATCCGCCCGCTCCAGGAAGTGGTCGACCAGGTCCCGGATCACGGCGATCGCCCGTTGTTGTTGAGGTTGGGCTTCGGGGCGTAGATAGACCCTCTCGAACATGAAGCTGCGGAACTCGTTCATCTCTTCTTGAACGTCCGGTCGCATCACGACGTGACCTTGCTCTAGCGATTCATCGACGACGGCGGTGATCATCGTCGAAATCCACTCGTCGCCGGGTTCACCGAACGTCGCCAGCGCGCCCCGCGGGATGTCACCGTGGGAAAGCACCCCCGCCCGCAGGGCGTCTTCGACGTCGTGCGTCAAGTAGGCGATCCGATCGGCGTAGCGGCAGAGGAAGCCTTCCGGGGTGTTGGGCGGTGGGTTGATCTTCCATGAATGGGCCCGGATTCCGTCGAGGACCTCCTGGGTGAGGTTGAGCGGCTCGAGGATCCGGAACACCCGCACACTCTGGGCCGAGTGCAACCACTCACCGTCGTCCATGTAGGGGGTGAGGGCTTCTTCCCCAGTGTGGCCGAAGGGCGAATGGCCGACGTCGTGCCCCAGACAGATCGCTTCGGTCAGCGCTTCGTTGAGGCCCAGGGAAGCTGCCATCGCCCGGCCGATCTGGGTCACCTGGAGAGTGTGAGTGAGCCGGGTGACGAAGTGATCGCCGTCCGGGTTGATGAACACCTGGGTCTTGTGCTTGAGACGCCGGAACGCCTTCGAATGGAGGATCCGGTCCCGGTCACGCTCGAAAGCAGTTCGGTACGGATCCGGTTCCTCTTCGTGCTCGCGGCCCTGGGTGTCGGTCGACAGCGTGGCCGCCGGAGAAAGCAGATCGCGTTCCTCCTGCTCGCGAACCTCCCGGGTTCGCCGTTTCATTGAAGTCATAACGCAAGACTAGGTCGCATACGAGCTTGGCTCCCGGCCCCCCGTCTCGCCTTCGCTGCGCTCAGGCACTTCCCCCTTTTCTCAAACGGGCTCCGCTCGTCAGAGGGGGGAGACGTTTGGGGCAGAGGGAAGAAGCAAGAAGGAGGCGGCACATCCGCCTCCTTCCACTAGACCAGCCGCTCTCGCAGTCGCGCCGAGATGTAGTCCATGGATGCCACCACGATGGCGATGGCCAGCATCTGCGCCGCAGCTGCCCGGTACTGGAGCAGGTTGATGTTCTGCTGCAGCAGGAACCCGATACCACCACCGCCGACGAAACCGATGATCGTCGACATACGTACGTTGATGTCCCACCGATACATCGTGAACGAGATATACGGCGGGACGATCTGCGGTACGACGGCGTAGACGATCGTCTGCAGTCTGGTTGCTCCCGTCGCCCGAACCGCTTCGAGCGGTCCCGATGCGATGCTCTCCACCTGTTCCGAGTACAACTTGGCGAGGGCTGCTGTTGTGTGTAGGGCGAGAGCCAACGATCCGGCGAACGGCCCAAAACCGACCCATACGACGAAGACGATACCCATGACGAGCGGCTCGATCGACCGGAGCGTATTGAAAAGGGTGCGAGCGGCGTAATAGATGACAAGGCCGACGCTGACGGAATCCTTGCGATACGCCCGAATTGCCAGGCCCAGACCAATGACCGCACCAATGGCCAGGGGGATCCATAGTGTCCGGGTCGGGTTGTCGATCTCATAGAACCACTCGACGACAAGTCCGATGAACACGGCAACTGCTCCACCGGCCGCAGCAGCCAGGGGAAGATTGATCGTTCGGACGAGCCCGGCTGGGAGCCGCGTGCGCATCGCATAGCCGAGGCGACCGGCCAGGTTTATGAAAACCCCGGCACCGAGGAGAGCGCCGACAATCGTCAAGGCGGTCGTGAGAAGTTCGCCCATTGTGGCGATGAACCGACCGAGGAATCCGAAGATCCCCAGGTTGTCTTGCAGGAATCCACCCACGTCCATGGATAATTCGGATAGCAGAAACAGAGTGACGATGCCGGCGACGGCGGCGACAACCAGGACGAGACCTCGAGCCGTCTTTTCCGCCGTGGTTGGTGGTTCGTCCTCTATCGGTGGGATGGCCCATCTGAATGCTCGGAAGATGGCCAGCGGGATGACGACCAGGCCCACGAGCGTCAGAACCCAACTGTCGGTCAACAGTCCGGCAATGTCCCTTGCCCATCCGGACAGTAATGCGCCGACAATGACGCCGGTAGGCACAGCCAGAATGTTCAAGGACAGGTTCGTCACCGGGGTGCTGATATCTCGCATGAGGTTTCGGGCCGCCAGGAAGCTCAGCGGGACGGCCAGCAGCAAGCCGACTGTGGTCGCCAAGAATGCCAGGGCAACTGTCTCTACGATCTTTTCCCAGGTGTTGAGAGCGTTTTCGGAGAGCCGTGGCGACTTTGCGAAGAGGTCGCCCAGCGGAGTCCGATCGAAGCGGTTGAGTTCCTCGGTGTCGTAAACGACAACCTGCCATTCGTTGAGATCGGTGCCGGGTTCGGCGGAGACAGTTGCCTGGGGCAGGTCGGTATCCAAAGCGACCGAGCTAATGACCACCTCAGCTTCTCTGCCCATGACATCGCCGCTGAAGGTTTGGCTGAGGCTGGCTCCGACATCAACGGGTATCTCACCTTGAGCGGGACCGGAACGAGGGATGGCATCGTTGCCGAATGAGAAGAACTGAACCAGGTCGTCCGGGCTCACCAAGGCGATGGCTCCGATGACCTGCACGCGGCCGGTCGTGACGTCGATGGTCAACTCGCCCGAGTCCGGGACGACTCCTGTGTCTTCGATACCGTTCTCGTTGTTGTCGGTCCACACCGAAACGCGGTTAGTCCATGTCCCCACCCGGGTTTTTGTCCGCGCCTGGATTTGCTGAGGATTCTCCGACTCTCTGGCAGGTATCTCGACTTCAAGGGAGAAGCGGCCATCGGCGTCGGTGTCGAAGCGGGCCAGGGTCAGCGTGATGGCGAACTCCGAGTCGGGTATGAAGTCGAGACCGGCGGATGTGTTTGCCTCAAAGCCGAAACCCTCAACCGTGACGATGTCCCCGGGGTTGCCACAGGTGGGATTGACCACGATGTAGGGCTCGGTCTGGTCGGCCTCGGCCGCCGCAGCCGAGCAGGGAACATAGAGATCGGCCGTCACGAGGATCTCCTGGATGTCGTAGGTCACGAGATCAGGATGCGCGAGGGCACGCAGAATACGAAAGAGCTGCTCACGGCGGGTTTCGTCCTTGATCTGCGAGAGATCGACGTCGGTCGCCTCAACACTGAAGGCGTACGCCAGGAAGGCCAGTGAGATTCCGAGGATAATGAGGAGCCATCGCCGGCCGGAGCGCTTCGGTTTGGGAGGGACGATGGTGGGCCCGCTATCCGACACGTTCCGCCTCCTTGCCGTAGATCTCCTTGAATTTCGCATCGTCGATTTCCGAAGGAGGACCCTCAAATACCAGCCGGCCTTCGTTGAGAGCTATCGCCTGGTCTGCGTAGCGATGAACGAGATCGAGAAAGTGCAAAGAACAGAGCACCGTGACGTTGTCTTCGTCGTTGATCGTTTCCAGGTATTGCATGATGCTGTGAGCCAGAACCGGATCCAGGCTGGCGACGGGTTCGTCGGCCAGAATCAGTTCCGGAGCCTGAATCATCGCTCGAGCTATCCCCACCCTCTGTTTTTGGCCGCCGGAGAGCTCATCGGCGCGGTTTTTGGCCTTCTCCCGCAAACCCACCCGGTCGAGTTGTGCGTACGCCCTCTCGACATCTTCTTTGGAGTACCGATTGATGAGGCTCAGAGCCGGGTTGGTGTAACCGAGGCGACCGGAAAGAACGTTGGTGAGCACTTTGGACCGCTCAACCAGGTTGAAATGCTGGAAGACCATACCGATCCGCCGACGGATGCGGCGCAGGTCTTCCTGCGAGGCGGTGGTGATGTCCTCTCCATTCCAGGAGATCCGACCCTCGGTTGGCTCGATCAGCCGGTTGATGCATCGGAGGAGCGTTGACTTGCCCGATCCGGACAGTCCGATCACTGCGAGGAATCGGCCGTCCGGAACTTCGAAGCTGACATCCTCGAGAGCAAGGACGCCGCCATCGTAGATCTTGGTGAGATGCTCAACCTTCAGCACAACTCCACCGTCTCCTTCTCTTTGGTTGTTCGTCCGTTCTGATCTGCGACGATACCCAGAAAGCCGCTCGGGCGGGGCGATGCCCCGCCCGAGCGTGTCATAGCATCAACATATCTTGCTTAGAAGTCGTCGATTCCGTAGTCGAGCGCCTGGAGCAACGCCCGAATGGAGTCGAACTCCGAGTCATCCGTGGGCAACACGTTGTCCCAGCTGTACGCATCGAACGCCGTGGCGAACCCTTCGGAATCGCTAGCGGCATAGTCGAGCAACGCTTGGACGATCTCGTCCTGCAGATCCTGAGGGAAGTCCGGGCCGAATGCGACACCGTCGTTCGGGATCGGATCCGACAAACCGATGATCTTCACCTTGGCGATCACGTCGGGAGCTTCCTCGCGGATATTGCGGCGAGCATCGCGAACCTCGAGGTCACCACACACAAGGTCACCTTCGCCGAACTTGCCGACCGCGTCGGCAGCCGTCACGACTTCGCAGTCGTCGAAATTGGTGACATCTGCATTGGCGGGATCGTCATCCCACTGACTCACACCGTCGACGTCGATGTACGGGCTGTAGAAAGTCGTGCCGAAGTCCGCTTCGCCGTTGTAAACGGCACGCGCAACCTCAGAGTGACCGCCCGCTGCGAACGAATCGGTGATCTCGATGCCTTCGCTGACGAACAGACCCGACGGAAGCAGGAATCCGGACGTCGATGTGGCATCCGGGTAGGCCCACTTCTTGCCGGCCAGATCCGCTACGGAATTGATGTCACTGTCGCGAGCGACGATGAACTGTGTCCAGTAGACGTCGTACCCGAAACGCTCCGACTTCAGCACCATCTCGACGCCGCACAGGTCATTGGCAAGTACATATCCGTTGGCAGGAATGAAGCCAATGGTGCTGTCAGGGGACGCACACATCTCTTCGATAGTGGCTGCATAGGATGAGCCGACGCTGACTTCGAATTCGAGGCCCGTTGCCGCCGAAAGTGTTTCGTCAAGCAGCGTGCCACCGGCGATGATCTCTTCGCTGCTCACCGAAGGAACGAAAAGCACCTTGATCGGGTTCTCCGCAGAACCTACTGCTGCCATCGGCTCTTCAGTGGTTGTCGTTGCTTCGGTGGTGGTTGTTGTTGCGGCCGTTGTTCCGGGCGCGGCTGTGGTGGTGGTCTCGTCGGCTTCGCCCGCACATGCAGCGGCGATCAGACCCAGCACCAACAGAAGCACCAGTACCTTGGTGAACTTCATTTCGAACGTACTCCTCCCGTATCTGGCAGGTTCCAGCGCGGCCTTTGCCGCGAATCAAAGGGTAGTACGCAAAGGCGGTGGTCTCCCAGTCGGCGGAGCATGATGGAGCAGTGTTCTATTCCGTCCTGGCGCGAGCTCCGGCGAACTTGACGAAATCACTCCACGTGGAAATGTCGTGGGCGCCCGCAACCGGAGCGTTCCAGGGGCGGACAAACCGGCAGACCAGCCGATCGGATCGCTTCTCGAGATACCGGGCCAGTTGCGCCGGGGAATCGTCAAGGTAGATATCGCAGGACACTTCCCATTTCTCTGCCGTGATGTGCACTTCGCGAGTGGGAATCTTGTGGTCGGCGATCCAGGCGAACGTGTCGTGGACCGCCCATTCCGGTTTCAAGGTGATGATCACGATCTCGTGGCCTTGCCCGGCGAGCTCGCCGAGAGCGTCCGTTGCTCCCTCGTATGTCTCGAGGTGACGGAATACGCTTCCGCGGCCGTGGTCGCTGGCCCATCTCCAGAATTCGTCCGCATCGCGGAAATGGGTGAGTGTGTGCAAGCCGTCCCAGGTCTGCACCGACGACGGTGTGAGGTCGGCCTCGAATTCCTGGTTGTACCGGCTGATCCAACCGGCCACGAAATCGGCCACCACCCCATCAAGATCGATACCGAGCCGCAAGCTCTCCATGTAGGGATTGTACGTGAGATCGTTTGGCCGATAGTCATAAGTTGATCAGTCCGAGGGGTGCGGTCGAAACAGCCGAGGTGATTCAGGAGATTTCTCACTATCGCCGGCGGATCGGCCAGCGAACTCGAGTATCAGCTTCTTCTAGGCCCGGGACCTAGACCTCCTCCCCTGGAGGGCCTATGAGGAGTTGAGGAGAAGGACGACGGAGGTCAAGAGAATGATTTGGGGGTTAATCAGGAAACTGACAACTGACAACTGATGACTGTAAGGCGAGCTTCGCTGGCTCTCACACCGTCTGCACCATGGACACCATTTCGGGAACCCGCTTTCGCAGCACCCTGGCTGCCAGCCACAACCCGATGAGATAGATGATCGAGCCGTAGACCAGGGATGCGATCGAGACCAGAACCGGATTCAGATTTTGGCCGAACTCGACGACCAGGACGTAGGCGCTCGCCGGAAGGGTCATCAGGAGACCGATGATGAAGAAGGAGACCATTTGCGCCGTGATCGCCAGGCAGCCCTGCTCGGTCGCTTGCGCAAAAAGGTCGGTACCCATATCCGGCAGCCGCAGCGGAGCGAGCACGGAAACGATGTTCCCCACGGCCAGCTGACAGCCGATGGCGGTGAGAGCCAGCGGCGGAACCATGGGGAGTGTTTCCCATCCACCACTGACCCAGGCGAGTATGACCGACAACGTGAGCGTTTCTACGAACAGGGCAGTTCCGGTGGCCAGGTTCTTCCCGAGGAGCAGCTGGCGCGGTCCCGCCGGCAGAGCGAACAGGAACGACGATGCGTTTCGCTCCCAGCCGAACTGATTGAGGGCGACCGGCAGCCCGATGAAGATCACCACCATCGGCCCGATCATGGGCAGCCAGCCGGCGCGCTGGATGTCACTCAACTGCGTTGTCCCGATCAGGAGTGTGGCAACAATTACGCCCAGGAAGATGACGGCGCCCGTCCACACCATTCTCAGCCGCGGGTCACGCACATAGAAGAGGAGCTCCTTGCGGGCCACAGCCAGGATTGGTGACCAACCGGGCCGGTCGGCCATGGATTGCCGTACCCGCGTGCTGGCGCGGAGGGGGCTCGAACCCGGAGTCGTGACCAGACGCAGCAGCAGCCGGTTCCAAAGAGACACGATGGCCAGCAACCAGCCTGCGGAGACAGTGAGCCCCAGGAGGGCCTGTCCCCACGATCCAGCCGCTGCGGCTACCGCGGCATGCTGCGCGGCCACCGGAGGCAGTGCCCACCACCAGGAGGAGAGGCTGTACACCTGGACGGCTCCGGCCAGTCCGTACTCACCGATGGCCGTGGCGATCGTTTGTTGAAGGGCGAACCCGAGCAGGCCGAGTGAGGAAACGATAACGACGGCGAGGTCACGACCGCGCCGGCTGCGGAGGACCAGGGACACGAGCGCCGTGAAGGTCTGACCTCCGACAATAAGGTGTAGCAAAAGCAGCACTCCGGCGATGAGGGCAACGAGCGCCGTCGAAGGGCCGGGAAACAGCCCGACATTGGTTGCGAGCACCAGAACGGGTACGACGATCGTCGGGGTTATCAACCCGGCTGCCGTCAGGCCTGCCATCAATTGTGTCCGGCTGACCGGAGCGAGCGAGAAACGCGCCGGGTCCAGGGTCTCGTCGAGAGGGAACAGCAATACGGGGAGGGTGGTCCAGGTCAGCCAGGCGATGAGCATCACCCAGAGCGTGAATTCACCCGCTGCCTGCTCCGACATATCACCAGCGGTCCCGCCGTATCTGGCGGCGAGCCAGAACCCGATCGCGGTCACCCCGATCGTCACGACCGGGAGTCCGAAGGCTCGCTGCCGGTCGGCCCTCACGCCGTTGACCAGCAGCCGCCATTTCAGCCAGACGAGGCGCCCAACCATTCCAATCCCTCATCCATGTCTGTGGCACCGACTACTTCAAGGAATGCGTCTTCGACAGAGGAGACTCCATAGGTCTGGCGCAGTTCCGCGGGGGTGGCTTCTATGACCAGCTTGCCGTGCATCATGATTCCGATCCGGGTACAGAGCCGTTCGACCAGATCCATCACGTGGGAGGAGAACACAATCGTTGCTCCGCGAGCCGTGTACTGCTGGAGCAATCCGCGGATAAGGCGAGCACTCACAGCGTCGACGCCTTCGAAAGGCTCGTCGAGAAACAGCACGGGAGGGGCGTGGATGACGGCTGCAGCCAGGGCCAGTTTCTTGCGCATTCCCCGCGAGTAATCGGCGACCAGATCGGAAGCTGCATCATCGAGATCGAGCAGGTGGAGCAGTTCACGGCGTCTTTGCACTGCAGCGTCTCTCGGGAGGCGGTGGATGGCCGAGGTGAAGTCGAGCAGTTCGGCTCCGGTCAAACGCTCGTAGAGGTTGAATTCCTCCGGCAGCACGCCGATCCTCCGCTTCACCTCGAGCGGTTGGCGCCAGGTGTCGAGCGAGTTGATTCCGGCGGTGCCTGCGGTTGGGCGGAGCAATCCAACGATCATCTTGATCGTGGTTGTCTTGCCGGCTCCATTGGGGCCGAGCAATCCGTAGAACTCGCCGCGTCCGATGGAAAGGTCGACGCCATCGACGGCCACTTTGCTGCCAAACCGGCGAACGAGACCTTTGGCCCACACGGAAGGATGGGAGTTTTCAGTCATCTTCTCTCAATCAATCAGTCGCCCTTTGTTCGCGGCGAAGTCCAACACAGCCAGGACGTATCCCCATTGTGGGTCATCGGCGGAATAGACGAAGAACTGAACGACGTCATCAGTCATCAGTTGTCAGTCCATGATGCGACCCATGTTTGGCTGATCTGATCGCCGAGAACCGAGAACGGAGAACTCGGGTACCATCGCCGTCGTGGAATATCAGGCCCTTTACCGGAAGTATCGCCCGCAGCGGTTCGAAGACATCATCGGTCAGGGTCATGTGACCGAAACGCTCGCACGCGAAGTCCAGAACGGAAAGGTGGCCCATGCCTACCTCTTCGCCGGCCCCCGCGGGACCGGAAAGACCACCACCGCCAGGATCATCGCCAAGGCGTTGAACTGCACCAATCTCGGAGCGGAAGGCGAGCCGTGCAACACGTGCAACTCATGCGTTGCGGTGACCGAGGGGTCGTCGCTCGACGTCATCGAGCTCGATGCTGCTTCACACAACTCGGTCGACGACATCAGAGATATCCGGGTCAGCGTGACCACCGTCGCATCGGTGGGCGGAGCCAAACGGGTATTCATACTCGACGAGGCGCACATGCTGTCGAAGGCGGCGGGTAATGCTCTGCTGAAGACTCTTGAAGAACCGCCCCCGCATGTCCATTTTGTTCTCGCCACCACCGAGCCGTACAAACTGCTCGACACGATCCGCAGCCGGAGTCAGCGGTTCGACTTCCACAACGTCGCCGTCGAGCAGCTGGCCGGGTATCTCGAAACGATCAGCAGTGCTGAGAAGTACCAGGTCGAACCGGCGGCCCTGACGGCCGTCGCCCGGCACGCCCGGGGGTCGGTGCGAGATGCGCTGAGCTTGCTCGAGCAAGTAGCCGCCCTCGGTGACGGATCGGTCGAAGTGCGGGGCGTGAATCGGGCGCTCGGCCTGGCCGACACTGAGGTTTTCGCCCGGTTGGCGCGAGCCGTCGTCCAGCAGGATGCCCGTGACGCAATCGAAATGGTGGCCGGGCTCTCCGCGGAGGGTGTGGATCTGCGCCGGTTCGTGAGTGAAGGTATCGCTTTCTACCGGGGCGTGTTTCTGGCGCACTACGCTCCCAACCTCGCTGAAGTGGTTGACGAATCTGCCGACGTGCTGGCGGACTGGACCAGAGTTTCGAAGGAATTGCCTGCCACCGAGGTGCTCCGGATCGTCGACCATCTCGCAGAAGCTCTGCTGAGGTTGCGGGAAGGTCGCGAGGAGCGGCTCATGGTGGAGATCACCCTGCTGAAGCTGACGCGACCCGAAACAGCCGGTGATCCTGCTTCTCTGGCTGCCCGTGTCGATCAGCTCGAGCAGCGGGTTCGGCGTCTCGGCACTTCGCCTCCAGCCGTGGCTAGGCCCGTGGCCGCAACCGCAACGCCGGCGGCGCGCGAACCGTCCCCGGTCGTCCCCGATGGATCGCCCGGAGCCACAGATGAAGAGCCCTCGCTGGCGTCGCCACCGGCAGAGGCGGCCGAACCGGCGAATCAGCCGGCTGCCCCCGATGATGGAATAGCGGCAGTTGAGCCGGTACCGGCAAAGGCCCTGGAGGCAATTGGGGATTTGACCCTCGGTCAATTCGAGTCGGTATGGCCGGCCTTGGTTGCCGGAGTCCGGGATGACCTCGGACCACGCCGCCAGGCCTTGTTTCGAGAAGCCAGCCCGGGCAGCGTGCAAGGTTCCACCGTGACGTTGTACCTCCCGGACCACCTGTCCTTCCACCTTGCACAGCTGCAGGACGACGAGATGGTCAGGGAGGTCATCGAAGCTCGCGCCGCTGAACTGCTGGGGGGATCCATCCGGATCCAGTTCCGGTCGGGGAGCGGTGGGGCGGGCAGCCCGGCCGACCCCGATGACGCAGACGTCGTTCCCGAGAAGCACCAAATGCTGGACGCTCCCTCCGGTCTCACCGATCCGGATGCTCTTGTTGAGGGTTTGTTGGGTGGCCAGGTGATCGAGGAGATCGTCACGGACGACTGAAGACATTGGAGACGTCCGAGCCGGTTTCCAGTCGCCAGTTTCTTCAAGCACGGCCAAGCGGCGATCAAGAACAAGAACGATGGGCGAGTAACTACTACTCTTGCCGCCATGGGAATGCGACCACAGGACATGCGCAAGCTGATGGAGCAGGCGCAGCAAATGCAGGAACAAATGGCAGCACAGCAGGAGAAGCTGGCGGCCCAGACCTTTGAGGGCACCGCCGGTGGCGGCGTCGTGAAGTCCACCGTGAAAGGGAACGGATCCCTCGTTTCGGTTGAGATTGACCCTGAGGTAATCGATCCCGAGGACGCTGAGATTCTCGGTGATCTGATCGTCGCAGCCACCAACCAGGCCCTCGCTGCCGCCAACGACGCGGCTCAGTCCGGCATGGGGGGAATCGCAGGAGGACTGGATCTGGGCGGGTTGCTGGGCTGATGTTCGAAGGCCCGGTTCAACGTCTCATCGACGAGTTGTCGCGTCTGCCGGGTATCGGCCGCAAGTCGGCCCAGCGCCTCGCGTTTCATCTGCTGGTCGTTGAGCAGGCGGATGCTCGCCGGTTGGCTCAAGCCATCATCGACATGCGGGAACAGGTCAAGGAATGCTCGCGGTGTTTCAACGTGACCGGGACCGAGGAGTGCTCGATTTGTCGCGATCTGCGCCGTGATCCGACGACGGTGTGCGTCGTCGAACGAGCCCAGGACATTGTCGTGGTCGAAAAGACACAGGAGTTCCGGGGCCGATATCACGTTCTGGGTGGGGCCCTTTCCCCTATCGGCGGTGTCGGGCCGGGTCAGCTGCATTTCGCCGAATTGCGTGACCGGATTCCCAATGAGGGCATCACCGAATTGATCGTGGCCACCAACCCGACAGTCGAGGGTGACGCAACGGCCATGTACATCGCCCGCGAGCTGAAACCTTTGGGCGTGCTGGTGACGAGACTGGCGAGCGGTCTGCCGGTCGGCGGCGATCTCGACTACGCCGATGAGCTCACACTGGGGCGTGCTTTGGTTGGACGGCAGGAGATCTAGGTGATCAACGCCAGAGGCGGGTTGTCGTGAGTCGTCTCCAGGACTACTTGAACACGGACAAGGGCTTGCGGACCGCGTTGTGGTTGGGGAAGGTGGTGCCACCTCGTCTTGCATCCGCTGGAATCACGGGCATCGCGAAGTTGTCGGCCCGCCGGAAGAAATCCCGCATGGTTTCTGCGGTCAAGTCCAACCTGGCCGTGGTCCTCGAGACTTCAGAAGAAGACCCGGCTCTCAACGCACATGTTGCCCGGGTCCTGTATCACGCAGGTATCGCCAGCTTTGAGTTCTTTCACAAGGTGGCGCACGGGCGGGAAGCCCTGGGCGAGCTCGTCTATCTACCCCCCGAACTCCTCGAAATGTTCGAAGAGAAAGCGGCGGCCGGACGCGGCATGGTGGCCGTTTCTGCACATCTGGGTGCCCTCGATCTCGCCGGAGTGGCGTTCACGGTTACAGATTTCCAGGTTCAGGTCATCTCCTATGCGGCGCCTCCGGCCGGTTATCGCCTGGTCAATGAACTCCGCAAAGATCACGGTCTGGTGATCACGCCCGGCTCCAAAGAGGCCCTGGCGCAGGCAAACGCGCGGCTCGAATCGGCCGGCGTCGTGTTCACCGCAGTGGATCGTCCGGTCCCCCCCGGCCGCAAGGCCGCTGAAGTGCAGTTCTTCGGCCGGTCGACCCGCCTATGGAACGGCTACACAAAGATGGCGTTTGCGACGGGCGCTTTGCTCTTCTTCGTGTGGGTGGAGCGCACTCCCGGCGGTCGGTACGAGATTCGTTTCAACGAGCCGATCGACTGTGCCGATCCTCCGGGTGACGTCGACCACGTCACGTCGTTGATTCTCCAACAGGCTGAGGATGCCATTCGCGCCAATCCCGATCAATGGCTGATGTTCTTCCCGGTCTGGCCCACCAGCAGGGCGTCCGATGTCGGTCAATCTCCCGGGGAGAGGCTATGAGCGAACCGAAACCCCACCAACGGGTCAACGATATTCTGCTCGGTCCGCTGGAGAGGCCCGCACTGCAGTGGCTGGCCGAGCGTATGCCCTCATGGGTAACACCGGATGTGCTGACGGCTATCGGCATGTTCGGTTCTCTGATGACGTTCGCCGGATACTGGGCGAGTGCGTCGGCTGCCGCCTTCCTGTGGTTGGCGAGCCTCGGGTTGGTCCTCAACTGGTTCGGCGACAGCCTCGATGGGACCCTGGCCCGCTACCGCAAGATCGAACGCCCCAAGTTCGGGTTCTTCATCGACCACACGATGGACGCCATCAGCGAAACACTGATCGTATTCGGGCTGGGATTGTCGCCCTATGTGACGTTTGAGGTTGCCGCGGTGGCCCTGATCGGGTACTTGCTCATGTCGGTCCTGGTGTATGTCCGGACCTACGTCACCGGAGAGTTCCGGATCTCATACGGACGTTTCGGTCCGACCGAGGTACGCCTGATCATCATTCTTTTCAACGCCGTCTTGTTCTTCGTCGGGGTGCGTGACGTGACCCTGTGGTTTGGTGACGTCAGCATCTACGACTTCGCCATCGGGGGTCTGGGCGTAGCCCTTATTGTTGTGTTCCTGGTTTCGACAACGCTGGAAGCGAGACAATTGGCCAAGATGGGAGAATGATTTTCCACCCGGGGGTGTACTCGTGCTGAGGATCGAAAAAGTAGACATCTCGAGACGTTCTCAGGTTCGCCGTTTTGTCGACATCGCCTACCGCCTGTACGAGGACTATCCCAATTGGGTCCCACCGATCCGTCTCGATATGAACGCCATGCTCAACCCGCGCAAGCATCCGTTCTACGAGCACTCGAAAGCCGACTTTTTCATTGCGGTTCGTGATGGACACGACGTCGGTCGCATCGCCGCTCTGGAGAACACGCGGTACAACGAGTACCACAAGACGCGCGAAGGTCAGTTCTACCTTTTCGAGTGCGTCGACGATCCGGAAGCCGCCCAGGCCCTCTTCGAGGCCGCTTGTAGCTGGGCATCGAATCGGGGGTTGACCGCTGTTGTCGGACCAAAAGGTCTTGGGCCGTTTGACGCATACGGCTTCCTGGTGAAGGGCTTCGAGCACCGCCAGACCATGACCATGCTCGCCTACAACCCTCCCTATTACATCGATATGGCGACCCGGGCGGGATTCAAGAAGGAAGTGGACTTCATCACGCACATCATCGATGCCGTTGGGTGGGAACTCGACCAACGGATCGAGAGCGTGGCGTCACGCACCAAGGAACGGAGTGGTCTGACGATCAGAACGTTCTCTTCCAAGAAGGAAATCAAGGAGTGGGCGGAACGGATTGCCCGTGCTTACAACAACTCGTTTGTTGACAATTGGGAGTATGTCCCGCTGACCGACGCCGAGATCGACTTCATCGTTGCCAACATCATGGTCGTGGTCCGACCGGACCTCATCAAGCTGATTACCCAGGGAGAACGGATCGTCGGATTCCTCCTGGCCTTTCCCGACATATCGGGTGGCATGCAGAAGGCCGGGGGACGGTTGCTTCCATTCGGGTTGGTGTCGCTGTTGCGGGCCATGCGTACCAAAGAGTGGGTGGTGGCCAACGGCATCGGCATCCTGCCCGAGTTTCAGAAGAGGGGCGGAAACGCCTTGCTCTACCACGAGATAGTCCAGACGTTCAAGGCCGCCGGGTTCAGACGCTATGAAATGACCCAAATTGCCGAGTCGGCCGTCAAGATGCGCAGTGACCTCGTCAAAATCGGCGGCGTCCCCCACAAGAACCACCGGGTGTACAGAAAGAAGCTGTAAGCGAGGCTTCGCTTCGAGTCTCCCCCCTGAGGCGCAGGCGCAGCCGGAGCCGGGAGGGGGGAGCACCGCCGAAGGCGGGGAGGGGGCCCGTTCCCAACAACGTGGGTCCAGTCGCTCGCCTACGGCTCGCTCTCAGTCGTCAGTAAGTGGTAGACACTGATAACTGATGACTGATCTCCGCATCCTTCTCGTAGAGCCATACTTCGGGGGGTCGCACGCCGCCTGGGCCGAGGGGTACGCCCAAGCGAGCGCATACCAGGTAGATCTCCTCACGCTTCCGGCCCGGTTCTGGAAGTGGCGGATGCGCGGGGGGGCTTTGACTCTGGCAGGCCGAGCCCGGGAACTCATCGCCGAGCGGGGCAGACCCGACGTCCTGCTGGCGTCCGACATGCTCGACCTTCCCACGTTTCTCAGCCTGACCCGCGACGTGCTCGGATCGCCCGCAGTCGCGCTCTATATGCATGAGAATCAGCTCACCTATCCGCCGCAACCGGGCGCATTTGTGGACCACTCATACGGCTTCACGAACTGGTCGAGTGCGGCAACCGCCGATCTGGTGCTCTTCAATTCAGATTTTCATTTCGCGGAGTTTTACTCCGTGCTGCCCGGTTTTCTGGCGGGCCTACCGGATTTCACTCACGTCGAATCGATTGCTGCGGTCCGGGATCGGTCGGAGGTTCTGCCGGTGGGGGTAGACCTGGGGCGCCTGGTCGAGCGGCCCCAATCTGACGGTCCCCCGGTGGTCTTGTGGAATCAGCGGTGGGAGTACGACAAGAACCCGGCAGCGTTCTTTCGAGCGCTCTACCAACTGATGGACGAGGATCTCGACTTCGAGGTGATCCTGGCGGGTGAGAACTTCCGCAACGTCCCCGCCGAGTTCATAGAGGCAGAGCAGCGTCTGGGAAAAAGGCTCCTCTACCAGGGGTTTTTGCGTCCCGAGGGATATGTTGAGGCGCTGTCCCGCGCCGATGTGGTGGTCAGCACGGCCCTCCATGAGTTCTTCGGAGTTGCCGTTGTTGAGGCGATTGCAGCTGGTGCGTTTCCGATCCTGCCCCGCCGGCTTTCCTACCCGGAGTTGATTCCGGGCGCATATCACGCTGCTTGTCTATACGACGATGACGAAGCCTTGGCCGTCCAGCTTCGATGGGCGCTCACCCACCGTTCCGAGGTCCGGTCGGTGACCGCAGAACTCGCCCCGACCATGTCGAAGTTCGGGTGGAAGACCCTCGGGGCCGTCTACGACACCCGCTTGGCCGGGTTGGCGGATACCGTCGGGACCGGTCGCTGACAGCGGAGATCCTCGAAAAACCTAGGTAAACCTTGTAGTTTTCATCAGATACCGCTTAGCAAGCGGTACCCACGCGAGAGCCGGAAACGCCGGCCGCAACGATGAGGGGAGGCGGAGTGAACAAAACCGAGATGGCGGAGAAGCTGGCGAAGAAGACAGATCTGTCCAAGGCCAAGGCCGCGGACGTGATTGATGCGATCTTCAGCAGTGACTCCGGCAAAGGCATTATTGCCGTCGAGCTCGATGCCGACCGCGAAGTGCGAGTCTCAGGCTTTGGCACCTTTTACACCAGCCGGAGCAAGGCCCGTATGGGTCGTAACCCGGCAACCGGTGCAGCGATTCATATCGCAGCCAAGAAGCACGCGAAGTTCCGTCCGGCCAAGGGCCTGAAGGATCGCGTCGCCGAGTAAGTAACCGACTACACGGTTTCCGGGGCGGCCTGGTTGGTGCCGGGCCGCCTCTACGGAAAGCGTTGTCTAGTGTCCCGGCGGTGCGTCATATCGTTTGGGACTGGAATGGAACTCTGCTCGATGACCTCGCCGTCGTCGTGGCAGCCGTTAACGATACGTTGGCGACGGTAGATCGCCATCCGATCACCATTGAGGAGTACGGGGCGCACTACACGCGCCCCGTACTCCTTTTTTATGAACGCCTGCTTGGACGGCCGATACAGAAAGAGGAGTGGCTGTCTTTCGATCTGGCGTTCCATGATTCGTATCGCCGCCGGGTGGAGACTGCGGCGTTGGCCAAAGATGCCCGAGCGGCGATCGCCGCGGCCCACGAGGCCGGGCTCACCCAGTCCCTGTTGTCGATGTACTGGCACGATGAACTGGTTCCTCAGGTCGAACGCTTCGACCTCGGTGATTTCCTGATCCGGGTCGACGGGCTGCGAGGAACCCCCGGCGACCGCAAGCAGGCCTACCTGGACGGACACATACGGTCTGTGGCGGCCGACCTTTCCAGGCCGATCGAACCCGCCGAGGTACTTGTCGTTGGGGACGCTCTCGACGACGCTGCAGCTGCCGAAGCCCTCGGTCTCAACTGTGTTCTGTACAACGGCGGGGCGCATCCCCTCGATCAACTTGTCGCCGCCGGGGTGCCGGTGGCGACATCACTGATGGAGGCCCTCCGGGTTGGGGGTGCGATCGATTGAATGCCCCGGCGGTAGGCGGTTAGGGGGAGGGTGGACGGCGGGGGCTCTGGTGGTGAGCACCATCCCCCCTCCGTCGACCCCTACTCGGGCTCGACACTTCCCCCCAACCGACTCGCTCCGCTCGCCAGGGGGGAGGTCCCTATCCGTACTCGACCGCGCTGAGGGCTTTGAGCTTGCGGAGGTCGTGGTGTGTATCGATGAACCTGATGGACCCGGTGCGCGAACGCATCACCACCGAATGGGTCCGGGCGCCGTTGGCGTAGTAGTCCACCCCATCGAGTAACTCGCCGTCGGTTACGCCGGTCGCCGCAAAGAACACATTGTCGGAGTCGACCAGGTCCCTGGTTGTGAGGATCTGATCGAGATCGAGATCGTTCTCGAGGGCGTATTGACGCTCGCTCTCATCACGCGGCCAGAGCTTGCATTGGATCTCACCGCCCATGCAGGCCAACGCCGAGGCGGCAATAACGGCTTCGGGTGATCCTCCGATCCCGAGCAGGATGTCGATACCGGTCTCTTCCCGGACTGTGGAGATAGCTCCCGACACGTCACCGTCACGAATCAGCCGGATCCGGGCCCCGGCCTCCCTGACGGCCTGGATGTAGCCGTGGTTGCGGGGACGATCGAGGATGATGGCGGTCAGGTCGTTGATGTCCTTGCTGAGGGCCTTGGCAACCCGGGTCAGGTTGCGTTCGACCGGAGCTTCCAGGTCCACCATGCCGGCCGCCTCGGGCCCGACTGCAATTTTGTCCATGTAGACGAGGCTTCCCGGTGCGTACATGGAGCCCCGTTCGGCCATGCCGATGACGGCCAGAGCGCCCGGCATGCCATCGGCGGTCAGGGTGGTGCCGTCCACCGGATCCACGGCCACATCCAACGCCATGCCGAGTCCGTTGCCGACTCGCTCGCCGTTGTACAGCATGGGGGCTTCATCTTTCTCGCCCTCGCCGATGACGATGATGCCGTCCATATCGACGGTGGCCATGATCGCCCTCATCCCATCAACCGCTGCCTGATCAACCATTTCCTTGTCTCCCCGGCCTTGCCAGCGGGCGGCAGCCATGGCAGCCGCCTCCGTCACTCGCACCAGCTCCAGAGCAAGATTGCGTTCCGGTACCTCAGCCATTCAGCCCTCCACGTTGATGATCAATGCGTCCCCCTGACCTCCGCCCCCGCACAGCGAGGCCGCGCCGACACCGCCACCGCGGCGTCTCAGTTCATTCACCAGCGTAACGATCAGACGCCCCCCGGTCGCTCCGATTGGATGACCGAGCGCTACTGCACCTCCGTTGACGTTCACTTTGCTGTGATCGAGGCCGAGCATGTCAGCCGACCACAATGCCACCGCTGCGAACGCCTCATTGATCTCAACCAGGTCGAGGTCTCCGGCGGACATTCCCGCCTTCTTCAGAGCTAGGGCCAGAGCCTCGGCGGGCCGTTCCTGCAGGGTGGCGTCGGATCCGGCGACCTGGCCGTATGCAACGATCTCTGCCAGGATCGGGAGTCCGGCAGCCTTCGCAGCAGCGCGATCCGCAACGATGACGGCAGCGGCACCGTCCGAGATCTGCGAGGCATTAGCGGCAGTCGTTGTTCCCTCGGGCGTGAACGCCGGGCGCAACTTGCTCAGTTTTTCGACGGTGGTCTCCGGCCGGATTCCCTCGTCGAGCTCGACGGTGACGGGGTCGCCCTTTCTTTGCGGAACCTTCACCGGGACGATCTCACTCTCGAAGACCCCGGTCGCGACGGCCTCAGCGGCCCGGTGATGGCTTTCGGCCGCCCACGCGTCTTGGGCCTCGCGAGTGATGCCAAGCTTGGCGTTCTTCAGGTCGGATGATTCACCCATCGCGCAGTGATCGAACGAACACCACAACCCGTCGTGCATCATGACATCGACGAGTTGCACATCGCCCATCCGCGCTCCCCATCTGGTGTTCGCCGTCAGATAAGGGGCGTTGCTCATACTCTCCATACCTCCGGCGACCACGAACGATGCCTCACCGAGTCGCACCGAGCGGTCGGCCATGGCGATGGCCGTCAAGCCGGAGAGGCACACTTTGTTGACGGTGGTCGCGGGAACAGTCATCGGAATGCCTCCCCGAACGGCCGCCTGGCGGGCTGTGATCTGTCCTTCGCCCGCCTGGAGGACCTGCCCGAAGATCACTTCATCAACCATGGCAGGGTCCAGCCCAGATCGCCGGAGGGCTTCCCGGATGGCTTCACCACCCATCTCGACTGCACGCAGAGGGGCGAGGCCGCCCCCGAATTTACCGAGCGGCGTTCTGGCGATTCCGGTAACTACAGCACCCATAGCTCACTCCTCTCTGCTCCGCAGGCTACCCGCGGCATGGCTGATCAGGATCGGGCGGGTAGCCTGCCCGGATGAGGTTGATCAACATCGATCACGTGGCGATCGCCGTGCATGATCTTGACGAGGCGCTCGACGAATACGAACGGCAATACCACGTGCGGGCTGCGTCCCGAGAGGTCATCGAGGAACAAGGGGTGGAGGAGGCCATGCTTCCCATCGGCGCCTCTCATGTGCAGTTGCTGGCGCCCCTGCACCCCGACACGCCCGTTGGCCGCTTCCTGGCCAAACACGGAGAGGGCCTCCATCACATTGCCTATGCAGTTCCCTCGATAGACGAAGCTCTGCGGCATCTGGTCGACGAGGAGGTAGAGCTGATCGACGATCATCCGCGGGTAGGCGGAGGCGGGCACCGGATCGCCTTCGTGCATCCCCGGGCCCTGGCCGGTACGCTCATCGAACTGGTGGAACTGCAATGAGTGATCAAGAACCTGAGTCAGACACTTCACCCGGGGTTGAGAACACCGGAGAACTTGACGATTCCCAGATCGAGATTACCGGTGGCGCCGGTCCCTACGAAGCCGCCGCGATCATGGCTGCCATCGACGCCGCCTTGACCGAAGAGCTGGTCAACCTGGCCGTTCCCAGCCAACCGGACACACCAGGTGCCTGGTTCATGTCCGGCCGACCACACGTGGTCCTCGGTCCGCGAGTAACGTTCCAGGGTCTCTCACCCACCCCCGGTTCCGACGACGAAAACGGCGGCCCGGAGAACTGAGGCAAGGCCCAGCTCGCTTCGCTCGCAGTTCTCAGTTACCAGTTACCGGTTTCCAGTTCTGATCCCATCGCCATCAGGTGGTATGCCTCACTGGCTACTGGCTACTGGCTACTGGCTACTGGCTACTGGCTACTGGTTGCTGATTCCTCAATGCGGACCGGTATTAGACCGAAATACCTGTTGTGAACGCCCCGTTGGCCGGTTCCGAGGTTCGTCGAACCGAGCGCGCCACCCATCTCGTCATCCTGATGGTGGTGCTCGGCTTGCTGCTGCCGTTGCTGCTCTGGCCCGGTATCGCCGCGCTGGTGTGGTCCCTGCGTTCCGAAAGCAAGCTCAGTCTGGTGGTCTACGACCAGACCGTTCCAGACGCTTCCTATCTGGAGCACGCCTCGCTCGGGTTGGTGCTCGAGTACGAGAAGGTTCCCTTTGCCAAGGAGGATTCCTTCATAGGCGCAGGACCCGGTGGAGCCCCGCACGGGGCCTGGCCTGCAACCGCGCCGGATCTGATCATGCTGGTCGATGCCTACGGGGTCTACGTCGACGACGACGGCGAGGTATCGGACCAGGGCACTAATCGCATAACGGATGCGTTCGGGGAAGAGGATGCCGACACCGTTCTGGACTGGGCCGCTTCGGGGACCATGGTATTTGGGGAGTTCAACATCTTTGGCGAACCGACGGCGTCTCCGGCGTCGCTGAGACTCCAGGGACTCTTCGGCGTGGAGCGAACCGGGTGGGCGGGGCGGCCCTTCGATGATCTGGCCGCCGTCCCTGAGCGTTTGATGGCCCTGGCCGGAGGGACCTGGGATTACACCGGTGGGGGCATCGTTCTGCTGGCGCCGGGACCGGAAGGTGCCTCGGTGGTGGTGCTCACCGCCGATGAGTTGGCGGATCCACTGCCGGTCGTTGAAGGGACCCTCCCCGGCTCGGGCCGGTCCGCGGCGGCGAGGCTGGATGGATGGTTCGAGATCATCGCCGCCGCTCCCGGAACAGAGGTAGACATGCTGATGCGGCTTCCGGTGAACGAATCCGGTCGTATTCTCCTCAGTCAGGCGGGCATACCGACGGAATGGCCCTTCCTGGTCCGTACCGAGAAATCCCTCTACCTGGCCGCCGATGCTTCCGAGAACAGTGTTGAGTTCCCATTGCGAAGGATGACAGGCTCTCCGGCCTTGATGCGGGTTCTGCCGCAGTCGCCGGAAACCGAATTCTTCTACAGGGTGTACATGCCCGTGGTGCGATGGCTCGTGGACAATGCCAACTCAGAGGACCGATAGCCAGTGCTGATTCCAGATCGCATTCACAGTAAGGTTTGGCGTTGTGAGTAGACCGCAAGTCCTGGTTGCCGAGGATGATCGTGTGGTTTCACTGCTCATCGCTCGCAGCCTCGAAGGCGTTGGTGCGCAGATCACCACCGTATACGACGGTATCGAGGCCTTCGAAGTGGACGTCACCACGGATTTCAATCTGGTTTTGCTCGACCAGGTGATGCCGGGCCTTCTGGGGGTGGAGGTCCTGCAACGCTGGATCGACGACGGCAAGAACATGCCGGTCATCATGGTGTCGGCGCTCACCGCCGAAGAAGACATCGTCCGCTGCCTGGAACTTGGTGCGGTCGACTTCATTCGTAAGCCGTTCAGCGTGAGGGAGTTGCTGGCCCGGGTGAAAGTGCACCTGCGCGCCCAGGGCTTCGAACCGGAGCTTTAGGGCGTCCTCCCCCTGACGAGCGGAGCTCGTCGGTGAGGGGGAGGTGTCGAGACCGGATAGGTCTCGGTGGAGGGGGGATCGTTCTCACCACGGTGCATTGGGTTTCCGCATGTATTTGCCCCCGCGAACGCATCAATAGGCCTCCTTCGCGTGCCGATGCAATAAGCCAGGAGGAATTCATGTCGTGCGCCCTCAACTTGTGGACGCGTCGGCCTGCCGTGCTCTTCAGCACCGGCGAGGCCGCCTGCTCGCGCGCCGCCTCCGTTTCGGGGTGGGGTGAATCGTGAGCGAACTCATGCTTCCCATCCTTGCCATCCTCGGCGCAGTAACTGCAATTGCCGGTTCGAGCCTCTTTGTCTACAAACTGATCCGCCATCGCCGTGAACGGTTCGATGAGTTCCGGCGGGCCTCGTACATCGGGGCGCTGAGCGAGATGGCCACCCGCTCCGGGTATCCCCTGGAGATGTTGCGCCGCTGGTCACCCGATGGTGTGTTCCTCGAGACCCTGCTCGAGTTCTTGAAGTTCCTGCAGGGTGGTGAGCGTCAGAACCTCCTCCGTCTGGCCAGGGAGTTGGGGATCGTCGAACGTTTCGTCACCGAGCTCCGCACCTCAAAAGGCCGCAACACCCGCGTGCAGGCGGTCAAAGCCCTGGCCGAGTTTGCCGATCCGGCCTCCGCCGATGCGCTGCTTGAAGCGCTCGGGGACAAGGTTGATGAGATCCGCTGGCAGGCCGCCGGAGCTCTTGCCAAGATCGGGGATCCGCGAGCCGTCCGGCCCTTGCTCGAGACTCTGCAAACGGAATCGGAGTGGGGGGCCAGCCGGATCGGCGACACGCTGGTGTCCTTCGGAGCGGCTGCCGTCCCCGACCTGGCTCGATATGCCCTGCTCAGCGATCCCAACCTATCTTCGAACACCGCCCATCTGCCGCTGATTGCGAGAGTTCTTGGGATAATCGGCGACGTTCGCGCCGAGCCGGCAATGCTGTCCGCGCTCGAGTCGGATGAGGCCGAATTGCGGATCCGGGCGGCCGCCGCCCTCGGAACAGTCGGGTCGCTGGCTTGTGTTCCTGCCCTGCTCAGGGGTCTGCATGATTCCGAGTGGGAGGTGCGGGCCCAAGCGGCTGCCGCCCTCGGGCGGCAAATGGACGGACGGGCCATCGAAGGCCTCCGGGGAGCAATGCGCGACGAGAACTGGTGGGTCCGCCAAAACAGCGCTCAGGCTCTCTCGGAGATCCCTGGTGGCGTCGTCGCTCTGGTCGAGGGTCTCGAGGACGAAGATCGGTTCGCCCGCGACGCTTCCATCGAGCGCCTCATGGCAATGGGTCTGGTCCGCAAGGCGGTTGACGCGGTCAAGGGTGGAGCGGGCGACGATCAAGACCGCCATATCGTGCGCCAGCTCGTCGTGTTGGGCAGGGGTGAATACCTGCAGGACAAAGCAGCGAACGAAAAGGTGGCCGGATGAGTTTCATTGAACTGTTCAGCTACGTGATCCTGGCCTACTTCATCGTGATGGAGCTGCAACTGCTGTTCGTGAGCGCAGTGTCGTTCTTTGCGCTTCGCCGGGACCACTTCACGTCGTCGCACGGCCGGCTCCACGACATGCTGACCTCCGACACGACGCCGCCCGTTTCGATCATTATTCCGGCCTACAACGAGGCTGCCGGGATAACGGAATCGGTACGGTCGATGGCCATGCTGAAGTACACCCGGAAAGAAATCATCGTCGTCAACGACGGCAGTTCCGATGAGACGGTGAAGCGGATGATCGACGAGTTCAGGATGGAACCCATTGACGTTCCGTTCCGGCCCAGCCTCGAAACCGAAGTCATCCACCGCGTATACAAATCTCGACTCCCGTTGCCGATCGTTCTGGTCGACAAGGAAAACGGAGGCAAGGGAGACGCGATCAACGCGGGAATCAACATCGCCCGTTATCCGTATGTGATGGCTACCGACGCCGATATGGTGCTCGATGACGAGTGCCTGCTGCGGGCCGTCCGGCATTTCGTCGAGGATCGCTCGCGGACCATTGCCGTTGGGGGCAATGTGCGTCCTTTGAACGGCTGTGAGGTCCGGAGGGGCAAGGTCACCAATGTTTCGCTGCCCCGTCGCCCCGTCGAACTGGCACAGGTCGTCGAATACATTCGCGGGTTCCTGTCGGCCCGGCCGGGTTGGTCGGCGCTGGGCTCGCTCCTCATCGTGTCCGGTGCCTTCGGGATCTTCCAGAAAGCGGCGGTGATCGAAGTCGGTGGGTTCCGGCATGGTCATCTGGGCGAGGACATGGAGCTGACGATGCGGCTGCACCGTCACTTCCGCAAGCGGCGGATTCCCTACCGGATCGTCTATGCCCCCGACGCGGTGGCATGGACGGAAGTGCCCGTAACCCGTCAGGTCCTGAGGAAACAGCGGATCCGCTGGCACCGCGGGTTGATGCAGGTCATCTGGCAGTACAAAGCCATGCTGTTCAACCCGCGTTATGGGGTCGTCGGCATGCTCGGCTGGCCCGCCTTCGTCGCGTTTGAGTTCGTAGCTCCGATCGTCGAGTTCGTCGGGTGGTTGGTGATACCGGCGTCGATCATTCTGGGGTTCCTGAACTGGGAAATCGCCCTGCCCCTGCTGCTCGTCTCGCTCATTCTCGGTGCAGCCAACTCGCTGATAGGGCTCTTTCTCGACGAGCGCTTCGGCTACTACAACGCGCCGGGCGAGGCCGCCAAACTGCTGGTCTATTCGCTCGGCGAGCAACTGGGGATGCGACAGCGCACCGTATGGTGGCGGGTGAGAGCCATGTTCTGGAATCCGCGCTTCAAGACCTGGGGTGACATGCAGCGCACCGGCGTCGGGAATCTCGGTTCGGAGAAGGGTTCGGGCTAAACAGCAAACGAGTTCCCCGGTTACTGGTTCGCAGTTCGCAGTTCCCAGTTCGCAGGAATGGTGTGCCTTCAGTGACGACTGACGACTACTTCATCCGCTTCCGCAGCTCGTGCAGTTCGGGTGAGCGCATCAGTCGGGAAACGGCCAGGTAGACGGCCATCACAATGGCGGCACCAATCGCCACCAGTCCGAGTGAACCCCAGAACCCGGGTAGTTCGTCTCCCGAAATCCACTGCACCGCCAGCCAGGCAATCGGTGCGGAAACTGCCACCCCGACTGAACCTCTCACCAGGGCGCCGGCAATGGCGGAGACCCCCTCGCGACCCGCTCTCGAGTGCCAGGCGGTCCCCAGGACGATGGTGTAGAGAACCATTGCCAGGGTGCTGGCCACGGCGAAACCGGGCTCATCGAAGCGGCTCAACCACCAGTACAGACCGATGGCTACGACGGTGCCGGCAGTTCCTATGAATACCGGGGTCCACATCTGGCGGCGAGCATAGAAGGCCCGGGAGTAGATCTGGTGGGCACCCCAGGCAGGGACCGAGAGGCCGTAGAACACCAGCAGCGTTGCCGTGAGCACGGTGTCGCTCGGACCGAACTCGCCCCGCTCGTAGACGACCCGTACGGCCGGTTGGGAAAGAGCGAGGATGGCGGCGACGGCCGGGGCGCTGACGAAAATGGTGTACCGGATCGTCCTGGCGACGGTGGCTGCCATCTCCTGAAGCTTGCCTTCTTCGACCAGTCTGGCCAGATAGGGATAGGCAGCCACGCCCGCAGTTTGGGCGATGACCCCGATGGGCAGCATGTTCAAACGGCGTGCGTAGGTGAGCGCAGAGATGCCACCTGCCTCGGTCAGCTGGCCGAAGAGCCGGACGAACTGTTCGTCGAGCACAGCGATCGATTGCCCGAGCATCAGAGGGAGGGCCAACAGCAAGTACTCCCGGAGAGCGGGATGCCGGAGCGGAACGCCGTTCACCCACCGCAGACCGGCCCGGCGGGCCCCGTACCACTGCAGAGCGAAGTTGCCGACAAAGGCCCCCCCGACCGCACCCCAGGCGAAACCGGCAGCTGAGGTGCTGCCGATGGCCCACGAAATGAGTCCACCGGCGATGATGCCGAGGTTGTAGATGACCGGTGCGACGGCGGGGATGGCGAAACGCTGATGAGCGTATTGGACGGCCATCCACAGCGAACCAAGCACAAAGAAGATCTGGGCGGGGAGGACGATGCGAGTAAGCCGGGTCACCTCGGCAGCCTGGGAGACGTCGAAGCGCGGGTACACCAGGTCCGTCAGCGATCCGGCGAAGATCATCGCCAGTACCGTCAAGCCGAGCATCGCCAGTGCCACCGGACGAAAGACGGCGGCGAAAGCCCGATGTCCTTCCTCCACGTCGCCCCGCACCATGTGGCGAGTGATGATCGGGATGAAGGTCACCGTGAGGTACCCGCCGGCCATCAGATAGAACAGGACGTCGGGGATGACGAAGGCTGCCTGGTAGGCATCCCCGGCGGCGGTGTTGCCCAACAGGCCTGCCAGTGCGACGTTGCGAAGCATGCCGAGGACACGGGAAAGGAGGATCCCGGCGGATACGACCAGAGCGGCTTTGCCCATCCCTCCTGTCGATCCTCCGCTGTTGTCGCCGGGGTCGCTCATCGGCTCGCCACCAAATCACGATGAATGTCTCGCAATTCCTCCAGGACCGAATCCGGAACCTCGAGGTCTCCGCGTCCTGATCCCAATTCCAGCCCCTCTTTGTACGAACCGTGGTAGTCGGAGCCACCCGACGGGACCAGACCGAACGAGCGGGCGATGTGGGCGAGTTCCTCCCGCTGTTCCGGCAGGTAGTCGCCGTAGTAGGCGTCGATTCCAACCAGCCCGGCTGCCGACAGGCGACGATAGGTCCCTGCGAATTCGGCCGCCGAGGTGTGACCGAGAGTGTGGGGATGGGACAGGATCGAGACGCCACCCGATGCCCGGGCCAGGCCGATGGCCTCCTCAGGTTCGAGCCGGAAGCGGGGGACGTAGGCAGGTGCCTGATTCCCCAGGTAGTCCGTGAAGGCGGTCGGGATGTCGGCCACAACTCCTTTGCGGACCAGGACGGCCGCAAAATGGGGTCTTCCAACCACACCAACCTGTGACTCCGCAAAGACTTCGTCCATGGATATGTCGATACCCAGCTGGCGGAGACGGTCGGCGATCCGGTAGTTCCGCTGAGATCGGCTCGCCTGCAGTTCGCCCAACCGATCCTGCAGCGGCCCGTCGCCCGGCGATACGAACAGGACCACCAGGTGCAGGGCTCCCGCGGTCCACTCGCAGGAGATTTCTACACCCGGGATCAGTTCGATGGGAAGCTGCTCGGCGGCCTGCTCGGCCGGGGGGATGCCTTCCAGGGTGTCATGGTCGGTGAGGGCCACGGCCTTCAGATTCTTGGCGACCGCCTTGCGGACCAATTCGGCCGGTTCGTCGGACCCGTCGGAACGGTTGCTGTGGGTGTGTAAATCAACGGCCATAGTCGGTAGGAGCGTAACGCAGGCTCCTGGACCGCAATGGGTTCGTTTGCGCTCGGCTCCTTGTTGCTGGTTGCCTGCCGTTCGTACCGGAGCGCGGAGAACGAAGAACTAGGAACCAATAGCGATTTCGACCTTTTCGATGTAGACCGTTTCCAGGGGCAGGCTCTGTTCGGTTGCCGTCGTCCCGTCTCGCCCGGTCAGCTGCACCGACCTGATCCGGTCGAGGGTGTCATCGGAGTCGACGGCGGTACCGAAAACCGAAAAGGCGTTGTCGAGACCGGCGTCTTCGCCGTCAACGACGAAGAACTGGCTGCCGGTCGAATTGGCGCCACTGTTGGCCATCGCCAGGACGCCGCGGCCATACGTGAACCCGTCCTCCGGGAACTCATCGGCGATCAGGTAGCCGGGGCCACCGTTTCCGATGGCCGTTGGGTCGCCACCCTGGATGGCGAACTCGGGGACGATGCGGTGAAAGACCGACCCGTCGAAGTAGCCCTGCCGGGCCAGGAACACGAACGAGTTGACGGTCTCGGGAGCGATTGAGGGGTCGAGTCGGGCAATGATGTCACCGCACGAGGTGGTGATCGTGGCCGTGACTGTGGCATCGGGCGCAATGCCCTGGTCTTCGGGGGCGGTGAAGGTCATCTCCGTCACCGGGTCCGGGGCCTCCGCTTCGCAGGCGGTCGGTTGGGAGCGATAGCCGTCGTAGTCGACAGGGATGGTCGTCGTCGCGGTCGGCTCCGAACTGTCGAACAACGTTGGCAGGACGAGCAGGACGGCCAGCACACCTACCAGGACGGTCAGCTGGGTCGCTCGCTTCCGCAGCTTGCGTTGCCTGGCCAGCTTCTCTTGCTCTTCTCGCTTCTTGGCACGGTTTTCCCGTTGTCGTTCACGCTTGTTGGTCGGCATAGCGACAGGACTATAGGCCTCTTCTTGGAGGGGATCGTCGGGACGGAGCCAGACCGGCGGTACACTCCCGGCGCGATGTCCTTGATAGTCCAAAAATACGGCGGCACATCGGTCGCAGACGGTGAGCGGATCAAGCGAGTGGCAGCCCGCGTTGCCGGTACCCGGCGGGCGGGCCACGACGTGATTGTCGTTGTCTCGGCAATGGGTGGGACCACCGATGAATTGATCGACCTGGCTCGCCAGGTCAGCTCGTCACCACCCGGCCGGGAGATGGACATGCTGCTCACCGCCGGGGAGCGGATCACGATGGCGCTGCTGGCCATAGCGATCCACGAAGAAGGGGTCGAGGCGGTCAGCTTCACGGGTTCCCAAGCAGGCATCCTGACGGATTCGAGCCACGGGCAGGCGAAGATCCAGGAGATTCGCAATTTCCGGGTCGAAGAGAGCCTCAAAGAAGGCAAGGTGGTCATCGTTGCCGGGTTCCAGGGAGTTGACCCGCAGTCAAAGGATGTCACTACCCTCGGCCGGGGCGGCTCGGACGCAACTGCCGTAGCCCTGGCTGCCGCCAATCACGCCGATGTGTGCGAGATCTATACCGACGTAGACGGGGTCTTCACGGCCGATCCACGCATCGTCCCCGACGCCCGCAAACTCGACGAGGTTTCGTTCGAAGAGATGCTGGAACTGGCGGCGACGGGCGCCAGGGTCCTGATGCTCCGGTCGGTGGAATTCGGCCGCAATTTCAACGTTCCCCTCCATGTGCGCTCGTCATTCCACGACGGCCCCGGGACCTGGGTGAAGGAGACAACAATGGAACAGGCGATCATCAGCGGAATATCGCACGACACTTCGGAAGCGAAGGTCACGGTCCGGGGTGTTCCGGATCGTCCGGGCGTCGCCGCTGCCTTGTTCGAGCCTCTCGCTCTCCGGGAAGTCAACGTCGACATGATCGTGCAGAACGTGTCGAAGGACGGGACCACCGACATCAGCTTCACTGTTCCCAAGGAGCATGCGGCTAGGGCCATGGAGGTGGTGGAGAAGGTTGTTCCGGAGATCGATGCGGCCGGTGTCGATATCGACGAGGAAGTTGCCAGAGTGTCCGTGGTGGGAGCGGGCATGAAATCGCACCCGGGAGTGGCGGCCAGAATGTTCCGGGAATTGTCCGCCAACGGGATCAACATCGAGATGATCTCCACGTCGAGCATCCGCATATCCTGTGTTGTCGCCCTGGAACAGATCGAAGAAGCAGTGCGGGTCCTGCATGCTGCTTTCGAACCGCCGACCATGGTGGGGGATCTATGAGCACCAAACGAACTGCCGTTGTCGGCGCTACCGGAGCCGTCGGCCGGGCAATGATTTCCATCCTCGAGGAGCGGTCGTTCCCCGTCTCCGATCTCCGCTTGCTGGCGTCATCGCGATCAGCGGGCAGCAAAGTCGAAACGCGCTGGGGGAAGATCGAGATCGAAGATCTTGCCACCGCCGACCCGACGGGTATCGAGATCGCCCTCTTTTCCGCCGGAGGCGATCGTTCCCGTCAGTTTGCCCCCGCCTTCGCGAAGGCCGGAGCGGTGGTGATCGACAACTCCTCTGCCTTCCGCATGCAACCCGAGGTTCCACTCGTGGTTGCCGGAGTCAACGACGCAGCCGCCGTCCGGCATGAAGGCATCATCGCCAATCCCAATTGCACAACGATGGACCTGATGATGGCGGTGGCGCCGCTCCATCGAGCCGCCGGGTTGCGGTCGATGATTGCAACTTCCTATCAGTCGGTGTCGGGGTCCGGCCAAAAGGGCATGGACGAATTGACCAGGCAGATGGGTGAGCTCGGGGCCGACCTTCCCGCTCTGGTCAACGGTGGTTGGCAAGACCCTGGCGGCGACGTGTATCCGCGGCCCATCGCCTGGAATGTGATTCCCTTCGCCGGCAGCTTGCAGAGTGAGGGCTATACCGACGAGGAGTGGAAGTTCGTCAATGAGAGCCGCAAGATCCTCGATATTCTGGATCTCAAGGTTGAACCGACCTGTGTGCGGGTGCCGGTGATGGTCGGCCACGGGATCGCGGCCAGCCTGTGGTTCGACCGACCGGTCTCACCAGAAGAGGCAGAGGTGCTGCTGGTCGAGGCCGGGGGGGTAGCGGTCTGGAAGGACAAGGTGCCCACTCCGCTCGATTCGGCCGGTATCGATGACGTGCTGGTCGGTCGCATCCGGGCGACAGTGGGCACTCCCGGTGGTATCAACCTGTGGGCGGTTGGCGACAACCTCCGCAAAGGAGCCGCCCTCAACGCAGTGCAGATCGCCGAGCTGCTCGTCTAAAACCCGTTCTGGCGTCAATTTTCGTGTCCTGGTGTCGGTTATCGACGCAAGAACAGAGAGGCGGAGGCGTCAGGCCGCTTTTGGACACGCTCCGCTGTCGGAATTCCGGTCGGTGAGCACCCGACCGCGGTCACCTGTTCCGCAGACTCCGACGTACCAGTCCGGGAGCATCGACCGTGCCTGGCGGTCCAGCCTCGCTCGGATCTCTGAGCGCCTGGCATGGATTGGCGGGAGGATGCCGTCGAGAACCGGACCTGGTTCGGGCAACTCTGGCGTGACAAGGGATCCCGGGCTTGGAACCGCCGAAGTCGCGGCAGAAGCTGGTGTGGATGCGTCGGGTGGAGCATCGGCGGGCGGAGTCTGATCACCGGCTAGCTGACAGAACACGACGGACACGTACGCCGTGCCGTCTGCGGCGCTGGCCAGCCCCGTGCCTATGGCCGTCCAGGCAGGGTTGGTGATGATGTTCCGATGCATGCTGCTTTCCCGAAAGGCGGCAAAAACCGCCGATACGTCGGGGGCGCTTCCGACGACTTCGCCGACGGATTCACACCCACCAAGCAGGCCGGAGAGATCGGCGTGAAACAGCTTCCCGGCTGCGGCCTGGGCCGCCGCTGAAGTCGCGGCCACCTGGTCGGCGCCGGCTACGACTGGAAGACTGCTCCCCCGAACGGTGCTCACCTGCGCTGCTATGTCGTCGGCTAGTGCGGGGGTAGCCACCCCCAGAGGGAGGGCAAGGGACAGGACCAGCACCAGCGCAATGCGTCGATTCGAATATGACACGGAGAGGTGACAGTAACCGAATTCGACCGAGGACTGCTAGTTCATGGACACGAGCAGGGGATCTCCGAACAGCGCGGACAGCCGTTCCGGTAGCGACTCAGGGCTTCCTCGAGTCTGCACCCGGCCAGGTTGGCCAGCGAAGCAATCCAGGCCAAAACGTCGCCAAATTCCTGCAATTGTTGGTCTCGATCCCCTTTGCGGAGGGCCTGGGCGAGCTCGCCGACTTCTTCTGTCAACCAGGCGACGTTGGCCGGGACTCCCCGCGCCCGGTCGCGATGTCCGTAGGTCCGATCCATGAGATCCTGGAGCTCGTGCAGGTCCATTGGGCCAGGGTAGACGCATGGGGCGATTGCAAGGTCCCGGGAGCGGTTAACATACCGGCGCCACGGGACGTGGCGCAGTTTGGCAGCGCGCAGCGTTCGGGACGCTGAGGTCGCCGGTTCGAATCCGGCCGTCCCGACTCAAGAAACACCAGGTCAGGTCCGCCCTTCGGGGTGGTTTCTGGTTTGGGGGGTCATTACGATCGACTCGACTTGGATCGACCATGTGGCAAAAAGGCAACACTTGTTGCGCTTGATCAAGGAGAGAACCGTCATGCGCCATCACCTCCATACCGAAATCGATATCGACGCATCGCCCGCTGCCGTCTGGGCCGTCCTGACCGACCTCGGTAGCTACTCCGACTGGAATCCGTTTGTGGTTTCGTCTCAAGTCACGCCTGCCGTTGGCGAGCGCCTCACCAACCGCATTGAGCCTCCGGGAGGCAGGGCGATGACCTTCCGCCCAACGGTGACCGTCGTCGAGACCGAGCGGGTCTTCGAATGGCTGGGCCGTCCTGGCGTCCCCGGGGTTTTCGACGGCCGGCACCGTTTTGAGATTGAGCCAACTCCTACGGGATCCCGTTTTACTCAGAGTGAAGCGTTCAACGGTGTCTTGGTGCGATTCATGAAGAAGTCGCTCGACACCCAGACCGTGAAGGGCTTCGACGCTATGAACTCGGCACTGAAGATCCGTGCGGAGGCGCGCTCGGGATCCGGACTATGAATCTTCCGCACATAGCTGGCGGGAATCTGACTCTGCGCTTCGACGTCGATCGCGGCGCGCTCGTCGGTCCTGCTTGCTGACAGGGCACAACTCTCGAGGGCCTAAACCACCCGTTCGATACGGAGCCGGTCGATTCGGCGTCGATCCATTTCGAGAACCGTTAGCCGGTACCCGGCCACCTCGACCGAGTCACCGTCGGCCGGGATATCGCCGGTGATCGAAAGGAACAAGCCACCGGCCGTGGCGTAGGGCCCCTCGGGGAACACTGCGCCGAGAGTCTCGGCCAGCTCTTCGACCGGTACGCGGCCGTCGGCCAACCACATGTCTCCCTCAATAGCCACTGTGGCCGGGGTCCCGGGGTCGTATTCATCCTGCAGCTCGCCGACCAATTCGGAAACGAGGTCTTTGATGGTGAGGATGCCCTCCACCCCGCCGTGCTCGTCGAGGATGGCGGCGAAACCCGCTCGTCGCCGGCGCATCTGATGGAGCGCAGTGAGCACGGGAGTGCTCTCGGGCACGTACAAAGGCTCTCGGAGCAACCGGCGGATCTGCTCGGCTCCACCCGCTTCCCGCACGCGGAAGAGATCTTTGAAGTAGAGGACGCCGAGCATCTGATCGAGGTCGGTGTCCGTGGCGAAAACCGGATACCGGGAGTGCCCGGTATCGGCTACTGCCTGTCGCACCTGGTCGGGGGTGACGGGATGTTCGAGTGCTACGACATCGACGCGCGGGGTCATCACATCGCGCACGGGACGATCGGCCAGGGAGAACAAGGAATGGATGATCTCCCGTTCGGCTTCCTCGATTTCACCGTCTTCCTCGCCGAGCACCGCCATCGAGCGGATATCTTCCTCGGTCACCAGGCTCGAGTCGTGTGCGGCATGCACTCCAAGAACACGGAGGATGGCCCTGCTCAACGCTACGAATAGGCGCGCGACCGGCCGCACGGCCCTCGACAGCCTCCAGATGGTTCCGGCCACCGTGAGGGCATACTGGTCGGGACGTCGAGCGGCGAGGGTTTTCGGGGTGATTTCGCCTACCACCAGGATGATGGCCGTCACCGCCAGCGTTGCCAGCCACGGACCCCACGACTCGCCCACCAGGTCGATGGCGAGGGTGGTGGCTACCGATGCTCCGAGAATGTTGACGAAGTTGTTGGCCAGCAGCAAAGTGCCAATCGTGCCTTCCAGATCGGCCAGCAGCAGCTCCAGTTTCGCGCCACGTTTACCGCGTTGAGCGAGTTGATGGGCTCGTTCGCGCGGAACGGCCACGATTGCTGTCTCGGAACCGGACAGGAAACCAGAGGAGAGGATGCATAGGGCAAAGATGGTGAGCAGAATGAGCTGCACGGTCGTCATACGACGAGCTTACGAGGAGGGGGTCCCGGCGCGGCGTTGCGAGCCGGAACCCAAGGCGGTTTCGCCGGTCGGCGGTGGATTCACTCCGGACGTCCGCCGGTCAAGCTGGGCCGTGCCGCGGCGATGGCTGCCCGCAGTTGTTGAGGCGTGAACGGCTTCACCACCCAGGCGTCGGCCGCGGATCTACCGGCGAGGAACTCGTCTGCGGTTCGGTCGAGCAGCAGCACGATGGATAGGGCCTTGATTTCGTTGAGAAACTCCGCCTCACGGAGGGTGCGAGAAACCGCCATCCCGCCCATGGAACCGACTTGAAGATCGATCACGGCCACGTCGGGTTCAAACTCTTCGACGGCCCTGGCAGCCTGGCGCGGGTCTGCGATTTCATGAATGACCGTTCCGGGGTCGGAGAGAGCAGCTATTGCTTCGTTTCTGATCCAGGGCTCGTCGACGACCAGTAGTACTTTCATAGGGGGCAACTCTAGTTGTCGGCAATCAGTTGTCGGTATCGGACCTGGCCCCGGAAGCTTCCTATGATGGCCGACGTGAGGCGCTTCCTTTTCTTGTCATTTGCGATCCTGGCCGCGCTGGCAATCACGCCGGCGCTGGCTGCACAGGAGGCAGCGCCGCTGGACGTGATTGTGGTTTCGGGGCCGCTGGACCAGAGCGTCATCAGCTTTGTGGAGGAGGCGGTGGACGAGGCCGCCGCCAACGGCTCGCAGGCAGCCATCATTCAGCTCGACTCAGAGGGTGCGCTGAGTGACAGCATCGAGGGTCTCATCGACCTTTTCCGCCAACCTCCCCTGCCGCTGGTGGTCTGGGTTGGTGACGCGCCCGCCGTTGCTTACGGTGGGGCTGCCCGATTGCTTATCGCTGCCCCCCTCAAGACGGCCGCTCCCGGCGTCGAGATCGGCTATCTCACGCCGACAGTGGCCGGTTCGTCAGATGGCGTCGACGTCGTGGCAGCGTCCTCGTCGTTCACGATGCAGGAGGAGAAACTCACCGTCCAGGGGCCGGTTCCCGGTCTGGTAGATGCTGCTATCCCGTCGATCGGGCAGGTAGTGGTGTGGCTCAACGGCCGCGAAGTTCAGTCACAGCAAGGTGCTGCGACGTTGCAGACCGCCCGTCAGGAAACCGCCGAAGATGGAACCACCCGGATGCTGCCGACCGCCCAGGTGCGCTTCCACGAACCAGGGCTGTTCACGCGGTTCCTCCGGCTGTCGATCCAACCGGAGGCGGCCTTCTTCTTCCTGGTGATGGGTCTCACGGTCGCGGCGTTTGAGTTCTACGCGATGGGTCCCGGTTTGGCCGCTGCCACCGGTGTGATCTCGCTGCTGGTCGCCGGCTACGGCCTTTCCGTGCTTCCGGTCCGTTGGTGGGCACTGGTGCTCGTCGTGCTTGGCTTGCTCGTCTACACAGCCGAATTCCAACGGCGCTCGTTCGGGATCTTCAGCATTCTCGCCACCGGGGCTCTGGTAGTGGGCGGCCTCTTCATCACCGATGCGGCTCCTCAGCTCACACCATCACCCTGGGGGGTCGGGTTCACCGTCCTGGCTGCCATCTTCTTCTACCTGATTGCTATGCCGGTGGTGGCCCGGTCCCGATACTCGACCGGCACGATTGGTCGGGATCATCTCCTCGGGAAGCGCGGCACGGCCGTGACCGTGCTCAGTCCGGAAGGCACCGTTGAGGTTGATGGTGCCCGCTGGCGGGCCCGGGCCCATCGTGAGGCCGGGATCGCGTCTGGTGACGTCATTCGGGTCACCGGCATCCGCGGACTCGAACTTGAAATCGACCCGGTGGACGACGAATAGGCTCTGATCGCTGCCTAACTCCCTTTCCGCCAACGGCACCGGCAGAAACATTCTTCCCCTGTTTGCCAAAATTTTCCTGGCGGGTTGGGAAACCCACTGGTAGGTTTCGCCCGCATTTTGCGGAGGAGGACGAATGGCGATGACGGCGGTAGCAACCAACTGGCAACCACGAGCGCTGTGCAGGGGTAACCATTCTCACCTCTTCTTCCCTCCCAGTACGTTCGAGCGCAAGGACGAGCGCGAACGCCGGGAACTGCGGGCCAAGGCCATTTGTATGGCATGTCCTGTGAAACGAGATTGCCTCGAGTCGGCCGTCGACATCCGCGAGCCCTACGGAATCTGGGGTGGTCTCACCGAGGTCGAGCGCCGGGAATTCTCGGTTCAGACCGCCTGAGCCGGCACCTCGTTCCTCGATCCATCGAGCTTTGCATCACTCTGCGCGCACGCTCCTGAGATCCCCCGACCGGATGGTCACTCTCTGAGAATCCAGGTATTCCAGGAGCGGCACCGCGTATTTGCGCGAAAGCCTGAGAGCGTCCCGAAAGTCAGCCACGGTGAACTGCTCCGGCAGCGTATCCAGTTGCCGGACGATGTCGTCGAGTTGCTCCTGAAGGTAGATCAGGTCTTCCCCGATTCGGACTACCCGGTCCTGGCGGACCAGCGCATGGAGCAACTCGCGGTCGATTCCCATCTCCTTGATGCGAGGAACTGCCCAACCCGACGCAACGAGGGTGGCTCGCAGGCTCTCCCAGGCTGCCTCCTGGCTGCTGGTCAGGGTGCCGCCGAAGCCCTCCTCGGCCACCGTGGCGCCGTCGTCGCGCAGCTTGGTCGAAGCCCCGACCAGGGCTTCTACGACGGCGGGATCCACCGACAGGAGGCTGGCCAGGCTCGCTTTCGGCATACCTGGTCGGAGCGGGTTTTCGCGGTGGAAAGAACCTACGGTGCTGAGAGCACGACCGGACAATTCAGCAGCCGATTCCTGCGAGAGGGCGAGAGTTCCGACAATCACTGCTCCGGCCGGGACGCCTCCCCCGGAGTCCGCGGCGAGACGCGCCAGGGATTCACTGCCCCGGACCCCGAGGAGCGTCGTAGCGATGTCATCAGCCGAGCCTTCGATGGCTCCGGGCAGCACTTCGGCGGAGCGGCGGAGATCGGAGATCCCAATGGATGGGTGGGGATCGAGCACCCGGCCCCCTCCGACAACCGATCGCCGGCCAACCTCGCGAACAATGAAACGGTCACCGACCTTGAGGGGAAGAGGGTGCGACAACTGCAGAAGGGCGGGTCCGGAGCCTTCCAGTGCGGAATCCTGGACCAGGCGGATCCGGACCGGCCAGGCGCCGCTGCCGAGGTGTAGGTGGTAGGCGCCTCGATTAGTGAGGGGTTCCTCGAGGTAGCGGGCGGTGGTGATCTGTACGAGGACGGTGTCGGTTGTCTGCCAATCATCCGGCCGGCCCAGCATCGCACCCCGGGTCACCTCGGCCCTGTCCAAACCGACCACGTTCACGGCTACGCGATTGTGAGGGGTTACCCGGACGTGATCTCGCTCGTGACTCTGCAAATTGCGGATCCGGCCTCGCATGTTTCCAGGCCAGGTCTCAACCTGATCGCCAACAGCCAGAGAACCATCGAGCAGGGTTCCGGTCACGACCGTGCCTGCCCCGGCGATCGTGAACGAACGATCGACCCACAAGCGCGGCCGGCCACTATCGATCAGGGAAGGAGAGACCTTCCGGATGGCCAAGTCCAGCGCACGCCGCACATCATCGATTCCCTGGTTCGACAGCGCCGAAACGGGAACGACCGGGCTTCCGGCGAGTGATGTGCCCGCCACCTTCTCGTCCACCTCGAGGCTCACGAACTCCATTAGCTCGTCATCGACCCGGTCGACTTTGGTGATGGCCACGACGCCTTCTGCGACCCCCAGGAGGTCGAGGACGGCCAGGTGCTCCTCGGATTGCGGCATCCAGCCTTCGTCTGCGGCGACGACAAAAAGTGCGACGTCAATGGCCTCGGACCCCGCCAGCATGTTCTTGATGAACCGCTCGTGGCCCGGAACATCAACGAACGAGATCTCGGTTCCGTCGGCGAGTGTGGTCCACGCGAAGCCGAGGTCGATGGTGAGCCCTCGGCGCTTCTCCTCGTCCCAGCGGTCAGGATCCCGTCCGGTCAGCGCCTGGACCAATGTCGACTTGCCGTGGTCGACGTGTCCGGCTGTGCCTACGACCGGCATGCCGCCTGCAGGGCCGCAGCGAGGTCCTCGTCCTGATCAGCAGGTACCGCCCGCACGTCGATGATCAGCTCTCCGGCTTCCCGCCGGGCGATCACCGGGATGTCCCACATCAGCAAGCGGTCCCAGACCAGATCGGCTGCTGGTTCCTGCACGACCAGAACGGGAGACGGAACGGTGGCGCCCGGGACCGAGCCTGCGCCTGGAACCGACTCGCCTGCCCGAATCTCACCGACGGTACCCGACTCGGCCAAGATGTTTTCGAGTCGCGAATTCAGGTCGGAAGGCAGGGTTGCCGCCATCGCCCAGAACGGGATCTCCTGGCCCCGCCCGTCGGCATACATCTCGAGGGTTGCCGAAAGGGCTGCCAGCGTCGGCCCGCCACATCGAACGGCCCGAGCCGCCGGATGTTTGGCAATCCTCGCGACAAGATCGGCCTTGCCGACAACTATCCCGGCCTGCGGCCCGCCGAGCAGCTTGTCGCCTGAGAACAGGACCAGATCGGCGCCCGCTTCGACTGCTTGACGGACCCCGGGTTCCTCAGCCAGCCAGTGCGGTGGGGGGCCAGACAGCCAGGGGACGTTCTCGTCGAGGAGTCCACTTCCGACGTCGTAGACAAGCGGCAATCCACGGTCATGGGCTAGTTCGACCATCGGCTTCAGATCGACCTCCTGGGTGAACCCGACCACCCGGTAGTTGGACGTGTGAACCTTGAGCAGCAGGGCCGTTTCTGCGGAGACCGCAGATGAATAGTCTGCGAGGTGCGTTCGATTGGTAGTTCCAACCTCGACCATCGTTGCTCCGCTGGCGGCCATCAGTTCGGGGAGCCGGTATGAGCCGCCGATTTCAATGAGTTCGCCGCGTGAGACCGGCACCTGTCTTCCCGTCGCCAGAGCCGCCAGCGTCAGGTAGAGGCCGGCAGCGTTGTTATTGACCACCAGGGATGCCTCGGCGCCGGTCGAGATTCGGGCCAGCTCGCGGACGTATCCTGCTCTGCCTCCGCGATTGCCGGTGACGAGATCGAATTCCACATTCCCGTAGGACGTGGCTGCCGCCCGGGCTGCATCGGCTGCTTCGCCGGCGAGGGGTGCTCGTCCCAGATTCGTGTGAAGAAGCACGCCGGTGGCGTTGATGACCGCCTGGAGGCGGCTGGCCTGGAGACGGCCGACGATTTCCCCAGCAATTACGCGGGGGTCTCCTTCGTTTCCTCGGGCGATTTCTTCTCTCGCCCGGTCGATCGCGGTCCGGGCACATTCAATGACGATCGATCGTGGCAGGCCCGTGGCAGGCAGGGCCCGCACAAGGGCGTCGACCGACGGCAGGTCACGGAGCGGCATGGAGACAGCATACCGGTGGCGGTATCCTCACCCCACAATGAGTCTTCCCGTCATCTTTGTCACCGTGTCGGTTGTCGAGCTGCTGGTGCTGGCGGCGGTCGAGGATCGGATCGGGTTGGGCCCGACCCTTGCAATCATTTTGCTCACGGGTGTTGTGGGCGCTTCCCTGGTACGAAGTCAGGGGTTCAGCGTCTTCGCCCGGGCGCGGCTCCAGATGAGTCAAGGTGCTTTCCCCGGGCGCGAACTTGCGCACGGCGCTCTTGTGCTCATCGGCGGTGCTCTCCTGCTCACCCCCGGATTCCTCACAGACGCATTGGGGTTCGCCTTGATGGTGCCGGCGTTTCGGGAAGTGGTGCGAGTGCGGGGGACGCGGTTTTTGCAACGCCGGGTGCCAGGCCGATGATCCGGTCCGCTTCGACGGTTTGTCTGCTCAGATCGGCGCCGAACGGGCTCGAGGTCCTGATGGTGCGCCGCTCGTCCGCTTCGGCCTTCGTTGGCGGTGCCTATGTCTTCCCGGGAGGCGCCGTCGATGATGCCGACCATTCCGAGCTCGCCCGGCAGGCCGTGAGCGGGATAGACGACCCGGAGATGTTTCCGTGGGCGGCTGCTGCTCTGCGTGAAGCCGCCGAAGAAGCGGGAGTGCTCGTGATGTCCTCGCCGGATCCGGCTCTGCTCGGTCTGCACGGGGCGGACTTGTATGGCGGTCTCGCTGCCTCTGGAGCGACGCTCGATGGTGCCCGGTTGGCGTACCTATCGAATTGGGTCACCCCTGCTGGTGAACCGCGCCGCTTTGATACCCGCTTCTTCGTTGCCGAAGTTGCACCGGAGACCGGGGCTGAAGCGGATGGCCATGAAGTGACCGAAGCCACATGGGTCCGCCCGGCTGGAGCTCTCGAGCGCGCCAGGGCACGGCAATGGTTCATGATTCCTCCCACCGTTTTGACCCTGCGCACTCTGGAGCGGTTCGCGACTCCCGGCGAAGCAGTTGCTTTCGCCCGGAACCAGGATCTCGTGCCTCGCATCGAACCAAAGCTGGTTGTCGGGGCGGACGGCGCCATCCAGATTCTGATGCCAGGCCAGCACGGGTACGACGACCCCGATCTGCTGTGACGGCCTGGGAAATCTGTTGAATCAGCTCGCAGCCGTTGAGGCCGGTGGCTCACCGGGTCGGGCGGATGACGGGATGCTTGCACCAGAGGTATGGCGGGTATCGGGCAGCAACCAGCTCATCCCAAAGCCAAGCAGCACGAAGGCCATGGCCGTCAAGGCCGCCCGCTTGGCCGAGTCCACAAACACGCCCCGCAGTTCGTCCACGACCTCCTCCGAGCCCGGTTGCTCTGTCAGCTGAATGATGATCTGACCGGCGGAGGCTTTCATGGCCTCGGCTATCCCCTCGACGGCCTGAGGAGGGAGTCCCGGCAGAGTGGCGAGTCGATCCGCCGACAGGGTTCCAAGGCTGGTGGCCAGGACCGTGCCGACGAGGGCGATACCAAACGCCGATCCGATCTGGCGGAAGGTGCTCTGCATACCCGACGCCTGGCCGGAATCCCTGGGGGGAACGTCGACCAGGATCACACTGGTGAGCTGGGCAGTCGCCAAACCAACCCCGACACCGTAAACGAACAGCGAGGGGATGAGGCGGGCTCCCGTCATGTCCGGGTTGATCAGGAAGGCGATGCTGGCGATGGCCACCGCTTCGATCAGCATGCCGGTCGTAACCACCCGTCGTGGTCCGAACCGTTGCGCCAGAGCGGCCGCCGCCGGCCCCCCCAGGAAAGCCCCACCCGCCAGAGCCAGCAGCAGCAAGCCCGTTTGAAACGCTGTGTAGCCGAGTACTGCGGTCAGGAAGAGCGGCAGAACGAAGATCATGCCTAACTCTCCAAGACTCAGGGTGGCAGCCGTGAGGTTGCCGTACCGGAAGCTCTTGATGCCGAAGAGGGCCAAATTGAAGAGCACCGGTTTTCCCGATGCGGTCCGCCTGGTCTCAATGACGAAAAACAACGGGATGCAAACGGCCGCCACTGCAAACGCAAAGGGCACCACAGACACGGTTCCCACCGACCAGGTCCAGCCCCCGATGGTGAACGGGCGGGTGGCCTCGAACCAGCCGTATCGGGATCCTTCGATGAGGCCAAAAACCAGGCTGGAGAGACCGATGGAGATGGCCGCCACCCCAGCCGGGTCGAAGCCTGGTTCGGCGTGTTCATCGCGGCTGTCGGATACCCATCTCATGGACCCGGCCAGGGCCAGTGCTCCCACCGGGACATTGATGTAGAAGGCCCATCGCCAGGAGAAGCTCGTAGTGAGCCAGCCGCCCAGTAGGGGGCCCAGAGCTGCCATGCCGCCGATAACCGAGCCCCAGATCCCAAAGGCGATCGCTCGCTCACGGCCCTGAAAGCTGGCATTGACGATCGAGAGGGTCGAGGGGAGGATCATCGCCGCGCCGATGCCTTGTAGCGAACGGGCAGCTATCAACAAGCCCCCGGTTGGTGCCTGCCCGGCCAGCATGCTGGCGGCAACAAATGTAACCAGGCCGGCGTGAAAGAGGCGCTTCCGACCGTAGAGGTCTCCGATCCGCCCCAGAGTGATGAGGAGGGCTGCGAACACCAGTGAGTAGATGGTGTTGATCCACTCCGCATCGACCAGCTCGATCCCGAGGTCGTCGATGATCGAGGGGATCGCAACATTCACGATGGTGGCGTCGACGATGATCATCGCCACGCCGACGCTCAGCATGGCCAGAGCCAACCAGCGCACTTTGGAGGTTTGTGCCATTTTTCCCACACCCAGTCGGAAACGAGGAGTATACCGACGGCCGGCGGATTCGAGACCCGTGACTCGTGACACAATGTGCCCACGATGTTTTGCACGGATGATGCCTTGACCCGATGGTTCCCAGCCGATGACGAGAATCGTTGGCGTCCATCCGGGAGCGGCGCGTCGAGCCTGATGCGTTTCGTGTTTCAAAGGCGAGCGGTGTCATGAAGGTTGAGTGCGTCCTCGCCCCGAACCCGGGCCCGTTCACGGGTCCCGGGACAAACACCTATCTGCTCGCCTCCGGCGCTGAGGTGCTGCTGATCGATCCTGGACCGCTCGATCGCTCACACGAAACAGCGATCATGGACACGGTTGGAGACCGCCTGCCCGTGGGGATTCTCGTCACCCACACCCACGAGGATCATGCCCCTCTGGCGAATCCACTGGCAGCCAGCCTGGGTGTTCCCACCTACGGAAACGCGCCCGGACCGGGCTTCAAGCCCGACCTGCTCCTTGCCGATGAAGACCTGGTGGGGTTCGGAAATCAACAAGTGCAGGCGCTGCACACGCCCGGGCACAGCCGCGACCATCTCTGTTTCCTGGTCGGGGACAGTCTCTTCACCGGGGATCACATCATGGGCGGATCGTCGGTTGTCGTTGAGGACATGACCGCCTACCTGGAAAGCCTGCGGAGGCTGCAACAGTTGGATCTGGCGAGGCTGTACCCCGGGCACGGACTTGTCATGGAGGATCCCGCCGGTATCGTGGCCTCGTACATTGAGCACCGTCTCGAACGAGAGCGACAAGTGCTTGCGGCCGTGAAGACTGGAGCGAGCACCGTCATGGAGATCGTCCAGACCGTCTATGCGGATATTGATTCCGCCCTCCATCCTCTGGCAGCCATGTCAGTACGAGCCCATCTGGTCAAGCTCGCCGCGGATGGCACCGTACGGCTCAACGGCGATGACGACGCCCATCCGGCTGGAGGCACTTCATGAAGGGGCTCCTTCGTCTGCTGGGCGCACTGTTGGTGGTGGCACTGATTGCCCTCCCGGCGGCCGGGCAGGTGACCCCGCAAGATATTGCCGAGTCGGAGGCCGAGCTGGTTGCTCTGCGGGCCGAGACTGATCAACTGGCCGCCGAATACGAAGCTGCGGTAACCCGCTCGGCTCAGCTCGAGGATCAGGTGGCAGGTCTCGAGGCTGCGACTCAGGATTCGCAGATCGAACTGGGGATAACTCGCCAATTGGTCCGGGAACGCGTGGTCGAGATGTACATCGAGTCGAGCACCGCCCAGATTTCGTTGCTCTTTGTAGAGGATCTCGATGGTGGCATCGAGGTCGCCATCGGATATCTCGAGCAGTTGGGAACTTCCGACACGAAGCTTCTCCGGGATCTAGAGATCATCAAGACAGAGTACGAGCGTCAGCTCGCCGAGCTGGAGACCGCCAAAACTGAGCAGGAAACGGTGGTATCGGACCTCGCCGCGGTCGGCACTCAGCTGAGCGCCCGCCTGGAGGTGGCCCAGAACAGCTACGTGAACCTGGTGGCACAGCGGGCCGCCGAAGAACGAGCCCGGCTGGAGGAAGAAGCACGGCAACGGGCGATTGAAGAAGCCCGGCTGGCTGCCGAAGAAGCTGCCCGGGCGGCAGCCACGACGACCACGGTCGCACCGACGACGACCAGTGCCGCCGGGACCACGACGACGGCGGCTGGTGAGACCACGACGACGGCAGCCGGTGAGACCACGACGACGGCAGCCGGTGAGACCACGACCACGACGGCACCTCCGCCCCCACCATCTGGAAAGGCCTGTCCGGTTGACGGGTTCACCAGCTTCACCGACACGTGGGGAGCGCCACGCTCCGGGGGCCGATCCCATCAAGGCGTCGACATGCTGGGAGCTCGATGGACCCCCCTTGTTGCTCTGGAATCCGGCACGATCCACCGGATGGGCAATGGAGGTCTCGGTGGCATCACCATCTGGCTGCGGGGCGCCACCGGCCACCGGTACTACTACGCCCATCTGGAAGCGTGGGCCGACGGGCTGAAGGTCGGCCAGTCCGTCCAGGTCGGCGAATTGATCGGGTACATGGGCACATCGGGGAACGCTCCCGACTACATCCCGCATGTGCACTTCGAGTATCACCCGGGAGGCGGAGCGGCCGTCAATCCATACCCGCTGGTCAAAGGTCTGTGCGGCTAGTTCGCTTCGCTCGCGGTAATCAGTTATCAGTCTGTCGCATGCCGAGAAGCAAGAAAGCAGAAGATCGGCTTAGCGCCGATCCTCTGCTTTGCGGTCCCCAGGGAAGGGGATCTGGTTGTCTCCCAGCGCTTCGAGTGTGGTTCGCCTCCCAGCGGCCTTATCACCTTGGCACGTTCTCCATGAGTATCGGGCTTGGAGGCCCAGGAGTTGGGGGCGGTTTGCGGTTCGCCCTAAGTGACTAGTGCCCTATGGCCGGAGAGCGGAGCACTTCAGAGCGAGGTGGCAACCGTCTGGTGATCTGCGTCGGCCGGTGCGTCGAGCGCTTCCAACAACCGGGCCACGCGGGCCGTGCACGTCTCGTCTTGGGCGGGCGGGACCAGCTGGGTGATCCGTTCAGCCGCTGCTGCAAATGCCCGGGCGGACGGGTTGTCCGGGAAGGCCCGGACCACCGGAGTGCCCTGGTCTCCGCCGCTAACGATGTGCTCGTCCAGCGGAATGCGACCGATGAGCGGGACTCCCAGTGATTGGGCCAGCTCGTCTCCACCTCCGCGGCCGAACAGGTGGACGATCTCCCCGTGGCCGCAGTCGAAACCCGCCATGTTCTCGATTACCCCGACAACCGGCATGTAGGAACGGCGCGCCATGTCGGCCACGCGGACGGCCACCTTTTGCGCGGCGAGCTGCGGAGTGGTCACCACCACCATCTCGGCCTGGGGAAGCAGACGCGAAAGCGCCATCTGGATGTCGCCGGTCCCGGGTGGCATGTCGATCACGAGATACTCGAGGTCGCCCCACGCCACTTGTTTGAGGAACTGCTCGAGGGCCTTGGACAACATCAAACCGCGCCACATCAAGGCGGTTTCCTCGGAATCAACGATCAGTCCGGTCGAAACGAGCTTGATGCCCTGCGCTTCGACCGGGACGATGATCCGATCCTCCCCTGCCTCGAGGCGGGCATCGGTGCCCAGCATGCGGGGAATCGAAAAACCCCAGATGTCGGCGTCGAGCAGCCCGACCCGGTAACCGAGGTCGGCCATCGCTAGAGCCAGGTTGACGCTGGCTGAAGACTTGCCCACTCCGCCCTTGCCGCTCCCAACGGCGATCACACGGGTCAGTGGATTCACCAGTGTCGGCTCGGCGTTCTCGCGGGCTTTCAACCGGGCGGTGCTCATCACCTCGGCCCGTTGCTTCTTAGTCATGGCGCGGGTTTCCACTTTGACCCCGGTCACGCCGGGAATGGCCCCCACTTTGCGAATCGTGTCTTGTTCGATCTGAGATCGCATCGGGCACTCGGCGATGGTCAAGGCGACACCGACTGTGACCACTCCTTCGTCTGAGATCCTCACGTCGGGGATCATTCCCAACTCGACGACATCACCGCCCAGTTCGGGGTCGACGACCCCGCGCAACGCCTGGAATACTTGATCATTGGTCGGCATGGACAACATGGTACGAAGGTATTTGCACTACGGAGATATTGGGAATGTTGACCCGGATGTGACGTATACTGCCGTTTCATTGAGGGAGACAGAGGAGTCGTCCATGGATCAGCTGGTTTCGATCAAGTCGTCGGTCCCGCCGCGTGCAGTCATTGTCACTGATAGCGCCGCAACCAAGATCAAAGACCTGATTCAAGCCGAAGGCGATCCTGCCCTGTTCTTGCGGATGGGGGTTCGCCCCGGCGGATGCAGCGGCTTCTCCTACGAGATGTTCTTCGACAGCGAGATCGACGAGCAGTCAGACATTGTTGAGACCTACGGCGAAGTCCGGGTCGTTGTCGACAATCAATCTGTCGAAATGTTGCGCGGATCCACCCTGGATTACCAGGAGGGCTTGATGGGCGCCGGGTTCGCAGTCAACAACCCGAATGTCACCAAGTCCTGCGGGTGCGGCAGCAGCTTCAGCTGAGCCAACCACCTGAACATCGAACAAGGGACCCTGCGGGGTCCCTTTTGGTTTGCGGACCGGAACACTTCCCGAGGCCTGTAGCCTTGTGAGGATCCAGATCACGAGGAGAAGCCATGCCCAAGCGGGTGCTGACCACCCCCAGCGCGCCCGGTGCGCTCGGACCCTATTCGGTTGCCGTCCAGGCGGGCGATTTTGTCTTTGTCTCGGGGCAGGTGGCAATCGACCCTGCCACCGGCAAGCGGGCGCCTGATGACGTGGCCGCCCAGGCGAAGCAGATCATGGAGAACGTGAAGGCAATCCTGGGCGATGTTGGTCTGACTTTGCACGACATTGTCAAGACGACCATTTTCCTGGTCGATATGAACGATTTCCCCACTGTGAACGAGGTCTACGGCGGTTACTTCGACAACGAACCGCCCGCCCGCTCAACAGTGGCGGTGGCTGCATTGCCGGGCGGTTTTCTCGTAGAGATCGAAGTAATCGTCGGCAGAAGCTATTGATCACGCCCAGCAGACTGAGAACGAGGAGTATCCGATGAACAAGATTGAGGTTTTCGCCCGGCTCGGGCTCGACGAAACCAACTCGGGTGTCTACGCCGGGGGTTGGTTGCCCGGAGCCGGCCGGGAGATCGAGAGCATCAACCCGGCGACCGGTGAGGTGCTGGCCACGGTCAGGCGAGCCTCACCCGATGAATACGAGCAGGTCATCAGCACCTCGGTAGCCGCCTTCGCCGAGTGGCGGATGTTGCCGGCTCCTCGGCGGGGAGAGTACATCCGGTTGCTCGGCAACGCTCTGCGTGAACAGAAGGAACCCCTGGCGGCGCTCGTCTCACTGGAAATGGGCAAGATCTTGCCCGAAGGCGAAGGTGAAGTTCAGGAGATGATCGACATCACCGACTTCGCGGTCGGTCTGTCTCGCCAGTTGTACGGGTTGACCATGGTGTCGGAGAGACCCCGGCACCGCATGTACGAGCAGTGGCATCCGCTGGGTCCAGTTGCCTCGATCACGTCGTTCAACTTCCCGATCGCCGTGTGGGCGTGGAATTCCGCGATTGCTGCCGTCTGTGGGGACACCAATGTGTGGAAGCCATCGAGTATGACCCCCCTCACCGCCATTGCCGTCACCAAGATCGTCGATCAGGTGATGAAGGGCTCAGGGTTCGAGGCAGTTTTCAACCTGGTAGTGGGAGGCGGAGCGGATATCGGCGATGCCATCGTCAATGACGGCCGTATTCCTCTGGTCTCCGCAACCGGGTCATGCGACATGGGTTACAAAGTCAGCGCCGGCGTCGCCAAACGTCTCGGCCGCTCGATTCTGGAACTCGGCGGCAATAACGCAATGATCATCATGGATGACGCCGACCTCGATCTGGCCGTCCGGGGAGCCCTGTTCGCGGCGGTTGGAACCGCCGGACAGCGATGCACCTCGCTGCGGCGGTTGATCTGCCAACGAGGCGTTGTCGACGAGGTCGCCCAGAGGTTGGTCGATGCGTATGGACAGGTTCGGATCGGCGATCCACTCGATCCGACCACGGTGATGGGGCCGCTCGTCGACTCCACTGCGGTGGAGAACATGATGACCGCATTGGCCATCGCCGAAGAGCAGGGCGGCAAGATTTTGTGCGGTGGGAACCGGCTTCCCGACCTCGGTCCGGCGTTTGCCGAACCCACCATCATGATGATGGACAAAGACGCCCCGATCCTGCAGGAGGAGACGTTTGCTCCTTTGCTCTACATCATCCCGGTCGACGGCCTCGATCAAGCTATTGCCGTGCAGAACGGGGTCCGGCAAGGACTGTCTTCGGCCATATTCACGGATTCGTTGAAGTCGGCCGAAACGTTCCTGTCGCATCTGGGCTCTGACTGCGGCATAGCCAATGTCAACATCGGTACGTCGGGAGCCGAAATCGGCGGAGCGTTCGGCGGTGAGAAAGAAACCGGTGGAGGCCGCGAGGCAGGATCCGACGCCTGGAAGGCATACATGCGGCGTCAGACCACCACGATCAACTGGGGCGACGACCTGCCCCTTGCCCAGGGCATCGAGTTCGGATAAGAAGTTGCCAGTGGCCGGTAACCAGCTGCCAGTAGCTTCCGCCTCACAGTGTTGGTGGTCGCCGAGTCGAACCGCCAGACTGGAAACTGGAAACTGGAAACTGGAAACTCGCTCATGACCTATTCGATTGTTGCTTGGGATCCGTTTGCCGGACCGGAGTGGGGGGTGGCGGTCGCCTCGAAGTTCCTGGCGGTTGGAGCTCTGGTCCCCGCTGCCAGACCTGGGGCGGGAGCGGTCGCCACCCAGGCCCTGACGAACGTCGCATACGGCCCGAACGGGATCGAGCACTTGACCGGCGGGCTGGACGCTGCCTCTACGTTGGAGGTGCTGCTCTCAGCCGATGAACTTCGCTCTCAGCGTCAGGTCGGCATCGTGGATTCCCAGGGTGAGACCGCGACATACACCGGTGATCACTGCATGGAGTGGGCCGGTGGAAGGACCGGCCTGGGCTACGCCTGTCAGGGCAATATTCTGACCGGTCCCGAAGTCATCGACGGAGTGGCCGGGGCCTTTGAAGCCACGCAGGGGAGCCTGGCGCGACGTTTGCTCACCGCCTTGGCCGCGGGCGAGGATGCCGGTGGTGACCGTCGCGGCCGTCAATCGGCCGCCATTCTGGTGGTGCGGGCGGGCGGGGGTTATGCAGGCGCCTCGGACGTCTCGGTCGATCTGCGGGTCGATGATCATGCCGAACCGGTTTCAGAGTTGGATCGTCTCCTGACCATTCATGAGTTGTTGTTCCCCAACCCCATCTCGCTCGACTGGGTAGAGATATCGGCTCCCCTGCCTGCCAAGATCAGGCGGGCGCTCATCGCCCGTGGCCTCGATACCGGCAAAGGCAAGGGATACAGTGACGATCTGCGCAGGGCCCTGTACGGATGGGTAGCCATGGAGAACCTCGAGGAACGATGGTCGGACGAGGCGAAGATAGATAGGACGGTCCTCGAACTGCTCCTGGCCGTGGACTGACCTCCCCAAACATCGGACTTTTTCCGACGATTCCGGGAGTCGTTGCCTATGCTCACTGCCCCGGGAGGTAAAAGATGATCAATGTGGCCCTGCTCGGCCGTTCGCATCAGCTTGAAGGTCTGGCGCGGGCTATTGACACCGTCACGGAGGGGGGCGTTGCGGTGCTCTCCCTGGTCGGCGTGGCGGGGTCTGGCCGAACTGCTCTGCTTGATGCCTCGGAAGAACGGCTCCGAGCAGCCGGGATCGAGACCCGTCGAACAGCTTTGTTCCCGGCCGGCTCTACCAATGCCGGAGGTTTGGCCTCTGCACTAGACGTCTCGCCCGAGGAGACGCCGGCCGGGCAGCTGGCTCTTCTCATTTCGGACGCACAATGGGCCGATGGGACCTCATTGGCAATACTGCAAGGCTTGCTGGCCCGGGCCACGGCCGGGTTGCTGGTGGTGGTATCGCACACGGAGATCACCGGCTATCGCGAACTGGCGTTTCAGCAGCTCACCAATTCTGCGGCCCGCCTGGGGTCATATCAGCAATACAAGCTCGAACCGCTGACCTTCGACGACATCCTTCCCGTTGTTGCCACCGAGGAAGTTGCTCGCATTCTCGTGGACCGGACCGACGGACTTGCTCAAGATCTGATCGATCTGGTCGACCAGTGGATCTCCGAAGGAACCCTCGCGTGGGTTGGAGACAAACTGGCCGCTTCCGGTCCGCCACCGCAAGCCATCGGCGTCTGGGACCGGGTCTCGGATCTCGATCGGCCTGCTCGCAAGCTCGTGGAAGCCGTGAGCCTGGCTGCCAAGCCGGTGTCGCTTCCTCTGGCCGCGTCGTTGCTGGCCATGCCGGACGACGACGTGTTGGAACTTGGTGAGGGTCTGGCTGGTCGGGGTTTGCTGCGCGAATCACTTGAAGGCTTCGTGCCCGTCAATGCCGCTGCGGCGGAGCGGGTTGCCGATCGCATGGGTGACGTACGCCGGGCCCGGGCGTTCGGCGAACTGGCAGACGCCAAGACCGCTCTCGGTCTCGACGAACGCGAACCGGCCATTGTCGGCGGCTACTACCTGGCGGCCGCCCGTTGGGACGAGGCCCTCCGGCTGTTGTCCGTGGCCGGACTAGCTGCCGCCGACCGGCAAGCATTCGGAGAGACTCTGCCGATCGTACAGGGGGCATTGCAGGCCTGCGAGGCTTCCGGGTCCGACGATGCGCAACTGGAGGGCCGACTGCGGCTGGCACGCGGCCAGTGCTACCAGGCTGCTGTGTGGCTGGATCTGGCCCTCCAGGACGCAGATCAAGCTGCCCTGCTGTTGGAGGGGCCCCGGAAGGTCGATGCCCTCGGCTATGCCGCCTCAGTAGCACTGGATCTTCAGCGATCCCAGGTGGCCGAGAGCTACGCAGCTGCAGGACTCTATGAAGCTCTCGTTCTCGAGGAACCGGCCAAGCATGGTTCCCTCCTGACACTTCATGCGCGAATCATCAACCGGATGGGCTTCGGCGTTGAAGCAGATGCAGAGTATGAGAAGGGCCTGGAGATTGTTCGCAGCGTGGGAACTCCGATGCAACTCCACTGGGCTCACGTCAACGGAGCATGGATCGTCTTTGATCGTGGTCAGGCTCGCCGGGCCGAGGTCCAGTTCGAGGAAGTGACGGATGAAGCCGAGCGTCTCGGAGGGCTGTCATGGCGAAGCGATCGAGAGGCCCAATGGTCGCGGGCGCTGTTCATGCGCGGCCGGATCACCGAGGGTCTGGCGGCCCGCCGGCGGGCTATGAAGGAAGCCGATGTCTCCGGTCTGCCCATCACGCACATCCCGCACATGAGTCTCGCCGAGGGCATGATCGAGATTCACCGGTATGAGGACGCTTTGGAGGCAGCCGACGACATGCTGGCGGTGGCAGTCCAGAAGCGGCTCGGTTGGGAAAACGCGGCCCGCTACCTGCGGGCGAAGGCGCTCAGCGGGCTGGGTCGGTTGGCCGAAGCAGCCGAGGAGGTCCAGAACGCCATCGACACAACCCCAGGGGGTATCGATGGCTGGCGCTGGCGTCTGAAGATCCGGGTGCTCCAGATGACTCTGGACGGGGCTCGCGAGGTGCCGTGGCCGGAGGAGGAAGCCCTCACCCTCACCGACGAACTGCTCAACAACAAGTGGTACTTGACGGCGGCGCAGCTTCTGACCGCCCGGGCACGATATGAGAAGGACCCGAGATCGGCTGAAGAAGCAGCGGCCTTGGCCGTACAGCTCGGAGTGCCGGCACTGGGTGCAGAAGCTTTGGAGGCGGGTGACCTGTGGCAAGAAGCCTGCCGGTGCCGCCGTCATCGCTGCCGTCAAGGAGATGGCCCACCACATCCCCGAAGAATGGCAGGAGGAGTGGAGCGCTCTTCCCGCGATCGCTCCGGCCCTGGCCGCTCCCGACGTGGCGGATGAAGCCTACGAAGCCGCAGTAGCCGAACTGGAAGGCGAACTCGAAGAGTCCCTGACAGCGGCCGGGTTCGGCTCGGTCGACACCCTGCTCAGCCCGGCGCAACGGCGGGCCGGGGGATTGCGCCGGAGACCGCGGCGACGGCCCCTCTGGCAGCTGGCGGCCGCCGGTCTGGGTGGAGCCGCCGTGCTGGCGGTTGGCGGGATCCTGGCAGTCAACCTGTTCGGGCCGGACGAGGTGACTACGACAACGGCAGCGCCGACGACGACCGCCCCGACTTCGACGACGACCACCCTGCCGCCTGAGCCCGGGGAGACCCCGCTGGGAATCCCGAAGAAGACGGATCGGGTGGCCGGTCAGTGGAGTTTCCGGGCGGATATCGGTGCGGAGGGCGCGACCGGTTTGCCGGGTGTGTCATCACGTTCGATGTTGCCGTCGGCGGATGGTTTCTATTGGCAAGGTGAGGCCAACGATCAGATTCGTTCGTCGCCGGCGATCTTTGGTGAGACGGTGATGTTCGGGTCGGACGACGGGAGTTTGTACGGGTACGTGGTCACATCCGACCCGCCGTTGTTGTGGAACGTTCCGACCGGGGGTGCGGTGGTGGGGGCGCCGATCGTGGCAGAGGTGACTGCTCCGGGGGCGGGTCCGGGTTCGACCGATACGGATATGCGGGTGTTCTTCGGGTCTTTGGATGGGCGGTTCCGGTCACGCGACGCGTTCCAGGCGAGTGCCACCACGTCGACGTTCCCTGTGTTGGCCGACCCGCCCTTGGCGGGTATCTCGGCGGCGGCATTGGTCATGGATGATCGAGTGTTCTTTGGGACCGAAGATGGGCAGGTGTATGCGCTCGACGCCGGTGAGCTGGAGGTGCCCGTCTGGGATGCCCCGTTCGACGCTCAGAGCAAGGTGACGGTGGCTCCGGTCGGCTTGGACGGGTTCGTGTATGTGGGAACCGAGGCGGGGGTGTTGTGGAAGATCGACGCTGAGTTGGGGACCGGCGAGGTTTGCTATCCGGGGGGTGGTGTGTCGATCACGTCGGAGCCGGTGATTGCGGATGGGATCATTTACATCCCGATCCGGGACAGCCAGTCGATCGATGCTCGCCGGGCGGGTTCGTGCGGTCCGGCTCCTTCGATCACTTTGTCGGCTCCGGTCGAGTCTTCACCGGCTGTAGACGGTGACATCCTCTACACCGGGAACGGCAGGTACCTGGAGGCGCGTGACCTCGCTACCTCGCAGACCCTGTGGACCTTCCCTGGGGCCGACGGGCAGGTGGGTGGTCTGCCCGGCGTGGTCCGCTGGCCGGTGGTCGTCAAAGGTGGTATCTACTTCACCAGTGACGACGGGTGGTTGTGGGCGGTCGATAAGGACGGTCAGGAATTGTGGAGCTACAACCTGGGAGCCAGGTCGACTACCTCCCCGGCGCCCGGTACCGGCGTGGTGTTCGTCACCGACCTGAGCGGCACTCTGCACGCTATCGGTTGTGACAGTCTGCCCGACTGCGCTCAGCCCGATTCCTAACGCCGGGCCAGCGCCTCGTCGGCCTTGCGGATTCTGCCTGCAAGGTCGGCCAGCATCGAGAGGGCGATCTCCGGGTGGGCCAGAATCAAGCCGCGGAAGTCCCAGCGAGTGAGCTGGAGAGCGCGGACATCGTCGATCGCGATGACGTCGGCGGACCGCGGCGTCGAGTGGTCGGACACGAGGGCCATCTCCCCGAAATAGTCTCCCGCCCCGAGGGTTGCCAGCGTAACGGGCCCTCTCCGCACCTCGACGCTGCCGGACAGAATGATCCAGAAGCCGGCCGCGCCGGTGTCGCCTTGTCTCACGATCACCTCACCATCAGCGAAGCTGCGCTCGTTCGCTTCACGGGCGACGGTGTCTATCTGGCTGTCATCCAGGCTGGCGAACAGTGAGACCTGCTTCAAGGCGCTTTCGGCATCGGGTGCGGCCATGGTGTTCCCTCCAGGTTTGCTGCTAAAACCCTACCGGAGTGTGGTCCGTCCGGCGCTCTTGTCGTTCTGGCGTCGATTTCGGAGCGCAAGTGTCGGTTTTTGACGCCAGAACGGGTTGTTATCCGAATCGGTAGCCGACCGAGCGGACGGTGGTGATCCAGCTGGCTCGTTCTTCGCCCAGCTTGGATCGCAGGCGCCGGACGTGGACATCCACAGTGCGCGCCCCGCCGAAATAGTCGTAGCCCCACACCTTCGACAACAGCTGCTCGCGGCTCCAGACCCTTCCCTGGTTCTCGGTGAAGAAATGCAGCAGCTCATATTCCATGTAGGTCAAGTCAACGGGCCGGCCGTTCACGGTCGCCTGATAGGTGGCCGTGTTCAGCTCGAGGTCTTTGAACCGTACGACCTCGCCGGCCGGTTCGCTGCCGGAGAGGCGAGTCAGGCGAACTCGCAACTCAACCGGATCGGCCGGCTTCATGAGGAAATCGGCCGCGAAGTCCGCATCGGCCAGGACGCCGGCCTGGCTCCGGTCGACGACCAGCAGGACATCGATCCCGAGATCCTCGGCGAGTCCGCGGGCTCGTCGGAGCGTTGCGGCCGGTTCGGAACCGACTTCGAAAACGGCGACCGCCCACTCACCGGCTACCGGTTGCTCGGGCAGCGGAGTCGTTTCGGCGCCCGCCAGCAGCATGGCTTCGGCCAGCCCGTTCGAGAGCTCGGAGGGGTGTATGGCGACCAGCATCAGAGGATGGGGAGGTATTCCTCGAGCTCGAACTGAGAGACGTGGTGCTGGTAACGGTCCCATTCCTTGCGCTTGTTGCGCAGGAACCAGTCGAACACGTGCTCGCCGAGGGCCTCGGCCACCAGTTCGGAGTTCTCCATCACGTCGAGCGCTTCTGACAAGGTTTCCGGAAGCCGCTTGATGCCCGCTGCGGCTCGTTCGCTCGACGTCAGGTCGAAGACGTTTCCCATCATTTCGGGCGGGAGTTCGTAGTTCCTCTCAATGCCCCGCAATCCCGCTGCCAACAACACCGAAAAAGCCAGATACGGGTTGCACGCTGCGTCGGGGGATCGGTACTCCAGGCGGGTGCTGGATGGCTTGCCTGCTTTGACGGTTGGGATCCGCACGAGGGCAGACTGGTTGTTGCGGGCCCAGAAGACGTACACGGGTGCTTCGAAACCGGGCACCAACCGCTTGTACGAGTTGACCCATTGGTTTGTCACAGCGGTGATCTCCCGGGCGTGGGTGGTCAGGCCGGCGATGAAACTCTGCGCCACTTTTGACAGCCGGTTCTCGCTGCCGGCCTCGTAGAAGGCGTTCTCATCACCCTCAAAAAGAGACAGGTGCATGTGGAATCCGCTGCCGTCGTGCTTTTCGAGCGGCTTGGGCATGAACGTTGCATAGATTCCGTGCTCGAGGGCGACTTCTTTGACCGTCAGGCGGAACGTCATTACGTTGTCTGCCATGGTCAGTGCGTCGGTATAACGCAGGTCGATCTCGTGCTGGCTGGGCGAAACCTCGTGGTGTGAGTACTCCACCGGGATCCCCAGCTGCTCGAGTGCATTGATGGTGGTTCGCCGGTACTCCTGGGCCACATCGAGCGGAGTCAGGTCGAAGTACCCGCCGCGATCCAGCACTTTTGGTTCCGGCGACGTGTCTTCGAAGTAGAAGTATTCGAGCTCTGGACCTACGTAGAACTCGTAGCCGAGGTCGGCGGCTCTGCGCAGGTTTCGCTTCAAGACCCAGCGCGGGTCCCCTTCGAAGGGTTCGCCGTCGGTGGTGAGAATGTCGCAAAACATGCTGGCGACCTGAGTGGACGGCCGCCAGGGCAGGATCTGGAACGTCGAGGGGTCGGGACGGGCGATCATGTCGGCTTCCTGGATACGGGCATACCCGTCGATGGCCGATCCGTCGAACGTCATTCCTTCCTCGAAGGCAACTTCGAGTTCGGCCGGGCTGATCGATACCGACTTCAAGAAACCCTGTACGTCCGTGAACCACAGCCTCACGAATCGGATCCCGCGTTCCTCTACGGTGCGCAGCACGTATTCAGCTTGTTTGTCCATCCCGGTGACTCCTTGCGGTTTTCACCGGCAAAGGTAGCGGAGCCGCCGGCCTCCACCTAACGAGGGGGCCGCCCGAAACACAGCGTTCACATTCCTGCAACCGTCCAGTAATTGCGACCGGGTACAAAGCTCGGAGCACATAACGAAAGAGGAGCAACCATGCCCAAAACACCTGCTGATGTCTTGGAAATGCTCGGCGAGGACGTTGAGTTTGTCGACCTCCGGTTTGCGGACCTGCCCGGACAGGTGCAGCACTTCACCATCCCGGCCGGTCAACTCGACCTCGACTCTTTTGAGGAGGGTTTCGGGTTCGACGGTTCGTCCATCAGAGGATTTCAGGAGATCCAGGAATCGGACATGATTCTCAAACCGGATCCCGACACAGCTCTGATCGATCCATTCATGGAACACAAGACCCTGTTGCTGTACTGCTTCGTACACGATCCGATCTCCCATGAGCCTTACAACCGTGACCCCCGCTACGTCGCCAAGAAGGCCGAGCAGTATCTGCTGGGGACCGGGCTGGCTGATACTTCCTACTGGGGCCCTGAGGCAGAGTTCTACATCTTCGACTCGGCCCGGTTTGCGCAGAACCAGTATTCGGCGTTCTACGAGGTCGATTCGATTGAGGGAGCCTGGAATTCCGGTGCTGAAGAGGATGGCCGGAACCTCGCATACAAGCCTCGATACAAGGAGGGATATTTCCCGGTTCCACCGACCGATCACTTCCAGGACCTCCGCTCGGAGATGTCGGCCGTGCTGGCCAAAGCCGGGATCGAGGTTGAGGTCCACCATCACGAAGTGGGCACCGCCGGCCAAGCCGAGATCGACATCCGGTACACCACCTTGCTGCGGCAAGCCGACAACGTCACCTTGTTCAAGTACATCGTCAAGAACGTGGCCTGGCAGTACGGGAAGACCGTGACCTTCATGCCGAAACCCATTTTCGAGGACAACGGGTCCGGCATGCATACCCACCAGAGTCTTTGGAAGGGTGGCGTCCCGCTGTTCTACGACGAGACCGGCTACGCCGGCCTGTCGGATATGGCTCGCTGGTATATCGGCGGGTTGCTCAAGCATGCCCGCGCCGTGCTGGCTTTCGCGGCACCCACCACTAACTCATATCGCCGCTTGGTGCCCGGCTACGAAGCGCCGGTCAACCTGGTCTATAGCCAGCGCAACCGGTCGGCCGCAGTCCGGATCCCCCTGTACTCGCAGAAACCCGCCCTCAAGCGGCTCGAGTTCCGCTGTCCGGATCCGGCCGCCAATGCCTACCTGGCTTTCTCCGCCATGCTGATGGCCGGTTTGGACGGAATCGAGAACCAGATCGAACCGCCCCCGCCGGTCGACAAGGACATCTACGACCTGCCCCCCGAAGAGTTGAAGAATCTGCCATCGGTGCCGGCCAGCCTCGAAGAAGCCCTGGACGCGCTCGAAGCCGACCACGACTTCCTCTTGAAGGGCGACGTGTTCACCCCCGACCTGATCGAGGCATGGCTGGACTACAAGCGCAGCTCCGAAGTAGACGCCATGCGGCTGCGTCCCCACCCGTACGAGTTCTACATGTATTACGACATCTAGGGGTACCTGCTCTCCCGCTGATGGCCGGCCGGCATTTCGGAAGACGGGGACGAGCAACCTCGCTCTCTGCCCGTCCGGGCTCAAGAGAGAGGTTCTGGCAACCGACAATTACCTATGGTCCTTCCAGGAGATGACAGGGCGGTTGGCTCGCGCCGGCCATCAGCGCTCGAGCCTGAGCCCGGCGTCGTCGCAGCAACCAGGTCTGTTGAACTGCTCGAGCAAGAACTCGGTGAGCTGGTCTGGGAGACGGACAGCCGTCTGCGTTACGAACACGCCTTGGCCGAATGTGCCCGGGCGCTACTGACCTCGCCTCGAGAGTCCACCCTCGAGGTGGTCCTCAACGCATTGCTGTCGGCCACCGACGCCAGCTACGCCTTCATCGAGCGCAATGTCGACGATCCTTCGTTGGGCTTTTGCTCCCGCACGGTCCAAGAGGTTGAGCGTTCCGGGCTGGGAGAACCCGCGGACGACGGCTACTGGAGTCTTGTGCCCTGGGACCGGATGCCTACATCGCTAGCGGTTCTCGAGAAAGGCAATCCCTTCTCATTTCTCGTCGCCGAGCTCACCGGTCCGGAACGTGAGCTCTATCACGAGGACCCGTTTCCCGTAGTTTCAGAGCTCGACATCCCCATCTTCGTGAGAGATCGCTGGGTCGGACTCATCGGGTTCGCGGACAAGGCGGAGGCACGAACCTGGTCGGAAGAGGATCTACGTCTGCTGGAGGTCGCCGCCGCCTTGATCGGCTCCTACTGGGATCGTGAAGACTCCGAGTCTCTCCTTCGGGAGAACCTCCGGAGAGAGGAGGGGCGGGTACGTCGCGAACGGGCTCTCTCCAGGTGCTCGGCGGCCTTGCTCAAATCCGGGACCGAGGACGACCTCGACGTGGCGTTGAACGTGCTGTTGGAAGCAACAGAGTCAAGCTCGGTCTTTGTCGAACGGAATGTCGATCATCCCGATCTTGGCCTTTGCTCATCGATGATCCTGGAAGCGCCGCTGTCGGCTTCGTCGGGCATATGGGAGATGGTTCCCTGGTCGTCAATGCCGATTTCACACCGACACCTGTCACGAGGAGAGACATTCTCTTTCCTGATCAAAGACCTCACCGGCATCGAGGCGGAGACCTATGCCCGAAGCGACGCGAAATCGGAGCTCAACATACCGATTTTCGTCGATGGTGAGTGGGTAGGTTTGGTCGGGTTCACCGACCGCCTCACCGAACGTGTGTGGGATACCGAAGAAGTTGAGTTCCTGCGAACCGTATCCGAGATGATTGCCGCATTCTGGGAGCGGCAAGCTGCCTACGAGAAACTCGAACAGTTAGTCCGTTCCAAGGACGAGTTCATTGCCAGCGTTAGCCACGAGTTGCGGACCCCTCTGACGGTTGTGGTGGGCCTGGCAAACGAGATGAAGGAAGGTTTCGGACAGTTCACAGACGATGAGCTCCGCGAATTCATCGGCCTGGTCGCCGGTCAAGGCAACGAGGTAGCCAATATCGTCGAAGACCTACTGGTGATTGCCCGGGCCGATATCGACAGGATCACGGTGCTCCCAGAGTCGGTGGATCTTGTTGCTCACGTGAGGGCGGTTTTCGCCGGACTCGAACAGGAGGAGGAATTGAACATCATCGGGCAGACGCCTCCGACCTGGTGCGACCCGGGGCGCCTTCGTCAGATCATTCGCAACCTGCTCACGAATGCAGTTCGATACGGCGGCGAGCGGGTACGTGTCGAGCTGGGAGTGATGGGCGATCATGCTCGTCTCGAAGTCTGCGACGACGGGCCCGGCATCGGTGAGCAGGATCAGGACCGGGTTTTCGAGGCATACCACCGTGCCCACGATCGGCGGGGTCAACCGGCCTCTGTGGGGCTGGGGCTCACGGTCAGCAAACGACTGGCCGAGCTGATGGGCGGCAACCTGGCCTACTACCGGAGGGACGGTTGGAGTGTGTTCGCGCTGTCGTTGCCACTTACCACCGGAGACATCGACGGTTAGCCGGTAACTACCCGGCTAAAAGACTTCCCGGCACCAGGGGGCGGGATGCCAGGCAAACATGGCATCGGCGCGGAGACCTCTTTCAGCGACCCTTCGATTCGCCCCGGCAGCCATGAGGAGCCGGTCAGGAAGCTTCGCAATAGTCTTTGATTGCGTCGAGGTCTTGCGCGAGGGCTTTGCGGAGCATGGGTGAGATCAGCGGATTGACGAGACGGGCAAGCAACTTGTAGGGCTTCGCCTCCCCAACCATTGAAAGCTCCGTGCCTGCGTCGCCGGCACGGACCGTGAAAAGGGTATCCCAGATCGTTCCGCCCGCGTCCGAAACCAGCCTCACTCGCTCGTTCACCTCATACTCCGTGACTTCGAGCTCGGTGGATGCTTCCCGGCCGCGCATCACGCGGGTCTCCCGGAACCTCGCGCCGACCCCCGTACGGTTGTCGGACAAGAACTCGACGTTCACGATATGGGGGACAGCCTTTGAGAAGTTCTCAATGTGAGCGATGGTTTCAAAGACCTTCTCGACGGGAGCGGCAATCGTTCGGGACGCTCGTAGTGTGGACATTTCTCTCTCCTTCTCCCGTCGGGCTTGGAGATCTGCGGCTACCAAGCGGGACAATCTCGGCAGGCTACCAACCGGCCGAGGGAGCGGACGGGTCTGTGCGTGTTGGGGCCGGTGCGAATTGTTGCAATTGCGCTGAGTCGTACGAAGCAAGCCGTAATCATTGGGGCTTTTCGGCGAAGCGGTCGACCGGATGAGCAGGCTACAGCAGGGCTTCAGGCCAGTTCAGAAGACTTCCTGGCACCAGGGGGCGGGATGCCAGGCAAACATGGAATCGGCGCGGAGAACCTCTTTCAGCGACCCTTCGATTCGCCCGGCAGCCTTGAGGTCGAGAGGGCGAACCCCTCCCAGGTAGATGGCCCCGAGATCGGAAGCGGACAACCGAATCTGTGGAACAGACGTGCTGCGGACGCAGCTCACGTCATCACCGTTCGCCTCGAGCAGATAGGTCCCGCCGATGGACGGGTTGAAGTCGTCGTGGACTTCGATACTGAGGGTTCCGTCCCGGCTGTATTTCCTGGTCGCCAGGGCCGCCGGGATATCGATCGGGCATACCCAGAGAGAGTCGGTGATCCGGCGGTGAAGGCGGCGCGAGTCGGCGAGCAACCAGCGGAGGGGTTCGTCGGCCGGGAGGTTCCAGTATGTGATCCTGCGAATCAGGTCGATGGAGCCGAGGTAGCGCCACAGTCCGTCGGCAGCGGCCAGGTCGACGGCTTGAAGATCGATGATCCGGATTTCACCGTTGGGAAGGTCATCTGCATCCCAGTCCTCCTTGGCCCGATACTGGACGTACCCGCGAGGTATTCCGTCTTCTTCGTACACGGCGTACCGGTAGCTGGTGGCGCCGCTCCGTCGGCTTTCCGGATCCCGGAAGACCCGATGCTCCCACCACGCCTCCGACCGATCGAACATCCCGGGCCTCATGAGCCGGGTCTTCTCGAAGACGGCGGGAAGCAAGATCCGCGCCTCAGTGGGATCGACGAGGCGGACGGCGCCAGATCCGTGTGGAGGTCCGGGCAGGACTGCGTGGCTCCGTTCGATTTCAGCGTCGACCCTGGTCACAGCGGGACCGAACCCGAACCGTCCGTATATGGAACTCTCCGATGCCCACAAGGCAGCCAGCGTATCGCCGCGAACCCGGGCTTCTTCGAAGTGGGCCCGCATCATCTGGCGAAGAACTCCCCGGCGCCGGTAGGTGGCAAGAACCGAAACCATGGTGGTTCCGGCCACCGCCGCCCGTCCGCCCGGCACGGTCATATCGAGACTGAAGGCGCCGGCGGTGCCGATCATCTGGTCACCGTCGAATGCGGAGACGGTCCGGTCGATCTCGAGAATCGCTTTGAACGGTTCGAGGCCCTCGTCGGGAGGGTCGAACCCGAAGACCAATCCCATCAACCGGCGGAACTCCGGTCGTTCATCTTCCGTGATGGGGCGAACGGTGAAGGTCATAGCCCGATCATGCTACGTCGCTGATGCGGGCAGTGGACCCTCAGGCCCCGGTGCCGGCGGTTGCGGCGGCGGCCGCAACAAGTGCGTCGTACGCAGTGGTGAACTCGACGGTAGCCGCCTGGAAGGCCGCTACGGCGTCGCGACGGGGTTGGGCGCTGGGACCCTCGAACCCGGCCCGGGCGTTCTGGCCGGCAGTGCGGATCTTCCCGGCCGCAGTGGCCAGGTCGGCGTGAATCGTGGCCAGAGCCTCGTAACCGGCCGGTGGGGCGGCGATCTCGACCCCGTCGGCGAACACCGATGCACGTACTTCAACATCCCGGAACAGGGCCAGGGCGTCCTGGTATTCGATGACCCGGGGGCTGGCATCCTGCTGGCCGTTGACGTCGAGCAGGTCGGCTTCAATACCTGCCAGTTCGGCCTGCGACCCGGTCATCTTTTCCACGTAGGCCTGGACCTCGGCCGGAACAGCGGAAGCCGCGGTGGTTGTGGTGTCCCCGTCGCCGTCGCTGCCGGTTGTGGTGGTCGTTGCCGCTGCCAGTGTTGTCGTAGTCTCCTCCGGCTGGGCGCCGGGGAGTTGCTGCACGAAGAAATAGGTGAACCCGACCATTCCCACGATGATGAGCGGGAGGATCCAACGGCCGGGCTTGGGATCTGGATTACGACTGGTCATTGGCACCAGAACGTTAGCGGAACGGAAGCTGGTTCCCTAGCAAGGTCAGGGTCGAACCTCTTGCACTTGGCCGGGCCATCCCATACGTTGAAACCCGCCCCGCACTTCCCCAGTCAGACGAGGAGCATCGTTGATGGACGGGACCCGTTCCACTGAATCATCCGAGCCGCCAGAGGTATACGAGCACATCCCATGGGCCGAATTGGCGGTACCCGCCCGGGAGAAGAAAACCTGGGTGGTATATGTGGTTGCCGGCGCGATCCTCGCTGCCTCTCTGGGAACGCTGGCAGCCAGATCGGTTGTTCGTTCGACGGCATCTCCCTCCTTGGCAACCGTCCCGACGGTGCCCGAGCCGGTTGCCGTGACCCTGCCCCCACCCTCAACACAGGAGGAGGCACTCACCGAAGCGGATTTGCTGGCGATAGCCCCCGGGCAGAGCGAGATCAGTGCTGCCGCACGGGCCGAATGGTTCGTGACGGACTACTTCTCAACAGGTGGCGATCCGGCGGCTTCCCGGGCGGTGCTGGAGGCCCTCCCCGAGGGTTCGGGGCTGCCCGCCCCAACAGGGTCTGTCTCGAATTCGTATGTCGCGTGGGTGGCGACTACCCGGATCGAGGCTCTCGGCCGTCAGCGGTTCCGCTCGACCGTGCTCTTCCGGGTCCTCGTATCCGGTGAAGACGGGGAATATGTCCGGTTGCCCGTGAGGGCTGTCGATGTGGTCGTCGAGGTGGATCCGGCGGGAGGGACCCGCGTGATGGATCTCCCGATGCCTGTGGAAGTACCGGCCGGACCCGTCTCTGAGAGCTGGGGAGAGGCGGCAGATGTGCCCGACGGTGTCCGGGCTGCCGCCCTTCGGAGGGCGGATTCGTGGGGCGATGAGCCTGCCTTCATCGAGGGAAGTCATCGGGAGGGCGGCTGGCGGGTGGTCGTCAGTGTTGTGGATGGAGCCGGTGTCCGGTGGCCGTTGACACTGTGGCTCACCGACCAGGGTGATTCTGCCTGGTGAAGAGCTCCGCAGCTAGACCGAGAAATGGCTCTGTAGGATCTCCTGCGCCGGCCCGGCAATTGCGGCCCAGTCTGCGTCCGGGGTCTTGGTCAGCGTAACGAAATCGGCGGTCATGAATATGCTCGTTATCCCGGGAATAGACAGAAGCCCGAAAGCCAGCGGGTCGTCTGTGTCTCGGCCTGCCACGAAGGTCTTGGGTCCGCCGACGTCGACTCCGACCGTGAACTTGAGGGCGTTGGGGTTGGGGGTTGACTCGATTTGTACGGTCATCAGCCATCCTTTCGACCCACTGCATCGTAGCGAGGGTCGCTGATGGCACGGGACCCTAACGCGCTGGGGGTCGACGTCGGTGGAACGTTCACCGATCTTGCCGCCTGGGACGGGTCCATGTTGTTGTCCGGCAAGACGTCAACCACTCGAGACCAGAGCGAGGGGGTGGTGGTCGGGGCGGCGGAGGTACTCGGCGATATCTCCATCGACCGGCTTCTGCACGGGACCACGGTGGCTACCAACATGCTGCTCGAACGCAAAGGGGCGAGAACGGCGCTCGTGACGACCGCCGGTTTCGTCGACGTGATCGAGATCGGCCGTCAGGATCGTCCGGCGCTCTACGACCCGATGGCCGATCGGCCGGTGCCACTGGTGCCGCGTGACCTCCGCTTTGGGGTCGCCGGCCGGGTCGGGCCGACGGGTGATGAGATCGAGGCGGTCGAAGACTTGAGCCGCCTCGCCGACCAGGTGCGGCGCTCCAGGGCCGAGGCCGTAGCTATCTCGTTGCTGTACGCATATGCCAACCCTGCGCACGAACGAGCAGTGGCCGACTCGCTGGCCGAGGTTCTGGACGGCGTTCCGATTTCCATTTCGTCGGAAGTAGCACCGGAGTTTCGCGAGTTCGAACGAACCTCGACGACCATCCTGAACGCCTACCTGGAGGCGGGCACCGGCCGCTACTTGCGCAGCCTGCAGGGTCGCATTGCCGAAGCAGGTCTTGCCGACGAAGTTCTGGTGATGCGGTCCTCGGGCGGCCTGATGGCCGGGCTGGCTGCGGCACGACTGCCCGCGGCTGTCTTGTTGTCGGGCCCGGCCGGAGGTGTGGTTGCTTCGGCCGAGCTTGGCACGGCCCTCGGCTACGGGAGACTCGTTTCTTTCGACATGGGTGGCACGTCGACCGATGTGTGTCGGATCGAAGGTGGCCGTCCGGAGGTCTCGTATCAGCGGGCGATCGACGGCTATCCCTGCCGGATGCCTGCCGTGGCCGTCCACACGGTCGGGGCCGGTGGTGGTAGTACGGCGTGGATCGATTCCGGGGGGTCCCTGCGGGTTGGCCCGCAGAGCGCCGGTGCCGATCCGGGTCCTGCCTGTTATGGGAGAGGCGGCACCGAGCCGACGGTCACCGATGCTGATCTGGTGGTTGGCCGGCTTGCCGCCAACACTCTTCTGGCCGGTTCGATGCGGCTCGACGTGGAGGCTGCCCGACGGGCCGTGGCCGCTCTGGCCGGCCAGCTCGAATTGGAGGAGAGCGCAACGGCGCTCGGAATGATCGACGTGGTCGAGTCACATATGGAACGGGCGGTTCGGACCGTTTCGGTAGAGGAGGGAGCCGACCCGCGCTCGGCGGTCCTGGTGGCTTTCGGTGGCGCCGGAGGGATGCACGCGACGGCTCTGGCCCGCCGTCTGGAGATGTCCGCCGTCGTGATTCCTCCTTTCGCCGGAGTATTCAGCGCGGTCGGACTGCTCCTCAGTCCCGCCCGGATCGATACGGTCCAGGGGGTCCTGATGACTGAAGGGGACGGCATTGATGAAGTGGTTGCCGGTGTTTCGGTCCGGGCTCGGGAGCAGATGATCCTCCAGACCGGACAACGGCCCGCAGAAGTACTCGGCATGGTCGATGTCAGGTACCGGGGCCAGTCACACGAGACGACAGTGCCGTACCAGCCGGGCGACGGCTGGGAGGTGCTGGCCGGTCGATTCCACCAGGCCCACCTGGAACGCAACGGTTTTCTCCGGTCCGATGATCCGATCGAGGTCGTGGCTGCACGGGCGGAGGCAACCGGCCGGGCGGCATTGAATTGGTCCGACCTGCCCGAGATCGTGCCGATCGGGACGGCCGGGCGGGGGAGCCGGATGGTCCTCACCGGGACGGGTCCGCAAGAGGCATCTGTGTGGTGGCGCCCCGGGTTGGTCGCCGGTACCGAACTGGTCGGACCGGCAATCATCGAAGAATCGGAAGCCACGGCCTACCTCGGAGAGGGAGAGCGGGCGACCGTGCATCCGTCGGGTGCCCTGGAGGTGGTTTGGTGAAGGTTGACCCGATCACGCTCGAGGTGGCTCGCAATGCGTTCGCAGCCGTCGCGGACGAGATGGGTGCCGTGCTGCGGCGCACCGCCTACTCGCCGAACATCAAGGAGCGGGCGGATTGCTCGGCAGCGATATTCGTGCCGAACGGAGAGATGCTTTCCCAGGCCGAGCACATCCCCGTGCACCTGGGCTCTATGCCCGCTTCGGTGGCCGCCGTCCTCGAACATGCCGATCCGGAAACCGGGGTCCACTATGCAGTCAACGACCCGTATCACGGAGGCACCCATCTCAACGATCTGACCCTGGTGCGGCCGGTTCATAGTGGTGGGGAGCTGATCGGCTGGGTGGCCAATCGCGCCCATCACGCCGACGTCGGCGGCGAGGCTCCCGGTTCGATGCCTGCCCATGCCACAAGGCTCGATCAGGAGGGCTACGTGGTTGCCCCGATGGCTGCAGTCCGTCATGGCGAATGGCTGGATTCGTTTCTCGAGCCGTTCCTGGCGGCGACCCGAACCCCCGCTGAACGCCTGGGCGACCTTTCGGCGCAACTCGGTGCAAACGAGGTCGGAGCGCGCCGGTTGACGGCTCTGGCGGAGCAAGCCGGGGCGGCGGGTTATTCCATGATGACCAAAGCTCTCCTGGACTACGGAGAGCGTCGAATGGTGGCTGCCATCGCGGCGCTGCCGGACGGCGTCTTCCGGTTTGAGGATGTGATGGAATGGCGAAGGGGTCTCGTTCCGATCAGGGTGGCCGTGACAATCGACGGTGGAAGGCTGTTGGCCGATTTTGAAGGGACTGTCGACCAGATCGAGGGGAATATCAACGCCGTCGAGGCAGTGACCCGCTCTTGTCTCTACTACGCGGTCCGGGTAGCCACCGATCCGACCATTCCGGCCAACGGCGGCTGCTACCGGCCCTTGTCGTTGTCGGCTCCGGCAGGTTCTCTGGTGAACGCCCGGCCGCCTGCGGCGGTGGCGGCCGGAAATGTCGAGACCAGCCAGCGGATCGCCGATGTGTTGCTGGGAGCCCTCGCCCAGGCCGCCCCGAACCGGGTTCCGGCAGCCTCGCAAGGCACCATGAACAACGTTCTGATCGGCTCAGATGCCTTTGCCTACTACGAGACTCTTGCCGGTGGGCAAGGCGGCCGGCCCGGCCGGGCCGGTCAATCGGGCATTCATACCGGCATGACCAACACGAAGAACACCCCAGTCGAAGCACTCGAGACCCATTACCCCTTCCGGGTGATGAGCAGCCAATTGCGGCGGGGGAGCGGAGGCGCCGGCCGGTATCCCGGAGGGGAAGGCATCGAGCGCGAGATCGAGTTTCTGGCTCCCGCAACCGTTTCCCTGATGGGGGAGCGCCGGGTGGTCCCACCCTGGGGGCTCGCCGGTGGAAAGCCGGGAGCCTGCGGGGAGGATTGGCTCATACGGCCCGGCGGTACACCCGAACGGCTTCCCGGCAAGACCACGTTTACGGTGGTTCCGGGCGACCGCTTGCTGGTCAGAACCCCTGGCGGCGGTGGCTGGGGATCCCCGAGGGACTAGACGGGAGCGAAGGCGCCAATCTGTTGCACGGCGTGGCGGAGGCCCTCGAGGTGGTTTGCGAATGAGGTCCGGTCGGCAGAGGGGAGTCGGTCGATCAGGCCGGCGTAGTACTCAACTCCGGACCGGAGGTTCTCCTTGACTTCGTTGAAGTAACTCTCTTTGCGGGCGGAGAGGCCGAGCGCAAAGCGTCGGAACTCCTTTCCCACGTAGTCGACATACAACTCGATCTCCCGGATGAACATATGGGGGCGATCCGGGTTGGTGAGCAGAGAGATACGGCCGTAAATGTGGTCGACCATCTCTTTGAGGGTTGCCACCCTGGAGAAGTTGACGATGTTGGGACCCGTGCACACCGCCGTGGCGGCATCGTCGTTGATTCCCGAGTTGAGTTCGGCTCCCCCGGCCAGGTCCCGGCACAGGCAGGTCTTGGCCAGAACGTCTTCTTCCACCATGGCTCGTTGCTCAGGCGTGTACCCCTCCTCGTCCAGGTGGGCGAGTTTCTGAATGACGTACTTGCGGGAAGCCGTGCAGATGGGTTGTTCGGAAAATTCCGTGTTGTGCAGCGCCAGGTAGCCCTTTGGGCAGGCGCTGCCGGGCTTCCCGATCGCGATGCGACGCTTGCGGAGCAAGTCGCTGGCCGAATTGCGAAGGTTCCAGAACGGAATACCGAAGGGGGAGGCGTCGCTGAGTTCGACTTCGTCATCCGTCGCTTCGAGCAACTTGGCCCGGTGCGTCTCATCGACGTTGGTCACCTCCGGTACCAGCAAGAAAGGTGTTCCCCACCCGGTCGAATCCAACTCATAGTGCGTGAGCAGCAAGTTGTGCTCTTCAAACGTTCCGATGCCACCCTGGGCGGTTATGCGGAGGGGCAGCGGACGGTCGATCGGCCGGCGTCCTCCGGCGATCAGTGCATCGTTGGTGATGGTGTGCAGCGTCTCGATCAGGTCAGATCGTTTGACGCGAAGCTCTTCGAGGATCGGGCCCATTAATTGGCCGGTGGTCGGGAACGTGTGGCCACCACAATTGAGCCCCGACTCGATCCGGTACTCCGACACCCAGATGCCCCGTTTGGCCAGGTACTTGCCCTGGACGAAGGCGGATCGGTAGTCGCTGACCTTGAGGACGACCCGCTTTCGCAAAGCACCGGTCTCGTCGGGGAAGAAGTCTTCGAACTCGGCCATGTAGCCGAACAGGCGGGGGTTCAACCCGGCCGAGAACACCACTGCTGCCTGCAGGTTGCTGTTGGCGAAACCCCGCAACCCCGAAAGGGCGTCACTGAATTCGGGTGGGCGCCGTTCGTTGCCGAGGTACGTGTCCCTGTCCAGCTTGGTCATGATGTTGACGTCGATCGCCCCCGGCACCATCTGCTCGATCAGGCCGGTCTGGAGAGCGGTCCGCTGATCCTGGTCGGCGGTTGCCAGCATCTGGTGGTATGCATCCTTGAGAGAACCCTCCGGCAGCATCTCGAAGTAGCGGGTGAGATCGGTTCCCGGCTCGAACGACTCGCTCTTGACGACTTCCATTTGCCGCTCAACCAGCAGATGGATCAGATTCAGGTAGGCGGTGATGCGCCGGGCCCGGGCATCATCGGCGTCGTCACCAATCGGTTCGTACGGCTCGCCGTGGCGCTCAGAGTGGACCTTCCGCATTTGCTCGATCAGCACGTCATCGACAATCTGAATCACAGAATCGATCCCGAAACGGGCCACTTTGAGCGGCGTGTCGATGGTGAATCCGGTGCCCATCACAGGAATATGGAAATCGTGCACGGTCTTCACGATTCGTTCCCGGCGAGATCTCTGGGTTGCACGTCGGTTCCCCGCTTGGTTGGGGTTCAGACCTTCAACCGGAGCGATCCGTTACGCGGAGAGGTCTGCCTGTGGACAAAACCTACTGCTTCAACCCGTTTATGCGACCAGTTTCCGACTGCTGCAAAGGCTGCGGTTGGTGTCAGATGTCTCGAGATTGGGCTGCGAGTAACTGGGGCCGGGCGATCACCAGGTACAAGATCGGTCCGATCAGCGAGAGGAACAGAACCACGATTCCCCACAACACCTGGTTTTGGTCGGCGGCGGCCCACACGCTCTGGGGCGTGCGCAGCACATCGATGAGGGCCCAGATGTGGAAAACGAAGAGCGGCAGAGCCATGAGGAAGACCAGGATCCCGAGCAAGCCGATGTCCACCGTGGTCCCTTTCCGAAGGCGAAGGCCATCGTATCGTCGGCGGCCGGCCCAGGTCTCCCATGTTGTGCCTCATCCGGAGCACGACCTGGTCCCGGGGAGCCGCCTTGTGGTAGAGAAACCCCATTGGTGAATGGCTAGCGTGAGGGCCATGACACTTGTAAGCGAACTGCAAGATGTCCTGGGGGTGGACCGCGTTCTTGTGGATCCGCTGCGCACCTATGTCTACGGCAAGGATGCAGGCATACGGCGCGGCGAAGTGGCCGCCGTCGCTCTACCTGCCAACGCCGCCGAAGTGGCCCGGATCGTTGAGATCGCCGCCCGACACGGGATCCCTGTTGTGCCGCGCGGGGCCGGGACCGGGCTGGCCGGGGGCACGGTTCCGCTCAGTCCCTCGCTCGTCGTCTCCTTGACCAAGATGACCGGGATCGAAGTGGATGCCGAAAGCCGCACCGCCTGGGTCGGCGCCGGCGTTCTCAACCTCGATCTCAGCGTCAACACCGCCCGGTTTGGTCTCCACTTCGCCCCGGACCCCTCTTCGCAAGCTGCCTGCACGATCGGCGGCAATGTGGCCAACAACAGTGGGGGGCCGCACTGTCTCGCCGAAGGCACGACGGTCAACCATGTGCTGGCCGTTGAACTGGTCACGGCCACCGGCCGGTTGGTAGTCCTCGGAGGCGAAGCCCCCGACCCGATCGGCCTGGATTTACGGGGGATCGTGGTTGGTTCGGAAGGAACCCTCGGCATCGTCACCCGGGCGCTGGTCAAGCTGACTCCTGATCCACCCGCCGTTCGCACGCTCCTGGCCGCCTTCGAACGGGTCGAGGATGCCGCCGCAACCGTGTCGGGGATCATTGCCCGTGGGATCGTTCCGGCCGCCCTGGAAATGATGGATCAACGGATGACCATTGCGGTCGAACGCTTCGTCGGGGCCGGGTTCCCGAGCGACGCCGCCGCGGTGCTGCTGGCCGAAGTTGCCGGTCATCCTGCCGCTGTTGACGCCGAAGCCGAAGTGGTCCGGGAGGTTGCCGGGTTTAACCATGCCACGCAGGTGCGCACAGCCGCCGACGAGGCGGAACGCGCTCTGCTGTGGAAGGGACGCAAAGCCGCCTTTGGGGCCGTGGCTCAAACCGCACCCGACTACTACCTGCACGACACCGTCGTGCCGCGCACCAAGTTGGTCGAGGTCATGGCCAAGGTGTACGAGATTGCCGAGCGCTACGACCTCGCAATGATGAACGTGTTTCACGCCGGGGACGGCAACCTGCACCCTTTGATGGCCTTCGACGCCTCAGAAACTGGAGTTCTCGACAGAGTCCAGGCGGCCGCCGACGAACTGGTCACGGTGTGTGTCGAGGCGGGCGGGTCCTTGTCCGGCGAGCATGGGATCGGTTTGGAGAAGCGCGACCTTATGCCGCTCGTTTTCAACGAAGCGGATCTCGACGCTCAGGCGCGCCTGGCTGAGGCTTTCGATCCCGATGGTTTGTTCAACCCGGACAAGGTGCTTCCGACGGGTTCCCGCTGCTTCGACATGGGGCGGGCGGTCCCCGAGGGAACCTGGATATGACCTCGGTGCGGTCGGCTTTGCAGCGACGGCTGGCTGCCTACCTGTCCGAACCGGTTGAGAGCGCCCCGCCAGGAGCAGTGGCGGTGGCGCCAGCCACCCTCGATGAGGCCGCTGAGGTCCTGGCCACCGCGTCCGAGCACTCGCTCCCGGTGCTGGTGTGGGGAGGCGGGACCCACCAGGGTCTGGGCGGGCGGGTGGACCCGGCCATCGTTCTTTCGACGGCCCGGCTCGATTCGATCGTCGATTGGCAGCCGGATGATTTGACTGTGGTCGTCGAGGCCGGAGTACGAGTGGCCGACCTCGAAGACCGCCTGGCCGAGCGCCACCAGACGGCAGTGCTGCCAGAGGTTCCGGGGGCGGCAACGGTGGGTGGTGTTGTCGCCGCGGGGATTTCGGGTTTCCGCCGGCTGCGGTACGGCCCCACCCGTGACCGGATGCTGGAAGTCGATCTCATCACCGGTGATGGCCGGGCGGTTCGAGGCGGTGGCCGGGTCGTCAAGAACGTCACCGGGTTCGACCTGCCAAGGTTGGCCGCCGGTTCGTTTGGTTCGCTGGGTTTGATCGGACGGGTCTGTCTCAAGCTGTGGCCACTTCCCCAGGCACGACGCACGGTGACCCTGCCCGGCGCTCAGCCCGACTACGGCTATCGGCCGCTGGCCGTCGTCGAACAGCGCGGGCAGGTGCAGGTCTTCCTGGCGGGGACTCCCGCGGAGGTCGAGGCACGAACCACCGAGCTGGGCGGCCGTCACGAGGAAGGGTGGAAGTGGCCCGGTCCGCTCGAAGGACCGGTTGGCCTCTCCCTGCGCCTGGCTCCACGATGGCTGGCCGGATTCCTCGGACAGATCCCATCTTCCTGGAGCTATCAGGCAATGCCGGGCGTTGGTGAGACCAGGATCGGTTGCCGGGACTTCGACCCGGACGTGGTCGGCGCGCTTCGCGCCCGGGCGGAGAGTCACGGCGGAGCTCTGGTGATCACCGACGCCCCCGCTTCGGTCTACGAAACCTTCGATCCCTGGGGAACCGCGCCTGCCGGAATGGAACTACAGCGCCGGGTGGTTGCGCGTTTCGACCCGGACCGCGTCGTCAATCCGGGCCGTCTGCCGGGGGGCCTGTGATGGGCTGGGTGACGGCGCACGCGCCACGGCCGGCCGAGCTCAACGCTTGTGTCGATTGCGGTTTGTGTCTCCCGCATTGTCCGACCTACCGGCTGACGGGAGATGAGACCGCCTCACCGCGGGGGCGGATTGCGGCCATGCGCGCTGTGGCCGGTGACCTGGTCCCGGTCGATGAGGCATTCGAAGACATGATGTCTTTCTGTTTGCAGTGTCGGGCTTGCGAGTCGGCCTGTCCGTCGCTGGTTCCTTTCGGGCGAGCCATGGAGGGAGCCCGGGCGGAGGTGGCCGCCCAGCGATCCGGCCCCGGCCAACGTGTTCGACACGCTCTCCTGGGCCGCCTGGTGACGAGCCCTGGTTGGTTGCGGCTCGGGGCCACCGTGATCGAACGTGTTCGGCAAACCGGTGCCATTTCTCTCGTCCCCGGACGGCTTCGGTCGGCTCTGGCCGGCATGCGCCGGGGGCCGAGTCGATCGCCCACGATGCGCGGCACAGTCCATTTGGCGCGCGGTGAGCAGATCGGCACCGTGGCCCTACTGGCCGGATGTGTAATGGACGTTTGGTTCGCCGCCGTTCATGAAGCGACCGTCGAGCTGCTGACGAGGGCCGGGTACCGGGTGGTGGTTCCATCCCGGCAGACCTGCTGCGGGGCCCTGGCGGCTCACGACGGTGACTCCTCGCGCGCCCGCCGGTTGGCCGGTCGGAATGTGCGGGCACTTCAGGGCGTCGATCTTGTGGTGAGCAACGCGGCCGGTTGCAGTGCGCACCTGAAGGGATACTCCGAGTGGGCCGGAGATGCCGGATCGATTCTGGCGAATCGCACCCGGGACATCACCGAGGTCGTCGCCGCGGCCATCGAAGACGGCCGGTTGCCGACGATGTCGACAAACCGGGGAGCGGTAGCCGTCCAGGATCCCTGCCACCTGCGGCATGCGCAGCGGGTGGTCGATGCGCCCAGGGTTATCGTCACCGCCGCCGGCTACCAGCCTGTTGACCTGACCGACGACCAGTGCTGCGGGGCTGCCGGCCTGTACTCGATGCTGAATCCGGAGACGGCACATGAGTTGGGCGTGAGCAAAGCCGACCAGATTCGGCTGGTCGGCTCGACCGTGGTGGCTTCCGCCAACCCCGGGTGTGAGATGCAGCTGCGGGCTCATCTCGAGACCTGGTACCGGGTCGCTCATCCGGTCGAGCTCTATTGGGAAGCCATCCGCGAGAAGGAACTCGGTACCGACGAGAAGCCCGAGTAGGCTGTGCCGACCGCATGAGAGCTCCAGGGGTGGGGAACCGTGGACGAACCACAGGTCATGATCCAAGATCCAATTGAACCTGAAGCCAAGCGCTTGTTCCGCTTGTTCCGGCGGATCACCGGCACGACGCTCGATGTTGGTCTGCTGGTGGTGGGAACGGCCCTGGTTTCTCTGGCCATTGTGGTGTTGCTGGACGGGTTCGACGTACTGGAAGTCGGACTGACTCAGTCGACTGGCGAGATGCTCGGATCAGGTTTGGTGATTGCCGTTTTTGGGGCTTTTGCGTTGGGAGTGGCAGTCGAAGGTCCGATCCGGGCGTTGCGGACTCGTACGGGTACGGAAATCGAGATGCTCCTCATCCGGGCCGGTTCGATCCTTCTTGTTGGCGGCATTCTGCTTTTTGCCGGACGGTTCATCGAGAAGTACGTCGAGGACCTTCCGTCCACCTTCGGTATTGCCAACAATGTGCTGGTCGCCGTGGGTGTTGCCGGTTTGACGGCGACACTGCTGCTGGGTGCGGGGGCTCTGTGGGGGTTGCGGCGTTTCTATGCGGATCGGCCCTGGCTGGACCTGATCGAGCTACCCGTCCTCTACACGCTCTGGGTGATTGGGACGCTGATCGTGTTCAGCCTCATGTTCGTCGACTGAACGAAGCTTCGCTCCTCTCTCCCGGCAGAGCTGTTAGGTGCCGACAAACGGATCGGGGAGATGGTCTTCAAGGTCGTCCCGCATTGCGTAGAACTCCTGCCGGGTCATGTCCATGACCACCGAGCCGCCGATCTGGCCGTTCCGGTATATCGAGCAGCGGAACCTGACTGTTTCGCGGAAGCCCAGTTTCGCGGCCAGGGCAATCGCCCGCGGGTTCAACGAATTGGTCCACAAGCGGACGACCCGCAGGCCGAGCTCCTCGAACATGAAGCGGAGGAGGAGGTCGTTTGCCTCGAGCGCATGTCCGGTCCCCCAGTACGTCTTGGCAACCATGACGCCGAGACCCGCCGAGAACCGCGGTTTGAGGCTCATGTACCCAATGAAGCCAACCCGCTCGGCCGTCTCCTTCTCTTCGATGATGAAGCGGCCCTCATCGGGCTCGAAGGAGAACTCCCGTGCGTCGTAGCGTTTCGCCATCATCTCGCGGGTGTAGTGGGGTGGCAGCGTCTTCGGCCAGGCCTGGGTGTCGAGATCGTTTCGCAGCGAGGTGAGGAATTCGAGATCATCGGCTCGCTCTTCGCGTAGTCGGATCCGGATACCCTCAATGGCCACGGCTCGCCTCCCATTCGGCCCTCGTCAGATCGAGCCCGACGGCGTCGAAATACGTGCCGTTATGGATCCCTTCGCGGCGCGATCGCCCGGCCTCCACGAATCTGTGCTGCGTCGCAAAAGCGAGGCCGGCATCGTTCCAATCATCTACCCATGTTTCCGCTGCCAGCGCCGGACCGTTGCCGAAGAGATGCTTTAGGAGGAGGTCGAGCGCTTCCGTCCCATAGCCGCGCCGCTGATGGGCCGGGCCGATGACGACGGACACAAAGGGGGCCAGGGGCTCCCAGCTGGGATCGATCAAGCCGAATCCCAGGAGCGTCTCGCCGCCGGTGATTGCCAGATGAAGTTCGCGATCGGACTTGATCCATTTGCTCAGCAGGTCGCTGACTTGTTCGAGCGCGAGAGGGTCGCGGTCCTCATCGAGATAACGGCGTCCCAGAAGCCCGGGCTCGTTGAGCAGATGGTGCAGGGAAGCAGCGTCCGAAGTCTCGAAGGCTCGTAATCGCACCCGTGGGCCACTGAACATGAAGTGATGTCTAGCGGAAAGACGTGCCGTTCGCTTTCTCTTTTTCCACCTGCGCCATCGACCGCCGTTCCAGGTGATCGATCAAGGCCTATTGCAGGGTCTTTGCATAGAGAAGGGAAGGGTGAATCTCCAGGCCCGCTCGCTGGGCTGCCTGGAGCAGCCAGTCCGCCTGAGGTATGAGCAGGCGCAGCCGTTCGGCACCTTGCTCCTCGGCCAGATCCACGGCAGCTTTGAGGAGCCGGTAGGCGTCTTCCGGTCCGGTGACCACCCATCGAACCAAGAACCTGTCTTCTTCGACCGATCCGATCAGCCATCCGGCCGGGCATTCCCAGAGCGTTCGGGTGCGAACGGCCCGGGTCACGTCCTCGATGGTGAGCATGCGCCACATCCAACCGACGGCAGGAAACAGGCCGTGGGCGGCTGTGATCAGGTCCCCGGTGGACCAGGCCAGGAAGGCCGGCTCGGTCTCCGGGAGCTGAGCGGGGTGCAATCGCTCTTCGGCTGGAGCCCGACGACCACCGTTGCCCGGTGAAGACGGAACCGAACTGCCGACGTCTTTCTGCGCCATGGCCCATCGAGCCACAAGACGGTATCCCGATTTTTCCACTTGCCGTTGGGCCGGCTCGTTCCACTCCTCGGTGAGGAGGCGCATGACGAGGGCGCCCCGTTCGGCGGCCCAAACTTCTCCGGCCCGGGTGAGGTGCCCCGCCACCCCCCGGCGTCGGTGCTCGGGATGGACGCGGGCGGCCTGGGCCCAAGCTTCGGACCCTGACAGCATCGAAACCCTGGCCATGCCGATTGGTTCGTCCGCCCCGCCGACGGCAACGAGGATCTGACCGTCGGGGCTTGCCAGCCATGTGTCGAAGGCATCGGCCACGTAGTCGCCCCAGGAGAAGGTGTCGGTCGTGAAGGCGGCAATGGGCGCCTTGTCCTCAGGCCGGGCCGGGCGAATGATCATGCGAAAAGCATAGGGCCGGCACCGGAAACCCTGATCCTCCGGCACCTCCCAAGCCGCCGCCCGTCACATCCGCTCGGGGACCTCGATGCCGAGCAAATCGAGCAGCAAGTGGAGTTCTTTCAACGTCAGGTCGACCAGGGTCAGCCACGATGCCTGGCGGGCGCGGTCGCTCTCGCGGAGGATGTGGCATTCCTCGTAGAAGCGGTTGAACTGGGTGGCCAGATCGTATGCGTATTCCGCTACGTGGTTGGGGGAGCGGAGGTCGAAGGTGCGCGTCAGGACTTCCGCGAGTCGAGCCAGGTACAGCATCAGGTTGCGTTCGGCGTCGACTTGGGGCGCGACGAGCGGCCCGGGTGCCAGTCCGGACTCCCGGGCATTGCGCAGGATCGACTTGATCCGGACGGCCGAGTACTGCAGGTAGGGCCCGGTCTTGCCTTCGAAAGAGGCGAAACGATCCAGGTCGAACAGGTAGTTGGACGTCCGGTGGTTGCTCAGGTCCCCGAATTTCAGGGCCGCGAGGCCGACCATGCGGGCGATTTCCGATCGCTCGGACTCCGGATACTCCTGGGCGATATCGGCGTCCGACAGCCGCCGCTCTGCGGCTCCGGTAACGACGGAGATCAAGTCGCGCAGCTTGAGCACGCCACCTTTGCGGGTCTGAAATGGTTTACCGTCCGGGCCGTTCATGGTTCCGAACTTGATGTGTTCCAGGTCGACGTCGGCCGGAGCGATACCGCTGCGCCTGGCCGCCCGGAACACCTGGTCAAAATGGAACGACTGCCGGGCATCGACGACATAGAGCAGCAGCCCTCTTTGCAGATCGTCGACGCGTTGTTCGACGGTGGCTAGATCGGTGGTCGAATAGAGGAACCCTCCGTCCGACTTGGCGACCAGGAAGGGGGGCATGTCCGTCTTGTCGGTCGGCTCGTCGATGGCGACGACCAGCGCCCCGTCGGACTCGGTGAGGACCCCGGCCGAGTTGAGCCGTTCGATCATCGCGTCGATGCGGTTGTGCACGGTCGATTCGCCGTACCAGAGGTCGAACTCAACTCCCAGGCTGGCGAAATCTCTTCGGTGGGCTGCCATCGACACGTCGTGGAGTTGCTGCCAGAGGGCCCGGTACCCGGCCCGCCCCTGCTGGAGTTCAAAGGTGGCGATTCGGGCTCGCTCGGCCTCGTCCGGGTCCGCGGCGCAACGCGCCGAGACCAGCGGGTACATGGCTTCGAGGTCGTCGAGAGTGATCGCAATAGCCGGGTACTTGCCGGCGAACGCCGGATCGAAGAACGGGAGTTCGGGGTAGCGTCGTTCGATCTCGACGATCAGCATGCCCATCTGGGTTCCCCAGTCGCCGAAGTGGGCATCCCCAAGCGTGTCGTGACCGAGGAATCGAGCAATTCGTTTCAGCGAGTCGCCGATGATGGTGGCTCGCAGGTGACCAACGTGCATCTCCTTGGCAACGTTGGGGCCGCCGTAGTCGACGAGGACCTTCGAGGGTTGGACGACGGGAACTCCGTAGCGGGGATCGTCGGCTGCCTTCTGCAGCTCTCCCGCCAGGAACTCGTCGGTCAGGCTGATGTTGATGAATCCCGGTCCAGCCAGCGACAGCCCGGCAAAGCGATCGTCGCCTTGCACACGATCGACGATGCCCTGGGCAATCTCTCGCGGAGGTCGTCCGGCTTCCTTGGCTGCAGGAAGCGCCCCGTTGCACTGGAACTGGCCGAGTTCGGGACGCTGCGAGACGGCCACCGAGCCAAAGGTCCGGTCGAGTCCGGCCTGTTCGAAGGCGTCACCAAAGATTCGGGTGAGGTCACTGAGGAGAGACATGCGCTGCCATTGTTGAGACTGTTGCAGGATAGGCTGCCGTAGCACCGGCACCGGATCTTGGCCGGTATCGGCGGTTGCGGAAACTTGATTGCGTGCAGCGCCCGGCAGAGAAGGAAACGGAGCAGATGGCTGGAATCCGCAAACGCAGGGTCGTGATGTTGCTGGCGATTGTTGTTGCATTGGGAGCCTGTTCGCCGCAGGGCCGTGACGGAGCGATCACCCTGTACACCTCCGTTACTCAGGACACGGTCGATGCCGTCGTCGAGGCCTTCACCCGTGACCAGCCCGGGACCAACGTCGAGGTCTTTCGAGCCCCGACCGGTGAACTCAACGCCCGGATCGCGGTCGAGCAGCGCGAGGGCGGCATCCAGGCCGACGTCATCTGGCTGACCGATCCACTTTCGATGCAGCAATACGACGCAGATGGGCTGCTCGGCAGCTTCACTCCAGCCGAGATCGATCAGATCCCGGCTGAGTTTCGATCCGATCGCTTCTGGGGAACCCGGCTGCTGTCGATGGTGGTTGTGCAGCAGGCCGGTCTGGCCCCGGCGGTGAAAGGATGGGTGGATCTTGCCGATCCGGCCTTTGCCGTTGCTGCGATTCCCGACCCGGGATTCGCCGGGTCGGCACTGGGGGCTATGGCCTATCTGGCCATGGCGGATGGCTTCGGGTTCGACTTCTACGAGCGCCTTGCCGTCAACGGGGGAGTGCAGGTCAATTCGCCTGGAGATGTCGTCACCGGTGTGGCCGAAGGCCAGTTTTCCGCCGGGATGACGCTGGCATTTTCGGCCCGGGCGGCTATCGGCAAAGGCTCGCCGATCGAGATCGTCTGGCCCGAACCGGGTGCGATCGTCATGTACAGCCCCATCGCCATTACCGCCTCAACCGATGATCCGACCACGTCCGGAGCTTTCGTTGACTTCGTGCTGACCCGTGCAGGGCAGGAGGCAATTGCCCGGACCGGGTGGGAGCCGGTCCGGGAGGACGTCGCCTGGGATGTCGAGGGTGGACCGATCGTGACCCCTCCCTGGCCCGACGTTTTCGATCGACAAGACGAACTGCTGGACACTTATCGGGAGATATTTGGTGGCTAAGCCGATGGCGTGGCGTCGTCCCCGCTGGACGACCTTCGGGCTCTGGATCGCAGGAATCTTGCTCCTCCTGCTCGTAGTTGTTCCACTCTTTGAGCTCTTCCGGGGTGCCATCGGAGAGGGGTGGGCATCAGCCGGCGAAGCCTTTCGGGGAACCGGGACCGGCACCGTCGTAGCGAACACACTCTGGACCGGAGCCGGCGCAACCCTTCTGGCAGTTGTGGTCGGTGCCGCGGCCGCCTTCGTGACCGAGCGGGTGCGCATCCCGGCCCGGAACTGGCTCCGGTTGGGTCTTCTACTGCCGCTGGTTACGCCGCCATTTGTCTCGGCCCTCAGTTGGGCCCAGGCCTACGGCCCGGGGGGGCTCACCGACGACCTGGCCGGATGGACGATGCCCGGTCTGTTCGGGGGAGCCGGGGTGGTCGGCGTCATTGCGGTCAACGCCGCTCCACTCGCGTACCTGGTCGTGGCCGCGGGCCTGGCGACCAGGGTGGCCCCGGATCTGGAGCGAGCTGCCCGCGCCTCCGGTTCAAATGGGTGGGAGACCTTCCGGCTGGTGACACTGCCCCTCCTTCGGACGGCCTTGCTGGGAGCCGCCGCCCTGGTGTTTGTTGTTTCGGTAAACTCGTTCGGGATACCGGCGGTACTCGGATCGCCGGCCGGATTCGGGACCATGACCACCCGGATCTATCAGGACCTGGCTCGCTCGGCGGCGCCGGCCGCCTTCACGAGGGTGCTGGTGTTGGCGGCCGCGATGGTCGTGGTAACAGTCACCGTGGTTGCAGCCGCCGACCGCCGTTTTGGGCTGGCCCGTGCCGTCGTTCTGACCGCGGCGCCTACGGGAAGCGCAGCTCCAGCGCGGCGACGAGCCCGGTGGCCCGCCGTGGCGTTGTGGGTATATGTGACGATCACCGCCTTCGTACCCCTGCTGGCACTAGTGCTGAGCTCATTGACCAAGGCGGTCGGGTTGTCCTCCGTCCCGGCGAACTGGACGCTGGCCAATTTCGGCGAGGCGCTGTCCGGCAACTACGGATCGGCGCTGGGTCGCAGCGTGACCCTGGCGGTGATCGCCGCCACAATCGTCGTTCTTATCGGGGGTCTTGCAGCCTCCCTGGCCAGAAGACGAAGCGGTCGTGCCATCGGCACCGCCGCCATCCTCACCTTCGCCGTCCCGGGTTCGGCCCTGGCCGTAGCCGTGCTACTCGCATACGGGCCCTGGTTACGGGACACGTTGCTGATCATCCTGGTTGCCTATCTGGCCAAATTCTGGGCTCTCGGCCATCGTTCGATCGCCGGGTCGGCAGACTCGATCCCACCCGATCTCTACCGGGCCGCCCGGAGTGGTGGAGCCGGCCCGGTTACTGCCCTGCGGACCGTGATCGTGCCGCTGCTGTGGCCGGCGATCGCCGCGGCGTGGGCCATTGTGTTCCTGTTCGCCTTCCACGAACTGACCATGTCCACTCTGCTCTACGGTCCGGGAAGCGAGACCCTGGCAGTCGTCATCCTGAACCTGCGCCAGCTCGGTGATGTCACCGTCACGTCGGCGATGGCGGTCATGCTGACCGCTCTCGTCGTTGTGGCTTTTGTGCCCGTTTTGCTGGTTCGCCGGATCGCCGGCCGGGTCCCGCAATGACAGCGCCCCTCGAGTGCCGCACCGTCACGGTCGCCTATGACGCCGACCCGGTCCTCAGCTCGCTCGACCTGGTTGTGGAACCGGAGGAAGTAGTCGCCGTGCTCGGACCATCCGGTTCCGGCAAGACGACCTTGCTGTATGCCGTGGCGGGTTTCGTCGACCTGGCGGCCGGTGATATCGCGATCGGCGGTCGGACGGTTGCCACGGTCGACGGAGGACAGCCGCCCGAGTTGCGGGACGTGGGATTCGTGTTCCAGCACTATGCGCTGTGGCCCCACCTCGATGCGCTTGCAACGGTTGCATATCCGCTGCGCCGTCGGGGGTTGGACGCTTCGTCAGCCGGAGAGCAAGCCCGGGATCTGCTCGATCGCATGGGCATCGCCGACCTGGCCCATCGGAGGCCTGCCGAGCTCTCGGGTGGTCAACAACAACGGGTCGGCTTGGCCCGGGCGTTGGCGGGACGTCCCGGTCTCTATTTGTTCGACGAACCGACCGCCCACCTAGACACCTCTCTGCGCGTGGCTCTGCAGGAGCAACTGGCCGAGCAGAGGAGGGCTTCCGGGGCTGCGGCCGTGTATGCGACCCACGACTCGGGCGAAGCGCTGGCCATTGCCGATCGGATTGCCCTGCTGCGCGATGGTTCCGTGGTCCAGATCGGCGATCCCGAGGAGGTGTACAGCAGGCCGGTGGATATCTGGGCCGCCCGGCTGACCGGGCCGGCATCGGTGATCAACGTCGACGTTGCCCAGTCGGGCCGCCAGGAGATTGTCATTCGTTGTGACGGTCGGACGGTCAAGGCGAAAGGCGCGGCAGCGGCGTCGGGGTGGGCATCGATGCTCGTCCGCCCCGATTGGGCCGATCTGGGTGGTGACCTGCCCGGCCGGGTGACGCACGTCTGGTATCGCGGTCCGCACACCGACTACCGGTTGGAGACCGCCGCCGGATCCGTCGAAATCCGCCGGGACGGTGCCCCCATCGCCCAGCCGGGCGAGCGAGCCACCTGGACGCTACGCCGGGTTTGGCAGGTACCGAGTTGACGCCGAAAGCAACTGCACTACCACGTGAGGTTCCCATCGGCGGTTATTGCCTGATCGGTGACGCACCGATGGGGTCGTGTGCGCGTGTTCGTCAGCTTTGAACGGAGGCTTTCTGCTTGAGGAGGGCGGAGATTCGTTGGCGAGTGACGCCGAACAGTTCTGCGATAGCCTCGATGGTGAGCCCTTTGGCTCGAAGCGCCAGCGCTTCCGCTGCTCGGAACTCGGCGCCGGCGGTGGGCGTTCGAGGCTCCCGGGCTCGGCGAACTACCGGTCGAGCGAACCGTCAGAGGCTGTCCTACCGCCAACTTCTCTGGCGAGCATCGGAGCGATCATCGATCTCGTGGAGACCACGAGCAGTGCCACTCACCGTGAGTCAGAGTATTTGCCAAACTGCACGCCAGCGTGCCGATCTGGGTGGGTTGTGCTCTGGGTAGTTTAGGAAGATACTTGAAGGTGAGCATGCCTGTGAACCCGCCCTGGAGGTGATCTCTTGCGACGATTACTTGCCGTTCTCTTGACTGTTCTGGTTCTCGCTGGCAGCACCGGCTGCTCCGGCGAGGTATCGCAGCAGGAGCAAATCGTGGGTACGTGGGTGACCAACCTCCACGGCACCTACGTTGCCTTCAACGATGACGGAACATACGGCAAAGGTAAGAGCCCGGAACAGGCAATGGGTACGCAGTTCGGGCAGTTCGAGTCGGGTACCTGGACCCTCGAGGAAGGCCTCCTGACCTTCGCTACCAGTGAGGATTCGCAAGATTGCAACGGCGCCATGGGGACATATGAGGTGGGGATCGCTGACACGGGTGACCAAGTCCTCATCACCCTGATCGACGACACCTGCGCTTCACGAATAGCTGATTTCCCGAGCGGCCTGACCCGGCACACCGAACCGTGACACCGTGGTGATGGCCGCGTAGCCGACACCTGCAATGGCGTCCTAGTTCCGCCCGCTCCGTAACCGGCTGGATGCGCTCACGGAACGAACACCAGGCTGAATCTGAGGCCGGCAAGGTTTGCGCTGGTACCTGAAGCGTCGGAAACGTGGCGAGCTCCGGTATGCGTGGTTTAGCGATGTGAGCCTCTTGCACTGGAAGTGCCGATACGGGTGGCTTGTGTCACACTTGTCGGATGCCTGAATCAGATCCTCACGGCCGGCATCCACTGTCTCTCGCATCGGACCGCGACCGCCTTCAGCAGCTGTTCGGCCAGGATGAGCTGCTTCCGCTGTGGGTCGCTGAGCCGTATGTCCCTCTGGCACGGCGGATTCGCGACGCGATCGAAAAGCGAGCGAGCTCGGGCTGGTACGGGTACGAGACTCGACCCGGCAGCGTCAAGGCTGCGTTCTGGGAGTGGATGGCGACCCGGCACGGATGGAACGACGAAGGACTCTCGACGATTGTGAGCCCCAGCGTTGGCACATCTATTGGCGTCCTGATCAACGAGCTGACGGACGAAGGCGATGGCGTGATCATTCAGCCTCCGGTGTTCACCGACTTCAAACCCTTGATCCTTGCGTCGAGTCGTACCGTGGTTCGGAACCCCCTGGTCCTCGGCGCTGAGGGATATCGGATGGATCTTGACTCATTGGCCGAGGGGGCATCCGATCCTTCCGTGCGGCTGATGATCCTCTGCAATCCACACAACCCCGTCGGAAGGCTCTGGTCGGAGCGGGAGCTCCGCTCTGTTGCCCGCATCTGTGGAGAGAACGATGTTGTGGTCATTGCCGACGAGATACATGCCGATCTCGCCCTTCCGCCGAACACCTTCGCTCCGTTCGCCGAGGCTGCCAAGGGGACCGGCGTGACGTGGGCAGCCACACACGGACCTATCAAGACGTTTGGTCTAGCCGGAGTCTGCGACACCCTTCTCATTACCGACAGCGACAATCTTGCAGGTCAGTTCAAAGCCGTCAGCAACCGGCTGCACCTCACCCGCAACAACGTCTTTGCGACCGCTGCCTTTGAGACGGCATACCGAGAAGGTGGCGAGTGGCTCGACGATCTGCTCAACCTGATCACATCGAACATCGCGAGGCTCAACAAGGGCCTCACGGGGGGCGTGAAAATTCTGCCCCAACAAGCCACATATCTGGCATGGTTGGACTTCCGACAACTCGGGCTTGGCGTCCCGGAGCTCGCCGAGTGGCTCGCAGCATCTGGCCTGGCGCTGAGTCCCGGCCACTGGTTCGGAAGAGAAGGCGCAGGCTTCGCACGAATGTCGATCGCAGCCGACCCCACAGTGATTGACGACGCCATCGGCCGCCTCAACCGGAGCAGCTCATTGGTCTGACTCG
>CAVRPP010000011.1:0-167500 GCA_963723165.1 uncultured Actinomycetota bacterium
TCGGAGCCTGGCTGACCCGGAGGATCTGATCGGTGGAAGCGTCACCGGCGAGATCGGCGGGTGCCTTGCGGCCGTCTGCTCCGGCCCGTGCCTCGGCCGCCCGCTTGGTCGCGTCGTATCCGTCTGCGTCTTGGAGCACCGGGCTGATCATCCGGACCCGATCTACCGCGTCCGACATCGCTGCCGCGTCGGCTTCTTCTCGCGTCTTCTTCCGGCTGGGCGATTCGTCGGGGGGTCCTTCGACGACCAGACCGTGCAGGCGGGCGATGGCCAGCAACTGCAGAGCGAGATAGCCCACCTCCCAGGGGTCCTCGGCCTCCACGGCCTCGTCGAGAAAGGGAGTTGCGTCGGCCAGGGCGCCCGCCACCTGGGGGACAGATCTCCGTTCAAGGGTGTCACGATCCGCATAGCGGCCGGCCAGCAAGAAACAAGCCAGGGCGAACTGGCCGAGCGGTTTGGCGGTTCCCAGCGCGCCCGGGGTTGCGGCGTTGTACAGGTCCTCGAGGACCGAGCGAGCGCCCTGGTAGCTGCTCATTCCCGAGAATTCCTGACGGGCGTCCTCGAGGGCGAAGAACAGGGTTTCGGCAGCGGGTCCGCCGGTGGTGGCGATGGCGTCCAGCAGGTCGACCTCTGTTTCCGAAGGCGGCACTTGATCGTTGGCAAGCCAGGACACGGGGATCGGTCGCCGGTCCTCGAAATCGGTCGCGATGAGATGCACCACTTCGTGGAGGGCAGAAGCCAGTGCCACTTCTTCGGGCGTCACCGGCGCACTTCTGGAATAGGCCGCCTGGAAGAGGCCGGGGTCGAGCACTACGTCGTCGATACCGGCGGAAGCCTCGGCCCCCAATCTGACCCGCAGCGTGTCGTTCCCGGATAGCGAACGCGCAAACCGGGTTACGGCCGGTGCAACCCGCTGGTAGCGAGCGACTACGGCCTCGATCGCCCGCTCTTCAGGCGGGAGGATCTCCGAGAGAATCGAGTGTTCACGCGAGCGCATAACCAGTGAGTCTCCCACAGAAGACGGCTTTGCGTGGCCGGGTTAGACGATGAGCAGTGCGATCAGAACTGCCATCGCGCCGACCGCCAGGGCGCCGGCGGTCCGCAGATTGGTGGCGCGAGCGTCGCGGCCCGGGAGGCGCTGCCAGGCCGTAACGATCAAGAGTCCGGCTACCAAACCGCCGACATGCGCCTCCCAGGCGATGCGGGCGACGAACAGGGGGAGTGCCAGGTTGATGCCGAGCAGAATTGCCAGGCGTTGGAAGAGGGCCCGCCCTGCCGGGGTATGACGCTGACTGTAGGTCGCTCCGATCCACGCTCCGAAAAGCCCAAAGATGGCCCCGGAGGCACCAACTGCGACACCGCCGGCGCCGGAAACCAGATACGCCGCACTCCCGGCCAGGGCGGCGGACAGGTACATCGCTGCGAATGGCATGGCGCCCATTTGGCGTTCGATTTGTGGGCCGAAGAGGTAGAGGGCATACATGTTGAACCCGATATGCATGATGTCGGCGTGCAGGAAGGCGGCGGTGAGCATCCGGTACCACTCGCCGTCCAGAACCAGCTGGTTGATCTGGCCGAATCTGATCGTCAATTCGGTCCGTCCCGTCAGGTAGGCGACCAGGAAGATCCCGATGTTCAGGTAGAGGATGGTCCGGGTAACGGGAGTCGGTCGATTGAGCTGTTGACGGGCGTTGATGACCTTGTGCCGCCCGGTCGGTTTGGCGCATTCCGGGCACTTCTGCCCGACGGGAGAGTCCTGCGAACACTCGACGCAGATGGGCCGCCCACAGGTCGAGCACGACAGGCCGGTAGCCCTATCCGGATGCCGGTAGCAGGTAGTGACGGTGGCTTCGTCCATAGGCCACCACCTTATCCGGCTTGTAGCATTGTTTCGTGCGGTCGCAACGCCCGCCCGGCCCTATCATCCGCCCATGCATTTTGATCTCACGACCCTTCCAACCGGCCTGAGGGTCATAACCGAACCGGTTGCCGGGGTTCGATCGGCGGCAGTGGGATGCTGGGTAGACACCGGAACCCGGGATGAAGCCAACTCAGAAGCCGGCGCTTCCCACTTCCTCGAACACCTGCTCTTCAAAGGCTCCGAGCAACTCTCTGCCCGGGAGATCTCGGAGCGCTTTGACGCGATGGGAGCGCAGTCCAACGCCTTTACCTCGAAGGACTACACGTGCTACTGGGCGCGGCTGCTTGACGACGACCTCGAAGAAGGACTAGTTCTGCTTGCCGAGATGCTGCAGCAGCCGGCCTTCCGGTCCGCCGAGATCGATTCCGAGCGGCAGGTAGTCATCGAAGAGATCAACATGAACGAAGACGATCCCGGCGACCTGGCCCATGAGGAGTTCTTCCAGGCCGTCTTTGCGGGGCATCCACTGGAGCGACCGGTCCTCGGGACGCGATCGTCGGTAACGGGCATGACGCGAGACGACTTGGCCGGGTACTGGAAACGCCGTTACCAGGCTGCTTCTGCCGTCCTGGCGGTGGCCGGCAGCGTCGATCATGCAGAGGTTGTCGATTTGGCTTCCCGTCACTTCGGAACCTGGAATGGCGACGAGGTCGACCATGAACTCGCTCCGCTGGAACCCCGACCGCACGCACGGGTAGTGAACCGTTCAACCGAGCAGGCCCATCTGGTCATCGGGGGCAGCGGATTGATTCGCGGTGACGAGCGGCGGTTCTCTTTCGAGGTCCTGAACCATGTGCTCGGCGGAGGATTGTCTTCCCGCCTCTTCCGGGTTATTCGCGAAGAACGAGGCCTCGCCTACGCGGTATATAGCTTCCGGGCGCCCTACGCCGATGTCGGAGCCTGGGGCATCTACGCCGGTACTACCCCTTCCCAAGCCCGCGCGGTGCTGGATTTGATCCGCACGGAGATCAATGAGTTAATCGCAGGAGGGGTGACGGTCGATGAACTCGAACGGGCCAAGGGCAACATGCGGGGCAGCATGGCGTTGGCGCTCGAGGATCCGAATAGCCGGATGATCCGGTTGGGTCGGGATGAGCTCACCGGCATGGAGCATCTTTCGGTTGACGAGAAGTTGAAGCGGATCGAAGCGGTGACGGTGTCCGAGGTGCGGGAGGTCGCCGAAACGGTGCTGAGTGGGCCCAAAGTCATCGGAGCGGTCGGCCCGTTTGAAGACGTCGAGTTCGAGGAGTTCCTCACATGATTCGAGTAGGCGTTTCCGGAGCCGACGGTCGTATGGGCCGGCTGGTCGCGACCAGCATCGAACAGATGTCGGAATTCGAGCTGGCCGGGCTGTTCGATGCCGCCGGAGCGGGCGAGCAGCTTGCCGGATCCGAGATTTCCGAGGATGCGGCTGCCCTGGACGGGTGCGACGTCGTGGTGGAGTTCACCAATCCGGATGTGGTGATGGAGAATCTGGCTCGCTGGCGGTCGGGGGGTAGCCACGTGGTGGTCGGCACCTCAGGTTTCTCGGCCGATCGTCTGGCTGAGGTGGCCGATTTGTTTGGCAGCGGCCCACCAAATTGCCTGATTGCTCCCAATTTCTCAATTGGGGCCGTTCTCATGATGCGGTTCGCCGAGCTCGCCGCTCCCCACTTCTCTGCCGCCGAGGTCGTTGAACTGCACCATGATCGGAAGGCCGACGCGCCCAGCGGTACGGCAACCAGCACGGCCGAGCGGATCAGTCGCGCCAAGCCGGATCAAGAACGGGCGGTCGTCTCGGTCGAACTGGTTGAGGGCGCCCGGGGGGCGTCCGTCGGAGGGGTGCCGGTCCACGCGGTGCGGCTTCCCGGCCTGGTCGCTCACCAGGAGGTACTCCTCGGCAACGAGGGCGAGTGGCTGACCATCCGGCACGACACCACCGACCGGACGGCCTTCATGGCCGGGGTATTGCTGGCGGTCCGCAACGTGGCGGGACTGCCGGGACTCACGGTCGGGATCGAGGGCCTGCTCGGGTTGTGATTTGCATGGCCACCCAGCCGGCACGGGGGAGTTCGGCTTGTGTAATCTCCGCGCATGGCTGATACCTATACCGTCGAACGCATCGCAACCATCAACGCACCGGCTGCGTCCATCTACGCCCACATTGCCGACTTCCACAACTGGACGGCCTGGTCACCGTGGGACGACCTCGACCCGGACATGGAGCGAACCTATTCGGGTACGGAGTCCGGCGCAGGCGCCACCTATTTCTGGTCGGGGAATCGCAAGGCCGGCGAGGGCCGCATGGAGATAACAGAAGCTGTCGAGGCCTCCCGGGTCAGTATCGCGCTGGATTTCCTGAAGCCGTTCAAGTCGAGCAGCACCACGACCTTTGACCTGAAAACGGACGGGGAGGCGACCCGGGTCACGTGGACGATGGTGGGGCCGATGACGCTGATGACGCGCGTCATGAGCATCTTCAAGAACATGGACAAGATGATCGGGCCCGATTTCGAAAAGGGTCTGGAGCGGCTCAAGACAGTCGCGGAGCGGCACGACGCCTGAGCCACCCGGACTCACCCGGCTCGAGCAAGAGTGCGGCTGCGGACCCGGGTTCGCGCACGTACGGCTTCCGATAGCCGGTTTCCTGTTCAACCGACCGGTTCCACCAGCAAGCTGAAGGCCAGGCCGTAGATCAGGGCAATGGCGACGATGACCAGGAAGACGGTTGCGTACGCACGCGGCTTCAGATCTTTCCGCGTCGCCCAGCGTGAGGCGACAAAAGCAACCGCCAGCCAGAGTCCGAAGTCGACCGGCCAGGCCAGGAGAAAGTCGCTACTCGTCGACGACAACAGAGCTCCCAGAACGGTGAAGAAGGCCGACACCGGCAGCGCCGCGAATACGATCAAGTAGTTGGGTGGATCCAAGACAAAGAACCCGATCCAGAACCCGAGCGCCACCAAACCGAGCAACACTCCGGCTGCGGCGGCGGCAAGACCACACCCCGGCGGTCGGGGTTCGAAGGCAGGCTCAGCGTTCACGGCGCCGGATAGTAGCTACCGGCAACTTGCAGACTGACGGGGTCTACCGCCCGCTAGTCCTTACGGAGCCCACTCGTCGATCGACATTCCAAGCAGGACCGGCACCTCGTTCTCGTAGGTGAAGAACACGTACCAGGTGAACCAATCCATTCCGCCGTATTCAGGGTTGTCACCGGGGTCTTTGACTGCCAGGTAGTGGAGGTTGGTGAATTCGGTCGGGAGGATGGATTCGGCCAACTTGCCGTTCCCGCCGGGGAGCACCTCATCGACCACGACCTGCCGGTCTGCGTCGTTCCAGGCATTCAGGAACGAATCGGCCACGCCTTCGGCAAAGGTCAGGTTGGGTGTCTCGTCCGGGCACTCTTCGGGAGCGCACCCGTTGCCTGCCCAGACATATAGTGTCGGATCGGTGAGCAAGTCGTCGACGTGAGTGAACGGCTGCGCCCGATCGTGGTGGGCGACGAAGATTCCTCGCCGACTTGACGCTTCGGTCAGATCGCCGCGACCTGCGAATACAGCCGCCAGTTGATCGACCAGGTCGATCGCGGAGCCTTCCCAAAACGGGTTCGCGTTCGATTCCGGCTCGGTCAGGTAGTACTCGTTGACCCAGCCGGATCCCCGATCGGTGACGATCTCAACCCAGTGGGACGGACCGACCTGCGATTCCCGACCGGTGAGAACCACGCCGGTGGTCGTGGGAGGGAGGCCGGCAATGACCTCGTAAGCAATCCCCGGCCCGGACCGTACGTTGAGGACATCGTCGGCCGCCACCAAGATCACCGAACGTGTTTCGGCCGCTTCGGTCCAGCGCACCAACGTGCCGGGCACCGCTGCCATGAGGGAGAGGCGTCCATCGGTCAGGACCGGAATGGGCCGGATCCTGGCGACGCCGTCGAAGGGATCGGTCGATGGGTGGAGGATCGAAGGGAGCCGGGTCCACAACCGGGCGTCCGCCGATCGCCATAGATCTGACTGGGAGTCGCCGGTCACCACACCGACTATCCCCGTTCCGGTGTTGACCAGATCCACTTTCACCCATCCACCGGATGAAGACTCGAGCGGGAAGGGAGTCTCGATCTGTTCCCACTCCAATCCGTCGAACGATCGCCACAAGTGCAGCGTCTGTCCGCCGTCGTCTTCGAGGTCCATGAGCGCGGCCATGAACGATTCGTCACCTACCGCGATCGAGACCAGCATGCGCCATTCGTCGTCGAATTGGTCGCCCACATAGGTCCAGCTATCGCCGTCGGGCGAAAACCAGAGGTAGGCCGACTGATGAACCGGCCCTGCTACCTCAACGAGGTAGCCGGGCGGACCGACTGCAACGTCACTCGCCCATTCGTTATCGAAATTGGCATTTGGGAGAGCCTTTGTTGACCAAGACCGTCCGTCGGTGGAACGCCAGACGACCGGTACCGAGAGGAAGCTCTCGTCGCTACCCAGAACGGTCCAGCCGACCACGGTGATCTCGTTGGCGTATATGGAAGCCTTCGTGATGGCAGACGTGCCCGGCCATGGTGGCGATTCCGGGGTGGCATAGAGTCCGGCGGGTAGCGCGGCTGAAGGGTCGCCACCGAGGTACTCGAGATCCCAGTTGACGCCGTCGTTCGAGGTCAGCATGGAGGCCCGGCCCGGTGTCGTAGTCATGTCACCCATCAAGAAGGCGAGGTAGCGACCGCCGAACCAAACCAGGTCGGTTACTTCGGGAGTGAAGCCGTACTCATCGGGTGGGGTCACGTCGGCGAGCATGGTCTCGACCCACGTTGTGCCGTCGAAGAACCAGAGACCGTTGGCGGTTGGACTGTCATCAGGACTGAGGGCCCGGTGGCCCAGCACCACTATCCCGGTATCACCCCATACGGCGTCGTGAGGATCCACCCCATCGGGCGTCGACCATTCCTGGCGGAGCCAGGTGGTCTCGGTCGGGTCGAGGGTGCCGCCTCTGTCAGTACCCTCGCCCGGCCCGCCGGGAGCAGTGGTCACCGTGGTTGAAGGCGCGATCACCGTGGAAGAAGTCGTGCTCGTTTCGTCCTGCGAAAGATCTAACGGGCCACAGCCGGCCACCACAAGCGCCAAACCGATGATGAATGAGATGCTGCGCCGCATGAAGAACCTTTCGTTTGCCTGTGATCAGACTGCCGGTCCCGCATCACACCACAGCAACGAGCAGGTAACGATCCTGTAACGGTTCTCCGCTGGGCTGGCTCGCTTACGCGTAGGTCTTGGTCTGTAGGCCCCGGCGTGATTGTCAACGCAACTGATCCGGCCCGAGGAGGGGCAAGCGCAGCCTCGGGAGGTTTGCCACGAACGCGCAATCGGCAACCTCGACCTGCCGGTAGGCACTCAATTTGCCGAGGTGCCGCTCAACGCCGGTGTCCGGGTGAAGCTATCCCCGGGTTCGGACGTCTGTTTTGGCTTTTCGCACTACGAACTCGCGGATTTGTCCCTCCCGGAGTTCCGGCCCACCGTCCGGTACTTGGGTCGTGACGAGAGGGAGGTAGCGTCTTCCGGACTGCTAGCTCTCGCTAATCGTGACCGACCGGATGACGGCATCATCGACGGGTTTCTCACCCCGCAGCTTTGATCCGGCGATGGCATCTACGGCGTCCATGCCGTCGGTTACCTCACCGAAAATGGTGTACGAGTGGGGGAGGCCGACGTTGTCCAGGCAGATGAAGAACTGGCTGCCGTTCGTATTGGGGCCTGCGTTGGCCATGGCCACAGTGCCGCGTGAGTACGAACGCGGCTTGTCGAGCTCGTCCCGGAAGGTATAGCCGGGACCGCCACGGCCCGTCCCGGTCGGGTCGCCGCCCTGAATCACGAAACCCGGCACCACGCGATGGAAGATGACGCCGTCGTAGAAGCCTTCTCTGGTCAAGAACACGAAGTTGTTGACCGCCTGGGGTGCATCTTCGGCGAAGAAGCTGATCGAGATCTCCCCGTGGTTGGTTTCGAGGGTCGCCGAGTACGTCTTGGCGAGATCGATATCGAGTGACGGGGGAGTGGAATACTGCTTGGCCATGTGGTGCCTTTCCTGAGATGGATGGCGGTCAGGTTACCGGACCTGCGGCGGTGGGCCGGGAGGCTGGTTTGCGCGCATCGTCGCAGACCACTTGTGCGTGACTGCGACCTAGGAAGACTTGACTAGAAAATGGCGCTGGCGAGACGGCGGCGGTAGGCGATCGTCAGTTCATGTTCGGGTCCAATGACCTCGAACACATCCAGCATCGCCCGACGGGCCTCGTCCCGGGTCTCTCCGCCCCGGGCCACTGCTTCCAGCAAGACTTCCAGTGACGCCTCGAACTGATGGTCGGCCGCCAACGCCTTGCCCAATTCGATCCGGATCGGATCACTATCGGGATCTGCCGCCAGCTTGGCCTGCAAATCCGGGATCCCGGCAGTGTCGATTGTGCCCATCCGGGCAGCAGCTAGGAGTCGCTCGATGTCCTGGGTAGGGGTGAGCGAACCGAGGAGGTCCAGAGCTTCTTCATTCTTCTCTGCGTCGATGAGCAGCGTGGCCAAACCGACCGCCGCTTCGACATGGTTGGGGTCAATCGCCAGGGCTTCTCGAAGGTCGCGCTCGGCGGTGGCCGTATCGCCGTCGTCGAGCAGATCGCCGGCGGTCGCGACCAGCAGGTCGGCCTCTGACGGCACAATCTCGCGTAACCATTGCACAACGTTGGGTTCGGGCAACGCCCCGGTGAACTGGCTCACCGCCACGCCGCCCCTGAATCCAACCACCGTGGGGATTCCCTTCACACCGAACCGGCCGGCCAGTTCCTGATTGGTGTCCACGTCCACCTTGGCCAGCTCAAACTCGCCTTCGAATTCTCCGGCGAGTTTCTCGAGAAGTGGTCCGAGGACTTTGCAGGGCCCGCACCAGGCGGCCCAGAAGTCCACAACGACCGGCACTTCCTTGCTGCGCTCGACTACCTCGCGTTGAAACGCGGCGGTGTCGACATCTTTGACGAAGGTCATAGTCATGGTCGTTCAGGATACTTGGTGCCCGCCCTTTCTCATCAGCCGGGGGTGGCGGCGTTCCCGACTGATAATCGACCTAGGATTCAGCCAGAGAACCCACACAGGAGGCAGGCGTCATGGCGCCGTTCGGACACCTACTCACCGCGATGATCACCCCCTTCACCCCCGGTGGCGAGGTGGATTACGAAAAAGCCTGGAGACTGGCCCGATTCCTGATCGACAACGGCTCCGACGGTCTGGTAGTGAGCGGTACCACCGGCGAATCCCCCACGCTTTCCAATGAAGAGAAGGTGGCCCTGTTCCGCACGGTGGTCGAAGCCGTCGGCCAGAAGGCCCACGTCGTTGCCGGTACGGGAACCTACGACACCGCCGAGTCGGTCGAGCTCACCCGGCGGGCGGCGGAGGTGGGCTGTGATGCGGTGATGGCCGTGACGCCCTACTACTCGCGACCTCCCCAACAAGGGCTCATCGAACACTTCACGGCCATCGCCGACGCCACGGATCTTCCCGTGCTCTTGTACAACATCCCCGGTCGGACCGGCCGCCGGATCGAGATCGACACACTTGCCGGATTGGCAGAAAATCCCCGGATCGTCGCCGTCAAGGACGCAGTAGGTGAGTTGACGTTCACGACCAACACCCGGCTGGCGATCGGGGAGGATTTCGCCATCTATTCGGGCGACGACATCAACACCCTTCCGATGATGGCGGTGGGTGCAGTAGGCATTGTTTCTGTCGCGGCTCACCTGGCGGGAAAGCAGATCAAGGCGATGGTCGAAGCTGCCCTGCAGGATGATTTCGTGACGGCGCGCCGCCTCCATCTGGTGTTGGCGCCACTCGCCCGAGCGCTGTTCCTCGAACCCAATCCGATGCCGGTGAAAGCGGCCATGAACGCCTTGTGGGAGCCGGTCGGGGACCCGCGCTTGCCGCTCGTCCCGGCCTCTGAGGAGACCGTCCAGAGAGTCAAGGAAGCTTGGGGGGCGGTGCAACAGCCATGAGCGTACGCGTCACTTTCCTCGGTGGACTGGGAGAAATCGGGCGCAACTGTGCAGCCCTCGAAATCAACGGCAAGATCGCGCTAATTGACTGCGGACTGATGTTCCCTGAGGAAGACATGCTGGGTGTGGATCTCGTGCTACCCGACTGGAGCTGGTTGGTCGAACGCGCAGCGGATGTTCAATGTGTCGTTTTGACCCACGGCCATGAAGACCACGTCGGATCGCTCGCCTACTTCCTCCGGGACATCAACGTGCCCGTGTTCGGAACCGAGTTCTCTGTCGCTCTCGCCAGGGGCCGGGTCGAAGAGATTGGCGTTGATGCGGACTTCCGGGCTGTAGCCGACAACGAGTGGACCTCTTTCGGAGGCTTCCGCTTCAAGCTGATCCCCGTCTCACACAGCGTTCCCCACGGTTCCGGGGTTGCTTTCGAAACCCCGGAAGGTCTGGTAGTTCATTCCGGAGATTTCAAACTCGACCCCACGCCGATCGACGGCCGCTCGACCGACCTGCCGACCTTCGCAGAATTGGGGCGGCAGGGCGTGCGCTTGTTGATGGCCGACAGCACCAACGCCGAGAATCCCGGTTTCGTCCCTTCCGAGAGCTCACTTGCCGGACCAATCAGAGACATCGTGCACAACGCTCCGGGGCGGGTGCTGGCCGCGTGCTTCGCCAGCCATGTCCATCGGGTGCAGCAACTGGTGAACGCGGCCGTTGAGGACGACCGGACGGTTGCTTTCCTCGGCCGATCCATGCACCGCGTGAGTCAGGTAGGCAGAGACCTCGGGGTTCTGGAGATCCCGGAAGGACGTCTGGTCGACATCGAGGATCTCGTGAAACTACCTCCCCAAAAACAGATGGTCATTTCAACGGGAAGTCAGGGTGAGCCGTTCGCGGCTTTGTCGCTCATCGCCTCCGGCCGTCACAAATTCATCGACATCGATCCTGACGACACCGTGTTGATCAGCGCCACCCCGATCCCCGGCAATGAGGCAGCGGTTTCCAAGGTCATCAGCCGCCTTCTCAAGACCGGCCCGACCGTCTACCACGGCCGCAATGCACGCGTGCACGTATCCGGGCACGGAGCACAGGAAGAGCTCAAGACTTTTCTCAACGTCGTACGTCCTCAGGCCTTCGTGCCGGTCCACGGCGAGTTCCGGCATCTGCGAGCTCACGCCGACCTTGCACTCGAAATGCGAGTACCAGAGGTGTTCGCCCTGGCCGACGGCGACGCCATTGTGCTGGAGGACGGGAAAGCGCGAGTCGAGCGGCAGGCAGTCGAAGCCGGATACGTCTACCTGGACGGCAGTGAGTTCGGTGACATCGGCGGCACGGTCCTGCGGCACCGCCGCCACCTTGCCGATGAAGGAGTCGTCATCGTCACGGTCGGCGTCAAGCTCCACACGGCCGAGTTGATCTACGGTCCGGTGCTCGACAGTCACGGACTCGCTACCGACCCGGGACCGGTATTGGCCAAGGCCGCCGAGGCCGTGAAGAAAGCATTGGTCGATACTTTCAAGAAGCGTGAGTGTGATATCTCCGACGTCCAACAAGCGGTTCGCAACGCCACCCGCCGTGTCATCCGGGAGGAGATCTCCCGCAAACCGGTGGTGCTCCCGGTGGTAATGGAGGTTTGATCGCGCGCTGCGCGCGCATAGTCGCGCGCAAATGATTGGTGACCTGGTTCGGCTTGTGTAAAGTCTTGCATACATGGCCAATCGAACACCCACCCGCCGTGGGGCAACAGGGCGGAAGCGGGTGTCGAAGGCGAAGACAACTCAGCGTTCCCGGGGAACACGGAAAAAGGCCAGCGCCGGCCGACAGCCACGAACCCCCACCTGGCGAGAGCGCCTCAGTGGTTTCAAGGACCGCATTCGCGCCCGTCTCGGCCGCCAGGCGGACGACGCATGGGGGCTCATCCTCATCGTGATCGCGGTTCTGCTCGGCCTGGCATTCTTCGGGCAGGCCGGCCCGGTCGGGCGCTGGACGACCTCGGCGCTCTTCCTGATGTTCGGGATTTGGTCGTATCTGGTTCCGGCAGCCGTCGCCGGAATCGGCGTTGCCCTCATCATCGGGAAACCGCGCGATGACTACGGCCGGATGGCCATCGGAGTGTTCCTGACCTTCATCGGGACGCTCGCCATGTTTCACTTGATGACCGGAGCCGTTTCCCTCGCCGCCAGCCTCGACATGGTGAAAGACCGGGGCGGCGCCGTTGGATCGTTGGTTGCTTTCCCGCTGCGCCGGATGCTGGGTTTTTGGGGTGCACTGGTGATCCTGGTAGCCATCACCGGGATGGGCATCCTCATCTTGACCCGAACCACTGTGCGGGAACTGGCCATGGCGGTCGGTGAGTTGTTCGCGGGCGTCCGGCATTGGGCCAGACAGACCGCTGCCGGAACTCCCGGGAAGCACGCAGTCCAGGTCGTCGAGCATCGGGCCGAACCCGTGAAGAGGGCTCCGGTCGCCAAACAAGGGCCCAAACCCAAGGCTCCCAAATCAAAGCCGTCCGGCAAGGCCCGGCCCGGACCCGGTCAGACCCAGATCCCCATGCCGAAGCCGCGACCCGGAGAGGGCTATGTGCTTCCTCCGCTCGAGTTGCTCCGATTGGGCGGTGGCGAGTCCCACAGCCGGCGAGCGCTCGAAGACACAGCCAGGGAGCTGGAGGACACGCTCCGCCAACACGGTGTCGATGCCCGCTTGACCAAGATCGTTCCCGGCCCGACGGTGACCCGTTACGAGATTGAGCTGGCACCCGGGGTCAAGGTTTCGCGGGTGACCGGGCTCGCCCACGACATCGCCTATGCGCTCGCCACACCCGACGTCCGATTGCTTGCCCCGATCCCCGGCAAGAGCGCCATCGGGGTCGAAGTCCCCAACCGCCGCCGCCGCTTGGTGACGCTCGGAGATGTCCTGCGCAGTCCCGAAGCCGAGGCCGCCCATCATCCCCTGGAAGTTGGGCTGGGAATGGACATCTCTGGTCGCCCAAAACTCCTGAATCTCTCCGAGCTGCCGCACGTGCTGATCGCCGGAGCGACCGGTGCCGGAAAGTCTTCCTGTATCAACTCTCTCGTGACTTCGATCTTGATGCGCACCACGCCCGACGATGTGCGGCTGATGATGGTCGACCCCAAACGGGTGGAATTGAACCAGTACAACGGCGTCCCGCATTTGCTCACCAAGGTCATCAACAATCCCAAAAAGGCGGCCGAGGCTCTGCAGTGGGCGGTAGCCGAGATGGACCGGAGGTACGACCTGTTGTCCGACGCCCACGTGCGCGACATCATCGGCTACCGGGAGAAATTTGATGCGGGAGCCCTCGATCCCGACGGTTTCGATCGGTTCCCGTACATCGTCGTCATCGTCGACGAGTTGAACGACCTGATGATGGTCGCGGGTCGCGAAGTCGAGGAGGCGATCGTCCGGATTGCACAGATGGCCCGGGCGGTCGGCATCCACCTGGTTATCGCCACCCAGCGCCCCTCGGTCGATGTGATTACCGGAGTGATCAAGGCGAACATTCCCAGCCGCCTTGCGTTCTCCGTTGCCTCGCAGACGGATAGTCGAGTGATCATCGACGGGATGGGTGCCGAGAAGCTGGTGGGAATGGGGGACATGCTTGTCATCACCGCCACCGAACCCCGACCCGTGAGAATCCAGGGAGCCTGGGTCACCGAGGAAGAGGTGGTCACCATCGTCGATTGGACCAAAAAGCAACGCGAAGCCAAATATCAAGACAAAATCATCGAAGCAGCCGCCCAGCAAGCCCGCCAGAGCGCAGAAGAAGACGAGGGCGATGACGCTGAGTTGATCCGCTCGGCCACGGATCTCGTCGTTCGATCCCAATTGGGGTCGACTTCGATGCTGCAACGGAAACTCAGAATCGGTTTTGCCCGGGCAGGCCGCATCATGGACACTCTCGAACGCAAAGGCGTGGTCGGGCCATCGGAGGGTTCGAAGGCGCGAGCGGTCTTGATGACAACCGAAGACCTCGAGCAGATCCACGCCAACGCGACCGTTGAAGGCTGAGCCGATGTCGGCCATCTTGAAGATGTTCACCATGCCGACCGTTCCGACGTTCGTGATGGTGGCGGCGAGAAACGTTTTGCCGGCCGTCCGACGATTGCCCGGTACCGGGCCGATGTCCCGATACCGGTTCGACGTGCCGACCATCACGTTTGATCCGCGCGATCTCGGCATGTGATCTCGGGCCGCGTCTGTCTCATGTGCCAGTAGCCTGACGCGACCATGCTGCAGATACTGACACCGGACGGCGAACTGCTCGCCGAGGCACCCATGGACCTCGAGCTGACCAGACGCCTCTTTGAGGCGATGGTGGTTGCCCGCCAGTACGACCGGAAAGCCACTTCGATCCAGAAACAGGGCCGGTTGGCGACATACGCTCCATTCGAGGGACAAGAAGCCGCTCAAATCGGTTCGGCCGCTGCGTTGCGGCCCGACGACTGGATGGTGCCGACCTATCGTGATGCAGCGGCCATGTGGATGCAGGGATATCCGTGGACCCATTTGCTGCTAACGAGAATGGGGGACGAACGGGGCGGTTCACCACCCGAAGGCATTCCGGTACTCCCACCCTCGATCACCGTCGGCGCCCACATGCTGCACGCCGTCGGCCTGGCCTGGGCCGCACGCCTGCAGGGCTCCGATCGGATCGCCATCACCTATTTCGGAGACGGCGCCACTTCGGAAGGTGATTTTCACGAGGCTATGAACTTCGCCGGCGTCTTCAGGACCGGGACCGTGTTCGTCTGTCAGAACAACCAGTACGCGATATCCCTGTCCCGCCAACGCCAAACCGCTTCCGAGACGATCGCGCAGAAAGGCGACGGTTATGGAGTCCCGGGAGTTCTGGTCGATGGCAACGACCTTTTTGCCATGTATCAGGTGACTACTGAGGCGGTGGTCCGGGCCCGCGACGGCCGCGGGGCGACGCTGATCGAAGCCCTCACCTACCGGCTCGGCCCGCACACAACCAGTGACGATCCCTCCCGATATCGAGAAGCTGCAGAGGTTGACGAGTGGCGTGCAAAGGATCCGCTCGACCGGGTCCGCAAATACCTTGTGGCCCAGGATGCCTGGGACGAAGCCTGGGAGACTCAGATCGGGGCCGAGGCTCACGAGGAGATAGACCGGGCCGTGGACGAAGCCGAAGCCCTCTCTTCGCTGGCTCCTGAGGAGATCTTCGAGGCGATGTATGCAGAGATGACCCCCGAGTTGGCAGAGCAACAGCGCTGGCTTCTCGAGTCGCGTGGAGATCGAGCGTGACCGTCCTGAATCTGGCCCAGGCCATCACCGATGCGCTCGATGTTGCGCTCACGGCGGATCCGCGAGTCCTCGTGATGGGCGAGGACGTCGGACAGACCGGCGGCGTCTTCCGGCTGACCAACGGGCTGTTCGAAACCCACGGTGCCGAGCGGGTTGTCGACATGCCGGTCGCCGAGTCGGGAATTGTCGGGACGGCATTCGGGATGGCGGTGGCCGGCATGCGGCCGGTGGTCGAGATCCAGTTCATGGGCTTTTCCTACCCTGCCTACGATCAGATCGTCAGTCATGTCGGAAGAATCCGAAACCGTTCCCGACATCGCTTCACGGCTCCGATGGTCATTCGCATGCCATACGGGGGAGGGATCGGGGCGGCCGAGCACCACAGTGAATCGACCGAGGCGATCTATGCGCATACGCCCGGCGTCAAGGTGGTGGTTCCCTCGACTCCTCACGACGCAAAAGGTCTGCTGCTGGCGGCCATCGAAGACCCCGACCCGGTGATCTTCCTCGAACCGATCCGGCTCTACCGGGCCGTCAAAGAAGAGGTCGCCCGAGGTCACTATGTTGTACCAATCGGTCGGGCCCGCCTGGAGCGCACCGGCGGTGATCTGACCCTGATCGCCTATGGATCCATGGTCCGGGAAACGCGCCATGCCGCGGACGTTCTCGCCGAAGAGGGGGTCTCAGTTGAGGTCATCGATCTCCGCAGTCTGGTGCCGCTCGACGTTGAAACGCTGATAGGTTCCGTCGAGAAGACCGGGAGGGCAGTAGTGGTTCACGAGGGTCATCGCACTGCCGGGTTCGGTGCCGAACTGGCTGCCCGGATCCAGGAAGAGGCTCTATTTTCGCTGCTCGCCCCTGTGCAGCGGGTCACCGGTTGGGACACGATCTTCCCTTTGAAGCGCACCGAAGAGTATTACCTCCCGGGCGTCGATCGAATCGTGCAAGCAGCTCACAAAACACTGGAGGGGTAGTGGCCTACGAATTCCTGTTGCCGGACATCGGAGAAGGCCTGACCGAAGCGGAAATCGTTCGCTGGGTGGTGCCGGTCGGAGAAACGGTAGAGGCCGATGCTCCGCTCGTTGAGGTCGAGACAGACAAGGCCGTCGTTGAGATCACCTCGCCGCATGGCGGCGTGGTGCTGCATCATGGTGGCGCACCAGGAGAGGTGTTGAACGTCGGCGCCATGCTGACGGTCATCGGGCAGCCCGGCGAATCATGGAGTCCGGCCGACGCCGCTCCTATCGTCGGGACTCTGATTGAAGAGGCAGAAATCCTGCCCGCCCGGGTAACAACCGACGACCAACCGGCTGTCGAATCGATCAAGGCCCTCCCGTTGATCCGAAAACTCGCCAAGGACCTTGGGGTCGACCTGGCCGGAATCCGAGGGACCGGCCCCGGGGGTCGAATCAGCCGAGAAGATGTTCAGGCTGCAAGCGGTCGGTCGACTGCTGCCACTCCGCCCGCCCGGGCGGCCGGCGAAGGAGAAGAGCGGGTCCGGCTGTCGCGGTTGCGTCGCACGATCGCCGACCGTATGGAACGATCCTGGCGCGAGATCCCCCATGTCACCACGTTCGACACGGTCCGAGCAGATCGTTTGCTCGATCTGCGAGCTGCACTGGCCACCCGGTTCCAGATCCCGGTTCCGATTGAGACCCTGGTGGTCATGGCGGTCCTACCGGCCCTGGTGGAATTCGAAGAGTTCAACGCCACCCTCGACGGAGAAGACCTCATCGTCAAGCGGCACTACGACATCGGTATCGCCGCCGATACCCCGGACGGGCTCATCCTCCCGGTCGTGAAGCGGGCAGACGGGTGGACCCTTCAGAACCTGGCAGTCGAGATTGCCCGCCTGGCGGCGGCGGCCCGGTCCCGTTCTCTCACCCCGGAAGAACTGAGCGGCGCTACCTTCACAGTCTCCAACATCGGTGCGGTTGGTGGCGGGCACGGGACACCGATCATTCCCCATGGCACTGCAGCCATCCTCTCGGTGGGGAGAGCCGAACCGCAGGCGGTCGTCCGCGACACCGCCGTGACCATCGCCCGCATGATGCCCCTTTCACTGTCCTACGACCACCGGGTAATCGACGGGGGGCTCGGCCGCCGGTTCATGTCCCGGTTGCGCGAAAACCTCGAAGAGCCGGGCCTGTTCCTCGCTTCGTAGCGATCGGTTGCAGACGGTCGGGTCCTCGAATCGCTTTGAGCGTTGCTGCTTGCAATAATTAGCGTTGTGCAAGCTGAACTCTGGAAGGACCCTCGTCATGAGTGAAGGTATCGAGGTCATCGGTCCGGCTGAGGGAGATTTCGCCCTGATCCTCTCACCGGAAGCGTTGCGCTTTGTCGCCGAACTGCACCGTCGTTTCAACCCGGACCGCCTGGCCCTGCTGCGGGCCCGTGCCGTCCGTCAGGAGCGACTCGATCACGGCGAACTGCCCGACTTCCTCCCCGAAACCCAGAATGTTCGCGACGGAGAATGGCATGTTGCGTCCGTCCCTGCCGATCTGGTCGATCGCCGGGTTGAAATCACCGGACCGGTTGAGCGCAAAATGATGATCAATGCCCTCAACTCAGGGGCAAAAGTCTTCATGGCCGACTTCGAAGACTCGAATTCTCCGACCTGGGAGAACAACGTTCAGGGTCACCTGAACCTGATCGACGCCATCGCGGGGACAATCGAGTTCACCAGCCAGGATGGCAAGCATTACGAACTGGCGGGGGAGACTGCGACGCTCATGGTCCGGCCCCGCGGCTGGCATCTAGCGGAGAAGCATGTCTTCGTCGACGGTCACCCCATTTCGGCCAGCCTGTTCGATTTCGGGCTCTATCTCTTCCACAACGGGAAACGCTCATTGGAGCGGGGGACCGGGCCGTACTTCTACCTCCCCAAGCTGGAAAGCCACCTGGAGGCGCGACTCTGGAACGACGTGTTCGTCTATTCCCAGCAGGTGTTGGGGCTCCCGACCGGGACCATCAAAGCAACGGTCCTCATCGAGACCATCCTCGCCGCCTTCGAGATGGAGGAGATCCTCTACGAGTTGCGGGATCACTCAGCCGGCCTCAATGCAGGACGGTGGGACTACATCTTCTCCGTCATCAAGAAGTTTCGTAACCGGCCGGACATGGTGCTTCCCGACCGGGCCCAGGTCTCCATGAAGGTGCCATTCATGCACGCCTATACCGAGCTGCTGGTCAGCACCTGCCACAAGCGGGGGGCCTTCGCGATCGGGGGAATGGCTGCCTTCATACCGAGCCGGCGCGACCCGGAGATCAATGAGGAAGCGTTGCGGAAGGTGCGCGAAGACAAGCGACGCGAATCAGCCGACGGCTGTGATGGGACCTGGGTTGCCCATCCCGATCTCGTTCCGCCGGTCCTCGAGGTTTTCGATGGTGTGCTGGGCGGGCAGCCCAACCAGCTCGGTGTGCGGCGCGATGACGTCAAGGTTGTTCCGGGTGACTTGCTCAATGTCGCGGTGGACGGCGGGGCGATCACCGAGGCCGGATTGCGCACCAACATCTCCGTCGCCATCCTGTATCTCGAGTCGTGGCTGCGGGGTATCGGGGCTGCCGCACTCTTCAACCTCATGGAAGACGCGGCGACCGCCGAGATCTCGCGATCGCAGATCTGGCAATGGATCCGGCACGATGCGCTCATGGACGATGGGCGCGCGGTTACCCGGGAACTGGTGCACGAACTGGTCATCGAAGAGATGGAGAAGATGCGGGAAGCCTACGGCGAGGATCTGTTCTCGCGGGGCCGGTTCGAGGACGCCCGCCATCTCTTCGAGACCGTTGCACTGAGCGACCAGTTCCCAGAGTTCTTGACCTTGAAAGCTTACGAGTTGATCGACTGAGGAGGGCACGGATGGAGATAGCCGAACGGTTCCGCCGCGAGGTAGAGGATCTGGAGCGGGATTGGGATAGCAATCCCCGTTGGAACGGGATCACCCGCGACTACACCGCCGAGCAGGTGGTGCGGTTACGGGGAACGCTGATGATCGATTACACGCTCGCCAAATATGGTGCCGCCAAGCTTTGGAAGCTGCTGGAAACCGACGATTACGTCAACGCCCTTGGAGCCATGACCGGCAATCAGGCCGTTCAGATGGTCAAGGCCGGGCTCAAAGCCATCTACTTGAGTGGTTGGCAAGTCGCCGGCGACAACAACCTGGCCATGCAGACGTATCCGGATCAGAGCCTGTACCCGTCCAACAGCGCCCCGACCCTGGTGCGTCGGATCAACAACGCATTACTGCGTGCCGACCAGATCGAATGGTCGGAAGGCCGCCACGACCACGACTTCATCGCCCCCATCGTGGCCGATGGGGAGGCAGGATTCGGCGGGGCTTTGAACGTGTTCGAGATGACGAAGGCGTTCATCGAAGCGGGGGCTGCCGGAGTCCATTTCGAGGATCAGCTCGCCGCGGAGAAGAAGTGCGGACACATGGGCGGCAAGGTGCTGGTGCCAACCAGCCAGCACGTGCGAACCCTAAAGGCGGCTCGCCTGGCCGCCGACGTCATGGATGTGCCAACCCTGATCGTGGCCCGTACTGACTCGCTCGGTGCCACGCTGCTGACCAGCGATATCGACGAGCGGGATCATCCGTTCGTGAAAGGGACCAGGACCACCGAAGGCTTCTACGACGTTCAGAACGGGATGGAGACGGCGGTTGCCCGGGGGCTGGCCTATGCCCCCTATGCGGATCTCATCTGGTGTGAGACCAGCCACCCGGATCTCGACGAAGCGAAAGAATTCGCGGATCGAATTCATGCGAAATTCCCCGGCAAGCTGCTGGCCTACAACTGTTCGCCTTCGTTCAACTGGAAGATGAATCTGGACGACGCCACGATCGCCACGTTCCAAAAGGAGATGGGGGCGATGGGTTACAAGTATCAGTTCATCACGTTGGCCGGGTTCCATTCGCTCAATGCCTCGATGTTCGATCTCGCCAAGGGTTACCGGGAAGAAGGCATGACTGCCTACGTGCGGGTTCAGGAACACGAGTTCGAAATCGAGAAGGATGGCTACTCAGGGGTCAAGCATCAGCGCGAAGTGGGAGCCGGCTACTTCGACGAGGTGGCTCTGGCCATCAGCGGGGGAGAAGCTTCGACCCTGGCGCTCAAAGGGTCGACAGAGGACGAGCAGTTCCTGGAGCACTGAGGGAGCCGGCTGCAGTTTGAGCGGCCACGTTGCTAGCTTTCCGTCCCCATGGATGGACAAGCACAGCGTCGGGCTCTGGCGGCTGCCGAGCGCGCTCTCGACGCCCTGGAGTCGGGCCGGGCAGACGCGGCCCGTTCCGCGGCGCGACGAGCAGCGGAACTCGATCAGGTCGGAGCGTTTTCTGCCTTGCCGCGCGCCGTCGAGCAGGCCAACGACGATCTCGCCAACAATGGCTCGCTATCCGAATTGAGTCTGGCGGCCCTCAACGCCGCAGTCGGTCCGGGGCCATTGGAATCCGTTGTGGCTCGACTCGGTCGGTGATCGGCGGCGAGTACCCTGCCCGGCCATGAGCGACTATCACCTGCATCTGCATCCCCACCAGCCGTCCGACGAAGGACCGCCTCCCGGTGAATACCCGCCCGGGCATATCGAGGCGTACGTCGACGCTGCGGCCCGGGAGGGGGTGGGCGAACTCGGCTTTACCGAGCATCTGTACCGGTGTGTCGAGTCTCGAGACGCTCTGGGGGATTGGTGGGAACGAGAGCCCAATCCCCGGTTGGCGGCGCACACACGGGGATTCGTCGCGCAAGACCGGAATCTCTCCCTCGAGGCCTACGTCACCGCCGTCGAGGACGCCAAGGCTCGGGGGCTGCCGGTTCTGCTCGGGCTCGAAGTGGACTTCTTCCCGGAGTCGATCGGGGCCGTACTCGAATTGCTCGATCCGTACCCGTGGGATTTGCTGATCGGCTCCGTGCACTGGATCGGCGGATGGGCGATCGATAGCTCGGCGGCCGGTTCCGAGTGGGAAGACCGCGGTGTCGAGCGCGGCTACAACCAGTATTTCGCACTGGAAACCCAACTAGCCGCATCGGGAGCCGTCGACGTCCTGGCCCACGTTGACCTTCCGAAAAAGTACGGGCACCGGTTGCCCGAAGAGCCGGTACACCATTACGAGGCCGTTGTGGCCGCTGCGGCCGCATCCGGGACCGCAGTCGAAGTCTCGAGCCAGGGGCTGCGGAAGCCGGCTGCCGAGGTGTACCCATCGCCCCGGTTTCTCAGCATGTTCTACGAGGCGGGCGTGCCGATCACGCTGGCCTCCGATGGTCACTTTCCCTCCGAGGCTGCCTGGGGCCACGACGCTGTGGTCGGTGCCGCCCTGGCGGCCGGGTACAGCGAACGGCTGCAGTTCAGGAGGCGGGTCGGCGAGTTGGTGCCGCTCGGCAGCCGTTTGACCGCTGATTGAGCCTATTTCCGCATCTTCCCGGACCTACTACCGTTTGGGCTCATGAGCGGTGGCCAGATCCACGACGAACATCCTTTTGTGACACCACCGGACCTGCGCGACCCGGCCCGGCAACTGCGCGGCAGGCTTGCGTCCGGGGTGACATTGCTGACCTCGGGCGGACCGGATGCGCGGACGGGTTTGACGGTGTCTTCGTTGTTGATTGCCGAAGGCGAACCATCGCGGCTGGTGGCGCTGGTCGGCGAAGCAACCGATCTGTGGTTTGCGATCGAACAGAGCGGTTGCTTTGTGCTTCACGTTCTCGGCGTTGATGACCGCCAGATTTCCGATCGGTTTGCCGGGGTGCGGCCGAGTCCTGGTGGCTTGTTTGTCGGCCTCGATGTCGAGGATGGCCCGTGGGGACCGACGATCAGAACCCTCGGTACCAGGGCGCACTGTCGCCTCGAACGGTCGGTGGAAACCGGCTTTCACCAACTGGTGACGGGACTGATCGATCAGATCGATCTGGAGGTCCTCGACGAGCCTCTGGTGTACTACCGCGGGCGCTACCGAAAGCTGGGTGATGTTCCGGAACCGAGCCCCGGATCGATTCCGGGCAGCACTTCCTAAACTCGCCACCGATGTCTTCACCCACCGTTTGGATAACCACCCTCGGCTGTGCCAAGAACCAGGTCGACTCGGACAAGCTGTCGGCGATGCTGACCGGGGCCGGATATGCGGCCGCGGCCGATCCCGGCGTGGCCGACGTGGTGATGGTCAATACCTGCGCGTTCATTGAGGCGGCCCGTGAAGAATCGGTCGAAACGATGCTCGAGCTGGAACAGGCCAGACGTCCGGGCGCCGGTCTCGTGGTGCTCGGCTGCATGGCTCAGCGGTTCGGGGCAGAGATCTCGGAAGCGTTGCCGGAGGCAGACGCGGTGCTCGGTCTCGATCGATACGGCGAGCTGATCGGGACGCTCGACCGGATCACCAACTGGCAGCCGGTCGGATTGCGCCGTTCGCCCATGGACATTCTCCATGCAGTCGATCGGCCGACTCCTACCGTTCCCTATGCGTACGTCAAAGTCGCAGAAGGATGCGACAAACCGTGTACCTTTTGCGCCATTCCGCTGATCCGGGGGAAACAGCGATCCCGCCGGCCGGCCAACATCCACGATGAAATCAGTGCTTTGACGGCTGCCGGAGTCCAGGAGATCGTGCTGGTCGCCCAGGACCTGGCCTCCTACGGCAGGGATATCGACGCACCGGGAGGTCTCGTCGATTTGCTCCGGTTCGTCTCCGACATCGATGGATTGCGCCGTCTCCGATTGCTGTATCTGTATCCAAAGGAAATCCGCCGGAACCTGATCGAAGAAATAGCCGTCAATCCACTGGTCGTACCGTATTTCGATCTCAGCCTCCAGCACGCAGAGGAGCGCCTTCTGCGTGCGATGAAAAGGCCCGGCAGTGGGAGCCGGTATCTCGACCTCATCGGTGAGATCAGGACTGCATCTCCCGAAGCTTCGCTCCGCTCCAGTTTCATTGTCGGATTTCCGGGAGAGACCGACGACGACGTCGAGACACTGGCTGCGTTTCTCAATACCGCCCGGCTCGATTGGGCCGGATTCTTCCCGTACTCGGCTGAGGAGGGGACGCCTGCCGCCGGTCTTGCCGGTCGGATCGATCCGGAAACAGTCACCGAACGATTGCGCTACTTGCAGACGATCCAGGACGGAATCACCGAGCAAGCCAACCGGGCGCAGGTGGGCCGCACTTTCGATGTGCTCATCGATCAAGTCGAAGACGGGATTCCGGTGGGGCGCACCTACCGGGAGGCACCGGAAATCGACGGGATGGTCACACTCGACCGAGGACGACCGGGGGAGTCGGTGCGGGCCACGATCACCGCTTCTTACGGCATAGATCTAGCGGCCGAAGTGGTGGAAGCATGATCGTCGAGGTCATCGCCGTCGGAACGGAGCTCCTGCTGGGACAGATCGTGAACGGCAACGCTGCCCTCATCGGCAGCCGGCTGGCGGAGGAAGGCGTCGACGCTCACTACCAGGTCGTTGTAGGGGACAACGACGAGCGACTGGTGGCGGCGCTGACGACCGCACTTGGCCGGGCCGACGCCGTGATCCTCACTGGCGGCATCGGACCTACCCAGGATGACCTCACTCGCGAAGCCATCTGCCGAGCGACCGGGAGGACCATGGCTTTCTCGGAGGAATATGCAGGCAAGTTGCGAGCCAGATGGGAAGTAACCGGCCGGGTCATGCCGGAGAGCAATCTGCGCCAGGCCGAGTATCCGGAAGGTTCCGTGCAATTAGCCAACGCCAAGGGAACAGCGCCGGGGATAGCGCTCGAGCATGAAGGCACCTGGATTTTCGCACTTCCCGGAGTTCCGCAAGAGATGACGGCGCTGCTCGACGACGAGGTGCTGCCCCGACTCCGTCGCATGGTTGGGGGCCTTTCGGTTGTGAAGAGCCGGCTGTTGCGAAGCTGGGGAATGAGCGAATCGCAGGTATCCGAGTTGCTCGACGACCTGTTTCAAGCTTCTGTCAACCCGTCGGTGGCGTTCCTGGCATCGAGCGGCGAGATCAAGGTCCGCATCACGGCAAAGGCCAACTCCGAAAGTGAGGCCTCTGCCCTCATCGATCCGGTAGAGGCCGAGGTGCGGGACCGCTTGGGGGCGCGCATCTTCGGTAGCGATGGCGAGACTATCGAGGTGATTGTCCTCAGCATGTTGGAGGATCGGGGCTGGCGTTTGGCGACGGCAGAGTCTGCCACCGGGGGTTTGATTGCCGCCCGTATCACCTCGGTACCCGGCGCCTCGCGGGTGTACGTCGGGAGCGTGGTTGCCTATGCCACCGATCTCAAGCTCCGCTTGCTGGGTGTCCCCGCAGAAACCCTGGCCGGGGAAGGAGTGGTCTCCGAGGCAACGGCCCTGGCCATGGCAGCAGGCGCCGCCCGGCTCCTTGGTGCCGACGTAGGTGTGGCTGTCACCGGATCGGCCGGCCCGGAGGAACAGGAGCAACCGGCCGGAACCATGGTGATCGGTGTGCACACCCCGGAAGGCGCCGCTGCCCGCACGTTTCGCCTACCGGGCGATCGTGAGCGGGTGCGAACCTATGCCGGTACCGCGGCTCTGCAGCTGGTCCGGCTGGCCGTTGAAGGCTCCTGGTGGCGAACGTAGGGCGCCTCTTTCTGGCGGTCCCGCTCACCGACGAAGTCCGGGCGGCGCTGGCGGCCCACATCATGGGAATCGTGGAGGGTCGTCCGTTGCCGGGCAAGCCGGTGCCGCCTCCCAACTGGCACGTGACGATGCGATTCCTGGGCCCGACCGACGAAGTGGCCAACGATCGTTTGTTGGCCGCCCTGAGCGAGGTCGCCCTGGGCGAACCATTCTCCGTCACGTTCGGTGGTTTGGGTGCCTTTCCCCGACCGGGACGGGCAACCGTCCTGTGGCAGGCCATCAGCGGCGGGGCGACCCGATTGGAGCACATGGCAGCGCTCAGCGAAGAGGCCGCCCAACAGGCAGGATTCGCACCAGAGGACCGACCGTTCCATGCGCACCTCACGCTCAGCCGGATCCGTCCCCACCAGGACGTCCGGCCGCTGATCGAAGCGGTGCCACCGTTTCCAGCCTCACTGGCGGTCGACCGGGTCGTCTTGTACCGGAGTCATCTCGGCCGTGGGGGAGCGAGGTACGAAGAGCTCGAGAGCTTCCTTCTCAGTACCTGACACCCGGTACCGACCACTGACGACTTGCAATACTTGGCTACGAACATATGTTCGACTAGATTCACATCGCAGTAAGGAATAGGATTACAGGCGTGTGATTCTGTCACACCGGATCTCTACTCTGGGCACGAATAATCAGAAGGGAGCAACAGTGGAACGAGACAAAGCGCTCGAAATGGCCATGTCGCAGATCGAACGGCAGTTCGGTACCGGGGCGATCATGAAACTTGGTGAGAGCCACCATCAGCGGATGCCGGCCATTTCGACCGGAGCCTTGTCGCTCGATCTGGCGCTAGGCATCGGCGGCGTTCCACGAGGCAGGGTCGTTGAGATCTATGGTCCGGAGAGCAGCGGAAAAACGACGCTCGCCTTGCACGTGGTGGCGGAAGCACAGCGCAACGGCGGAATCGCCGCATTCGTAGATGCCGAGCACGCCCTCGACCCCACGTATTGCCGGGCACTCGGTGTCGATGTCGATGAACTCCTCATCTCTCAACCTGATACCGGCGAGCAGGCACTGGAGATCACCGACATGCTGATTCGCTCCGGCGCCCTCGACGTTGTTGTTATCGACTCGGTAGCCGCACTGGTTCCGCGAGCGGAGATCGAGGGAGAGATGGGCGATACGCATGTTGGCTTGCAAGCCCGGTTGATGTCCCAGGCCCTGCGCAAACTCACCGGCAGCATCCACCGTTCCCAGACGACGGCCATCTTTATCAACCAGTTGCGGGAGAAGATCGGCGTCATGTTCGGGTCCCCGGAAACGACACCGGGCGGCCGCGCCCTCAAGTTCTACTCGACCGTTCGCATCGATATCCGCCGGATCGAAGCCATCAAGGACGGACAGGAGAATGTCGGCAACCGGGTCCGTGCCAAGGTCGTCAAGAACAAACTGGCGCCGCCTTTCCGCCTGGCCGAGTTCGACATCATGTTCGGCGAGGGGATTTCCCGTGAGGGCAGCCTGCTCGACGTTGCCGCCGACCAGGGCATCGTGAAGAAGAGCGGTGCCTGGTACACCTACGACAGCGATCAACTCGGGCAGGGACGGGAGAACGCAAAACGATTCTTGCGGGAGAACCCCGAGATCGCCGTTCAATTGCAGGCAAAGGTCCTCGAGGCCGTCGGGTTGCTGGATGACGATGAGGCTGAAGGTGCGGATGAAACGAAGGACGTTGCCCCGGAACCCAACCCCAAACCAGACAAGAAATAGGGATCTAACCCGGCGTTGTTCCGGCTCGATCGTGTTAGTGATCGGAAACTTGCCCGTTACAAACCGGCGCTGGCGCGGTACGATGGCGTCAGCACACACAAAACGTACAAAAAAACCAACCAATTGGAATCGATTTCGTGAAATACAACAGGGATCTCTGGGAGCGGGAGGTGTTTCGAGCGAGGCGAACGGCCTAGCCCGGAACTTCGATCGGTTGATGTGTGTGCCGGACCCCGGTGGGGGTTCGGCATTCCTATTTCAGAGTTCGCCGGAAAGCAGGGACGATGGATGCGGTCGTTACGATCATCGTCGGTAGCGTCGCTTTGGCCATTGGCCTGGGCGCCGGATTCCTCCTGTTCCGCAGCCGGGTGCGCCATTCGAATGTCAACGCCGATACATCGGCCGAAGATGTTGTCTTGCAAGCCAGGCAAGAAGCCCAGCGGTTACTGGGTCGAGCAGAAGATGAAGGCAGAGCCAAGGCCGACGCCTATCGGGAGCGAGAAGAGGCGGCTCTCGAGCATCGTCGGCTCGAGATCTCATCATCGGAGGAGCGACTCAACCAACGCGAGCAGACTCTGGAGCAACGGGCCGGTAATCTTGCGCAGCGTGAACAGATGCTCATTCACCGTGAGAGGGAAGCGTCTGATTCCCGGGCCGAGGCCGACGAGATCAAGGAACAGGCCCGTGGCGAACTGCAGCGTTTGGCCGGGTTCGATGCCAACGCGGCCAAGCAACAGCTGCTCGAGCAGGTCAAGGACGAAGCCCGCCGCGAGGCAATGATCCTCGTTCGGGATATGGAGATCAAAGCCCGGGAGGAAGCGGATCGTCGAGCCCGCAGAATTCTCACGACGGCCATCCAACGCCTCGCCTCGGAGGTCGTTACCGAAACAACGGTTTCGATCGTCGAACTGCCCTCAGACGATATGAAAGGCCGGATCATCGGCCGTGAAGGACGCAATATCAGGGCTTTTGAGGCCACTACCGGGGTCAACCTCGTCGTCGACGATACCCCCGAGGCGGTCTCTGTTGCCTCATTTGACCCGGTCCGGCGCGAAGTCGCCAGGATCGCCCTCGAACGATTGGTCGCCGATGGACGCATCCACCCTGCCTCGATCGAGGAGGCCTATGAGAAGGCGCAGGCCGAAGTCGAGCAGAGCGTCCGGGATGCCGGCGAGTGGGCACTCCTGGAGGTCGGTATCTCTCGCCTCCATCCCGAACTGGTGACGCTGTTGGGCCGGCTCAAGTACCGGACGTCGTACGGGCAGAATGTCTTGAATCATCTGGTCGAAGCCGCACATGTGGCCGGGATGCTTGCGTCCGAACTGCAAATCGATCCGGGCGAGGCCAAACGGGCGGCGTTGCTGCATGACATCGGTAAGGCCGTCACCCACGAGGTCGAAGGTTCGCACGCCCTGATCGGCGCCGAGATCGCCCGCCGCTTTGGTGAGGATCCGGCCATCGTTCACGGTATTGAGGCCCACCACAACGAGGTGGAGCCGCGCACGCTAGTTGCGGTGCTGGTACAGGCAGCTGATGCGGTGTCCGCCGCCCGTCCGGGGCGCGCCGCGAAGCTCTGGAATCGTATGTGCGACGGTTGGAGCGTCTTGAGAAGCTAGCCCTGGATTTCGAAGGTGTTGAGAAGGTCTTCGCCATGCAAGCCGGTCGCGAAGTGCGGGTAGTGGTTGATCCGGGCTCAGTAGACGACCTTGGAGCTTCGGACCTGGCCCGGCGCATCGCCAAACGTCTCGAAGAGGACTTGCAGTATCCCGGTCAGATCCAGGTCACCGTCATCCGCGAGCTGCGTGTGACGGACTACGCCCGGTGACCATTTCCGAGACGGTGCAGCTGGGGCACCCCACGGTGCGGACCGGGGACCGCCGCCTGCCGGCGCGCTCGGGACAGAGCTATTTCGTTCGGACCTTTGGTTGCCAGATGAATGAGCACGACAGTGAGCGGATAGCCGGGATGTTCGAATCAGACGGGATGCAGCCGGTAGGGGATTACGAGTCCGCCGACGTGGTGTTCATCAATACCTGCACCATTAGAGAGAATGCCGACAACCGCCTGTATGGCAACCTCGGACAACTCAAACAGCTCAAAGATCGCAATCCGGACCTGCTGTTGGTCGTCGGCGGATGCGCCGCTCAGAAAGACCGTGATCTGGTGCGGGAGCGGGCTCCCTGGGTCGACGTGGTGCTCGGTACCCACAATCTGGACCGTGTGCTCGACCTCATGGATCACGCTCAGGAGTGGGGGGCGGTCACGGAGATTGCCGATGAACTCGCGGCGATGCCGTCCTCCCTGCCTGTACGCCGTGAGGTCGATCACGCCGCGTGGGTGGCCATTCAGATCGGCTGCAACAACACATGCACATTCTGCATCGTGCCGGCCGTGCGAGGAGTGGAAGTCAGCCGACGTCCGGGCGATGTCATTCGCGAGGTGGAACAGCTTGCCGCCGACGGAGTGGTTGAGGTAACCCTGCTGGGCCAGAACGTCAACACCTACGGTCGCGATCTAGCCATCGACGGCAAGCGCCGCCCGGTCTTCGCCGACCTGCTACGCCGGGTCGGCTCCGTTGAGGGCATCGGCCGGGTGCGGTTTACGAGTCCACATCCGGCCGACTTTCGCGAGGATGTTGCTCAGGCGATGGCAGAAACACCGTCAGTCTGCGAACAGCTGCATCTGCCCTTGCAGTCGGGCAGCGACCGGGTGCTGGCCCGTATGCACCGGGGGTACAACGTCGACCGGTATCTCACGCGACTGGCCATGGCCCGTTCCTACATCCCGGATCTGGCCGTGTCGACCGACATCATCGTGGGATTTCCGGGGGAGACGGAAGAGGATTTCCTGCAGACGCTGGCGGTGGTGGCCGAGGCCCGGTACGACCAGGCGTTCACCTTTTTGTTTTCGCCCCGGCCCGGCACTGCGGCAGCCGGCTACACGGACAGCTTCATCGACCCGGACGTCGCTCAGGAGCGCTACGAGAGACTCATTGCACTGCAGAATCGGATCTCTTTGGAGATGAACCAGGCAGATGTCGGCAAGGTCTTGGAGATACTGGTTGAAGGGCCATCCCGCAAAGATCCCGGAGTCATAGCGGCACGCAGCCGCAGTAACAAGATGGTGCATGTGACGGGGTCGTACGTTCCGGGAACGTTTCTGAGTGCGCGCGTCGACACGGCCGCTCCTCATCATCTGTTCGGGACCGTGCTCTGATCCGCAACCTGGCTTTGCTGGGCCCCACCGCGGCCGGGAAGAGCAGCCTGGCCCTGCGCCTTGCCGAAGACATGGGAGCCCACATCATTTCGGTCGACTCCATGCAGGTGTATCGGGGAATGGACATCGGAACTGCCAAGCCAACAGATCCCGAACGGGCCCGGGTTCCCCACCACATGATCGACCTGGTGGAACCTCACGTGCGGTTCAGCGTTGCCGAGTTCCAGGCCGAGGGTCGTCGAGTCCTGCAGGGCCTGGGTGACCGGGGGATACCTTCACTGATCGTGGGTGGATCGGGTCTTCATTTCCGGGCACTCGTAGACCCGCTCGAGTTCCCACCTCACGATCCGGACCTACGAGCCCGTATAGAGGCGATGGGGAAGGAGGCTGCCCGGGATCGGCTCGTTGAGATCGATCCAAAGGCAGAGGAAGTGCTCGATATGGCGAATCCTCGCCGGGTGGAACGAGCCGTCGAGGTGTACGAACTAACCGGTCTCACCCCAACGGCCCGGGCTGCGCAGCCGACCGCCCAAGCGGTAGCGGACTATCGGTCGGTAACGCCGTTTACCGCCGTCGGAGTCGACCCTGGTCCCGAGCTCGCGCGCCGAATCGGGAACCGTTTACAGGAGATGATGTCGGCAGGTTTTCTAGACGAGCTCGCCCGGTTGGAGGGATCCTTGGGTCCAACCTCGTCCGAGGCCGTCGGGTACAAGCAGCTGCTGCCGGTGGTCCGGGGCGTGCTATCCGAGGCGGAGGGGACCGAACAGGCCGTGCGGGCCACTATGAGCCTCGCTAAACGACAACGAACGTATTTTCGCCGCGATCCCCGCATCGAGTGGGTACCGTGGTCGGGCGATCCATCGGAGCGCTACGAACTGGTGAAACGATCCCTTACGGAGCGAGTGTGAAGTTTCTCAAGATGGAAGGTCTCGGCAACGACTTCGTCGTGCTGGAGGGTCCCAGGGATGTTCGACCGTCACAGGTGAAGGCCTGGTGCGATCGCCGCCGGGGGATCGGCGCGGACGGGGTGCTGGTGGTGACTCCGCTCGCCGGCGATCGAGTGCGCATGGAGTACTGGAACGCCGATGGCAGCCCGGCCGAGATGTGTGGCAACGGGCTTCGCTGCGTAGCCCGCCTGGCCCGCGATCGCGGCTGGGTCGGAGGGGACGTGTTTACCGTGGTCACCGCCGTCGGAGATCGCGAGGCGCGCATCGGCGCCGAGGTGACGGTCCAGGTGGGCGTACCCGAACCGCACCGAGAGAAGGCGATCGAAGTAGCCGGGATGGTCGTTCGCCGGGTCGACGTTGGAAACCCTCACGCGGTCGCATTTGTTGACGATCCGGCGGCCATCGCCGTCGAGGAGTTGGGGCATCGGATCGGAACCGACGCAGTCTTCCCGTCCGGTGCCAACATCGAATTCGCGGCCGTACGCGGAGAGAATCTCATTGAATTGCGGGTATGGGAACGGGGAGTGGGTGAGACCCTGGCATGCGGAAGCGGAGCAGCCGCTGCGACGGCGATCGCTCATGAGCTTGGACGGGTCGGAAAGACCACGACGGTTCGGCTTCCTGGTGGCGATCTGGTGGTGACCCTCGACGAACGTGGTGCCTGGTTGACGGGCCCCGCCAACTACGTATTCGAAGGGGAGTGGCATGAACCAGCCTGACGGGCGGGAGCGCGCCCTCCTCGTTGCAGTGAGAAAGGGCGAAACGTCCGCCGCCGCAGCTTCGCTCGAGGAACTGAGGGGATTAGCTGAAACGCTTGCGGTTGGTTGATGGCTCAGCGAACTGCGCGCAGGACTGCAACCACTTTGCCGATGAGTTGCACACCGTCCTCGAACACCATCGACTCGTAGGTCGGGTTCTCCGGAATGAGGTGCACGGCGCTTCCTCGCCGCTCGAATCGTTTGACCGTTGCCTCCTCCCCGTCCACGAGGGCGGCCACGATCTCGCCGTTGGCGGCATCCTGCTGGCTGCGGATGACCACATAGTCGCCGTCGAGGATGCCGGCGCCTTCCATTGAGTCTCCATGCACGGCCAGCATGAACACGGGTCCCGAGCCGGTGAATTCGGTCGGAATCGTGAAGATCTCTTCGATCTGCTCCTCGGCGAGTATGGGTGTGCCGGCCGCGATTCGCCCGAGGAGGGGAACGTCTCGATGGGGGCTGCGTTCGATCGCGTCCCCGGAGGATTCGACCACCTCGATCGCTCGCGGTTTGGACGGGTCGCGCCGCAGATACCCGGCCTTCACGAGGCTCGAGAGGTGGCTGTGAACGGTTGAGGGTGAGCGGAGGCCGAGCACCTCGCCGATCTCGCGGACGGAAGGTGGATAGCCACGTTCGGCCACCTTGGTGCGAATCAGCTGGAGTATTTCTCGTTGGCGGGTGCTCAGCTGTTCCATCGTCTGCCTTCCTCGAACGTGTGTTCCCAATGTACCGTGTCGGCCGTTGCGAATCAAACATATGTTCGCCATGGTTCCTCTTGGGCCTGGTTGGCACCAAGCCAACCGCGATTGGCCCTTGACATCGAACACCTGTTCGATAAGATGTGGAAGGGACACGAACACCTGTTCGATCAGGTTTCTGTCACAGCCGGTTCGTACAGTGAACCGCAGATGGCGAAAACGCCGCCCGGCAAGTACAGCAGGAGGAAGAGCAATGACGATCCGCACCAGCACTCTGACGAGAGCTGTAGTTCTCCTCACCGCGGTCGCCGTGGTCTTCTTCCTCCTGCTTGCTTCCGGCGCCGGAGCCGGCAACGACGTTCGCCCAACCGGCGTCCACGTGGTGACCGCCGGGGACACGATCTGGTCGATTGCAGCAACGCACACACCGGCCGGTGGCGATGTCCGCACTGTTGTGTTCGACATCAAGCGCATGAACCAGATGGACGGAAGCATGATCCAGGCCGGCGATCAGCTGGTGGTGCCGCTCGGTTCGTGACAGCCGGCTCGGAGGCCGGATCACCGACTCGTCACATGGGGTACCCTCGGTGCGACATGCAATGCCCCTTCTGTGCATCTTCTCGTACTCGCGTCATCGACAGCCGTCCAATCGAAGATGGCTCCGCTATTCGCAGGCGCCGTCTCTGCGAAGTCTGCGAGAACCGTTTCACCACCTACGAACGCAGCATGGTCCCTCTGGTCGTCCGCAAGCGGGATGGTCGATTGGAGCCGTTCTTGGTTGAGAAGGTTCGGGCCGGGTTTGAGAGCGCCCTGGCCGATCGGCCGGTTACCCGGAAGAGACTCGAGGCGATGATCGCCGACGTTGAGGCCGCGGCCCGTAGCCATGGGTCCAGGGTCGATTCCGATGACATCGGTCGGGCGGTGCTCGCCCAGCTGCGGGACGTCGATCAAGTCGCCTACTTGCGGTTCGCCAGCGTGTACAAGGAATTCCAGGGAGCGCAAGATTTTGAGCGGGAGATGGCCGCTCTAGAAGATCCCGTTGAGTCTGCCGGCTAGCCGAGATCCCCAGTAAGCCGGGTCAATGTCGTGTCAAACTTGTCTAATTCGGCACTCGCCCATTCGGCCACGGTTTGCAGTGGATCGGCGATTCCCGCGGTGACTCGATCCACGGTGGTCTGGAGCTCGTCGACCAGTTCGGTGGCGGAGGTCAGATCGCTGGCTCGGAGAGCTGACAGATACTCGATCTGCCACTCGGCGTAACGACTGGCGAGGAGTTCTGCCTGCGCTCGATGGGACTCAAAAGCCGGGTCGTTGGGTAGGGCAGCGATCGCGTCGAGGGTGCCGGCGAGGCCCAATCCGAGCTCAACACCGAGCGCCGAGATCTCGTCGGGCGCAGCGGTGACCGGAAGCTCAGGCAGTTCGAACGCCCGACCGAACACCAGACGGTAGGTAAGGGCGTCCCCCAGGCGGCGTTCGATGGTGAGCCCATCCTGAGATGCCTCCGCCATGTCAGAACGGACTGTGGTGAGGGCGTCAAGAGCGTCACGAGACACCAAGGGTGGAGTGCTGGCGAGAGGCTCGGAAGCGTAGGTGAAGAGATTCCGGGAAGCCGTGTCGAGCTGGGACAGGGCCACGGCTGCATCGGAGAGACCGTCGCTGGTGACTCCCGGGTCGGTGATAGCGAGCATCACTTCGTTGGCGGTCGGGAGCACGTTTCGCGCTTCGACGACGGCGTCGCGATACGAGGCAGTTGCTTGTTCCGCCAGCCGATCCGGCAGGCGTACACCGACCTGGAGCATGGTGACCGCAATAAGCAGACCGAGCACGGCGGCGATGATCACCGTCCATCGGAACGTTCGCTCCGGAACCGCCTCGAATTCGCCGGAAGCCAGCTGGGCTGCAGGTTTGACGGCGGCATGTTCCTCGGTGGCGAACCACAAGCGCTCGATAAGGGTACCGGTGTCGGTGTTGTTGTCGTTCACCATGCGCATGTCGGACAGGGCCGGCATCTGGTCAAGGCCGACTTTTTCGGCCACCGCAATCTGCGCCGGAGGTTGCCACACCGGTTGGGGACTGCTCCTAGTGGTGACAGGTGGCACGAGGCCGATGTCCTCGTCCAGTCCAAGCATTTCTAGCATCGACGAGTTGTAGGTCGAACGGGATGACGAATCGGGCGGCGTCCACTGCGATGCCGGGGCCGGGGCGGGGCTTGCCGGCCGGATTGCGGGTGGCAAGTCGGGTTTGGTTCGCGAACGGGTCGTTGGGTGCGGCGGGGCGCCGGCCGAGGTCGCTCCTCTTGATCGGGACGGACACGTGGAGCGGGCGGCGTCGCCGTCTCCGGTCGGTCCGCTTTTCCGTTCGCCCGGTGTTGTCCGGCAGCCGGGCTGCGTCCGGGGATGAGGTGCTCCCACCGGCTGGGGGCACGGTGCCTGCCCCGGGCTGATACGAGGACGGGGCCGTCGATCGGGTGACCGGCCAGGCAATGATTCTCGCTGACAGTGACAGTGGCTTCGCAGGTTGTACAGTAAGCGTGTGGCACTCACATCTCCGTGGTGTGCCTCCGCCCAAGAAAGCCCCACGACTTGCCCACGCAGATTAGCTTCCTCAAGCTCGATAGTGAACTACCTACGCCGTCGCACGCTCATCCCGGTGATGGCGGGGTTGACCTCTATCCGCGCGAAAATGTCCTCCTCCAACCCGAGACGTGGATGATGGTGCCCACCGGAATCGCAGTTGCGATCCCTGAGGGTTATGCAGGAATGGTGGTTCCTCGCAGCGGACTAGCGGCCAGGAGCGGGATCGGGGTGGTCAATGGGCCCGGTCTGGTTGATGCCGGATACCGGGGTGAGGTCAACGTAATCTTGATTAACCACGGGGCCGAAACGCTCGAGCTCAAACGGGGAGAACGGATCGCGCAACTGGTAGTCGTGCCCGTCGTCGAGCAGGAATTTGTCGAGGTGGACGAGCTTCCCGAATCGGCGCGGGGAGCGGGTGGTTTCGGTTCGACGGGCCGGTGAGGACCGGCGACCGGCAATTGCCAGGCGTTGTTGCACTTCCCACCGAAGGATTACACTGTCGACCGTTCATGCGGAAGTAGCTCAGTTGGTAGAGCGCAACCTTGCCAAGGTTGAGGTCGCGGGTTCGAATCCCGTCTTCCGCTCCGCGAGGGGCGACTAGTCGCCCCTCTTCTGGCGACGTGGCCGAGTGGTTTAGGCACGGGTCTGCAAAACCCGTTACACCGGTTCGATTCCGGTCGTCGCCTCGGGTACCGGATGTGGTTTGATACACTCCTGGTCCCTGAGGGCGCTTAGCTCAGGGGGAGAGCGCTTCCCTGACGCGGAAGAGGTCGTGGGTTCAAATCCCTCAGCGCCCACCAGAGAACCCCCCTAGAAATAGGGGGGTTCCTGCTATCTAGGTTCATCGAAATCGGAGTTGGGATCGCCTGGGTCCGTCCTGGGTCCGTCACGGATTGAGCCCATGCCTCGTCGAGACGCTCTGCAGCGGCCACATCAAGCCCATCAAACAGGTGGGCATAGGTGGTCATCGTGACCATTGGGTTGGCATGACCGAGACGGTCGGCGATGACTCTTTCGTGTTCGCCCTGGGCGATCAGGATGGCAGCATGGCTGTGCCGGAGGTCGTGATATCGGAGTGGAACGCCCACCGAAGCGGCTACGGCGGGGAGCCAGATCCGCCGCCGCCAATTGGTACGACAGATCTGGCCGCCCTTGGGGGAGGGGAAGATCCTCTCTTGCTTCTCTCGACCTCGTGTAGATAGTCCTCGGTATTCGGGACCAGTCGGTCTCCTCCGGTCCCAGTTGGCGCTCAGCAGCCCGCATCCCAGTCTCATGTAAGTCCGCTCGTCTGGTCCAGGAGGCTACGCGTTTCCCGAGTCGGCGGTGAGATCAGAAGACGGTCACTGAATCAGCCAGGCGAGTGGGAGCTGCCGGATCGTGGGCCGGCAGGAAGACGGTCGGACGCTGCTGCGCGTAGTCAACGACCTGCCGTTTGCTTTCTCGGGTGGCGGCCACGTCGAACGAGATGCCAGGAATTCCGTCCCCCACGAGCTGGGTATCGGTGAAGACCATGTCGCCCGCGAAGAACAGGTCGACCTCAGGCGTCCTGAGGAGCACCGACTGGTGGCCATAGGAGTGGCCGGGAGTGGACACCGCCAGCAGGTCCCCGGCGGACGTCAGGGGCGCCGCCGACATGCCGAGCTCCGGCTCGGGCTGATGATCGACGAGCTGCGGATCGAGGTTGTCAGGCCACAGCGCAGGCACGGCACCCATCGGTCGATTCAGCTGTCGCTGATACTCGATACGAGACATCACGACCCTTGCCTCGGGGAATGACGCCAAGCCACCCACGTGGTCGAAGTGAAGGTGGGAGGTGACGATGGTGTCGACCGAGGACGGATCCACCCCAACCTCAGGGAGCTGCTCGACCAACTCTTCGCCCTCTTCGACCTTCGCATCAAACTTGGTTCGATAGAGCCAGCGGGAGAAGGGATCGGGCGCAGAATGCTCGAGACCGGTGAGAGAGGCACGCGTTTCGCCGACATCGACCACGAATACGCCTTCGGGGTGCTCAATGACGTAGGCCAACAGCGGCAGCGGGTCGGTGAGGCTACGGTCGACCAGGATCGCCGGCAGCCGCAGCGGGGCCGGGACTTTCATCTCCTCGTGGGCCGTGGTGATCCGGATGCTGCCGGCGGCAATGGCATGGACGGTGATTCCGTTGGAGCTGTGCCAGTGGGTGGATTGCATCGTTAACCCTTCGTACCGAACAACGAGGCGGCCACACCTCCAGCTCTCGACTCAAAAACTACACCGTAACCAACAACGGTGGCGGCGTCCTCGGCCAGCCGTTCTACCGGGACTTCGGAATGCATGCATGCGGGTGAACCCTACCGCCGCCGCCCGCTCCGCTACCTTGCTCCCTCGGCAGGACCACCGAGTTTCAGCGCCATCGAGTCCAACGCCGGCACACCCGCTCGCTTTCCGCTCGCCCTATGGGCGTCTCAAACGTTCACGATGTCCACGAGGTCCACGCCAGAAATCGTCAGCTCGGTTTCGAGGGTCGGGCGGCTGGCCGCTGTGGGGACCGGGGGAACCGCGGGAACCGGGGTAGAGGTCGCCGGGTGGCGGGGCGGTTGCCGGATTCGATTCGACAAGTAGTTCTTGGCTAAGGCCGAAAGACTCTGGAACACGCACCCAATACGGGGCGACACTGATGACGTGAGATGGGTCACCGTTGTTGTCATGGCGGCTCTGCTGGTGGCGGCTGTGCGCCACCAACAGCGAGATAGGGCCACCAACCACAACTGAAGCGACCACAACCTTCGTTTCCGAGGCGACCACCACCTCGACTGTCACAATCTCGACAACAACCAACACGACGGCCATCTCGGCGAGTGTGTGCGACCTGGTTCCGCCAGGACCACTCCCCGAGTACGGAGGGAACAACAAGGTCATTCGTTTGGCATCGGGCACCTACAGCACGACCCGGTTCGCTATACCCATAACGTTCGAGGTGGCTGCAAGCGGGGACTGGCTTACCAGTGGCGAGGACGAAGAGGTCATGGTGCTGGCGTCGGAGGTCGAGGCTGGCTCATCCGCCACTCATCAGCCCGATGGGTCCTTTGCCGATTTCTTCACCGGATTGCGCCTGGATCAGGCCATCGGCGACGACTTCCTATCGGCTGTTCGCGGCGATCCGTGCACGACCGGGAGGCCGGTCGCTGAGTTCACTGAGATTGCCGGGTGGCCTGCTCTCTGGGTCGAAACAGAGATTGCCGACGATTCCGAACCCCTCCTATGGGGCGCTTGCATGTTCTTCGACCCCGGTCTTTCGACAGCGATTCATCTACCGGGCGGACTGGATCTGTCCCCAACCCGCCTCATAGAGGTTGATGTCGACGGCACCCGTCTAGTCATCCAGTTCGTCGCCCCCTCGAAAGGCCGCCTAGAAGTCCTGGTTGAGAAAGCCGACCGGATGTTCGACACTATGACCATCGGTGGCTGAACCGGTCACCCCGTGTGGTGTTCACAAATCGCCACGATCAATGCCGACGAGCAGCGGCTGGGCCGGTGTGGCGACTGGGGCAACCGGGGTGGGGGTCGCAGTGTGACCTACTGGCACAAGGGTGCTGGTCGGCGACTAGCGTCGGTCTCCCAACCAGGGAGAGCACGGTGTATGTCATCAGGCGTGTCTACAAGGTGAAACCCCGGACCGCTCGGGAAGCAGCCACCATCGCCGCCCGGATCGGCAACTTGTATCACGGGGCGGGTCGCCGGTCGGAGGTGACGGTCTATTTCAACGGCACCACGCTGCCCGGCGAGACCGATATCGTCTACATGGAGTGGACTGATGAGGTGATCCGGTCGCCGTACGGTCGGGCTGAGCAGTCGCTACCCGAGGCGACTGAGCTGGGTGCCCGGCTGCGGGAGCTAACCGAGGAGTCGTGGATCGAGTTCTACGAGATGCTGACCCCGGAGAAAGCATCGGAGTTGGACTGAAACGTCGGAATAGTCAGTCAGCGGGTGTCACCCGTGTCGCATCCGACCGCCAGGTCAGCAGCTCATCCCGGTCGAACAACCACGCATGGGCACCCGGTTCCCGGCGGGCAGGGAGCATCCCGGCTCTTGCCCAGATCTGGATTTGCTTCACGGAGTGACCGACCAGTTCGGCGACCTCGGCGGTGGTCATGACCGGTGGGTCATCGTCGATTGCTCTTGGCCCGGCCACCTAAGCAAAGATTTCCCACTCTCAGTGGTGATTTGGGTCGTTGGCCCTATTCCGTGTATCGCCGGATCAAGGTTGAATCAAACGGACAGGCACCGGCTCGGCCGCTCTGCCAAAGCTGGGAGGCAAACCACTCTTTGGGGCAGACGATAGAGCAGCTAGCTGGGGGCTATGGCTACGGCCGGGCCGGTGCCTCGTTACCTTGCCTGTGGATAACTGACAGGTCCATAGTCCGAGAGACTCAAATGTGTTGGTGTGGCCTGCCCAATGGATGTGATGCCCCCTCGGGGCATCTGCCCGGTCTATCACCTATCTTCTCTGGTCAGGAATCCACTGAACCCGGGAGGGTGGCAGCATGAGTGAAGATCGTAAGAAGATGGCACCGCAGGCAGCACTAATCGCTATCGGAATCATGTTCATTGTCATCGGGATGAACAGCAGTCGTGGATTAATCGCTGCTGGCGTTTTATTCCTCATCGCCGCCATCATCCAGCATCGCAAATCTCAGAGTTCGGGCGACGGTGCGGGTCGGTGAGGGTGATGCAGGATATATGTTGGAAGCTATCTGGGTGGGGTGACACCAACAGGGGGTTCCCGTTGGCCCTATACCGGTGACATCTGCGGGCTTACGATGATCACAGTGATCGAACCCCCGGAGGTGACCCGGATGTCCGTTCTTGAACGGCTGAAGTATTGGTTTGATGGTCGGAGGAGGACCCGGACTCCCGAGGAGAAGGCAGCCTTCGAGGAACGACGAAGGCGGTATTGGTCATCGAGGAACTCCTCGTCGACCGTATATTCGATGCCAAGCCACGAATCGTCGGATGAAACCTCTGGTCCGCCGCAACCTGGCGGCAGCATGTGGTGATGGAAAAGGCGAATCATGTCCGATGATTTGACGACCGGCAGGGCTGACCGGGCGCACCTCACCCCAGTCGTAGTCCCTCCCCCTTTCTTTCGACCCGCCCGCCGAGTGGGCGGCTGCTCTCCTGGGTCACCCTTGTGTGGAAGGGGTTGTCGTTGCCATGGGGTCAGGCCGGAAACCTCACGTTTGCCACATATAGATATCTGTAATGGGGTAAACGTGAGAAGACGGGACGGAGGGCGCCGTGGGGGTCCCGTTGCCTCTTCCCGTACCTTGCCGTCCCGCCCATGGTGAACCTAAGGCAGTAGCCATGAAACGTGGGACCGTGATTCTTCTCATAGTCCTGGTGGTTGTCGGGGCCTGTAGCGGTGGTGAGTTGAGCGAAGCTCCACCCTGGGGTCTGGACGGTGTCGACATGCCCGACACGGAAGCGCAAGTCGCCGCAGTCTTTGCAGCCCTCCCGGAGGAGATCGTCGGCCGAACCCGGTTGGGAGATGAACCGACACATTTTGGTTACATCGATGAGGGCTCGGGATCGTTTTGGACGATTCAGGCAGATCCGTGGGAGCTGCAGCAGGCGTTGCACATGCCGGGGGTCGACAGTCCGGCCGATTGGGTCACCTTCCTTGCTTCCGGCCGCTCGGCCGTCCTGGTCGAGCGAGCGCCGTTGATCCCGTTGGAGATCTCATGTGGGTGGCAACCAACGTCCCCTCGCAAGAACATATGCTCGATTTCTGGTGGGCAGCACCGGATGGTTCTTGGTTGTTCTTTGTGGAGGGCGATTCGGTCGGACGACAAGCTCTGGTCGAGGCGTTCGTCACCGCCGCCGGTGAGTAGTGGAAGGAGAGGCAATGCCCGACGAAGAACCTGACGAACCGATGACCGAGCAGAAGATCCGGGCTGAGCTGGGTGAGATCCTCGACCATCTCCAGAGCCTGCCGTCTGATGCGTTCGCTGAGAAATTCAAGCTTCGCAAACGTCAGGAGGAACTGACCCGGCTGCTCCAGGAGATCGAAATACCGGGCGCAGAGGAGATCCAGGAGCGGTGGACCCAGGCGGCGGTGGACAAGGCCGACGGTGAAGAGCCCGAAGAGATGGTCATCTCGCCGACTCTCGGTTCCGCTCCGAATTGATTTGCCACTTGCTCGCTGGGACCGCACTGGTGACGCCAGCCCGGAATAGCTGCTGGATCTCCGCACCGGAAGAAGGAAAGATCGTAGACCCACCATCGGCCGGACCCGGGTCCTGACCGCAGCCGAAACCACCCGCACCCCCGCCCCCCCACCCCAGGCAAGAGGTGCTCGCTGACGCTCGCACTGTGAGGGAAAAACCGGGAAAGAGACGGGCCGGATCACAGAAATTGCCAGGATCCGTCTGAGATTGCGACCAGCAGGGGAGTGAGGCCACGACCAGGTTCGGCTACTCGTCGCTGGGCGGTTTTTCTAGTAGAAGAAGGGACATCTACTACTTAGACTCGCCCAAGCCCACCTCCACCCCAGGCAAGGTGTGCTCGCTGGCGCTCGCACGGCGAGAGATTTCGTGCATGTGCGATGGCCCGGCAGCCGGTAGGCAGGCAGTTTCCCCTCCCTCGCTGCTCTCCCCACCTTCCGAACATCCCAGCCGGCAAGACGTTGCTTGTCCGCGAATTGTCCGCGGAAGAACCAAATGCAACATCGAGCGCGTCGGCTGCCACATCGTCCCACCCTTCATATAGGTGCCCGCATCGTTTCTTTCGAGCCGCGCCCGCTCGCGACGGCCGGTATGTTTGACGCAGCGTTACCGAGGCGGGAGAGCTCATGCAACAGGTTGCCGAAAACGTCCACCGGTTGGGATCGTCCCATCACAATTTCTTCGTCGTTACAGAGGGGGGCAAAGCGACGGTCGTCGACGCCGGCGGGTCGAAGGAATTGGCGAAGCTCGAGGCGGGCCTGGCGGCGCTCGGTATGAAACGAGATGACGTCGAAGCGATCGTTTTGACGCACGCCCACGCCGATCACATAGGTTTCGCGGCGGAGGCTCACGGCACCGGAATTGAGGTACGGGCGAGCGAGGTCGAGGCGCCCATGGCCACGGGGGAGGAACCCGTTCGGGCGATCAAGATCCCACAGCTACCTCTGCTCAAGCCCGGCACTTGGAAGTTCCTCGTGGCCTTGATTCGCGTCGGCGTCATGAAGGCCCCCTCCGTCGCTTCGGTCGTTACCTTCAGCGACGGAGAGACCCTGGACCTGCCGGGTAGTCCGCGTGCGGTCTATACGCCGGGACACACCGCCGGTCACACCAGCTTCTACCTGAGTGGCCCCAAGATCCTGTTCACCGGGGACGCGCTGGCCACCAGGGACCTGTTAGGCCCCGACACCGGGCCTCGCATGATGCCCGACACGTTCCACACCAACCCGACCCAGGCCCTGCAATCGCTCGACAACCTCGCCGGCCTCGACACCACCCTGGTCCTCCCCGGCCACGGCGATCCCTACGAGGGCTCTATCGCCGACGCAGTAGCCATAGCCAGGGGGTAGCGCCACACCTTCGCCAATGTCGCTCCAGCGGGGGGGCCTACGGCACCTGTTCCAGCATCCACTCGTAGAGATCTGGACCTGCGTATGCCGTACTGATGGACTCGAAATGACCCAAGCTCGGATAGTCAGTGAAGCGAACCATCGTGCTCCCGCACTCCTCCAACGCCCCGATGAGGGCAACAAACCAGTCAATTTGTATCTCACTATCTGCCTCACCGTGAGCCACCCAGATCGGAAGGTTGCTGAGCAAGCAGATGTCTTCGGGGACCGAAGTGAGGCTACCGGCGACTGGGGCTATCCCGGCGAACCGATCGGGTCTGGCTAATGCCCACAGCCACACGCCGGGCGCTCCGGCGCTCAGTCCGGTAAGGAACTGTGCCTCGCTTTCTATCGATAGGGAGTCGCCCAAGACCTCGAATAGCTCGTCCATCGGCTCGTGGAATTGAGACCACAGCCCATTTGCTTTGGGGGCCACAACGACGAACGGGAACTCCACATTCGGATCGACCCACGCCACAGGGTTCTGTGTACGTACCGACTCCAGGGTCTGGTCGGCACCGAGAAAACCGTGCAGGGACAGAATCAGCGGCCACGCACGATCGTCGTCGTAGTCCTCCGGCAGGTAGAGCAGATACTCGATCTCCACTCCCGAGCCAGATATAAACGAATACGCCCGTTGCTGACCAGGAACTATCGAGTCCCGACTGAACGCTTCTGGAGCCTCGGTGGTGGTCGTTGTTGCCTCGGTGCTGGCAGTTGTGGCGGGAACCGTGGTAGTCGGGGTCGTAGCTGCCGTGGTGGTCGGGGCGGCGGTAGCAGCCGAAGCGGTGGTGGTTGTGCTCGCGTCGTCACTACACCCGGCAACCGACAATACCAACACACTCGCTACCAGTATCCGTTTCACGCACTCTCCTCAGAGTTTCACTATTTCACAAAGGCACACTATCGGTCCTGCACAGCTATGAGGGTTGTGGGCTACTGGGTTTTCCCTTGGTCTCGTCTGATTACAGGCATGCGGTCTCGATGAGGCGAACAATGCACCTTTCCTAGCGCAACGCGTCCGGGCCGCCCTCTACGACCGGGTGCTCGTCACCATGAACAGTCGCGAGAAGGGATAGATGGTCGTGCCGTCGGATCGCCGTGGGTAGGCGTCGAGCAGTCTCTCCCGGTAATAGGTCAGGAAGGTGTCCAACTCGGCGCCGTCGAGAGTCTCCAGGACCGGCCGCAGTCCGGTGCCCTTGACCCACTCGAAGACGGGTTCGGGTCCTTCCAGCACCTGGAAATAGCGCGTGGTCCACATGTCCAGAGAGCCGACCAGCGGCGTCAAGAGATTGTGATACTCGGTGGGTTCGTCCACCCACTTGTGGGCTAATCGGGACCGGAGGTCGCGCGGACCGATCGGTCTTCCGGTTGGTCCGCCGGTTCGCAAGACCTCCCGCATCAGGACGTGCGACGGTTCCGCCCAACTGACGGGCATTTGCACGGCGAGAATCCCCTCCGGGGCCAGGAAGGAGACGAGCGATGGGAACAAGGTTTGATGGTCGGCGACCCAGTGCAAGGCTGCGTTGGAGTAGATCACATCGACCGGCTCGTCCGGTGACCAGGTTGCGATATCGGCTTGACGCCACTCCACTGTGCTCCTGGATCTGGCGGCCTCGACCAGCATCTCGGACGAGGCGTCGATACCCACCAGGTGCGCCTCCGGCCACCGCGCTTGCATGGTTCGGGCCATCTCTCCTGTGCCACAACCGAGGTCGACGACGCGGGCGGGGTGCGGGTGGTCGATGCGATTCAGCAACTCGAACGCCGGGCGGCTGCGATGGCCCGCGAACCGACCGTACTGATCGGGATCCCATCCGGCTTTCACGGGTTTTCCGTCGGGGTCGCTGGGCCCGCCGAAGTCACGATTGGCGTCTCGACAGGACGGACGGCGAGATCGACGGCAACCCAGATGGTCTTCGAGAACGGGTAGAAGAATACCGGGAACAGGCCGTTGAAGACAAGGGTGACGACGAGGATGGTTCGCCAGGGAACGTCGGGCCAGGTGAAGCCGACAAGGGTGATTCCGATCACAATGAACAGGGCGAACGTCACTGCGGTGTTGATGATGACGGCCCCCAGCCAGTAGCCCTGCTCCCGTCCAAAGCGGTGCCCGCAACCCGGGCAGGTTTCGGTCATCGAGATCCAACGCCGGAACAAGCCGGGTTGCCCGCAGCTGGGGCAACGCTTCGAAAGCCCTCGACCCAGCAGACGAAATCTCGGTTGTTGGACTTCCGACACGGTTTCATCGTAGGCCTACACGCAAAGCGCCCCGACTCATGCCGGGGCGCTTCTTCCGAATCAGATGGATTGTCAGTCCTTCTTGCCGAACATGCCTCCCAGCTTGTCGGTGAGGCCGCCGGTTACGTCGCCGAGCTTGTCGCTGACACCGCCGACTGCATCGCCACCGCCGGCTACCAGCTTTTCGACCTGGGCGGCAATCGGCGCCGGGAGCTTGTCCTTGATGAATTCCATCACCGCGTCGATGGCACCTTGCGCCTTGTCGAGCGGCAGACCGGTCTTCTCTGCGACCGTGTTGAGCAACTCTTCCATGGTGTTCCTTTCTCGGGTTCCCAGTTTTGACACTTGTGGACTCTAAGAGTTCCGCGAGCCTCACAATATGACCCTACCGATCAGGTCTTCTTGTCAGTCCCAACCCAGCTCATGAAGCCGCTCGTCGTCGATTCCGAGATGGTGGGCGATTTCATGAAGGACGGTCCTGCGGATCTCGGTCACCAGCTCAGACCTGCTCAACCCGAGCGAAAGGTGCGGCTCGCGAAACACGGTTATCTGGTCGGGCATGACGCCGTAGTAGTCGATCCCACGCTCGGCGAGGGAAACTCCCTCATAGAGACCCAGCAATTCGTCACCGTCCGGGTCCTGATCCGGGGTCGGCCGGTCTTCGACCACGACGACGAGGTTGTCGATCCTTCCCAGGAACTCCTGGGGGATCTCCTCGAGTGCCTCATCGACCAAAGTCTCGAACTCTTCGCGGTTCATGGGCACATTCAACCACCGGTCGGGGTGCGAAGGCGGTACTAACATCCCCCGACACGGGGCGCTTAGCTCAGCGGAAGAGCGCTGCCTTCACACGGCAGAGGTCACTGGTTCAAACCCAGTAGCGCCCACCACAAGAAACCCCTGGTCAGCAGGGGTTGCTGCGCCTTTAGGGAGCAATCGGAATCGGGTTCGGGACCGCCTGGGTCCGTCTGGGGTCCGTCATAGATTGAGTCCATGCCGCGTCGAGACGCTCCGCAGCAGGCCGACTCGTGGACGTTCAGCCGTTCTGAAGCGGGAGCCCGAACACCCAGTCCGAAAAGTAGGTGATGGTCACGTCCTTGCTCACTTGGCTCACAATCTGCTGGTCAATGGTGAGGAGGTCGGCCTGGTAGTCGCCCCGGAGCCACACCTTGTCCGGTTGCTCCGCGACGCTCAGGTCGAATTGGCCTTCTTCGTGGGTACCGATCAGGCCGGTGACGTAAGGGTCTCCCTCGAAGCAGACCAGGTTTTCGACCCCATCGGACAGCTCAAAGTTGAATCTGAAGTTCGTGCTCTCGATCGTGCCTTCGACCAATCCGTCCGGGAGGAGCGTCACCGTCAGTACGGCGTCCAGAACGCACTCACCGATCGTGATGTCACTGGTGAACGTGAGCGTCCCGGACCCGGCGAAGGTGATTGGGAAGGTCACGGCCGCCACAGTAGTTGTCGGGGCGGTGGTTGTGGTCGTGACAATGTACACCCAGTCGCCGTCGATCAAGACCCTCATCCCTGATTTCGTTCCTGGATAAGTCATTCTCTTGATACAGTCCTCCGCCCCCAAGTTCCCAGGGCTGGGTGGGCCCGCCGGGGTGATCACCGTGCCATCTCCCTCGGCGAGGAGTATGCAGTCCCTTTCGTAGGCGTATGACATGTGCAGGTCGCCGAAGATGAGCCCCTCGACGACCTGGTCGAAGGAGTATCCGATGCTCGCGAGGAACAGGATCGCCCCGATGAAGGCTTCGCCCATTTCCTTGTCGTCCATGGCCAGCGAGGAGGGTGGTCCGGTGAGTACTTCGCCGCGCTCGGCCTTGACGGTCAGAGTGTCGAGTAAGTCGGCTGGCGTCGGCTCGGCGGCGAGTCGGAGCCCCGGAGGTGCCGCCATAGCACTCACGTCTCCCAGCGCGCTGGCAAACACTCCACTGGCCGGTCCCGATGGAGCCACGCCGGGAATCGTCCCATCCGGGGTGATTGTGTTCGCGTGCTCGGCGATCTGATCGGCTCCGTACCCAGCGTCGAGCGCAAGAACCACTGCCGCGAAGGCGTCATCTGGCCCGAAACGATCCACAATGTCGCGGGAGGTCTTCATGGCCGCCGGGTCGATCACAGTGTCATACGCTGCGAGTGCAGCAGGCTCAGTCACCGTCGCGGCGATCCCCGTAGTTGCTGTGTCAACTCCGCCCCCGCAAGCAGCCAGGACCAACGCTAGGCAGACGCAGAGGCAACCCAGATTCCATTCACGGCGCCATGCTCGGGGCATCGATCCGACCTCCTGCTCATGAGGATGTTCCGACACTCACTAGACAGGACAGCCGGGGGCTCCGCAAGGGCCGAAAGTCAGTTCCAGAGGCGCAGGCGGCTGGCCGGTGTGGCGACCGGGGCTACCGGGGTGAGGTTTGCTGGGTGGCTCACCGTGGTGCCTATTGGTCGGGTGGTCCGATCTTCTCCCAGGTGTTGGTGTTGAGGTCGTAGAACCAGAGTTCGTTGGAGCACTGAGAGGTGAAGTTCCCGTACTCGCGGAACGAATAGAACACTGGCTCCAGGCACCCTCCGAAGAGGGCTATCCGGTCGGTGTCGCCGCCGATGTAGGCGAGGGCCGGGTAAGCGGTATAGATGGGTTGCGGCGGCACGGGAGGTTGCCTGGTCCAGGTGTTGGCGTTGTAGTCGTAGTCCCAAATTTCGGCGGCGTGTTTGATGACCACCAGTCGGTCAGATTCGGTGTCGAAGGTGATGGGGGCGTCGAACCCGATAGGCCGGGGACCGTCCTGGTTGAGGTGTTCGGTCCAGGTGTTGGTGTTGGAGTCGTAGGCCCACACGTTGGGGTCCAGCTCGGGGTTGAAGCTGAGGATGCCGGCGGTGCCTTCGAGGATGCCGCCCCACAGCAGGGTCCGGTCGGACTCGGGGTCGTAAACCATCCCGTGGTGGCCTCGGGCTGTGGGATGGTCGTCGGGTCGCATGTTCTCCCAAGTGTTGGTGTCGGCGTCGTAGGCCCACGTCTCATCCAGCACGATGTCGTCGTCGAGGGCCTCGGCACCGCCCCACCCCCATGACTCTCCCGTTAGGACCGCCCCTCCGAAGTACAGAGTTCGGTCCGACCCGGCGTTGTAGGCCATGGCCGGTCCAATCAGGCCGAACTTGATGTTGTCCCGCTGCTCACGATCCCGTGATATCGGCCCTCTCCCCGCCACGCTCCAGTCCATCGCTCCTGGGTCGAACAACCAGGAAGTGAGCATCGGCGCTTCGGTTTCTTCGCCGCCGCCGAACATCACGACGAGTTCACTTTGTGAGTCGTACGCCATAGCGGGTCGAGTTCGAGACGGCGGCCGAATCGACGAACCGGCCCGGGTCCAGGTCCGTTGGTCGAGATCGAAGATCCAGGTTTCGTTGGAGAGGGCAACCGAGCGCACACCGGCGAACAGCACCAAGGCGTGGTTGGCCTCGTCGTAAACCATGCCAGCGGCTACTAGTCGAGGCGGCCAAAGGGTTGGCGTTTCGGTTGTCACCGTCGTTGCTGGCGGCGCAGTGGTGGTAAGCGGCAGGGTGGTGCTCGTCGAGGTTGTCGACTCAGCAGGTGCTGCACAGGCCGTCGCCACCATTGTCAGTATCAGTAGAACCGCACGCCGAACGTTCACGAGCTAACCATCCGAGAACTCGATTGAGGCGAGGATCGGTTCGGCTACCTCGGTCCAGTACTGGTCGAAGCGGGAGGTGTGGGCACCGATGTCGACACCAATTGGCCCGCCAGGGACATCGATGACTAACAGCCGGTTTTGTGTGGACTCCGGGTATCCCCAGTAACTGATCCCGGCGATCGGTACGTCGCAACCAAGGTTATTGCCAGGGCAGGTGTCGACCGTGAAGTCGATCTGAGTGCCGTTGTATCCCCAATACTCGACTGGGGATGAGGTCAGGTCTTGTGCCCATTCGATATCTTCCAGGAACCGTTGGAGCTGATCGACGAAATCGACGGACAAGACGCTCACTGTTTGAAAACACTCGGGGGCTTCGCAGTTAGGTTCGTCAACGGAAACATCAAAGGTGTTCTCACCGAAGGACTTGAAACCGATTTCTCTGATGACCGAGAAGATCGGCTCAAACACTCGGGTGGTGTAGGTGCCAGGCCGATAACCCAAAGTGGTTTGTTGGAACTGGGTCTGAGCAAGCACCATGTGCGGCGGGCACACGAACCCCCGACTGTCAAAAAAGACCGCATCCCGTTCGACACACTCCGGCTCAGTGGTCGTCGTAGCCTCGGTGGTGGTCGTGGTCGCCGCAGCCGTGGTAGTCGTGGCCGGGGTTGTTGTAGTCGTGGTGGCCGACTCGGCCGGAGTCGAACAAGCCGCCAACATCATGAGCAGTACAAACAGCCCAGCTCGCAGTGGCGAATGTCTACCCATCGTTGAACTCGATGGAGGCGAGGATCGGTTCGGCAACCTCCGACCAGTACAGGTCGAATCGAGGATGGTGGGCGCTGATCTGGAACCCCACCGGCCCTCCCGGTACATCGACGAACAACAGTCGGTTGTTTGACCCGTCGAGATAATGCCAGCGGTCGACCCTTTCGATGACCACGAAACAGCCGTTACCTTCGCTGGGGCAGATGTCGACAGTGAAATCGATTTGAGTGCCCGAGTAGCCCCAGAGTTCGACCTCGGTGGTGGTTAGGTCCTGGACCCAATCGAGATCCTGGAATTGATACACCCTGAGCTGGCTAGCGAAGTCGGGGGAGAGGGCGAACACCGACCGGGTGCATTCCTCGTTCTGGCAGTTCGGTCGATAATCAAGATTGACAAGTAGCGAGTTCTCGCCGCCAGCCTGGAAGTTTGTCTGCCTGGTGTGCGTAAAGGCTGGCTCGAAGATCCGAGTCTTGTAGGTGCCTGGCAGGTAGCCGACCGTGTCAGCGTCGGATTGGCCCTGGGTTAGGTTCGGCGGACACACAAACCCCCGACTGTCCCGCAGAACCCCTTCAAGTTCGACACACTCCGGTTCAGTAGATGTCGTCACGGCCAGAGTGGTCGTGGTCGGTGAAGTCGAAGTGGTTGAAGCTGAAACAGTCGACGTGGTGGTCTCAGCCGACCCGGCCGGAGGCGAACACGCCGACATCACGACCAGCAGCACGAGCAACACAACCCGCATCAATCGCTCCCTCTTCGTCTGACCGGGGTGGGGTCATCCTACGGGAGGACCGACGTTGTGAGTCGCCGATGAGTCAGCTACCTGCCGACGAGTCCACCGACGACCGTTCCGGCGTGGTAGTGCCCGGCCCCCGTCAACTCGACCCACTCACCGCCGAACACCCAACCCCAGCGGCGTAGCTCATCGAGGCTGTCCCGCCCGCCGAGGTAGACCGAAGACCCGGTCGAGTAGCTGTCTACGGACCGCTCTTCTGCTTCGAGTACCTGTTCCACCCGTAGGCGACCAGAACAATCCCGACGGTTAGTTGCAGGATCAGGTTGGGTGACACTGATTGTCGGACGATGGTGACGGTGGCGAGGATGATCCAGGCGGCCCCGATGACCATGTAGAAGATGCGGAATGCCTGCATGGTGGCGAACCCTACCTTCGGTCAAGGAGGCTTCTTGCCAGGACGGTTTCCCGCCATACCCTGAGGAGATTCCCGGCCCCAGTCGTAGTCCCTCCCCCTTTTCCTTGACCCGCCCGCCGAGTGGGCGGCTGCTCTCCTGGGTCACCCTTGTGTGGATGCGGTTGTCGTTGCCAAGGGGTCAGGCCGGAAACCTCACGTTTGCCACATATAGATATCTGTAGTGGGGTAAACGTGAGAAACGGGATGGCGGGCGCCGTGGGGGTCCTGCTGTCTCTTCCGTCGGCACGGAGAACCGAAAGGGTCAATAGGCCCCTTCCCGAACCTTGCCGTCCCGCCCATGGTGGACCTAAGGGAGTAGCCATGAAACATGGGACCGTGATTCTGATTGTCCTGCTACTTGTGTTCACAGCCGGGGCGTGCGGCGGTGACGGGCAATCGAACGACGCTCCACCCTGGGGTCTGGACGGTGTCGACATGCCCGACACGGAAGCGCAAGTCGCCGCAGTCTTTGCAGCCCTCCCGGAGGAGATCGTCGGCCGAACCCGGTTGGGAGATGAACCGACACACTTTGGTTACATCGATGAGGGCTCGGGATCGTTTTGGACGATTCAGGCAGATCCGTGGGAGCTGCAGCAGGCGTTGCACATGCCCGGGGGTCGACAGTCCGGCCGATTGGGTCACCTTCCTTGCTTCCGGCCGCTCGGCTGTCGTGGTCGAGGCGAGCGCCGTTGATCCCGTTGGAGATCTCATGTGGGTGGCAACCAACGTCCCCTCGCAAGAACATATGCTCGATTTCTGGTGGGCAGCACCGGATGGTTCTTGGTTGTTCTTTGTGGAGGGCGATTCGGTCGGACGACAAGCTCTGGTCGAGGCGTTCGTCACCGCCGCCGGTGAGTAGTGGAAGGAGAGGCAATGCCCGACGAAGAACCTGACGAACCGATGACCGAGCAGAAGATCCGGGCTGAGCTGGGTGAGATCCTCGACCATCTCCAGAGCCTGCCGTCTGATGCGTTCGCTGAGAAATTCAAGCTTCGCAAACGTCAGGAGGAACTGACCGGGCTGCTTCGGGAGATCGAGATACCGGGTGCTGAGGATATGAAGAAGGACTGGGCGGAGGGGGCAGCGGCCAAAAGATTCGCTGAGGAGCCAGTCGAGATGATCGTCTCACCGATGGAAAGCGGGGGTGGAGGGGTGTGACCGCTCTTTCGGATTTTCCTAATAGAAGAAGTAGTAGGTACTACTTAGAAAAATCCGACTGAACCCGACAAAGGCGACGAGAATCCACCATCAGCCCTCGGGTGGCCGACCGGCTAGGTATCCAGACCCGCTAGTTGGGCCTCCAACTGTCGGATGCGGCGCTCGACCTTGGCGAGATCCCATGCCTCATCAATCGTGCGGTTCATCTCGGTAACGAACTCAATGTCAATGCCACCCCCGCCCGGCCCCCCTCCTGCGCCGATGTTGCCGATGCTGAGATGGCGCTCGTGAATCTCGTCTCGAACCCGGCGCAGATCCTGTAGCTCCTTGCGGAGTTCATCGGGTGTTCGGCTCGCTTCCCGCAGTTCGGCAGCCAGAGCCATAAGTTCCAGCCATCGTTCCCGCAGGCCCACACGCTCAGCGAAAGCATCATCGGGAATTTCGCCCAGCTTCCGGTCGATCTCAGCGAGTTCGGTCCGCACCTCGTCCAGGGACATCTCCGGCATCGGCCGCCTCCTCAGAGAACTGCTCCTCAATGCTACGGGAACCCTGTCGGCTGCGCTTGCCCGCAATAGCAAGAGCGCCGGTTTGCATAACCATCAACCCAACCGGGGAACCCGCCAAACCCTCGCTCCGCTCGGACCGACGCTCGCTCCGCTCGCTAGCCGAACAGAGCAGAGGAGATTCCAGACCAGGGAAAGGCACGAACCTCACGTTTGCCGCATGGATATCTTCCTAATAGGGCAACGTGAGGAATCGGTGACGACCATCGAGAGGCGACAACGTGGTCTAACCGTCGGGCGAAGACGACGGTCCGCTCGAACGGGACCGCATCCATTCGACGATCTCATCCCTGATGAACCGGTACTTGCGGGTGTCGGGCAGCCGGTAGGCGGGAAGTTTCCCCTCCCTCGCAGCCTTCCTGACTGTCCCCGGTTTCAGGCCGAGAATCTCAGCGACCTGTCCGGTTCTGGGAATCTTCGGGTACATGTCAGGCATGGCGGTCTCCTCACAGGGAGCCTACCGACCTACCCGCCACGACAGGCAAGGGGTGCTCGCTGGCGCTCGCACGGTGAGAGATTTTGTGCATGTGCGATGGCCCGGCTGCGGTCTAGCCGCCCGTCACGCTCGGTGGAGCTACGACCACCTCAACGTCCGGGTAGCCGTCAAGCAGGGCGTGCATCACTTCGTCGTCCCGCCTGACCAGAGCAACTGAGCGGACCGTCCTGGGGTTGAACCGTCGCCTCACTAGCTCAGCGGAAAACACGGTCTGGCCCATCAGGTACATGCCGAGCCGGGCGTTCTTTGTTTGCACCACTATCACGTCCTCACCGTCGAGGGTCACGTCCCGCCAGTGAGCGATCCGGTTCGGTTGGTTGGGGAGGATGATCCCGTCAACGAGCCGCTGGCCGACCGTCTTGGAGCGTTTCACGACCCGGAACTCCTCGACCAGGGTTCTTCCTATTTGCTGCCAGTACCAGCGGGTCATGGGGGTTTCACGTTTGCTCATCGGCTATCGCTTTCCGGTCGGCAGCAGTGGTCAGAGTAACCATGGCGGGATGTCGGCTCATAGCCTCCTGATCGCAGAAATTGCGAGGATTCGTTCAGGGTCCGGTCGTCTGCCCGGTGGTGCGACATCACAGAACCCCTGGTCCGCCATTGGGCGACGGGGGGACACCCGTTGCCTCTCCCGTCGGCGCAGAGGTGAGAAAGGGCCAACAGGCCCCTTCCCGAACGTTGCCGTCCTGCCCATGGTGAACCTAGGGGAGTTGCCATGAAACGTGTGATCGGGATTCTGACAGTCCTGCTACTCGCGTTGACGACCGGGGCGTGCGGCGGTGCTGGAACCGGCGGCGAATTGAGCGACGTGCCACCGTGGGGACTCGACACCGTCGAGATGCCGGACGCCCAGGAAGACGTTGAGGCGGTGTTCGCATCGTTTCTCGAGGAGGTTGAGGGGCGGAGCCGGTCGGGCGGGGGGCGAGCGGCCGTCTACGGGGAATCGGTCGTTCCCTGGTCGATTGGTGCGATGGATTCTGCGGATCTCCAGACCCCGAATCCGGGGGAGGAAACGGCAGCCGGCTGGGTGACCGACTTTGCGTCAAGACCGGGAGGCGCAACGGTTGAGGCAAGCGCAGTCGATCTCAACGGCGACCTTATTTGGGTCGCCTCTGGAGCTGTAATTCAGGACCTGTCGGAGGATCCGCCTGTGGGAGGCCCGATCTACATGGTGTCCTGGGCGAAACCGGACGGTTCCTGGGCATTCTCCCTGCAAGCCGATTCAGAGGCTGGCCGCAAGGCGCTTGTCCATGCCTTCGTCACTGCCGCTGGTGGGTAAGCAGCCGAGACCGGAGGTGTGACCGATGACCAGCGAGCAACCGAATGTGATGGGCGAGAACGAACTCCGAGCCGAGCTGGGTGAGATCCTCGATCAGCTCAACAGCTTGCCGTCGGATGCGTTCTCTGAACGGGCCAAACTCCGGGACCGTCAGGATGAGCTGAGCCGCCAGCTCCAGGAGATCGACATCCCCGGATCCGGCGAGATTGAGAAACGGTGGTCGGAGGCTGGGGCGAAAGCCGCTCTCGAAGAACCCACCGAGATGATCATCTCTCCGATGGAGAGCGGCTCCGGCGGCGGCGGCTAGTTGATGTGATTCGGTCCCGCCATGGGACCTCGCATGGCGTAGGTTTGGTTTCGCCGATGCGAGCGCCGAGATGCCGAAAGCGGCCACAGCGGGCGTTAACAGCAGGGTCATCCGCCCGGCACACCGATCGCCATCTCTCTCTCTCTTCACGGACGCATCTGGCCGGGTGCCTTTCCCGGCGCCAGCGCTGATCACGACGGCGAAAGTGTGAGGCCGAGAGCCGCGCCGCCAGGAATGCTAGGTTCGGGTTTCTGCTGCTGAAGAGAGCAATCGTGCCTGGCGGATCGGACTATCGGGGCCCCTCCGACGCTCTAGAACGGTATGCCGCCGCCGTAGAGGAGGCGGGTGAAGTGGTGAAGGGCGCCAAGAATCCCTACACGTCACGCAACGGGCACATGTTCAGTTTCCTCGATGTCGAGGGAGCAATGGCAATCCGTCTGTCAAATGACCTAGCCGATGAATTCCTCTCCAGATACGAGAGTGGCCCGGTCATTCAGTATGGAAGCGTGATGAGAGGCTACGTCTCTGTCCCCGACGACCTTCTGAGCGACACCGAGGAAGTCGGCTCATGGTTCAAGAAGGCATACGAGTGGATAGGCACCCTCGAACCGAAGGCGACGAAGAAGTAGCTGCCGACGAGGCACCAGAGGGGAGTGATCATGGGAGAGCGAACATCGTACGCTCACGGAATACCGAGTTGGGTTGACCTTGCTACCGGCGACATGGCCGGAGCGAAAATCTTCTACAAGGCCCTGTTTGGCTGGGATGCTTCCGAGGTGCCAACGGGCGATCAGGGTGGCAGTTACGCGATGTTCACCAAAGACGGTAAGACGGTCGCAGGCATGGGCGAGCTACCCGCCAGCGCCGGCATGCCTCCGGTTTGGAGCACATATTTTGCGGTAGACGATGTGGATGCGGCTCTCGAGAAGGTCACGGCGGCCGGCGGAAGCGTGATGATGCCTGCGATGGACGTGATGGCCACCGGCCGGATGGCATTCATCACCGATCCGACGGGCGCTGCCGTTGGCTTGTGGCAGGCCGGCACGCACCGAGGTGCCCAACTCGTGAACGACCATGGAACGTTCACGTGGAGCGAGCTGCTGACCGATGACGTCGACGCCGCCCGGGCGTTCTACTCGGACGTGTTCGGTCACCAGGTTGAAACGACCGACATGCCGACCGGCCCATATTTCACCCTATGGGCGGATGGAAACGTCGAAGGTCACGCCGCGGCCGGAATGATGGCCAGAACCCCGGAGATGGGGGAGTTCCCCAACTATTGGGGCGTCTATTTCGCCGTCGACGATTCTGACGCCTGCGTCGGGGCTGCGACGGCCAACGGCGGAACCGTTGTCGCTGAACCATTCGATGTCCAGGGGCTTGGGCGCTTTGCGGTAATTCAAGACCCGCAGGGCGCTGCGTTCAGCGTGTTGACATACGAGAACCCGATTGACTAGGCACCGGGTCCGGACGGGTCGATGGCCATCGATGTCCTTTGGCGGCGCGTTCCCTCATTGAGAATCCAACCGGTTGGCTCTTTCTGCACGGGAGGGGAGGAGAGGCAATGGAAATCGAGGTTTCCACGAGTTTCGCTCGTCCTCTTCCGACGGGTTGGGACTTCTACGCCGTTCATCATGTTGAGAATCACCCGCGGTGGGACCCCGACCTCGAATTGGAGAAGCTCTCCGATGGTCCTCGAAACACCTTCTGTCACCAGACGAGGGCGGCGATCACTGTGATCATCCCGACCAGCCCCCACACACCGAGCATCACCAGACCCAGACGGACATCGGCAGGATCGCCGATCCGGAACCCTCGACGCTGCAGCCCGAGGCGGGTGAGGATGCCCCTTCCGGCGAAATACCGGTAGACGCCCCCTCCGACGAGCCCGAAGGAGGTCCGGGAGGCCATGTCCAGAATGAAGAGAATCCCTGCGACAGGCATCGTCCACAAGGTGAAGAAGTCCCACAATGCCTCGCCGCGAATATCCGCCCAATAGGCCGGTTCTACCGTCTCTTCCGCTTCGGTGAGATTCCAGCGGGCAGCCCTAGCGGGATCCACCAGGCTGATCGTCTGACCACCCCAGGCCGCCAACCCCAACACGATGAGGACGGTCCCCCAAGGTGACCTCCATCAAACCTCCTGGACAATGCTCGACGTGCCGGGCCCGATGCCATACCGCACCGTTACGCCCCCTGTCCGGTCGCCGGGATGTGTCCCTCGACGCGATCCCGGATGGTGCGCAGCATCTTCTGTTCCATGATGAATGTTCCCGGCTCCGCCAAGACGGTCAGGAACAAAGTGGCGGGGGTCATCTCGAACTTGGGTCGCCAGCGGCTCACCAACCGGGTGCTGTCGCCCTCGCTGGGATAGACACCCAGACACCAGCTGGTCGATCCGTCCTCCAGAACGCTGACAATCGAACGCGCTTCATCAACGCCCTCCACCACGAACCCCATCTCGGGCATCATCAAAATCTTGTCGCCGGGCCGCAGATCCTGATACTCGGGCAGGATTCGATCGGCGCTGGGCCGGAAGTCGTTGTCGATCCAGTCGTAGCTATACCAGCCCGCCTTGCCGTACCCGAGTTGCACCAGCCACGGCCACACGACCTCCGGGGTGGCATCGATCGTGATTGCTCGCGTCGCCGACCCGGCACCCGGAATCAGCTCGTCGCCCGGCATCGCCCGGCCCGCCTCGTCGTCTGTCGCTCCCCACTTCATATGCCACGGCTTGACCACGAGGAGGTAGAACGCGACCACAACCGCCAGAATCCCGAGACCGACCCCAATTCCGCCCAGCCATCCCAACCAGACGATCAACCCGGCCAGCACCGCCAGCGACGCCAGAATGATCAGACCAACAATCAGCATGATCATCATCTGTGTCCGCACAGCTCACCCGTCGTAGAACCGGCCACCGGGGCCTCTCCCACCTTCCCTTGGAGGTCCGTCGGGTTCTAGAGGCTTTCGACCCCCAGCGGACCGAATCCGGACAGAACCAGGGCTTGTGGCCGCCGCGGCAGACGGTGGTTGCGGAGGTGTACCGGATCGGCGACGACGACGCGAGGGTGTTGGTCGACCGGGTACGAGTCGACGGCACGGCGAGCGTTCGGTGACCGATCGTACCGGCAGCCCCAATCCCTGTCAGGCGGTGAGAGGTTTCTCCCGGCGGTGGCGGGTGCTCCGCCAACTATTGTCGGTTCCATGGAAACGATCTCTTCGCTCCTCGAGTCCGGACATGATGACGCTGTCGCACTGGTCGATGCCGGTGGTACAGAGCTTGACTGGGCGGCGTTGCGCCGCCGGGTGCATCGTCTCGCCGATCAACTTCGGGCGGCCGGCATCGAAGCCGACGACCGGGTCGCGATCGTGTTGCCCAACGGGCCGGAGATGGCCCTCGTCTTCCTTGCAACGTGCATGGTCGGATGCGCAGCGCCGCTGAACCCGGCTTACCGCGAGGAAGAATTCCGCTACTACTTCAATGATCTGGGGGTGAAGGCGCTCATCACCCGGGAGGGTGAGATGGCCGCCGCTCACGCAGCCCTGCCAGACGGGACAGGCACCATCGCTGTTTCCGGTGCCTTCCCTTCGCTCGAGCTGATGGCGGCGACAGCCGTGCCGGGCGCAGGCGAAGACCCCACGAGTGAGACAGTCGCTCTGGTGCTGCACACTTCCGGCACCACGTCGCGACCCAAGATTGTGCCGCTGCGGCAGCGAAACCTGGTGGGCTCGGCTCAGAATGTTGCCGAGACACTTCGCCTGAGCCGGCGCGACCGCTCCCTCAATGTCATGCCTTTGTTCCACATCCACGGACTGATCGCTGGTTTGCTGGCCCCGTTGTCGGCCGGCGGATCAGTGGTGTGCACGCCGGGGTTTGAACCCCTCGGATTCCACCGCTGGGTGGAGGTTCATCAGCCGACCTATTACAGCGCCGTCCCCAGCATGCATCAGGCGGTGCTGGTGATGGCACGTTCTCGGGAACGTGAGACGTCGCTCCGCCTCGTGAGGTCGTCGTCTGCGTCACTTCCCGGCCCCGTCCTCGAAAGCCTCACGACGCTCTTCAAGGTGCCGGTCGTCGAAGCATACGGTATGACCGAGGCGGCTCACCAAATGGCCTCCAACCCGCTGCCGCCGGAGGTCGCCAAGCCCGGATCGGTGGGACGTCCGACCGGCATCAACATCGCCGTACTCGACAAATCCAACCGGTCTCTTCCACGGGGAGAACGCGGCGAGGTCGGAATCAAGGGAGTAACGGTTTTCGACGGCTACGAGAACAACCCGGACGCAAACGATGCGTCATTCACAGGCGGGTGGTTTCGAACCGGTGACGAAGGGTTTCTCGATGAAGACGGCTACCTCTTCCTGACCGGGCGGCTCAAAGAGCAGATCAATCGAGGAGGGGAGAAGATTGGCCCGCTCGAGATCGACGAGGTGCTCCTTCGGAATCCCGCCGTTGCACAGGCTGTCACGTTTGCGATCCCCCACAAAACGCTGGGAGAGGAAGTCGGGGCGGCAGTTGTGCTCGCCGAGGGCCATCGAGCATCGGCCGAAGAACTCCAGTCGTGGGTGGCGGAGCGAGTTGCTCCCTTCAAGGTGCCCAGCCGGGTTCTCTTCGTTGACGAGATACCCAAGGGCGCGACCGGCAAAATCCAACGGATCGGACTCGCAGAACGCCTGGGCCTGGGGGAGTGAAGGCGGCGCTGCCCCGGGACAGCCCGGCGTCGGCAACCGACCGAACACAGCCCGCTGCACGCGTCTACCGGGGACTCTCGCAATAGAGGCCAAAGACCCTACGCGTACGGCCGAAGCTGAGGGACAATTCCGCCGAAGAACAAACAAGACAGCACACACGTCACGCAAACAGGACCGTCGACCCACATCCGGCGCACAGCCTTGGTAGGGCAACGAACCAGCTTCACTGAGTCGCGCGGCGTGTGTTCCAAGGAGGAAAACACATGGTCGCCGTTCGCAAAGTCGCAAAAGCCGCTCTGCTCACCGCCTACTTCGGCTTGTTCGCCACGCTCATGTTGGCGGCCGGGGACTACGTCTTGCACGGCTGAGTCAACCCGCCAGAGCCCTGAGCCCCCGTTGCGACGGGGGCTCCGTTGCGTAGTGGACCAGGAAGCGACGCAGCTCAGCTGGGTCAGCGCTGAACCAGACCGAATACATTCCCGTCGAGATCGTGGAGCGATGCCAGCACGTCACCCATCGCTTTCAGCTCGGGCGGATAGCGGACCGTCGCGCCCAACGATAAAAACCGGTCAAAGGTCCCCTGCAGATCGTCAACGCCGAACCAAACTGTGGGGCCGCCGGAACCGGCCCGGGCCTCGTCCGCCTGATCAAAACCGAGGTAGACGCCCTCGTTGAGTGAGAAGCCGAGATGGTTTCCCCCGTGGTTCTGCGCCTCACCAAGGTTGAGTCCTCTCCGGTAGAACTCGGCCAGTTCGTTCATGCGAGTCGTGAAGTAGATGATCGTGTCGCAGCTGGTCATATCCCGAACCTACATGCCGAGAGCTCTTGACGATATGACATCAATATGACATCATTGTGATGTCATATTGGAAGGACAGTATGAGAGATGACTCGGAGCAGGGTGTCCTGACGGTCGAAGGTGGAAAGGACACCGATTGGACCTTTTACGCCGAGAACGTGACGAAGACCTTTGGGGAGTTGCACGCGAACGACGGGATCACCCTACAGATCCGGCCCGGCGAGGTCTACGGATTGCTCGGGCCAAACGGAGCGGGCAAGACCACCCTCGTCAAGCAGATCATCGGATTGCTGAAACCCACTTCCGGAGAGTTGACGCTCGGTCCTTACGATCTCGTTGAGGACCCCGACGCCGCCCGGCAGTTGTGTTCGTACCTGCCGCAGGCGCAGATGCCGATCGACTCGTTCAAGGTGCGTGATGTCATCCGGTTGACGGGGATGATCCGCGGTGGCGATCCAGCCACCGTCGCGGGCCGCACGGATGAGATGATCGAGGCGCTGGATATCGGCGAATGGGCCGACACGCTGGGCATCAAGCTGTCCGGCGGTGTGAAACGGCTGGTCGGCTTCGCCATGGTCAGCGTCTGGCCGGGACGGGTGGTGATTCTCGACGAACCAACCAACGATGTGGATCCGCGCCGGCGCAGGTTGCTTTGGAATCAAGTCCGCCGCCTCGGTGACGAGGGGTCTGCGGTCTTGCTGGTCACCCACAACGTTCTCGAGGCCGAGAAGTCCGTCGATCGATTGGCCATCATCAACAACGGCAAACTCATAGCCGAGGGAACCTCCCCGGCCCTCAAAGCGGATGATCGGGGCCGCTTGCGGCTCCAGCTGATGATGGTGCCCGGCCAACCCACTCCCGAACTGCCGGCCTTCATCGAAGAACACACGCGGGTCGGGAACAACGTCATGAACATCATCAGCGAGGCAGATGCCGCAGTTGGCATCCACTGGGCCCAGGAGTTGCTGGCCGGCGGTCTCGCCGAGGAGTATGCCCTGGCTGCCACCACCCTCGAAGATGTGTACATTCGCCTCACCGGGCACACCTCCGCCAACGGCGACCAGTCACCATGACCTCCTTGGCCGCCGCTGACACCAAGGCAGGTCAACCGGTCCGCACCGGCATCGGCCACTGGACACAGAGCTATCTGATGATGACCCGCTGGGAGCTCGGCAGTCTCCGGCTCCTGCTTCCGTTGATCATCGCACTGCAGGTCGTTGTTGGAGGCGGCTTCGCCCTGGGCATAGGGCTCTTCTTCGACGAGATGCCGGTCCGTAACGCACTTTTTCTGGCGACGGGCGTGGCCGTTGTGACCTTGATCACCGTCGGGTTGGTTCTAAGTCCGCAGCTCGTCAGCAATCACAAGGTGGCAGGAACGTACGATTTCCTGTGGTCGTTGCCGGTGCCTCGCACTACGCAGGCGACGGCCTGGCTCACCGTCAACTCCATCATCGCTCTGCCGGGGATGGCGGCAGCGCTCGTTATCGCCGATTGGCGCTATGACCTCACGCTGCAGATCTCATGGGCCATCGTTCCCGCAGTTCTGCTCACCATCGGTACCGCCACGCTGGTCGGCTACGCCTTCGCCCATGCCATCCCCAGGCCAATGATCACCAACATGATCACGCAGTTGCTGATCTTCGTGATTCTCGGTTTCTCGCCTATCAACTTCCCGCCGGAGAACCTTCCTAATTGGCTGGTAGCGGTTAACGAGTGGCTGCCGTTTCAACACATGGCTGCGGTCGTCCGAGCCGCGCTCACCGATGGTCTGGTGGAGAACGTGGGAGCTTCCTACGCAGTCCTGGCGGCATACGCCGCCGTTTCGGCCATCGTGGCCGGTTGGGTCATCGGGAGGCGAAACTGATGATCGCTCCGGGACGTTCAATGCAATCCGTGGACGGCTTCGATATTGCCCCGGCGACGGTAACTACCGGACCATCCCGCTGGTTCCGCAGCTACATCATGATGCTGCGGTTCGACGTGCGCGGTCTGGGTCAATGGCTGGTCTTCGGCCTTGTAATCCAGGTCTTGATGGGGGCAGGCATGGCTCTCATGTACGGTTTCTACCTTGGTGATGTGTCCCCGGTGGTCGGTACTTACATGGCCGCAGGGGTGCCGGCGATCGCTCTCATACCGATCGGGTTGGTGATGGTCCCCAACATGGTTGCCCAACAGCGAATCGCCCAAACCTACGAGTTTCTCTGGTCTCTACCGGTTCCGAGGCTCGCGGCGGCCGCTTCGACCTTCACCGTGTTCACCCTCATGGCCGTGCCGGGGGTCGCCATCGCCCTCGGCGTTGCAGCTTGGAACTACGAGGCGCAACTCAGCGTCTCGGCGATGATTGTTCCGGCAGTCCTCCTCACCTCGCTCATGACTACCTCCGTCGGCTTCGGCATGGCCCACGGGATCAAGAACCCGATTGTGATCAACTTCGTGACCAACATGACCGTCTTCTTCGTACTCCTTTTCTCGCCGATAGTCGTTCCCATCTCCCAGTTCCCCGATTGGCTGGCTTCGGTCCACCGGATCCTGCCCTTCTATCACATGGCGCAGGTGATCCGGGATGCACTCACGACCGGTTTCGTTACCGGGGTGGGGACGAGCTACGCCGTCCTGGCTGCCTGGACGATCGGAGGCTGGGTCGCCACCGCCTGGGTCGTAGGGAGGCGCGCCTAGGGATCTACCGTCGGGTTACCATCAGGATCATCCACTCTGGAGCCACGTTTGACGGCCGGGAAACGTACAGGGACCGACGGCATTCTCTTCACGGACCACTACCAACTGACCATGGCGCAGTTGTATTTCCGCCTGGGCATTCACGAGCAACCGGCGCAATTCGATCACTTCTTCCGGAGTTACCCCGACTATGGAGGCCATCAGGCCGGCTACTGCATCAATGCCGGCTTGGAATGGCTTCTGGACTGGATGGAGACTGCCCGCTTCAGGGAAGACGATCTCGTCTACCTTGCAAGCTTGACCGGAATGACCGGACGACGGATGTTCGATGACGACTTCCTCGCCTGGCTCGGCGCCAACGGCCCGTTCGAGGGTGTCAATCTCGAAGCCATTCCGGAGGGGAGGGTCGTTCACCCCAATATCCCGCTGACCGTGGTGCGCGGCCCGCTGGCGATGGCCCAGATACTCGAGACGCCGCTTCTCAACCACCTCAACTACCAGACGCTCATCGCTACCAAAGCGTCGCGGGTAAACGAAGCGGGGCGGGGTCGGCCGGTGCTCGAGTTCGGTCTCCGCCGGGCTCCCGATCGGGGAGCAAACGCTGGGTCGCGGGCGGCCCTGATCGGCGGCGCCGACTACACATCGAACGTTGGTGTGTCGCGATCGCTGGGGATCACCTCAAAAGGAACACACGCTCACAGCCTGGTGCAGGTCTTCATGGCTCGGGGAGAAGGCGAGCTGGGAGCCTTCCGTGCGTACGCGGAGCGATACCCGGATGACTGTCTGCTGCTCGTCGACACCATCGATACGCTCGAGAGCGGAGTGCCGAACGCCATAACCGTCTTCGAGGAACTCCGGCGCAACGGTCATGAGCCGGTCGGGATCCGCCTCGACTCAGGCGACCTGGCGTATTTGAGCATTCAGGCGGCGCAACGCCTCAACGAGGCGGGGTTCCCCGACGTATCTATCGTGCTGTCGTCCAACCTCGATGAGCTGGCCATCTGGCAGATCATCTCCCAGATTGAAGAAGAGTCAGCCCGTTACGGTGTGGATCCGGTCCGGCTGATCGGACGACTCACCTACGGCGTTGGCACCCGGATGATCACCTCCCAGGGCGATTCGGCTCTGGACGGGGTCTACAAGCTCGTGGCGCTGCGCGAGGCCGGTAGCTGGGTTCCTGTGCTCAAAGTGTCGGAAGCCCGGGCCAAGATCCCCAACCCCGGGAAGAAGGAGACCTGGCGATTCTACGATCAACGCGGGACGGCCACAGCCGATGTGCTGGGGGTCGAAGGCGAAGAGCCCCTTTCTGCAGACCGGGTGACACTCCACCACCCAACGGAGCACACGTCTCACCGAACCCTCGATCGCTCGGCTATCTCCGAAGTGGAACCGCTGGCCGTTGAAGTGCTGCGAGAAGGAGAGCTTGTGTACGAGCTTCCCCCATTGGACGATATCCGCGCCCGACGCCGGGCCGATCTCGACCGTCTCGATCCGGGCGTTCGCCGATTGATCAACCCCCACGTGTACCACGTTTCCTTGACCCGGGCACTCTGGGAGCTCAAGGTCGACTCAGTGGAGAATGCGCGTCGGCCCCGATCGTCGAATCCTTGAGATACAGGCCCCGGGACTAACCTGAGGGCAGGCGATCGCCTGGACTGCTCACGCGATTGCCATCGTCGAACAACGGGGTCGAAAATCATGCAAACTGTCGTGGGCTATCACCGGCCCGAGAGCATCGAAGAGGCCATTTCGCTGCTCAACCGGGAGGATATTGGGTCGGTACTCTTGGCCGGAGGGACTTCGCTGGTTGCCTCCCTGCCTTCCCAAGCGGTCGAGATCATTGACCTGCAGGCTATTGGATGTGATCAGATTCGGCCTGAGGGTACGAACCTCGAGATCGGGGCGATGACCCGGCTGACAGATCTGGCCTTGCACCCGTCGGTTCCGGAGCTGGTCCGTGACCTGGCAAAACGAGAAGGACCAAACACACTGCGCAACGCCGCGACGGTAGGTGGAACCGTCGCCACCGGGAACTTCGAGAGTGAATTGCTGGCGGGTCTCCTTGTTTTCGACGGTCGGATAACGCTGGCCGGATCGAGCGGGACATCCGGCCCGATTCCTCTCGACGAGCTGCTCGCCGATCGCGCCCGGCTGGAAGGCTCGATCATCGTTGGGATCCACATCGAAACCGACGGTACGGCGGCAGCGGCCCGGACCGGCCGCACGCCGGCAGACACCTCGATCGTCGCCGCAGTGGGGCGTCGCTCCGCCGGGGATATCCGCGTAGCCGTGACCGGGATGGCCACTACCCCGATCCTCGTCGAGCCCGACGCTGTCGCCGATCTCGATCCTCCGGGAGACTTTCGGGGGAGCCCTGAATATCGACGCCATCTCGCCGGGACCCTTGTCCACCGGGTGGTTGACCAGCTGGGGGAGCCGTCATGAGAATCAATCTGACGGTCAACGGCGACCCCCGTACATTCGACTGTGATTACCACGAGAGCCTGCGACGGGTACTGCGGCGAGAAGGCTTCTTCAGTGTCAGGTTCGGTTCGGAGACCGGCGAAACCGGCGCCGATGCGGTGCTTGTCGACGGCCGACTGGTGTCGTCCGAGATCATGCTGGCCGCCCAGGCAGACGGACATGCGGTCGACACGGTCGAGGGACTGAGTCCCGGCCGGGGACTGCATCCCATCCAGGAGGCGTTTGTCACCGTCGGCGCCATCCAATCCGGGTATGCCACTCCGGCCATGGTCCTGGCCGCCAAAGCCCTGCTGGACGAAAACCCGGATCCGACCGACGCTGAAATCCGTGATGCGCTCACCGGCGTTCTCGACCGGGAAACCGGCTATCTGCGCCCGGTTGAGGCAATCCGTCGAGCAGCCGCCGTACTCCGCGGCGAAGGAGTTGAGCCGTTCGAGTCGGTGCTGGTTCGGCCACTGGTCGACTTCGACGGGAAGGCTGATTTTGACTCCGACGCACCTCCCCTCGATCTGCCTCCGGTGGCTCCGCGAGTGGTGCCGAGCCCGGAGGTGCCCGATACCCGGGTTGTAGGTAAACCTGAAGTAAAGGTTGATGCTTTGAAGTTGGTTAAAGGCAACCCGGCCTTTGTCGACGATGTGGAAATGCGGGGGATGCTCTACGCCAAGATGGTGTGGAGTCCTCACGCTCACGCCAGAATCGTGCGGATCGACGACACCCGGGCACGGGCGCTGCCCGGGGTGCGGGCGGTGTTGCACCACGAGAATGTGCCTCGCGTTCGGTATGCGTCGGGCGGTCAGAGTTACCCAAACCCGCTTCCGTACGATCAGGTCAGTTTTGACAACAAGGTCCGTCACGTCGGCGACCGGGTCGCAGTCGTTGCCGCAGACACCCTCGAAATCGCCGAAGCGGCTGTGCAGCTGATCGACGTGGAGTACGAGGTCCTTCCGGCCATATTTGATGAGAACCAGGCCATGGTCGAGGGGGCGCCGGTCATTCACGATGAGCCGGATATGGAAGGTGCTTTCGATGCAGCCCGGAACATCGTCCATCACATCCGCGCTGATGTCGGTGACGTCGAGGCCGGATTTGCGGAAGCCGACCTGGTCTTCGAGAAGACCCTCCGGGTTCACCAGGTCCAGCCCGCTCCGATCGAACCGCACATTGCGATCGCCTGGCTCGACAGTGACGAACGGTTGGTTGTGCGTACCTCGACCCAGGTTCCGTTCCACGTTCGGCGGATGCTGGCGCCGCTGCTCGACCTGCCGGTTCGGCGGATCCGCGTCATCAAACCGCGGATCGGGGGCGGATTCGGCGTGAAACAGGAGATGTTGATCGAGGATATCGTCGGTCATCTGGCCCTCGTCACCGGCAAACCGGTTCGACTCGAGTTGACTCGACACGAGGAGTTCGTGTCGAGCCGAACCAGGCATCCCCAGACCATCACGATGAAGACGGGTGTCAACCGCGACGGGAAACTGGTCGCTCAACAGATGCGAACCCTCGCAAACACGGGCCCGTACGGTACCCACGGGCTGACTGTGCAAATGGTCAGCGGATTGCGGGGCCTCAGTTCCTACAACTGTCCAAACAAACGTTTCGACTGCGACGTCGTATACACAAATGTCCCGGTGCCGGGCGCCTACCGAGGTTATGGAGCCCCGCAGGCTCTCTTTGCGCTCGAAGCCCACATGGACGACATCGCAGCCGGCATCGGCATGGATGTTCTCGCGTTCAAACGGATGAACTGGACCACTGTCGGTGACCCCCTCGACGTGGCCGCAGAACTGGGGGAAGGCGCCGCGGAGATGAAGTTCATCCCCGTGGTCACCTCCAGCGGTTTGGAAGAGTGTGTCGCCCAGGGACAACGCGCCGTCGGCTGGCACCGCCGCACCGATCCCGACTGGCGGCAACCGGCCGACCGGCCTCATATCAGGCGGGGAATTGGCTTCGCGATGTGCATGCACGGCAGCGCCATTTCTGGTCTCGACATGGGTGGAGCCAGCATCAAAATCAACGATGACGGTTCATTCAATCTGCTGTTCGGGGCGACGGATCTCGGCACCGGAGCCGACACCATCCTGGCGCAGATCGCCGCGGAAGTGCTGGGGACGCCCGTGGAAGACATCGTCGTTTATGCGGCCGACACGGATATGACACCTTTTGATGTCGGGGCTTACGCCTCGAGCACGACGTACGTCTCGGGTATGGCCGTGAAGAAGGCTGCAGAGGAAGTGTCGCGCCAGATCGCCGATCGAGCCGCGCTCGATGCTCGACCTCAACACGCCCGGCGACATATCGCTGCGCGATCGCCGTGCCTGGGCTCCCGACGGCACTTCGGTGAGCCTCGCCGAGGTGGCGCTTCATTCGCTTCACCAGGATCAGCAACACCAGATCATGGCTACCGCCTCGTACGTGGCCCCGGACTCTCCGCCGCCCTACGCCGCCCAGTTTGCCGAGGTCGAGGTCGACGTAGGCACCGGCCAGGTCACCGTGAACTCGCTGGTCATGGCCGTCGATTGTGGAGTCCCGATCAACCCTGTCACTTCGGCAGGTCAGGTCGAGGGAGGGATGATCCAAGCCCTGGGTTATGGCCATTGCGAGGAGATGGTCTACGACGAATCAGGGCGGATGGTCAACCCGAAGTTTGGGCCGTACAAGATCTATCGAGCGGACGAAGTCCCCCGCATCGAGGCCTACCTCGTTCAAACGATGGAGAAGAGTGGGCCGTTCGGGGCCAAGGCCATCGCCGAGATTCCCAAGGACGGGGTAGCGCCGGCTATTCGCAACGCGATCGCCAATGCCACCGGGGCCCGGATCGACAACCTCCCGTTGACTCCGGAGCGGGTGTGGGCGGCACTCAACGCATGAAGCCATGATGCCGGGGCGGGAGTCGCGGATCCTGTTCGAGCTCTCTGCCGCCGTCGCGGAGGGCCATCCGGTGGTGCTCGCAACCGTGATCGGGACCCATCGCTCGGCCCCCCGTCACAGTGGCACCAAGATGCTGATCTTTGGTGACGGCACCACATCCGGGACGGTCGGTGGCGGCGAGATGGAATCGAGAGTGATCGCCGCGGCCGGCGAGGTCCTCTCCACGAACCGTCCGCGCCGGTTGGAATATGCTCTGGTGGACCCCCGACGAGGAGACCCGGGGGTCTGCGGAGGCGAAGTCGAGATCTACCTGGAGCCCTTTATGCCCCCTCATACTGTGTACGTCGTTGGTTGCGGCCATGTTGGCTCTGCCGTGGTCGATCTGGCTCACTGGATCGGATACCGCACCGTTGCGATCGATGATCGCCCGGAGATGGTCACCGAGAAGGCGCTTCCGCACGCAGATCAACGAGTGGTCGGATCGCTGGCCGACGTTGCAGCCCCCATCGATCCGGACTCCTCGATAGTGCTGGTCACCAGAAACGTTGACAGCGACGTACTTGTTGTTCCGCAAGCTCTGGCGAGTCCGGCGCGGTACATCGGCGTGATGGGGAGCACGACCAGATGGAGAACCGTGGCGGCCCGGCTGGGCGATGCCGGTGTGACCGCCGCTGACCTCGAGCGCATTCACACACCCATCGGAATCGAACTGCAGGCGGAGACGCTCGAAGAGATAGCCGTCTCCATCATGTCGGAGATCATTCAGGTCAACCGCGCAGCAGCGACGGCGCCCGGGCCGGCGTGAGCCTCTTCGCCGATTGCCTGGTGGTCGTCCGGGGTGGAGGTGACCTCGCCACCGGCGTTGTGGCCCGTCTGCATCGAGCAGGGTTTCCGGTGATCGTCCTCGAGCTTGCCACTCCGCTGGCCATCAGGCGCACCGTGTCCGTAGCCAGGGTGGTGCGAGAAGGAGCGGCCGCCATCGAGGAGCTCGATGTCCGTCGCGTTGATTCGCCCCGTGATGCTATTCGGGTGGCCGACTCCGGAGCCGTCCCCGTACTGGTGGACGAACGCCTGCCGGCCTTCCCGTCCCCGGTCGATGTGTTGGTCGACGCCCGCGTCGCCAAGGTCCCGCTAGACACCACGATCGATCAGGCGCGGCTGGTGGTCGCGCTCGGGCCCGGTTTTGAAGCCGGAGTCGACTGTCATGCCGTCGTGGAGACGATGCGCGGGCATCGACTTGGACGGGTGTTGTGGTCGGGCAGTGCGGCTCCGAACACAGGTGTACCCGGTCGGGTTGGAGGAAGATCTGCCGAGCGAGTGGTGCGATCCAACCGGTCAGGTCCCATTGTCTGGAATGTGGGCATAGGCGACATGGTTCTCGACGGCCAGATTCTTGGCACGGTTGCCGGTGAACCGATTGCGGCGAATCTGGAGGGGGTGGTGCGCGGGCTCATCGATGCTGCCCGCCCGGCAACACCAGGATTGAAGATCGCCGATATCGACCCGCGCGGCGACCCGGGGGCCTGTTTTGAGATCTCCGACAAGGCCCTGGCGGTCGGCGGGGGAGTCCTCGAGGCAGTCCTGGTGTGGCTGAACGGGATCCGGACGGCGTGACTGCAAGCTTGGCCCGGATGCTGGACCTCCTGGACCGGGAACTGGTGGCTTTCACCGGCGCCGGCGGCAAGTCGTCGCTAATGGTGCGACTCGGGTACGAGTTGGCCGGCGCCGGCCGTCGTGTCCTGGTCACCACGACCACCAAAATGGGTCGCGAGCAGCTCGAGGATCTTCCTGCCATCTGCAGGAGCCCTGCCCTGGATGCGGTGACAGTTGCCCTGTCGACCCACCCCCTGGTGGCTCTGGTGACCGGTGGAGATGACCACAAAGCAACCGGGCCACCGCCCGGGTTGGTTGATGGACTATTCGAGGCGTCGCCGGCGGACTATCTGCTCGTTGAGGCCGACGGTGCGCGAGGTCGATCCCTCAAGGTTCCCGGCCCCCACGAGCCGGTCATCCCGGCGACGACCACCACGGTGGTCGTCCTGATGGGCGTGGACGCGGTGGGTGGTCGGATTGCCGATGTCGCCCATCGGCCGGAGCGCGCGGCGGCCCTCACCGGCCTGGGGATCGGAGACCGTCTAGAAGTGGGACATTGCGTGGCAGTCCTGACCGACCCGCGCGGCGGTCTTCAGGGGGTGCCCCCGGGCGCCAGGGTGGTGGTGGCCCTCACGAAGACCGGGACCCCGGACACCGATCACGTGGCGGAACTCATCGCAGACCAGGTGGGTTCTCATCGCCGGGTTTCGGGCGTTGTGGTCGTGCCCGGCTGAGTAGGCTGCGCGCATGCGAGCTCAGTTGCTCAGCAAAGCCGGACCCATTGCAGATTCGCCCCTCGAATTCGGCGAAGTTGCCGATCCGATACCGGCCGCAGGAGAGCTGCTTCTGTCGATTTCTGCGTGCGGTGTGTGCCGGACCGATCTGCAGCTGTGCGAAGGGGATCTTCCGGCGCGGGCGCTCCCGATCATCCCCGGACACCAGGCGGTAGGCAGTGTGCTTCGGGTGGGGGCCGGTGTGGAAGGTTGGTCGCCCGGGGATCGGGCCGGGGTTGGCTGGCTTGGGGCGACATGCGGAACGTGTGAGCTGTGCCACCGCGGTCTGGAAAACCTATGCCAGGAGACACGTTTTACCGGCTGGGATCGGGACGGAGGTTTTGCATCACACATGACCGTGCAGTCGGATTTTGCGTTCCCGCTGCCGTTGGGAATCGACGATCTCCACGCTGCGCCACTCCTCTGTGGAGGTGTCATCGGATACCGGGCGCTCAAGGTATCCGGCATCGAACCGGGCGGCAGACTGGGGCTGTTCGGGTTCGGGGCCTCCGCACTTCTGGCCATCCAGGTGGCCCTGCACTGGGGTTGTGAAGTCTTTGTCTTCACCCGATCGGACCGGGAGCGGACACGAGCCCTGGCGATGGGGGCCGTCTGGGCCGGTGGATACGATGCAACACCGCCTGTGAAGCTTCACGCAGCGGTGACGTTCGCCCCGGTCGGCTCGGTCGTTGTGGCCGCCCTCGCTTCGCTGGAACGCGGCGGGATCGTAGCCATCAACGCTATTCACCTCGATGAGGTACCCGCTTTCCCGTACGAGAACCTGTGGTGGGAACGACAGATCAGGAGCGTCGCCAACTTCACCCGGGCCGACGCTCGAGAGTTCCTCACAATCGCAGGGGACTTGCCGATCCGGACGGTGGTCGACCGGTATCCCCTGTCTGAGGCCAACCGGGCGCTGGCGGATGTCCAGTTGGGGGCGGTCGGCGGCGCCGCGGTTGTGGAGATCTGAACCGGAACCCATGGTGTGAATCAGGAGGGCTGCATCACCGGCTAGGTTGATGAATGGCTAGGAAAGGTGCGCAGTGGACATGGAACGTCCCTCCGGCCTCGAGGAAGCTCTCGGGGCTTTGGCTGCCCATCCGGAAGCAACGCTGCTGGCCGGGGGCACCGATCTGATGGTTGAAGTCAACTACCACTCCCGCCGACCGGAGCACGTCATTGCCCTCCGGCGGGTCGAAGAGCTGAAAGAGTGGGAGGGACGACGGTTGGGGGCCGGGGTCACCTTCCGCCGCATCGAATACGGCCCGATTCGGGCACTCGCCCAACTGGCCCGCACTGTCGGATCACCCCAGATCCGGGCTGCAGGCACCATCGGGGGCAACCTCGGAACCGGCAGTCCTGCCGGTGATAGCCACCCGTTTCTGGCGGCCTGTGACGCTCACGTTGAGCTGCAGTCTCGACGCGGCACTCGAACGGTGCGCTGGGATGACTTTCTCATAGGTGTGAAGCGGACGAGTTGTGCAGATGATGAGTTGATTGCGGCGGTGATCCTCCCTGAGGAACTGCCGGAAAGGCAGGAGTTCGCCAAAATCGGGGTCCGGTCGGCCATGGTCATCGCAACCGTTTCTGCCTGCGTCGTCGTTGATGACAACGGTGACGCCCGGGTTGCACTGGGGGCGGTCGGACCGACCGTACTGCGGGCGCGCCGGGCCGAGGAGATGATCAACTCTGAATCGAGCAAGTCGGAGGCGGCCCTGGCCGAATTCGGGCGCCTGGTTTCAGAAGAGGTGAAGCCGATAACCGACCATCGATCCACCGAGGGATACCGGCGGCATGCCGCCGGGGTGCTGGCGCGCCGCTTGCTCGAAAGGTGTCTGGCAGCATGAACATCACACTCGTAATCAATGGTGAGGAACGCGAAGCGGCCGTTCACGGTCCCGAAAGCCTGCTTTTCGTTCTCCGCGAACGTCTCGGTCTGCTGGGAGCGAAGGACGCATGCTTGCAGGGTGAGTGCGGGTCGTGCACCGTGCTGCTGGACGGCCAGCCGGTGTGTTCCTGCCTGGTGATGGCGGGGGATGCAGCCGGGTCCGAGGTGCTGACCGTTGAGGGGCTCGGCACCGAAGACGAGCTTCATCCGGTTCAGCAAGCCTTCGTCGATCAGGGCGCCGTGCAATGCGGGTTTTGTACCCCCGGCTTCCTCCTAACGACCGTGCACCTACTCGAGCACAATCCCGCCCCGACGACCGACGAGATCCGGGAGGCGCTATCCGGAAACATCTGTCGGTGCACCGGCTACGGAGCCATTTTGCGAGCAGTGGAATCGCTGGCGGGGGAGGGAAGCTCATGACCTCGACTACGGAGACCAGAATTCAAGGAGGCATCGGCCAATCGGTCGTTCGTCCGGACGGAATCCCCAAGGTGCAGGGCGATTTTGCCTACGCCTCCGACCTCCAGGACGGAGCGATGCTGTGGGGGGCCACCCGGCGTTCGCCGCACAGCCATGCCCGCATAACCCGAATCGACATTGCCCCGGCGCTCGCCATCTCTGGCGTTTTCGCGGTGTTGGCCCACGAGGATGTTCCCGGACGGCCGACGGTGGGCCAAATCAACCCTGATCGACCGGTCCTGGCCGGTGATGAAGTCCGCTACTGGGGACAACCAATAGCCGTGACTGCGGCGGAGGATATTGAGACCGCCCGCCGGGCGGCGGCCGCAATCATCGTCGAGTACGAGTTGCTCGATCCGCTGACCGACCTGGTCGACGCTCAGGAGCAAGGTGAGGTTTTCCGTCATGTGCGATCGCAACGAGGCGATCTCGACAGGCACGGGAACGTAGTGATCGAGGGTTACTACGAGATGGGCACCCAGGATCAGGCGGCCCTGGGAACCGAAGCCGGCATTGCCTTTCCGGACACCGAGGGTGGGGTAGACCTATTTGCCCCATCGCAGTGGATTCATGAAGACCACGGCCAGATTGTTGCCAGTCTCGGTTTGCGCGATGACCAGGTGCGGGTGCATCCGGCCGGCGTCGGCGGAGCTTTTGGATCGCGTGAGGACCTGAGCCTGCAAGTCCACCTGTGCATGCTGGCTCTCCACACGGGGCGGCCGGTGCGAATGGTCTACGACCGTCAGGAGAGCTTCGCCGGACACGTGCACCGTCATGCCGCCCGAATGTGGTATCGCCACGAGGCTGACGCTGAGGGAAACCTGGTCCGGGTCGAGGCGAAACTGCTTCTGGACGGGGGCGCCTACACCGAGACCTCGCCTGCTGTGATCGCCAACGCCGTGTACTTCGCGCTCGGCCCCTACCGCTGCCCAACCGTGGTCATAGATGGCTATGCCGTGCGGACGAACAACCCGCCGTCCGGTGCCATGCGAGGTTTCGGAGCCGTACAGACCTGCTTCGCTCACGAAGCGCAAATGGACCGGCTGGCTGCCGAGCTGGGAATGGACCCACTTGAGCTCCGTCTCAAGAACGCGTTGCGACGCGGCGACCAGCTGCCAACCAGCGGACAGGTCATTACAGAGCCGCTCCCCACCGTCGAGGTCATCGAAGCCCTACGGGCGCTGCCTGCCCCGACCGCTGAAATCGTGGACGATCCGCGCCACCTCCCCGGTGGCACGGGTCTCACGACAACGGCCGACCGGGTCTTGCGCGGTGTCGGCTATGCGGTCGGCCTCAAGAATCTCGCCTTTGCCGAGGCATTCGACGATTACGCCGAAGCCCGGGTGGTGCTAACTCCGCAGGGAGCCGAGGTCCATACGGCGGCGATCGAGGTGGGACAGGGCATGGTCACGGTACTTCAGCAGATAGCACGCTCCGTTCTCGGTACCGAGCATGTGGCGGTTCTCTTTGATGACACGTCGATGATCGGTTCGGCCGGGTCAACGTCGGCATCGCGTCAAACGCAAATGGCCGGTGGAGCGGTATACGCGGCGGCGATAGCGGTCCGGGCTGCTGCCCTGCAACGGGGTGCCGGCGATGACCTGGACGCTTCCGGGGTCTGGCGCGATGGGAGTCTCGTGGCGACTATGGAAGAGCTTTGTTCGGCCGGCCCGCTCGACGAGTTGGTGCGATTCCGGCATCCGGAAACCGAAGAACCGGATGAGAACGGCCAGGGGAACGTTCACGTCGACTTCAGTGTTGCGGCGCACCGGGCGGTGGTCGACGTCGATCCGGAGCTCGGTTTGGTCCGGGTAGTCAGCGTCGATGCAGCCCAGGATGTGGGAACGGTCCTCAATCCCCAGTCGGTGGTCGGTCAGATCGAGGGCGGGACCATGCAAGGCGTCGGTTTGGCCGTTATGGAGGAATTGATCTTCGATCGAGGGATCGTCCGCAACGCCAACTTCACCGACTACCTCCTGCCGACCTTTCTCGATGCACCACCGGTTGTACCGATCCTGATCGAGGAGCCTGGGAGTTGGGGGCCGTTCGGCGCCAAGGGATTCTCAGAGTTGCCCACGATCAGTTCCGCTCCGGCTGTTGTCGCCGCCATCCGCGCTGCCACCGGGAAAGCTCTCAACCGGGTTCCCGTTCGGCCGGAGGACATTGCTCTCTAGCCGCCGATGAGTCGCTGCGAGGCACGGTTGTGGTCCTCGAGCAGTGCCTCTAGCTCGACGGTCACCGGCCTTCCGTTGCGGATAACCGGGGCACCGTGCACATAGGTATGGAGAGCGGGAACAGGCGCGCACAACAGCAGAGCGGCAACCGGATCGTGAAGGGCGCCCGCAAACTCTATGCGATTGAGGTCAAATGTGGCGAAGTCGGCCACCTTGCCGGGGACTAGAGCTCCGAGGTCGTCTCGACCGAGCACTGCCGCTCCGCCCAGCGTGGCCATCTCCAGGGCGGTGCGGACGCTCATCTGTGCCTGCTCTTCAGCATGAATCAAACCGGGTGAAGCAGCTACTCGCGCCAACAGCATGGCTTGGCGGGCTTCACCCAGCAGAGTTCCTCCGTCGTTGCTGGCAGACCCGTCGACCCCGAGTCCGGTAGCAACCCCGGCCGCCAGGTAATCCGCCACCGGAGCGATTCCGGAGCCGAGCCGCATGTTCGAAGAAGGACAGTGGGCAACGCCGCTACCGGTCCGGGCCATCCACTCAACGCCGCCTTCACCGGGGTGAACTGCATGGGCGAACCAGACGTCGGGCCCGGCCCAATCGAGGTCTTCGGCATACTGAAGAGGCGGGGCGCCGAATTCCCGAAGACAGAAATCTTCTTCGTCCTTGGTTTCGGCAAGATGTGTGTGCAGCCTGACCCCGTGACGGCGGGCCAGGGCGGCGCTTTCGCGCATCACCTCCGGAGTGACCGAGAACGGCGAACACGGAGCCAGCACGATTCGCGTCAGCGCCCCGGGGGACGAATCGTGGTGGGCGAGAATGAGCCGCTCGGATTCCGCCAGGATCGCCTCAGCCGACTCAACCACGGAATCGGGCGGCAGCCCACCCTGACTTTGCCCGAGACTCATCGACCCGTGTGCCGCGTGGAATCGCATACCCAGCTCGCGAGCCGGTTCGATGGCATCTTCGAGTCTCGAACCGTTCGGGAACAGGTAGAGATGATCTGAAGAGGTGGTACATCCGGACAATGCCAGCTCGACCAGGGCCGTCTTCGTCGAAACGCGGATGTCGTCCGGCGTCAACCGGGCCCAGATCGGATACAACGTGGTCAGCCACTCGAACAATGGAGCGCTCTGTGCGATTGCTCTGGTCAGGGTCTGATAGAAGTGGTGGTGGGTGTTGATCAGTCCGGGGATCACGATCTGGTCGGTGAGGTCTAGGACATCATCTGCGGTGGCCGGAAGAGACCCGGAAGGACCAACCTGTTCGATCCACCCATCGCGGGCGAAAAACCCTCCGCCGGTGAGCTCGTCGCGGTTCTCATTCATGGTCACCAACATCGATGCGTTCTTCACCAAGAGGGTTGCCACCTACGTCCTCCGTTTCTTGCTCCTGGGGGGGAAAGCTAGTGCCCCGTCGCCGGCCTCGGGCCTTTGGGCCAAGCCAAAGGACTAATGCCCCTGCGCGAGTTCGCGGATCGCGCCATAGAGTTGTGTGAACGCCCCTGCGAGGAAGTGGGAATGGAAGCCTTCATCCGCGGTCTACCCAAGGCCGAACTTCATGTCCACATAGAGGGAACACTCGAACCGGAGATGATGTTCGACCTTGCCCGCCGCAATGAAGTACCGCTGCGGTTTGCGTCCGTGGAAGAAGTGAAGGCGGCCTACGAGTTCACGGATCTCCAGTCGTTTCTTGACATCTACTACGAAGGCGCCGCGGTGCTGTTGACGGAACAAGACTTCTTTGATCTCACCTACGCGTACCTGGAGCGGGCGGCCACCGATGGTGTCCGACGCGCTGAGATCTTCTTTGATCCCCAAACCCACACCGAACGCGGGGTGCCTTTCGGAACGGTCATCACCGGCATCAACCGGGCATTCGAGGAGGGAAGGTCAGAGTTAGGAATCTCGTGTGCAGCAATCATGTGCTTCCTGCGCCACCTGAGCCCCGAGTCGGCCCTCGAGACCCTGGAGGATGCCCTGCCTTTTCGGGATCTGCTGCTCGGAGTTGGTCTGGATTCATCAGAGGTGGGCAACCCTCCGGAGAGCTTCGAGGCGGTGTTCGCCCAGGCCAGACGGTCCGGGTTGCTGGTGGTTGCGCACGCCGGCGAGGAAGGACCACCGTCTTACGTATGGGCTGCCCTCGATAGGCTGCATGCCCGCAGGATTGATCACGGCGTTCGGGCCGAAGAAGACCCCGAGTTGGTGCAGCGCCTGGTTGAGGAACATGTGCCGCTCACTATGTGTCCGCTGTCCAACGTGAAGCTCAGGGTGTTCGCGACCATGGCCGACCACAATCTGAAGAGGTTGTTGGACGGCGGACTGGTTGTGACCATCAACTCGGACGACCCTGCCTACTTCGGCGGCTACGTGGTAGACAACTACGTCGCTGTGGCCGAATCACTCGGTCTGGAACGTTCGGACCTGGTGAAACTCGCTCGCAACTCGTTCGAAGCCGCTTTCCTGCGCGTCGAGGATCGTCGGACGTTCCTCGACGAACTCGATCGTTACGTAGAAACGTCCGCATAGCGCCAGTTCCGATTTCGGACTCCATCCGGCTTCGGTAGCCTGGCCACCCGCCCAGGAGACCATATGTTCGATCCACAGGATGTTCGCCACCTCTTTCCCGCACTCGGCCGAACCCAGGATGACAAACCGGTTGCATACCTCGATGGGCCGGGCGGCACCCAGACACCGGGAACAGTGAGTGGCGCCATGGCCGACGTCCTCGATCGGGGGATCAGCAATGTCGGCGGCAGCTTCGCCTCGAGCCGGGATGCCGATGAGATAACCGGGTCGGCGCGACAGGCAATTGCCGACCTGATCAACGCAACACCAAACGAAGTTGCGTTCGGTCAGAACATGACCAGTCTCACCTTTTCCGTGAGCCGCGCTCTCTCACGGACCTGGAAAGCGGGCGACGAGATTGTGGTCACCCGGCTCGATCATGACGCCAACATCACTCCGTGGATGATGGCCGCCGCCGAGAGGGACGTCACGGTTCGATGGCTCGATTTCTCACCCGAGCACGGACACGATCTCGACTATGCCGCTCTTGACGGTCTGGTAAACGACCGAACCCGGCTCGTGGCTGTAACCCATGCCTCGAACGCCGTGGGGACGGTTGTCGATGTTGCCCGGGTCGGTGAAGCCGCCAGGTCCGTAGGAGCGCGGCTGTTTGTCGATGCGGTGCACTACGCCCCGCACGGATTGGTTGATGTTGCCGCACTGGGTTGCGATTTCCTGGTGGCGTCCGCCTACAAGTTCTTTGGACCTCATGCGGGCTTCCTTTTCGGCAGGCACGATCTACTCGCCGAACTGGAGGCATACAAGGTTCGACCCGCACCGTCTGATCCCCCGGGCAAATGGGAGACGGGCACCCAAAGTTTCGAGAGCCTGGCGGGGGTCGCAGCGGCGGTCGACTATCTGGCTTCGCTCGGTGGCCCGGGCCGGACCGGTCTCTCTCGTCGAGAAGCGCTGCGGGCGAGCATCGATGCGATCGCTGAGTACGAGCAATCGCTCAGCAAGGCTTTCTTGTCTGCCGTAGCCGAACGGGACGCCGTCACCCTCCATGGCCCGACAACGCCGGCCAACCGCACGCCGACCTTTGCCGTCGGCATTGCCGGCAGGACTCCGGTGGACGTTCAGCGGGCACTGGGCGAGAAAGGAATCTTCGTGTGGGCCGGCCACTATTACGCCGTTGAGGTGATGCAGCGGTTGGGCGTTCTCAACTCGGGTGGCCTGGTGCGAATCGGTTTCGTGCACTACAACACGATGGATGAACTCAACCGGGTGATGACGGCGATCGACGAACTCGGAACCGGCGCCGGGCGGTAGTCCGTTCAGGCGCGCTCTTTACCGATCAAGACGCGTTCTCTGGTCACAATGGAGGGAAGGCTGCGCAGGCGCCGGGCCGCCGCGTCTCTGCCCAGATGGAAGTAGTCGATGAGGCTGCGTCGCCGCCGCTCGTGCCTGCCGCGTTTGGCTTCGTTCATGTCGCCGGGTCTCCTTACCGCTTAGGTTCAATGTCGGCCGCAACACCGGCTTTGCTGGAGGGTGGTTGTCCTTGGACACGAAGTGACTAGTGCGCGTCTGGTCCGGCCAGGGTCACCCCACGGCCGTCATAAGGACGCCGGCAGTCAACGCCAGGTTCGCCGTTCGGGGACCCGCCCGGCTCAGGCCGGATGCGTGGAGACGTTCAGGTGACGGTCGAGAATACTCCAGACTTCGGGCTTGGCCAGTTTGTTCCGGAGCGAAGCGAGGGTCCGTACGAAGGTAGGAACCGCAGCCGCCGGGTCCATGGGATTGGGCCTCATGACCTCGAGAGTCATCGGGGACGGGCGCAACACCAGGACATCGCACTCCGGCCAGGCAGTCGCAATCGTCTGCAACTCTTGGTCCAGGGCTGTGCGCCCGACCCGATCGAAAACACCCTCGTAGAAGCGGGCTCCGTCCCGAGGCTCGACGGCGGCCATCGGGGCCAGGATGAGCACCAGATCGAGCGGGTCGTTGTTGCCGAGGACCAGGTCTGCATGGGTGCCGGAGACAACACCTCCATCCACGTAGTGGCGTCCGTCGATCTCGTAGGGACTGAACACGACCGGCACGGCCGATGAGGCGGCGACGGCGTCCTTGAGCGACACATCGGGTGCGCTCTCCGTCCCGAATGCGACCCGGTGTCCGCCGGCGATGTCGTAGGCGACGATGACGGTGGCCCGTTCAGGCCAGCGACCGGAGATCTCACCGGTTTGCTCTTCAACCCAGTCGGCGATTCCGCCGGCATGGTGAATAGCAGGACTGCCCAGCAGCATCGTTACGCCCGGCTTGCGAAGGCTGGGGAGCAATCCCCGCCGGACCCATCGAACGATTCCGGCGGGTCGCTGGCGTTGGTAGATCTGGTTGTTGATGCGCTCTGCTACCTGCTCCCGTCCCTCGTGGGGTCGTACGATCGAATCGATGCTGAGATCACCGGCGCGCACGGTGGACGCCACAAAGGAACCGGCCGACGTTCCGACGATCACTTCGGCTTCATTCGGATGCCAGCCGGTTGCCATGTTTATGGCCAGCAGGGCGGCGAGATGGTAGGAGGCTCCGGTGATACCGCCACCGCCAAGAACGAGACCAACTCTGCTCACGGATCGTCAGGTTACTTGCTCGACATGCTCCTAGGGTTGCTCCATGCATGAGCGGGCGGTCAACTACCCGGATGATCTCGATGGCCTGGACGGCCTTTTCGAGCAATGCCGGCTCGCCGATCACCACGCGCCGATCGGCGAGCACAAGTATCTGGGTCTGATGGCCGGTGGCCCGGATCGCACCATCGCCAGGGTCTTTGAGGATGGAAACGAACTGATTGGCTATATGCATCTCACTCGACGTGTAAACGATGAGACCTGGGTGCTCGAGGTGGCGCTACATCCAGATCATCGAGAGCCGGGGACCATTCGCGAAGTGATTGAGTCGGCCGTCGCTCTTGGGTTTGAATCCGGTGGCACTTCCATCAGGGTGTGGGCCTACCATCCGGCCGTAGCGGCGATAGTCGAGGAACTCGGGTTTCTTGAGGAGCGGAAACTGCTCCAGCTACGCGTTCCGTTGCCTCCCGGCTTGGAGGCCGCAGTGCCACCGGGGTTTCGGCTGACCGCCTTCCGTGTAGGCATCGATGAAGATACGTGGATCGAAGTGAACAACCGGGCATTCCTAGGCCATCCCGAAAACGGATCCTGGAATCGGGCCATCCTGGCCGATCGCTTCCGGCAGGATTGGTTCGACCCGGATGGCTTGCTGATGGCTTGGCAGGACGGGGAGCCTGCGGGCTTCTGCTGGACCAAGCAGCATACGGAATCCCTCGGAGAGATCTACGTGGTGGCCGTCGACCCCGAGTACCAGCGCAGGTCGCTGGGAAGGTGGTTGACGCTTGAAGGATTGTGGTATCTGTCTCAACGCCGGGCGGCGAGCGTCGCCATGCTGTACGTGGACTCCGAAAACCTCGGGGCCGTAGCCATGTACGAGGGTCTAGGTTTTGTCCAGGACCACGTCGACCGGTCGTATGTTCGCCCGATTGGCGTGCGTCAGCCGGGTACGGGAGAACCAAACACCCGCGCACACGACGGGCAGGCTTGATCGGTCTCCCGGGTCGGTGCCTGACACCACGGACAGGGGAGGTCCCCCGCCTCGAGGTATTCCTCGTACCAGCCGCTGCTATCGAAGACCCAGGGGCTTCCTTGAGAACGAATGTGGCGTGAAGCGTAAAACACCAGAGCAGTGATGACCGAGGCCGTAGCTACCAGTTCCAACACGAGTTCCTCCAGCTCGTCCGTGCGCGCAGATTAGAAGGCCACGCGCGGATAGTGGTGGATTTCGCGGCCTCAGCGCGAAAGCACCCGCCGGAGTTCGTCAACCATGTAACTGAGGCTATCGGGGCGGCCGTCGCGGGTCTCTGCTTCGCGCAGCAGGATCATGCCCGCGTGATAGGCAATCCAGGCATCGAGGTCCTCTTCCGAGAGCGCCGCTCCGTAGCCTTCTGCCAGAGCAGAGGCTGCGCCGGGACCGGCCTGCAGACGGAGGAGCCAGGTCGCCAGACTGAAATCCCATTCCGGTGGAGCCAGGGTCGCCCATTCCCAATCAATCAGGGTTACGTGCCCGGTCTCGTCGACCAGGAAACTCTCCGGCCGGGGGTTGGTGTGGGACGCCCGCGGCTCGCCACAAGGCGGCGGGTCAACGGTGAGTGCCTTCTGGATGAGCTCCGCCGGGATCTGCAGTTTGCGGCGGTAGCGCTCCAGTCGTTCGAAGGTCGAGCGAAAATCCTGGGCCAACCATTCAGCGTCCATGCCACCCGAGAGATTGGAGAGAGCCTCCTGGTCGGCCTTGTGGACTGCATGCAGGACTTGCCCCGCCCGCCGGGAGGCCCCGGGGCTCTCAGGGAGACTGGCCAAAGACCAGGTACCCGGATCGTCGAACCTGACCCAACTGAAGTCGTCGGTCGAACCGCGGTCGACGACCTGTGGAACACCCTCGATTCCCGCCAGGGCTGCCAAGGCACGTCGTTCGCGACGCTCGTGCGTTGGCGAGGAATACACCTTGATCAGGGAAGCTTTCCCGCCTTCGGGCCAGATCCGGAAAACGCGGTTTGTGTCACGCGTTATCTCCTGGACCTTCCCGCCCCCCGCCAGTTGTTTTGCGATGTCGACTGGTTGCATTGCGGCCCCCGGGACTCTAAATGGTCGTATCGTTCGTATTCGGCTTCATTACGCTACCCGCAAACACTACGGGAGAGAGTGAACGTGTCCATAGATATCGTATTCCCCGACGGGTCCCATCACGACTTCCCGGATGGATTCACCGGGTACCAGATCGCAGAGAGCATCGGTTCGAGACTCGCCAAGGCAGCCGTAGCCGTCAAACTCGACGGGATGTGGCTCGATGTCGCAGCCCCTCTACCCGGTGGGGGTCAACTCGAAATTGTCACCGAGCAGAGCGAAGCAGGAAGACACGTGCTGCGCCATTCCGCAGCCCATGTCCTTGCCCAGGCCGTCCTGAACCTGTTCGATGGCGCCTCATTCGCCATCGGCCCTCCTATCGAGGACGGCTTCTACTATGACTTCGATATCGGTCGGCCCTTCACAAATGAAGACCTGGAGCGGATCGAACAGGAGATGGCCGCCATCATCGCCGCAGATCAACCCTTCATCCGCAGTGAGATGTCCAAGGCCGAGGCGCTGAAAGTCTTCTCCGACCAACCGTTCAAGCTGGAGATCATCGAATCCGTCGACGAGAGCGAAGTCGCCGCCGGCCAGGTGGTCAGCGCCTACGCCAACAACGGGTTCATTGATCTGTGCCGGGGGCCCCATGTGCCATCGACCGGACGACTGTCGGCCGTGAAGCTGCTCCGGACCGCAGGAGCGTACTGGCGGGGTGATGAGAAGCGGCCCCAGTTGCAGCGCATCTACGGCACCGCCTGGGAGGACAAGAAGGCGCTGGCCGAGTATTTGCACAGGCTCGAAGAAGCCGAACGCCGGGACCACCGCAAACTCGGCGCCGAGCTGGACCTCTTCTCATTTCCCCCGGAACTGGGCAGCGGCCTGGCCGTCTGGCACCCGAAGGGCGGCCTGATGCGGATGATCATCGAGGATTACAGCCGCCGCACCCATTTGGGTCACGACTACCAGATCGTTGCCACCCCGCATGTTGCCAAAGCGCATCTGTGGGAGACCTCCGGTCATCTGGATTTTTACGCCGACGCCATGTATCCGGAAATGGAACTCGACCACGGTGACGGGTACTACGTGAAGCCGATGAACTGTCCGTTTCACATTCTCGTTTTCAAGAGCCGCAGCCACTCTTTCCGGGAGCTTCCCTTGCGACTGTTCGAACTGGGGACGGTATATCGGTATGAGCGGTCCGGGGTGTTGCACGGGCTCTTGCGAGCCCGCGGGTTCACCCAGGACGACAGCCACATTTTCTGCACCCGCGACCAGCTGGGCGACGAACTGCAGAACCTTCTCGACTTCACGCTGATGGTGATCAGGGACTTCGGTTTCACCGAATTCGAGGCAGAACTGTCTACTCGTCCGGAAAAATACGTCGGCGAGGTCGAGTTCTGGGATGAAGCAACTGAAGCTCTGGCCGCGGCGCTGTTGAAAGCAGGTCTTGAGTACAAGGTTGCCGAGGGAGAAGGCGCTTTCTACGGGCCGAAGATCGACGTACACATCAAAGACGCCATTGGCCGGAAATGGCAGCTGTCGACTATTCAGATCGACTTCTCAAACCCCGAGCGGTTTGGTCTCGAATATGCGACGACAGACAACACCAGGGAACGACCGGTCATGGTCCATCGAGCCTTGTTCGGATCCGTGGAACGTTTCTTCGGGATCCTGGTCGAGCACTACGCAGGTGCTTTCCCCATGTGGCTGGCACCGGTTCAGGCCACCATCGTCCCGGTGGCGGACCGGCACCTCGACTATGCCGCGGAAGTTGCAGCCATGTTCCGAGCTGCCGGTTTGCGGGTTGAGGTCGACGAGACCGGTGAAACCGTCGGCGAGAAGATCCGTCGGGCGCTTACCGACAAGCATCCTGCGGTGCTGGTGGTGGGCGACCGGGACGTCGAGAACCGCACGGTCGGGTTGCGTCGCTACGGTGACGATAAGGAGCAACGGGGCCTGGATGCCGAAGAAGCGCTGGCGTTGCTGGTTGACGCGGCGGCTCCACCACGATGACCGGAAAACTCTGAGGGTCTTCTAAGCTGGGTCCCGGCCGGACCCATTGGCCGCCACCCCAACTCGAACACGTAACGGAGAAACTGTGAAATCTCTCGTCCATTTCTTGTCCGGCGCCGCTCAGCGCGCTCCCGTATTCATCATCGTCGTGGTCCTGATCATCACAGCCATTCTCGGTGCGCTGAATTCCCAGATGGTGCGGTCGACAGGTCAGGAGGGGTTCGCTCCGGACACCCCTGAGATCCTGGCATCAGAGCGGATTGGCGAGCTCTTCTCCAGCGGTGCATCCGAAGAGGTCATCCAGGTCATCGTAAAGGGCGAGGATGTTATCTCGGCGTCCGGTCTGCGGGCCGTCCAGGAGATCAACCGGGTCGTAGCCGAAAGCGAAGCGGGCGCCTACCTTTCGATCCAGCCGCAGCGTCCCGGTGTGGTGAGCTTCCTGGATGGTGTCCTGGGGTCACTCGCTCAGCAAGGCATTCCTGCGGAGGGGCTGACCGATGCCGACGTGAAACAGCTGTATCAGCAAGCCGTGGAATTCGCTCCGCCCGAGCAGTCGGGGTTCCTGGCCCAGCTTGCCTCGCAGAACGCCGACCTGACGGTGCCGGCTGCCCCGGCCGGCCTGGCCATCGTATTCCTCGATGCGTCACAGTTCAGTGACGGCGACGAGGCGTTCAACGAACTCATCGATCTGGAAGTTGAGCTTGGCAAAGCGCTCAGTGCCATCGAGGCGGGAGGCGACATCAGCGTTGCCCCGTTCAGTTTTGCGCTGCTCTTCGGTGAGGACACCGATTTCCTGGCGGAGGTCGGCCGCCTCTTCCTATTCGCCATCGCCATTATTCTGGCGATCCTCGGATTCGTGTACTTCCTCCGGCCCAAGGGGAGCCTGACTCTGTTCGGGGCGCTCCGGCGGAGCGCCGCAGATATTGCCTTGACCATGGGCGTCATTCTGATGGCAATCACGTGGGAGCAGGGGATCGGAGTGCTGCTCGGGCCCGGTTACCTGGAGTTCATCGGACCTTTCAACGAGATCGGTCAGATCATTCCCATCCTGCTGGTTGGGCTGGGTGTCGACTACGCCATCCATCTCACGGCCCGCTACCGGGAGGAACTCGGAGAAGGCCGCGATGTAGCCGCAGCAACCGGCCGGGCGATCAGCACCGTAGGAGTTGCGCTCATACTGGCAACCGTGACCACAGCGGTCGGGTTCCTGACCAACGTCTTCAACCCCCTCCCGGCCCTTGCGGACTTCGGGATCTTGTCGGCCGTCGGGATCCTTTCCGCCTTCATTCTGATGCTCACCTTCGTCCCGGCGGTGCGACTCTTGCTCGACCAGCGGGCCGAGCGGGCCGGTCGCCTCCCCAGTGCGGCTCTGGCCGCCGGAGCCACGGAGCGGGTCTTGCCGCGACTCATGGCGCGTACTGCCCTTTTGGCAGAACATGCCGCAATCCCGACCCTCATCATCTCCCTCCTCCTGGGCGGCGTCGGGTACTTCGGTTTGACCCAGCTCAGTACGGAGTTCAGCTTCACTGACTTCCTGCCTGAGGACTCTGCGGCGGTGGTCACGTTCAACACGCTCGCGGAGGAATTCGGAGGCGGATTCGGCGAATCGACGTCCGTCTTGGTAGAGGGCGATGTGGCAACCCCGCAAGCCCACAATGCCATGCTGGCCGCCTGGGGCAACCTGGCCGACACCGAAAACGTGTCGGCATTCGGCGGTTTCGCCTCAGCGCAGTCGCCGGTGTCGGTGGTCGCGACTCTGGTGCAACCGGGTCTTGAGTCAGAAGGCCAACCGGCCTCGCCGGAGTTTGCGGAGCTGGCTTTCGCAAACGGATTGCAGGAAGATCTTTCGGTTGCGGCAGATGCCGACGTCGACGCTATCTATGCGGCGGCGCTGGCGGCGGATGCGGATCAGATGGGTCAGGTGCTGTCCGGGTCGGCCGGGAGCTTCAACGCGGCCCAGTTCACTATCCAGACGAGTGCAGGCGAAACCGGAGCGGTTGCTCTGCAGTCGGATCTCAACGACGACTTTGCTCCGGTGGCCGATGCCGGCCTGGGCGTGATCGCAACTTCCCAGGAAATCATCACATCTGTGATCATTCAGAGCCTCTCCGACTCCCAGGTCCGGTCACTGTTCATCACACTGGCGGCGGCGATGCTGCTACTGGTAGTCAACTTCTGGTTCGAGTCGCGGCGTCCATTCCTGGGCGTGATCACGATCCTGCCGGTGGCGTTGGTCGTGCTGTGGACCTTCGGGATGATGGCCGCAACCGGGATCCCTTTCAACCCGGTCACTGCCACCCTGTCGGCCCTGGCGATCGGCATCGGGGTCCCGTTTACGATTCATGTGACGCACCGGTTCCAAGAAGACAGGATCCGGTTCGATGACCTCGATGAGGCGATTCGGTCCACGGCCCGCCACACCGGCGGAGCTCTGGCCGGTTCGGCCTTCACCACTATGGCCGGCTTTGGGGTGCTCATCACGTCGTCGTTGAAGCCGTTTGCCCAGATGGGTCAGGTAACGGTCTACGCCATCGGGTTCGCGCTCATCGCCTCGGTGCTCGTGCTCCCGTCGATGCTGGCCTTGTGGGACGGATGGCACCGCCGGCGGGGTGACGCCATCCTGGACAGGGCGGCTCTCGAGGCCACCGAGTTGGTGCAGAGCTAACCCATGGACGGCATTGAGATCCCCCGGGAGGTGGCCGACGCCGAAGGCGTCCCCGAAGATCTCGACTCCAATGTCGGCGGACCGTACGAGTTCCCCAGTCCGACCCGCCGCCGGACGTTCGGGATGATCTTCCTGGCCGGAGCCGGTCTGGCGGTCCTCGGTGTGGCCCTGGGGCTACCGTCCGGGCTTCTCGGGTTGGCCGGCGTGCTGGTCATCATCAGCCTGTTTCATTTCTTGTCTTCCTGGGAGCTCACTACGGACGCCGAAGCGGCCCTTGCGGCGGCCGGCCGGGAAGTCTCGTTCCCGATCGGTCACGCCTCGGCGGCGGTCGCTTTCGAAGGATGGAGATCACGGCCCGTCTGGCATGTACTCGTCTACGCGGCGGACGACCCACCGGCCACCCGGGGCCTGGTCCGCGTCGACGCGGTCAACGGAGCAGTGCTGGGCGAGGCATTCGAGGAACCCGTACCCGGCAAATAGGTGGGAACCAACCCCCAGCTCCCCCCTCCGTCGAGCCCGGTCGGGCTCGACACCGCCCCCGAGTTCCGCTCACTTCGTTCGCCCGGGGGAAGGCAAACTAGGTACTCCGCTCGTCGATCGGCACCCAATCGCGTTTTGCCTCGCCAACATAGATCTGGCGCGGGCGGCCGATTCTGGAGGTCGGGTCTTTCACCATCTCGTGCCATTGGGCGATCCACCCGGGCAGGCGGCCGATGGCAAAGAGAACCGTGAAGAGGTCGGTGGGAAAGCCCATGGCCCGATAGAGGATGCCCGAGTAGAAATCGACATTCGGATAGAGCTTCTTCTCAATGAAGTAATCGTCACCCAGCGCCACTTCTTCGAGCTGCATCGCCACATCGAGGAGGGGGTCGCCGGTGCCGAGTTTGTCGAGGACCTCCCGGGCATATCGTTTGATGATCTGAGCCCGCGGGTCGAAGTTCTTGTACACCCGGTGCCCGAACCCCATCAGCCGGAAGGGATCGTCCTTGTCCTTGGCGCGCTCCACGTAGGGCGCAATGCCGGTTCCGGCGCCCACGATCTCCTCCAGCATCTCAACAACTCCCTGGTTGGCTCCCCCGTGGAGGGGTCCAGACAAAGCATGGACGCCTGCGGCAACCGACGAAAACAGGTTGGCATGGCCCGATCCGACCACCCGGACGGTGGTCGCCGAACAGTTCTGTTCGTGATCGGCGTGCAAGATGAACAAGACGTTCAACGCTTTGGCAACCGTCGGGTCTACTTGATAGTTCTCCGTTGGGAAGGAGAACATCATGTGGAGGAAATTGGCTACGTAGTCGAGATCGTTGCGCGGATACACATAAGGCTGGTTGCGGCTGTACTTGTACGACCAGGCAACCATCGTCGGCACCTTGGCCAGCAGGCGTTTCATGCTGATGTCCTTCGCCCAGGGATCGCGTGGGTCGAGGGCGTCGGGGTAGTAGGTGGCGAGCGCTGAGATCGCGGAGGCGAGGATCTGCATCGGGTGTGCTTCTCTGGGGAAGGCCTCAAACAGATGCTTCATGTCCTCGCGCAGCATGGTGTGATGCGTGACCTCGTCGGCGTATTCGTCGAGTTCCGACCGGGAAGGAAGCCGGCCGTGGTCGAGGAGATAGGCAACTTCCAGGAAGGTGGCCTGTTCGGCGATCTGCTCGATCGGGTAGCCCCGGTAGCGGAGGATGCCCTTTTCGCCGTCGAGGAACGTGATGGCACTCTGGGTCTCGGCGGTATTGGCGAAGCCGCGATCGAAGGTCACAGTTCCGCTTGCTGCGCGCAGTCCGTTGATGTCGACGGCAATCTCGTCTTCGGTGCCGACGATCACCGGCAACTCGTATTCCTTTTCGCCTACGCGTAGTACCGCATCGTCTCGTCCTGTCATCAAGTACCCTCCTCGGGCTGGTCGGCACGCCCGCCGACAGGGGACCCGAGGTGGTGTCCCCTGCCAGAACCGGGCATGTGATCCTATTCGCTTGTGATTCCTGCCACTTCTTCGAGCATGGCAGTGGTCAACGACTTGGGCCGTTCAATCGGATATCCGAGGGCCCGGTCCCAGATGATGTTGGAGAGGACGCCGATCGAGCGCCCGATGCCAAACAACACCGTATAGAAGTCGTATTCCTGCAGACCATAGTGCCACTGAATGACGCCGGACTGAGCGTCGACGTTCGGCCACGGGTTCTTGGCCTTGCCCTGCTCCTCCAGGATCGGTGGCACGACGTGATACAGCATGTCGACGAACTTGAAGATGGGATCATCGGGCAGATATTTCAGGCAGAAGTTGCGCTGCTCTGAGTACCTCGGGTCGGTCTTGCGGAGCACGGCATGGCCGAACCCGGGGATGACCTGACCGGAATTGAGTGTCTCCCAGACGAACTCTTTCATCTTCTCTTCCGAGGGAACCTGGCCGCCCATCTGGTCCATGACGCCTTGTATCCAACGCAGGACTTCCTGATTGGCGAGACCGTGCAATGGGCCGGCCAGGCCGTTGATCATGGCGGACGTTGCGTAGTACACATCCGAGAGGGCGCTACCGACCAGGTGGCCGGCGTGAGCGCTCACGTTTCCACTCTCGTGATCGGAGTGCAGGATGAAGTACAGGCGAGCTACCTCATCGTATGGTCCGGGCAGGTCCATCATGTGGGCGAAATTGCCACCAAGATCCATCATCGGATCCGGAGCGATCGGCGTATCCCCTTTGTACTTGAGGCGATATATGAACGCTCCTAGCTCGGGGAGGCGGGCCCACAGATTGAGGGCATCTTCAAGCGTCGGCTGCCAGTGATCCATCTTTCCCAGACCGGCGTTGTAGGCCTTCACGTATTCGGACTCGCGTTGCATGGCCAGGATCCCGGCGGAGAACATCGTCATCGGATGGGTATCGATCGGCATTGCGCGCAATGTGTCAAACACGTAGCCGGGAACGCCGGATCTTGCCTTGATGTCGGCGGCCAGCTCGGCCACGTCGTCCTCGGTCGGGATATCGCCGGTGAGGAGCAAGTAGATGTGACCCTCGACGTAGGGCATTTCCTTGCCGGGCACTTTCGGTAGTTGGGCCAGCGTCTCAGGGATGGTGTATCCGCGGAATCGGATGCCTTCATTGGGGTCGAGATAGGAGATGTCGGTTACCAGGCATCGGACACCGCGAGCGCCCCCGATAGCCTGTGCCATGGTCACGTCGGATACTTTGACGTCGCCGAACTCTTTGATCAGTCGGGTAGTGCGGGGTCGCCACGCGTCGATCTTGGCTTCGAGCGCTTCCTTCAAGGCCATTGGTGCCTCCTTCGGCATCGGCCTGCAACCCGGAAGCCCAAATTGCGGAGCCCTCGGGGTTGCCGGCTGTTTCGCTTCCGTCTCCCTCCTCAATCCTCTTCTCGCTGTTTAGCTGCGGAAATGACCCGATCGGCCTCGTTCTGCGGCATCTCCTGGTAGTGATCGAACTCCAGCTCAAATGCCCCTCGACCGCCGGTGATCGAGCGTAGATCGATGGTGTAGCGCTGCATCTCGGCCAGTGGAACTTCGGCGGTTACGACCCGCAGCCGTCCATCCGAGTCCATGCCGAGGACACGTCCTCGCTTGGCGTTCAGGTCCCCGATCACGTCGCCCATATATTCCTCCGGGACCCGGATCGTGGCCTTGACAATCGGCTCAAGCAGCGCAGGTCGCAGACCCATGGAAGCCGCACGAACGGCCAGAATGCCGGCCATCCGGAAGGACAACTCATCCGAGTCGACTGCGTGGTATTTCCCGTCGTAGACGGTTGCACGAACGTCGATCGTCGGGTATCCGGCCAGAATGCCGCGATTGAGCCCTTCCTGGATGCCCTTGTCGACGGCGGGGATGTACTGGCGCGGTATCGAGCCACCCTTGATGCCGTTGACAAACTCATAGCCGGTACCCCGCGGCAGGGGCTCAAAGCGCACGAACGCCACGCCGAACTGACCGCGCCCGCCGCTCTGTTTCTTGTGCTTTCCCTCGGCCTCAGCCGTGGCAGTGATGGTCTCCCGGTAGGGGACCGTCGGTACGGCAGTATCGACATCCACGCCAAACTTCCTGGCCAATCGGGCAACGGTGACGTCGAGGTGCGTGTCACCCAACCCGGATAGAACCGTTTCTTTGGTTTCGGCTCTGCGTTCGACCGCCAGAGTGGGGTCTTCATCCACCAGTCTGGCGAGAGCGGTTGAGAGTTTCTCCTCATCCTGAGCTGCCTTGGGAAAGACCGCCAGGCTCATGACAGGTTTCGGGAACGGGACGCGAGCAAGCTGAATGTCGGCTCCCGGACTGCGCAGGGTGTCCCCGGGCACCACGGTTTCGAGCTTGGCAACTGCCGCGATGTCTCCCATGACCACCTCTCCGGCATCATGGTGCTCCTTGCCCTGCATGAAGAAGAGGTTGTGCATGCGCAACCGGCCGGCATGTCCGGCCTGTTCCAGTTCATCGTCGGCCCCGATCCGGCCGGAAAATACCCGAAACAGGGAAACCCGCCCGACGTAGGGATCGGAAATCGTCTTGAAGACGAACGCAATAGCCGGCCCGTCCGGGTCTACCGCCAGTCCATCGCCGGCAGCGAGCGGCGGAGACGCATGCTCCAGGGGGTTGGGTCCAAAATCAACGATGAAATCCGCCAGGGTGTCAATGCCGATGAGACGCGTTGCGGAACCGACGAGCACGGGAAAGACCTCGCATTCCAGCATGCCCTCGTGGATCACCTTCACCATCTGCTCGCGGCTGGGTTCCTGTCCTTCGAAGTACTTCTCCATCAGCTCGTCATCGGTCTCGACAACAGATTCGACCAAAGCGGTGTGGGTTTCCTGGACCGTGGCCACAAGGTCGGCGGGAGGATCCGCCGGTGAGCCCTTGGGGTTGCCGTCGGAGTACATGTGGGCTCGATTAGAGACGATCCGGACCAAGCCGGACAGGTCGTTCTCGGAGCCAATCGGCATGTGAATCGGAGCAATCTGCTTCCCGAAGGCCTCGGTCAACTCGGACATGGTGCGCGCGTACGACGACCTTTCCCGGTCGAGCTTGTTGATGAAGACGGCGCGAGGGATGTTTTCTTCTCTGGCCATCTCCCAGAGAATCTCGGTTTGAACCTCGACTCCGTCGACTCCGGATACAACGAACAGGGCAAGATCGGCTGCTCGTAGTGCTGAGCGAGCATCTCCGAGGAAGCCTGCGTAGCCGGGGGCGTCGATCAGGTTGACCTTGTGCCCCTTCCACGTGAAGGATGCCAGCGCCACGCTCAGCGAAATCTGTCGCTCGGTTTCTTCGGGTTCGAAGTCGGTGACCGTGTTACCGTCCTCGACCCGGCCTGCCCGGTTGATCTCTCCGGCAGTGAAGAGGAGGGCTTCGGCGAGCGACGTCTTTCCGCTCCCTCCATGACCGACCAGCACAACATTCCTGATCTTCTCCGGGACCACACGACCTCCTCGGTGCAGCGAGTTTGTTTGAATTGTAGTTAGCGGGAACCAACGCCGAACCGGTGTGCTACCTTCCGGGGCCCAAGGAGCTCACGTGATCGAAACCAGGGTCCGTCCCCGGATTGACGGAGCACTTCAAGCTGCCGGTCGGGCGCTTGCCGCGGTTGGTCTGCGCCCCGCCCATATGACCCTTCTGGGTCTCCTCGTAACCGTCGGCGGTGCCTTCTTGATCGCGAGGGATCTTCTCGTGGCGGGCGGTTCGCTGGTTGCCGTCGGTTCTTTCATCGACGCCCTCGATGGGCCGTTGGCTCGCCAACTCGGTCGGGCCGGACTCAAGGGAGCTTTTCTCGACTCCGTTACCGACCGGATCAGTGAAACGGCCATGTTCGCCGCTCTTTCCTACCTGGTGGCCGACGATCCCGTCTTGGTCGGTTTGGTCGTCGTCGCTCTCGGAGGATCTCTGATCACCTCCTATCTACGGGCGAAAGCGGAGGTGAGCGGCGTCGATGGCCGGGCGGGGTTGGCCGGCCGGGCCGAGCGCGTCATCCTTTATTGTCTTGGGGTCATCTCGGGGCTTATCGGCCCGATGTTGTGGGCGATGGCCGTTCTCACCTGGCTGACGGTGGTGCAGCGGTTCGTGTCGACCTGGCGTCAGCTCGAGTCGTGAGGGGATTCCTCGAATATCTCGGCTATCGCCTGGCATCGGCGGCTTTCGGCCTGATGCCCGAGCCTGTGATGCGGCGGGTGGGCAAGGCCCTCGGATCCTTCGCCTTCTCGAGGGCGGATCATCGCAGACGCATGGCGATGCGCCACATGACGAGGGCTCTGGGATCAGAGATTGAGATCGAGAAAGCTACCCGGCAAGCCTTTTCGGCTTACGGCCGCTACTGGGCCGAGGTGCTCTGGGTTCGTCCCCGCCGGGTTCCGGGCATGCTGGCCAGGATCTCGGTGGAAGGCCTCGACCGGATCAAAGAGGCCCAGGTTGCAGGTCGCGGGATGATTTACGTGCTGCCGCACATAGGCAACTGGGAGGTGGCGGGCAGCGTCGCCCGCAGTCTTGGTCTCGAGCTAATAGCGGTTGCCGAGAACCTCCCCAATCCGCGACTGGCCGGCTGGTTTGCACGGGTCCGCAAGGCATTCGGGATCGACGTCGTGTTTGCCGACGGAAGCCCGGGAGTCATGGCGGCGCTGGCGGATGGCTTGCGGCGCGGTGCCGCCATCGCCCTCGTGACCGACCGAAACGTGAGCGAAGGGGGTGCCACGGTCGAGTTCTTTGGCGAAAAGACGGAATTGCCTGCCGGAGCAGCTCTGCTGGCCGCTCGTTTCGACGTGCCCGTATTCCCGCTGGCGGCGTTTTTCGCCGACGGTGCCGGACACCGGATCGTGATCGAGCCTCCCGTCGACATTCCACAAGAAGGGTCCGACCGGATAACCGTCGGGACGCAACGGATCGCCGCAGCACTGGAGCGATTGATTCGCCTCGACCCGACTCAGTGGCACATCCTGCAACCGAACTGGCCGTCAGACCGCATCGCCTCGTGAGAATCGCAGTCGTATGCCCGTATTCGGTTGAGGTGCCCGGGGGCGTTCAGGGTCAGGCCGTCGGGTTGGTCGAACAGCTCCGGATTGCCGGCCATGACGCCTGGCTGGTTGCTCCGGGATCCGCTGGTCCGCCGCAGGCAAGGATGCTGGGCCACGCGGTCAATGTGACCGTCAACGGGTCGGTAGCGCCCATTGCCATCCGTCCGGGAACTATTCGGCGGGTACGGCGTGCGATCCGCGATGCGGATGTAGTGCACGTCCATGAGCCCCTGGTGGCGCCGACTTCGCCTGCGGCGTTTCTTGGAAAGGGCCCGGCGGCTCTTGGCACCTTTCATGCCGACCCGTCCGTCAGCATCAGAAGGCTCTACCGGTTGGCTGGACCCGGCCTGAGACCAATCCTCGGCCGGTTGGGGGCAGTGACGGCCGTCAGTCGGGAAGCTGCATCTGCAGTGGACCACCTCGTCGACGAGATAGTCCACGTCCCCAACGCAATCGATGTTGCTGCGTTCTCCACGTCCGTAGAGCGCAATCCGAACCGGGTGGTCTTCCTTGGGCGGGACGAGCCGCGTAAAGGTCTGGACGTGCTTCTGGCGGCCTGGCCGAGGGTCTCCGCCGCGGTGCCGCAGGCGGAACTCGTTGTGTTGGGCGCCGACCGGGGTACCTCCGAGATGGGTGTCCGTTTCCTCGGCACGTCCCTCGGGAGAGAGAAACGCAGAAAACTGGGCGGCGCCTCGGTGTTCTGTGCCCCCAACCTTGGGGGAGAGAGTTTCGGAATCAGCCTTGTCGAAGCCATGGCGTCCGGATGCGCACCCGTGGTTTCGGATCTTCCGGCCTTTCGGTCGGTGGCCGGCGACGCAGCGGTGTACGTGCCCGTTGGGGATCCCGGGAGCCTGGCCGGGCAACTCATCGACGCCTTGCGCGACCCGGATCGTACGGCGATGCGGGGCCGGGCGGCTGCGACAGCAGCTGCTGGCTTCGACTGGCAACACGTCATCCCGACATACCTCGATATCTACGCGCGGATTGCGCGGTAACCTTCGCCTACCTCCCATGCAGACTCTTCGTGAAACACTTGCATCCTTGACCGTGCCTCAGCGCTGGTGGCTGGGCAGCGCCGGAGCGGTCCTGGCAGTGCTTATCGTCGTGCTCATCGCGGTGGGCGGGTCGAATGACGATCCTGTCCAGACGACCACAACAACCGAAACACCCGCAACCACTTCCCCCTCGACGACCTCGACCTCGACTACTTCGACGTCGACGACCACCACGACGGTCTTCGCAGGCGCCCGGTGGCCGCTGACAGGGCTTCCCATAGTGGAGGGAACCGCCGCCGCCCCGATTCTGGCCGTCAAGATCGACAACACCACGAGCTCCAGGCCGCAGGAAGGGATCGAGCTGGCAGATCTCGTCTTCGACATACCCGTTGAGGGCGGAATCTCCCGGTTGCTGGCCCTCTACCAATCTCGATTGCCGGGCGAAATCGGTCCGGTGCGAAGCGTGCGCGAGGTCGACCCGAAATTGCTCGGTCCGTTCTCGCCATTCATCGCGTACTCGGGTGGCAATGCCGCAGTAGTGGCCGACGTGGGCCGGGTCGCCGTGGATCTCGGTGACCCGGTACTCGGCTCCGTTGCCTACCGCCGGGCGGCCGACCGTCCCGCACCGTACGATCTGATGCTGGATCCGGCGGCAGCTCTGGCCACCGTCGACGACGCGGTCTCAGCCGGAGGACCCTGGTTGTCGTTCGACCAAGCGTCCACCGGTGAGTTGATCCCCGTCGGTCAGACAGCTGGAACGATCGAGATCCGTTCCTCCACTCGCCATCAGGTCGTGTACGGCTACTCCGCTACGGATGGGGGTTATCTGCGGTTCCACCGCACCCAACCGCACCTCTCGGCCTCCGACGTTCAGATCGTTGCTACCAACGTCATCGTTCTGGTTGTGGAGGAACTCGAAACCGGCCGGACCGACTCGAGTGGAGCTTCGGTCCCGGACTTCGAAGTGTTCGGCAGCGGCGAGGCCGTCGTCTTTCGCGACGGTGTAGCTCTGGCAGGGCGATGGGAACGGGGACGCCTTGCCGATTTCTTCCGGTTCTTCGACGATTCTGGTGTCGAGATCAGGCTGGCTCCCGGTCCCACTTGGATTCATCTGGTTCCCGAGGGCCGAACCTTCGACTGGCGATAGAATTACTGGGTAGCAAGGAGCAATATGGTGAAAGCAGGAACGGATCGAGTCAAACGCGGGCTGGCTGAGATGCTCAAGGGTGGCGTCATCATGGACGTCGTCAACGCCGAGCAAGCCAAGGTCGCGGAGGAAGCGGGCGCGGTTGCCGTCATGGCACTGGAGCGGGTCCCCGCAGATATCCGCAGAGACGGTGGCGTGGCCCGTATGGCCGATCCGGAGAAGATCCAGGAAATCATCGATTCGGTGAGTATCCCGGTGATGGGCAAAGTGCGGATCGGTCACTTCGTCGAAGCACAGGTCCTGCAGGCGCTCGGGGTTGACTACATCGACGAGAGCGAAGTCCTCACCCCTGCCGACGAAGAGAACCACATTGACAAGTGGGCCTTCACCACCCCGTTTGTGTGCGGTGGCCGCAACCTCGGCGAGGCGTTGCGGCGCATCGGCGAAGGCGCCGCCATGATTCGCACCAAGGGTGAGGCGGGCACCGGAAACGTCGTCGAAGCAGTCCGTCACATGCGGACGATGAACCGGGAGATCCGGGCTCTGTCCACCATGGAGAGCACTGAACTGATGGCGGCCGCCAAGAGCATGGGGGCGCCGTTCGACCTGGTCCAGGAAGTCGCCGGGTCGGGCCGCCTCCCAGTTGTCAATTTTGCCGCCGGAGGAATCGCCACTCCCTCGGACGCCGCTTTGATGATGCAGCTTGGTTGCGACGGGGTTTTCGTCGGGTCCGGTATTTTCAAATCGGATGATCCAGCTCCGCGGGCCCGGGCCATCGTCGAAGCCGTCACCTTCCACGACACACCGGAGACGATCGCCAAGGTCTCCGCCGGACTCGGTGAGGCGATGGTTGGTATCGAGATGGAGACCCTGAGCGATTCCCAGTTGCTTCAGACCAGAGGTTGGTAGCACGTGGTTGTGGTCGGCATACTCGCCCTGCAGGGCGATGTGCGGGAGCACGCCGTTGCAATCGAGGCGATCGGCGGAACCTGGAAACCAGTGCGACGTCCCGAGGACCTCGCCGGCATCGGTGCTCTGATCATTCCGGGCGGTGAATCGACCACGATCGGGAAGCTCGCCACGATCTACGGGCTCATCGAGCCGCTCCGGAAAGCCATCTCGGGTGGGTTGCCGGCCTTCGGCACCTGCGCGGGGATGATCTTTCTGGCCGCAGGCGTAACGGATGGGACCCAGGCCCAGTTGGGGGTTCTGGACGCAATCATCGAGCGGAACGCTTTCGGCCGCCAGAATGAGTCCTTTGAGGCCGACCTCGACATCGTCGGGCTCGAAGAATCCTTCCGAACGGTCTTCATTCGAGCCCCGTGGGTGGCGAAGGTCGGGGGGAACGTCGAGGTGCTGGCGACGGTTGACCGGCACCCGGTCATGGTCCGCCAGGGCAATATCCTGGCCGTCTCGTTTCATCCTGAACTGACGGGCGATCATCGAATCCATACAATGTTCTTGCAGGTCGCCGAGAACCGGCCCCGCATCGATGGAGAGCGCTGATGTCCGGACACTCCAAATGGTCCACGATCAAGCACAAGAAAGGTGCCAAGGACGCCAAGCGCGGCAAACTCTTCGCCAAGCTCGTGAAGATCATCGAAGTAGCTGCCCGGGAAGGCGGCGGCGATCCGGCGGCCAACGCCACACTTTCCAATGCGATTGACAAGGCCCGGGCGGCATCGGTGCCCAACGACAACATCGAGCGGGCCATCAAACGAGGGATCGGTGAAGTCGAAGGGGCAAACTACGAGGAGATGTACTACGAAGGATATGGGCCGGGCGGAGTAGCGCTCTACGTACAGATTCTCACCGACAACCGGAATCGTGCCTCGTCCGACGTGCGGGCTGCTTTCAGCCGCAACGGTGGAAACCTGGGGGAGCCGGGTTCGGTCTCGTATCTCTTCGAGCAGAAGGGCTACTTGTTGGTCGGTGGCGGCGAGGACGAGGTGATGATGGCCGCCCTCGAAGCCGGTGCTGAGGACGTCAGGGAGTCGGACGGCCTCTTCGAAGTGATCTGTTCTGCCTCCGATTTCACTGCCGTCAAGGGTGCGCTGTCCGCAGGGGGACTATCGATTGAGGATGCTGAGGTGACGCAACTGCCCGGTACAACCGTTCCGGTCGACGAAAAGACGGCACCAAGGGTTCTCCGGCTGATCGATGCCCTCGAGGACCTCGACGACGTTCAGAGTGTCTACTCGAACTTCGACATCGCCGACGACGTGATGACTTCGCTGGCCGCCGACTAGGGGTCGAGGACGCCCGGATCGCCGGGCACGTCCACTGCATGCTCCTGGAGTATCGCGAGCGGGATCATCTCGAGGACCTGTTCATTGGTTGAAGCCAGAACCACCGGCGCTGCCACCCCGTCCCGATGGGCGCGCAACCAGTTCACGGCCGTCACACACCAACGGTCCCCGGGAACCAGGCCGGGGAAGCGGTAGTGGGGCATCGGGGTGCTGAGGTCATTGCCGATGCGGCGCTGATGATCGAGAAACTCGCTGGTTACCACTGCGCACACGGTGTGGTTGCCCAGATCTTCCAGTCCCGTATGACACGAGCCGTCCCGGTAGAAGCCGGTCAAGGGGTCGGTGCCGCATGGCTCCAGGGCGTCGCCGAACACGTTTCGGTTGGTCATGGCGTCAGTATTGCCGATGGGGGAGAGGCCCGCTGTGGTGGCTTGGGTGTCGCGTGTTCCCCGATCTCGGACACCCGGTGCCATGGGTGTTCGTGTGCCCGATTTGGTGATCGGAGCGAGATCTCGTGTGCTGAGGTGACGCCGCTCAGCCTCGCCGTGACTGAAGGATCAGCTCGAACAGCTCTCTGTTCCATACGGCATGAACGCTGGGGGCGAGGTGGTTCGCCTGCCTGGGTGGAATCTCAACTCCGGCTTCGACAGCAGCGGCGTTGAGATCGTGCAAGCTATCCGGCCAGCCTTCGGGCCACGGGTCTACGAGTGACCGCAACATTTGTAGGTCCCAATCCCAGTACCTCGCATAGATGTCGGGGGCGTCACGGCCCAGATCGAACCACTTCGCGAAGCTCTCCATCGTCGGGATCCACGCCCAGAACTCGTCAACATCGCCACAGAACTCTCTGACGCTGGCCGCCATCTCATTAGATGTCGAGCGCGGATCGTCGGGCTTGATGTACTTCCAGATGCCGGCGATGAAGTCGTTGGTGGACGAGTCGATATCAACGTCGGCGGAGATCGCGCTCCATGAGCGGCCCTCCTCGTCGGCCAGACCGATCCACATCAGCTCGGCCTGGTCAGACCACGGAAGACTGGTCCACTCGGTGTCGACGAAGATCCGACGTGTCACGGCCATATGGTAGAACCCCGACGCTGGACGCTCGCACAAATCGCCGCTGGGGACGGTCTGCCGACGTCGCGACGAGGGCATCAGCTGCAAAGCCACGGCCGGCGTAAATCCGGAAGAAGTGAATGCTGGTCGCGGGGACGGACGCGATGTTGAGGCGTGGGTATGTCGATTGAATCTCAGCTGAAGTGGCGTTTGATTGGGTTGGGCGCGTGTCGCGTCGCCGATTGATCTGATTCCCGTTGAAACGTGCGTTTGCACGGTTGACGTTTCGGGCGAAAGCGGCTCCCGGTCAGGGCGGGTGGGGTCCGTTGGGTTTGAGGAAGCGTCTTCGTTGGGGTGGGCTATCGGGGTCGATTCGGTAGCCGTTGCGGTGGATGACGACGTGGTGGTGGAACCAGCAGAGGGTAGTGAGGTTGTTGGGGTGGTGGGTTCCGCCTTTTGATCTGGGTTGGATGTGGTGGGGTTGGAGCCGGTAGCGGGATTGGCATCCGTCGGCGGTGCAGGTACCGCCGTCGCGGTGGAGGATGAACCGGCGGAGTTTGGGGGGGGATGGTCCGGGCGGTGGGTCCGATAGTGAGGGGGGTGCCATCGGGTGCGGTCGTGAGGATTTCGACCTGCCCGTGGCAGAGGATCTGTTCGAGGGTCAGCGGTCCGATGCGGGGTCCGGTGTCGATGGTGGCGCCGGCTTCTCCGTTGGTTTGAGCGGCGAGGTGGGCGTCGACGAAGATCGACACGACCGGCCCGTTTGGTTTCCCTCCGGTTTGGTTGCCGTGCAAGGAGTCGTGGGCGATGGAGACCAGCGCGTCGGCGAACCGTTGGTTGCGGGGGCAGCGTTTCTGGTGGGGGAGGGGTCGGAACTGGTCGGCACGTTTTTGGAGCGCTTGTTCGACGAGGCGTCCGTCTGTCCCGGGGAGCTGCCCCCACATTTTGTAGCTCGACTGGTCGAGGATGGGTTGGATGGTGATGGACCGTTCCGCAAAGGTTTCCTGTTCGGCTGGGGGGGTGACCTGTTGGTGACGGGCCACCAGCCGCCGGACCCCGGTTAGATCGAAACCCCGGGACCGGGATATCAGCTCGGTGGGGGCACCGGCCGCGACCAGGCGGGTTTCCTCGACCACCCGGTCGAAGGTGACGGTCCCGACCGCCAGTTCGGCGGTCAGGTCGTGCTGGTTGGTCAACCGGTGGGCGGTTTGGGTGAGGGGCGGGCGGTTTCGGGGGTGAGGTCGAGGCGGGCGGCCGCCCATTCGGCCAGGGTGCGGGACCCGTCGATCATCGGGACTTGGGCCAGGTCGAGTGCTTGAAGTACTGCGATCTGGCGGGCCCGGATCCGGGCGATCTGGGTTTCGTCGTTGACCAGTAACTGTTCGAGCCGGTCGATAGTTGTTTCGGTGGTCGCTCTTGCCGTTTCCATGACCCAAACCTATCGTCCAGGTGTGACAAAAAACGACAAACAACACTATCAGCCGTCTATCCGTCCGTTCACGGTCTGCTGTCCGTTTTCAGCTGTCCCGCCGTCGCCATTCTCCCCGCATCGCCGCCCCAAGGCAGCGCACCCAACCCGAACGCAACCTGATATCCCCTCGATTCACAGAGAGACCTAATACCGCCTGAAGGCAAACTCCCAGCCAATATCTGTCCAAGCCCAGCCTTCTGGACTAACTCTTCCCCTCGACGCACAGGACCCGACTCCACGACGAAGTCCTCCTGCTTCAGGCCGAGAGTCCACGCAAAAACACCGTCCTGTGTCGCCCTCCCTCTACACTCTCGTACATATGTTCGTACTTGGAATCGACCCCGGTCTGACCACCACCGGATACGGTTTGGTGACGGCAGGGCCCCGAGCGGTGGTCGCAGGCGTGATACGTACCAGCCCCAAGACACCTGTGGCGCACCGGCTGCTGGAGTTGTATCGCGACTTGACCGGACTCGTTGCCGAACATCGCCCGACGGTCGTTGCCATCGAGCAGGTGTTCTCCAACCGCAACCTGCACACGGTGGCCAACGTTGGCAGGGCTTCGGGTGTGGCGATGCTCGTGGCCGCCGAGGCGGGCCTCCAAGTCCATGAGTACACGCCGTCGAGCGTCAAACGAGCGGTTGCCGGTTATGGCAACGCCCCCAAGGAACAGGTGCAGAGGATGGTGGCCCAGCGGCTCCGGCTGGCCGAATTGCCCCGTCCGGCGGATGCGGCCGACGCCCTGGCTGTGGCGTTGTGCCATGCACAGGGATCGGCATTGCTGGAACGGGTGGAGGCAGCGAGATGATCGGCCGTCTCCGCGGCACCCTGGTTTCGCTGCGCGCCACCGGAGTGGTCCTGGATGTGGGCGGCGTCGGATATGAAGTTGTTCTCACCCCGCGGGCGGTGGCGGACCTCCCCAGCCTCGGCGAGGAGGTTGTTCTTCACACCCATCTGGTCGTGAGAGAGGATGCGCTGCTCGTGCATGGGTTTGACAGCGAGTCCGACCGGGACCTCTTCCGAATTTTGTTGAGTGGCTCCGGGATCGGCCCGAAAGTCGCGATGGCAGCTCTTGGGGCGCTGCCATCGGACGAGCTGCGAAAGGCCATCGCCTCTGAGGATGTCGACATGCTGACAACCGTGCCGGGGATCGGCAAGCGGGGCGCCCAAAAGATGGTTCTCGAACTGAAGCCCAAGATCGCCGCCGTCGATGCGGAGTCGGTGGTCGGGACGACCGCGGGGTCGCAGGTCCGGGAAGCCCTCGAAGGTCTTGGTTACCAGCACGCGGAGATTCGAGAGGTAATGGCCGACATTGAGATCGACGCGCCGGTCGGCGACCAACTACGGCAGGCGCTCCGCAGTCTGGGGAGATGATGAGAGAAGACCTGCTGACACCCGCCGCTCTGCCGAACGATGATGTTGTAGAGACGACCCTGCGGCCGCAATCGATTGAGGAGTTCGTCGGGCAAGCCAAGCTCAAAGAACGGTTGGCCATCTCGATCGAGGCAGCCAGGGCCCTGAGCCGCCCGCTCGACCATGTGCTCCTGTCCGGCCCACCAGGACTCGGCAAGACGACGATGGCCGGCATTCTGGCCAACGAGATGGGATCACGACTGCGGATCACATCAGGACCGGCTCTGGAGAGGCCCGGAGACGTCGCCTCGATTCTCACCAACCTCGACAATGGGGACGTGTTCTTCATCGACGAGATCCACCGTCTGCCGCGAGCCGTCGAGGAAGTCCTCTACCCGGCGATGGAAGACTTCCAGCTCGATATCGTGCTCGGCAAGGGCCCGTCGGCCCAGTCGATCCGGCTGGATCTGCCTCGCTTCACCCTCGTTGGCGCTACGACCCGCAAGGGGAAGGTGGCCGCCCCGCTGCGGGACCGGTTCGGTATCGTCGACAAGCTGGAGTACTACACCCAGGCGGAACTCGGCCGGATCGTCCGCAGGTCGGCTGTCATCCTCGACGTCCCGATCACCGACGATGGCGCCGACCTGATCGCGCTGCGCGGCCGCGGTACCCCCCGGATCGCCAACCGCCTCCTGGCCCGGGTCCGCGATTACGCGATTGCTCGCGCGCAGGGTGTTGCTGATGCAGCCACAGCCACCGCCGCCCTCGAAGTCTTCGAGGTAGACGAACTGGGCCTCGACAAGGTCGACCGTGAGATCCTCGATGCAATCGTCGTCAAGTTTGGTGGTGGTCCGGTCGGGTTGTCGACGCTTGCCATCGTTGTGGGGGAGGAACCGGAAACGGTCGAGGACGCCTACGAGCCTTTCCTGCTCCAAACCGGTTTACTCAAGCGCACCCCGCGCGGCCGGGTGGCCACGCCAGCCGCCTATCAGCATCTCGGTTTGGAGCCTCCGGCGGCCGCCCAGCAGACTCTGCTCGAATAGGATCCGGACCGGCTCGCGTCGGCCTACGCTGCCTGGTTGTGCACACCTCCTACTTCTCCTATCTCCTGCCCGACGAAGCGATCGCTCAGCAACCGGCCGAGCCGCGGGACTCGGCCCGGCTCCTCGACACCCGCGACATGACCGACCACACGTTCGCCGAACTGGCAGATTTGCTCGACGCCGGCGACCTGGTGGTTGTGAACAAAACTCGAGTGAGAGCCGCCAGACTGCGCGGGAAGAAGCGGGGGAGCGGAGGTGCCGTCGAGGTACTGCTGCTTCGCAACACTGTCGGACCGCATTGGGAAGCACTGGTCAAACCGGCCCGGCGCATCAGACCGGGCGTATGGCTCGACCTGGGCGATCTGTCCGCGGAAGTCACGGCCGCCTTGCCGGACGGAGTATTCGCGCTGCATCTGACCAGTGTCGACGGATCCAGCGTTGATGGGGTGATCGCCCGCGAAGGGGAAACTCCGCTGCCGCCGTATATTCGCCTGCCGCTGGCAGACCCGGAGCGGTATCAAACCGTTTTTGCCGAGCGGGTCGCCTCGGCCGCCGCCCCGACCGCCGGGCTGCACTTCACGCGTCGGGTGATGGACTCGCTCGCAGCTCGCAACATTCACCTGGTGGCAGTCGAACTCGAAGTTGGCCTCGACACCTTCCGGCCGATCGGTGTTGATCGGATATCCGACCACGTCATGCATGCCGAGCGATATTCGATCCCGGACGAAACTGCATCGGCCGTCACACGAACCCGACGCGCCGGAGGGCGGATAGTCGCCATCGGGACGACTGTGGTGCGAAGTCTGGAAAGCGCTTTCGATGGGAGCGAAGTAGCTCCCGGCGAGGGCTCTTCTGACCTGTTCATAACACCGGGCTACCGTTTCAACACGGTGGATGTCCTGGTGACCAATTTCCATGTCCCTTCGTCGACGCTCGTGGTGATGATGGCGGCCTTCATGGGACCCGGTTGGCGAACCACGTACGCACACGCGCTGGCCCGGGGCTACCGATTCCTGTCCTTCGGGGACGCCATGCTGGCCGAGCGAAGACGATGACGGAACCAGTAGTCCACCGAATCCTCACCGCCAACGGCATGGCCCGCCTCGGAGTGTTGACGACCCCACACGGCGAGGTTGCCACACCGAACTTCATGCCGGTCGGGACCCGGGCGGCGGTGCGGGCACTCGATTCGAGGGATCTGGCCGAAGTCGGCTCGCAGATGGTGCTTGCCAACACCTACCACCTGATGTTGCGACCGGGAACCGCCGCGATCAAACAACTCGGCGGATTGCACGCATTCATGGGATGGAACGGAGCCATGCTCACCGACTCGGGTGGGTATCAGGTCTTCTCGCTGAAACCCAGGCTTGACGAAGAGGGGGTCGCCTTCCGATCGACCTACGACGGGACCGCGGTGAAACTGACCCCGGAAGGCGCCGTGCGCATCCAGGAGGATCTCGGTGCAGACATCGCCATGGTGCTCGATGTCTGCCTCGGTTTGCCTGCCCCCCGTTCGGAAATTGAGGCGGCCATGGAGCGAACCCTGAGATGGGCGGAACGGGCCCTTGCCGCCCACACCCGACCAGATCAGGCCTTGTACGGGATTATCCAGGGCGGCACAGACGACGAGCTGCGCGCCCGCAGCGCGGCCGCCACCGCCGAGCTCGGTTTTCCCGGCTTTGGCATCGGCGGCCTGTCGGTGGGGGAGCCGGCCGAGGACCGGAATCGAGCGCTGGAAGCGGCCATCGCCGAACTGCCCACGGAAAAGCCCCGCTACACCATGGGTCTCGGTGACGCCGAGGGGGTCCTCGACGCCGTGGCCAGGGGCGTCGACCTTTTTGACTGCGTGTGGCCGACCCGGCTGGCCCGCCACGGGCGGGTATTGACACCCGACGGCGACTACAACTTGAAACGCGCCGAGAACCGTCTCTCGGATCGCCCCTTGCAGGAAGGCTGTCCCTGCCTAACGTGTACGACCTACACCCGCGCCTACCTGCGCCATCTCCTCACTACGCGCGAACTGAGCATCCACCGGTTGATCACCATGCACAACCTCACGTACACGATGCGACTCATGCAGGATGTGAGGGAGGCCATCGGCGCCGGACGATTCCCTGAGTTCCACGCATCGACAATTTCCCGCAGACTTTCGCCCAGCCCGGAGTGATGGCTACCATGGTGGCCGGTCCGCGCCGTGCGGGCCACCGTTTCGAAGAGGGTGTTTTCCGTGATCCTATTGCAAACTGATACCACCGCCGCGAGCGGGTATTCGTCATTGATCTTTCTTGCTCTGCTGGTGGCGATGTTCTACTTCCTGCTGATCCGCCCACAGCGGACCCGCGCCAAGAAGCAGACCGAGATGGCTTCGTCTCTTCAAATCGGGGACCAGGTGCAGACCTTCGGCGGCGTTCACGGCACCGTTGACTCGATGGATGAGACCTCGGTCGTTCTCCGGCTCGAGGACGGCAAGATGAGGATCTCCCGAAGGGCCATTGGGTCCAAGATCAGCGACCAGGACTGAGCAGTGCGGAAGCATCTCGTTCCCCTTCTCGTGGTCGTGGCTATCGCCTGGGGCGGCGTCGGCGCCGCCCTGGCCTTTGGTGTGACTCCAGTTCTCGGTCTCGACCTCAAAGGGGGCACCTCGGTGACGCTTCGGGCACCGGACGGCACCGACCCCGAAGTGCTGCAGAAGGCCGTTGAGGTCATGCAACGCCGCATCGAGAGTTTCGGGAGCGTTCAGGAACCCGAGATCCAGATCTCCGGCGACTACAACGTGATCGTCCAACTCCCCGGCGTAACCGACCGCGAGCGCGCCCTCACGGCCATCGGGCAGACCGGTGAACTGTCGTTCCGACCCGTCCTGGAATCCAGCTTCCTGGTCAGCCCGCTTCTGGTCCCCGGCCTCCTCGAATCGACGACTACCACGACCGTCGACACGACCTCAACCACCGGAACGGATGACTCGACCACGACCAGCACCGAACTCGCGACTACAACGACGACCACCTTGCCTCCCGGCGTCGACCCGGAGACCGGGTTGACAATCGAGGACGACCCCACCACGGAAGCCTGGTTGGCAGAGTACGCCGAGGACGGAACGGTCCTGGAGGTGTACCACGTCGGACCTTCCCAGCTCAGCGGAGCCGACCTCGACAGCGCTCTGGCCGGTTTGGGGGGCCAGATTCCCGAGTGGCAGGTTCAGCTCGACCTGTCCAACGACGGCGCAGACAAGTTTCAGGAAATGACCAAGGTGGCAGCCGGGTACCCACTCGGAGACGTTCGCAGGCAGATTGCCATCGTGCTCGACGGTGAGGTGGTTTCGGCACCGCAGGTCAACAACGATGTCGATCCCAACGTCGGGATCAGCGGCGGATCGGCCGTGATCACGATGGGGGCAGGCGAGAACCAGCAACAGGAAGCACAGGACCTGGCGGTTGTGCTCCGGTACGGTTCCTTGCCTGTGGCTTTCGAGCGCGACCAGGTCCAGAACGTCTCTGCCACCCTCGGTGCCGACTCGCTCAACGCGGGGTTGGTAGCCGGAGCCGGGGGTTTGATCCTCGTTGCCCTGGCCGTTGTGTTCTACTACCGCTCTCTTGGTCTGGTCACGGTGATTGGTCTCAGTGTGTTCGGCTCGCTCCTGCTTCTCGTGATCGGATTGCTGAGCCGGTATATCGGCACGACCCTGACCCTGGCCGGCGTCACCGGCATCATTGTTTCGATCGGGATCACGGCCGATTCTTACATCGTGTTCTATGAACGGATCAAAGAGGAGATGAGGGCAAAGCGTTCAATCAACGCCGCGGTTGAGGAGGGTTTCGCCCGGGCCTTTCACACCATTCTGACCGCGGACACGGTATCGATTCTGGCCGCCGTGCTGCTGTGGCTTCTCGCGGTGGGACCGGTGAAAGGGTTCGCCCTGACGCTGGGCATTGCCACCTTCCTCGACATCATCGTGGCGTACTACTTCACCAAGAATGCGGTCTGGCTCATGGCTCGCACCCGCCTCGGCCATGGAGGCTGGTTCAGCATCGAAGGGGCCAGCGGGCGCCGGGTGAGTGAGGTCGCATCATGAGCCTCATAGGTCGTCTGTATCGCGGTGAAACCTCGTACGACTTCGTCGGTGCCCGTCGGACGTTTCTCATTATCTCTTCCTCATTGCTGCTCATCTCGGTCGTCAGCTTGATCTTCCAGGGTCTCAACCTCAGCCTCGACTTCCGCGGCGGCGTGGCCGTCGAAGCCGAGAACCCGGCCGGTGCGGGCGTTGGCGACGTTCGGGACGCCCTTGCCCCGCTGGGTCTTTCGGATGCCCGGATCCAACTCCTGGCCGATGGTCAAGAATTGCGGGTGCAAACGGAGGCGCTCGATCCTGACGAGGCGGATGCGTTCGTGCGGGCGGTCGCGGCGGTGGCCGGTACCGATGTCACGGATACCAGTGTCGACGAAGTGGGCCCCACCTTTGGGGCGCAGATAACCGAGCGAGCAGTGCTGGCGCTCGTGGTGTTCCTGGGGGCCGTCATCCTGTTCATGTCCTGGCGACTCGAGTGGAAGATGGCACTCAGTGGAATCGCCGCACTGACTCACGACCTGATCATTACCTTCGGGGTCTACTCCATAACGGGATTCGAGGTCACCCCGGCCACCATCATCGCCATCTTGACGATTCTCGGCTACAGCCTCTACGACACCGTCGTTGTGTTCGACAAGGTGCAGGAGAACGTAGAGACCGCCGACCGGGTACCGTTCACGGATATCGTCAACAGGTCGATGAACCAGGTGTTGATGAGATCGATCAACACCTCATTGACCAGCTTGCTTCCGGTCGGCAGTTTGCTCTTCGTCGGTTCGTTCTTGCTGGGAGCCCGGACACTGCTCGAGTTTGCTTTGGCTCTGTTTGTCGGCATTGCGGCCGGCACTTATTCGTCGATCGGGGTTGCGTCGCCACTACTGGCGGTGTGGAAAGAGCGAGAAGAGGAATGGACCCGTATCCGGCGGCGGGCCACCAGGACAACCGAGGACGCCGTCCGCCCTTCCGTGCCGGCCCAGCCGGGCGCGGCGAAGGCCCGTCCCCGTCCTACCTCCGGCGCCACTCCGCGACCACCGAAAAAGCGGCGGCGGTAGGCTTCACGGCCATACAACGTCCGGATTCCCCGGCCGATGTACAATCGTGCGGTGGACGCACGTAACTACGCCGAGCTGGTTCGAGACGTACTCGACTTTCCGGAACCCGGAATAGTCTTCAAGGACATAACCCCGGTGCTGGCCAACCGCGAGGCCTTCACTGCCCTTGTTGATGACCTGGCGTCACCGTTTACGGGGAGAATCGACAAAGTGGCCGGAATCGAAGCCCGCGGCTTCATTCTGGCCACGCCGGTCGCGGAGGCTCTCCGAACCGGGTTCATTCCCATCCGCAAACCCGGCAAACTCCCATGGAAGGTTGTTCGCGAGGACTACGAGCTCGAGTACGGCCGGGATGCCCTGGAAATCCATCAGGATGCCGTGGAGGTCGGTGACCGGGTCCTGGTCGTCGACGACGTCCTGGCGACCGGCGGGACGGCGGCCGCCGCGGTCCGGCTGCTGCGTCGTCTAGGGGCCGAGGTGGCCGGCGTTGCCGTATTTCTGGAGCTGGGATTCCTCAACGGGAAAGCAGCATTGCATGATGTGGAGCTGCACTCCCTGGTCACCTATGACGGCGGCTGAACCGGCGCTCCGACCCGACGACGCCGTTGTCGCCGAGCTTGCGCCCATTCTGGCGGCCTTCAACGCGCACTACCCGAACGCTCCCGACCGGAGAATCCATCAGGCGTATACGCTCGGCCAGAGAATGCACCTCGGCCAATTCCGGAAGACCGGAGAGCCGTACATCAGCCACCCGCTGGCAGTCACGCAGATTCTGGCCGAATACGGCCTCGATGCCGACACGCTGGCGGCGGCTCTCCTTCACGACACAGTCGAAGACACCGATGTCACCCTGGAGGAAGTAGAGGCTGAGTTCGGTCCGGAAGTTGCGCGGATGATCGACGGGGTCACCAAGCTGGACCGGATCCGTTTTGGAACACGAGAGGAAGCCCAGGCAGCCACGATCCGCAAAATGGTGGTCGCCATGGCCCAGGATGTGCGCGTCCTGCTGATAAAACTGGCCGACCGGCTTCACAACCTCAGGACGATTGCGCCGCTGCCGCCCGCCAAACAAGAAAGAATCGGGCGGGAAACGCTCGAAGTCTATGCCCCGTTGGCCCATCGGCTCGGCGTGCAAGAGATCAAGCACGAAATGGAAGACCGCTGTTTCGCAATTCTGTATCCGAAACGGCATCTCGAGATCGACACACTTCTCCAGCAGCGGGCGCCCGAGCGAGATGCGCAGATTCGGACCGCGGTGGAACACGTCGAGGCGCTCCTACGCGACGCGGCCATCCGGGCCGATGTGACCGGCCGTCCAAAACACCACTACTCGATCTACCGAAAGATGATGACGACCGGTTTGCCCTTCGAAAAGATTCATGATCTGATCGGGATCCGGATCATCGTCGACGACGTGCGCGACTGCTACGCCGCACTTGGCTTGATTCACTCCGTGTGGCCGCCCGTGCATGGCCGTTTCAAGGACTACATCGCAATGCCGAAATTCAACCTCTACCAGAGCCTGCACACGACGGTGATCGGTCCGGAAGGCAAACCGCTGGAGGTGCAGATGCGCACCGAGGAGATGCACCAAAGAGCCGAGTTCGGCATCGCCGCTCACTGGCGGTACAAGGAGGGGATCTCCGACGACGATCTGCCGTGGATGGCCGACCTGCGGTTCCTCCAGGATGAATACGCCGACCCCAACGAGTTTCTGGCCAGTCTGAAACTCGATCTGTACCAGGACGAGGTCTTTGTGTTGACCCCCGGCGGCGATGTCAAAACGCTCCCGCGCGGAGCGACTCCGGTCGATTTTGCATACACGGTCCACACCGAAGTGGGCCACCGGTGCGTTGGCGCCAAAGTGAACGGTCGACTCGTCCAGCTCGCCACCAGGCTGGAATCGGGCGACATTGTTGAGATTGTGACTTCAAAGGCCCAGGATGCGGCTCCCAGCCAGGATTGGCTGAGTTTCGTCCGCACCACCCGGGCCAAGGCCAAGATCCGTCAATGGTTCACGAAGGAGCGACGGGAGGCCGCTTTGACGGACGGCCGGGAAAGCGTGCTGGCTGCTTTACGCAAGGAACAGTTGGGCCTCTCGGCCGCTGCCCGGGATACCCTCCTGGTGAGTGTCGGGGAACAACTCGGCCTTTCCGACCTCGATGCCGTCTTCGTTGCGATCGGAGAGGGCACCGTCGGTGCGGCCACCGTGGCCGGCCGGGTGGCCAGGCTGGCCAAACCGGAGACCCCGCGCCCGGAAGAGGGCGTGCTGCCCGACATACCCCGCGAACGACCGACGCACTCAGGCACCGGTGTGATCGTTGAAGGTCTCGACGATGTCTGGGTGCGGATCGCCCGCTGTTGCGCTCCGGTCCCGGGAGATGACATCGTCGGGTTCGTGACGGTCGGGCGGGGCGTGTCGGTGCACCGATCGGACTGCACCAACGTGGTCGCCATGGGTGACCGGACCGAGCGCATGATCGAGGTTGCGTGGGCTCCCGACCGGGTCGGACGCTTCTCCGTCTGGATCCAGGTGGAAGCCCTGGATCGACCGAAACTGTTGCGCGATGTCACCTCGCTGATTTCCGATGTCGGCGGCAATATCCTGGCTTCCTCGTCCTCGGTGGGCCGTGACCTGGTCGCCATGCTCCGGTACGAGATCGAACTGGGCGACCCCGGACAGGTCGAGACCATGGTGGCCTCTTTCCGCGCCGTCGATTCAGTGTTCGATGCCTACCGATTGGTTCCACGCTCCTCCAGCTAGACAACCATCAAGACCCCGGCGTATCCGCCGATCTTGAGGTGTACGCCGTCGGTGACCGGTGACTAGTCAGCAATGGATTTGTTCTGTTGGTCATGCGCTGTGGTGGCTGGAAGGCCGATAGATACTCCATGAGGAAGTTCTCTGCCCGCTTGCACGGTGAAGACGGCTTTACCCTCGTCGAGGCGCTGGTCGCGCTCTCGCTCCTGAGTATCGCCATCATCCTCACCATTACTCCGGTTCTGGCCGGTTTCGATGTGCTCAGCGAGGCCAAGCTCGCCACTATCGCTTCCAACCTCGCCCAGGCCCGGGTGGAGGAACTCCGGTCGCTCGACTACGAAGACATCGGCTTCCCGCTCGGCGTACCGGAGGGCATCCTGGTGGCCAGCGAGACGGTGACGGCTCAAAGCATCGACTTCATCGTCACTACCGATGTCAAGTACTTCGGCAGCATCAACCCCGGTGAAGACGTTGTTCCCCAGGGCGGCGACGGGGTCGAGGGTTTGCCCGATATGGGCATCGACTACAAAGAAGTCACGGTGACGGTCGGCCACCACTCCGGGGCCGTGAAGCCGATCGTAATGCAAACCATCATGGCACCTCCCAACATTGCCGCCCATGAAGGCAAAGCCAATGTCATCGTTGAGCTGATCAAGGAAGAGCCGGTCACGAAACCGCCCAGCGCCGTCGGATATCCCCAGGTGGTGCTGGTCAAGGACACGGCGTTCTACCCCTTCTTGGGAACTCCCGGCCAGACGCAGCTTTTTGCCGGTGTGCCCGCCAGTGAGAGCGGAGCAACCGACTATTACTACTACGCCCGGTTGGGAGCCACCCAAACCTCCTATGAGGCCGCCGGCTGGCGGATCCATCCGACTGACATCGATGTCGAGACCGACCGGGCCCACATGGGGCCAACCGAGACCGCCACGGTGCCTCTCCGGATCTACCGCCCGGCCGAGATCGTAGTGGAGCTCTTCGACGACACGACCCTGCTTCCGATCGTCACCGACATCGATCTGACGATCGACTACGACGGCACAATACACGGCTTCACAGAACTCGATCCCGAGTGGACGGGCACCGGCTTCACGATCACCGAGCTGAACGGCGTCCCGGTTGTCCCGGGTTCCTACGACATGACCGCCACCGCCCTCGGGTACAGCCTCGAAACCAAATTCGACGTCGTCGTTCCCGAGGATTACCCGACCGACGTCGTGCACGAAGAAGCCTTCTACCTCGAGCAGTCGACGGATGTGTTTCTTGTCGTTCTCGTCGTTGACGACGGCGGGTCGCCGATTTCGGGGGCCAGTGTGACCATCGATCCCGAATTCGAAGTCCCGTTCACGTTGACTACCGACGTCGACGGGTACGTCGATTACTCCTGGTCCTATGACGGATTCGACGTCGCCATCGATGTCACGTCGCCCAGCGGTCACGATCCGGGCAGTGATTTCATCAACAACATCGCGGGCATCAACTCACGGACGGTCGCACTCACCTCGCCGGCCAACACCGGGGAGATCGACTTCCACGAGGACAAACCCGACTACGTGCAGTACTTCCGGTATCGCCCGGATGGCGGCGCCCCCGACGACTGGACGGACGTCTATCCGATTGGCTCCTCAGGCGAGGCGTCCGTGACGGTTGAGCGCCGGGTGCATGGGATGTGCGGAAGGTTTGCGTGAAGCTTCGCACCAACGGCAATCCTCGAACCCGGAACGCCACGGTCAACGTGAGCGTCGGCGGAAACGCCTTCTGGTCGAGCTCTACTGACTGCCCGAGACCATGAAACGGACGCTCGCCCTCTTGCACCGGGACCAGCGGGGTCTCACCCTCACGGAAATGTCGGTGACCGTCATGGTCATGGGCATTGCACTCGCGGCATTCTCCTCTCTCCTGCTCGGATTCTTCGGGAACGTGGGCACCCAGTTGGCGTTGAGCGACGCCGAGCGCGAGGTGCGACCGGTGATCCGGGAGATGGTCGTAGAGATTCGCCAGGCGGTCCCACCGTCTGAGGCCGCAACCGCCCTGCCCCTGCTGGAAATGGCTTGGAACAAGCTCACTTTCTATAGCGACCGGCTCCCCCTGGATGGGGTGCCGGAGAAGCACACCTACGAACTGGTGAACTGCAGCAACGGAAACAACGGAGGCGTGTGTGATTTACAGAAGACTGTGATCCAAGCCGACGTTTCGTCCGTGCCACCGGCATTCACCTACGCAGACAACACGCTGGATCGCCAGGAGATTGTTCTGACGTCGGTCCTGGCAGATCCCTACTTGACCGGTGGGCCACTGTTCTCCGGGGTGAAGTGGGTGGGTACTCCTTCGGCTCGCACCACGGTCGCCTCCTGCGATGCAGTGACACGCTGCAAATTTCCGCTCGTGGTCATCGACCTGCGGGTTGATCCCAGTGTCAAGGACAACCCGGGGGACTACGAAATCCACGAAGAAGTGAGGTTGCGCAATGCCCCGGCTTCGTAACGACTCGGGACTGGCTCTGGCCACTGTGCTGGTGAGCATTCTGGTTCTCACCCTCTTCACGACGCTCCTGTTGCGGGAAGCCATCACCCAACGGCAGCAATCTGAGTTCCAGGCGCGCGAAGATATCGTGGTCGCCGGGGCCGAAGCCATGCTCGAGCGCTACGCGGCCAAGCTGACTCTGGACCCGCTCTATTTCATGCACTGGGTCGACGAGGGCGAACGGGCTCGGGTCTGTGTGACGGTCACCTCGGCAGGAAACGGGCAACCGGCCGTGCAGCCGGGAAACGCATGGCCGTGGCCCGATTGTGAAGAGTGGACCTATGAGGATCCCGACCGCGACGGCGACGGCAACCCGGATCAGGATTGGTATGTCCATCCCATTCTGGATGGGGCACTGGCCGCCGCTCGTGACGACATCGGCGTCCTCATGGAAGTGTATCCGCCAAGGAATCAGCCGCTCGAAGTCCTGGTAGTTGGCAAGCGGGGCGACTGGGTTCACAGACGAGCGGTTTCGGCAACGGTGCAGGCAACGTCACTGTCGGAGTTCTACCGGGTCACCGAAAACGATCTCTCCTACGGGTCCAACCGGGAGACCTGGGGCAAGGTGTATTCGGGCGGCGATGTGAGCTACGGGACGAATGGGAGAGCGCACGCCGACGTTTTCGCCGAGGACACGATCACGAATCCTCCAACCTGGCTGGACGGTGCCGAAGGGTGGGAGAGCACCCCGAGCGGCTCGTACAACGACATCCGTGACGCCTATCCGCAACCGCTCGACTTCAACGATTTCTGGGACGATCTCGACACCCTGGAGTCCGCCGCCTGTTCCGGCGGAGGTCTGTGTCTGGACGATGCCGACGCCGATGGTTGGCGGATTCATCCGTTTGTGACCGGAGCCGGCGAGGGGAAACTCCGGGTGTGCAAGTCGACCACCAACCACAGCGAGACCTGGTGGTGGACCAACGGGCAGTCGGCAGAGTTCAACACCTGCACGACCGAGGATATCCCCACCAACGGGACGGTCTGGACGAACGAGCATGTGGTCATCGGGGACCGATCCTTCGCCGGCGGCTTCAACGATGACCGCCTCGGGCCCGACGGCTTCAGCGAGGCCATCTTGCGAGGGTCCCTCACGATCTACGCGGGAACGGTCACCGACAAGAAGAATGTGATCCTCAACGCCGATACGACGTACGACGATCTCAACTCGTTCGACGTGCTCGGTCTGATCGCTTCCGACGAGGTCATCGTGTACGGAGGTGCCACCGGCGCCGACCGGGAGTTCTACATCAGCGCGGCTTTGCTCGGTCAGTACGACAAATGGCGGGCAATCGCTCCGACCCCATCCAACTCGACCCTCATAACGAACGGGTCGATCGCCACTCGCAGTACCGGGTCGATTTCGGGGCAGTTCCCCTTTGCCCAGTACGGGTTCGACGATCGCATGCAGTATGTACGACCGCCGTTCTATCCATTGCTGGTGAACGACTGGTCGTACGAGGACTGGACCGAGTTGCCGCTGCCTGCCTGGGCGTTGCCGTAGCACCCACGGGCAAGGCGCCGGCTGAACTACCCTGATTCCCAGCTGATTCGGGAAGTGTTCTTGCTCATCGCCGGAAGATCGTTGTGGCTCGCCGAGACCAATTGCTGGGTCCTTGCTCCGGAGGCCGGGGGACCGGGAGTGCTCATCGACGCCCCCCCTGATCCAGACGGCGTGATAGAACTGCTGGCCGAACACCGGGTGACACCGGTGGCCTTGCTCCTGACCCATGGGCACATCGACCACACCGGGGCTGCAGGCGTCGTCGTGGGTGCGAAGGGAATCGAAGCCTACGTCCATCCCGATGACGATTACCTCACTCTTGATCCTCTCGGGCAGCTTCGCATGTTGTTCGGGATGGTTCCTCCCGGGGATTTTGCGCCCCCAGCCCATCGGATCTCGCTTTCCGACGGACAGATCCTCCGTCTCGCGGGTCTCGACATTGAGGTCGTCCATACGCCCGGGCACACGCCCGGTCACTGTTGCTTCCTGATCCGCCAGGAGGGTGTGCTGTTTTCGGGCGATCACTTGTTCGCAGGCTCCATCGGTCGCACCGATCTCCCCGGCGGCGACTACGACACCTTGATGGGCAGTATGCGGACGAAGGTGCTGCCGCTGGAGGATCCGACGGTCGTGTACCCGGGCCACGGACCCACGACTACGCTGGCTCGCGAACGCCTCACAAATCCTTTTCTTCAAGAGTTGACCTGAATGACCCTCCACGCACCCAAAGGCACAGACGACCTGTTCCCGCCTGCCTCCCACACCTGGCGCCGATTGCTGCTCGACTGGGAGGATTGGGCGTCCCGGTACGGGTATGACCTGGTCCAGACTCCGATCTTCGAAGCGACAGAAGTGTTCCTGCGCGGGGTGGGAGAAGGTACTGAAGTCGTTGAGAAGCAGATGTACACATTCGATGACAAGGGCGGGAGGTCGCTGACCCTCCGACCGGAGGGCACCGCACCGGTGGTCCGGGCCTTTCTCGAGGCGGGTGCCGACGGAATCCTGAAGGGGGCCTACTCGGGTCCAATGTTCCGGTACGAACGACCCCAGGCCGGGCGCCGTCGCCAGTTCTATCAAGTCGGCGTCGAATACCTCGGTTCCAGGGCAGCTGCAGCCGACGCCGAGGTCATCGAGCTGGGATACCGCTATCTCATCGAAGCCGGTGTACCCGGATTGAACGTGCAAGTGAATTCGATTGGCGATCGTCGCTGCCGGCCTGCGTATCTCGAAGTGTTGACTGCCTACCTGGAGCAGCGTCGCGACCTGTTGTGCGAAGACAGTGTGCGGCGGCTCGACACCAATCCGATGCGAGTTCTCGACTGCAAGGTATGTGCGCCGGGCCTTTCCGATGCTCCGTCGCCGGTGGACCACCTCTGCGAAGAGTGTGCCGCCCATCACAATCAGGTGCTGACGATCCTGGCCCGCCTCGAGGTTCCCTTTGAACAAGCGCCCCGGCTGGTCAGGGGCCTCGACTACTACGAACGGACGGCCTTCGAATATGTGGCGACCGATCTTGATGCCGCCCAGAATGCGGTGGGCGGCGGGGGCAGGTACGACGGGCTGGCCGAACTGCTGGGAGGCAAGCCCGTGCCGGGAGTCGGATTCGCTCTTGGCATTGACCGGATTGTGCTCACGCTAGGCGAGGCGAGCGAGCCCGACCCGCTCGACCTCTACATTGTGATCGCAGGAGACCGTCGACTCGAAGGGATCCGGCTTGCTTCCGATTTACGGCGTCGGGGCCTCCGCGTTGATCTCGACATAGACGGCAGATCGGTCAAAGCTCAGTTTCGGGCAGCGGATCGGAGGGGAGCTGCCGGAGCCCTGGTGATCGGCGACGAATGGGCAGACGGTTTGGTCGCGGCCAGAGACCTGACCAGCGGCACCCAGGAGGCCATTTCCATTGAGGAGGTTGAAGCATGGGCGCAACGGCTGTAGGGGGCGAACAGCCATATCGGACCGCATATGCGGCGGATGTGTCTGAGGATCGGGTCGGTGATCGGGTCCGCCTGGCAGGATGGGTGGCACGACGGCGCGATCAGGGCGGCGTGTATTTCTTCGATCTGCGGGACGCTTCCGGACTAGTGCAGGTGTTGATCGACCCGGCCGAAGTGCCAGCGGCCCGGGACCTGCGCATGGAGTACTGCATCACGGTCGAGGGCACGGTTCAGCACAGGCCGGCGGGGATGGAGAATGCCGAGATGGCGACGGGGAAGGTCGAACTGGCCGCCGATGAACTGGTTGTTCTCAGCAAGTCGGAGCCGCTTCCGTTCATCATCGACGATCGAGCCGAGGCGGACGAACGTCTGCGTCTGGAGTATCGCTACCTCGATCTGCGCCGACCACGCATGGCAAAGAACCTGCGCGCTCGGTCGCTGGCGTCAGCCGCAATGCGAGAAGTCTTGGGGGAACGAGGGTTTCTCGAAGTGGAAACGCCAACGCTGATTCGTTCGACGCCGGAGGGCGCTCGCGACATGCTGGTGCCGAGCAGGCTTCGCCGCGGCGACTTCTACGCTTTGCCGCAATCGCCACAGCTGTTCAAACAACTCTTGATGGTTGGCGGTGTCGACCGGTACTACCAGATCGCCCGTTGCTATCGCGACGAGGATTTCCGCAGCGACCGCCAGCTCGAGTTCACCCAGCTCGACGTCGAGGGGTCGTTCTGGGATCGCGAAGGCGTTCTCGAGACTTTCGAAGCTGTTGTGCACGACGTTGTGAAACGGTTGCGGGGGGTCACTCTTGAGGTTCCGTTCAGGCGTCTGACGTACGCCGAAGCCTTACTCCGTTTCGGAACAGACAAGCCCGACGTGCGTTTCGGGATGGAGATCTCCGATCTCACCGAAATCTTTGCAGACACAGAGTTCCGGGCGTTCTCGGCTACCCGGGAGGCGGGTGGAGTCATTCGGGGTCTGAACGCGGGGGAGCAAGAGATGTCCCGATCCCAGCTCGATGGTTTGGCCACCCGGGCCAAGGAATTGGGGGCAAAAGGGCTCGTGTCGGCCGTTGTCGAGAAAGACGGTACGTTGCGCTCTCCCACGGCCAAATTCCTCTCCCAAGCCGAGACCGGCGCCATCATTGAAAGGTTGGAAGGTGCTCCGGGAGATCTACTCCTGCTGGTGGCCGACGCAGCTTCAACGGCGGCGCACGTCTTGGGTCAGCTGCGCCTCCACCTGGGCAAACCCGCCGGGCACGACGACCTGAGGTTCCTCTGGGTGATCGACTTCCCCGTGTTCGACGAGGTAGAAGGAGGTGGACTTGCACCTTCCCATCATCCCTTCACCGCTCCTGTCGATCTCACCGAGATGCGCGAACGACCCGGCCAGGCGATCGCCAAAGCGTACGACCTGGTTCTGAACGGCAGCGAGCTTGGCTCCGGCTCGGTTCGGATCCACGACCCGGAGGTTCAACAGGAGGTTTTCAACATACTCGGCATCTCCCCTGAGGAGGCCGAGCGACGTTTCGGCTGGTTCGTCAAAGCCCTCCGGTTCGGTACGCCTCCGCATGCCGGCTTCGCACTGGGAGTCGACCGCTTCCTGGCGATTCTGCAGCAGGAGACCAGTATCCGGGATGTCATTCCTTTCCCCAAGACACAAACGGGGATCGATCCGATGACCGGTTCACCGACCGCCGTCGATCCGTTGCAGCTCGCCGAACTGGGAATCGAGGTTCGAGTCGGGCTCGATGCCGATGGTCCGGATCTGGAAGATGGATGATCTCTTTGCGGCGCATCGGGAAGCTCGCCAGGCCGAAATAGCTCCCCTGGCGACGCGGATGAGGCCGCGCACGCTGGACGAGATTGCCGGGCAGTCTCACCTGGTGGCCTCCGGCGCTGCCTTCAGGACCATGATCGAAGCAGGACGGCCGGTCTCCATGATCTTGTGGGGGCCGCCCGGCACCGGCAAGACCACACTGGCCAGGCTGGTTGCTGCGCAATCGGAAGCCCACTTCGAACAGCTGTCGGCCACGTCTGCAGGTGTCAAGGATGTCCGGGAGGTGCTCGCCGGAGCCAGGCGGCGGTTAGGCGAGGAAGACCGGCGGACCGTTCTCTTCCTGGACGAGATCCACCGGTTCAGCAAATCGCAGCAGGATGCTCTGCTTCCCGGCGTCGAGGATGGAACGCTTGTACTGGTCGGCGCTACGACCGAAAACCCGTTCTTCGAGGTCAACTCGCCGCTGATCTCACGATCGACCTTGTTCCGCCTGGACCGGCTGGAGCCGGATGAAGTGGCAGATCTCATCGATCGGGCTCTTTCCGACCCCGATCGGGGCCTGGGAGCTTTCGATCTGCACATCGACGAGGAAGCCAGGACCGCCCTTGCCGAGCGATGCGGAGGGGACGCTCGCCTGGCTCTGAATGCCCTGGAAATGGCGGCGTTCCTGGCTCGCTCCGCCGACCAGCGGATCACGTTTGCCCGCATTGAAGAAGCCCTGCAACGCCGCATTGTTCGGTACGACAAGGCCGGAGATCAGCACTACGACGTGATTTCGGCCTTCATCAAGTCCATGCGAGGATCTGATCCCGACGCCTCCCTGTACTGGCTGCATACCATGCTGGAAGCGGGCGAAGATCCGGAATTCATCATCAGGCGCATGATTGTCTTCGCTTCGGAAGACGTCGGGTTGGCCGATTCGGGGGCGTTGTCCGTGGCGGTCGCCGCCGGTCAAGCGTTGTCCTACGTTGGATTGCCGGAAGCCGCCTTTGCCCTCAGTCACGCTGTTCTCTACCTCGCTGCCGCCCCAAAATCCGACTCGGTCAAGGCGGCGATGGGCGCAGCCCGGGGGGCTGTGGAAAACACCCCGGGAGGGCAGGTTCCCATTCACCTGCGCCAGGCCGGCTATCAAGGTGCCGCGGTACTCGGCCACGGGGACGGCTACCGGTATCCGCACGAACACCCGGGCCATATCGTCCGCCAGCAATATCTGCCAGACGGGGCAGCAGGGAGCATCCTGTTCCACCCGACCGACCAGGGGGCCGAGGCCGCGCTGGCTGAACGGCTGAAGCAGTCCGACCAAGCACTCGGTAAGCCACCCCGGGATTGACCGGGTACTCTGGCATCCATGTTCAAGCGTTCCCTCTGGTTCGTGATCGGGACTTTGGCCGGCGTCGGCGGGTCGGCCTGGGTCATGGCGAGAATCTCACGGGCCCGGGAAGCTTTGACCCCTGCCAATCTGCGCCGTACTGCCGTGCTATCGGTGGCAGATGCCCTCGAAGGGGCCGGTTCCCGCTTGCGTTCGCCCAACGGTCAGGGCTGAAGCCTCCCGCCCACTAACCTGTTGCATTCATGGATTCCAACCAGCTTCGATCTACCTACCTGAGGTTCTTTGAAGACCGCTCCCACGTGGTCCGTCCCTCCGCGTCTCTCATTCCGGTCGACCCGACGCTCTTGCTGAACAATGCAGGAATGGTGCCGTTCAAGCCGTACTTCCTGGGTGAGGAACAACCGCCGTGGCTGCGAGCCGTCTCTTCGCAGAAGTGCGTCCGAACGGTCGACATCGACATCATCGGGACGACGGCCCGCCACGCCAGCTTCTTTGAAATGCTCGGGAACTTCAGCTTCGGCGACTACTTCAAAGAAGACGCGATTCCCTGGGCGTACGAACTCGTCACCGAGGGGTTTGGCATCGACCCCGCATTCCTGTGGTTCACGGTTCACGAGACCGACGATGAGGCCGCCCAGATCTGGCTCGAGAAGGTGGGGGTTGAGCCGCATCGATTGCAGCGACGCGGCCACGACAACTTCTGGCAGATGGGGGTGCCGGGACCATGCGGACCGAGCTCCGAGATCTTCTACGATCGTGGACCGGCATACGGACCGGATGGCGGTCCGGTCGTCGACGAGGAACGGTTCGTGGAGATCTGGAACCTCGTCTTCATGCAGAACATTCAGGATGAGCCGTACCACGTGGTCGGTGACCTTCCGGCCAAGAGCATTGACACCGGCATGGGCCTGGAGCGGATGGCCACCGTCATGCAAGGCGCAGAAACGATCTTCGATATCGACGTGGTCCGCCACGTCCTTGACACTGCGGCTCGCGCCGCTGCGGTTACGTACGGAGACGATCCGATGGTGGACGTTTCTCTGCGGGTCCTGGCCGACCATGGACGAGCCATGACCTTCCTCATCGGCGATGGAGTCGTTCCTTCGAACGATGGACGGGGTTATGTGTTGCGCCGTATCCTGCGTCGGGCCGTTCGGCACGCATGGCGACTCGGAGGCGACGGGCTCATTACGCCGGAACTCGTCAGGGCCACCGTCGAGGTCATGGCGCCCGGTTATCCCGAATTGTCGGGTCAGCAAGACTTCATAACCGACGTGGTGACCCGCGAAGAAGGCCGCTTTCGCCAGACCTTGAAGTCCGGTCATACGTTGCTGGAGTCCGAACTCGAAACCATCGGTGCGGGTGATCGTCTGTCCGGTGAGACGACCTTCAAGTTGCACGACACGTTCGGCTTCCCGGTCGAGCTCACCAAGGAGATCGCGGCCGAGCGAGGCATCGAGATCGATGTGGGCGCGTTCGAAACTGCCATGGAAGGACAGCGCCGGAAAGCCCGGGCTGCCTGGAAGGGGAGCGACGACGCAGCAACGGCCGATGCCTACCGCCTGTTGCTCGAGGACATCGGGCCAACCGAGTTTCTCGGATACAGCGATGAAGCCAGCCGGAGCAGGGTTCTGTCGTTGTTGCGGGAGGGCGAAACCGTCGATCGGGCCGAGGAGGGTCAGGAGATCGAGGTGTTCCTCGACCGCACCCCGTTCTACGCCGAGGCGGGTGGCCAGGTAGGCGACACCGGGTTGATCGAGACCGGGACCGGCCGCCTGGTAGTCAAAGACACGCAAGCGGGGGTGCCGGGCCTCAACGGTCACCGGGCGATCGTGTCGAAGGGCTTTGTGCAGGTGGGACAGGACGCCGAAGCTCGCATCGATTCACCGAGGCGAGAAGGAATCCGCAAGAGCCACACCGGGACTCATGTCCTCCACTGGGCCCTTCGCAAGGTCCTGGGTCAACACGTGCAGCAAGCGGGCTCGCTCGTCCAGAACGGACGCTTGCGGTTCGATTTCAGCCATTTTGGCGGTCTTGATGAAGACGAGTTCTCTGAAGTCGAGCGCCTGGCCAACGAACGGGTCATTGCCAACGCCGGAGTGCGGGCCTTCGAGACGAGCAAGGACGAGGCGCAAGCTCTTGGAGCGCTGGCGTTTTTCGGCGACAAGTACGGCGAGGTAGTGCGGGTGGTCGAGATTGGCGACTTTTCCAAGGAACTGTGTGGTGGGACGCATACTCCGTCGGCCGGCCAGGTTGGCCCGTTGGTCGTCATGGGGGAGTCGTCGATCGGATCGAACCTGCGGCGCATCGAGGCTTTCTCCGGTGATCATGCATACGAATACTTGGCGGGTCTACGGAGGCGATTGACCGAGACCGGCCGGCTGCTGCGAACCCAACCCGATGAGGTTCCGGCTCGTGTTGAGGCCCTTCTCGAAAGAGCCAAAGAACTCGAAGAGAAACTTGCGGCGGTCGGTCAGAGTTCACGTGCGGCGGAAGCCGTCGAGATCGCCACCGCGGCGGAGCAGCACGGGGAGGCCAAGTGGGTGGTTGCTGCCGCCGGAGAGATGCCCCCGGATCAGCTGCGGGCTCTGGCCCTCCAGGTTCGGGAACATCTCGGTAGATCCATCGTCGTGCTCGGTAGCACCAACGCAGGCAAAGGCGCCCTGGTTGGCGCGGTTTCCGCTGAACTGGTTGCCGCCGGAGTCTCCGCAGCAGAAGTCATTCTCCCGGGGGCCCGCCTTCTGGGCGGGGGTGGCAGCCGTGACCCCGAACTAGCACAGGCCGGAGGCCCCAACGGTGAGCGGTTGGAAGAGGCCCTGGATGCTGCCAGAGAAGCGACCGGCCGCGCCTTGATGGAGGTATGACTCTGGGCCGGATCATGGGGCTCGATTACGGGACGCGACGCATCGGCGTGGCTATGTCCGACGCACTCCGTATGACTGCCCAGCCGTTCACGGTGCTCGAGGCCGACTCCGCAAGCCTCGACGCCATGTTCCGCGCGCTCATCGATGAGAACGATGTTGAATTGATCGTCGTCGGTCTTCCATTGAATCTGGCAGGTGCCGACACCCAATCGACCGAAGGGGCCCGTCGACTGGCCACACGGGTCGGGGAGTTGAGCGGTTTGCCGGTCACACTGGCCGACGAGCGTTTCACCACGAAAACGGCTGAGCAGTCGCTGATCGGTGCCAACGTCCGTCGCCAACGCCGCAAGCAGCTGGTCGACAAGGTGGCGGCTGCAGTCATGCTTCAGCACTACCTGGACGGTCTGTGATGGCCATCCCCGGGGAGGGAAACGGCGGACATGGTCTGCAGCGTCTGGGAGGTCTCCTGCTCCTCGTGGTGATCCTGGGCGGTGCCTACTTCGGTGCCCGGGAGTTGGCCGATTGGGTGGGTGGACTCGGAGGGGTGTCCGATGTGACCGCCCCTCCGGGCCTCGAACCGGGTTTGCCGGTCTCCGTCGAGATCCCCCCGGGTTCGGCGGCCCGCCAGATCGGGGTTCTCCTCGCCGAAGCCGGCGTCGTTGCTTCCGCCGGGCAGTTCGAGTTGGCGGTGCGCACCACAGAGACGGCCGAACGTCTCCAAGCCGGGCGGTACGACCTGGAGACCGGGATGTCCAATGACGCCGTCATCGACATGCTGCTCACCGGGCCGGTAATCGAGACCTTCCGGATCGTGGTCAGGGAGGGACTATGGATCGATGAGGTTATCGAGGAGATCGCCCGTCAAACCGACTTCGAGACCGCCGAAATTGGCGCCGCCCTGGGCAGCGTGAACACGCCACTGCTGCAGGGCCCTGCGTCCGATCCGATCTCGTGGGAGGGCCTGCTCTTTCCCGATACCTATGACTTTCCGCTCGACGCGAGCCCGCAGGACATCCTCCAGCGACTGGCAGACACCATGCAGCGGCGGGTCGCCGCGATCGATTGGTCACAGCTGGAATCGAGAGGTTTGACCGTGTACGAGGGCATCATCATCGCCTCCCTGGTCGAAGCCGAAGCCGGAGTCGACGGTGACCGCCCGTTGATCGCCAGCGTGGTGGTGAATCGACTAGGAGTGCCAATGGTGCTTGGGATCGATGCCACCGTCATCTACGCAATCGGTGAGCGGGGCAAAGCGTTGACGGTCACCGATCTCGAGGTCGATTCGCCCTATAACACTAGGAAATTCGCGGGCCTGCCGCCCACGCCGATCGGCGGACCGGGCCGCGCTTCGCTGGAGGCAGCGGCCGACTCTGCAGAGACCGATTTCCTGTACTACGTTCTGACCTCGCCCACTGGGGAGCACTCGTTCACCGCCAGCTACGACGAGTTCCTGGCCTTCAAGCAGCAAGCCGTGAATGACGGCCTCATTCCATGACATTTCCGGTGACAAGGTGACGGTCTTCGATCTCGTCCTTTTTGGTGACCCGGTCGAACACTCCTTTTCGCCAATCATCCAGCAGGCAGGACTCGAGGCGGCCGGATTGGATGGCAGCTACCGGGCTTTTCGAGTCGACGAGGAAGGTTTCCGAAGCGGGTGCGCCGACCTCCGGGCAGGACGATGGCACGGTGCGAACGTCACTATGCCTCACAAACGGCTGGCGTTTGAGTTGATGGACGATTGCTCGGCCGGGGCAGAACGGGCCGGGTCGGTCAACACGATTGTTGTGCAGGGCTCTCGATTGACGGGCCACAGCACGGACATCGACGGCATTCGAGCTGCCTGGGCGGAGGCCGGTCTTCCTGAGGATGGCCCGGTGCTGGTGCTGGGCTCCGGTGGAGCGGCTGCAGCAGCATTGATCGCACTTGCGTCGAACCAGCTCTTCATTGCGTCGCGGCGCTTTGCGGCCGCACAGGGCCTGGCGGCGACTCTTGATGTCGACGCACAGGCAATCCAGTGGGGGAGGCCCGTGCCCGGTGCCGTGATCGTCAACGCCACCCCGCTGGGAATGGGAGGCGAGTTCTTGCCGCCGGGCATTGTTGACTCGTCGGCCGGGCTGCTCGATATGGCCTACGGCGACCGCATGACGCCCGCGGTGCTGGCGGCCGGGCGCCAGGCCTTGCCGCACGCTACCGGCACCGATGTGCTCCTCGCCCAAGCGACCGCCTCGTTCACGTTGTGGACGGGCCACCCGGCACCAATGGCAGCCATGCGGGCTGCGCTGCAAAAGGCTCAAGCGACCGGCTAGGGCAGCCGAAACTCCTTGGGAGTCGGTACGGAGGAGTCTTTCATGTCGCTAACCGGTGCCCTCGAGGCGTTCCCGCTCCCCGAGGTGCTGCGATTGCTAGCACGGTCACAGAAGAGCGGAACGCTGCGAATCGATGCAGCCGACCTGCAGGGCCGCATATACCTCGCCGAAGGTGCCCTGACCTATGCCACGACGCGTCGGGAGGAGGACCTCGTCGATGATCTCGTGGGGGCCGGCCTCATCGACTCTCAGGACTGGGTTCTCGTTGAACGCCGCGAGAAGAACGTCCTTGAAGTCTTGGTAGAAGACGCAACGGAACAGCAATTGACGGACCTGGTTGCAGACCAAATCGCCGATGTGATCTTCCGGTTGATGCGCCGCACTGACGGAGACTTCGAGTTCTCCGAATCGGTCGGACCTCGATACAACACCGGGATTGTGGTTGGAATCGATGACTCCATTACCGAAGCTGAAAAACGCAACACACTGTGGGCGGAAATCGAAGAAGTCATTCCGGCCATTACGTTCCACCTGCGGATGGTTCCCGATCTCACCGACCGCAACGAGGTCTCGCTGCCGGCCACGACCTGGAGAGTCCTGGCCGCCCTTCACGGGGAAGGAAGCATCGAAGAGGTCGCCCGCCGTCTCGGCATGACCGACTTCGCAGTTGCGCAGATCATGGCAGAGCTGGCTCGCGAAGGCCTCCTCGAGGTCGTCGACATGCCGCCCCCGGCCGCCTACGGGTACGGCGAAGAGCCCACTGCGACCGAAGAGCCCACTGCGACCGAAGAGCCCGCCGCGGCCGAGGCTGCCGCGCCGGAACCTGCCCCGTCCGAGCCCGCGGTTAGCGATGAGGAAGACGAAGTGCTGCTTCGGTCCGCCTTGTCGGATGTGGTCGGTTCAGACGATGATTCGAACCCACCGGTATTAGCTCGCAGACGCGGCCTCGGTGCCCGGGTCCAGGAAGCTAAGGACGCTGGTGAGTAACCGAGCCATGGTGCAGCGAGATGCAGGACATCTCGGGACGCTCCTCCTCGAGGAGGGCATCGTCACCGAGGAAGTCCTCAAGCGGGGATTGGATCTCCATCATGAGACAGGGCGCCCCCTCGGGCGTGTGCTTGTGGAGGAGAACCTCGTTGAGGAACGAGACCTCGTTCGCGTTCTCGCCAAGAACATCGGTATCGAGTTTGTAGATCTCGACGAAGGAGCGGTCGACCCGGCCGCTGCGGCGCTGATTCCGGAAGCCCTGGCGCGCCGCTACGCAGCTCTACCGATTGGTTTCGAAGAAGAGAAGCTGGTCGTAGCAATGGCCGATCCCGCCAATGTGCTGGCGATCGACGACATCCGAGCCATCTCCGGGCGCGAGGTGATTCTCAAGGTTGCTACTCGATCCGATGTTGAAGCGGCCGTATCGCGGATGGCCTCGTTGGACAACTCGGTAACCGATATGGCCGAGCTGGCTGCTGAGGATGCAGTCGAAACCAATGATCTGCGGGCGGTGGAAGCAGCCGCCGACGAGGCGCCCGTCGTCAAGTTGGTCAATATGCTGATCACCAGAGCAGCAGCCGATCGCGCCTCGGACATCCACATCGAACCAACCGAGCGAGACCTCCGGGTCCGGTTTCGGATCGACGGTGTGCTCCACGAGATCATGCGCACCCCCCGGTCGATATCCAATGCACTGGTCAGCCGACTCAAGATCATGGCAGACATTGACATCGCCGAACGTCGTCGACCGCAAGACGGACGCATCAACCTCAAGGTGTCAGGCAAGCAACTCGACTTGCCGCGTCTCGAGCCTGCCCACCATCTATGGCGAGAAAGTGGTGATGCGACTCCTCGACACCAGCACGGCACTGCTCGAGCTCAAGGACCTGGGCTTCCTCGGCGAGAACGAACGCCGCTACCAGGAATCATTCAGCAAGCCATACGGGACCATCCTGTGTGTTGGGCCGACCGGTTCCGGCAAGTCGACAACGCTGTATGCAACCCTCAACGTGCTCAACCGGCCTGAGGTCAACATCGTCACGATCGAGGACCCGGTGGAATACCGGCTGCCGGGTATCAGCCAGGTTCAGGTGAACAAAAAAGCAGGACTGAACTTCGCTTCGGCGTTGCGTTCGTTCCTACGCCAGGACCCCGACATCATGCTTGTCGGTGAGATCCGCGACCAGGAGACCGCCAACATCGCGATTGAGTCGGCGCTGACCGGGCACCTAGTTCTTTCCACCCTGCACACCAATAACGCCCCGGCCAGCGTGAGCCGGCTGATCGAGATGGGTGTCGAGCCTTTCCTGGTCGGATCGGCGCTGGACGCCGTCCTCGCCCAGCGGTTGGCACGGCGGTTGTGCAGCCAGTGCAAAGAGGCCTATGCCCCGACCGCCGAGGCCTTGCGCGAAGCCAATTTCCCGATGGAGGACCGCGATGAGGTCCCGACCCTGCACCGCGCCGTCGGCTGCAAACACTGTTCGAGCACGGGTTACCGCGGCCGCCTGGCGATCCACGAATTGATGACGGTGAATGAGGAGATTGAGCTGCTGGCCGTTGAGCGGGCTGCCACGGAGATGCTCACCAAGGCGGCCATCGCCAACGGGATGAGAACCCTGAGAGAAGATGGCATGGAGAAGGTCGCCCTGGGACTTACGTCGATCGAAGAGATCATGAGGGTCATCATCTAGTGGGTCCCCCAACACGGTGACGTTGTCGGGGAAACCTTCAAGGTAGCTGGACCCGGTGCCGAAACCCATGTGAGGCTTGTCGCCGCGAAGGGAAACCGGAAAGAGAAATGAACACAGCATCACGCAGACTCGGTGAGCTCCTCGTTGATCGACGGTTGCTTTCCAAAGACAGTTTGGAAGGGCTCCTGGAGAAGGAGACCACCACCGGTGTCCCGATTGCCAAGCTCCTGATCGACGGTGGGCACGTTCGCGAAGAGGATCTGCTCAGAGCGGTCGCCGACCGGGTCGGCATGCTGTACATCGATCTCGACGACGCACTGCTCGACCCCGAAGCCGTCGGTCTCCTGAGTGCAGACGCGGCCCGACAACTCATGGCCATCCCGGTTCGCATGGAGGAGGAAAAGGCCGTCGTGGCGGTCGCCGATCCCTTCGATCCGGAAACCCATGTGCGTCTCGAAAAGGCTCTGGGATTGGGTGTCACCCTGGCACTGGCGACGCGAGCCGCAATTCAGCGAGCCATCGACTTCGTGCACGGCGTCGAGAAGGTTCCACTCGTCCGTCAACCGGGAATGCCCGCCGAAGTGGGGACGGTAAAGGAACCCGAAACCCTCCATTTGAACGAGTTGCTCGGGATCCAGCTCGACCGTGGAGGTTCCGACCTCCATCTGACTGCCGGGTCGCCGCCGCAGATCCGCGTTCACGGAAAACTCGAGCGACTGAACGACTTCCCGATCCTCAAACCGGCCGAGCTCCGGCGGATGATCTACAGCATTCTCACCGAGAAACAACGAGAGAAGCTGGAGGAGACGCTCGAGCTCGACGCTTCCCATCCGGTACCGGGACGAGGTCGGTTCCGAATGAACGTCTACTTCCAGCGAGACTCCATCGGCGCCGCCTTTCGGGCGATACCAACCGACATCATGTCACTGCAGCAATTGGGCATCCCGCCGTCTGTCGGCGAGCTCGCCGACCTGCAGCGCGGACTCGTACTCGTGACCGGCCCGACGGGCTCCGGAAAGTCGACGACACTTGCGGCTCTCATCGATATGGTCAACACCAAACGTTCCTGCCATATCCTGACCGTTGAGGATCCGATCGAGTTCCTGCACGTCCACAAACAAGCCATCGTCAACCAACGCGAAGTGGGAGCGGACACCCTCGGTTTCGGGCCCGCCTTGAAGCATGCCCTTCGGCAGGACCCCGACGTCATCCTGGTTGGAGAGTTGCGGGACCTCGAGACAATCTCAACTGCCCTCACCGCCGCCGAGACGGGCCACCTCGTGTTTGCGACGCTGCACACCCAGGACGCCCCGCAGACCATCGACCGGATGGTCGATGTGTTTCCTTCCCATCAACAGCAACAGGTCCGGGTCCAGCTGGCGTCAACCATCCAGGCCATCATGACTCAGCAGCTGGTGCCGCTCCGGACCGGAAAAGGAAGGGTGCCTGCGGTCGAGGTGATGATCGCCACGTCGGGCATCCGCAACCTGATCCGGGAATCGAAGAACCATCAGATCACCACCGCCATGCAAGCCGGCGGCAAACACGGCATGCAGACTATGGATCAGGCGCTGGCGGACCTCGTGCGCCGCAACCTCATCTCGTACTCGGTGGCAGTCGAACGATGCATGAACCTCGAGGATTTCCAGCGGCTCGCGGGCCGGATGGCGTAGGAGGACCAGCACATGGCTACATCAACGTACATCTACAAGGTCAAGGACAAGGCCGGCAAAGTACACGACGGGGAAATGCAAGCCTCGTCTCAGTCGGCAGTAGCCAAGGCCTTGCGCGATCGCGGGTTTGTTCCGGTCGCCGTCGAGGAAAAGAAGGCCTCGACCCTGCAGATGGAAATCAAGATTCCCGGTCTGTCGGGACGCATCAAGGTCAAAGAAGTCTCCGTGTTCAGCCGCCAGTTCGCCACCATGATCAACTCGGGTCTCTCCCTCCTCAGATCGCTGACGATTCTGGCAGAGCAGACACCGAACAGAGCTTTTCGCGACGTCATCCTCGAGGTGAAAGCGGACGTGGAGAAGGGGTCTTCGCTGTCTCAGTCTCTCGAGAAGCATCCGAAAGTCTTTCCCAGGATCTACTCGTCGATGGTCAAATCCGGTGAAGTCGGTGGTGTCCTGGACGAAACCTTGGAACGGTTGGCCCAGACTCTCGAGGCCCAGGTCGAACTTCGGTCCCAGGTCAAATCGGCCATGATGTACCCGGCGGCAGTATTCGGTCTGGTGATCTTCATCGTCATCGCCATGTTGCTCTTCGTGGTTCCCATGTTCGAGTCGATGTTCGCCGATTTCGGGGCCGAACTGCCCTTGCCGACCCGGATGCTGATGGGTTTGTCGGTGATCTTCACGACCTACTGGTATCTGGCGGTCGGCGGCACCATCGGCGCCATCGTCGGCTTCAAGCGGTGGATTTCCACTGAAGGGGGTCGCAGTCGGTTCGACGCCATCAAGCTCAAGATGCCCATCTTCGGGAACCTCGTTCATAAGACCGCCCTGGCCCGGTTCGCTCACACCCTGGCAGCCCTGACCCGTACCGGAGTCCCGATCCTCATGGCTATGGATATCGTGGCGGAAACCTCCGGGAACGCCGTGGTCTCTCGGGCGGTAATGAGCGTGCAGGCTTCCGTCAAAGAGGGCGAATCGATAGCGGAGCCCCTCTCGAATCATCCGGTCTTCCCCCCCATGGTCGTCCAGATGATGGCCGTCGGTGAGGAGACCGGCGCCCTCGACACGATGCTGGAGAAGGTGGGCGATTTCTTCGACCGGGAGGTCAAGACGATGGTGGAAGGCTTGACCAGCCTCATCGAACCGCTGTTGGTCGTGATCCTGGGTGCCACGGTCGGTGGCATGCTGCTGGCCCTCTACTTGCCGATCTTCAACGTCATCACCCTGATCGATTAGTTCCGATTCCGGGAGCTGACTAGCCCGCTCGTGGCCGGTGAGATGAACACCGATGCGTGAATTGGGACTCAACTCCGAGGGCTGTGACGCCGATATATGTCCATGAGGGCCGAACGCCGGCTCTGTCAAAAAGGAGGAATCACCATGATTGGTTTGATTCGGAGCCGGGTCGGAAACGACGAAGGCTTCACTTTGGTCGAGTTGATGGTGGTCGTATTGATCATTGCCATTCTTGTGGCGATCGCCATCCCGACCTTCCTCGGTGCCCGTACCAGCGCCCAGGACCGGGCCGCCCAGAGCGACCTGCGCAACGCCCTGACTGCTGAGAAGGTGTTCTACGTGGACAACGAGTCCTACACGGACAACGCGGCCGGAGCCCTGGCTGCTATCGAGCCGAGCATCGACTGGGTCGCAGTTACGGTCAACCTGGACGTAGCCAACGACCAGTACGTCTGCCTGGAAATCGTTTCCTCGAGCGGCGAGACCTTCTACCTGAAGGACATCGCCTCCGGAGCAGGTGTGGCAGGAACGTTCTATGGCAACGGAACGGCTGATGCAAACTGTGCCGCAGCGGCCGCGACTACCGCGGATGCCGGCTGGTAAACAACACCCATCTATCGAGAACTCGAGAGGGCGGCCTGTAGGCCGCCCTCTCGGTATGTCAGGGTCTTTTTGACCTGGGGTGGCTAACGTCATCGGCCGAGGAGAGGAATGATGACAGCGTATTTCGCCACAGTGGCTGGTTTGTTTGGTCTGTTGATCGGATCGTTTCTGAACGTGGTCGCATCCCGCGTGCCGCTGGGGCGGTCTGTCGTGTCACCGCCTTCTGCATGCCCTTCCTGTGGTCACGTTATTCGTTGGAAAGACAACATCCCGGTGGTTTCCTGGTTGCTGCTGCGAGGGGAGTGTCGCGATTGCGGGGCCGGAATCTCGCCACGCTATCCCGTGGTGGAAGCCGCAACCGGAATACTGTTTGCCGGAACCTATCTGGTCATCGGTCCGAACTGGGTGCTGCCGGCCTACCTTCTGTTCGTAGCCACCACCGTGGCCCTGGTGCTCACCGATCTGGATCACAAGCGGATCCCGAATCGCATCCTGTACCCGGCCACCCTCGCGGCGGTCCCACTCCTGGCCGCAGGGGCTCTCCTCGACGGCACCCTGTCTGCCATCCCTCGTGCTCTCGCCGGGGGTGCGATCTACTTCGGGATTCTTCTGATCATCGCCCTGGTCGCCCGGGGAGGGTTCGGCATGGGCGATGTCAAGCTGGCCTTCCTGCTCGGAACCTTCCTGGCGTTCCCATCCTGGGAAACACTTGGAGCCGGAGTCTTCCTGGCGTTCCTCATCGGCGGCCTCGTGTCGCTGGCACTTCTGGTCACGAAACGCAAAGGCCGCAAGGACGCCATTCCTTTTGGCCCTCCGCTCATTGTCGGAGCGTGGATCGCTCTGATCTGGGGCAAACAGCTAGTTGACTGGTACCTGGGTTAGGGGTCCGGTTCGGCAGGCGCCGACTGGTGCTTGCGACTACTCATACGCATTGTTACGCTCTTGTAATCACATGGTTGTAATTAGCTGTGTGGTCGTGGTCGAGCTGGGCCACGGGGTATCCGGTCAAACGGGCCGGCCCAGGGCGGAGACAACATGGCGATCAACGTCGGGTTGGATATAGGCACGAGCGCTGTTCGTGCCGCAGTTGTACAGACGGGCAAGGGTGTGCCCGTCTTACAGCGTTATGGGCAGGTTGCGCTGCCCGAAGGGGCCGTGATCGCCGGGGAGATCGTTGAAGAGGCAATTGTCCGCGACGCTCTCACCCAGCTGTGGAAGACCGCCAAACTTCCCAAAAAGCGAGTGGTGGTCGGGATCGCCAACCAGCGAGTGATCGTGCGGCGAGTCGACTTGCCCTACATGGCCGAAGAAGAACTTGCCCAGGCTCTGCCATTTCAGGCACAGGAATACATTCCGATCCCGATCGACGAGGCCATCCTCGACTTCGTACCCCTCGAGGAGTTCGCAACTCCCGGCGGAGAGCCCATGCTCTCCGTACTGGTGGTCGCAGCCCACAAGGACATGGCGGCGGACGTCCTGAGGGTGGTGGCCGGCGCCGGCATCAAGGTGATGGCCATAGATCTGCAGGCTTTCGCTCTCACTCGCTCGGTCTTGGGAGCAGATTTTGATCTCGACGCCGGCGTCCAGGCCATTGTCAACATCGGAGCCGGGCTTACCCAGGTCATCCTCCTGAAGGCGGGAACCATCCGCTTTCTGCGCATCTTGACCATGGGCGGTGCGACATTCACCGAAGCGCTGGCAGATCGAATGCCGATGGAACCCGAGCAAGCCGAGCAGTACAAGCGTCGCACGGGGGTGGCCATCGACGGGGTGCCCGCCGGCACGGAGGGTGAAGGGCTTGCCAAGATGCTCCTCACCGAGGAAGCCGACCTCCTGATCGAGGAGATCCGGGGCTCGGTCGACTACTACCTGGGCCAATCGGGCGGCGACACTCTCGAGCGTTTGTTTGTGGCGGGAAACGGGGCCCGGCTGCCCAATCTGGCCAACCGGCTCGGCCGTTCGCTCGGCGTGGGTGTCGAGCCGGTCCGGGTGCTCGAGGAAGAGAAGATGCAGGTCGGAAAACTCGGTCTCAGCGACGTCGAGTTGGCTCAGGCCCAACCTGTGTTGCCGGTACCGGTCGGCCTGGCTATGTGGGGCGAACTCTGATGCGGGCCATCAATCTCCTCCCACCGGAAGCCGCCCAACGGGCCACCGCCCGCCGTAAAACGGTTGGTGTTGTGGCCCTGGGTGTCGTGTATATCGCGTTACTGGCACTCGTTGCCCTCTGGTGGCAAGGAAAGGCGACCGATGCGGAGAACGATCGAGATTTCCAACTGACGGCCAACACCCGGATCGAGGCCGAAATCGCTTCGCTGTCCGGTGTTCTGGCGCTGCGCTCCGCGTACGACGATGGCGTCGATCGACTCGGGACCGCCCTGGCACGGGATATCGCCTGGGGTCGTCTCCTGAATGATCTGGCTCGCATCATTCCGGATCGGTTGTGGATCACCAGCCTGACTGGGACTGCCCAGGACACAGAAGACAATCCGTTCCTGCTCGGTCAGGTCCAGATTTCCGGAATCGCATTCGACTATCCCGACGCTTCATCGTGGTTGCGGGTCCTCGACGCTGAAGAATGGCCAGCCCTCGGTGGGGGGTGGGTCTCTTCTACCAGTCGTTCGACCATTGGAGAGTCACCCGTCGTCAATTTCACGTCGGTGGCCTCACTTCTCGAGGCGGCCCGTTCCAATCGGATCGAGGAGCGCACACCGGAGGTGCCGTCGTGAAGCGCACCAGTCTCGTTTTCGGGATCCTGGGCTTCGTCCTAGTAACCGCGCTCTGGTGGTTCTTTGTCATCTCCCCGACGAACACCAAGATCGCCGATGCTCAAGACGCTCTGGAGTCAGCCCAGGACAACCAGGTTCTGCTGCAAACCCAGTTGATGCGCCTCAAGAAGATCCAGGAAAACGAACTCACCTATCGCTCTGCAATTGGAGCACTCGAGGCGGCCATACCTCCGACTCCGCAAATGCCCGCCCTGATCGATGTGCTGGCCGAACTTGCCGTCGACTCGGGAGTCCAGTGGGAGAGCGGCACCTACGGCAATCCGGTCGAGGTCGATGGTGAGGACTACTTCGCGATTCCCGTCAACTTGTCGGTCAACGGTCAATTCTTCGAGGTGCTCGGCTATCTCTACGGGATTGCTGATCTGGAGCGGATCGTGCGTATAGACGCAGTGAGTCTGACACCGCAGGAAGACGACGACGGTTTCACGGTCGAAAACGTCTCGATTTCGGCTGTGACCTTCACGACCGGCGATGTTGTTCTACCGGCACCCGAACCGGTGACCGAAACGACGACCACCACGACTCCCGGGGATGGTGAGTGATGCGTGCGAGAAACAGCGGTACTGCAGCCGCCGTGGCCATCTTGTTGATAGGGGTTGCCATCGCCGGCGCCTGGATGTTTGTGGCGCCGTCGGTATTTGGCCCCACCGAATCGGTGCTGGACGGGCCTCTGGCGGAAACAACCCTGGCCGCACCCGCTTCATCCGGTTTGATCGAGGGAGTCAAGGTGTTGAGTTCCTTCCAGGTCTCGCAACCTCGCGATCCCTTCCGGCCACTCATCACCGAAGAATCGCCGACGGGTTCGACCGGAACGGGTACCGGCACGGGTTTCGACCCATCCGGTACACGCGTGACCCTCGTTGAGATCAGAGACGTCGCAGGCGTCTTGCGGGCGACGGTCAAGGTTGACGGCACCGACTACGACGTCGGGGTGGGGGACACCTTCGCCGGTGATTTCAAAGTCGTGAGTCTCGACCCCGACAGCGGTGTCTTCCTGTTCGGCGACAATGCCTTTGAGCTGTCCGAGGGTCAAGAAATCCTGAAGTAACAACTTGCTACTTCAGGCCTGACGCTCGAAACTCTGCACCATGTTGCGTTTCCTTACTGCCGGCGAGTCACACGGCCCCGGATTGGTTACGATTGTCGAGGGGTTGCCGGCCGGGCTCGAGATCCAGGCGGACGGACTGGCCGAACAGCTTCGCCGGCGCAGACTGGGGTTCGGGCGCGGCAGGCGCATGAAGATCGAACAGGACGAATTGGAGGTTCTGGCCGGTGTGCGACACGGTCGCACGCTGGGGAGTCCGCTGGCGATCGTCATCCGCAACAGCGAGTGGGCAAAGTGGAGCGAGGAGATGTCGCCCGAAGCCGGTCAACCCAAGCGGCTGATGGCTACCCCCCGCCCCGGTCATGCAGACCTCGCCGGGATGCTCAAATACGACACCCATGATGCCCGCGACATTCTCGAGCGGGCCTCCGCCCGCGAGACTGCCGCCCGGACCGTGGTCGGATACGCCGCCCAACAACTTCTCGGGCAGATCGATGTTTCGATCGTCAGCCACGTCGTCGCCATCGGCTCCGTAGCCGTGCCACCCGGAACGGTGCCGGGTCCCGGCGATCTCGCCGCTATCGATGAGTCTCCCGTGCGGGTCGCAGCACCGGAGACCGAAGCGGCCATGACGGCCGCGATAGAGCAAGCAAAGGCCGATCGCGACACGCTGGGAGGCATCGTCGAAGTTCTTGTCTTCGGAGTTCCGGCCGGGTTGGGCAGTCACGTCCATTGGGACCGGCGTCTGGACACGCAGCTGGCCGGTGCGCTGATGTCTATTCAAGGAATCAAAGCGGTGGAGATGGGCGACGGTTTCGCATCGGCATCCCGACCCGGATCGGAGGCACATGACGAGATCGGCTTCGCCGGAGGCGAGTTCGTGCGCTCCTCCGATCGGGCCGGGGGTCTCGAGGGCGGTATCAGCACCGGTCAGACCTTGAGGATGCGGGCCGCCATGAAGCCAATCTCGACATTGATGCGGCCGCTGCAGAGTGTTGACGTTGGCACCAAGGAACCCGCGGCGGCCTTTCGGGAGCGGTCCGATGTTTGTGCGGTTCCGGCCGCCGGGGTTGTGGCAGAGCAGATGGTGGCATACGTTGTGGCCCGGGAGGTGCTCCGCAAGTTCGGAGGAGACACCATGGCCGACTTGGCCGGAGCCGTGGGAGCGTACAGAAGTCGCCTTCTGGCTTTCTGATGCGGGCCCTGTGGCTGGTCGGAATGATGGGATCGGGGAAGACGACCGTAGGCGAAATCATCGCCCGGCGGACGGGGGTGGAGTTCATCGATACCGATTCGGTCATCGAGGCAGAAATCGACAGGCCGATCTCGTCGATATGGGTCACTGAAGGAGAAGATGCGTTTCGGGCGGTCGAGTCAGAACAGATCCGGCTCATAGCGGCGGCCGGACACGACCCAGTGGTCGCCACCGGAGGCGGTGTTGTCATCCAACCCGGGAACATTGAACTGATGCGTTCCTCCGGCATTGTGGTCTGGTTGCAGGCCGATCCCGATCAGCTGGCCTCCCGCGTGGCCGGGTCGGACGATAGGCCTCTCCTGGCCGGCTGGTCGGATGAAGAGCGCCTGGCAGCATTGCTTGCGGACCGGGCGGAGGCGTACGCCATTGCTGCGCACCACAGAGTCGAAACCGGATCTAAGCAGCCGGAGGAGATCGCACAGGAGGTGATGGGGTTGTGGAACGCTTCCTGATCGGTGAGGGATCCGAGATTCTGATAGATAGGGGTCTCGCCTCCGGCGAAGTGTTGCCACTTCGCGGCGATCGGGACAAAGTGGCCGTATTGACACAGCCAGGAGCAGGCCCAATCGCCAACCTGGTGTGTGCAGGCATCGACACGGCTCCCGCGCAGCAGATGGTCTTGCCGGACCGGGACTTGGCCAAGACGCTGGCGGTTGCGGAAGCAGCCTACGAGTGGCTGGCCGAACTGGGTGTGACCCGTCACAGTACGGTCGTTGGAGTTGGAGGAGGATCCGTTACTGATCTGGCCGGTTTCGTAGCAGCCACCTATCTGCGCGGGATCGAGGTGGTTCACGTTCCCACCACCCTGCTCGGTGCAGTCGATGCTGCGATAGGTGGCAAAACGGGCGTCAACCTGGGGGGCAAGAACCTGGTCGGAGCGTTCTATCACCCCACCCGGGTCGTCATCGACCTTGACGTGCTCGATCAACTTCCCCTCGAGCTGAAGAGAGAAGGAATGGCAGAGGTACTGAAAGCCGGACTGATCGCCGATCCGGTCTTGCTGGCGGAACTCGAGTCCGGCGGCATGCAAGCGGACCTCAACCTGGCCGTGCCCCGCGCGGTGGCGGTGAAAGCGGCCGTCGTCGGAGAGGACTTCCGCGAGAAAGGGATCCGAGAAACGCTCAATTACGGGCATACGATCGGCCATGCCGTTGAGATAGCCGGCGGCTTTGCCCACGGACATGCGGTCGCGATCGGCATGGTGGCGGCAGGCCGGATTGCAGAAGAGCTTCTCGGATTTCGAGAGGCCGAACGTCAGCTGCAGGCAATTGCCGGACTGGGCTTGCCGGTTCGATCGGCGGGCGTCTCCCGGGAACAGGTGCTCGAGGTTCTCGCCCGCGACAAGAAACGGGACGCGGCGGGGCGCGCATGGTGCTGCTGCAAGCCGTCGGTCGGCCCATTGTCAGGTCGGTTTCGGACGAGATGATCAGCCTGGGGCTATCCGTCATCGGCATCGACTAGCAATACCAGGCGATACACTCGCACGTGTCGAAAGGATTCGCCGGATGATTTCAACGAACGAAGCACGCCCCGGGATGGCGCTCAACCTTCCCGAAGGGCTCTTCAGCATTGTGGAGTACCAGCACGTCAAGCCCGGCAAGGGCAAGGCGTTCGTGAGGATGAAGCTGAAGAATCTCGACTCCGGAGCCGTCGTCGACAGAACGTTCCGGGCCGGTGAGTCGGTTGAGCAAGCGGTGATCGACAGACGAGACCACCAATATCTCTATCGTGACGATCTCGGATTTCACTTCATGGATCTCGAAACGTACAGCCAGTTCGCCATTCAGGCCGAAGACGTTGGCGATAGTGCGTCTTACCTCGTCGATGGGATGACTGCCCTTCTTCACATGTACGGCGGCAAGGCGATCTCCGTGGAGCTTCCTGCCTCGGTCGAACTCGAGGTGACCAAGGCCGAACCCGGGGTCAAGGGCGACCGGGTTTCGGGCGCAACCAAGCCTGTGACCGTGCAAACTGGACTCGTGGTCCAGGCGCCGCTCTTTGTCGGCGAAGGGGATGTCATCAAAGTGGACACCCGTAGCGGCGAATACCTCACCCGCGTGTGACGTCTTCCCAAGAACCTCGCCGCGAACCGCGCGACCTGGCTCTGGTCGCCCTCTATGAGGCCGACCAGAGAGGACTGTCGCGAGCCGACGTCGAATCCGGCTATCCACTGAAGGCGCAACGCTTGGTGCGGGGGATCGAAGAACACCTCGGCGAGCTGGACGGGGCCATTGATGGAGTGTCGACGCGCTGGCGGGTCGAGCGAATGCCCCCGATCGACCGGGCCATCCTCCGGCTGGGCCTCCACGAACTGCGCTTCGAAAGAGGCACCCCGATCGCCGTCGTGATTTCCGAAGCCGTCCGTCTCGCTCAGACCTACTCAACAGAGCGAAGCGGTGCCTTTGTGAACGGGATCCTTTCGAAGCTGGCAGCAGTGGAGCGACCCGATGACGTGCAAACACCGAGAAACCCGGCGTCTTCCTGAACGTGTGCTACGGTCATTGCAACGTCCTTTAATGCCGGTCCCGTGAGGCCGGAAAGGAGACCACAATGATCGAGTCGACAGTTTCGGCCGCCCCCCGGGCGGTCTTTTTCTTGCGCCGCTGGGGGTATCCACGATGAAGAAAGTGATGGAGTCCGAAGAGATCGACCGGGCTCTCCGCCGGGTCGCACACGAGATTCTGGAAAGGAATATGGGTGCTGAGGAGGTGGTCCTGGTGGGGATCCACACCAGGGGAGTGCCGCTGGCCAATCGCCTCGCCGGGTACATCGGCGAATTTGAGAACGAAAAGGTGCCGGTCGGAACACTCGATATCGGCCTCTATCGCGACGACCTCGATCAGCGGCCCACTACCGAACTGGGCGCAACCTCGATGCCCGGAGACCCGACCGGCCGGATCGTGGTGCTGGTCGACGATGTCCTCTACACAGGTCGCACGATCCGGGCGGCACTCGATGCTTTGGCCGACCTCGGGCGCCCTCAGGCTGTGCAGCTGGCAGTCCTGGTCGATCGGGGGCACCGGCAGTTGCCCATTCGGGCCGACTATGTCGGCAAGAACCTCCCCACCTCCGAGGACGAACGTGTCAAGGTGCGCCTCGAGGAAATCGACCACAAGGAAGGCATCTGGATCGAGGAGCGCTCATGAAGAACTTTCTGACCACCGACGACGTGCCGCGGGAGACGCTGGAGTCCCTGCTCGACCTATCCGATGAGTTCGTTGAGGTATTGAGCCGGCCGATTCCCAAGGTCCCGGCTCTCCGGGGGAAAACCGTCGCCATGCTCTTCTTCGAGGCATCTACCCGCACCAGGCTCTCGTTTGAGCGGGCGGCCAAGGCGCTATCGGCCGACACCATGAGTTTCTCGCCATCGACCTCGTCGCTCAGCAAGGGAGAGAGCCTCAAGGACACGGCACTGACGATCAAGGCGATGGGAGCAGATGCCCTGGTTGTACGCCACATGTTCACCGGGGCCCAGTGGCGGATCGCCGATTGGACCGGACTTCCGGTGCTCAACGCCGGAGACGGGGCTCACCAGCATCCCACCCAGGCGTTGCTCGACGCGCTGACCATCCGTCAACACTTCGGGACGCTCGATGGCTTGCGGATTGCCATCGTCGGCGACATCCGCCACTCACGGGTGGCGCGGTCGGACATCTCAACGTTCACCACTCTGGGTGCTGAAGTTACGTTGGTGGCTCCGTCCACCCTGTTGCCCGTTGATCGAGAAGGGTGGCCGGTCAAGATCGCCGGATCGATCGACGACGCCCTCGACGTCGATGTGGTCTATTTGCTCCGCATTCAGGCCGAGCGCGGCGGGGCCTCGGTGTTCCCCTCGCTTCCTGAGTACGTGAGCAGGTTCGGCATGACACGGGAGAGGTTTGCGCGTCTGGCCGGGAATGCGATTGTCATGCATCCCGGGCCTATGAACCGGGGCGTCGAGATAGCGCCGGAAGTCGCCGATCACCCACGGGCCAGGATTCTCGAGCAGGTCGCCAACGGAGTGGCAGTACGGATGGCGGTCCTTTTCAGGCTGCTGGGAGGGGAGGTTCACGATGCATGAGACGCTGTTCACCAACGCCAGGCTCGTAACGGCCGACGGCGTCATCCGCCAGGACGTTCTGGTCAAAGACGGTGTCATCACCGAAATTGGGGAAGGGCTGGGGACAACCGGGGAAACTATCGATTGCGGAGACGGTCTGATTGGTCCTGGATTGGTGGACATCCACGTTCATTTTCGGGAACCCGGCAATGAGTGGAAAGAAGACATCGGTAGCGGTTCCGCCGCGGCAGCGGCCGGAGGATATACCGCTGTGGTGACGATGCCTAACACCGAACCGGCGATCGATGCCGGGCATCTCGCCCGGTTCGTTCAGGACCGTGGCCGCCAGGAAGGTCTGGTTGAGGTTGTTCCGGCCGGCGCTATCACCTCGGGAAGGGAGGGCCGCAAGCTCGCCCACCTCGACGAGTTGTGGTCGGCAGGGGTGCGGATCTTCTCCGATGATGGAGACTCGGTCGCCGATGCCGGTTTGTTGCGCAGGGCCATGGAGTATCTCGCAGAGTTGGGTGGTGTGATCGCCCAACATCCCGAAGACCGGGGGCTCAGTGGGAACGGCCACATGCACGAAGGCAGTGTTTCGTCGCGGCTCGGAATGGCCGGCTTGCCTGCCATTGCAGAAGAAGCGGTTGTGGCTCGAGATCTCGCGCTGGTGGAGCTGACAGGAGTGAGATACCACGTTCAACACGTGTCCACGGCTCGAACCGTTGAACTCATACGCACGGCAAAGGACGGGGGTTTGCCGGTTACCGCGGAGGTGACCCCCCACCACTTGATGCTGGACCACACCGAAGTGGAACGAATGAACCCGGACGTCAAGATGTATCCGCCGCTGCGGCGCCCGGCCGATGTCGCTGCGGTACGCGCCGGTTTGGAGGAAGGCGTCCTCGATATGGTTGCCACCGATCACGCTCCCCATGCGGCCCATGAGAAGGACGTGCCTTTTGAGGACGCCCCTCGCGGGATCATCGGGTTGGAGACGGCGGCAGCAGTGGTCAACACGGCGGTTTCCTTGGATCCGGTGGTGTTCTTCCAGCGTATGTCCATATCGCCAGCCCACCTGGCGGGGCTTCCCGATCAGGGACGCTGGTTGGAGCCCGGCCGACAGGCCAATGTGGTCGTATTCGAACCCACCGCGGCCTGGACGCCCGATGTCTATGCCTCGCGGGCCGAGAACTCACCGTTTACCGGTAGGGAATTGCGGGGCCGGGTTACGGCAACGATGTTCCAAGGAAGGTTGACGTTCCGGGACGGCAAGGTTCAGCGGTGATCGGCGGGGCCGATCTGGCTGGATGACGACCCACGAGAAACCGGGGAGATTCTGATGACGGACATGACGGTCCAGTTGGGACCGGTGGCGCTGCGTTCGCCGCTGGTCGCCGCCTCAGGGACGGTCGGCTCGGTGGTGGATTTCGCTGCGGTTGGAGCCCTGGAAGCCTACGGAGCGGCCGTGGCCAAGTCTGTGAGCGGTACGCCGTGGCCCGGCAATCCTGCACCACGCCTGGCAAATACGGGAGCCGGAATGCTCAACGCGATAGGGATTGAGAATCCCGGCGTGGAATCCTGGGTCGAAGACATAGGGCCGCACCTCCAGACGGTGCCGGTTCCGGTGTGGGGTTCTGCAGTTGGGAAGACCGTCGATGAGTTCGTCGAAGTGGCCGGTCTTCTCGCCACAACCAGCGTCGAGGCCGTGGAAATCAACCTCTCGTGTCCCAACATCGCTGGAGAGTCGATCTGGGCGCTGGACACCGACGCAACATCGGTCGTCGTTAGGGCGGTGCGGGCCGCAATCGACAAACCGATCGGCGCCAAATTGTCCCCGAACGCGCAGGACATCGTCGCCATCGCCGAAGCCGCCCTGGAGAGCGGTGCCGACTGGCTCGTAATGACCAACACGATCTCCGCAGCCGGCATCGACGTCAACACCAGGAAGCCTTTTCTGAACAGAACTGCCGGTGGTCTGTCGGGACCACCCCTCAAGCCCGTAGCCCTTCGCTGTGTTTTGGAGGTCAGGGCGGCGTTTCCCGATGCTCCAATCGTTGGTTGCGGGGGAGTGAGGAGCGGATCCGATGTCGTCGAATACCTCCTGGCAGGGGCGTCGGCGGTTGCCATTGGTACCGCTCACTTCGAACGACCGCGGGTGGGGAGGACGGTTCTGAAACAGGTGCGGGCCTTTTGCCGGCAAACCGGCGTCGACAGACTCGAGGATTTGATAGGAGCGATGGAACCGTGGTAACCGAACGAAACCCAATTCTCGTCGCCCTGGATGTCTCTACCGCTGAGACGGCCGTCCGTCTCGCCACGGTGCTCCAACCGCACGTTGGGGGTTTCAAAGTAGGCCTCGAGTTGCTGATGGGGCCGGGAGCCTCCGTAGTGGCGGCGGTGGCCGCGCTGGGCAAGCCGGTCTTCGCAGATGCCAAGCTGCACGACATACCCTCGACGGTCCAGCGTGCCGCCCGGCAATTGGGGCGGTTGGGGGCACGGTGGGTGAGCGTTCATGCTTCGGGGGGAAGCCGGATGTTGGATGCCGCCGCCGCTGGACTGGAGGAGGGAGCGGCCGGCCGGCCCGCCGGTCTGCTGGCAGTGACGGTCTTGACGAGCATGAGTACCGAGGACCTGGCCGAAACGGGTATTTCGAGCAGTCCCGGCCGGCAGACCGCCCGGCTCGCCAAGCTGGCATCGGCCGGCGGATGTGAAGGGGTCGTGTGTGCGCCTTCCGAACTCGGGGTGATCGCGCAGGTGGCGCCGGAACTGCTCAAGGTCACTCCCGGTATCCGACCGCCCGGCGCAGACGCGGACGATCAGCGCCGTACGGCCGGCCCGGCAGAAGCCGTCCAGCGCGGCGCCGACTACCTGGTCATCGGCAGACCGATTCTGCGAGAGCCTGATCCGGCCGTTGCAGCCCGGGCCATATTGGCCTTGTTGACATGACCTCCCGTTTTGGTTGGTAGAGTGCGGACACACCTGAAAATGGAGGCGTATGGCACCGCCGGAACTCTCAAACGAGCAACGCGCTGCGGCCCTGGCCAAGGCAGCCGAAGCAAGAAAAGTCCGTGCTGAGCTCAAGCAGCTTCTGAAGACCGGATCGATCAGTTTTCCGGAGTTGCTCCAGCGTGCTGATGGTGATCCCATCGTGGCCGGGATGAAGGTATATGCCGTTCTGTCCTCGCTGCCCGGAACCGGCAAAGTGAAGGCAAAGAGGATGATGGAGGGTCATGCCATCGCAGACAGCAGGCGAATCCGGGGGCTCGGACAGCGACAACGCGCCGCTCTTCTCGAGGAATTCTCCTGAGGAGTCGCCCCCCGGGCGCCTCATCGTGGTTTCCGGACCATCCGGCGTCGGTAAGTCGACGGTCGTCAACGCACTGGCAGCCCACCACCCGTTCTACTTCTCTGTCTCCGCCACCACCCGGGCTGCCCGTCCGGGAGAGACCAACGGAGTCGAGTACTTCTTCGTAGATCCGGACGAGTTCATCCGGATGCGCGACGCCGGTGAGCTGCTGGAGTGGGCGGAATACAGCGGGCACCTCTACGGGACACCGCGGGACCGGGTTCTGGAGCGGCTGGCGACCGGCGGCGATGTGCTTGTCGATATCGAGGTGCTGGGCGCCGTGCAGGTCAAGGCCGCATTCCCCAACGCCCTCATGATCTTCCTGACTCCACCGACCCTCGAGGCTCTCGAGGAGAGGCTGCGGCGACGCGGCGATACGTCAAACGAAGACATCGCCCGCCGGTTGACCATCGCCCGATGGCAACTGGACGTGGCGGAGGAACGGTTCGATCACATTGTGGTGAATGAATCTGTCGACGATGCAGTTGAGCGTATATTGCGTATACTGAGAGCCCCTTCTACGAAAGCTGACTGATGATTCACCCACCCATCGAGGACGTCCTGGACCAGACCGGCGGCCGGTTTGATCTCGTGGTCGTCGCGGCTCGTCGAGCGCGACAGATCAATGCCTATTTCAACCAGTTGGGCGAGGGCATCGGCCATTACGTGCCGCCGCAAGTCCATTCGTTGAGCCACAAACCGCTCACGATCGCCCTCGAAGAGATCTCTGAGGGCAAGGTCACGGTCGAGCGCGTCGAAGAGTAACGGTGTGCTCACCGGCAGGCGCATCCTGGTAGGAGTGACGGGGGGCGTAGCCGCCTATAAGGCCGCATACTTCGTTCGCCGTCTCGTTGAGGCCGGCGCCGATGTACGGGTCATGATGACAGAGGCCGCCCAGCAGTTTGTTGGTGCCCAGACATTCGCGGCTATCACCGGCCAACCGGTGTCTTCCGACCTCTTTGGAGCAGCTTCGGTCAGTCCCCACACCGAATTGGCTCGATGGGCTGAGGCCGTGGTCATCGCACCTGCCACCGCCAACACGCTCGCCAAGGCGGCCATCGGCTTATCCGATGAGCTGGTTTCGGCGACCCTGCTGGCGACCACTGCACCGGTTCTCTTTGCTCCGGCAATGCACACCGAAATGTGGGAGAACCCGGCCACGCGGCGCAATGTCGCAATCCTGAGCGGCGACGGGCACGCCATGGTGGGCCCGTCGAGCGGGGCGTTGGCGGGAGGAGATGTAGGACCCGGCCGGATGGCCGAGCCCGAGGAGATCCTGCAGGCCGTCGAAACCTTGTTCGAAGGTCCGCTCACCGGTATCCGCATGCTGGTAACGGCCGGAGGTACACGCGAGCCGATCGATCCGGTTCGCTTCATTGGTAACCGCTCGTCGGGCAAGATGGGTTTTGCCATTGCGGCCGCCGGCAACGCCTCTGGAGCGGACGTCACGATCGTGTCGACCGCCGGCCTTCCCGGCCCCTCCGGCACCCTGGTAGTGGAGGTCGAAACTGCGGCAGAGATGGCTGCTCAGGTACTCGAACTCGCACCGAAGGTCGATGTGGTCGTGATGGCGGCTGCCGTTGCGGATTTTCGGCCTGTGGTCGGCAGCGAGACAAAGCTGCGCAGGGCGGAAGGCGTGCCCACCATCGACCTCGAGCCCACCACGGACATCCTGGCGAACCTGGCTGCCCTCGAGCCGCGTCCCTATCTGGTCGTGTTTGCGGCCGAGGTCGGATCTATCGATCGCGCTATCGAAAAGGCGGTTTCCAAAGACGTCGACTTGACCGTGGCCAACGATGTGGGTGAGCCGGGATCGGGTTTCGGATCCGAGACCAACCGGGTGGCGGTTATCGACAACCAGGGAACCGTCGACCAATGGCCGCTGCTCACCAAGGCAGAAGTGGCTCGTCGCCTCTGCGATAGCCTGGCCGATCGCCTCTCAGAACGAATCACCAACGGCCGGTAGGACCGTATACTCGCCCGCATGCGCAACTGGTATTTCACGTCTGAATCTGTCACTGAGGGCCATCCCGACAAGATCGCCGATCGGATCTCCGACGGGGTGCTCGACGCCGTTCTGGCAGAGGACCCGAACGGTCGGGTGGCCTGCGAGGTGCTGCTCACAAATGACATCGTCATCGTCGCCGGCGAGATCACGACCTCAGCCATCATCGACGTCGAAGACGCAGTACGACAAGCCATCCGCGATATTGGCTACAACGACCCTGCCGAGGTATTCGCCGCGGACACCTGCAAGGTGCAGGTGATCATCAAGCAGCAGAGCCCCGATATTGCAGGAGGCGTGGAGGAGTCGCTCGAGGCTCGCTCAGGTTCGAAGGATCCCGTAGACCTGCTCGGGGCGGGTGATCAGGGAATCATGTTCGGCTATGCCGTTGATGAGACCCCCGAACGCATGCCTTTGTCCATCCAGTTGGCACACCGGCTTGCCGAGCGGCTTGCCGTCGTGAGAAAGGACGGGACGCTCGGGTACCTGGGCCCGGACGGCAAGACCCAGGTCACGGTTCGCTACGAAGGAAGCCGGCCCGTAGGCATGCACCGGGTACTCATTTCGACCCAGCACTCCGAGGATATCGACCATCAAACCCTGGAGGCCGACCTTCGCAAACACGTTCTCGACGCTGTTGTTCCGGAGGCCGACGGGGATTTCGAGTTCATCGTCAATCCTTCAGGGCGTTTCGTGGTCGGTGGTCCAGTAGGCGATACCGGCTTGACCGGCCGCAAGGTGATCGTCGATACCTACGGAGGGGCGGCTCGACACGGAGGGGGATGTTTCTCCGGAAAGGACCCGACCAAAGTTGATCGCTCGGCCGCGTACGCGGCCCGGCATGCGGCCCGCAACATCGTGGCCGCCGGACTGGCGACTCGTTGTGAGCTGCAACTGTCGTACGCCATCGGTCGGGCGGCGCCGTTCTCCATCTATCTTGAGACCTTCGGGACCGAAACCGTCCCCGTCGCACGCCTTGTAGACCTGGTCGCCGATAACTTCGACTTCCGGCCTCTCGCCATCATCGACCGGTACGGGTTACGAGAACCCATCTACCGGGAGACCTCCGCCTACGGTCACTTTGGGCGCCCACAGTTCTCGTGGGAGGCAGAGGACGTGGCGGCAACTCTCGCCGCCGCTGCAAGCCTCTGAGCGGCACACTCGTCGCCCGGGTGGTCCCGGACGTACCCACCTTCGCGGTCGACGACGGGTTCTCGTATGCGGTAGGAGAGGGGCGGGACGTATCGGTGGGGTCCATCGTTCGGATTCCACTCGGAGGCCGGAAAGTGCGTGGCTATGTGACCGATGTCCGGGAAGGCTCAACAGTCGGTCTCAAAGAACTCCGCGGGGTGTCTGGTGAAATCCCGGTGTTCACCAACTTGCTGCTCGAAACTCTGCGGTGGGCGGCTCATCACTACATATCGCCACTGGCAGGAATCCTTGGGAAGACCGCCCCTCCTAATCTGCCTCGAAGAGTCCGGGCCCAGTCCTGGCCCGAAGTCGCGGCAGGCGATCCGGGGCGGGTATCGACCAGGGAGGCGGCGGCCGGCGCCGGACGTCGGCAACCTGCGACCTATTACCTGGGAAGCGATTGGAGCCACCAAATCGGCACGGTGTTCGGCCCATTGGTACAAGCAGGGCGATCTTCGATGGTGGTGGTCCCCACCGCGATCGAGGCTAAGGGTCTCGCGGCCGATCTCTCAGCCACATATGGACCGAGGGTCATTGTCGCCTCGCCGGATTCGACCGATCGGCAGATGACTGAGGTCTGGCAGGTCGCTGCCACCCGCCCGGGTTCCATCCTCGTTGGTACCCACAGGATTGCTTTCTGGCCGGTGGCCGAACTCGGGTTGGCTGCCATCGTCGAGGAAGGCAGGCGGGGTATGAAAGACCGCCAGACACCGACCATCCACGCCCGGGAGATTCTCCGGACGAGAGCCAGAATCGAGAGATTCCGCGTCGTGTACTTCGGGCGGGTTCCCACAACCGAAGTGATGCGGGCCGGAACCGAAATCGTCCGCATCCCTGGGCGCTCCCGGATCTGGCCGCTGGTCGAAGTTGTCGACCGGCGCGAAGATCCGCCCGGATCCGGGCTCCTCACCGAGCGGGTGCGGAGTGCGGTCCGCCATGCCGTCACCCGGGAAGAGCGGGTGTTCCTATTCACGCATCGGCACGGATACGCCCCCGCTGCGCGATGCGTGAAGTGCCGGACGCTGCGCCGCTGCGGAGAGTGTGGCTCCCGACCCGATCCCGGCCCGACGTGTGCGCGATGCGGCGCAACCCTCGGGCCCTGCCTTGCCTGCGGCGGAGCCCGGTTCGAACCCCTGGGCGCGGGAGTTGGTCGGATTCTCGAAGTGGTCGGCCGCCTGCTGGGACCCGCCGCGGTCGGCGGCATCGAAGACGGACGATCGGTAGTTGTCGGCACTGAACGCGACCTGACCAGTCTCGGGCGAGTAGACCTGGCGGTTGCAGTAGACGCCGACGGATTGATCCTGGGGACCAACTACCGATCGGCGGAGGAGGCTCTGCGAATCCTGACCCGGTTGGCCGGCAGCATTCCATCCGGTCACGGCAAACGGCTCATGGTGCAAACCTCGCAGCCACACCATCCCGCCATTGAAGCCCTGCGGAGGGGCGATCCCATCGAGTTTCTCGAATCCGAGCTTCGCACCCGCGAGGAGATGGGCTTTCCGCCGGCCGGTGAGCTTATCGTTGTCGAGGTCCGTGACACCGAAATTGATGCCGACGAAGTGATCCGGGCAGCTGCCGAGCCCGACGCCACGGTCTACGGGCCAGCTCCGGCGCCGCGCGGTTCTCGCTGGCTGATCCAGGGAAAGCGGCTGGAACCGGTCCGAACGAGGCTGCGACCCGCCGTCCAGCGTCTCCGTGATGCCGGGGCCACGATCCGTATCGATGCCGATCCCCTGGATTTGTGAGCAACATCTCAAGAAGCATCGGACTGGTCCGACCGGCTGAAGCCCTTCTAGACTGGCCATTCCGGAGGTAGGTGTGGCGATCTTTCCAATTCGAACATTTGGGGATCCGGTACTGCGCGCCCCTGCAGAACCGGTCGCCACCATCGACGAAACCGTCCATCGCCTTGTAGCCGACATGCTCGAGACCATGTACGAAGCTCCCGGAGTCGGTCTGGCGGCACCTCAGATCGGCGTGTCGCGACGGGTGGTGGTCTTCGATGTTGGGGAAGGACCGCACATATTGATCAACCCTGAGCTCATCGAAGCGGACGGTGAGTGGGTCTTTGATGAAGGATGCCTTTCGGTTCCGGGCCGCTTCTGGTCGATCAGCCGACCGGCGTTTGCCCGGGTGAAAGGCCTCGACCTCAAGGGTCGCACCGTGGAATATTCGGGCGAAGAGTTGCTGGGCCGTGTGCTCCAACATGAGGTCGATCACCTCAACGGCAGGCTCCTCATCGAGCGGCTAGAAGGGAAAGCTCGCAAACAGGCCCTTCGAGAGCTGCGCGAGGAAGCCTTGGGGCTCGGGACCTTCGAGTGATCTCAACCGTATTCCTGGGTACGCCGGAAGCCAGTGTCCCGACGCTTCGCGCGGCGGCTGCACTCACGACCCTGCGCCTCGTCGTCACCAGGCCGGACAAGCCTCGCGGTCGATCGGGGAAAGCCCGGCCCGCGCCGGTCAAGGAAGCTGCCACCAGCCTGGGGATCCCGGTCGAGCAGCCCTCCAATCGCCGAGAGTTGGACGAAATCCTCGCCGGGCTGGCGCCTTTTGACCTGGGGGTAGTGGTCGCTTTCGGAATGATCCTGAGTCCGGCCGCCCTCGTGACCCCCGAAGGCGGCTTCGTCAACGTCCACTTCTCGGTCCTGCCCCGGTGGCGGGGCGCCGCCCCGGTCGAACGGGCGATCCTGAGCGGCGACGAGACAACCGGGGTCACGCTCATGCGCATGGACGAAGGCCTCGACACCGGACCCGTGCTCGCCACTGTGCTCACTCCCATTGAAGCTACCGGGACGGCCGGTGAACTCACCGACCGTTTGGCAAAGCTCGGCGCCGACCTCTTTGGCGACTATGTGACCGACCCGGAATGGAGAAACAAGGTTCCGGCGCCCCAGAACGAAACCGGAGCAACCTACGCAGAGCGGATCACCGCAGCCGAGGCGAACCTCACAGCCAATAGGCCTTCCATCGATTTGCTCCGAGCAATTCGAGCCTATGCGCCGCGGCCCGGGGCCAGGTTCGGGGATGGGGCCCTGAAAGTGTGGAGAGCGGGCCCAACCGAACTCGATCACAATTCGCCGGGCCGACTCTCGCTGGAGGGCAGGCGGCTCTGTCTGGGGACGGCCGATCAGCCCATTGAACTCATCGAGGTGCAAGCCCCGGGGGGTAGGCGGATGGATGGAACTGCCTGGGCGCGAGGCCGGCACGGAGATCTGGGTTGGTTGCTTTGAAAGCCGGTGTCCCGGCCCGGGCGGCGGCCAGGAGCATCGTTACCAGGGTGTTGAGGTCCGGTGCATACTCCAATCTCGTTGTCCGTCCCGAGACCCGGTCGCTTCCGGAGCGGGACGCCCGCCTCGCCCAGCGCCTTGCGTACGACAGCATTCGCAACTTGTTGCGGGTCGACCGAACGATCGAATCCGTGAGCTCGCGACCCCTCGCCTCGATTCAGGACGGGGTTCTCGACGCGCTCCGAGTGGGTGTGAATGAAGTCCTCTTCGCCCGAACAACGGATCACGCTGCAGTCGACTCCACCGTGGAGGTCGTGCGGTCGATCCAACCGAGGGCAACAGGTTTCTCCAATGCCGTCCTCCGGGCAGTGGTCCGAAACGGCGAGCCACCGCTGCCGGACGGCGACCATGGAACTGCTCTCCGGTTGGGTCAGCCATTGTGGATCTGGCAAACGCTCGCCGATGCCTGGGGGTCCGCCGAGGCCGAGGAGTTCCTGACTGCGTCGCAGGCTGATGCTGCACGGACCGTCCGTCTTCGGGGCGGTGAGGCTCCCGACGACGCCGTCCCGATGCCCGGCATCAAAGGAGCGTACGTCTTGTCGAGTGGGGCGGCAGTGCCGGACAACATGGAGATTCAGGACGGCGCCTCGATTGCAGTCGGCCTGGCGCTGGCACCTCAACCCGGTGAACGGATCCTCGATCTGGCCGCAGCCCCCGGGGGTAAGACGCTGCAGATCGCGGATCGCATGGATGAGCGGGGCCTGGTCGTAGCTTCCGACCATCACGGTCGCCGCCTAGCCTCGGCCGTTCGTCGCCTGGCCGGAAGCCCGGTCCGGTGGTGTGTGGCCGACGGCCGCCAAAGCCCCTATCCGTCGGCATTCTTTGATCGGGTGCTGTTGGATGCGCCGTGCTCCGGCCTGGGGACCATACGTCGGCGCCCGGAGATCCGTTTCCGGGTCCTACCGGACGACGTCGACAACCTGTCCCGGCTGCAGACCATGATGCTGAAGGAGGCCCTCCGGGTCGTCAGACCCGGCGGCACGGTCGTCTATTCCGTGTGTACGGTGACTCCCCGGGAGACGACGGATGTGATCGACGGTCTGGAAACGGAGCCAATCGTCGGTCTCCCCGGCCGGGCCTGGGGCAGAGGCTGGTTGATGGGGCCCCACCTTACGGGCACGGACGGCATGTTCATCACCAAGATCCGGGGATAGGCTGAGTACACTCGCCGGGATGAAGCCCGTCCGGATAGCCCCTTCATTGCTGGCCGCCGACTTTGCCCGGCTCGCCGAAGAAGTAAACCGCGTCGAGTCCGAGATCGACATGCTTCATCTCGACGTCATGGACGGTCATTTCGTCCCCAATATCAGTTTCGGGATGCCGGTGATCGCCTCACTGCGGGCAGCAACCTCCGTGTATTTCGATTGCCACCTGATGACAACCAACCCGGACGTCTACCTCGAAGACCTCAAAGAGGCAGGCGCCGACCTGGTAACCGTCCACATCGAAGTGATTCCCAATCCCACTCGGGTAGCCGAACGAGCCAGAGAAATCGGGCTCGCCTTCGGTCTGGTTCTCAGCCCCGAAACCCCCTTTGCCGGCGTGGAGCCCTATGTGGAACTGACCGACCTGCTGTTGGTCATGTCGGTGCATCCCGGTTTTGGCGGCCAGTCGTTCATGCCTGAAGTATTGCCAAAAATAGAAGCCGCCAGAAAGTTCATTGATTCTCACGCACTTCCGGTCGATATACAGATTGACGGCGGTGTAACCGACCGGACGGCGCCTTTGGCCCGGCAGGCCGGTGCAAACGTCTTCGTAGCCGGAACGGCGATCTTTGGTGACCCCGACCCGGCCGGAGCCGTCCGCCGTTTGAGAAGCGCCATAGAAGCTGTGGAGTGAAATGCCGGAACGAATTCTGGTGGCCGACGACGACCCGGACATCCTTCAGTTCGTCAGGGTAAACCTGGAGCTGGAAGGGTTTGAGGTCGACGTTGCTCACGACGGGAAGGAGGCTATTGCCAAGGTGATGGCCGCTCCGCCCGATCTGGTGTTGCTGGACGTGATGATGCCGGAAATGGACGGTCTCACTGCTCTCCGCCGGCTCCGCATGCATCCGGCGGCAACCAATACGTCGGTCATACTCTTGACCGCAAAAACCTTGCCCGAAGATCGGGTCCGGGGCCTGGAGCTCGGTGCCGATGACTACGTAACCAAGCCTTTTGACGTCGATGAACTCATGGCACGTGTCAAGGCGGTTCTGCGGCGTACTCAGGCGATGCGGGATGTTTCTCCCCTTACCGGGCTGCCGGGCAACTTCCGGATCTCCTCGGAGTTGGAAAGCCGGGTCCTGGCAGGCGAGCCGTTCGCCGTCGTCCATGCCGACCTCGACAACTTCAAAGCGTTCAACGACCACTACGGCTTCATGCGCGGCGACCAGGTGATCAAATTCACGGCCCACGTGATGCTGGAGGCTGCTGCCGAAATCGAGGATCCGACGACCTTCGTCGGTCATGTGGGCGGTGATGACTTCGTTGCAACGGTAAACACGGATCTCGTTGAGGAGTACTGCAAAGCTGTTATCAGGATCTTCGACGACGGCATCCTCGATCTCTACGACACGGCCGACGCCCTCCGTGGCTATATCGAAGTTGCCGATCGGCGCGGCGAACAGCACGCATTTCCCATCGTTTCGTATTCGCTGGGAGTCGCTACGAACTTGAGTCGGACGATCACCACCCAATGGGAGGCATCGGCGATTGCGGTCGAGATGAAGGAGTTCGCAAAACAGCGGACCGGATCGAGTTACGAGATCGACCGCCGCGTCACATAACCTCCCCCCTGCGAGCGAAGCGAGTGAGAAGGGGGAGGTGGTTCTCGCCGCAGGCGAGAAGCGGAGGGGGGCCGGTTCCCACCAACCAGTCGGGCCTGCTCCATTTCGGCCGAAAACAGCCCTCTTGATAGAATCAGGTCTGATAGCCCACCTTCAGGGCAGGGTGTAATTCCCGACCGGCGGTGAAAGCCCGCGAACCCCGGCAAGGGGTGGATCCGGCAGTATCCCGGAGCCGACGGTGAGAGTCCGGATGGGAGAAGGCGGGTGGCTCCTTGCCGCGCGCGTGTACTCCTATCGGAAAGGACATGATGGAGCGCGTGGACGGCGACATGATGGCGGCAGCAATTGCCGCCGCGGGCGATCATCACCCGCACCCGAACCCGCGGGTGGGAGCGGTAGTGGTGACCGGGGACGGCCGGGTAGTCGGCCGGGGCGGTCACCTGGGCCCCGGGACACCGCACGCCGAGGTTGTTGCCCTCGCTGAGGCCGGGCCGGCTGCCCGGGGGGCCACCCTCTACGTGACGCTCGAACCTTGCGCCCATCAAGGCAGAACACCGCCATGCACCGACGCCATCATCGCCGCCGGTATCGCCCGGGTGGTGGCAGCGCTCGAGGATCCAGACGCCCTGGTGGTGGGGCGAGGGTTTGCCGCCCTGCGAGGGTCGGATATCGAGGTAGTGACCGGCGTCGGTCGCGAACCGGCCACCGAACTCGACCCGGGGTATTTCCACCATCGGCGCACGGGGCGACCCCGGGTCACCCTCAAGGTGGGTATGACGCTCGATGGGCAGGTGGCTGCTGCCGATGGAAGCTCACAGTGGATCACCTCGATCGAAGCCCGCCGGGACGCTCATCATCTGCGGTCGGCTCACGACGCCATCCTGGTTGGAGCAGGAACTCTGCAGGCAGATGATCCGGAGCTGACAGTCCGGCTGGATGGGTATTCCGGCCCGCAGCCCTTGCCCGTCGTCGTGGCCGGTCGGCGGGTGGTTCCTCCGGCCCGGCGCGTATTTGGGCGAACGGCGCTGGTGTTCTCACCAACCGATTGCGACGTACCCGCTGAGGTGGTGGTCCTTCCCGATTCGAGCGGGGAACAAGTCGACCTGCCGGCAATGCTGGACGCTCTCGGCAACCGGGGCATCGTTGATCTCCTCGTAGAGGGAGGTCCGCGGCTGGCGACCGCCATGTGGAAGCAGGGTCTGGTAGACCACGGTGTCGTGTACCTGGCTTCTGCCCTGGCCGGCGGAAGTGGCCGGCCGGTCTTCACCGGCTCCTTTGCCACCGTCGCAGATTTGCAGGCCGTGCAGTTCACACGCATCGAACCAGTTGGGCCGGACGTACGCATCGACTTCAAAGGGGCTGTTTGATGTTTACCGGGATCGTGGAAGAAATGGGACGAGTCGTCCGAACCATTCCGGCCGACCAGGGCGTGAGGATCGAGATCGATGGTCCGCTGGTTTCGGATGGACTACGAGTGGGCGATTCGGTCGCTGTAAACGGTGTCTGTTTGACCGTGGTTGCAGCCACTCCCACCGGCTTTGCGTCCGACGTTGTCAAGGAAACCCTCGACCGGACGAACCTGGGAGGTCTGCTTCCCGACTCGCCGGTCGACCTCGAGCGGTCCATGGCCGCGTCCGGACGGTTTGATGGTCACATCGTGCAAGGTCACGTCGACGGCGTCGGTCGCGTGTCCCACGTATCTCCGGAGGGCGGCGGGGTTCGGATGGCGATCGCCATTCCCTCCGCCCTGGAGCGCTTCGTGGTCGAGAAGGGATCGATAACCGTCGACGGGGTGAGCCTCACGGTCGCCGGATTCGTGGAAGGTGGGTTTGAGGTAGCCCTCATTCCGCACACGCTGGCTGTGACCGTGCTCGGCATTCGAACCCCGGGGGATCGAGTGAATCTCGAAGTAGACGTGATCGCCAAGTATGTCGAACGATTGCTGGAGGAACGTACGTGATGCTGGCCTCAATCGAAGAAGCGATCTCCGCGTTCAGAAACGGTGAATTCCTCGTCGTGGTCGACGACGCGGACCGGGAAAACGAGGGCGATCTGGTCATTGCGGCCCAGCACGCTACGCCTGCCCGGGTGGGGTTCATGGTTCGCCACACGAGCGGACTCATCTGTCTTCCCACCCTGGGTGAGCGGCTCGATGAACTGCAGATCCCAATGATGGTGACCAACAATACGGACGCCCGGCGAACGGCATTCACCGTCTCCATCGATTACGGACCCGCGACAACGACCGGAATCTCGGCGGCGGACCGGGCCGCGACCATCGCTGCCCTCATCGACCCGTCCAGACCACCGGAGAGCTTCACCCGGCCCGGGCACGTCTTTCCGCTTCGTTACCGGCCGGGAGGTGTTCTGCGCCGGGCCGGCCACACGGAAGCCGCAGTGGACCTGGCCGTGCTGGCCGGCCTCTATCCGGCAGGAGTGCTGGCCGAAATCGTGACGGACGACGGTGAGATCGCTCGATTTCCCGATCTGGAGCGATTCGCCAAAGAACACGAACTCCTCATGATCTCGATCGCCGATCTGATTGCGCACCGTCGGCAGCAAGAACATCTGATCAAGCGGATCAGCGAAGCCCGTCTCCCCACCGAATTCGGGGTCTTTCGAGCCGTCGGATACGAGTCGCTCGTGGACGGCCGTGAGAATGTAGCTCTCGTGATGGGAGACGTGACCGGTACCGACGGCGTCCTGGTCCGCGTGCATTCAGAATGCTTGACGGGTGACACGTTCGGAAGTCTTCGCTGCGACTGTGGCGTCCAGCTTCGCGAGGCGATCCGCCGGGTTGGCGAAGCGGGTGCCGGGGTCGTGCTGTATTTGCGTGGCCACGAGGGACGGGGGATAGGCCTCGGTCACAAACTCGCGGCGTATGCGTTGCAGGATCAAGGGCGGGATACCGTTCAGGCGAACGAAGACCTCGGTTTGCCGATCGACGCCCGCGACTACGGAGTTGGGGCTCAAATCCTCGTCGACCTGGGCGTCTGCGTGATGCGTCTCTTGACCAACAATCCGAAGAAACGAGCCGGAATCGAAGGGTACGGTTTGACCATCCTGGAGACTGTGTCGCTCCAGGTTGACGCCACCGACGAAAACCGGGGCTACCTCGAAACCAAGGCTCGGAAATTGGGTCATACGCTGGATATCGGGGAGCCGTCCTCATGACACGCGTCATCGAGGGAAATCTGGACGGCGGTTCGCTGCGAATCGGGATTGCCATCTCGTCCTTCAACGCCGTGATAACCGACGGACTTCTCACAGGGGCGATGGAGGCCCTGGAGGAATCATCGGTGCCGGACATCACCGTGGTACGGGTACCTGGGGCCCTGGAATTGCCGTTGGCGGCCCGGAAGCTCATCGGCGCAGGCATGGATGCCGTCGTTGCCATCGGTGCCGTCATCGAAGGTGAGACGGATCACTACCTGCATGTAGCCACGCAGGCAATGGAGGGATTGCAGCGAGTCGCCCTCGACACCGGAGTTCCCGTCGCCAACGCGGTGCTGACCGTCCGGGAATACAGTCATGCCCGGGATCGGAGTCTCCCCGGAAAAGGCAACAAGGGTTACGAGGCGGGCCGGGCGGCCATCGCTACCGTCAACACCTTCCGTGACCTCGATGGGGACGCCGGCTAGAGCGTCCTGCATTGACAGGGACCCACCCCACCGTATACTGCTCTGACACAACCGAGCATAAGTGGAGGCCCGCTGCTCCCACCCGGCCATCGAACAGATGCGCCGCGGTTATCACAACGCAGCAAGCCTTTGTTTGTTGCGTTTTTTCGTCTCTGAATGAGGAGGAGACTATCGCCGAGTTACGTGTGAATGGCTACATCCGGGCGCCAGAAGTCCGGGTTGTAGCCCCGGATGGCAGTCAGATCGGAATCAAGAAGATACGAGAAGCCCTTTGGCTCGCCGATCAACTGGGTCTTGACCTCGTGGAGGTTGCCCCGGATGCCAACCCACCCGTGTGCCGCTTGATGGATTACGGCAAGCACAAGTACGAGATGTCGGTCAAAGCCCGGGAAGCGCGCAAGAAGCAAACCCGTACGGTGATCAAGGAAGTCAAGTTCAAGCCGAAAATCGGCGAGCATGACTACCTCATCAAGCAGCGCCGGACGATCGAGTTCCTCTCCGACGGCGACAAGGTCAAGGTGACCATCTGGTTCCGCGGTCGCGAGGCGCAGCGACCGGAACTCGGGTTGCGGATCCTCGACCGGCTGTCCGAAGAGGTTGCCGACTACGGCGTCGTCGAGCAGACGCCCACCCAGGAGGGCCGGAACATGACGATGGTTCTGGGTCCGGTACGGCGCCGTGACCGGCCAAAACCGCAGCAAGAGCACGAAGAAGAGGTGGAAACCATCGAGGAAACCGCGAAAACGGTGGAATCCGAAGAAGAGGCAGTGCCAGAGGTTGCGTCAGACGCTGTGGCAGAAGAACAACCCGGGGCAGCCGGAGATGAGCCAGAAGCTCCGGCGGCGGACCCGGTGTCCAAGGCCGAGGCTGCGAAGACCGTTGAAGAATAGGGAGCGTAAGTAATGCCGAAGATGAAGACTCACAAGGGCGCAGCCAAGCGCTTCAAAGTGACCGGTTCGGGGAAGATAATGCGCTCCCAGGCCGGTCGAGGGCACCTGAAGCTGGCGAAAAGCCGGAAACGCTTTCGCACGCTCAAGAGTGACGCCCACCTCACAAAGGGTGATGAACGCAACGTCAAGCGAATGATCGGTCGCTGAGGCGAACCGCAGAGGAGGAAGTCTCATGGCCAGAGTCAAACGCGCCGTGCACGCCAAGAAGAAGCACAAGAAGGTTCTCGACCGTGCCAGTGGGTACAAAGGGGCAAAGAGTCGCCGGTTTCGGGCGGCCAACGAGCAGGTCATGCATGCGATGCAAGACTCGTATCGTGACCGCCGGGCTCGCAAGGGTGAGTTTCGCCGCTTGTGGATCCAGCGCATCAATGCCGCCGCCCGGCAGAACGGAACGACCTATTCCCAGCTGATCGCCGGCCTCAAGGCGGCTGAGGTCGAGGTCGACCGCAAGATGCTTGCCGAAATGGCCGTCAACGATCCGGCCGCCTTTGCTCAACTAGCGCGACTGGCCGCTCCCAAGAACTAGTGGAGCCGATTCGCTCGACGCGCAACGTGCGCGTCTCCGCAGCGATCCGGCTGAATCGTGCTCGCCGCCGGATCGAAACCGGCCGGACTCTGCTCGAGGGCCCGCATCTGTTGATGGAGGCCATGGCGGCCGGAGCTGCTCTGGAGACGGTGTTTGTTTCGGTCGACGATGAGCCGAGCACCGCTCTGGTTGCCGCGTTGGGCGTCGACATGGTGCCGGTCACAGCAGCCGTGATGGCCAAAGTAGCCGGCACCCTGCACCCGCGAGGCCCGGTGGCCGTGATCGTCATTCCTCCCGATCACCCGGCAGTCGCCGGATCGCTCATCGTGTCCTGGGGGGTCGGGGATCCGGGAAACGTGGGCACCCTGATCCGCTCCGCCGCGGCCTTCGGCTTGGGATTCGTGGCCGGGCCCGGGACTGCCGACCCCTGGTCGCCCAAGGTCTTGCGCGCGGGAGCCGGCGCCCACTTTCGAACGACTGTCGAGAAGCCGCCGTCTGTTTCGGTGGATTCGTTACAGGGTCGCGGTCTGACGGTAGTGGCCGCCGTGGTTGAAGGAGGCGTCCCACCCGACCGGCTTGCCGGGATGGAACGCTGCGCTCTCCTGATTGGGGATGAAGCCGCAGGCCTCCCGGCAGACGTCGTTGGGGCTGCTGATATTCGTGTCACGATTCCGATGCCCGGGCGCACGGAAAGCCTGAACGCGGGAGTAGCCGGCTCCCTGCTTGCTTACGAACTGGCCAAGACCGCCAAAGACCTACCCCATCCCGACTAACCTGCCCGACCGATGGACCAACTAGAAGACCTCGTGGCTGCTGCCCCCAATCGGATCCGATCTGCCTCCGATCTCGAGGATCTCACGGCGATCGAAACCGAACTTCTCGGGAGAAAATCGCTGATCGCCGAAACGCGACGCACCCTCGGTGCTCTGCCACCGGAACAGCGCCCCGTGGTCGGCGCTTTGTTGAACGAAGCCAACCAGCAGATCACCGCTCTCATTGAAGGGCGCCGATCCGAACTGGAACTGATCGCCGAGGACGCTCTCCTTCTGGAAGATCGCGTCGACGTAACACTTCCCGTTCGTAGCCTGCCGCGAGGCTGGCACCACCTGGTCACTCAGACTCTCGAAGAAGTAGCCGACATTTTCCTATCTCTCGGCTACGGAGTCGTGACGGGTCCCGAGGTGGACACGGCCTGGCACAACTTCGATGCCCTCAACACGCCGCCAACGCATCCGGCCCGGTTCGAGTCGGACACCATGTACGTCGACTACGGGGACCCGGACGATGAGCTTCTTCTTCGTACCCAGACCTCGACCATGCAGGTGCGGTACATGGAGCAAAACGACCCTCCCGTGTACATCGTCGCCCCCGGCCGCTGTTATCGAACCGACACGCTCGACGCTACCCATTCACCGGTGTTTCACCAGATTGAAGGCCTGGCGGTCGACGAGCATATCACCATGGCAGACCTCAAAGGCACCCTGGCATATTTCATGCGAGAGTTTCTCGGACCCGACCGTCAGATTCGCCTGCTGCCCCACTTCTTCCCGTTCACCGAGCCCTCCGCCGAGATGCACGTCTCCTGTTTCAACTGTGATGGATCGGGATGCCGGGTGTGCTCCGGGTCCGGTTGGATCGAATTGCTCGGCTGCGGGGTGGTCGATCCGCATGTCCTGGAGGCCGTCGGTTACGACTCAACGAAGTACTCCGGTTTCGCGTTCGGGGTCGGGGCGGAGCGCCTGGCCATGGTGAGGCACGGTATCGATCACATCAAGCACTTCTTTGAGAACGACCTGCGCGTACTGAAGCAGTTCTCGTGAAGGTCTCGCTGCGCTGGCTCCGCGAATACGTGGACCTGCCAACCGACGACCCCGACGAACTGGCCGAAGTATTGAGCAGCCTCGGCCATGAAGTGGAAGGGTACGAGGTGCTCGACCTCCAATTCTCAGGCGTGATCGTCGGCCGGGTGGAGGACGTGTCCCCTCATCCCAACGCCGACAAGCTCCGCCTGTGTCGGGTGAGCACCGGGAGCGAACCCCGGGACATAGTGTGTGGAGCCTGGAACTTCGAGGCCGGGGCGATTGTGCCGGTGTCCGTTCCCGGCGCGGTTCTGGCCGGTGGTCTGGAAGTAGGCATCCGGACGCTGCGTGGGATCGAGTCGCACGGGATGATCTGCTCGGCGGCAGAACTCGGGCTGGGCGATGATCACTCCGGAATCATCGTCCTCGACCCCGGGACGGAAGTTGGAACCGATTTCGCCGAGCTCGTCCCCTTGCCCGACGTGATCTTCGATCTCTCGATCACACCCAACCGACCCGACGCTATGTCAATGGAGGGTATCGCCAGGGACATCGGCGCCTACTACCGGCTTCCCGTTCACCTTCCGGAGGTTGCATTGGCCGAGGAAGGCCCGGCCTCGCGAGTGACGGTGACCCTCGAAGACCCTCGCGGCTGCCCGCGGTACGTAGGACGGGAGGTCAGGGACGTAACCGTGGCAGCCGCTCCGCTGTGGATGCAGCTCCGCCTCCGTTCGGCCGGCGTCCGGCCCATCAACAACATCGTCGACATCACCAACTACGTGCTGCTGGAAACGGGTCAACCGCTCCACGGTTTCGATCTCGATCACGTCGGTGGTGAGGCGATCATCGTCCGCAGGGCCGACCCGGGCGAAACGTTGCGAACCCTCGACGGGGTCGACCGGGAACTATCCGAGTGGGACCTGGTGATTGCGGATGCTTCCGGCGTGGTCGCATTCGCAGGCGTTATGGGTGGTGAGACCAGTGAGGTTGGAGATGACACGACCCGTGTGTTGATCGAAGCAGCCCATTTCGATGCTCCGACGGTCTTGTTCACCGCCAAACGCCACGACTTGCGAACCGAGGCGTCGTCGCGTTTCGAACGGGGCGTCGACCCCAATCTGCCGGGTCGGGCCGCGGCGCGAGCCGCAGCTTTGATGTGTGAGCTCGCCGGCGGGACGGCAGCTGCGGGTCCCCAAGACAATTATCCGGTGGCGATCGAGCCCTGGACGGTCGAGCTTCCACTGAAGGAGATTCCGCGGTTGTTGGGCATCGAACTGGAACGTTCGACGGTCGTCGACCTGCTCTCCTGGATCGGCTTTGAGAGCACCGGCGATGACCCGCTCGTCGTCAGCGTTCCCACCTTTCGGCCGGATGTCCGCAGGCCGGCGGACCTGGTGGAGGAAGTAGCCAGGATCCACGGATACGACAAGATCCCGGAGGCATTACCCCTTGGCCCAGGCGGCGGTTTGACTGAAGAACAGACTAATGAGCGTCGGTTGCGAGGGTTGATGACCGGCCTGGGCTATTCGGAGGCGCAGAGCTGGTCCTTTGTTGGTGATGACGACCTGCAGAATCTTGGCCTGAAGGCAGATGATGTCCGCAGGCAGGGGATCGCGGTCCGGAACCCGCTTCGAGACCTCGAGCCTTTGCTGCGCACCACGTTGCTTCCGGGTCTGCTGAAATCGGCCCGCTTCAACACCTCACACGGCGCCGAACGCGTGGCCCTGTTTGAAATCGGCAAAGTGTTCCTGGCCGAACCTTCCCCTCTGGACGATCGGCTCCCCAATCAGCCGGACCGTTTGGCGTTTGTGGCATTGGGTGAATTTGGCCATGCCGAGATCAAGAGTGATCGACCCGGCGCGGATGTGTATACCGCAACCGCAACGTGGAGGGCGCTGGTTGAGACAATGGGTATCCCCGGTGCTGCTCTTCGACAGTCATCACCGTCCGGCTACCACCCGGGCCGGGCAGCCGAGGTGTCGGTTGAGGGGACGGTCGTCGGGTCGGTCGGTGAGCTCCATCCGGCAGTCGTGCGTGCGTACGGGCTACAGGGCCGGGTGGCTGCTGGAGAGCTGGCTCTGGACTCCCTCGTTGAGCCACGCGCATGGTGGGCGTTCCGGGAACCGAGCACATACCCGCCGGTCGTTTTCGATCTGGCCTTTGCGCTCGACGCAACCGTTCCGTCCAGCGATCTGGTTGAGGCGGTTACGGAGAGTGCCGGCGACTGGCTCGAATCGATCCGGATCTTCGACGAGTTCAGTGGCCCGTCTGTGGGTGCAGGAAGGAAGAGCATTGCGGTTCAGGTGTGGTTCCGGGCACCGGACCATACGCTGACGAATGAGGAGCTGGCTCCTCACCGCGAGCAGATAATCAACCACGTCGAGGACCGGCTCGACGCTCAGCTTCGTGGAGGCACGTGATGATGGATCTCTTACGCATTGCCGATCTGGAACCCGGCCAACTCGCCGATATTCTCGCCAGGGCGGCGGCGGTCAAGGTTGCCCCTCAAGACGTTGCCGGCCGATTGGCGGGCAAGCATGTGGGCCTCTTCTTCATGAAGCCCTCGACTCGTACCCGGGTGTCCACCGAGACGGCTGCCGTCGATCTCGGGGCATATCCGGTAGTACTGGGACAACAAGAGGTGGGCCTGGGCAAACGAGAAGCAGCACGTGATGTCGCCCGGGTGCTGGATAGATATCTTGACGTGCTGGCGCTACGGGTTTTCGACCATGCGGACCTCGTGGAGGTAGCCGACAATGCCGACGCTCCCGTGATCAATCTGCTTTCCGACGAGGAACACCCGTGTCAGGCCCTCGCAGACCTGCAGACTATTGCGGAGACGCGTCCGCTCGCCGGGACCACCCTGGCCTACCTCGGCGACGGGAACAACGTCTGCCACTCCTTGATGGTTGGTGCCGCTATGAGCGGGATGACCGTGCGGGTGGCAACTCCGGCGGGTTATGAACCACAACGCGATTATCTGGAAGCAGCCAGGTCGCACGGTGATGTGATGGTTACCGACAATCCGGTCGAGGCCGTTCAGGGCGCCCACGTCGTCTACACGGACGTGTGGGCTTCAATGGGCCAGGAGGAGGAGGCGGAAGCCCGGGCGCGACGCTTCTACCCCTTCCAGGTGAATGCACCGTTGTTCGCAATGGCCGACCCCGACGCCATCTTCATGCATTGTCTGCCGGCTCACCGGGGTGATGAAGTCACCGACGAGGTCATGGACCATCCCCGGTCTCGTGCCTACGACCAGGCCGAGAATCGCATGCACAGCTTCAAAGGCCTTCTCGTCTACCTCTTCGAGTGACTCTGGAACCAATGCTGGAAGGCCACGTCGAGAAGGTTGCCCGATCGATCCTGGGGATGCGTCTCCGAACCGAGTTCGGGGGCCGGTCGACGGAGTTGCTCCTGACCGAAGTGGAAGCCTACGGCGGGTCGGACGATGCGGCGAGCCACGCCTATCGGGGGCCAACAGACCGAAATCGCTCCATGTTCGGGCCGCCCGGAACGCTCTACGTCTACCGCTCGTACGGCGTGCACTGGTGCGCCAACGTTGCCACCGGTCCGGAAGGAACCGGCCGGGCGGTCTTGCTGCGCGGGGGAGTGCCGCTCGAAGGCGAGACCACCATGCAACAACGTCGGGGCCGGTTGGACCATGTCGCCGACGGGCCGGGCAAACTCGCCCAGGCGTTGGGAATCGACGGCTCGCACAACGGAACGAGTGTCATCGACGGTCCCGTGCGGCTGCTGCCGCGCAACGGTGATGCCCCCAGCATCGTCGCCACCCCGCGCGTAGGTATTGCCAAAGCGAGAGAACGCGCCTGGCGCTTCGTGCTGGTTCGCTGAGTTCTGCCTCCGTTATCGCCGGCTGCGGCGGGTTTCCACCAGCATGAGAATCACGGTTGCCAACTGAGCTACCAGCTCGAGGCCTGGTCGATAGTCATTGGCCCTTCAAGCCGGCTTCAAAAGGACTTATGATGGAAGGAGATGCTGACCTGGAAACAAGAACGCAACGGCTGGGTATCGAATGGCTATCGCATCGAGCTGTTGGAGCCATGCCATTGGGCACTCCTGAAGAACGAGCCGGTGCAGGTCGAGCCGATCCCACTTGCCGAGACCCACACCCTGACGCAGTGCAAGCGCAGGGCTGAGCTCTTGGACAAAGCCCGTCGCCTCACCCGTGTCCGCCGACGCCTCTGGGCTGAGCTCATCGTGACGCTGGTGGCGTTTGCCCTCGTGCCGATTGGCATGGCACCGCCTTTGGTCTTCCTGGTGTTCCTGGTCGTTGCGACGCGCGCAATCGGGTTGCTGGCAGGGACGTATTCGGCACGCTCGCATGTCGCGGTCTGGGATATGTCCGGCCACAGCGGCCCGATCGCTGAGGATCGACTAACCCTCTGGGTGACTCGACACTTAGGGCCATATCGTCACACCTCGTGATGGCTGCTCGCCCAGCCCGATAACCATCCTGGTAAGCCCTGTTACGGATAGCGGTGGCGACGTGCCCAGAGGGGCTCACTATCGGCACTCACCGGCTATGGATTCGCCCACAGCCTGACCGTGCCGGTCGCCGATGCTCCTGGGCCCGGATCCTGTTTCCACACCACTCCGGACCTTCTGGTGGCATCATTCGGGTTCGACTCGGAGGCTTCGATGACCTCGACCGTGACGCCGATTATGGCGAGTTCGGACACCGCATGGTCCAGTGGAAAGCCGACCACCGAAGGCACAACCGATCCCGGTTCCGGCCCGGCTACCGCCAGTCTCACCGTGCTTCCGGCCTGAGCCGGGAAACCGATCGACGGATTCTGACCGAACACGGTTCCCGGGGAGAGGGAACCGCCGTCCTGGTAATCGACCTTGACCTGGAAGCCCGCCGCGTTCAAGGCCGCAACCGCGGCGCCGAGGTCGCTGCCGATCACGTCGGGCAGAACGCCCGATCCGACTGCGACCACCCCGGAAGGGTTATGGATGGGACAGATCACGTTGGGAGCACCGTCGCTCGGCACCTGGATGCGATGGACATGCTCGCGAGGACAGTAGGGACCGGCCAGGAACCCGGTCGAAGTGTCAACCTCAACCGCTACCTGACCTGCAATATCTGCTTCAGCCAGGAGTCCGTACGGGGTGCCGGACAGCGCTCCCGAGGCGAACCTTGACCAGATCTGCGCCGGCCACGACCCGCCGGTGATCGTGTAGGGGGTGGTAGGAGGCTCCATAGTGATCTGGCCTTCGGGGAAACCAACCCATACCGCGGCGGCCAGCTCCGGGGTATAGCCGACAAACCAGGCATCGTGGTGGTCCTGGGAGGTGCCGGTCTTGCCTGCAATCGGTCTCCCGATCTTCGCCTGTTGACCCGTGCCGCGTTTCACAACTTCAGTGAGAGCGCCGGTGAGCGTCTGGGCCACGTCACGGCTAAACGCTTCCGTCACAACAGGGACTGCCGCATAGATGTTGACCCCGTCATGGGTTTCGATCGCGGTGACCAGGATCGGGTCGACGTGGATGCCTTCCGCCGCGAAGGTGCCGTAGGCAGATGCCATGTCGAGCGGCGAGACTTCCTGTGCTCCCAGGGCAATGGAGTGGAAGGGTCGCAGGGCGCTGCTGATGCCTGCGGCCTGCGCAACTTCTACGACCGCCTCCGGCCCGATGAAGTCGACCACCTGGGCGTAGACGACATTCACCGAGAATACGGTCGCTTCCAGCAACGTTAGATTCGGGAAACTGGCGTTGTTGTAGTTGTCGACCGTCCATGGACCGGAGTTGGTCCCAACGGTGATGGAGCTCCCCCCCTCGAACACATTCTCCAAGGTCAAACCCTGCTCGAGGGCTGCGGCCAGCACGAACGGCTTGAACGAGGATCCCGGCTGGCGGGAGCCCTGGGTAGCAAGGTTGAACCGGGCGACCGGATCCTGTTCGGAGTAGAAGTCTTTGCCGCCCACCAAACCAAGGACATGGCCGGTGCGCGGGTCGACCGCGGCCAGTGCTGCGTAGGGAGCTTCCTCGCCGACTACCGATGCCACTGCCAGCTCCGCCGCCTCCTGAACGAGCGGATCAACCGTCGTGTAAATCCGCAATCCGCCGCGGAAGATCGCGTTGTACCGGTCGGTGGCCGTCTCACCCAGGCCGGGGTCGTCCAACAATCTGCGTTTTACTTCTTCGGTGAAGTACGGGAACCGTGAAACCTCACCGGGGCGTTGCGGCTGCAATACCAGTGGCTCCTGGTCGGCAGTCTCAGCGGCTTCCTCGGTAATCCATTCGAGGCGCACCATCCGTTCGAGCACGACCCGGCGCCGTTCCAGAGCTGCCTCCGGATTGCGATAGGGATCGGTCGAACCCGGAGATTGGATGAGTCCGGCCAGAAGGGCGGCCTCGCCCAGGGTGAGGTCACTGGTCGCTTTGCCAAAATAGTGGGTAGCTGCGGTTCCGACCCCATACGCACCATCGCCGAGGTAGACGGTGTTCACGTAGCGTTCGAGGATCTCCTCTTTGGAGAGGCCTTCCTCCAGCCGCAGCGCCAGCGCCGCTTCGGCAATCTTCCGATCCAGGGTCACCTCGGGAGTCAGGACCACGTTTTTCAGGTACTGCTGGGTGATTGTCGATCCACCCTGAGCAATCGTGCCCGACTCGAGGTCGGCGATGAGGGCACGCGCCAGTGCCTGCAGGTCTACTCCGGCATGCGCCCAATACCGTTCGTCCTCAATAGCTACAACAGCGTCAATGAGGTGCCGGGGGAGGTCTGCGTAGGTGACCAGCGCCCGATCCTCCTCGGCATGCCATTCAGCGAGCACCGAGCCGTCGGCAGCGTAGACGACAGACGTCAAGCCCCGGTCGCCAAGACCGGGATCTTCGAGAGGTTGGAATTGACAGGCGGTGGCTAGCAATCCGAATGCCGCTACCGCCGTGAGCCAGCGTTTCATGCCCCGAAATCTCCTGGGAGGAGCGTAACGGTGTGCAGGTCGTTACTAGCGGCTTTCGTCGCTCGATCAGCTCATACAACGACCGGACCGACGGATCTGCGGGCGGGCAGGCCTGAGTCACTAACCTGCCTGGCAGCATGAGAGAACCCCAGGAACAACTCGAGGTCCTTCTCCACGGCGTGGACCAGGTGGTTCCGCTTGACGAGTTGGCGGCTCGCCTCGGCGAGGGACGCCAGCTGCGGGTCAAGCTCGGACTGGATCCGACCGCGCCGGCGGTTACGCTCGGGTGGGCTGTGGTTCTCCGGAAACTTCGCGAGTTCCAGGAGTTGGGGCACAAGGCAGTTCTGATTGTCGGTGACTTCACCGCTCAGGTAGGTGATCCGTCCGAACGGGACTCGCAGCGCAAGCGACTCACTGCCGAGGAAGTTCGAGGTTATGCCGGGTCGGTGCTGAATGGATTCAAGAAGGTCCTGATCTGGGAAGAGTCCGCACTTGAAGTCAGGTACAACTCGGAATGGTTGGGGAAGTTGGACATGGCAGATGTCCTCGACCTCACAGCCAAAGTCACCGTCGCCCAGATCCTTGAACGGGGCGACTTTCAGAAGCGTTTCTCGGCCAGCCAGCCGATCTCGTTGATGGAGTTCATGTACCCGCTGCTGCAGGGAATGGATTCCGTGGCAGTGGACTCCGACATCGAGTTGGGCGGCTCAGATCAACTCTGGAACAACATGATGGGACGGGTCCTGCAGGAGCGGTACGGCAAGCGCGGGCAAATGGTGATGACAATGCCACTTCTGATCGGCACAGACGGGGTACACAAGATGTCTCAATCGATCGGCAACTACATTGCGGTCGACGACGATCCGGCCGACATGTTCGGCAAAGTCATGAGTATTCCCGACGATCTGATGCCGCAGTATTTCGATCTCGCAACAGGTTTGGCGCCGACCGAGGTGCACACATTGGTCGGCGGGCTCAAAGATGGCTCGCTTCATCCGGGAGAAACCAAGCGCCGCTTGGGCCGTGAGATCGTCGCCTTGTACTGGGGGAGGGAAGCTGCAGGAGCCGCGGAGGCTGCCTT
>CAVRPP010000011.1:172500-174182 GCA_963723165.1 uncultured Actinomycetota bacterium
TGCGAATGCCGGCATGAGTAGCGAAAGAGGAGTGAGAATCTCCTCCGCCGATTGTCCAAGGGTTCCTGGGGAAGGTTCGTCCGCCCAGGGTTAGTCGGGACCTAAGGCGAGGCCGTAAGGCGTAGTCGATGGATAACGGGTTGATATTCCCGTACCACCTCGCGCGCGTCAAGGCCGAACCCAGTGTGCTAAGGAAAGCCCTTCGGGGCCTACCGACCCCGCTGGTATTAGGCCAGCAATGGGGGGACATGGAAGGGTAAGCGGACCCGGGCGTTGGTTGACCCGGGGTAAGCACGCAGGGCGGAGCCTAGGTAAATCCGGGCTCCACGAAGCCTCAGGTGCGATGCCGACCCGCATGAGGGGAAGCCGCTGAACGCCCATGCCATCGAGAAAAACCTCTAGCGAGTGCGCAGGTGCCCGTACCCCAAACCGACACAGGTGGACAGGTAGAGAATACCAAGGCGAGCGAGTTAACCCTGGTTAAGGAACTCGGCAAATTGGCCCCGTAACTTCGGGAGAAGGGGCGCCCCGGTAAGGTGTAGGACTTCGCGTCCGAAGCCTGAGGGGGCCGCAGTGACCAGGCCCAAGCGACTGTTTACTAAAAACACAGGAGCGTGCAAAGTCGCAAGACGACGTATACGCTCTGACGCCTGCCCGGTGCTGGAAGGTCAAGGGGAGGGGTTAGCCGTAAGGCGAAGCTCTGAACCCAAGCCCCAGTAAACGGCGGCCGTAACTATAACGGTCCTAAGGTAGCGAAATTCCTTGTCGGGTAAGTTCCGACCTGCACGAATGGCGTAACGACTTGGGCACTGTCTCAACCAGGGACTCGGCGAAATTGCAGTGTGAGTAAAGATGCTCACTACCTGCGACAGGACGGAAAGACCCCGGAACCTTTACTGCAACTTGGCATTGGAGTCTGACATGTGATGTGTAGGATAGGTGGGAGGCTTGGAAGCGTCGGCGCCAGCTGGCGTGGAGCTAACCTTGAAATACCACCCTTCACATAGCGGGCTTCTAACCTCGATCCGTTATCCGGATCAGGAACAGTGCCTGGTGGGCAGTTTCACTGGGGCGGTGGCCTCCTAAAGAGTAACGGAGGCGCCCAAAGGTTCCCTCAGCCTGGTCGGCAATCAGGCGTTGAGTGTAAAGGCACAAGGGAGCTTGACTGCGAGACCTACAAGTCGAGCAGGTACGAAAGTAGGGCTTAGTGAACCCACGGTGGCGAGTGGAAGCGCCGTGGTTCATCGGCTAAAAGGTACTCCGGGGATAACAGGCTTATACCCCCCAAGAGTCCATATCGACGGGGGTGTTTGGCACCTCGATGTCGGCTCGTCGCATCCTGGGGCTGGAGCAGGTCCCAAGGGTCGGGCTGTTCGCCCGTTAAAGCGGCACGCGAGCTGGGTTTAGAACGTCGTGAGACAGTTCGGTCCCTATCCGTCGCAGGCGCAGGAGGTTTGAGAGGAGCTGTCCCTAGTACGAGAGGACCGGGATGGACGCACCGCTGGTGTGCCAGTTGTTCTGCCAAGAGCATGGCTGGTTAGCTACGTGCGGACGGGATAAGCGCTGAAGGCATCTAAGTGCGAAGCCCACCTCGAGATGAGACCTCCCACCGGAATAACCGGGTAAGGCCCCTGGTAGAAGACCAGGTTGATAGGCCGGAAGTGTAAGCACAGCAATGTGTT
>CAVRPP010000012.1:0-80401 GCA_963723165.1 uncultured Actinomycetota bacterium
CATACCAGCTGACGCAGTCGCCCTGATTCTTGAACTGCCCGAACGAAGCCCAGCCACCCTTCTTGCAAAGGTCCTTGCCGGCCGCTTTTTTCCACCAGGACCGCGACACCGTCTTTGTCGATGATCGTGACGAGGGCTGTGGATGGCGAGCCTATTGCATAGTTGGTCCGGGCACGCAAGGTCAGCGTGACGGTTTCGTTCGTCTCGTCGCGACCGTCTTCCAACGGCGTAACAATGACGGCGACCGACGATTGTCCGGCAGGGATTGCCACCGAGCCAGGAATCGTCTTGTAGTCGATACCGTTCTGGGCCGTTCCTCCGATTGCGAATTCGACCGTTAGGGCCGAAGCGGTGCTGCCGCTGCGGTGAATCGTGAAGCTGCCCGTGGTAGGGCCTTGCTCCGTAGCCGTGGCGTCACCGGCAACAACCCAGACAACCGGAAGACCAACATCGTCGTCGGCGATGGTGACCGTCGCCGAAACAGGCGACCCCACCGCATACGCCCCATCAGCCAACAACGTCACCGTCACCGTCTCCGGGTTCTCATCAACACTGTCCTGCAACGGAGTCACCGTCACCAAAACCGAAACCGCATCGACCGGAATAACCACCGAACCCGCCAACTTCACATAATCACTCCCACCGGTCGCCGACCCCCCAACCGAATACCGGACCGTCAAAGCCACCGACGACGCCACATCCCGCGACACCGAAAACGCCCCCGTAGACAAACCCGCCTCCGACGCCGAACCATCCGAGCGACACGACGCAACCACCTTCACCACCGGCACATCGTCGTCGGCGATGGTGACCGTCGCCGAAACAGGCGACCCCACCGCATACGCCCCATCAGCCAACAACGTCACCGTCACCGTCTCCGGGTTCTCATCAACACTGTCCTGCAACGGAGTCACCGTCACCAAAACCGAAACCGCATCGACCGGAATCACCACCGAACCCGCCAACTTCACATAATCACTCCCACCGGTCGCCGACCCCCCAACCGAATACCGGACCGTCAACGCCACCGACGACGCCACATCCCGCGACACCGAAAACGCCCCCGTAGACAAACCCGCCTCCGACGCCGAACCATCCGACGCAACCACCTTCACCACCGGCACAACCTCCGCCGCTCCTCCCACCTGCGGCCACGCCAAGGGGGCGAATGCCAGCGTCATTGCGGCGACAATCGCTATGAGCAGGAAGGCCTTGGACGCGAATGCATCCGCCAATTGCCAAACCCTTGGTGCCCCATGTTGACCTCCCAGATCAGTCACAAGCCCGTTTGAAGATGCCACCGAGCAGTGCACCTCACCTAATGAAACCTACACCGCCCGACTGTCGGCGTACAGACGCAATCGACCCTGCGTAGAGATCTCCGCTCCAGGGTTGAGTTGGCCGCTCTCGTCCCCTTTCGATTCCACGCTGATGGACCCGACCTCAACTGGTGGGTCACCCATGGAACCTCTAGCCTGCGGCTTCTATGCAAGTTCTCCGATCATTCTTCAAACTGATACTGGCCATCCTGTTGATCCTGGTACTGGTCGTCGGCGCCGGCACGTTTACTCTCAGCCGGTTGGCGTTCCCTCGTACCAGCGGAGAGGCAATCCTCGAGAAGGCCGGTTTGGACGGTCCGGTCGACGTCTACCGGGACGAGAACGGCATCCCTCACATCTACGCCGAAACGACCCACGACCTGTTCCTGGCGCAGGGGTACGTACACGCGCAGGACCGCTTCTGGCAGATGGACTTCCAGCGTGCGGTAGGACACGGCCGCCTGGCGCAGCTTCTCGGCGAATCGCAAGTAGACACCGACACGTTCCTCCGCACCCTGGGATGGTCGCGGACCGCCGATGAAGAGTTCGCGGCCATGCCTCCGGAGGCTCAGGATGCGCTCACCGCCTACGCCGCCGGGGTCAACGCCTATCTGGAAGAGCGGACGCCCATCCGCCTGGGCCTCGAATTCGCGGTCCTCAAGCTGACCAATGCCTCCTACAAGCCGCTGCCATGGGAACCGGCCGACACCCTGGTGTGGGCCAAAGCCATGGCCTGGGATCTCCGCAGCAACATGGACGTAGAGATCGCCCGGGCCGTGATCTCCAATGAAGTGGGTGCCGACCGGGTCGACGACCTGTTCCCACCGTATCCCGACGACCGGCCGGTGACCGTCCCCGGCAGCGGAGGTCTGAACGTTGCCGCCGCCACCGAACCAACCGCCGGGGATGTCGCCGACCTGCTCGCCACCGTCGGCGACCGGGTGGGGGCGCTCGATGACCTCCTCGGCATCTCCGGTGCCGATATCGGATCCAACAACTGGGTCGTGTCCGGCACCCTCACCGAAACCGGCAGCCCGATCCTCGCCAACGACCCCCACCTCGGCATCCAGATGCCGTCGATCTGGTACGAGGTCGGCCTGCACTGCGCCCCCGCCGGTCCCGATTGTGATCTCGAGGTCGCCGGTTTCTCATTGCTCGGCATCCCGGCCGTAGTCCTCGGACACAACGACCGTATCGCCTGGGGTGTCACCAACCTGGCTGCCGACGTCCAGGACCTCTATATCGAGAAGATCAACCCCGACAACCCCGATCAGTACGAGGTGAACGGGCAGTGGGTAGACATGGACGTGTACACCGAAACCCTGATCGCGGGCGGCAAGAAGATCGACGTACAGGTGCGGGCTACCCGGCACGGGCCGGTGATCTCCGACAGCTACGGCCCTCTCGAGGACTTCGATCAAACCGCGGCGGTGGCGCTGCCCGACGATTACGCCATTGCTCTGAAGTGGACGGCTCTCGAGCCGACCCGAATGGTGGAGGCCATCCTGGGGATCAACACGGCGGACAACTGGGACGGGTTCCGTCAGGCGCTCAGCAAATGGGATGTCCCTTCCCAAAACTTCATCTACGCCGACGTCGACGGCAACATCGGCTACCAGATGCCGGGCCGGATCCCAATCCGGGCCGACGGTGACGGGCGCCTGCCGGTGCCCGGCTGGACCAACCAGTACGAGTGGACCGGGTTCGTCCCCTTCGAGGACCTCCCCAACCGCTACAACCCGCCCGAGGGTTTCATCGTCACTGCCAACAACGCCGTGGTGGATAACTCCTACCCGTACCTCCTGGCCCGCGACTGGTCCTACGGGACCCGGGCCCAGCGCATCACCGACCTCATTGAACAGGCGGGAGGACCGATCAGTGTGTCGATGATCGAGGACATGCAGCGCGACAACCGGAACCTCATGGCCGAGGAGATCATCCCCTACCTCACGAATGTGGAGAGCGCCGTCCCCGAGGTGAGGGCCGCCCAGGAATTGCTGGCCGGATGGGGATCGCAGGCCGAACCGTTCCAGCAGGACGCCGACTCGGCCGAAGGCGCCCTCTTTGCGGCCGTCTGGCGTCAGTTGCTGGCCGCAACGTTCCACGACGACCTACCCGAGGACTACTGGCCGGTCGGTCGGGACAACTACTTCGAGGCGCTTCGGTCGCTTCTAGAAGACCCAGCCGATGAATGGTGGGACAGTCAATCAACCAGCAACGTCGAAGACCGCGACGCCATCCTCGAGGTGGCAATGCTGCAGGCATGGAACGAGATGGTCGACACTTTGGGCGCCGAACCGAACGACTGGAGGTGGGGCGAATTGCACACGGCCACGTTCCGCAACGCCAGTCTGGGGCAATCGGGCATTGCTCCCATCGAGTGGTTGTTCAACAGGGGAGGATTCGAGTCCTCCGGCGGCGGCGATCTGGTCAACGCCACGACCTGGAATGCTGCCGAGGGTTACGAGGTCGTAGCGCTGCCTTCGATGCGGATGATCGTCGATCTCGACGACTTCTCGCGATTCGCGAGCCGTGCACACCACGGGCCAATCGGGCCATGCGTTCCACAAGCACTACATCGACATGGCCGAACTGTGGCTGGTCAACGACACCCAACCCCTCTACTGGGAGCGGCCGGCGGTCGAAGCCAACGCCGAAGGACACCTGCGTCTGTTGCCGACAGGGTGATCACACAAAGGCTCACGGGCGGCATAAGATTCAAGGTGAACCACTAGAAAGGCTCCCGTGAAAAAGCTGCTCATCATCCTGCTGGTTATCGGCATCGGCGTCTTCGCTGCCAAGCAAGCCGGACTCATCACAATGGACAAAGGCCACGAGCACTGAAGCGCATCAGCTGAGGCGAACACCGCCTCCTGCCTCCCGACCAATTCGCCACGCACGACCTTGATTTGACGGCGCGCCCGTGCGGCCCCACGAAGAAAGCTGCCCCCTCCGCTTCTCGCCTCCGGCGAGAACCACCTCCCCCGGCTCCGCCGGGGGAGGACGCAAGAGAACACAGAACCCTGGTCCAAGGGCCTCTCAAAACAGTCCCCCCTCTGGGGGGAAGTACCGCAGCGGCGCAGCCGCTGGGGTAGGGGGGACTATCCCGGAAACCGTGTGGGAGGCTCGGGGAAGTCAGGAACGACGCCGGCGGGCCCGGAAGATCGACCGCAGGACCAACAAAGCAACCACGGCAACGACCTCGGACATGACAATCACCCGGGTGGTGTCGGCGGCCGGCACCGACGTGACCTCGCCGCCCTTGATCTGATAGGCGCCGACCGGACGGGCCACAACACCGTATCCGCCTCCCGCACCGGAACCGGTTTCGTCTCCACCCTCGCCCTCTCCGCCGCCGCCGCCGCCCATGACCGCGGCAGCCGGGATGAACGTCACCCCGTCCTTCTCATACGGTTCGCCGTAGACGCGCCGCACGGTGATCGTGTCGCGCCCGGCAGCTATCACTTCATCGAACTTCGACATGGGGATCGCTCCTATCGATAGACGACGTCACGTTCAACAGTACGCCCGATTTGGACCACCAAGACCGCCGGCTTGCGTCAACACTCCGTCGCTCTCACCGGCCATCCCTATCGACGTGCTCCCCCGCCGCCAGGCGGGGGAGCTGTCCGAGCGAAGCTCGGGCTGAGGGGGCACGTCGCGCCGGATCATGGCGCCGATGCTGGTCATCGGTCGGTCACGATTGGCCCACGATCATTCACCGTGACCATCGGGTGACGTCGTTTCGAGGGGGAGGAAACGCCTGGCTCGCCTCATGCTGAACACGATGGCGGCGACCAGCATGGTCACGATGATCGCCAGCGAGAGGTAGGTGTTCATGTGGTACCAGTGCGACGACGGCCATCTTGATGCCGACGAAGATCAAGATGCCGCCGAGGGCGTGGGAGAGGAAGTGGAACCGTTCTTTGGCGTTGGCCAGCAGGAAGTACATGGCCCGCAGACCCAGGATGGCGAAGGCGTTGGAGGCGAATACGAGGTAGGGCTCGTTGGAGACGGCCAGGATGGCAGGGACCGAGTCGACGGCGAAGATGATATCGGTGATCTCGACGACGAATAGAGCGGAGAGCAGAGGGGTGGCGGCTCGCCGACCGTTGAGTCTGGTGAAGAACTTCTGTCCGTCGAGCTGTTCGGTGACGGGCATGATCTTGCGCAGGAACCCGAGACCCCGGGTGGCTTTGGTGCCCTCATCGGCCCGGTGGCGGATGATCTTGACGCCGGTGTAGACAAGAAACACGCCGAAGACCAGCAGCAGCCACCAGAAGCGACTGATGAGAGCGGTCCCCAGCAGAATGAAAATCGCTCGCAGAGCGAGAGCGCCAAAGATGCCCCAGAACAGCACCCGATGCTGATACTTCAAGGGGATCGCCAGCAGGGCGAACAACATCGACCAAACAAAGACGTTGTCGATACTGAGGGACTTCTCGATGAGATACCCGCTTATGTACTCACCGAAGGCGTCGTAGCCGAACGTGATGGCAATGAAGACCGAGAAGGACAGCCCGCACGCCACCCACACAAGCGACTCGTAGAGAGCCTCTTTGGGGGAGGGAGCGTGTGCGTCGCGGTGCCGGTACAGGTCGATCGCCAGTAGGGCAACGATCAACACGAGCAATAGGATCCACGCCCAGACGGGGACGTCGAGATCGACGAAACTCGAACGGTCGCCTTCGACTGCGGCCAGTATCAATTGAGCATCCTTTCGACCATCTCCAGACGGACAGTCGAAGGTCTCGCTCCCACCCGAACGGGTGGGCCGGGGAACCGGGCAGTTATCTGCCGGAATGACGGCCGATCCGGGGCTACTCCCCCTCGACCGCCATATTCTGCCGGAACCCCGAACCCTCCGCAAGACGCATTCGCGTCCGTTGCGAAACGGTCACCCGGCGCACTGAAGCAGCGCTTCGATGGCCCGATCGACGTCGTCCTCATCGGTTGCCCAGTCGGAAACGGAGATCCGCATCAGCCGCATACCGCCCCAGGTGGTGCCGCTGAAGAAAGCGGTGCCGTCGGCCTGAATTGCGGCTATCACCCTGTCGTTGAAAGCATCGTGGTTCCCGTCGGGAGAGAGCCACCGGACCAACACCTGATTGAACACCACCTCGTTCATCACCTCGGCCCGGCCGCTTGCTACCAACCGGTCGGCGAAGCGCCTCGCCAGGGAACAAGTTCGATCCACGATCGCGGCGACTCCGCTCCGGCCCAAAGAACGCAGCGTGGCGTACACGGCCAGGCCCCTTGCCCGGCGGGAGAACTCCGGATTCCAGTCCATCTGGTCGCGGGCACCTCCGTCAGACTGAATCAGGTACGAGGCATGGACGCTCATGGCGGCCCGGTGAGCGGCCGCGTGGCGGGAGATCGCAATCCCCGAATCGTACGATACGTTGAGGAGTTTGTGGGCATCTGTCGACCAGGAATCGAGCCGGGCGAGCCCGGCGGTGAGGTTGTTGTGGTCTGCAGAAGCCCGTGCCCACAGCCCGACCGCCCCGTCCACGTGCACCCAGGTCGGGTTTCCCCGCTCCCGATGGTGGTCGGCGATGTCGGCCACAGCCTCGAATGGGTCGAACGACCCGGTGTTGACGTTGGCGGACTCGACGCACACGATGGTCGGCCCCACCAGCTGGGTCAGTGCCTCCTCGAGGGCCCGGGGGTCGATGCGCGACTGACCATCCGAGGCAACTTCGATCGCTGCCGAATCCCCCAGACCAAGAAACCGGAGCGCCCGGGGCACGGTCGAATGCTTCTCAGTTTTGACCACCACATGGACCTTTGGGGCACCCTGGAGACCATCGGCCTCGACGTCCCAACCCGCTTCGCGCAGGATATGGTGACGGGCCGCCGCCAAGCAGGTGAAGGTGGCCATCTGGCCGCCGGTGACGAACCCGACCCCGGCGTCGCTGGGAAGGTCGAGAAGCTCCAGAACCCAACCGGCGGCGACCTCCTCGGCCACTGCGACCCCGGGAGTGGCGGCGTACAAACCGGAGTTCTGATCCCACGTGGAAGCAAGCAGTTCGGCCCCGTAAGAGGCAGGGTGCAGACCTCCAATGACGAATCCGAAGTAGCGCCCGGATGCATGAGCGGCAACGAACGGTTCGAGATCTTCGGCCAAAGCCGCAACGACGTCCTCGGGACGGGTCCCTGTCTCGGGAAGAGGCCCGCCGATCAGCGCCCGGATCTCCTCGGGGTCCGCCGGCCGGTACACAGGTCGGTCAGGCAGCGACTGAAGGTACCGGGTGGCCGGACCGATGGCCGCTTCAATGACCTTCTCCCAATCCGACTGCTGCACGAGTTCCCCTCCTGTATGCGTATGACCTGAGCCCGGTTCTCCCAGCGACCCTAGCGCCGGGCACCCTTGGATCTCCCGCCCGCGACCTGGCGGTAGCGTCCGCCATTCGCTACTCGATCGGCTCAGCCTCAATCGAGAAGGATACGTCGGCGGTTCGCAGGATGAGGTTCCCCAGGCCGATGAACCAGCGTCCGGCCTGCTCGAGAAGATCTACGAATTCTGGACGCGCCACGGGCGGGCGGTCAGCCGAGGCCGATGCCTCCCACCGGTTCGGTTTCCACCCTGCTCTCAATGCCGGCGATGAGGTGTCGCCCTTCAGCGATCGCTGCAACGACGACCGGCAGTTCGAGGGAGGCGGCGTGAGCCTCGGCAGTTGCCCAGACCTCGGTCACCCAGAGCGTGTTGGGATCCGAAGCGTCGTTGGCGACGATGTAGCTCGAGCATCCCGCCATGGCATCCATGCCGGTCAGGATGGACGCAAGCTCCGCGCGTTTGCCGTCGGTCGTCACGATCTTCCCAATCAGTCCATACACGTTCCGTCTCCCATGGGTCTGTCGCACGACACCGGCCGGTCTCCTTATCCGATGCGATCCTTCGAGAGGACCCTAGTGATCCCGGCGCTCGGCACCCTCCCGGGTCGTGCTGATCGACTGCTGCCCGGGTACGCTGCTGAGACCTGGCCGATTGTGCGGCTTCGGGCATTCAGCCTGAAGACCGGTCGGCGCCTTCAAGGAAGGAAGCGAATGCCACTCTTCATGGACCGTCACGACACGCCGGGCGCTACTGCCGAGGACGTTGCCCAGGCGCATGCGGCCGATCTGGCAGTGTCGGCGAAACACGGCGTGCAATTTCTCTCCTACTGGTTTGACGGGGAAGACGGGAACGTCTTTTGCTTTGCCAAGGCGTCCGGGCCGGAGGACCTGAGCGCAGTCCATCAGGAATCGCACGGCATGCTCCCCAACGAAATCATCAGCGTTTCCGAGGATGATGTGTTTCGATTCCTCGGCGGCGTCCACGATCCCGTAGACGAGACGGAACTCAAGAACCCGTTCCGTACGGTTCTCTTCACAGACCTGGAAGGCTCGACCTCGTTGCTACAGGAGGTCGGCGAGGCGTCGTTCATGGTCCTGCTGACCGAGCACGACCTGATCATCCGGCGGGCGCTGGTGGCGGCGCACGGGCGCGAGGTGAAACACACCGGTGACGGCATCATGGCTTCCTTCGAAGATGTGGACCGCGCTTTGGAGTGCTCGGTGGCAATCCAGGATGGTTTCGAGGCGAGGACCGCTGCGGGCGGTACGCCTGAACTCCGGGTTCGGATCGGTATCGCCGCAGGCGTACCGGTCCGCCACCACGATGACATCTTCGGATCGTCGGTGAACCTGGCCAGCCGGATCTGCGACGCCTCCAAGGCCGGACAGATTCTGGTATCGGACGTTGTTCGCGATCTCGGTCTGACCAAAGGGTTCGCCTTTTCCGAAGCAGACGAACGAGTCCTCAAGGGGTTCTCGGGTCCAACCCGTGTCTTCGAGCTTCAGCGAACGCACCACTGATACCCGAAGAACCCACTCGTGGCGCCCAAGCAAGCGGACTTCCGGAGATCGCCTCCGATTGATAGAGCAGCCTCCGTAGAGTGAGGGTTGTCCTCGAGGTGCCCGACAACACGTGGAAGGCCTTCCGTGTCAACCCTCACGGCCGATGCGGCGCTTGCCGATGCAACGGGACGCCACTCGCTCTCTTGCCCAGGGTCGTCCGTCGAAGACATAGCCTCCAAACTCGTAGGCCTCCACAACACCAGCCCGGTCAGCCCGTACCTGTCGCTTGGCGCTCGCCTTCCCGGATTTGCTCGGTCCGATCTCGACGAGTTGATGTGGGGCTCCTGGCGCCTCGCCCGTTTCCGGGCTATGCGAATGACCATGTTCAACCTTCCGGGGGACCTCATCGAGATTGCGGCCGCCGCCACCCGGCACCTGGCGGAACCATTGGCCGCCCGGTGGTTACGGGATTCCAACCTCTCGCAGCGGAGGTTCGACGAGCTTGCTGCGGGCGTCCACAAAGCGCTGGCGGAGGGGCCGCTCACCGTACGAGCCCTCCGCGATGTGCTCGATCTGCCGGTGTCGATCGACCTGTCGGGGATTGTCGGCCGGATGTGTGACGCCGGGCAACTGGTCGGAGGAGCTCCTCCCCGGAGCTGGCGATCAAGCGTCCGTGAGTACCACCGCTGGGAGGATGTGCTTGCAGACGTCGAACTCGACCGCTGGGGCGAGGAAGCCGCCATCCGGGAGCTGATCTTTCGATACATATCCGCGTACGGCCCGGTCACGGTTGCCGACATTTCATGGTGGACGGGGTTCACCAAAGCCCGGTCCCAAGCAGCCCTGGCAGCCCTCCATGACCGGGTCGAGGAGGTAGCGGTCGAAGCCTGGCCGGGACCGCTGTTCCGCCTGAGAGGTAGCGATCCGGCACATGAACAGGAGGGATCTGTCAGGGCACTTCCGCTGCTTGATCCTTACGTCCAGGGATACCGTGACAGGATCCGGTTTCTGGAACCTGAGCTCCACGACTTCGTCTACGACGGAGGCGGCAACTCCGCGGCCACCCTCGTGTACCGGGGCCGCATTATCGGAGTTTGGCAAGCCACGGACGATCCGACGGAATCGGTCCGCTACCACCTCTTTGGTGCGGTAACCGCTGGTCTTCGTCAGGCTGCGGAGAGCGAATTGGCCGCGGCGGGAGCGCTCTACTTCGATCATCCCGTCGACGTCGTCGAGGTGGCAACCATGCGGCCGCTCCGTGCAGACGGCGGCAGGAGCGCCTCACACCCACTGGACTCGCGCCTGCATCGAGCCTCGCGGCGCCAACGGACCGCGAGCGAATAGCAGGTGCCATACGACGCGCGCCACAGAGGGCCTTGTCGGGCCGTTGAGGGTGATCGCGGCCGGGACGCCCCTAACCGCTAGCGTGCCGTGATGGGCGTTTTACTAGCGGGCCTGGCCGCGGCTTTCGCGGGTACCGGTGACTTCTTGGGAGGTCTTGCAAGTCGCCGGGCCAACACCTGGGCGGTGGGAACCTGGAATCACGTGGCCGGAGCGGTCGCAGTGCTCGCCATCGCACCGTTCCTCGACGGCAGCCTGAGCGGAGAGCTGATTCTGTGGGGATCGCTGGCGGGCGTCGGCGGTGCCATCGGGGTGATGGGCTTGTACACCGGATTCGCTCGCAGCGACATCGCCGTGGTCTCCCCCATCGCCGCGGTAGGAGCCGCCACCTGGCCGGTGGTGTGGAGCGTCTTCTTCGGTGACTTCCCGACCGGATTGGTCGTGGCCGGGATCGTCACCGGAATCGTCGCCATCTGGCTGGTGAGCGGTGGCAGCAGCCGGGTCTTCGCGGGAGACCGCCATGGGCTTCGCTTCGGCCTGATCGCCGGCCTCGGCTTCGGAGCCCAGCTCATATTCTTCAGCTTCACATCCGATGGGTCGAGCATCTGGGCGCTGCTTCCCGCCCGGATCGCAGGAGGCGTCTTGATCGCGATCATCGGTCTCCGCCTCGGTAAGAACCTGCTGATCTCCCGCGACGCCATGACACCCGGAATCGCCGCCGGGACGCTGACCGCTATCGGCAACGGCTTCTTCATCATCGCCGCCGGGCTCGAATCACTGGCGGTGGCAACCGTGATTGCTGCGATGTTCCCGGCGGCCAGCGTTCTTCTGGCCCGACTCGTTTTCAAAGAGATACTCACCCCACGGCGACTCGCCGGCCTGGCGCTGGCCTTGGCTGCGGTGGCGCTCGTCTCGGTGGGCTGATGCCCAATCACCGATCCCCGGGCGTATCCCTGGAGTACGCCCTAGAAACGAAGACTGATGGTCCGCCAACCTTCGCCCATGCTGGTCTGGCAGGAAGATGACGAAGGCGAGAGCGCCGGCCCCTTCATCGTTCGGCTGGAGGCGCCCGGTCGCTGGCAACTCCAGGCCAAGAGCCGGTCCGCAGGCTTCTATCCCACAAGGACGGCCGCCCGCAAAGCGGCAGCAGACCTGAATCGACGACACGGCCTCAGGAGAAGACTCGTCCTCAGCCTCACGGTGGCCGGGGTCTTCCTACTCGGCTTGGGAGCGGCTCTTGCCGGTCGTACAGAGCCAAACCCCGCATATCCACCCGCCCGGGCAATCGCCGATCAACTCGATCAAGCCCGGCTGGTGGTCGAGGCGGGAGAGCTGGATATCGACCGGGTCGGCGAGCAGTTCGATGGTATCCAAGGCGCCTCGTTCACCCATGGTGGCCGAATCAAGCTGGGGCTCACCGGCGTCTTCGACGGTGATTGCTACGGCATAGTGTGGCGACTCGGCCAGCCGGTGGGCGGGGTGGTGATACGCAGCGACTATGTGACCTGCCAACCTGATCCCAGCCTGATTAACTAGCCGGACCCACCCGGCCTGGTGGCGGAGCCCTTGAGACCCGCCTGGAAGTTTGCACTTCCCGACATCGACCGGCAACAGGCGTGGTTCATACCGGTGTTCACGGTCTGCGCCGGGGTGTTCCTGACTGCGACCTTTCGAGCCACGGCTCTCCTGTTTGCCCGGCGAAGATGACCCAAGGTTGGGCAAGGGCCGGTCACGGTTGCGCGGCGATTCGATCAAGCCAGCCTCTCGGCGGTTGGTCCCAACCCATCTTGACCGGCACGATGAAGCTCATGGGAGAGGCGCCACTACCTTGCGGGCCTCCCCCATGGATCGGTGTCCTACATGGACATCGCTTCATAGATCCGGACGCTGTCGATGATCGGGCAGCCCACCAGTAGTTTTTCTGCGTCGTCCATGGTGTCGGCATTGACTATCGAGTAACCGGTTATGGGACTTGCTTCGGTCAGGTCGGCCGTGGCATCAGCGGTGACTTCCCTGCCGGGTCCGAGCGGATTCCCGCCGTCAACCAAGTTCTCACCGATCGACGCGAACCAGGCCGTCCAGGCGTCCATGGTCTCCTTGGTCGGTTCCCCCGGCCATGCCCCGTAGTACAGGAATACGAACTTCTTCATAGTGCCCCTCCTTTTGGGGTGTTAGGTGCCCAGGTGCCGGGCATAGTTCTCCAGGGTCTCTCCCTCGTCCCCCCAGAAGGGGTTGAACTGCCCGAGCCATTCCTGCAGGCTGCGTAGTGGCGCCCGGTTGAGTGCCAGGAAGTTGGTCCGCCCGATCTTCTTCCGGGCGACCATGCCGGCGCTCTCGAGTACCGCTACGTGCTTGTGAATGGCGGGCAAGGAAAGGCCCCGCATGTCGGCCAACCGACTGATGGCGTGCGGCTGCAAGCTCAACGCACCGATGATCTCTCGTCGGTGTTCATTGGCGAGGGCCTCGAAGACCCGATTCCGATCGTCCATGGCAGTCACAATAGTTAACCTCTTGGTTAACTATATAGAAACGACTGTCGGTCGTCAACCGGGGTGAAACAGCCCAATGATCATCCCGACGCTCTCATCCAGCAGGGCGAGAAGTCCCCAGATCAGGAAGGGGAGCCACCGTGAGGAAAGTCTTTGGCAGACGGGTATGCCTACTGCGTTTCTCAGCCTTTCGGGGTCGGCCTATTGGTGCCGCCCGGTTGAGCTGCGCTGTTGGTCGTAACGAAGGAGGAAGAGGATTTGCGTGACTAGCCGGCAAGGGTGGTTGCCCCCTGCACGATCGCGACGAGAACCACAAAGGAAGCCAGGTTCACGCCGAGCGCCTGAAAGGGGGAAAGTTTGCGCATTTCTGGCAGAAGGTCTCCGATGTCTGGGCCCCATCGCACAAGTCCGCGGCCGACCATCCATCGGTGGACCGGGTAGCCGGTCAGGACGGCCGCGACGCTCCCCACCACCAGCATTGCCCATACAGCCCAGAGGGGTTCACCGAAGGGATACCACCGCTCGATCCGATCGATAGCGAAGGGGAGAAGAACATAGGCACCCACCAGGATGGAGTTGGTTGAGAGGATCTGGACCGTGAGCGGTTGCGTGTGGGTGGTCCATGAATGGTCCTGTCGCTTCGGAAGCCGCGACAACTGATAGACCACGAAACCGGTTGCCAGCGGGAGCAGCAGGACCAGCGCAGGCTCGTACGAATTGGACAGTGCAAGTGAGAAGACTCCGACGAGGTTCCCGACAGCGCTCCACATCGTCGAACCGAGGGCCCGCCCCGCAGCCGGGACGGCCACCGCCGGCTCACCGCCCCGCACATGCCGGCGGTAGAGGTACAGGTAGGCGGCCAGCCCGAGGGGCCCAAAGGAGAGCACCGCCAGAACCCACACCAGCCTGCTTCCCCAGGGCGTGGTCCGGTTTTGCCTCAGCGACAACAGCAGAAACAGCAGCGACCCTGCGATGAGGACCGACCAGATCAGCGAACCTAGATCGATTCTCCGGGCGGGGGCGCTCACCCGGTGTTGGCCCAGCGCGCCGTGGTCCTGCAGCCACGCCACCGTGTCTTCGGCGGCCGCCTGCGGTATGCCGTGACCAGCCTCGTACCACAACATCGCCTTCGGCTCGCTACCGGCTTCCTGATAGCGCACGGCGGCGGCCGGTGGCACCAACTCGTCCACAGTCCCGTTCTGGAACAACAGTGAAGCCGGTGCCGCATGGCCGACGTAATGAATCGGCTCAATGGGCCACATCGCCTCCAGCCAGGCGTCTCGGGCGGTTTCCGAAAGGCCCGTGTAGAAGTAGTCGCTGCGGTCTTCGGGTCCGGTGGAGTGCGTGACCAGACCGCCGTCACCAATTTGCAGCACGTAGGTCTGCAGCCGATCCTCAACACCGGCCAGCAACCCCCCCATCGCTCCGCCGTAACTGCCACCAACATACGCCATCCGTTCCTGGTCCACCTCGGGCCGCGACACCAGAAGGTCGATGGCACGGCGCAGATCAACGATCAGTTGAATCTGCTCGTCCCGGTCCTGCTCCGTGAGAACCAGCGGCTCGCGACCGGCGTTCTCCGGCCGGGCAAAGGGTGCGTCGATCGTGATCACCACTGCGTCCAATTGCGCAAAGGCCATCGCAAACTCGGCCATTTCGGTCCGACTCGAAGGCAGGCCGTGCATCAACACGAGTGCGGCAAAGGGACCGTCGCCATCAGGGACAAACAGAGTGGCCGGAACCCGACCTCCCTTCGGGCTCGCATAGGTCAGGTCGATTGAATTAACACCCTCGGCCCGCTCAGAAGCGACCTCTCGGATATCGAGCGGAGCGGCCATGTCATAGTCGAAGAGATGGCGGTTCTCGTGATAAACCCTCTCGGAGTCAAGATCGACACCACCCGGTGGCAGCCACTCATCCACCACATCGGGGCGATCGGCACGGGCCCCCGTTTCGCCGCACCCGGCCACGACCACGGCAATAACAAAAACGGGAATAGCCAATTTCAGGCTCATCTCGCCACCCCCGACAAACCGTCCGGTCAAACCAGAACGGTATTCCAAGAAGACAATCTGCGGGCCGGCACGCGTCCGCACCCCGCTCGATCCACACTATGTGTCTCAGGCCTTGAGGGCTAGGGTCGAAGTCCCTGTCTTCGAACCAGACATCGCGGCTCAAATCGAGCGGGCAAGATCACCGATAGCATTCCCTTTCGGAAGGAGACCATGCCGCTTCGAGCGCTCCTACGGGAAGACCTGAACGAGGCCAGGAAAGCCAACGACCCTGAGAAGGTCACGCTTATCCGCACCCTCATCGGCGCAATCGACAACGCCGAAGCTGTCGGCTTGCAGGAATCGGCAGCTGCCAATAGTCCTGGAGAGGCCCCTCGCCGCCGGCTTTCGGACCAGGAAATCATGAACATTGTTCTCCGTGAAGGGATTGAACTTCGGGCCGCAGCCGAGGAATACGAGCGGCGCGGCCAATCCGACGAAGCGAACCGTCTGAGGTTGCTAGCGATCATCGCGGACCGATACGCAGACGAGATGGCCTGAACCCGGATACAGACGAGGGCATGCCGATTGTGCGAAATCGCCACACGTCGAGCCAATACCACCAAATGTCCCCTGACAGGTAGCGCATATTGCCGGATCGAGGACGGTCTTGAGGCACTGTGAGGGCCGGTGTCGGCGTGATTATGCGGTGGCCCGCCCTGGGGGCTGGTAGTTTGTCTCGGCGCGGAAACTGGGGCTAACGATGACGCGACACGACTCTTGGCACTTGGTATTGGCGCTGGCCCTTGTGTTGGCCGCGTGCTCCGACGATCAAGGAAGTAGAGAAGCGCTCCGCGTCGAGTTTCAATCCCGACCCTCCGCCCGCTGCTGGGATCTGGCTGGCCGAGCTCGGTCCGGCGATCTTCCAGTTCCGGCTCGATGCCGGGCCTGGCGACGAAATCACCGGCGTGTTTGACAGCCTGGCAGAGGGTGCGACCGACCTCCCAGTGACTGTTACCACCGATGGTGATGTCGTGACGATTGCTATCCCAGTGGCTTCTGCCGTGTTCGAGGGAACAGTCGACAGAGATATTCTCTCCGGTGTCTGGACGCAAGCCGGCAACGAGATTTCGCTGGTATTCGAACGACAAGCGGAGCCTTTCGCCCTCGCCCGCCCGCAGGAACCGGTGCCTCCTTATCCGTACACCGCGACGGACGTTCGGTTCGAAAACGGCGCCATATCTCTGGCCGGCACGCTCATCACCCCAGAGGGAACCGGGCCGTTCCCGGCGGCAGTTCTGATCAGCGGGTCCGGGGCCCAAGATCGTGACGAATCAGTGATGGGACACAAACCATTCCTGGTGCTCGCCGACGCCTTAGCCCGAAAGGGAATTGCGACACTTCGGTTTGATGATCGCGGTGTTGGGGAATCAACCGGGAATCCCATCGGAGCAACGACAGCGGACCTGGCCACCGACACCCTCGCCGCAGTCGAGTTTCTTCGAGACCAGACTCAGATCGGAGATATCGGACTGATCGGGCACAGCGAGGGCGGTCTCATCGCTCCGATGGCGGCGGCTGAATCACCCGATGTGAGCTTCGCTGTGCTGCTTGCCGGCCCGGGGCTACCGGGGGCCGACGTGCTCAGCACCCAAACCGGGGATCTTCTACGGGCAGGGGGCATGTCGGAAGACGCCATCGTCTGGCGCATGGGCTGGAACGACCGAATCATCGAACTGGCTGCCTCGGACGCGGCAACCACGGATGTTGCCGAGCAGATCCGCGCCCTCCTCACCGCAGCGGCGGCGGATGCCCCCGAGCTGCTCGCCGGTCAGCTGAGCGACGAGGCAATAGGCCAGATGGTCGCGGCGTTCACCGATCCGTGGATGCGGTACTTCCTCGCCTACGACCCGGCGCCGGCCCTGGCCCAGCTCAGTATCCCGGTGCTGGCGATGATAGGAACGCTCGATCTTCAGGTTTCCTCGGCTGACAATGTGCCGGCTCTCGAAACCGCACTCAGCTCCAATCCCGACGCCACCGTGATGGAACTCGCCGGACTCAATCACCTGTTCCAGAACGCGACGACGGGCGCCGTTTCAGAATATGGGCTCATCGAGGAGACGATGGCGCCGGTGGTTCCCAAGACGATCGCCGACTGGATACTGGAGCGCTTCTGATTCCGAGATATCTCTGTTGGGTAATTCCCCCTCAGAGAGGGGGACCATTCAAAAGTTGTCTCTTTGCGTGCCTTCGACAACTACCTACACCGCGTGTTTGTTACGGTTTCTCACCTACTCACAGTTTCAGTCTGTCCCAGGAGGAGCCGACCGTGGAGGACACCATCAGCAACCGCATCAACGCAGACCGTCGGGGAGTGCTGTCCTCACTCTGGATCTTCGTCTTGTTCAATATGCTCTTCCGTGACATCCACGAGTTCGCTCGTCCGGGCTGGATCGAAGAACTCATGTCGATGGAAGTTGCCGAAGGGCTGCTGCTCGCATCCGGGATCGTGCTGAGCCTGTTCATCTCGATGATCGTGTTGAACCGAGTGCTGTCTTCCACCGCAGCCCGCTGGGCCAACGTCACGGTTTCCGTCGTGGCTATCGCGGCAATGGTCGCCAATCCACCGGGCGACCTCGACGACATCTGGTTCTTCGTCGTCGAGATCCTCGCCCTGCTGGCGATCATCGGTCTTGCCTGGACCTGGCGGATGGACCCGGCTGAGCGCAGCCCTGATCCGGTGGTAGCGAGCGAGACCTAGCGCTCCCAGACCGGGGAGGGGAAGCCCCGGACGTCCTCAGCGACCAGATACACCGTCTCGGTTCCGATCTTGGCAATCGGTTGCCGTCGGAGTCAGTGGATCACGCCGCGACCAACCACATCTTCCAAGGGTCGCGTGTAGTAGCGGTAGAAGTCGCCCTCCGACACGAACCTTCACCCCCACGGGGGACCATCTCGACCTAGACCAGGCCCTTCGGGGTGGTAGTCCCGGTTCGCCTCCTGGACGACTTCACTATTTCACGAATAGGTCTTGGGAACGTCTATGGTCGGTCTACCGCACCCACAAGGGTGTCCCAGAGAGTGGAAGTCAAATTGGCGAACATGCAGATCACCGGCGCTACTGGCGACCCGTGCATAATCACAGCCGAGTCGCTGGAGACCTTCGCAGCTGGTCTCGACGGGTCATTGTTCTACCCCAGCGACGAGGGTTACAGCCAGGCGACTCTCCTGTGGAACGGGATGATCAAGAAGAAACCGGCCGTGGCCGTCCAGGCCGGATCCACCCGGGACGTGGTTCGGACTGTCGACTTCGTTCGCGACAACGGGTTGGAACTGTCCATAAGGGGTGGCGGACACAACATCGCGGGCCTGGCACTGTCCGACGGTGGCATCACGCTCGATATGTCGCGAATGAAGAACGTCGAGGTCGATAGTGACGCACATAAGGCCAGGGTCGGCCCGGGCTGCACTCTCGGCGACATCGATCGAGTTACCCAGGAACACGGTCTGGCCACCACGCTCGGCTTCGTCTCCGAGACTGGGACCGTGGGGCTGACCGTCGGTGGTGGGTTCGGCTATCTGACTCGTCGATTCGGGTGGACGGTCGACGACCTCGACGAGGTGGAGATTGTGACCGCGGACGGGACCGTGCGGCGCGCCTCCCGCATAGCGAACGAAGACCTCTTCTGGGCGCTCCGGGGAGGCGGCGGCAACTTCGGCGTTGTCACCGAGTTCGTCTATCGGCTCCATGAGGTCGGCCCGGAAGTCACGGCTGGACTGATCGCCTGGCCGGCGACAGAGGCCGAGAGTGTTCTGGAACTGTATCGCAAGGTCACCGAATCGGCGCGACGCGAGTTGACCGTGGCCGTCTTGATGCGCAACGCCCCCACTGCCCCGTGGATGCCCGAGGCCACCCAAGGTACACCGATCATCGCTCTTGTCGTGTGCCACTCAGGCAGCCTCGAGCAGGCAGAGATTGACCTGGCGCCGATCAAGTCCCATGGAGAGCCGTTGGCCGACCTGATCCAGGTCAAAGAGTACGTCGCCCAACAGTCGATGCTGGACGCCACCCAGCCAAAGGGGATGCACTACTACTGGAAGTCGGAGTTCCTTCCCAGTCTCAGCGACGATGTCCTCGACACTTACAAGAATCAGTTCGTGGACAACACCTCACCCGCCAACCAAATCGTACTCTTCCATCTCGCCGGTGCGCTCAACGACCATCCCGAGGATGACGGAGCGATAGGAAACCGTGAGGCCGCCTATGCCTGCGTAATCCAGGCGATGTGGCCCGAGGATTCACCCACCGGATACGCGTACCGTGAATGGGTCCGGAGCGCCTGGGAAGCGCTGAAGCCGTACTCCACCGGAGGCAACTACGTGAACTTCCAGACCGAGGAAGAGGCGGAAGAGCGCACCCTGGAGTCATATCGGGCCAACTACCAACGTTTGGAAACGGTCAAGGCGAAGTACGACCCTTCAAACCTGTTCCGCGTGAACCGAAACATCCAGCCCCGGAGCGCATAACTCCGAGCAGAAACCCACCTCCGGCCGCTGAAAAACGCTGTTAGACAAGTGGGGGCTTGCTCAGTTCACTTGAGGCTGAACGGTGGGTATTCGTCGGTGACGAACAACGACATGTAGGCACTGACCCTCAGCGCCCATCGGCCGACGCCGACTATGTAATCGAAGAGGGCCCGTGGGTAGCGTCCTGTGAAAAGGATTGCGAACCAGGCGATAACCCACACCACCAGGCCGATGACCGCGAGTACGGCGAGCACTATGTAGTGCGGAATGGCCAGGAGCCATTTGACCAACGGCAGCCAGCGATTCAGGTCCTGCTCGACGTCGGGGTAGTCGATCTCGAGGTGGACCGATTGTTCTTCGACCGTGGATGGGTATTTGTCGGTCAAGAGAAAGAAGTAGGCGGTCACCCTGGCTCCGAACCGGGTCAGTTCCCGGGCGAAGTCGAACCACCAGCGAGGGTACCGCTGCCGGAAAACGATCATCAGCATCGTGGCGAGGAAGAGCCCGGCAGTGATCCCTCCACCGGTCCTCTCGATCTTTTCGCCGGCCTCGACCATCGTCTCGGTTCCGGTTGCGGTCAGCACCGCCAGGATGATGCCGATCGGGATGATCCAGAGCAGCCGGAAGAAGGTCGTGAACCGGTCGAGTTCCTCCGGATAATCGACGTCGAGGCGCGTGCTGCATATGACTCAGATTGGGTGACCACGTTTTCCTCCTGATGCCACTACCTGAACCACCATCACAAGCGACGATTGGATTCGATAGGGTCGGACGGCCCCTTTGATCGTTCGAAAGTCTGTTATGGAAAGCCGGAACGCCACACAGCCGGTGCGACAGGCGAAGGTTTGCTCTCCTCGCAGGAGCGGGCGCTGGACGACGGACCGGACAACTACGGCGTAGATTTCCCGGGGCGCGGGACAAGACCCATCTACGCTGTCCGGGCCGCGGCCGGAAGCGCGACGCAGGAGGGAGATCCGTGGCTGACTTCGACATGGTGGTGATTGGATCAGGACCGGCCGGGGAGAAGGCTGCCGCCCAGGCGGCCTACTTCGGCAAGCGCGTGGCGATTGTGGAACGAGCTGCCCGACCCGGAGGGGCCCCGGTCAACACCGGAGGCATTCCGACCAAGACCCTCCGGGAGACCGCCCAGTATTTGACGGGTTTCCGGAGACGGGAAATCTACGGCGTCGGGATCGGCCTGGGATCCAACGTGACGGTGGAACTTCTCCACGTCCGATCGGCAGAGGTCTCAGAATTGATGGCCCAAGCTGTGCTCCACAATCTTGAACGGCACCATATCGAGCTGGTGCACGGTGAAGCGACGCTGGGAACCGACCGCTCGGTGACCGTTACTGCCCCGGACGGTTCGAGCCGTTCGATCAGCGCCGATGTAGTTCTTATCGCAACAGGGTCGCGGCCGTTCCACGCCCCCGGCATCCCTTTCGACGATCCCGACGTGCACGACTCGTCGACCATTCTCGATATCGGCACAATACCCGCCAGGCTGGTTGTGATCGGCGGGGGCCCGGTCGGGTCTGAATACGCCTCGATCTTCACGGCTCTCGGGTCCAAGGTCACTCTGATCGACGCCGGGGAGCGTCTGATGCCTTTTCTCGACGTGGAGATTTCTGTGTTGGTCTCCACCATTTTCGCCAGAGAAGGGATGGACGTCATCCTTCATTCTGCCGGAACTGAGGTTGAGCGCACGGGGGACACGCTGCGGGTGGTGCTGCCGGACGGCCGGGTTCTCTTTCCCGACAAGGTTTTGTTCGCAGCGGGAAGGACGGCCAACACCGACGGCATCGGTCTGGGCGAGGCAGGGGTGGAGCTCGATCAGCGCGGCCACATCACCGTAGACGAGGACTATCAGACGACCGTACCCGGCGTATACGCCGCTGGTGACGTGATCGGGCCGCCTGCGTTGGCATCGGTATCCGCCGAGCAAGGCCGGGTGGCGGCGTGCCACGCCTTCGGCATTCCCTTCAAGCAAACGGTGGACCCCTCACCGCCATTCGGCGTCTACTCGATACCGGAGATCGGGATGATGGGCATGACGGAAGAAGCTGCTGCTCAGGCGAACATCGACTACGAAGTTGGTCGCTCCTGGTTCGAGGACAACCCGCGCAGCCGCATAGCCGGTGTCACCGACGGGCTGATCAAGTTGGTGTTCCGCAGCGACGACCGTCGTCTCCTCGGAGTCCATGTGGTTGGAGAAGAAGCAGCGGAGTTGGTCCATCAAGGTCAGGCGATCGTCCAGGCGGGAGAAACGATCGATCAGTTCATCCACTCCACCTACAACATTCCAACCCGCAGCGAAGCGTACAAGTACGCGGCCTACGACGGCCTGCAACGGCTCTCCGGGCACCCGGTTGGGCGCCGCGACGCATAACCGATCGGAGCTGGACCCGGTTTACAACCAGCCGCTGCGGCGAAAGAATCCGTAGAGGCTTCCGGCCACCACCACCATGACCCCGACTACGACGGGGAATCCCCAGCCGGCATCAATGCCCGGCATCCGCTGGAAATTCATCCCGAATATCCCGGCGATCAAAGTGGGCACAACGGCTACTGCCACCCAGGCCGAAATCTTTCGCATGTCCTCGTTCTGGCGGACACTCACCTGGGTCAGGTTCGCCTCCAGAACGCTGGTCAGCAGGTCCCGGTAGGCGGCCACCTGATCCGAAAGCCGCAGGACGTGGTCGTAGACGTCACGGAAGTACTCCTTCATATCTTCCGGGATGACGTCGAAGAAGCCCCGGCCCAGGCGATTGAGTGGATCTATCAACGATGTCACCGCTTGTTGAAACTCGAGTACCTCGCGGTTGAGGAAGTAGATCCTTTCGACCGGGTTTGCCCACTCGGATGAGAAGACTTCCTTCTCGACCTCCTGGATGTCCTTGCCGAGACCATCGACGACAGGGACGTAATCGTCGACGACGCGGTCCATGACCCTGTGCAGCACGGCGCTCGGGCCCATCCTGAGCAGCTCGGGGACCCGCTCGAGGCTGCGGCGAGCTTCGGTCAGGCCGGATGCCTCGCCGTGACGGACCACCACGGCAAAGCGGTCGCCGACGAAGAGGAGAATCTCGCCAAATTCGATTTCCTCTTCGAGATCGATGTAGCGGGCGCTTTTCAGGACCACGAAGACAGTGTCGTCGTAGATCTCCAGTTTGGGCCGCTGATGGGCCTTCATGGCATCCTCGACGGCCAATTCGTGCAGGTCGAACTCGTCGCGAACGGCAGCAAACTCGTCGGCCGTTGGTTCGAAGAGACCGATCCAGGCAAACGAGTCCGGCTCGGTAGTGGCGCTGCGGGCACCGACGATGGGTTGGTCGCCCGGGCGGCGCACCCCGTTGTCGTAGATGGCGCAGTCGATGATCACGGGCCCATTGTGCCAGGGTTGTTGGCTGTGGGTGACCAATCCGGCGGGGTCTCATGCCGGATACGACGGCCGGTCGTTGGGTGTCAGGAACCCCGGTCCATGTCGAGCACTAGCTCGATCTCGCCCTGCAGCCTCAGTAACTCCGCGTACGCTTCCGGGAAGCTCCCAACGTCAGCATTGGTGGGGGGACACTCGAAGAACGCCTCTTCTGCGACCTCGACCCAATCCGTCACCGTGTCGTCGATGGCGAGATCGGGAGTAGGGAAGAGTGTTGCCCGGTTACTGCGAAGGAACGCCAGCACCTCGCTGCAGGTAGCCCGGGAAGGGTCCTCGCCGCTGGTCAACTCGGCCGGAATAGAAGCAGTGATCCGTTCCCAGGCCGGTTCCCACTCTGCCACCGTCGGCCGTGGTTCACTGCAAGACACGGACAGCAACGCAAGTGCCAGGAAAGTGACGACGACGGTATGTCGATGGAGGCGGCCGGAAATCTTGGACATCGCGGGAAAATGCTAACCGGCCTCACCGCCATCCCGATTCCACTCGGGAGAACGCAAGGGTCGTTTGAGGTCTCGCAGCTTTCACAACACCGTCAGGCGTTCCGATATTGGAAAGACATGGCCAGCTCTCGCCGTGGCGCTGATTGTTCCCGTCGTCAGGCGGAGTTGCTACCGCTCGTCGAAAATGGTGATGACTCCGGAGTAGCTGGACACCCAGACCCGGCGGGTGACGTCGTCGAAGGTGATACCGATGGGATGGTGGGCGACCGATAGCGTCTGCAGCACCGACATCGTGTCGGTGGCCACTTTGGCGACCGTATCCGAGTTGTAGTTGACCACATAGAGGGCGGTCCCGTCACCGGAGATGGCCATGCTGCGCGGGGCGCTGCCCGTCGCCACCCGGGCTGCCACGTCTCCTGTTGCCAGGTCGATCTTGACTACCCGGCCTTCGCCATTCAACGTTGCGTACAGGTAATCCCCGGTGGGGTCCATGACCAGATGACGCGGGTTGGCGCCGACACCTTCCAGCCACGAAACCGACAGCTCGGCGAGATCCAGAACTGCGATCCGGGTCGATCCCATCACGGCCACGTAGGCCGTCTCCGAATCGGGATCGACCGCGATGCCACGGGGATGCCGGCCGACCTCGACCCTGGCCACCTCTTTCCCGTTTTCGACAGCAATGACACTGACATCAAAGCTGCACCAGTTGGCAACCAGCAGCAACCGGTCGTCGGGAGTCACGGCCAGGTATTTGGGTACCGCCCCAACCGGGATGATCTGGTCTACCAGCAGGGTCGCCGTGTCGATCCTGTAGACGAAGCTCTCATCCCAGCCGGCCAAACCGCACCCGTCCCCGCCCGGTCGGGTGAACCCTTTCCCGTACATCTGGTAGTTCGACACGTAGCCGTGAGCGCCGTCGCTGGTGAAGGCTGCCTCAACCGGAGCACCCTGGTGCTCACCCTGGAACCCGAAGTCGGTCAGATCCACCGTATCGGAGAGGGTCTCCACCAGCTCGAAGGTCCGGTTGTAAACGGTGACGGTGTGCCGGTACATCATGTTCTGGGCGAAGAAGAGGCCGTTGCCCGAGTGGACTATCGACTTCGGGGATAGGTCTCCGGTGATCGTCGCCACTTGCTCGAGCGCCAGAGAGGCGGCCACCGGGAGCGGTGTCGTTGTTGTTGTTGTTGTGGGGCTGGGATTGGTGGTCGTCGTTGAGGTGATCGACGTCGTAGTAGTGGGAGTCACGATCGTCGTGGTGGTGGTCGTGGCGACGCTCGCGGCGGTCGCGGGGAGGGGCTCATCGGCGCTCGTCGCCGTACAGGCCCCGAGAAGCACCAACCAGGCCAGGAAGAGAGAGCGATAAGACGTGGTGTTCATACGATCCCGGCAGCGTAGACGGCCCCGGAGCGTTTCCCGACAATCAGTTCAGATAGTGGCGAGATCGTCGAGCAGCGCCTTCCGGTTGGAGGTGTCCTCGATCCGGTCCTCCTTTTCGAGGAGATCCCAGGTTCTGTTGAAGCACTCATCCGCAATACGATGATGAGCGCCCTGGATATCGAACTCTGTCACGGGGCGGGCACGAAATAGACGTCGGTCGGCTTGAGCTTGCTGTTGCGGAGGAACCGGGGCTGCACCTCCATGCCGATCCACTCGATCGATGCTTGGTCGGGATCGACCCCCATCATCCGGCTGAGAAACAGCGTGTCCACCCCTTCATACTCGATCAGGGCGAGGACATAGGGGGTCTCGGGGAGGAACTCCTCAGAACCAAAATGGCACACGGTGAAGGCGTGAATGCGGGCAGGCCGATCGGTGATGTCGATCCAGTTCGTTTCCTCGCCGGAGTACATGTCGTGGCCACGCGGTGTCGCGTAGGTGTACCCGGACTCCGGGTCTTCGCTGGCCAGCAGGCGCCGGTTGGACGCCGCTGCGAACCAGGGACTGTCCTGACCGTATGAATGAAGATAGGTGATGGAGTAGCCCTGCTCTATCTGGATCGGGGCGACTCGCTTGAGGAAAGCCAGCGAATCCGGGTCGGTGTCGACCGGGAACGGGACACCGTGGACCACGAACCCACCGAGGGTCTCTTCCTTGCGGTCGGGGAGCTTGCCCACTTCAGTCCTCCTTCCGAAGAATGCTGACCGTGACGTACGTGCCTGTCCCGGCATGGGAGTGAATCGCCCCCTGCCGGGCGTCCCGCACCTGGAGTGTCGGATCACCGAAGTGCTTGTCCACGGTTCCCTGCAACTGCCAGATGGCGAACACCCCCTGCATGAGTCCGGTCGCTCCGACCGGATGGCCACAGGCGATCAGACCGCCCGACGGATTCACTGGGAGGAGGGGTGCGTCCGGCAGGTCGAGTCCGTAATCGATGCCGGGCATGAAAGCTTTGCCGGAGGCGGCAAAGGGGCCGCCTTCCCCGTAGCGGCACAATCCCAGATCCTCATATGTCTGGATCTCGCTGGACGTGTAGGCATCGTGGAGTTCGATGAAGTCGAGATCAGCGAGCGGATCGACGATTCCGGCCCGTCGATAGGCGAGGTTTCCCGCCGTTCGACCGGCCCGGAATGAATGAATCCCCGGATAGCGGGTTCCGTTCGCCCACAATCCCTGGTAGTAAGAGCGCGTTTCGTCAGAACCCCGTTCGAGTTCGGTGGCGTAGTCACGCATGAACGTGTCGTAATCGACGTGGGGCCGATCGGACATTCGCATGGCATCGGTCCCGCGCCCGATTCCGGCCACCTTGACCAGCGGTCGGGGAATCGAGGCGCCCGCCTTCTCCAACCGCTCCAGGCCCTCTTCAGAAACGAAGATCACAGCAGCCGCGCCGTCGGACATCACGCAGATATCGAGCCGGGTGAGCGGCCAGGCCACCATCGGTGAGGATCGCACGTCCTCGATCGAGTAGCGGTTCCGCTTCTGCGCATACGGGTTGTGATAGGCGTTCAGATGGTTCTTGACCGAAACATGGGCCATCTGCTCCACCGTCGTGCCGTACTCCTTCATGTGGCGGGTGACCATCATGGCGTAGTAGCCCGAGTAGAAACCGCCCACTGGATAGTCCCAGGACACATCGGAAGCGAGGGCTATGAACTCGTTGCCCTTCCAGGTTTCCACGTGGCTCATAGTCTCGAAGCCGTAGGCGACACAGACATCCATGTCGCCGGAAGCCACCGATTTCCAGGCTTCCTGAAAGCAGAGGCCACCGGTAGCGCCGCCCCCTTCGACGCGATGCCCTGGCTTCGGTATCAAGCCCAGGTAATCCTGGGCCATGATCCCGGCCATCAGCTGTCGCGAGAAATGGTCGGAGAAGTAGGAAGCCACCGAGCCGTCGACCGCCGTGGTGAAGGTGGGCATATCGATCCCGAGGTCGGCGATGGCGTAGTCGTACGCCTCTTTGATCACCGCCTGGAACGTCTTGTCGGGTCGCGCTTTGGCAAACTTCGAAACGCCCCCCGAGATGGCATAGACCGGTCGCATCATGCAGTCCTCTCCGCGGCAGCTTCAACCATGCTACGCAGTCGGGCTCGGCGCGGTGCGGGCCGGCCGCGGCGCCAAACAATCTGCCCTAGACCCCGGGTCATGAGAGGCGTACGGTGGACCTCAAGAGGCCTCCGCCGGTGCGGAAAACCCGGTCCGGGGAGGGGGTGACGCAATGGCAGTTGCCGTTCTCGACAAACACGCTATCGACGCGATGCTGGAAGGGTTCTTCGACGCCTACAACCTCCACGACATCGACGGCGTACTCGGTCACTGCACCGAAGATATCCGCTGGGAGGACCCGACGGCAGGGGTCCTGCACGGAAAACCAGCAGTGCGCAAAGCACTCGGCACGGTGTTTCGGGCGTTTCCGGACCTGACTTTCACCAGGGACGATCTCGTCTACTTCATGTCGTTCGACGCGACCCGCGCTGCCAGCAGCTGGCGCCTGAAGGGGACCATGGCAGGCGCGCTGGATCCTCCAGGATATGGCGCAACCAACGGCCCCGTGGATATCAAAGGGGTGTGTCTCTACGAGCTTCGGGACGGGTTGATCTCCCACCACACGATCGTGTTCAACATGATCGACCTGGGGCGACAGATCGATGCTCTACCGCCGCAAGGAAGCTTCATGGACAAGATGGCCGTGCGGCTCCAGCGAATGAAGGCGAGCCGGAAGAACCGTTGAAGCTTTGGGCGCGGCCCGTTTCGGGCTGCGCCCAAAGCCATTTCGTCGTTGAGGCAGTAGCTTCTGCTCGTGGTCAGCGCAGGAATCCTTCTCTACAGACGCCGGGTGGAAACCGTTGAGGTGTTGCTCGCCCACCCGGGGGGACCGTTTTGGGCGAACCGGGATGATGGAGCCTGGAGCCTCCCCAAAGGTGAAGCGGATGATGACGCCGCGGACTACCTGGAAGTCGCGCGACGCGAGTTCGAAGAAGAGGTCGGGGTCGCCCTCCGGTGTAACGAGCCGCAGTCGCTTGGCCCGGTTACCCAGAAATCCGGCAAGGTCGTGTTCGGCTGGGCGTGTGAGGGTGATCTCGATCCGGCCGGCCAGCGCTCCAACACCTTCACCATGGAGTGGCCGCCCCGTTCCGGCCGCAGCCAGGAATTCCCCGAGGTTGACAGGGTCGGATGGTTTCCCCTCGCAATCGCCCGCCGCAAACTGAACCCGGCTCAAGCCATCTTCGTCGACCGGTTGCTCGAGCTTCTCGCCGAGTCGTGAAGGATCCCCGCGTGTGGGACAATTGGGTCACATGCTCAGTCGCCTGGCGCTCTGGTGGGTTCGTCTGATCGGGTGGAAGGTCGAAGGACAGCTTCCTCCCGAACCCAAACTCATCCTGATCGGGGCTCCTCACACCACCAACTGGGACTTCGTCCACATGCTCGCCACCATGGCTTCGTTCGGCGTCAAAGCTTCCTTCATGGGCAAGGACAGTCTCTTCAAGGGCCCTTTCGGTTGGATCATGCGGCGGCTGGGCGGTATCTCGATCCGGCGCGGGGTGAGCGAGAGTGTGGTCGAGCAGATGGCGGCTGCTTTCGCCGCAGCCTCTTCGCTGGTTTTGGTTATCGCTCCTGCCGGAACCCGGCACCATTCCGATCACTGGAAGTCTGGCTTCTATCACATCTCCCGGAGTGCCCGGGTTCGGATCGTTCCCGCCCGGATCGACTACCAGCGGAAGATCGTCGCTCTCGGTCCGCCGCTTGCGGCCGGCAGCGATGTGAAGGCGGATATGGACGTGCTGCGGGCCTTCTTCGCGTCCGGCCGGGGAAAGTTCCCTGATCAAGCCTCGCTGATCCGTCTCGTCGAAGAGGAGCGGGGCCCGGACGGGTCCCAAGCAACGTGACCAAGGACCCTACGCCTCCGCCGCTCACCGCGAGGACAATGGCGGCGTTCACCCAGGGAGCCTGCAATCGCACACGAATTCATTGACGGATCCACGGCTATCGTGCGAGGCGCCCTCGCCGCCGGATGTGACTTCTTTGCCGGGTACCCGATCACCCCGGCTTCTCCGATCCTGCAGATGATGATGACCGAGTTGCCTGCCCGCGGTGGGGTTGCCATTCAGGGCGAAGACGAGATCGCTTCGATCGGCATGTGCATCGGTGCCACGCTCGGCGGGGCCAGGACGTTTACGGCAACGAGCGGTCCCGGCATCAGCCTCTACAGCGAGAACATCGGCCTGGCCATCATCGGCGAAGTACCACTGGTTATCGTCGATGTTCAGCGCTTGGGACCGGCCACCGGGGGTGCAACCACGGTGGGGCAGGGAGATGTCCAGTTTGTGCGCTGGGGTACGGCCGGTGGTTATCCGATCATCGCCCTGGCACCGTCCAATGTCGAGGAGTGCTACACCCTGACGATGCGGGCTTTTGACCTGGCCGAACGTTTCCGCTGTCCGGTGTTCCTGCTGACCGACAAGGACTTGAACCTGACGATGCGGACCGTCGACCCGGACGCCCTCGCCGCTCAGGCTGTGCGGCAGCGTGACTTGCGCCGGGGAGACGAAGGACCTCAGTACCGGTACCAGCCATCCGACGGGGTTCCCCCGATCGGCCGGTACGGCGATGAGGTCATGCGATTCACGGGATCATCCCACACCGAAGATGCCGTGATCACCAAGAACCCGGCCACGGTCGGAGCCCTCAACGAACACCTCGCCGCCAAGATCGAAGATCATCGCGACGAGATCGAAATGGTGACCCACGACCGACAGGATGGGGCGACGACTCTGGTCCTGACCTACGGGGTCACGGCGGGTGCTGCCCGGGCGGCCGTCAAACAGATGCGTGCCGACGGCGACGAAGTCTCGCTGCTGGTGGTGCAAAGCCTGTGGCCGGTTCCGGAGCGGGCCATCGGAGTGGCCCTCGAGGAAATCGAGCGGGTGGTGGTTCCCGAACTCAACCTGGGGCAATACCGGCGGGAGATCGAACGACTCGCCGGCGGACGCCGGGTGGTCGGCGTCAACCGGATCGACGGAAAGCTCATCACGCCGGAACAGATCATCGAGGTGCTGTGATGAGCACCACCATCGTGCCCCTGGCCACCTACCGGAACGAGACTGCCTACCCGTTCTGCCCGGGATGCGGACACAGTTCGATACTCGATCAACTCAACGCAGCGCTAGTACGCCTGGATCGCGACCCAAAACAGGTTGTCCTGGTCACCGACATCGGCTGTTCCGGTTTGTCGGACCAGTACTTCTCAACAAGCGCCTTCCACGGACTGCACGGCCGCAGTCTCACCTATGCCGCTGGGATCAAGCTGGCCCGCCCCGAACTCGAGGTCATCGTCATCATGGGCGACGGGGGAACCGGGATCGGCGGCGCTCACTTTCTCAACGCCGCCCGCCGCAACGTGGGCATGACGCTGCTGGTCTTCAACAACCTCAACTTCGGCATGACCGGCGGCCAGCACTCAACCACGACGCCGGCCGGAGCCATTACCTCGACCACCCCGGGCGGAAATCTCGAGCGCCCCCTCGACATCTGCGCAACGGCGGCCGTCAACGGAGCCGCCTACGTGTACAGGGGAACCAATTTCGATGCAGATCTCACCGATCGGATTGTGGAGGCTATCGAGACGCCCGGTTTCGCCATGCTCGACATCTGGGAGCTGTGTACCGCCTATTTCGTCCCGTCGAACAAGTTCGGCAAACGTTCGCTTGTGGAAACCCAAACGCGCCTGGGCCTCGGAACCGGGATCCTCGAACGGAGAGAGGTCGACGAATATGCGACCGCATATCGTCGGGAAGCGGCCAAACGGGCTCCCAGTCCGTGGCTCGAACCGCGCCTCCTCGAATCGGAGTTCGTCTCAGTCCTGCAGCGGCCCTGCCGGTTACTCGTGATGGGTTCGGCAGGGGGGAAAGTGCGCTCGGCCGCTCGACTGGTCGCCGAAGCTGCGATCCGATCGGGACTGCACGCCACCCAATCGGACGACTATCCGATCACCGTCAAGACGGGTCACAGCATTGCCGAGCTGATCTTCAGCCCGGACCCCATCGACTACGCCGGTATCGACAGTCCGGACCTCATGGTGATCCTCAGCGAGGACGGGTTGGCCAAAGCCGGACCGTATCTGGCGGCCATGCCGCCTTCCGCCCGGGTGGTGATGGTCCCCGGATTGGGAGATGTGGAAACCCAGGCCGCGGTTGAGGTGATCGAACTTGATCGGCTGCCGGGCCGGGTCGGCAAGAGCGAGCTGGCCCTGGTGGCGCTCACCACCGCTGTCGTGGGCAGCAAGGTCCTGTTGGCCGACGCCCTGCTGGCCTCAGCACAAGAGGGACGGTACGCAGACAAGAACCTGGCAGCGATCGCCGCCGGACTCGAGCTAGTTCGCTGACAACGCCCTTTCGACGGTATCCCGCACTTCCGTTGACAGCGCCCGGCATCGTTCGATCAGCTCCGCCGCTGCACTCTCTGTGCTGCCGGTCCAGACGACATCGGTCAACGAGCTGAGGTTGATTCTCACGTTGAGGGCTGCGCCTTCGCCGGCTGCCAGGGCGCAGGCCCCCGCAACTCCGGCGTCTGTGACGGCACTGGGATTCCCGTCCCTGGCAACCACGGCGGCCAGTTCCAGCGCTTCGATCGAGCGTTCAAGCACTTCGAGGGGGACGCGGGTTGCCGCCTGGTTGGCCGATTCCAGAGCTTCGCTGCGGACGGCGAGTTCCTCATCGGTGGCTTTCGGGAGCCGCATGGCAGTGAGGACCTGGTTGAAGGCGTCTGTGTCCCGATCGACCGCGTCCAAGAACCAGTCCTTGAGGGCCTGGGCGCGCTGTCCGAGGTCCTCCATTTCTTCCCGCCGGTCCTCCATGCCCTTTTTGGCGAAAGTCAGGGCAGCGATCATCGCCGACAGCCCTGCCGACAGGGACCCGCACAGGGCGGCCACGCTGCCGCCGCCCGGTGCGGGAGACGCAGATGACAATTCGTCTACGAATCCGGTCACCGTGCTGGCCACCAAGCCCGAAGGAGCCCCGGCGTAACGGTATTCGATGACCTTGGAGGCCGGATCAAACGATCCGAGATCGTCCAGGCCGAGTGACAGCACGGCGCTGTGGATCCGCTCAGATTCCGGAACTCCCGAGGTGGTCCCTTGTCGGGCGAGATAGTGGTCGCCGGCTGCCAGCAGCGCCTGACGCGGAACCAGGCCGACGAGTTCGCTTCCCGTTACCCGCAAACCACGTGCCTCCGCTTCGCGGCAAGCGGCGTCGAAGACCTGGTGGAGTGACGTCACCTTGTAATTGGTGAGATTGAAGGAGAGTTGGGCACGCCCGTATTCCTCGATGTACCAGCCGACGCCGCGTAACTCCTTGAACTCGCCCGCTTCGCGAAGGATGGTCCCGTCGGCGTCTCGAACGATGGTGCCTGCTTCGTCCCGCCGGGGTCGGCCCGTTTCCCGGAGCACTCCGGCGATCTGATTGGCCAACTTCCGATCCCTGGTATTGAGGTTGATGTTGTATGCGATAAGGAACTCCCGGGCCCCGATGGCGGTCGCTCCGCTGCGGGGGTTGAATTCACGGGGTCCGAAATCAGGAGCATCAGTTCGATCGGACAAAGCTTCGTATTCACCCCGCCGGATCACAGCGAGAGACCGGCGCTCGGCGTCGGTAGCGGCAGCCTCGTACAGGAAGACCGGGATACCCAACTCTTCGCCAACCCGTCGTCCGAGACGGCCGGCCACAGCGACGCACTCTTCCATCGTGACGTCCTGGAGCGGGACAAACGGGCAGACATCGGTGGCACCCATGCGGGGATGCTCACCGTGATGTTTGGTCATGTCGATCAAGGTCGCGGCAGTCCGGATGGCCTGGAAGGCTGCCTCTTCGACGGCTTCGGGAGTACCGACGAACGTGACCACCGTGCGATTGGTGGCCGCCCCGGGGTCAACGTCGAGTAGCACGGCTCCCTCGGTTGCGGCGATTGCACTGGTGATTGCATCGATGACGGTGGGGTCGCGGCCCTCGCTGAAATTGGGAACACACTCGATTAACTGCACATATCCTCCGGGAGAGTGGTCATCACGGACATTACCGGAAGGGGCGGAGACCACAGTTCTGTTTGAGCGGCGCGCCAGAATGGGGCAAACCAAACGGGATGGAGCGATGCAAGGGGCGCACGTGCGACGAGTCATGCTGGTTCTTGGTCTCGTGGTTTCCGCCTGCACCACCGTCCAGGATGTTCCGGACAGCACGGCAGTGCGTCAGGGAAGCACGACCTCCTCCATCACCACCACGATGACTACGACCACGACCACCCTGCCCGCGCCGCCCCCGGTTCCGGCTGCACCAGAACCCGACGCACCCGCGCCACTGCCCGGCCGTGCCCTGGTCGACGGAACCAGAGGAGTAGCGGTCATAGCTGCCGGGGGAGCGGACCTGCGGGATCAGCCGGCCGGCACCCCCTCCGAAACCGCCCATGAGGGATTGGTGATGGCCGTGGAGGATCGGGAGGGTGACTGGTTTTTGTTGCGAACCATGTGTGACACCCGAGTCTGGGCCGACGGATCACAGCTGGAATTTGCCCCGGCGGTCCAACCGATCGCGATAGGACCGGGCACCAGCTTCAGCGACGCGGTCGTGGTGCTTGATCCGGGACACGGCGGCATCAATCGCGGAGCACAGGGACCGACGGGCCTGAGGGAGGAGGTCGTCAATCTCGACATCGCCCGCCGGGCCCGGGATCTGCTCCAAAGCACCCATATCGTCGACTGGGAAACCGGGATTGTGTATCCCGGCTCCGACATCCCGGCGGTCGGCCGGGTATGGGTCACCCGAACCGAGGGGCCGCCCGGTGCCGATTACGAGGCCGGTCTTCTGTTTCGGGCGACTCTGGCCGGAAGCGCCGGAGCCAGTGCGCTGATCGCAATACACAACAACGCCTCTCCGGACGGCCCATTCGAAGGGCCCGGTAGTGAGACGTTCTACATGTTCAAGGACCCCGATTCCCGTCGACTGGGCGGGTTGCTGGTCGAAGAGATGCGGCGATCCTTTGCCGCGTTCGATATCGCCTGGTCGGGAGATCGCGATGCGGGCGCCAAATACCGTCTCCAGGAGGACGGAGAAACCGACTACTACGGCATCCTTCGACGGGGACTGGTCCCGTCCGTTATCAGCGAAGGAGCTTTCATTTCGAGCGAGGACGAAGAAGCTCTGCTGGCTACGCCCGAGTTCCGGCAAGCTTATGCCGAGGCCATCTACAGGGCCCTGGTCCGGTTCGTCACCACTGACGATCCCGGGTCCGGATTCACGACTCCTTATCTCCGCACCACCGACGTGGGCAGCGGAGATGCCCGCCCCACCTGTCAGATTCCTGCCCAGCCGTGAGCTATTCGGCTGGAATCCCGGCCCGGGTCAGGAATCGCTTCCGATCGACGATCATCCGGGTGTGGGTACCCCCGGCAATGACCTGATCACCCTGGAAAGCCCGCACGTCGAATTCGACTCGCTTGCCCTCGCGCTCTCGAACCTCAGCCCGGGCCTCCACCTCCGCGCCGACAACAGTCGGGGCGCTGTGATCCACGGAGATGTGGATGCCTACGCTGGTCAAGTCGTCGGGCAATCCGCGAAGGGCGTCCACTGCCGCGGCCTCCATCCAGGCGATCACTCTCGGCGTGGCGAGTACCTCCACGTCCCCGCTGCCCATCCGAACAGCGGTGTCGGCATCTGTGACAACTGCGCTCTGTGAACCGATGGTGCCGACGACGACGTTGTTCATAGCGTTACGCTCCCAACTCGCGACCCTGCTCGTAAAACGTCTGGAGCGGCTCCCTTCCGACGAGCACATGCACCACTTCGTTCTCCCACTCCGCATACCGCTCCTCGCAGCTGGTCGAACAGAAATCGCTCTCTCCCCTCAATCGCCCCCCGTCCCACAAGCACCCTGCGTGGAGGCGCTTGAGCCACCCCGGTTCGTAGAGGGGGATGGGGTGATCGACTACCAGTTTTGTTGCGTCGCGAACCGGATGTGCGTCGGATTGTTCGGCAATGTCGTCTGTTGCAGGAGTGCCCATGGGTTCCTTCGTCCGCTCGCACGTTAACGACCGTAGGCGTCCTGGACGGCAACAGAACGTTCTTGGCTGGTCGACACAGTCAGGGACCCGGTTGCGAGCGGCACGACGAACCGTCTACTTGATCCGGAAGCCGTCGTGTTCATTGGTGAGGATCCAGGCGGCAATGGTCCCGATCTGGATCTCCTCACCGGCGTACGCATCCTGGCTGATAGCGGCCGATCCGCGCAGGGCTCTGCCGCCGCGCGCCTCACGCATGGCGGTGACCCGCCTCTGCCACACAGCGAAGTTCTCGGGCCGCAGGTCGATCCAACCTTTCTCTGCCCAAACATCGCGATCGCCGGAATCCATGGCTACCGAGTGGTTGCCGGCCACCTCGGGAATTCGCAGGAACGGTCCGCGGGTCAAGCTGCGGCCATCCGCAGAAAGGATGGGGAGTCCCAACGACGTGATGGTGTTGCAGAGATCGGGACGCGCTTCGATCAGCTGGGTGACCCCGTCTGAGATCTCCGACGGGGTCGACGCGAGGACCTTGGGCAGTGAGTGGTAGGCGAGCTTGAGCAGTTCGGCCTCCCAGAGGAGCTTGGACAACTCGGGAGGTCCAAGCTGACCGAGGGCCACGCTATGGGTTCCGGTCTCCGTCTCGAGGCGCTGCAGCTCATCGGTTGCTCCCGAGCGCAGGACCCCCGCCCGGTAGGAAGACCCCATCAGCGAGGCATCGACGGCTCCAATGACGTCTCGGCCGGTGTTGCCGCCGACGATTTCCTGCATGCAAACATGGGCGACCTCCTCCGGTGTCACGAACTCCATCTGGCCGATCGCGGTGATTGCCTCGAATTCTCCCCGGGTGAATACTCCGTTTTCGCCTGTGTCGACTACCGGGAGTTGCAGGTCCGAGAGTCGCTGGAATTGGCCGGCCGCCAGGTGGAGTTCGAGGTGGCCGTCGAGGGGAAAGGTCTGCGCGGTATAGAGGTGTACGGGCTCGCCCCGTTCGAGAACCGTCCGGTGATCGACCCCCGAAAAGCCTATCAACGCGGCAGGCTTCACTTCCTTCACGACCGGCTCCCCGTACGTTCGCGCCATCAAGAACAGCAGGCCGGTGTGGGCGAAAGCTACGGATGCTTTGGTCATCAGCTTGGCCGAAGGGCGGTCTTCGCTGTGGGTATACGGAATGTTGAGCCCCATGCCTCCGGTCCCCGTCGTTCCCACCTTCAGATACAGGCGGGTGCCGGCATCGTGCATGGCTCTACTGAGGATGAGAACATGTCGAATCAGCTGAGGAACCGACTGGGAGAGAATCAGAGCTTCGACGTCGTGTTTCGTCCGCGCCCGTAAACCGGCTGCGTCGTTGTTCGCAGGGACCTCGTTGATGGTCTGTTTGGCAACGAGCGAGGTCGTATAGACGTCCTGGTAGCTGATTGCCGTCGCAGTGTTGATGCAATCGACGATGACGTCGGGACGGTGTTCGAGGATGAGTCGGGCCAGACTCGACTTCTCGTAGGCATCGTCGATTGGCCCGAGCAGATCCGCGAATATCCCCTCGCGGGCGTCGGCATCCTCGAGCAGTTCGTTGCGATGACGGCGAGAGAATTCTTCCCGAAGGAAGACGTCACCCCACTCGGCGACGATCTCCGTGGGGGAGTCCGGGAACACGCTGCGAAGATCGGCGACCGCCCGTTCGGCTCCCTCCTGGATCAACGAACCGATCACCACCCGGCGAGGCGCCAGATCGGCGATTATCCGGCGGGCTACCTGGGTCCCTACCAGGCCTGCTCCACCCAACAGCAGGAATGTCTCGTCTCGCACAATCCGAAACCTAACCGGTCAATGAGGCCCGCGGTTCGCGATCCGGGGATGTCGTTTTCAAGGATGGCTTTCCCCGCCCCTACAATCCGCATCCGTGAGCCCTGAACCGACCTACAAGAGCAGCCCTTCCTATACCCAGCATTTGGGCAGCAGCCGCCAGTATCTGCGGGACATCATTCTCGGCGTCAACGACGGACTGGTATCCATGTTCCTGCTCGTCGCCGGAGTTGTCGGAGGCGGCATGGCCACTCGTAGCGTCCTGCTCACCGGGGTCGCCGGGGCCATCGCCGGCGCCATATCAATGGCTTCGGGAGAGTACATCGCCACCAAAACCCAGGAAGAGGTTTTCGAAGGAGAGCTCGCCCTCGAAAAGAAGCACATCCGTGATTTCCGTGAGGATGAGTTAAGCGAGTTGAGCGACCTGCTGGAAGACATCGGTCTGGAGGGACCGCTTCGCGACGACGTTGTGGTGCACTTCGGCGAGAACGACGAGGCTCTTCTGAAAGTCATGACCGCACTGGAATTCGGAGTAGTCAAGACCGAAAGGAGATCGCCCTACAGGGCGATGTTCATATCCGGCGGATTGTTCCTGGCCGGTGCGCTGCCCTCCGTTCTGCCCTTTGCGTTCGTGTCGAGCGCCTCGACAGGATTGTGGATTGCCACCATCGGAGCGGTCCTGGGATTGCTGGTCGTTGGGGCCGTGAAGACCTGGGCGACTCGCGGGGATCCGTTGCGGGCCGCTCTCGAGAACTTGTTGGTTGCTGCGGGCGGCGGCAGCCTGGCGTACGGCATTGGTGTCTTGTTCGATACGCTGGTGAACTGAAGAACTATCCGTCGCGATAGCTGCGAATGCGGTCGGCCAGACCGAACCGGGAAGCTCGCACATCTACGAAGGCATCGGTGGCTTGGGCAAACCCTGTCGGATCATCCGGCGAGACGATCATCGGGTCGCCCTCGACTACCACCTTGAATCGGAACGGGGTCAAGCGTTCCACCTGGACCTCGTCGAGCGGCCACGAGCCCAAACGGTTTGGCCCCGCCCATATCCGCAATCGCCGATTCTCGATCTGAATGTGGACCGGCAAACCCGCGGCCGAATCACCTTGGTTTTGGATACGAGCTTCGAATTCGCCGATGGATTACCCCCAAGTGATCACATCCTACAGCTCCCTCAGCGAGCCGTCGTGCAACCGCTACAGCTGTTCCCCGCCAAGGAAATCGGAGTTTCAGATTCACCCCTCAAAAGCCGATAAGGACTGAGAAGCAGCAATGTGCGAGGAGACCGAGAGAGTGTTCACCTTCCAGTGCACCCGATGCAGGAAGAAGCCCGCGATCATCACCCGGGGTCGCCGCGTGTTCCTGTGCCCGGATTGCGCCACTGGATCGCTGTGGTACGACATGGTTGGCTCGCTCATGGATCCCGATGCGCCGGGTGTCCCCGTACCGGCGGCCGTTGAGGTAGAAGAAGAGGCTGCGGAGTCGTGGGCTGAAGGCCCGATCGACCCCTGGCAAGCCTCAGCCTGAAACCCGGCTTACGAAAACAGGTCTGGCGGCCCCGCTTCTGAGTCACTCTGTCCTTGCCCGGGAGAGCCTGTTCGTATCCAGTCGGCCGGATGACGGATGCGAACCGCGGTAACGTCTGTGTGTGTACCGACGTGGTGGCATCGCCGTAGTCCTGGCCGGCCTCGTGCTGGGAATCCTCTTCCTGTTTTGGCCGCTGCAGTATCAGACCGGGTGGGTTCGCTCCCGCCAGGAGGTATCGAAGGTATACGTGACCTGTGGCGTTCCCTACACGATCATTGCCGATCGAGAGTTCGGCGATGAGGCTCGGACTCCATGGATTCAATCCCAGTGTGTGCGGGCGGCGCGGACCCGGCTGGTCAATGTCGCGGTGGTCTCGTTGCCACTTCTCGTCCTCGGCGGCGCAGCGGTGGGGCGCGGCCGGTACCGGAGAGTTCCGCTCACCGATGTGCTCCGACCTCTTCCGACATTGCATTGGTGGCGGCGCCGCTCCGAGTGGCGAGCCCGCTCAGGCGACCTCAGCGTGGTGGATGATGGCACCGAGGTCGAAACCTCCGGGGAGAGTTCCGAACGTTCGACCCCACCCTGAACCAAAACGCGAGGCGAGGAAGGCGTCGGCAGTAACTGCAGATCCGTACCGGATCATGAGCGAACCCTGCAGCACCAGGGCGAGTCTTTCGACCAATCGGCGGGCGTTGACCTCGACATCCTCGAGATCGGTCAATAGCTTCTTGATTTCAAGGATGGCCCCGTCCAACCGTTGGTCGGTCCCCGCGGCCAGGTCAATTTCAGCCAGGACCGCTTCGAGGGACTCCGGGGCACGGTTGAGCGCCCGCACGACGTCGAGCGCGATCACATTGCCGGAACCCTCCCACACCGAGTTCACGGGGCTCTCCCGGTAGAGCCGGGGCAGGTTGGATTCCTCGACGTATCCGTTGCCCCCCAGGCACTCCAGGGCTTCGGCCACAAGTATGGGTGTTCGCTTGCACACCCAGTACTTCCCGATAGAAGTAGCCATCCTGAGAAAGGACGCTTCGAACGGGTCCCGGCGTCGATCGAAAGCACCGGCCAGTCGCATCATCAACAGCGTCGCCGATTCGGATTCGAGAACCAGGTCGGCGAGAACGTTTTGCATCAGCGGTTGGTTCACGAGAGTGTTTCCAAAGGCCGTACGATTCCGGCTGTGATGGACGGCTTGCGTCACCGCCTGGCGCATGATGGCGGCTGAACCGATGACACAGTCGAGGCGGGTGTGGTTGATCATTTCGATGATGGTGCGGATCCCGGCTCCCTCCTCACCCACCATTCGGGCCCGGGCGTCCTCAAACTCGATCTCCGCCGAGGCGTTGGATCGATTCCCCAGTTTGTCCTTCAGTCGCATGACGGTTATCCGGTTGGGTGCTCCTCCCGGCGCGAAGCGGGGCAGCAAGAAACAGGAAATACCGCCGGGCGCCCTGGCCACGACCAGAAAGGCATCGCACATGGGAGCCGAACAGAACCATTTGTGCCCGGTCAGCAGGTACTCGCCGCCGGGACCGCCGCCTTCGACCGGTGTGGCACTCGACAGGTTGGCCCGTACGTCGGAGCCGCCCTGTTTCTCGGTGAGAGCCATCCCCAGCAGCACTCCGGCCTTTTCCGCGGGGGGCGCGACAGACGGGTCGTAGGTCCGGGACAGGACGGCCGGTTCCCATTCGGCGGCAAGATCCGGCTGCAACCGCAAGCTCGGTATCACCGATGTGGTCATCGAGATCGGGCAGCCGTGCCCCTGTTCGATTTGGCTCATCACGTAGAAACCGGCCGCCCGGGCTGCGTATGCGCCGTCGGGGCCGGCCTCCCACGGCAACGAATGCAGGCCCATCGACACCGAGAGGTCCATCAACGAATGCCAGGCGGGGTGATAGTCGACCCGGTCGATCCGGTGACCGTAGGGATCGTGGGAGATGAGGCGCGGAAGGTTGGCATTGGCGAGGAAACCCCACTCGATTACCTCGGCCGAGCCGACCCTCTCGCCAAATCCGTCGAGTTGATCGTGGGACCATGAACCTCCCTCGCGGCACAATGCCGCTTGCAGCGTGAGGTCGTTGCGGTACGGGTTGTAGTCGATCAGCGGGGGCGGTTGGTTGAGTACCTGGTGCGTAGCCACGGGATGCTCCTCGTCTTTCGCGAAAACTACCCCGATGTTGAAGGTGGGTTGGCTCCGTCCCTCGTGTGCGCCGGACTGTGATCTGTCACCGCTTCGGCATTCCAGACGGCAGTCGAAATCAGGAATAGGGCGAACGCGACGATCAGTACCGGTCCGACCCTGACAATCGTCAGGAGTCCGATACGGTCGGCCAGGGCCGTGCCGAAAAGCGCCCCGACGGGGAGGGTTCCCCAGGCAATGGCGCGGGCGGTGGCCGTAACGCGTCCGAGCAAATGGTCGGGGGTGTAGAGCTGGCGCATGGTGGTCATGGAAACGTTCACCCAGACCAAACCCATGAAGGCTCCAACCAGAATGGCGGAGACCATCAGCAGACCGGTGGCAAACGTCATCGAGAAAAGCCCGGTTCCAAACAGAGTCAACCCGGCGATGAAGGCTCTGCCGATCCCGATGATTCTGATCACCGGAGCGGCTGAGAATGCTCCAATCAAACCACCGACACCCATACCGACAACGAAGAGGCCAAGCTGGGCCGGGTCATCGGTTCCCAGGATCTTGGCACCGATCAGCACGAGCGCGGCCTCGATGAAACCCGTCACAAAATTGCCCAACGAACCGGCCAGGGTGGTGAGCCGGATCCGGGTGTCCTGCCAGAGGTGTAACCAGCCCTCGACGATGTCGGCCACCAGCCGACCGGGGACCGGAAGGCGCCGATCGATCGGCGATCGAATGAAGAGGAATGACACGGCTGAGACGACGAAAGTCAGGGCGTTGAATGTGAATGCCGCGGCAAAGCCCAGAGATGCCACGATCAGCCCACCGGTGAGCGGTCCGAGCAGGAAAGCGAGTTGCTGGGAGAGGGAAAGCCTGCTGTTGGCCGTGGCCAGCAAACGAGGAGGCACAACGCCGGGCAGGAACGATTGCAGTCCGGCATTGAACGAAGCGGCCAGGCTCCCCACGAGGAAAGAGAACGGGAGCAGCATCCAAACCTGGAAATCCGCACTGGTCGACAGAATGGCGAGAACGACGAAGGCGGCGGCCCGCAGCAGATCGCCTGCGATCAAGATGGGTCTGAGGCGAAACCGGTCGAGCACGACGCCGCCCAGGAAGCCGAAAAGGAGAGTCGGGATGTTCTCTGCGGCCGATACGAGACCGAAGTCGAACGCCCGATTGCTCAATTCGTTCAAGAACAGCGGGATGGTCAGATAGGCGATGTAATCCCCGTAGAGCGAAACGGTTTGGCCGATCCACACTGCCGCGAAATCGTCGCCCATGCCGACTTCTCTGTGCTTGCCGCGTTGTGCCATGGCGCCAACACCCTAACCTTGGACAGCGGCGATCATGATCGGCGATCACGCGGTGGTAGCCTCACGGAGTCCAGACTGAGAGAACAGACAATGAGCAACATCAACGAATTGCCCCAGTTGGCCGGAGAGCTCGTCGAGCTTTCGAAGCAGTACCTTCAGCAGGAGACGCTCGAGCCTGCCAAACGACTCGGGAAGGTGGCAGGCCTCAGTGTGGGGGCCGGACTCCTGGTTGCCATCGGTGTGATTCTTCTTGCGACCGCCGGTATGCGATTCTTGATCGAGGTCTTCCCGGAAGGCGGGTTATGGACCGCGCTGGCGTTGTTCACGTCTGCGCTCGTCTCAGCCGGGGCGGCCGGCATCATTGTATGGAGGGCAACTCGCGATGGTTGAACGAGCTGATATCGAAGCTAAGGCCAGGCAAATCGAACAGGCGCTGATGGAAACCAAGGAGAACGCTCAGGACAAGGCAGTGGTAATCGCCGTAGCGGTGGTGGCCGTGATCGCCTTGGCGTTCCTCCTCGGCAGACGGCGCGGCAAAAAGGGTGCCGCCATCATCGAGGTCTTCAAAGCCTGATCGAGTGACCGACCTGGGTCAGACTCCCGGCGGGGTGAACCGGATCGTCACCGCGTCCCCGGGACGGAGTTTCTTCTTGTAGACGCGAGCCTTGGCCGGTTTCGAGGAACGCCACCACACGACGAAGAGCATGGCTGCGCCGAGGGCGACGAGGTTGGCGTCGCCGGTTCGCAATCCACGGAAGGCGTTGGCCAGGCCACGCTGTAACAGGTTCATGCAAAGCAGGATAGGCGACTTAAAGTGGGGACACATGCGTAACGAAAAGTTCGTGAGGGTGGTTGTCTGGCTGGTGGTCATCTCGATGGTGCTCACCCTGGCGATCAGCTTCGGATCCCTGCTGTTCTCTTGAAAGTCATCCTCAGGCATCCAAAGCGGGAAGTCACTGTGGATGGGCCGTGCCTGGTGCGCGAGCTCCTCGGTCGGCTGGATATCGTGCCCGAGTCCGTATTGGTGATCCGTGGCAACGAGTTGCTGACCCGCAGCGATCGGGTCGGGGCCGACGACGTCATCGAGCTCCGCCCGGTAATTTCCGGCGGGTCCTGAGATGAACTGTCGGGTCTGTAAGCAACGCGCCGCCGTTGAGGTCCGGCGTCACAATGCAGCTTTCTGTCCGGACCATTTCGTTGAGCATGTTCAACGTCAGGTCGCCCGGACGATTGACGACTACGACATGTTCGGACCAGAAGACCGGCTGGTGCTGGGGGTGTCGGGGGGGAAGGACAGTCTGGCGTTGTGGGACATCCTCACCCGTCTCGGCTATTCCGTTGATGGGGTCTACCTGCATCTCGGCATCGGTGAGTACAGCTCCGAGAGCCTCGCGCTGTCGAAGAACTTCGCCGAGGAACGAGGTCTGGCGCTGGACGTCGTTGACCTGCCAGCCGAGTACGGTTTCTCGATTCCTCGAGCGGCAGCCTCCCAGAGCAGGAGCGCCTGCTCGGTATGTGGATTGTCCAAACGGTATCTCCTCAACCAGGCCGCCGCCGGTTACGACGTGCTGGTGATGGGTCACAACCTCGACGATGAAGCTGCCACGTTGCTCGGCAATGTCCTGAAGTGGAATACCGAGTATCTCGGCCGTCAAGCTCCAGTGCTGCCTGCCGTCGACGGTCTGGCCAGGAAGGTCAAGCCGTTGATACGGGTAGCCGAGCGTGAAACGGCCGCGTATGCCGTTCTGCGCGGGATTGACTACGAGGTCGAGGAGTGTCCAATGGTGGCGGGCAACACGATCAACCGTCTCAAAGAGCGGATGAGTGTGCTCGAAGGGAAGTCACCGGGAGTGAAGCAACAGTTCCTTTTTGGATTTCTCGAACGGGGTGCCGACCATTTCGAGAACCTCGACCAGGCCGATCTGAGAGCGTGCGGTTCGTGCGGGAGCCCGACCACGTCGGATGTGTGCGCCTTCTGCCGGGTTCGGGATCGGGCTACCCGGCCTCGCCTGGAGCGCGACTCATGACCAGGCCCCTGGCTCCGGATGACGACTGCTTGCTGATCGACGCCAAAGGCAGGTACTACCTGATCCGGCTCACCGAAGAGGGTGTGTTCCATTCCCACCTCGGTCGACTGCCGCACGCCGACATCATCGGCGTCCCGGAGGGCAGCTCGGTCCGGTCGGAGAAGGGGAGTCCACTGGTGGTGCTGCGGCCGCGGTTTTTCGATTATGTCCTGAAGATGAAACGGGGCGCCCAGGTGGTCTACCCCAAAGACATCGGACCGATCCTCGTCTATGCCGACATCGCCCCGGGATCGCTGGTCCTCGAAGCCGGCACAGGTTCGGGAGCTCTTACGATGGCGCTGCTGCGGGCTGTCGGCCCGGAGGGGCGGGTCGTCAGCATCGAGCGTCGAGAAGACCACGCCGAGCATGCCCGCCAGGCCATCGATCGCTTCTTTGGAGGGTTGCCCACCAATCTCGAGTTACGGATCGGGGACGTCGAGGATTTCGTGAAAGACGTGGAACCGGACCGGATCGTGCTCGACCTCCCGCAGCCCTGGGATGTCGTCGAGGGGGCGGTTGATTCACTGCAGGGTGGGGGAGTGTTCTGCTCCTATGTCCCGACGGTGCCCCAGATGCAGCAGACCGTGGAAGCGCTCCGCGGTAGCGGTTCCTTCGTGGAGCTCGCCTCGTTCGAGACCTTCTTGCGGACCTGGAATGTCGACGGCAGATCTGTGCGGCCGGATCATCGGATGGTCGGGCACACCGGCTTCATAACCGTGGCCAGGAAAGTGGTGCCCGCCTGAGGGCGGTAGTTCATCCGAGGGCTGAACGTTCGTCGGTTTCGCCGAGCGTCCGACCTACCGGGACCCCGGTTCACGGTTCGATGAAGATGCACTCTCCCGGGCATTCTTCAGCGGATTCGATCGTCAAATCTTCCTGCCCGGCAGGGACCACAGCCACTCCGGCGGAGCCTTCTTCGTTGCCTTCCGAGGCGGCAAAGATCTTCTCTCCCTCGCGGACATAGGCCAACCCGTCGTCGAGGAGCACAAAAACGTCGGGGGCGATTTCCTCGCACAACCCATCTCCTGTGCAGAGGTCTTGATCTATCCATACCTTCATGGTGTGCTCCTGGTAGCCAATCGTTGTGAGCGCGACGATAAATCCTAGCGAGGGGAGTAACTTGCACGCGAATTGCTGGGAGCAGAGAGACCCATGGAGAAGTACTGCCTTGTTCGTATACTGAAATGGCGAGGTGAGCTATGACTCCAGACAACGAAGACCGCACACAAACAGAAGAATTGGTCGCTCTGCGAGCGACAGCCCGGTCTCTGCAAGAAGAGCTGGTTGTGTTGCGGCGCCGTCTTCAGGACGCCCCCGCCAGGATGCGGACGCTGGAGGAACGACTTCTCGAGACCAAAGGCCGGCTGACCCAGGCCGTAGCCCAGAACGATAAGTTGTCGGCTGTTCTCGAAGAGGCCCGTCAGCAGCTGGCCGTGTTGCGAGAAGAAGTCGAGAAGCTGTCGGCGCCCCCGAACGCCTTCGGTGCAATCCTCGGTGTCAACGATGACGGCACGGTGGACGTGATGATGGGTGGGCGCAAACTCCGGGTGAGTGCGCAGCCCAGCATCGAAGTCAAGCAGCTTCAAATCGGTCAGGAAGTTCTCCTGAACGAGTCCATGAATCTCGTGGACGTGCGCGATTTTGAACCGACCGGGGAAGTGGCAGCCGTCAAAGAGAACCTCGGAGACGGGCGTCTCCTCGTGCTGGCCCATGCCGACGAGGAACGTGTGGTTGAGTTGTCCGATCCCATGGCGGGTCAGCCCATCCGAGCCGGGGACCATGTGCGGATCGACTCCCGGTCCGGACTGGTACTCGAGAGAATCTTGAGACCAGAGGTCGAGGAACTGGTGCTCGAAGAGGTACCGGATGTCACCTACGAGCAAGTCGGAGGGTTGCGTGGTCAGATCGAGACGATTCGCGACGCCGTTGAACTGCCCTATGTGCACAAAGAGAAGTTCGACCGTTACGGGCTCGAAGCGCCCAAAGGCGTTCTCCTCTACGGTCCGCCCGGGTGCGGAAAGACGCTCATAGCCAAGGCCGTGGCCAACAGCCTTGCCAAAGCGGTTGCGGAGCGAATGGGTCGCGACGATGCCAGGTCCTATTTCCTCAACATCAAGGGACCGGAGTTGCTGAACAAGTACGTCGGAGAGACAGAGCGGCAGATTCGGTTGATCTTCCAGCGGGCCAAAGAGAAATCGGATGAAGGTGTGCCGGTCATTGTGTTCTTCGATGAGATGGATTCCTTGTTCCGGACCCGGGGAACCGGCATCTCGTCCGACGTCGAGTCCACCATCGTGCCGCAGTTGCTTTCTGAACTCGACGGAGTCGAAAGCCTCAAGAACGTGATCGTCATCGGTGCCTCGAACCGGGAGGATCTTATCGACCCGGCGATCCTGCGGCCGGGGCGACTGGACGTGAAGATCAAGATAAGTCGTCCTGATGCGGATGCCGCTCGCCAGATCTTCGGAATCTACCTGCGCGGTGATATCCCCCTCGACGAGGAAGAATTGGCCGCGTCGGGGAATCGCGACTCACTGACCACGAGAATGATCGACGAAACCGTCGACTTGATGTATTCGACCGAGCACGAGAACCGGTTCCTCGAGGTCACCTACGCCAACGGGGACAGAGAGGTCCTCTATTTCAAAGACTTCTCCAGCGGCGCCATGATCGAGAACATTGTCCGGCGTGCCAAGAAAGACGCCATCAAACGGGAGATCGCCGGGGGCCCGGGTGGCCTGAAGACCATGGACTTGCTGGCCGCCATCAAACAAGAATTCGCCGAACATGAGGACTTGCCCAACACGACCAATCCTGACGACTGGGCAAAGATCTCCGGCAAGAAGGGTGAGCGGATCGTCTATGTGCGCACCTTGATCGAGGGTGAGGCCGAGGGTAAGTCCATCGAAGCCGTCACGACCGGCCAGTACCTCTGATTGTGACGATCCACAAGGTCTGCGGCACCGAGACCGAATACGGCATCTCGGTCAGGGGTCAGCTTGATTTCAACCCCGCAATAGCCTCGGGCCAGGTCGTCAACTCGTATGCAGGAACTCGCGCCAGGGTGCAGTGGTCGTTCGAAGAAGAGTCGCCGGGTCGAGACGCGAGAGGGTTTGGGGTTGAGGGAGCGGTCGTTGCCGACTACGACAACGCCCTCGTCAACGTCGTTCTTTCCAACGGCGCCCGTCTGTACGTCGATCACGCTCATCCGGAGTACTCGACGCCCGAATGTTTCGATCCGCTGGAAGCCACGCTGCACGACAAAGCAGGGGAATGGGTGATGGCCAGGGCCGGTATCTCGGCCGGAACTCTGCTGGAAGGCGGCCGGCGCATGGGCCTCTACAAGAACAACAGCGACGGCAAGGGAAACTCATACGGGACCCATGAGAACTATTTGCTTTCTCGTGAGTTGCCTTTTGCCGATGTGATCCAATACTTCACGACGTTCCTCGTGACCAGGCAGATATTCACCGGTTCCGGGAAGGTCGGATCGGAGAACGGCCGTCCCGACGTCCCGTTTCAGCTGACACAGAGGGCAGACTTTTTCGAAGAGCGGGTCGGGCTCGAAACCACACTGAAACGGCCGATCATCAATACCCGGGACGAACCGCACGGGGACCCCACCAAGTACCGGCGCTTGCACGTCATCATCGGCGATGCCAACTTGTCGGAGATCCAGACCTTCGTGAAGCTGGGGACCGCCTCGCTATTTCTGGCAGCTCTCGAGGACGGTGCGCTGCCTGATCCGGTAATCCTGGAGGATCCGGTGCAATCCACCTGGCAAGTGAGCCACGACCTCGAGTTGGGGCTTCCCCTCGCCCTCGCCGACGGCGGTTCGGCAACTGCCCTCGAGCTCTCCTGGCAATATCTGGAGTGGTTGACGAAGTACGCGGAGCAAGCGGCGCCCGACCACGCATATGAGCGTGTCCTGGCTCTGTGGGAGGGCATCCTGACCGATCTCGAGGCGGATCCGACGCGGTTGGCGGATCGGTTGGATTGGGCAGCCAAGCTCCGAATCATCGAAGGGTATCGCCAACGAGACGGGCTGGCATGGGATGACCCAAAGCTGCGGGCTCTCGATCTCCAGTACCACGATGTCGATCCGGAGCGAGGCCTCTACTACCGCCTGGCGGCGAGAGGCTCGATGCAACGACTCTTCACGGACGATCAGATTGAAGCGGCCGTTTCCGAACCCCCGGAACGAACCCGGGCCTATTTCCGGGGCCGCTGCGTAACCCGGTTTTCGGAGTCCCTTGTTGCCGCCAACTGGGATTCCCTCGTGTTCGAAGTGGGGGACGATACCTTGAAGCGGGTGCCTATGATGGAGCCGCTGCGGGGCACCAAAGAACGCGTTGACGCCGTGCTGAATCAGGCCACCGATGCGGCCGAATTGGTTCGGGCACTAGGAGGTAGCAATGGCCGAACAGGAACGGAAGAAGGTTCAACGGAAGGGAACCGAAGCTGAGTCCGAGGCCATCCAACCTGCCTCGAGTGAGGCTGCCGCCGAAACGACGGACAAGATCGATGAACTGCTCGACGAGATCGACGAAGTGCTCGAAGAGAACGCCGAGGAGTTCGTGAAGAACTACGTCCAAAAGGGCGGGCAATGAGCGTCGACCGGTTCACCGGAGGGCTTCCGGCCGGCGCCCCGGCGCCGGGCACCAGCTTCACCGATCTGCTTCGCTCGCTCGATCTCGCCCCGGAATGGAACGGTGGGAGCGGCGGCGGTGGCGGCTCGCTGACGGTTCCCGAGGGCACAACGGTGCTCGCTCTCCGTTATGCCAGCGGGGTGGTGATGGTTGGCGATCGGCAGGCCACTGAAGGGCACCTGGTTGCCCACCGCCGAATCCAAAAAGTCTTTCAAGCCGACACGTATTCGGCCGTGGCCATTTCCGGGACCGCCGGCCTGGCGATTGAGATGGTCCGTTTGTTCCAAACGGAACTCGAACACTATGAAAAGCTCGAGGGAGCCAGGTTGAGCCTCGAGGGGAAGGCGACCTATCTGGCCCGAATGGTTCGCGCCCAACTTCCGATGGTATTTCAAGGTCTCGTGGTGGTCCCGTTGTTCGCAGGCTTCGATGAAGCCGAGCAGCAAGGGCGGCTCTACACGTTCGACGTCGTGGGCGGGCGCTACGAGGAGCAGGACTTCGGCGCCACCGGTTCTGGTGGCCGGGATGCCAAATCGTTCTTGCGCGGGGCCTATGAAGAAGATCTCGATGAGCAAGCGGCACTCGAAGTAGCCCTCCGGGCGCTGATTACCGCCTCCGAGGAAGATACGGCCACTGGTGGTCCCGATGCACATCGGGGGATCTTCCCCAATGTGGTGACCGTCACCGTGGAGGGCTTTCGCGAAGTGCCGGAGGAACAGGTTGCCGTCATTTCGGCGGCGGCCATGGAGGCCACGCGATGAGCATGCCGTTTTACGTCCCGCCCGAGCAACTCGTCAAGGATCGGGCCGAATACGCCCGGAAGGGCATCGCCCGGGGACGTTCCATCGTGGCGATGGAGTATGCAGCAGGGGTGTTGCTGCTGGCCGAGAACCCCAGCCGCACGCTGTACAAGATCAGCGAGATCTACGATCGCATTGCGTTTGCCGGCGTCGGCAAGTACAACGAATTCGAAGCGTTGCGGGTGGCCGGGATCCGGCATGCCGATCTCAAGGGGTACATGTACGGGAGGTCCGACGTGGCGGCCAAAGGTCTGGCCAATGCCTTCTCGCAGACTCTTGGCAACATCTTTACGCACGAGATCAAGCCGTATGAGGTGGAGATTCTGGTCGCTGAAGTTGGCGTCAACGGCGACGGCAACCGGCTCTTCAAGGTGACATACGACGGCACGCTGTACGAAGAACGCGGCTTTTGCGCGATCGGCGGCCAGGCTGAAGTGCTGACAACGACTCTGGGCGAGAAATACACGGCGCCGGTGAACTTGACGGAAACTATGCAGATGGTGGCGGCCGCATTCCAGGAGGTCGAGCAGCGAGAGATCGATGGTTGGGAAGCGGCCCTTCTCGACGGTACCGGTGAGCGCCGCATGTTCCGGCGGCTCAGCCAGGAGGAGATCGCGACAGCATTGCCGGGTTGATGGATCTTCTCAGGATCCCAGGGTAACCACCCGGGCGTAGCCGAAAAGGCCGACCAGGACGATCGCAACGACCCACCACATCCACGAGCGGAGGCGGTGGACTGAGGGCCCAGGGCCGAGTGGCTCAACCTCGCCGACCACCGCGTCGGCATCGGCCGCCAGCAGAATCAGGCGGGCTTCCTCCATCCGTTCGGGCGGGATCCACAGTTCGGTAACGGCCATCGCCCCGATGTTCAGCCGGTACGGGCCAAGCGCCTCGCCGCGAACGCTCGCCTCGATCCCTTCCGCCTCCAGTCGGGCGCGCAGCAGCATCGCCCGGTTCGGATCGCCAACGCTGACGAGGAGTACGTAGTTCGATTCCATTGCAACCATTGTGGGGTATCTCTGCGCTTAGTCCGGAGCAAAGATGTGGCCGGGGTACTCTGACGCGGTGCAGCGAAGAATCTTCGGCATCGAGAATGAATACGGTGTGACGTGCACGCTGCGCGGCCAGCGGCGGCTCAGCCCAGACGAAGTCGCGCGCTACCTCTTCCGGCGGGTAGTCAGCTGGGGCCGCTCGTCGAACGTGTTTCTGGAGAACGGAGCCCGCCTCTACCTCGACGTGGGAAGCCACCCTGAATACGCCACCCCGGAGTGCGACAGTGTCTACGACGTGGTGGTGCACGACAAAGCCGGTGAACGGATTCTTGAAGGGCTGGTGGCTTCGGCGGAGGAGCGTCTGGCCGAGGAAGGCATCCGCGGCGAGATCTATCTCTTCAAGAACAACACCGACTCTGCCGGTAACTCCTACGGGTGTCATGAGAACTACCTGGTCGGACGCCATGGTGACTTCCAGCGGGTTGTGGACACGCTGATCCCGTTTCTGGTCACCCGCCAGATCTACATCGGGGCAGGCAAGCTCCTGCAAACCACGCGGGGGACCGTCTTCAGCGTCGCCCAAAGGGCCGAACACATCTGGGAAGGTGTCTCGTCGGCTACCACTCGAAGCCGGCCCATCATCAATACCCGGGATGAACCGCACGCAGATGCCGAACGCTATCGAAGGCTCCACGTGATCGCCGGGGATTCCAATATGTCGGAGTACGCGACCTATGTGAAGCTGGGAACCGTGGCCGCGTTGCTGCAGATGATCGAAGACGACGTCGTATTTCGTGATCTGAGCCTGGAGAATCCGATCCGGGCGATCAGAGAGATCAGTCACGACCCGACCTGCCGTCGCAAGATACGGTTGTCCAACGGGCGGGAACTGTCGGCGCTCGACATTCAGTGGGAGTATCTCGACCGAGCCATCAGGTACAGCCGTAGCCCGGGTTTTCCTGCTCCGGTGCAGCGTGCCATCGAGATGTGGGAACACCTCCTGACCGGCCTCGAGAAGGATCCAATGACTCTCGAACGTGAGGTGGACTGGGTTGCGAAGTACCAGCTCATCGATCGATACAGAGCCAGGTGGGGTCTTTCCCTTTCAGACCCGAGGATCGCTCTGCTGGATCTCTCTTACCACGACGTCAACCGTGATCGAGGGTTGTTCTACCTGCTGCAGCGCAAGGGTATGGTCGACCGGATGGTTACCGACGAGGCCATCGAAGACGCCATGGTCCGTCCACCCCAGACCACCAGGGCCCGGCTGCGCGGCGAGTTCATCAAGGCCGCCAAAGCGAAGAAACGCGACTTCACCGTGGACTGGGTCCACCTGAAGCTCAACGATCAAGCGCAGCGCACAGTGTTGTGCAAGGACCCGTTCAAAGCAACCGACGAGCGGGTTGAGAAGCTGATCAGCAGTCTCTGACCAGAAGTCAGTATTCATTGGTCGGTGGTCACCACCGGTGCCGGGTACTAGGTACGTCTCCCGACCAGCGATACAGTGACGGGTAGTCATGAAACGTGTCATCGAACGTCTTCTCAACCTCCTGGCTTTTCTGCTCACAACCGGTCGGCCGGTCTCGGCCGAGGAAATCCGTATGACGGTTGCGGGGTACGACCAGGAGAACGATGAGGCCTTTCGACGCATGTTCGAACGAGACAAGGATCTGCTCCGCAACATCGGCATACCCGTCGAGTTGCGACCAACCGATGTATGGGAGGTCGAGTTCGGGTATGTGGTTCCTCGCAACGAGTACGAGCTTCCCGATCCCGGTTTGACCGATGAAGAGCGGGCCGCCCTGTGGCTCTCCGCCCAGGTGGTACGGCTCGGCGGGCAACCGTCCGGACCCGAGGCTCTGCTGAAACTGGGGGGTGCCGCTATGTCGGGCGCCGGGGAGCCACTGGCTGCGGACCTGGGCCCGGTGGCGGACTCGCTGGCGGTGGTATTCGAGGCGGTCACCCAGCGGCGGCTACTCACATTTGACTATCGGGGGCGATCACGCCGGGTGAATCCCTACGGTCTCCTGCATCAGCGCGGCCACTGGTATCTGGTTGCGGATGAGGGCGGAGCAGTCCGGGCGTACCGGGTTGACCGTGGTGCGAACTACTCGGCGGCCGGCCAGCCGGCCGCATTCGATCGACCGGCCGGCTTCCGCCTGCGCGAAGCGCTCCCGGCCCTTCCGTGGCAAGCCGGGGAAGAGGATCTCGAGGCGGTCGTTGTTTTTGATCCCGAGGTCGCCTGGTGGGCACGCCGCCAGCTGGCCGAACCTGCAGACGAGCTGCCCGATGGATCCCTGCGGGCCAGGATGCACGTGGCGAATCCGTCGGCGTTCATCGGCTGGTTGCTGGCATTTGAAGACAAGGCCGAGATCATCGGTCCAGAACCTCTTCGAGCGCAGTTGCTCGATCTCGTGAGAGGCGAGAGTCATGAGTAAAACCGCTCGCCGCCTCACCCGTATCCTCTCCATGGTTCCGTGGGTCATCGCCAACCAGGGTGCCAGTGTCGATGAGGTGTGCCGGCGGTTTGGCTACAGCGAACGGGAATTGCTCGAAGACCTGAATCTGGTCTTTGTGTGCGGTCTTCCCGGATACGGGCCGGGCGATCTGATGGTTGCGTATGTCGAGAACGATGAGGTGATCGTCGACATGGCGGATTACTTCTCCCGCCCGTTTCGGCTCACTCCGGCCGAGGCGCTCGGATTGCTCGCCTCCGGCTCGGCTCTGATCAGTACCGCACAAGCGCCGGAGGTCCTCGAGCAAGCCGTCGCCAAGCTGGCTGCCGCCCTCGGTATCGATCCTGATGAAGCCGTTGTGGTCGACCTGGCGGGTGAGTCCTCCCTGGTCCGGGTTCTGCGCCAGGGCGTAGCCGACGCAAGGGTGGTGAGTCTTACCTACACATCCCTCAGCAAGGGCGAGACGCGTGAGCGGCTTGTCGAACCCTGGTCGGTCTTCTCGACCCTGGGCAACTGGTACCTGTCGGGCTTCTGCCGGACGGCCGGAGGCGAGCGGGTCTTTCGGGTCGATCGGATCCAACAGGCCGAACTGACCGAGGAACACTTCACGCCACCCGTCGAACCTCCACCGCCGGAGGTCCGCTACACGCCGTCCGAGGACGACGTGCGGGCCACCATCAAACTGGGGGAGCGCGCCCGCTGGGTCGCTGAGTACTACCCGGTCGAAGTGCTTTCGGACTCCGGCTCCGAAATGGTGATCGAGTTTTCGGCCGCCGATGTTTCGGTCGCCGCCCGCTTGCTTCTCCGGCTGGGGGCCGACGCCCGCTTGATCGACGGTCCCGAGACCGAGGTTGCTCTCGCAGACCTTCGAACCCGGATTCTGGCCCGCTACCAGAGCCGCTGACTGCCTCTCCTGAACATGGTTCCGGGCGAGCCCGGCTACCTGCGCCACTAGTTCGCTGGGACTATTTCCTAATAGTCCCTTCAGCCCGAAGCCGGTCCGGCCGATAACCCGTGTGTACGAAACGGTTAGCGGAGAAACCGAATGACCACCATCAAAACCACATGCGAACGGTGCGGAGACGTAGAGCTGGAACCCAGCGATCTCGCCCTCGAGCTCGACCCCACCCAGGAGTCCGGTGTCTACCTTTTCACCTGCCCAACTTGTGTCGCAGTGCAGCGCCGGCCCGCCAATCCGCGAGTGGTCAACGTGCTCCTCGCCACCGGTGTCAGCTACGAGGTGGTTGCACCCTCGCCGAGCGACGATCCGATCACCGAAGCTGAGATCGAAGCCTTTGCCGACCGGCTGTACAGCGAAGAAGACCTCTTCCGCCTTCTCACCCCCTAGCCAACTGCCGGCTCCTCCGATTACCGCCCATGCCGGATTCACGGCACAGCACTAGCATGCCGCCCGGGCCATGTTCGACTCAATCAGTTTCACCGAACTCGTCACCATTCTCCTGATCGCCCTGGTGGTGTTCGGGCCGCAACGTCTGCCCGAGCTGGCCCGCAAAGCCGGCAAATGGGCCAGAGAGATACGCCAAACAGCCTCTGAGTTCCGAAAGGGATTGGACCAAGAGGTCGGCGATCTCAAGAAGCCTTTCACCGAAGTGAAAGCCGATCTCGACAAAGCGCGCGACGACCTGAAGACGGCAGGCGAAAGCGTGAAGAAGTCGGTGGAATGGGTAGGACCTCCTCCCGTCGTCGGGCCTCAGGCACCGGAGGCGTCAACGGATCGGGAGCCGGGACGGCCCGTCGAGAAACCCGAGGGACCAGAGGCGACGGAGTGACCGAAGAGCGCCGCCAGCCGATTCTCGAACATCTCAACGAGCTCCGCTGGAGGCTGGTGAAGAGCGCCGTCGCGCTCACCGTCGGTGCGGTCGTCGCCTTTTTCTTTCGAGACTGGTTGTTCGATCTCCTCGAGGCCCCGTACCGGTTGGCTATCGACGATACCGACGCCCTCGCCCAATTTCAGGTAACCGAGGGTTTCTCCGTGGCGATGCGTTTGGCGCTCTTCGGCGGCACCTTGCTGGCCAGTCCCATCCTGCTTTACCAGATCTGGGCGTTCGTCAATCCGGCCCTTACTCAGCGGGAACGGAAATGGACCGTACCCATTGTCGTCGCGCTGGCTGTGCTGTTCACCGGTGGTGTGGTCTTCGGATACATCATCCTCCCGCGTGGTCTGGAGTTTCTCCTCGGAATCCAGAGCGGTCTGGAGCCAATAATCGGGGTGGGCAGCTACATCTCGTTGGCTCTTAGATTCCTGCTTGTGTTCGGCCTGGCCTTTGAATTCCCGGTGTTCCTGTTCGCGGCGGCAGCCGCCGGGTTGCTGTCATCGCAGCAACTAGCCCAGGGAAGGCGATGGGCGGTGCTCATCATCGTGGTGCTGGGGGCGGTCGTTACTCCGACCGGAGATCCACTCACGCTGATGGCCTTGTCGGTCCCTCTCTATCTGCTGTATGAGTTGACCATCCTTCTGGTCAAACTCATCCTGCGGAAATGAGTGTTACAGGCTTCTTCGGCGATCTCCCTTTCCGGCCAGACGCTTTCCAGGAGATCGCTGCCGAAGTCATCGAGACCGGAGCGTCGGTGGTCGTTACTGCTCCCACCGGGTCGGGGAAGACCGTGGTCGCCGAGGTAGCCGTTCATCTGGCCATCGAACGCGGTCGCCGGGCCTTCTACACGACACCGATCAAGGCGCTTTCCAATCAGAAATTCGCCGACTTCCGAAGCGCATATGGCGAAGATCGTGTAGGCCTTCTGACCGGAGACAACTCGGTCAACGGTGACGCCCCGATAGTGGTCATGACCACCGAGGTGCTCCGGAACATGATCTACTCCGATCCGGGCAGCCTGGACGATCTCGATACGGTGATCCTCGATGAAGTGCACTACCTGCAAGACCGTTTCCGGGGGGCTGTGTGGGAGGAGGTCATCATCCATGCGCCTGCCCATATCCAGCTGGTGTGTTTGTCGGCGACGGTCTCCAATGCTGATGAGTTCACCGATTGGGTTCGGTCACGGCGGGGCCCGACAACACTGGTCTTGGAAGACACTCGCCCGGTGCCGCTCGAGAGCTTGTATGCCGTGCACGACCGGTTTTCGGACAACGGGGTGATCGTCGAGCCGATGTTGGTACGAAGGAAGGGGAAGAGCGAGCCCAACCCTGAGATTGTGAGGCTGCTGGCTCGCAAGCGCAGCAGGCGCCGGTACGCCACACCGCGCCGTGGCGAAGTCGTGCGGTTCTTGGCGGCACGAGGAATGGTCCCCGCCATCTATTTCATCTTCAGCCGGGCCGGGTGTGAAGATGCAGCCGGGCGTCTCATGGAGGCAGGGGTCAGCTTCACGACGCCGGACGAACGATCGGCGATCCGTGCCCACGCCGAGCAGCGGACCGGCCATCTTGACGATCAGGACCTCGCCAGTCTCGGGTACGACCGGTGGGTTTCCCTGCTCTTGTCGGGGATCGCCGCCCACCACGCCGGCCTGGTGCCGGCCTTCAAAGAGACCGTGGAAGAACTGTTCCTGCTCGGACTCATCCGGGTTGTCTTCGCCACCGAGACTCTGGCACTCGGCATCAACATGCCTGCCAAAACCGTCGTAATCGAGAACCTTTCACGATTCACCGGTGAGACCCACGAGCTGCTCCGGCCGGGTGACTACACCCAGCTCACCGGTCGAGCGGGACGAAGAGGAATCGATACCCAGGGTTACGGGATGGTGCTCTATTCGCGGTTCATCGAATTCGATCGCGTGGCCGGGATTGCCTCGGCGGGTTCCCATGCCTTGCGTTCGAGCTTTCGGCCGACCTACAACATGGCAGTCAATCTGGTTGCTAACTATCCGCGGCCGGAAGCCGAGAAACTCCTGAATTCTTCGTACGGGCAGTATCAACGCCGCAGGAGCATCACTTCGTTGCGGCGCACGCTGGAACCCAAAGAGCAACGCCTGGCTGAGCTGGAGAAGAACGCCCGCTGTGACCGGGGCGACGTGGACGAGTACCTGCGGCTGCTCCGGGCGACCGACGGTGCCGGACAGAAGAAGGTCGCAGGCAACTTCATCCGGACACTCCAGCCCGGGCAAGTGTTTGAGATTCCGGGCGGCAAGCGCTCAGGTCGATACGTGGTTGTCAAGCAATGGCGCGGCGCAGATCCACCCCGAGTGGTGGTGCTCTCCGAGACCGGAAGTGTTGCCCAGTTCCGAACGGGGGATCTCGCCCCCGGAACCGTCCGCCTGGGTGCGCTGGCCCTCCCAAAACCCTATCAACCTCGCAATCCTCGCTTTCAGCAAGCCGCCGCCACAGCATTGCGGACCTTTCAGGCAACCCGGATGGACCCTATGCAAACAGCGCCGGCGGACCCGGTTGCCGACCATCCAGTCGCGTCGTGTCCGGAGCGGGCAACCCACATCAAGGCAGCGCGCCTTCTCGACCGGGCCGGACGCGAAGTGAAACGCCTCCGCCACCAGCTGGCGCTCGAGGGTGAAGGGCTGGTGGCGGAATTCCACGCCATTCTCGAACTTCTCTCCGACTGGGGCTACCTGGACGGATGGCAGCTCACGGCGGCCGGGGAGCGGCTGCGGTTCATCTACAACGAAACCGACCTGCTCCTGGCAGAGTCCCTCTCTCGTGGAGCGTTCGACGACCTGGATCCGGCCGAAACGGCGGCACTCGCTTCGTGTTTTGTCTATGAACCTCGCGCCGAGCAAACCGAAGATCGTTTGCCGACGCAACGGCTGACCCAGAGATGGAACTCCGTGGTCGAGTGTGGCGAATCGTTGACCCAGGCGGAACGCAAGCTCCACTTGCCTGAGACTCGCCCCCCCCATGCCGGGTTCTCCTCGCTGGCGTTTGCCTGGGCACACGGTGAGGATCTCGACTCGCTCCTCGGGGAAGACGACCTTGCTGCCGGGGACTTCGTCAGAACCTGCCGGCAGCTGCTCGATCTGCTCCGCCAGCTCAGAGATGCCGAACCGGCCCTTCGTCGACAAGTCTCGGACGCGATCCGTATGCTCGATCGCGGCGTGGTAGCGGCGGGAGGTTTGATGTGAACGACTGGCTGGTCATCGCCAATCCCTACGCGGGTCGGCGCAAGGAGATCGAGGAGCGCACCCGCAAAGCCCTGGCCGCCGAACGGATAGAGGCAGATATCGTGGCCCCGTACGGGGAGGTTGAGGTTCGCGCTTGCGTCGATGAAGCGGTGGCCGCCGGCCGGGATCGGGTCGTGGCAGTAGGGGGCGACGGGACCATCAACCTGGTCGTCGGTGCCTTGATGCAGCATCGTTGGCACACGCCCCCGACCCTGGGCGTCCTGCCGGCCGGATCGGGATCGGACTTCGTTCGGACCTTTGGTATCTCTCAGCGTTTGGAAGATGCGGTGCGTCACTTGCGGGGTGACCAGGTCTACCTCTCGGACGTCGGTCTCTTGCGCGGCGGTTGGGGCGAGCGTCACTTCATCAATGTCGCAGATGCAGGTGTGTTGGCGGCCCTCGTGAAACGAGCCGAGCGTCTCCCGCGCTGGTTGGGTCTGGCGCGCTACCACGTTGCTCTGCCCCTGGTCTACCCGCGCTTCCCCCAGGCAGAGATCAAGCTGACAACCGATCGCCGCAACTATGAAGGTCCGGCCATGCTGGTTGTGTTCGGCAATGCACAATTCTTCGGCGGAGGATGGAACATCGCCCCCCGGGCCACAGTTACCGACGGGCAATTCGACGTACAGGTGTTCAACGCCTCGAAGAAGGACGTGCCCCGACTATGGTTGCGCGCCAAGAGCGGCGATCACCTGAGAGACAAGAAAGTACAGAGGTTCTCGGCACAACGATTCACGCTCGAGGCCGATCCGGCTTGGCCGGTAGAGGCAGACGGCGAGTATTTCGGCTCCAGCCCGGTGGAGGGAGAGGTCCTGGCGGGAGCCATCAACATAAAGATCTAGCAGAGGTGAGGAGTACCAGGCCAACTTCGAAAGAGGTATATACTCCCGCCGCTTTTGGAACCGGAGGAGAAATGGCCCGCAAGCCCAAGGCGGCCGACGAGGTGGACGCCGTCGGTGAGGACGAAGACACGGAAGCCGACGAAGTCGTCGACGAAGTTGAGCTCGATATTGACGAGGACATCGACGACGCTGACGAAAGCGATGTGATCGACGAGGTTGTCGCCGATGACGAGGTCGCCGATGACGACGACGAAGAAGACACCGATGATGATGCCGAGGCTGAGGTCGACGAAGCCCTCGAAGAGCTGGAAGCCGAGGAACTAGAGCTCCTGGCGGAAGAGGTCGAAGACTCGCTGCTGGTCAACGAGGCTACCGAGCTGAGGGAGATCCGCCGGGCAGAGCTTGGTCTCAATATCGGAGCCCAGGCGGCGCGGGTCGACGAATTCGTCTGCTCATCGTGCTTCCTGGTGAAGCGCACCAGCCAGCTCGCCAACAAGCGGAAACTCATCTGCCGCGACTGCGTATAGCGCGCCGGGCGGTTGAGCGTGCGTCCCGACGAAGTCACGGTTGTCGTTCCGACGTATAACGAACGCGAAAACCTCGAGGCTTTGGTCACGGCCGTCGTTCCACTCGGCTACCGGCTTCTCATCGTCGACGACGGCTCCCCGGACGGAACCGGCGCTCTGGCCGATCGACTTGCCGGTCTGCACCAACTCGTAGAGGTCATCCACCGGAAGGTCAAGGAGGGGCTTGGCCCGGCCTACGTTGTCGGATTCCGTCATGCCCTGGCCAACGGCGCTGGAGTCATCTGTGAGATGGATGCTGACTTCTCCCACGATCCAAGCGATCTGCCGCGCCTGGTGGAGCCGGTGGCGTCGGCAGGGGCAGACCTCGCGATCGGCAGCCGATACGTTCCGGGTGGATCGACTCCGGATTGGCCCATGCACCGGCGGATCCTTTCCCGGGGCGGAAACCTCTACGCCCGCCTGATGCTGGGCTTACGGGTTCGCGATGCCACAGCCGGTTTCCGCGCCTACCGGGCCGGACGGCTCGCCGAACTCATCGACGAGACCTGTCAGGCGTCCGGATACGGATTCCAAGTTGAGCTGGCCTGGCGGGCGACCCGCCGCGAATTTCAGATTGTTGAAGTACCGATCGTCTTTCGGGACCGGGTCTACGGTGAGTCGAAAATGAAAGGCAAGATTGTCGGAGAAGCGATGTGGTTGGTGACGAAGTGGGGCGTGAGCCGGATGTACGGTCGGAAGGGCACGCGCTGATGGACGTTGCGGCTCGCTCGGCAACTGCGGCCGATCTCGAAGAACTCGTACGGCTCTACCAGCTTCTCGCCGCCGAAATGCACCAATACCACCGGATGTGGGAAGCCGCCGACGGCCTTCCTGAACCGGTCCCCGGAGCGCTTCGGAGCGCCCTTGATGATCCTGACGCGTTGGTCTACCTCGGCACGATCGATACCGTTCCGCTCGGATTCATCCTCGGCAGGTCTGAACCCTTGTTGCCCCAAGCCGGTGACGAACGAATCGGCTCCATTCGATTCGTTTTCACCGAGTTGGAGGCCAGGGAGGTCGGCGTGGGTGAGGCAATGCGGGACGCCCTCATGGAGGAGTTCCGCAAACGCGGCCACCGGCTCTTCGACGCCCATGTGCTTCCCGGTCATCGGCTGGTCAAGAACTTCTTCGAGTCGGGAGGGTTCTCGGCTCGCTCGATAGTCATGCACCACCGAGATGAATGAGAAGAGACCGATCCCGGGCGTGGGTGTTGCCGTGGTCAAGGACGGCGCCCTGCTGCTGATCAAGAGGGGCCGGGGTCCCAACGCCGGATTGTGGGCGGTCCCTGGGGGCAAAGTCGACTACGGCGAGTCAATGCCCGAAGCCGCCATTCGAGAGTTCCGCGAGGAAACCGGTATCGAGGCCGAAATCGGGGACGTTGTGTGGGTAGGTGACGCTATCGGCCCTGGCGATCCGCCTCTCTGGCACTACACGCTCGTCGACTACCGGGCGAGGATGATAGGCGGAACGGCCGCAGCTGCCGATGACGCAGAGTCCGTCGCCTGGATTCCACTCGACCGGGTGCTTGATTTGCCGGTGACACCGACCATGCCGGCCCTGGTGGCTGTTCTCCTGGACGAGCGGCCCGGCGGCGGCCCCGATGCCATCGGGTGAGATTGCCCGACGCCAATTGATCGATTGAGGATGTACCGACAAAGTCAGCTCAGATCGTGATGACCACTTTGCCCCTGGCGTGCCCCTCCCCGATGTAGGCGACCGCCTCGGGGGCGTCGTCGAGCGTGTAGGTGCGGTCGATCACGGGCTTCACCCTTCCGGCCGCCATCAGATCGGCAATGAACGACAGGTCATCGGCACTGTTCTTCGCCAGCATGGCCGTCATCTTCTGGGGGCGGAATAGCGACGCCAGCGCAGGTTCGAGCACCCCTCTCAGTGGTCCCAGCCAGTTGCCGCCAATGTCTCCTCCGACGGCGACGATCCTTCCGGCGCGGCTCAACACGCGCCGACAGTCGAACATTGAGCGATTGCCGGCCACCTTGATGATCAGGTCATACCGCTCATCACTGGTGGTGAAATCCTCCTTCGTGTAGTCGATGACGTAATCGGCGCCGATCGATCGGGCGCTGTCGACGTTGCCGCTGCTACAGACCGCGGTGACCTCGGCTCCGAGTGCTTTGGCGATTTGGACGGCAAAGCTCCCAACACCGCCTGAGGCTCCGAGGATCAGGACTTTTTGGCCCGCCTGCATCTCGCCCTTGTCGCGCAGAGCCTGGAGGGCGGTGATTCCCGCCATGGGGGTGGCGGCGGCCTGCTCGAAGGTGACGGAGACCGGCTTGGTCGCATAGTTCGACTGTCCGGCCGCCGCGTACTCGGCGAGACCGCCTTTGGATGGCCCGAACACTTCATCGCCGGGCCTCAGCCGGGTTACGCCGGCGCCCACCGCCTCGACGACGCCCGAGATGTCGACTCCCGGCACGAGTTGCTTTGGTTGGCGGAGACCGGACATGAGACGGGCGAGGTAGGGCTTACCTCGCAGCATGTGCCAGTCGTATGCGTTCAGGGAGGCGGCCCGAACCCTTATCAGGACCTGGTTATCGCCAACCGTGGGCTTGTCGATGTCTTCGAGTGTAAGCACGTCGGGGAGGCCGTAGCTGCGTTGGGTGATCGCCTTCATGTGGTCTTCCTGCCGTCTTGGACGTAGCCGCTGTCTGACAAGCAATGTAGACGACATACACAGCATTGGCCCTGCAGCCGGACCCGAGCGGGTCACACGCTTTCGAGAGCTAGCTGTGCTCCGCGGGGAGGTTGTCCTGGAGGATGCTGATGGGGGTGGCCCATTTGAGCGATCCGTGGGGTCGGTGGTGATTGTAGAAGTGGATGAAGCGGTGGTAGTGGTCGGTCCGTTGGTTGTCTGAGGTCCAGGGGCGGATATGGGCCCACTCCTCGAGAAGGATGCGGTGGAATCGTTCGACTTTGCCGTTGGTTTGGGGCCGGCGGGGTCGGGTCTTCTTGACTTCGGTGCCGGTTTCCGCGCAGGCGCGATGCCACAGTCCGGACCGGTAACAGGACCCGTTGTCAGTTATGACCCGTTTCGGAGTGATTCCGATCGACTGGTACCAGGCGGCGGTTCTCCTCCAGAACCCAGCGGCGGTGGCGGCTTGTTCGTCGGTGTGGATCTCGGAGTAAGCGATCCGGCTGCGGTCGTCGATAGCGGTGTGGATGTAGCGGTAACCGACCCGGCGGCTTTTGGCCTGCTCCCCTGGATAGCCTTTCCCTCGGATACGCCAGCCGCCACCTGGAGGGATCCCAGCAAGTTTCTTGATATCGACGTGGATCAGCTCACCAGGAGTGTCTCGCTGATAACGACGTGGCGGTTCATGTCGGGTGGCGCGGTCACCCCGATCCAAGCGTCCCAGGCCGGCCCGGTTGAGGATATTCTGCACCGTCGAGGCAGCTAACCCGACCTCGAACCCAATATGGTCCGCGCCCCAACGGCGTTTGCGGCGGAGATGAATCACCCGACGCCGTATCGACCTCGGGGTCCGGTTCGGTGATCGATGCGGCCTCGACGACCGATCCTCCAAACCGGCTTCACCCTCAGCGAGGTATCGATCGCGCCACTTACGTACCGTCTTCGCATCAACCTGGAACCGCTCCGCTGCGGCTTCCACCGTCCACCCCCGATCCAGTACACAACCAACCATCCGACGCCGCCCCTCCACCGTAAGCGGCGCATTCGGATGCTGAGGTCTACCGTTGGACATGAGCCCTCCTTCGAGTCGTGAGTCCTTCAACCCACAGTCTCGCAAGGAGGGCTCAACCAATCACACCATCCCAACAGGGACAACGTCCCCGGTTGTCACAGCTAGCCGTCCTCGAACGAACGGATAACCAGACCCGAGCGCGGCTTGGGAACGAAGAAGGTGCTCTTCTGGGGGAACCGCAGGCCGGCCTCGGTGGCCGCGCTGATTGCTTCTTCAGACACCCTGGCCATGAGGGCTACCGCTCCATCGCGTTGCGCGGATGCGGCTTGCAGTGCCTCGTCCGCGTCCGCGAAATAGGTTGCCCGGCTTTCGTCAACGGCGAGAAGCGGATAGAGCAGGTCGCGGCCGACGGCCGGGCTCGCCATCCGCAGCGGAGGGGCCAAGGCTTCCAACGCCTCCGTTCGGGCCACCAGCCGGAGCGGACCGGATCGATGCCCAGAGCCTGGAACCAGCACGATCGCGCCGGGAAGATCCGGCGGAGTCGCGGAACAAGGCTCAATCGTGAATAATCCGGCCAGGCGGTCCCGATCGATCGACACCCGCGGGAACACCCGATGGGTGGGGCCGATAGCGAGACCGCTGCCCCGGGCCGGGACAAGAAACGTCATGATTGAGTTCCAGGAGCCTCGTCCGGATTGGAGATCCTGATAGGCAAGGCCGGTTGTGTACCGGTGGTGGCCGTCGGCAATGGCAACCGGATGGTTCTCAACCGAGCTGGAGATGGCGTTGATCGAGTCCGGATCGGTGATATCAAAAAGACTGTGGCGCACGCCCTCAGTCTCGAACTCCAGCCGGGGATCGCCAGGTGCGTTGAGTAACCGGGCAAAATGATCTGAGGGGGTGAGAGCAATGATGAGATCGAGGTTGGCCCGGGTGGCGCTCAAGACTGCCAGGCGATCAGCCTTGGTCTTCGGCATGGTCTGTTCGTGGGGGAGGATCTTGTCGCCGAGCGGCAAGAGAGCCAGAGCACCGATGATTCCACCGGCAGACTGCTCGGCGCCGGTTTCGTCCGAATAGCGCATGCGATAGAGGTAGAAGCGGTCGGTGGGATCGGTGCGCAAGGTGCCGTCGCCCCTCCACGAGCCGAACAGGTCGGAGGCTTCTCGATAGGTAGGATCGTTGGGACCGGCCAGCAGCAGTCTGACCATGTTGTGGTCATCGGCGGCCCGGTACCGGCGTGCAGCGGCCTCGTTGATGACGTCGTAGGGAGGGCAGGTCACTGAAGCCAAATCGGCGATTCTGGCCGGATCGAAAAGCGAGCCACGGAATGGTGCAAACAACATGATGGAGTCAGTTGTAGCGGGACGGGGTGCGCTAGGCAACGTGGTATGCGATCTCGACGGTGTCGTCTACTTGCTCGGCCAACCGATTCCGGGTGCCGGCCGGGCTCTTCTGGACATGGAAAGTGCCGGGTATTCGATCGTGTTCGTCACGAATAACTCCACCCGTCCCCCGGATGCGACGGCATCCCGGATCGCCGACCTGACCGGCTATCCCGCCAGGCCCAGTCAGGTCATCGGTTCCGCCGCGGCGGCGGTGACCTTGCTGACTGCCGGGGCCGGGCCCGTCCTGGTGGTAGGTGGCGCCGGAATCCGCACTGCGTTGAACGAGGCCGGGTTTGCGGAAACGAACGATCCGCGCAAGGCGGAGGCTGTGATTGTCGGACTGGACACGAACATTTCGTACGGGCGATTGCGGGACGCGGTCCTGGCCGTGCGGAACGGGGCGCGGTTCATCGCCACCAATACCGACCCCACCTACCCCACTCCGGATGGTCTCTGGCCGGGTGCCGGGGCAATGGTGGCAGCTATCGAGGTGGCGGCGGGTATCGGACCGGAGATAGCCGGCAAGCCGCATCCACCGATTCGAAGGTTGATCCGTGAGCGCCTCCATCCGGGACCCGTGTGGGTGGTCGGTGATCGACCCGAGACGGATCTGGCCATGGCCCGGGCAGAAGGTTGGACGGCGGTACTGGTCTTGACCGGAGTGATCGGAACGGCCGCGGAACTCACGGATGAGCATCGGCCGGATCTGGTCCTGCGGTCCCTCGCCGAACTACCCCAGGCCTTGCAGGCCTGACTGCCCGCGCACCAGCTTGCGCCGATGGGATTCAACGCGACGCAACAAGGGGCCGCGCAAGAGGTAGGAAACCGCGGCACCGAACACGAAACCACCGACGTGAGCTTGCCAGGCGATTCCGGTTGCATTTCCGATCAGAGCGAATTGGCCGGCAAACCACAGAATCAAGAAGATCGAGGCCGGAATCGCAACCGGAATGAAGAAGAAGATGGGGAACACCGACACGACCCGGGCCCGCGGGAACAGGATCAGGTAGGCGCCCATTACCCCCGATATGGCTCCCGAGGCACCAACCAGGGGCGTGACTTCCCCTGGGTTGGTCAGCACAAAAGCCGCGGTAGCGGCGAATCCGGAAGCGAGGTATAACAGCAGATACCCGCCCGATCCGTACGCATCCTCCACGTTGTTGCCGAAGATCCACAGGCTCCACAGGTTGCCGAGCAGGTGAGCAAGGTTGGCATGGAGGAACATCGAGACGAGCGCGCTGGCCAGCAGGTTCTTCTCCGGAAAGAAGGGGGTCCCGACGTCCCGGGCGCTACAGCCCTGAAAATCGCCTGCGTCGAGCGGCGACAGCGTGGTCAGCTCGCAGGGTACGGCGGCGTTTTCGAACAGGAATTCGGTGAATTGATCGGTGGCACTTGGCTGGACCGCGAAGAACACGTACGCACACGCAGCAATGATCAACCAGGTGATCACCGGCCGGGTTAGCGAGGGGTTGGCATCACGGATAGGGATCAAAGACTGGTTCCTGTCGCTGGTCCGGTGATAATAGGAGTATGGATACTAAGGAACTCAAGCAGGCAACAGACCTCTTGGCGGAAATGGACCCCGCCGAAGCGCCCGATCATGCTGACCAGATTGCAGCAGTGCTCGCCGCAGAACTCGAAGCATCGGAGGAACCCGACGCGTCTCCGGCCGGCTGATCGCCATGACCGCGCCCCTCGTCTCATAGCCCATGTCCAGTAGTCGCCGGCGCCGACTGGACCTCGAACTCGTGCGCCGGGCACTCTTTCCCAGCCGCAGTGAGGCGCAAGACGCCATCGGCGCCGGTCACGTCATCGTGTCGGGAGTTCCGGCACCCAAGTCGTCGACCCTGGTCGACGGGTCCGTGCCGATCCGTGTCGAGGCAGCGCCAGGTCGTTTTGTTTCGCGTGGCGGGGACAAACTGGCCGGCGCCCTCGAGGATTTCGGGGTCGAGGTCAGAAACCGCCGGGCGCTCGATGCCGGCGCATCGACCGGGGGCTTCACCGACTGTTTGCTGCAGGGAGGGGCCGCTTCCGTCGTAGCCGTCGACGTTGGGTACGGCCAGCTCGATTGGTCCATTCGTAACGACCGGCGGGTGTCGGTATTCGAACGCCTCAATCTGCGCTATGCCGACGTCGACCTCCTCGGGGGTCCCTTTGATGTCATCGTGGCCGACCTATCGTTCATATCGATCTGTACCGTGTCATCCCGGCTGACGGCTCTGGCTCGCGAGAATGGAGATCTGATCCTCCTGGTGAAGCCGCAGTTCGAAGTGGGGAAGGGGCAGGTTGGCAAAGGTGGCGTTGTGCGCGACGCTGGCAAGCACAGGGCCGCTCTGGAGCGGGTCATTGCTTGCCTGGCCGTGGACGGCCTAGGGACGTTAGCGATCACGGTGTCGCCCCTCAAGGGAGCCAAGGGAAACCGTGAGTTCTTTATCTGGGCCCGAAAGGGGGCTACGACGGTGCAGGACGAGGACCTCGACAAGGTGGTAGGACAGTGACTCCACGAACGCTGGGGATAGTCGTCCACGGCGATCGGCCCGCCGCAGCCGAGTTGGCCACCCGGCTCGAAGACCTGGCCGGCAGGCGAGGCCTGCGAGTCGTGTCGTTGGCGGAAGACGCACAGGCCACGGCAGATGTGATTGTGGCGATCGGGGGAGACGGCACGGTACTTCGTGCGGCGCGTACGGCACTCCAGGCAGATGTGCCGCTGCTCGGCATCAATGTTGGACGCAAGGGGTTTCTCGCCGACGTCGAACCCGATGCGCTCGAGGAAGCGGTCGAGGTGCTGGCATCCGGGTCGTGGCGCGAATCGCCCCGTATGACGATCGAGGCCGTCGTCAACGACCGGGAGGCGGTGACCGGAATCAACGACGTCGTGATCGAGAAGGTACTCAGTCAGAGGCTCATCTCGCTCGAGGTGGCGTTCGACGGAGAACGCTTCATCACTTATCACGCCGATGGGGTCATTCTCGCCACCCCGACCGGATCTACCGCCTACAGCCTGTCGGCCGGCGGCCCGCTGGTTGCTCCGGAGGTCGAAGCGCTGATCCTCTCGCCGGTTGCGCCCCATGCCCTGTTCTCCAAGAGCCTCTTGCTCCGGCCGGAGACCGAGATTCTCTGCACTGTCGTGCAGGACCGGTCGGCCGGTGTCAGCGTCGACGGTTACGATCTCGGCAAGGTGGTCCCGGGCGACAGGATCCGGGTCCGGCGGGGGCATGGACAGGTCCGCTTCATTGACGTCTCGGGGAGGTCATTTGGAACCCGGGTCAAACAGAAGTTCTATCTGCGAGAAGATCCCCGGGCCTAAGGGAGTTGCCGTCACGTGCTCGATGAACTCATGGTCGACAATCTGGGGATCATTGAACGCGCCCATGTGCGGCCGGGTGCCGGCCTGGTGGTATTCACCGGCGAGACTGGAGCCGGGAAGACCATGCTCCTCGGGGCGTTGCGCTTGCTGCTCGGGGGCTCGGCCCGCAGCGATCTCGTTGGCCCTTTCGGTGACGAAACCCGGGTCGAAGGTAGGTTTTTGCGGGCCGATGGTGAGGAACAGGTGGTCGCCAGGACGGTCTCCGGCGGCCGCAGCCGCGCCTATCTGAACGGACGGCTTGCGACTGCGGGTGCCCTCGAGGATCTCGGGGCCGGCCTGGTGGAAATGGTCGCTCAACACGAGAAACACGGACTCGCTCGGCCTGCCGAGGTGAGGGCGTTGATCGACCGCACCTTGCCACCGGAGGGGCGGAAGCATCTCGGCACCTACCGGGCCGCCTGGGACAAACTGACCGCCCTGCGTGCTGATCTGGATCGGTTGGGGGGAGACCGTCGAGCGCTCGAACGGGAACTCGATCTCGTCGGGTACCAGGCAGACGAGATCAACGCGGCCGGGTTCTCGCTGGGCGACGACGAGGAACTGGCCAGAACCGCGTCCCGGGCGCGTCACGCTGAAGAGCTGGCCACACGGCTCGGTTCGGCCCGAACCGAGCTCGACGATGCCGCCGAACACGCCGGCCTCGCCGCCTCGCAACTCAACAAAGCAGCCTCCCTGATTGATGATCTGACAGATCTGGTCGAGCAGTCGGCGGCTGCGGTAGCGATGCTGGGTGAATTGGGATCCGACGTGCGCAAAGCTTTTGAAGCGGTGGTAACGGATCCTGAAGCGGCTCAGGAAACCGAGCAGCGGCTTGCCGAGCTCGGTGATCTGCGGCGCAAATACGGCGATACCCTCGAGGAGGTGCTCGATTTTGGGGCCGGGGCCGAGCGCAGGCGGGCCGAGTTGACGGGACTTCTTGCCGGTGCCGAACGCCTGGAAGCGGACCTGATTGAAGCCAATGAGGCGGTGGCCAATGCCGGCGGACGGCTTCTGGTTGCCCGGCGGGAAACGGCCGACGGCATTGCGGGGAGAGCAAGAAGCCATCTTCAGGATTTGGGACTTCCCGACCCGATCATCCGGCTAGCCGTTGAGCCTGCCGACCCGGGACCGACCGGAGCCGACCGGGTGGGGATTCTGTTTGCATCCGACGATCGACTCGACCCGGGTCCCGTCGGCCGGGTGGCTTCCGGCGGAGAGCTCAGCCGGTTGGTACTGTCATTGCGCCTTTCCGCCGGGTCGGGTGAAACGCCCGTCCTGGCGTTTGACGAGATCGATGCCGGCGTAGGCGGCAAGACGGCTCTCGAGCTCGGGAGGAAGCTGGCATCGCTCGCCAAGGGACGCCAGATCCTCTGCGTTACGCACCTTCCCCAGATTGCCGCATTCGCGGACCACCATTTCGTCATTGCCAGGACCGGGACGGAGGTGTCCGTGTCTGCAGTCACTGAAGCCTCGCGGCTGGAGGAATTGTCGAGGATGCTGGCGGGGTTGCCTGAGAGCGAACAAGGCCGCAGCCACGCAGAAGAACTGCTGGCAATGGCGGGCCGCGAGCGGGTCTGAGCCCAACCACGGCGTCCGTCCGGTGGATGCTTCTCGCAAACTAGGCCGACTGCTACCATGACCGCCCGTGGCGAAGTATGTGTTCGTAACGGGCGGTGTTGTTTCCAGTCTCGGCAAGGGAATCACCGCTTCATCCCTGGGCAGACTCCTCAAGGCTCGTGGTCTGAAAGTCGTCAACCAGAAGCTCGACCCGTACATCAACGTTGACCCGGGCACGATGAATCCCTTCCAACATGGGGAGGTGTTCGTCACCGACGATGGGGGAGAAACCGACCTCGATCTCGGTCACTACGAACGGTTCACGGGCGAAAATCTTCGTCGCGATTCCAACGTCACCACTGGATCTGTCTATCAAACCGTCATCCAGAAGGAACGGCGCGGCGACTACCTGGGGGACACCGTGCAGGTCATCCCGCATGTCACGAATGAGATCAAGGCGCGGATTCGCCGGCTTGGAGCCCACGAGGACGTAGACGTTGTCATCACTGAAGTCGGCGGCACCGTTGGCGACATTGAAAGCCTGCCGTTCCTCGAGGCAATTCGACAGATTCGCAAAGACGTGGGCCGCTTCAACACCATCTATCTGCACGTGACCCTGGTCCCGTACATCGCTTCGAGCGAGGAGATGAAGACCAAGCCGACTCAACACTCGGTTGCGGAACTCCGCAGCCGGGGCATCCATCCCGACGTGATCGTTGTGCGATCCGATCGACCGGTCGACGATGCCGCCGTGAGGAAGATCAGCCTGTTCTGTGACGTGGATGCCGACGCCGTGATCAATGCCACGGACGTCGCCGATATCTACGAAGTCCCCTTGATGTTGCATCGCGGCGGACTGGACGACGTCGTGTGCAGGACTCTCGAGTTGGAGACCGGCCGCCCGGATCTGGATGCCTGGGAAGCGATGGTCGAACGGGCCGCACGGGCGGTAGAGACCGTGACGATCGGCCTGGTCGGCAAATACGTGGACCTACCTGATGCCTACCTTTCTGTGGTCGAGAGTCTCCGCCACGGCGCCCTCGACAATGACGTCAAGCTCGATCTGCGCTGGATTCCCAGTGATGACATGGACGGCCTGCTGGCCGCGGATCATCTGCGCGGTCTCAACGGGATCGTGGTACCGGGCGGCTTTGGTATCCGTGGGATTGAAGGGAAGATCGCTGCGGCCCGCCACGCCCGGGAACACGGGATTCCGTATCTGGGGTTGTGTCTCGGTCTGCAGTGTGCCGTCATCGAGTTCTCCCGATCGCAACTCGGCCTGACCGAGGCCAATAGTGCCGAGTTCGATCCAACCAGCCCGCACCCGGTCATTGACCTGATGGAGAGCCAACAGGACGTCTCCGAGATGGGTGGGACGATGCGGCTCGGCATCTACGCCGCCAAACTCAAGGAAGGCTCTTTGGCGCGTACCCTCTATGGCGAAGAGCTGGTCTACGAGCGGCACCGCCATCGGTACGAGGTCAACAACCGGTACCGCAAAGATCTGGAAGCGGCGGGCATGCGTCTGTCGGGGACCTCGCCCGACGACCATCTCGTGGAAATCGTTGAAATCCCCGGACATCCGTTCTTCATCGCCAGCCAGTTCCACCCCGAGTTCAAATCGCGACCGGACCGCCCGCATCCGTTGTTCGCCGGGTTCGTTGCGGCGGCTGCAGCACACCGAAAGGGATTGCCCCCTGTGGAGGCCCGCGCCGGCCGGCCGGCCGCGGTCGGCGATCTGCCGCATCGGTGAGCGACGGCCTCCGTTTTCTCGGAGAGCGGCACCTCGCCACAACCTCCTTTTTGAGCATGGTGCGTCGCCACTACCTCGCGCCGCAGGGCAGATCGGTCCGCCGTGAGGTCATCCGCCATCCGGGGGCGGTAGCCGTCGTTCCCGTCATCGACGGGGAAGTGGTGCTGATATCTCAACACCGCGTAGCCATCGGCCGCGACCTTCTCGAGATACCGGCCGGGAAGTGCGACGCCCCCGGGGAAGACCCGGAGGCGACCGCCATCAGGGAATGTGAGGAGGAAGTGGGTTTCCGACCAAACCGGTTGACCCTGCTGCACACGTTCTACACGACGCCGGGGTTCACCGATGAGATCATCTGGCTATATCTGGCCGAAGACCTCGTGCCGGTCGAGTCGCGACCGCAGGGATTCGAGGAGGAGCGCGCCGATGTGGTGCGTCTGCCGATCGAAGAAGCAATGCGTAAGGTTCGAGATGGTGAGATAACGGACGCGAAGACCCTGATCGGTCTCATGGCGATTGAGAAGGAGCGAAGGGCGTGATTATCGGTGTTCCCACAGAGATCAAGGCGGCGGAATTCCGCGTAGCCATTACCCCCGTCGGTGTGCGCGAACTGGTCGCTCACGGTCATGAGGTCATCATCCAGAGCGAAGCAGGGGAGGGGTCGACGATTCACGACGAGGAATACCTCGCCCAGGGAGCCGTCATCGTTCCAACCGCCGCCGATGTCTTCGAACAAGCCGATCTGATCTTGAAGGTCAAGGAGCCACAGGCTGAAGAGGTCCCGATGCTGAGACCCGGTCAGCTTCTGTTCACCTACCTACATCTGGCTGCCTATCCAAAACTGGCGAAGGGTCTCTTGACGCGTGGCATTGTCGGCATTGCCTACGAGACGGTGCAGATGCCCGATCGCAGTTTGCCGCTCCTCGCTCCGATGTCGGAAGTCGCCGGCCGGATGGCCACCCAGGCGGGGGCCTACTACCTGGAAAAGGCCCACGGAGGACGCGGGGTGTTGCTGGGTGGCGTGCCCGGCGTGATGCCCGCCAAAGTGGTGGTCATCGGTGCCGGCATCGCAGGTACGAACGCGGCTCTGATGGCCATGGGGCTCCAGGCAATCGTGGTTGCGCTGGACAACGACATCGGCAAGCTGCGCTCGCTGGACCTGCTCTACGGCGGACAGATCCTGACGCTCTCCTCGAACCAGCTCACGATCGAGGAGCAGGTGCGTGACGCCGATCTCGTGATCGGCTCCGTACTGGTACCCGGCGCCAGTGCGCCGAAGCTGGTGACCGAAGAAATGGTGCGTTTCATGAAGAGGGGGTCGGTACTGGTCGACATCGCCATCGACCAGGGCGGGTGTTTTGAGACCAGCCGCGAGACGACGCACCGGGATCCGGTTTACGTCGTCCACGATGTTGTTCACTATGCGGTGGGCAACATTCCCGGCGCCGTTCCGCACACTTCGACCTACGCATTGACAAATGCAACCCTGCCCTACCTCTTGACGATTGTCGACGAGGGAGTTCGAGCCGCGGTGGTCAACCATCCAGAACTGCTTCCCGGGGTCAACGTGGTGGGCGAGGCCATCGTCAACCAGGCGGTCGCCGGCAGCGTCGGCCTGCCCTTCGAGGAACCCCATGCTGCTCTCCGGGCATTTGTTGGATGACGTCTTCGTTGGAACTGGGTATCGAGGAGTACCTCGCATCGCTCAGCGCCGAACGAGGACTGGCCGCCAACACCCTGGCCGCCTACCGACGTGATCTGCGGGACTATCTCGTCTACCTGGGCGATGCCGATCCGTCGGCCGGCCGGGCGGTGGCCTACGTCGCCGGGCTCCATGCCGCGTCCCTCAAGCCGGCCACGATCGCTCGCAAGATTGCGGCTTTGCGGGGTTTGCACCGTTTTCTCGTGGCAGAGCAGCTATCTGCCGAAGACCCAACCGTCCTGCTGGACAGCCCTCGCCTCGGATCGGCGTTGCCGAAGGCGCTGACCGTTGACGAGGTGGAGCGACTTCTGAGTGTCCCGGTAGACGACACGCCGCTGGCCGCCCGCAACCGGGCACTGTTGGAGTTCATGTACGCCACCGGAGTCCGTGTTTCCGAAGCCGTGGATCTGAAGCTCAGCGCTCTGGACCTCGAAGATCGCACAGCTCTCGTGACGGGCAAAGGCAACCGGCAGAGGTTGGTCCCGGTCGGGCGGATGGCCGTCGAAGCTATCGAGGCGTACCTCCCACGGCGAATGAAGCTGAAAGGCGATCGGGTCGATCCGGGGGCAGTCTTCCTCAACGCCCGCGGCGGGCGACTGACCCGTCAGGGAGTCTGGGGCATCGTCCGCAAATCCGCCCAGCGGGCCGGCATCAACCAGGCGAGAGTCTCACCGCATGTTCTGCGCCATTCAGCCGCCACGCATATGGTCGAAGGCGGTGCCGATCTGAGAACCGTCCAAGAAATGCTCGGTCACGCTAATATCAGCACCACACAGGTGTACACACGGGTATCTCCGCAGCATCTCTATGAGGTGTACATCACGTCCCACCCACGGAGCAGGTGAGTACAACGATGGATGCTGAAGGCGCTCGGACAACCTTGAAGCAAGAGCGCGAAAAACTGATACGGCAACTCGACGAACTTGGAGCAACGGAAACCGGTGATCTCCGGCCCGACCTCGAATTCGGTGACGGGTTTGCCGACGCCGGTGCGGCCACTGCCGAACGGACTGAGGTGCTGGGACTGGTTGAATCGTTGAAAGGGCAGCTTTCGTCGGTTGAGAAAGCCCTCCTCAAGATTGACAACGGCAGCTACGGCTCCTGCGACAACTGCGGCAAGCCGATTCCCCCGGAGCGGCTGGAAGCCCGGCCCGCCTCGGTGCTGTGCATCGACTGTAAGAACCAGCGGAGATAGCAACCGTTGACACTGACCGGCAACCGGATCCTGGATCCGGTCATCTTCATTGTTTTGCTGATTGTCGCAGTGATTCTGCACGAGGTCTCCCACGGCTTGGTGGCGCGCCGCCTTGGCGACCGATCCGCGGAGGCGGCCGGCCGGCTGACCCTCAATCCCATCCGGCACATCGATCCGTTTGGCTCCGTGTTGCTGCCTGCGATGCTCGCATTCAGCGGCGCGCCCATCTTTGGCTGGGCGCGACCCGTGCCGGTGAACCCGCGGGCATTCAGCCGTCCGACCGAAGGCATGGCTTTGACTGCTCTGGCCGGCCCGGTCTCCAACCTGCTCCTGGCCTTGATGGCCGGGAGACTTCTACTCCCCGTCACCGGTGGGATCGTTGCCGATCTGGTGTGGGCGTTCGGGATCATCAACGTGGTTCTGGCGATCTTCAACCTGCTGCCCATCCCGCCGCTCGACGGCAGCCGCATGCTTCCGCTGTTTCTCGGCGATCGGGGTCGGGAACTGTACGCCCGGGTTGAGCAATACGGTTTTCTGATCCTCTTCGCTTTGCTTTTCTTGGTCCCGGGTGCCACCCGCTGGTTATCGGTGCCGATTTCGACCGTCTCCGGGTGGATGGGGCTGCGCTGATGGAGTTAGGCAGTTGGTCGCATCTCATTCGCCGGTTCTTTGCCGTTCTGGCGGCCGGTCCGTTGAGCGATGAGGAACACGGTGAGGTGGAATCGTGGTTGGATCGGCCGGGGGAAGCGGATATCTACCGCCAACAATCGGTTGCCGATCAGCGGCACGGATTGGAGGCGGCGCGCCGGGTCGCCGCCGTTCGGGGCGACCGGCGAGACCTCGTTCGGGCGGCCTTGCTGCACGACGTCGGCAAACGCTGGTCGAACCTCGGAGTGATAGGACGATCGTTGGCGAGTTTCTTCACCAAGCTGCGGTTGCCCGTCCGAGGGTCCTGGCGCCGCTACCTCCAGCATGGATCGCTTGGTGCCGAAGAACTGGACCGTTTGGGTTCAGGGTCCATGGTCGTCGAGTTCGCCCGTCATCACCATGGGAATCGACCAGCGACCTTCCCGCGCGACGAATGGGACCTCCTGAAGAGCGTCGATTGATAATGCTGCGGTTCGACCGCAACAGCCAATACCATGTGTTGACCGCCACGAACGAATTCTCATGACGTATGAAGTGAAAACCGCCGTATTCGAAGGTCCTCTGGATCTGCTGTTGCAGCTGATCACGCGCCGGCAGGTCGAGATCACCAGGCTCAGCCTCACCGATCTTGTTGGGGAGTACCTCTCGTTCCTGGACGACATGCGGGAGTTGGATCTCGAAGTCACCAGTGAGTTCTTGCTGATCGCTTCAACGCTGGTCCAGCTCAAAGCCCGTCATCTGCTTCCCGACGCGGCAGTCGACATGGACGAAGAGCTCGAATTGATGGAGGAAAGGGACCGGCTTCTGTCCCGGCTGCTTGCCTGTGTGACGTTCAAAGATGTCGCGGCCGTATTGACCCATCGTTTGCAGGAAGCCGCCCGGTATGTTCCAAGGTCGGCGGGGATGGACCAGGCCATCGTGCCCCGGCCCCCCGACGTCGTCGTCCCCGTCGACCGGCTCGGTCTGGCCGGCATTGCCGGGCGGGTGCTGGCGGCTCCGAACCGCGAGCCGGATCTCGATCATCTCGATCTCGAGTTGCCCTCGGTGGAAGCTGCCATCGGCGATCTCCGGTCGAAAATCGAGGAACTGGCGGAGACGAGCTTCGACGAGATGGTTGCCCACACAACTCGCAAGGTCGAGGTAGTTGCCTATTTCCTCGCTCTGCTCGAATTGGCACGGTGGGGCCTGGTCGAGGTGAGCCAGCGCGACTGGCTGGCCACTATCGAGGTCCGGCGTTCCGGAAGCGACCTCGCTGAGAATCTGACCAGCGAGTGGAGTCGAACATCGTGAACGCCCGCGGCATTTTGGAGGCAATTCTTTTCGTTGCCGAGCAACCGGTGCCGTCGGAAGAACTGGCAGAAGTTCTGGAGATCCCGGTGGAGGCCGTCGAGGCCGAACTGGAGGCATTGGCGGGCGACCTCACCGAACGGCAGAGTGGAATCATCCTGCGCCGGATAGCCGGAGGCTGGCGCTGCTACAGCCACCCGGATGCTTTTCCGTATCTCGAGAGGTTCGCATCGACCGCGACGGCCAGCCGGTTGTCCAACGCGGCCCTGGAGGTTCTGGCCGTCGTGGCGTACCGTCAGCCCGTGTCGCGGAACCAGATCGCCGAGATTCGAGGGGTTGACTCCGACTCGTCCATTCGCACGCTGGAGCGACGCGGTCTCATCGAGGAGATAGGCAGGTTGCCGTTGCCCGGCACGCCGACCATCTACGGCACCACCACGATGTTCCTCGAGAAGCTGGGCCTGCAATCGATGGAGGACCTTCCGCCCCTGGCCGATCATGTGCCCCCGGCCAGCGTGGTTGAGACCCTCGAGGAGACGTTCCGGGCCGACGCGTGACTGAGCCGGATCGATTGCAGAAGTTGATGGCCCACTCGGGGATCACTTCCCGACGCGGTGCCGAGGAGATGATCAAGGCAGGCCGGGTGACCGTCGACGGGGCTCCGGCCCATCTCGGACAGAAAGTTGACCGGGAAGCTGTCCATGTTGAAGTTGACGGCGTGCCGCTGCCCGTCCGACCCGATCTCGTCTATTACCTGGTCAACAAACCCGCCGGGGTTGTCAGTACCGCCGCCGATCCCCAGGGTCGGCCGACCGTGATCGAACTCGTGCCGTCCGACCCGCGGGTCTATCCGGTCGGACGGTTGGACGCGGACTCCGAAGGCCTCATCCTGCTCACCAACGATGGCGATCTGACCAATGTGATCACCCATCCGAGTCACGGCATCCCGAAAACCTATTCCGTCCTTGTGTCCGGGACACCGACGACCGCCCAGGTGCGAAGCCTTGTGACCGGCGTTGATCTTGATGACGGACCGGCCGCCGCTCTGTCCGCCCGCTTGCGGGACTCCTCACGGGACCGGGCGTTGCTGGAGGTCACCATGGGAGAAGGACGGAACCGGGAAGTGAGGCGCATGTGTGACGCGATTGGATTCCCGGTATTAGAGCTCTTCCGGACCGCTATTGGCCCGGTTACTGACCCCGGCCTCAAGAGCGGCGAGGCGCGACAACTCACCATCGAGGAAGTGCGGACCCTGTACGCCTCGGCCGCTCCTTCCTGAGAGCGTGCCAGACTCCGGGTGATGGCTGCACCAAAACGATTTCCGGAGAGCCTCAGTGTCCGCCCGAAAGGTCCGGTCGACGGCACGATCCGTGTGCCCGGATCGAAGAGTCTCACCAATCGCGCCCTGCTGTGCGCAACGCTGGCAGGCGGCACCAGCACGTTGACCGGGGTCCTGCTGGCGGAGGACACCAGGGTGATGATGGAGTGCCTGGAGAGCCTGGGTGGGTCATTTGCCGTGGCAGGCGAGTCAATAACTGTGGTGGGGACCGGTGGACGCCTTCATGCTCCACGGAGTCCCATCTATGCGGGGGCGTCAGGCACAACGGCCCGTTTCTTGACTGCCGCTGCCACGCTGGCGGACGGTCCCTCTCGCATCGATGGCACGCCGCGCATGCGGCGTCGACCGATCGGAGAACTTGTGGCCGCCCTGCAGGATCTCGGCGCAGATGTCGAAGCTTTGGGCGAGGGTGGATTTCCCCCGGTTCGCGTTGGGGGAGGAGGACTGCCCGGTGGAGCGGCGATGATCGACGCCCGCCGGTCCAGCCAGTTCGTGTCGGCGGTGGCGCTGACGGCCCCCTACGCCGGTCGGGACGTGTCCCTTGAGTTCCTCGATGGAATCCTGATTTCCCGGCCTTACGTTGAGAACACCGTAGAGGTCATGCAGGTCTTTGGCGCAAGCATCGAACTGACCCGGACCGGACTGGAGGTGCGCCGGGGTGGCTACAAGTCGCAGGCCTTTCCGATCGAACCGGACGCCTCGGCTGCCGCATATCCGCTGGTTGCTGCGGCCATCACGGGCGGGTCGGTTCGGGTTCGGGGATTTGGCCGCAGTTCACGCCAGGCGGATCTGAGAATCCTCGACGTGCTGGAGGCAATGGGATGCCGGGTGAGGTGGTTCGAAGGGGGGTTCTCTCTCGAGGGTCCTGCTGAGGGTCTGCACGGCACTGATGTTGACATGGGTGCCATGCCCGACGCGGTTCTGGCTGTGGCTGTGGCGGCCGCCTTCGCGACCGGTCCCAGCCGGCTCACCAATATTGCGAACTTGCGTATCAAGGAAACCGATCGCCTCGCCGCCCTCGAAACCGAGTTGCGCAACCTGGGGGCAGATGCCGAGGCCGGCCCAGACTGGTTGATCGTACGATCCCGGGCGGTCCACGGCACCGAAATCGAAACCTACAACGATCATCGGATGGCGATGGCCTTCTCTCTGGCCGGGTTGGTGCTTCCGGGGGTTGTCATCCGGGATCCCGGTTGTGTGGAAAAAACATGGCCGACGTTCTTTGAGGACATGGGACAACTGTGGCCGGATCGCGGTACCTTGGCAGGGCTACCGGTGGAGAGGGGACACTCGATGGTTCGTGGGGTAGTGGCAATCGACGGTCCTGGCGGCGCCGGTAAAACGACCGTCAGTAGGGGAGTGGCCGACCGCCTCGGCTTGCCGCATCTGGATACCGGGGCCTTCTATCGAGCGGCGGCGCTGGCGATCATGCGGAGTGGCGGCGACGTCGAAGACGCGGAGGCCGCCGCCCGGGTGGTCCGGGCCTCAGAGTTCGACTATCGCGACGGGACCATGATGCTGGGCGGCGAGGACGTGAACGAAGAGATTCGCAGCCCGGCGTTGTCGTCGAGCGCGAGCAGGGTCTCGGCCATCCCGGCCGTGCGCGAGGTGCTGGTGGCCCGCCAGCAGAAATGGGTTGAACAGCGCGGAGGGGCGGCCGTGGTTGAGGGTCGCGACATCGGGACGGTGGTCTTTCCTGAGGCTCCGCTCAAGATCTTTCTCACGGCGCGCCCCGAAGTCAGAGCCGCTCGACGGGCCCGGGAAATGCCGGCAGCGGACCAGTCGCCCGAAGGCATAGCCGAGGAACTCGAAAGGCGGGATCGGCGAGACTCGACCCGTGCAGCATCACCGCTCCGCCCGGCCACAGATGCAGTTGCGGTGGACACGTCCGACCTGTCGATCGACGGGGTGATCGCCCACATCGTCCAGTTGGCCTCTGAGCTCGAACCCGGTGTCTAGGGGCGAACGAGTTGGAGTGCCTCAGTTGCCGTCCAATCCCGGTCGTTTTCAAGGAGCCCCGGGCGTCCGGGTTTCCTGGCGGTGAAACCACCCTCGACGGCGGCCTGGAGAGCCGTCAGAAAGCCGCGTAGCTGACGGGGGAGCGGGAAGTACTCCTCTTCGCCTGTCACACGAAAGAGTTCGAAACCATCGCTCGGGTCGATCCGGTCGATGACTTCCTGAACCAGATGGTCGGGAGCCGACGCCCCGGCCGTTAGTCCGACGATCGGCGTGTCGGTCAGCCACTCGGACCGAATATCCCCGGCATTGTCGATCCGATATGCGGTGGTCCCCGCTGCCTCGGCCACTCGAACCAGCGCTTGGGTGTTCGACGAGTTCTCCGAGCCGACGACGAGAATCAAGTCGGCACGATCTGCGAGTTGCTGGACAGCCTCCTGGCGGTTGGTGGTTGCGTAGCAGAGATCGCTCTTCCTGGCCGTCCACAGGTCGGGATATCGTTGCCCGGCTTCGTCGAGCACCGCTTGCCATTCGTGAAGGCCGAGCGTCGTCTGAGCGAGGAGGGCGACCTTTGTCGAGTCTGCAGGATCGAACCCGGCCAGGCCGATTTCTGGTTGAACCAGCGAAATGGCGCCGGGAGCCACAGCCACGGTACCGGTGGCTTCGTCGTGGCCTTCATGTCCGACGTAGATGATGTCGAAATCCTGTTCCGCCATCCGCTTCACCTCATGGTGCACCTTGGTGACCAGAGGACACACGGCGTCGATGACCACCCCGGCCCTTTCGCCTGCACCCTTCACCACCTCGGGAGAAGAACCATGGGCCGACAGCATGACCGGGGCCCCGTCCGGGACTTCGGCGATGTCGTCCACGAATACGACTCCGACCTTTTCGAAGGCGTTGACCACCCACTGGTTGTGAACGATCTGGTGGTAGCAGTAGACGGGAGGGTCGAAGACCCGCACCATCCAGGTGAGAGCTTTGATAGCCATCTCGACCCCGGCGCAGAATCCTCGTGGCTCAGCGAGTAACACTTTCTCCGGCATGACGCCATGGTAGAAGCACTCATGAACTGCGACCCCAATGTCCGGCCATCTCCTTATGCTGTGGGCGTGATACATACAGAGAGCATGAGAACCTCGTGACCCGGTTACCGGTAGTTGCCGTCCTGGGCCGCCCCAATGTTGGGAAGTCGACGCTGGTCAATCGGGTGTTGGGCCGCCGGGCGGCCGTGGTCCAGGAACGCCCAGGGGTCACTCGCGACCGGCGAGAGTTTCGCGCCGACTGGGCGGGCCGGGACTTCATCTTGATCGACACCGGAGGGTGGGAACTGGCATCCGGTGTCGAGTTGACTACCGGCATCACCGCACAGGCGGAGGCGGCACTGCAGGGAGCGGATGTTGTGCTCTTCGTGGTCGACGGAACTGTCGGCATGGCCGAAGAAGACGCCGATGTTGCTGCGATGCTG
>CAVRPP010000013.1:0-93087 GCA_963723165.1 uncultured Actinomycetota bacterium
TATTTACTAATTCAGTGCCATTCGTGTCTGACCCCATTACACGCTTGACCCCATTACACGCTTGACCCCATTACACGCTGTGACCCCATTACACTGCCGGTGAACCTTCTGCACGAAAATTTTTCTAGAAACATCCCTTCGAGCCCATCTGCGTGAAAAATCACCGTGCGCATTTAACCCAACATTATTCTTGCAGCGATAGGTTAAGATTGACCCGTTACCCGCTGCTTTACTAGCCGGGTATTTTCATGATGTGGATGGATTTGTCTTTCCTGGCGCAGCGCCCGGGCTGATCATCGGTCTTCATGCGATCCGAAACGACGATGATCCGATTGTCCGTCAACCAATCCACGCCTTCGACATTGCAATAAATACACTTGTCATTTTTATCCATGGAAACCGGTAAACTTGTCCTTTTCCCGATATCTTTGAAGATGCAAGGTCGACTTTGGCGACCCATAGGCGGAGAAGGCCTGTGAAACGATTGCGACGTGTTTGCCGCGTATGGCAGATGTCGGCATAGTCCTCGAAATCCATCTCTTCGGGCAGCTTGATTTTACCGATGTGTTTCCAGAATTTCTTCCTTTGCTTAAACACCTGGATCCTGCCATGGCCTGTGTCCCTGCCTTCGTCGCCGCCCTCACAATGATTTCCCTCACACAGGGCCAGGAGCAACAAATCCCCCTTGTGGCGAACCACTGCGGCACCCTCAAAGCCCTTGCTGTCGGATGAAAAATCATAATCAAGCCACTTTGTGCTGACGGGTTTGAGATTAGCATCCAGCTCTAAGACCTTTCCCTGATAGTTATCGTCATGTTCAAGCGCTTCTATCATCAGAAACAGGTGGCCGGTTTTCGGGTCCCGGGTAATGGCCTCGAAACCCCTGCGGCACTTAGCTGGGGACCAACGATCTTGCCCTTGCCCAGCGGATTCTTTTTGTTCTGACCTTGAGGCGCCCAATACCCTTCATGCAATCCATAACAACCAGGATATCCTTATCCCTGACCACAACCCCGCTAGCCTCCAGGTGTTCTTTATCCCTGACGTTCTTCAACAGAGGTGCCAGCTTACTGTTCGGTATCCAGCTTTAAGTATTTTTTCCCCATAGTTTCCTCCGATCATTGTTTTCTTCTGCTTATCTTGCTACCAAAACGGACTATTCAAGTAGCTTATGAAGACAATCCATACCAAAAATAATCCGTTTGACCAGCCATTATTCTTAAGGATAGGAATTCCAATGCCTGTTTTTCGGGCAGTGTAGCCCCGATAGAGGGCGAGAGGCCAACCCCGTCCCCACGGCGGTCAAGCCAAGGAGGGCGCCTTCAGCGGCGATTTTTTCGGGGTAATTTACTTTACGCCCACCGGCAGCGCCAGACGCCGGGCCAGATTTCATCGAAACCGAAAGTCGAGCTTGAAGTTGTAGAGCCAGGAAATGCGCGGGTCGACGTTTTCGCGAACCAGCTTGTCGGGCAGGCTGGTAATGCTCGCGTAATCGCTCCACATTCGGTGCGTTGTAGTCGGTGACCACGATGGTGTCTTCGGTCACGCGGATATCGCCGTCGAGGCCCTGGAAAAGTGATTTGGCCAGATGTGCGGCGTCCAGATAGCGGGCAGACCGGTCGCCCAACCGCTGGCGTCGCGGGTGGTGGCCGCTGGGCGAGTAAGGCCATCGTCATCTGCCCATAGCGGATATTCAGATTCATCGTGCCCGCGCGTTTCCATCCGAGGGCTTGGTGGGTGTTGAAGGCTACCACATGCCAGCGCTTGGGATAATCGCGGGTCAAGGTATCAGTTTGGTGGGCAACCGACATACCCACAACCGGCCGCTGCCCGTATTCGGGGACGGGATGCAAACCCGATCGCTCTGCTATGTCGACGATTTGATCGAGGGAATCCTGCGTTTGCTGGCCAGCGACTATGTGGGACCGGTCAATCTCGGAAACCCCGACGAGATCACGATCCTGCAGTTGGCCGAAGTCATCCAGGCGGCCAGCGGGAATTCTCCGGGGATTGGAGTTCCATCCCCTTCCACAAGATGACCCCCTGGTGCGCTGCCCGGACACGCATTCTGGCTGAAGCCGAGCTGGACTGGAGGGCCGGGGTCACGCTGCAGGATGGGATTGAGCGCACGATCGGTGGTTCCTGAAGAACAAAGCCTGAAGTCGGCTTTCCCTCGAGGGGGGAAATCACTAGGGTTTGCTCCGAAGGAGGTAACCCGTGAAGCTCCGGGCGATGGTTGGGGGACGAGCCGCCGTGTGCGGCCCTGAAACTACTCTGCAGGACGTTTCGGAGGCGATGCTGGCTACCCAGGTGGGTTCAGTCGGTGTGGTGGAAGGACGCCAACTGACCGGGATCATCACCGAACGGGATGTGCTGCGCGCCGCCGCCGACGGAGTAGATCCGGTCACCGAGATCGTGCGGGACTGGATGACCGCCGACCCCGATGTGTTCTCGCCCGAGGCTCAGGTGCGGGAGGCGGCCGAATGGCTCCTGGAGACCGGCTACCGGCATATGCCCGTCATGGAAGACGGTGAGTTGCTCGGAATCGTCAGCATCAAGGACATCCTCTGGGCGATGGTCGGCCCCGGCCCCGACATCGACACAGACTGATCAGTCGGAGTCCGGGTAGGTCTGGAACAGGCTGAGTGCGTACACGGTCGACAGCGACAACACCCCTCGCTCACCGAGTTCTTCGATCAGCATCGTTGTCAGGTTTCGTCCGGCCGCCGTCATCAGGTCTATCACCCCGGCGAAAAAGAACATTCCGACCAGCAACAGTGTGAAGATCGTCCGCGCCCTGTTCAAGACCCGGTCGGGGGCGCGAGGGCCGGTCCAGATGAGGAAGAAAGCGGCCAGGGCAAACAGGCCCATGGCGAAGAATTCGCCGAGATTGATTGCCCCGTACCGTCCTATTCCCGGTATCCACGCTTCGAATCGGACCAACCCGGCGATGGCTTTGCCCAGCTCGCCGTGGATGGCGATCTGATCTTCGATGCCCACCACCAGGAAGAGCACCCCGAGCGTGGCGATCGGTCGCCAGCGGGTTCGCCCGGCGAGGTAGATGAGGGCCGTCCCGATGGAGATCGCCTTGGCCAGGTCCCACATCCCCAGCAACGATCTGCTGTCGCCCAGCGCCACCCGACCGCCGTCCAAAGCGCTGAAGAACTGCAGCACCACATCGATGACAAAGATCGTTCCGAGCAGAATCCAGGCTTTCCGGACCCCGGCCGGCGAGAGCCCGGTCCAATGCGGGCGAAGCGGCGTATCCGGGTGGGCCGCGTCTCTCTTCAGGCCGTCGGCATCCACACCAGGGCCATTTCGTCTACGGCGATGTCGGTCTTTTCGAGCCCGATCTCGATCGTCTGGTTATCCCGGGCGGCCTCATTCCAACGGTCGGTGATCTCCATAAGGTCCGAGGAGAGATCGTCTTCGAGGTTGTCCAGATCCTCTGCCTTGTCGGTCAGAGCTTCTTCCGCCGACCGGAGCCGCTCCTTGGTGCGGACCGTCTGCGACCTGCGCGAAGCCGCGCCGGACAAGCTGCGGGACCGTCGCCTGCCGCCCAGGAACACGGAGAGGAGTTCGCCTGCACCGGCAACCAATTCTTGCTGGCGCCGGCTCTGGGTGTCCACTTCCAGCTCCCGGGTCCGCCGTTCGGCCGCAACCAGCTGGTCTTTGACCCGATCGATCTTGACGCGGTAGCGATCCCGCAGCTTCGCGACTTCGGCGTCGGCGGCATCCTCTGCCGCCTCCTCGCAGCGGGTGGTGAAGTCTTCGGCCGATTCCCCGATTCGCGAGTAGAGCTTCAGCTGCTCATTCTTGAATACCTCGACCCGGCGGTTGCGGTACAGCCACTCCTTGAGGTCTGTTTCGGCCTTCTTGAAGAAGGCGGCGGAATCGACCGGCGCCTCGGTCAACACAAACGTCCCGCCCCCGGGAGCCCCGGGGCGAAGGTCGCGGTCGTCGTAGTCGACGGTGATGTGATCGGCCGGGTCGAAGGTCTGTCCGAGCGGGTAGAACACGGCCTCCCACTCCTCTTTGTGGTTGACCTCTGCGTACCGATCGTCGTAGATGAGGTGCACCCGGGCCACCAGGCCGGCCTGATGGCGCTCGCCTCCGGCGACGGCGCCAACCTTGTCCGCCCAGGGCGCCGCCCCGTCGAGGTGATACACCGGGACAGAGGGGGCAACTTCGGGCGAAACGACCGTCTCATCGTCGGCAACCGGCGCCGGAGCAGCGGGGGCCGAGGGCGTTGACGCCTGGGCGGCCGCACGTTCCGGGGAGTCTTTCGTCAAGCGCGTCACCTCATCGCGGGTCAAAGGACCGCGCAGATACGACATGGCCCATCGGGTTGTCATCAGCGCCGGTGCCGCCGATCGGGTGGTGTGCAGCACAAACTGGCGTTTGTCGAGTTCACCGATCAGCTTGTCGAACTGGTCCACATCGACCGTTCCCGATGCGGACTTCAACGCTTCGAGGATGCGAGCCTTGTCCCGTTCGGTTTGGAGGCGCCCGATCAGCCAGGTGCCTGCGTTCGACATCGCCTTGTAGTCGAGATCGACGGGGTTCTGGGTCGACAAGACCATCCCGACTCCGTGCGCTCTGGCCTGCTTGAAGATCGTCAGGATGGGCTTCTTGGAGGGTGGTTCGGCCGTCGGAGGAGCGAAACCGAATACTTCATCCATGTAGATCAACGCCCGCAAATCGGATGTGCCGGGCTGGCGGCGCAACCAGGTCACCATCTTGGACAACAGAAGCGTGACAATGAACTGCCGTTCCTCCTCACCTAGATGCTGGAGATAGACCACGGCCGCCCGTGGCTTCCCGTCCGGGGTGAAGAGCATCGATTGGATGTCGACGGGCGGACCTTCCATCCAGGAGCTAAACGACGGAGATGCCACGAGCCCGTTGAGCCGCATGGCCAGAGCCGTTCGATCCTTGGGAGGGAAGAAGGTATCGACCTCAAACACGCCCAGTTTGCGGATCGGTGGGTCCTGTACCTGTCCGATCAGCTGGGCGAGGTCGAGATCCGTCCCGGCTTTCCAGGCCTTCTCGATGATGTTGGCCAGAAGGATGTGCTCCCGGCTGGAGATCGGGTCGGCTTCGATCCCGGCCAGCACGAGGAGGCTCGAGACGAACCCTTCGATTTCGTCTCGCCCGGTTTCCCCGTCCGTGTCCCAATCGAGTTCGGGGGCAGCCAGCGACCCGACGATGTTGAGCGGAATCCCGGCGCTCGACCCGGGGGTGTAGATGGCGAACTCGGCCCCGGTCCCCAGGCGAAGGAGACGGTCGGATCCGATGTCCCACTTTTCCAGGCCGCTTTTCCAGAGCTCTGCGGTGCTGGCGGCGAAATCATCGGGGGTGACTCCTTTGCGTTGGGCTTCCCCCTCGTCGATCCAGGGAAGGAAGTCTGTCGGTTGGAAGTTGGGGAAGTTGAGCAACAGGTTCCCCATGTCCCCCTTGGGGTCGATGATCAGGGCCGGGATACCGGACAGCAGCGCCTCTTCGAGCAGGATGACTCCGAGACCCGTCTTGCCCGAGCCGGTCATACCAACGATCACCCCGTGGGTGGTGAGATCGTGGGCGTCGTACAGTCGTTGATCGCCGGTCCGGTCACCCGAGGACGGATCGATGTCTCCACCGATGAAAAACTGGCCACGTTCGACGTCGACCATTGATGCTCCTTCGTTTCGAACAATCGATTGTAGGGAGGATTGCGCAGGGTCCGCAGAAAACGCTCTCGCCTTGGCAGAAAGGCGCAGCCTCGTGCCTAGATTTGTGATTACGAAATGATCACCCCGGCCGCCACCGGCCGCATCGAACCCGGGAGGTTTGCGTGGACTGGCGGAAGTGGTTGAAGTGGGGTTTGATCGGTCTGGTCGGCCTGCTGGTGGTCATCCAGGCCGTCCCGTACGGCCGCTCTCACGACAACCCGCCCGTGGTCGCCGAGCCCGCCTGGGATTCTCCCTCAACCCGGGACCTGGCGGTACGGGCTTGTTACGACTGTCACAGCAACGAAACGATCTGGCCCTGGTACACCAACGTTGCGCCGGTCTCGTGGCTCGCTACCAGGGACGTCGACGAAGGGCGCAAGAAGATCAACTTCTCGGAATGGGGTGGCTCGCAAGAAGTAGATGAGCTGGTGGAAACGGTTGAATCGGGCGAGATGCCTCCCGTGTACTTCGAATGGATGCACGCGTCGGCTCGCCTGAGCGACCCCGAGACCCAGCAGCTCATTGACGGGTTGCAGGCGACCGTCGGGACACGTTGACAGACGATCCCTGTTCCTGGCGGTGAACCTCTGCGGCGCGACGACAGCGGGGAGACTCCAACAGGCGAGATCAACGACCCAGGATCTCGACCAGACCCTCTCGTAACCTGGCCAGGTCGTCGCCCGAATTGTAGAAGTGGGGGCCGACCCGGATGCCCGCTCCGGGTCGAGCGTCGACGATGACCTGCCGGTCGCCCAGCGCTGCGGCAACTCTGTCCTCGTCACCAACGGCGAGCGTCACCGTTCCGCCTCGCCGATCGGGGGAGCGCTCCGACTTGATCGGGATCTCCAGTTCGTCTGCCATGTCGATGATCCACTGGGTCATTCGCAGCGATTTCTCCCGGATGGCCGGCACCCCGACCTCCCGAATGATCCGGTACCCCGCCCGGGCGCCGTACAGCGCCGGGACGTTGGGGGTGCCAGAAAGGTACCGCCATATCCCCGGTGCATACTCGATGGCTCCGGGCCGGAAATCGAAGGGCGCCCGGTCACCTTGCCACCCGACCAAACGCGGTTCGAACACCTCTTGAAGGTCCGGTCGCACGTACAGCCAGCCGGCGCCGGGACCACCGCTCAACCACTTCACCGAGCCACCGACGGCGAAGTCGACGCCGAGCTCGGACAAGGAGAACGGGACGGTGCCCGCCGACTGATAACAGTCGAGGACGACCAATGCCCCGACCTCATGAGCGCGTTCGGTGATGGCGAGAGCCTCCTGAATGTAGGCGCTCTTGAACAGCACATGCGAGAGCGGGACCACGGCCGTGCGCTCGTCGATGGCAGCCAGGAAGGTCTCGGTCGGAACGGTGACACCGTCCCAGCTGCGCACCGTCGCGACATGTGCGCCGCGGACGTTGTGCCAGGCGTACATGACGGAGGGGAAGTTGAGCTCGGAGAACACCACCCGGTTGCGGGGGGCATTCAACGTGAGGCAGGAAGCGATAACCGCCTGGGCGACGGCCACGTTTTGGACCATCGCAATCGATCCGGCCGGTGCGCCGACGATCGGGGCGAGCTCGTCTCCGACCGATACCGGCGTCTCCCACCACCCTTCGCCCCAGGCTCGCACCCCGCGGGCGGCCCATTCGTCCGCAAAGCGCTTCAGCTCGTCCCTGGCAGATGCAGGCATAGCGCCAAGTGAATGGCTCACCAGGTAGCTGGTGTCGGCCAGGATCGGGTAGCGCTCCCGGAAGGCGTCAAGGTGGTCGACCATGGTGGAAGTCTAAAGCCATGCAGGAGGCGGGCGGCTCCAGAGTCCGGCGGCGGTGAGACTGCTTGTCCGGAGCGGTGTTCAACGCCGGTGAAAGAGCTCCCGCCGCAAGATGGCAAACGTCTGCCGCTCGTCCTGTTGCTGGAAGAGCTTGCTCTCGATTGGCTGGTCGGCTTCGCGAAGGTCGAACGAAACGGTACCGCAGGCCTGACACGTTGTTCGGGAAATCCCCCCGCCGATGGGTGTCGAGTTGGTGTACCGGTGGTGCCCGGCCCGGCACTGGCGGTGCTGGCTCAGGAACAAGCCCGCCACGGCCAGCCGCAGCCGACGCCACCTGCTCAACCGGGCCCGGTGTTTGCCGGTCGCCACCGCCCCATTCTGTTTCATTGGCTCTCTGTCCCTGTGTTGTTTCCTAGGTGGGCGAGCGGCATGACGGCAGCTCTCCCAGCTGCGCGGAGCATACTGCCGGACTTTCTCAAAGCAGAGACAATCGAACCTCCGACGGTTACGGCGAGCCGGAGCGGTTGGTGAAGTACTCCGTGACGGCGGCGGCCGCCTCATCGACGGTGGCGACGCACTGCACCAGGTCGCCGTTGGTCGCCAGCCGCTCTGTCAACAAAGGAACCAACTCCGCCCAGGTCCTGCCGACCGCGACGATCGGCACGGGTTGACGAGCACTGAACGGTGCTACGAGAGCGATATTCCAGGCCAGAACCAGTTCGGTGAGCGTGCCCAGGCTCCCCGGCAGCGCAACGACCGCGTCCGACATCGCCAGCATGTCCTGGATTCGTTCCGGAAGCGTTGCAGCCGGCCGTTCGTCGGTCACAAAGGCATTGGCACCTGCTCGGCCGGGGAACACGGATGGAGCGGTGACTCCAATCACCCGGCCTCCGCTCCCGGCTGCTCCCGCTGAGACGGCTTCCATGAGCCCACCGTATCCTCCGCTGGCAACCGTAAACCCGGCCCCGGCCAGCAGGCGGCCCAGTCGCACCCCGTCGCGGTAGTCGTGTTCCTCGGGGCCGGTGGCGGAGGCCCCGATTACGGCGACGATTCTCTGATGCATACCGCAAGTTTCGACCGGGTGATCACCGGACACAAATCGCCACGGGCACTGCCTCCAAACGCCGCCTCCGGGCTCTGCAGGGTCATTGGTGGGTCTGCTAGGGCCACGCGACTCTGGTTGAACATCCCGGTGGGTGCGAAGATGATGGCTGCCTTTCAGTAGGAGATCGAATGAACCGCGGACGAATCCTGGTTGGATTTGTTCTGATCGTCCTGGGAGTGCTCTTCCTGCTCGATCAGAACAATGTGGTCGATTCCGGGGAGCTCATCGCCGATTGGTGGCCCATCGTGTTTGTGGTGGCCGGGCTTCTCTACGTCAGCTTCTCGCCCCGGCACATCATGGTGCCCGCGGTGTTGGTGATCGTTGGAGTGGCGCTGCTGGCTCGATCGCTCGACTTCGTTCCCGACTGGGTGCGAACGGTCTTCTGGCCGCTCGTCCTGGTGGTGGTCGGCCTTTGGGTCATCTTCGGAAGCGGCCTGGGAGCGTCCACCGTTCAGCGCGGCGACCGCGTCAATTCTCTCGTCGCCTTTTTCGGCCGTGAAGTTGTCAACGAGTCCCAGCAGTTCGGAGGCGGATCGATATTCACCGTTTTCGGAGCGACAGAGGTTGATCTGCGCAGGGCCCGGCCGGTGCCCGAAGGGGCCGCCATGGACGTCGTGGTTGCGTTCGGCGGCGTCGAGATCGTCGTCCCTGAAGGGTGGAGGGTGGAGGTCAAAGGCATCCCGCTGTTTGGTGGATGGTCCAACAAGACCCATCGTGACCTGGTCGGTGCCGACGCCCCGCTCCTGTCGATCGAAGCGTTGGTTGCGTTCGGCGGTCTGGACATCGGGCATCAGCCCGACTGAGGCCAATCAGACGGCAGGCGGGTCAGGGCCGTCCCGGAACTGGAGGCGGTAGAGATCGGCGTACAAACCGCCTTCAGCCATGAGGTCCTGGTGGTTGCCTTCCTGAACGATCCGGCCGTCGTCGATTACCGCCAGACGATCTGCACCGCGGACCGTGCTGAGTCGATGGGCAATGACCAGCGTCGTGCGCCCGATCATCAGACGGTCGAGAGCCTCCTGCACGGTTGCTTCCGATTCGCTGTCGAGGGAACTGGTGGCTTCGTCGAGGATCAGGATGCGCGGATCGTTGAGCAGGGCCCGGGCGATGGCCACGCGCTGTCGTTGACCACCGGACAGTTTCACGCCCCGTTCGCCGACGATGGTCTCATACCCGGAGGGGAAACTCTCGATGAATTCGTGAGCGTTGGCGGCCCACGATGCCGCGTGGATCTCCTCAACCCCTGCTCCCGGTTTGCCCATGAGCAGGTTCTCCATGATCGTCCCTGAGAACAACTGAGTCTCCTGGGGAACGGCGGCCATGAGCGAGCGAAGCTCGCTGAGCCGGAGGTCTCGCAGGTCGACACCGTCGACGAGGATTCTTCCGGACGTTGGATCGAAGAAGCGCGGGATGAGCTGCACGATCGTGCTCTTTCCTGCCCCGCTCGGACCGACCAGGGCGACCACCTCGCCGGGAGCCACCTCGAGGTTCATCGAGTCCAGCACATCGATGTCCCGATCCGAGTAGCGGAACCCCACATTGTCGAACGTGATCCGCCCCTGGACGTCCGTAATCGAAACCGGATTCACCGGATCGTCGATGCCTCGCTCCTCACCGAGGAGTTCAAAGATCCGCTGCGAGGCGCCGAGAGCTTCCTGCAGGCTGCCGTACAGGCCGGTGAAAGCGCCGATCGCCCCGGCCACCGTCAAGGTGTACAGCAGGAAAGTGACCAACTCGCCTGCCGTCAGCGTATCGTCCAGTACCTGGCGCCCGCCGATCCACATCACCAGGGCAATGGTCCCGAATCCCACGAACTGGACGAAGGGCGAGAAAAGAGCCCGCAGGCGGGCACGCCGGAGGGCGACCCGGTAGGACTCCTGCACCTTGCGTACGTAGCGGCGCACTTCGGACTCCTCGGCGGTGAACCATTTGACGACCCGGTTGGCGGCGATGGCTTCTTCGGCGCTGGCATTGGCGTCTGCCACCTTGTCCTGATAGTCCCTCGAGATCCGCCGCAACCGCCGGCCAAAAACGGCCGCCGCCACGATGGTGATGGGCAGAAACGAGAGGACGACTGCCGAGAGCGTGACACTGGCAACGAACATGAGGGCCAGGCCGCCGATCAGCGTGATGGCCTGGGAGATGGCAGAAGCCAGCGACGACGAGACGGTGCTTTGCACCACGCTCACATCAGACGTCAGGCGCGAAGTGATCTCCCCGGTCTTGCGTGAATCAAAGAACTTGACCGGCAGGGTCATGATGTGCGCATACACGTGGCTGCGAAGATCGGCGACGATGCCTTCGCCCATGGCGGACAGGTAGTAGATCCTCAGGTAATTGAAGGCACCCTGAGCGAAGAAGACACCCAGCAGAAGCAGAGCGATCTCGTCCAGCCTGGAGGCGTTGGCGTCGACCGTCGGCACGAGGGCCGAGTCGACCAGGCTTCCCATGATGCGGGGGAACACCAATCCCAGGCCGCTCGAAACCAGCACCCCGACCATGGCGAGGGCGAAGTGCTTTCGATACGGGCGAATGAACGTCAACAGCCGCCGTAGCTGCCGAAAGTCTTCGCGCCCGACCCCCCGGCTCCGCGGGGTCGGCTCTTTGGTCATCGGCTGATCGGATGTTCGCTGCACCACGTCACCTCGGGCAGCATCCTATGCGGTTGAGCGGGTCGTCAGTGTTCAGCAATCAATCGCAGGCGCGACGCGACGACCGAAACGAGGGGCTCTTCCGAGTGCATCGGTCCAGGGAAACTCGATCTACTCGCCTCCGATGTCCACGCTATAGGCCCGCCACACGAGGTCGGCGCCCTTCTGGCGGTGGCGCGAGATCCGGCCGAGCAAGGCCAGCACTGCCTCGCGGACATCGTCGCAGCAATCGTCTTCGAGCTGGTCCGGAAGCTCGTCCAGGGAGGCTAGAGCGGCGGAGATGTCGCCTCGCACTGTCTCGTGCTCGCCGGCGAGGAGAGTCACCAGATTGCTGAGGCGCGGGGCATCGTTCTGGAGTTCCTGGTAGAGCCCGTCGGGCCCTTCGGTGTCCTGGACATGCTGTTTGAGGGCAACCTGAACCCGGGCCAGTGATTCCCGCACCCGGTCGCGCCACACATAGCCGGTACCGACCGGCGCTGAGATGGCGAGCTCAAGATCGGAAGCTGCCTCACGCAGAGGAGCGCGTCGCCGTCTGGCACCTTCCCGAACGTCTTGTTCCATATGTATCGGTCCTTCCCCTGGCGGTGTGATCTGTGGTTTTAGCATGGTCGAGCAAAGCCAAACCCGCAAGGGCCCAAAGTCTAAAAGTGATTCAATCCCGGGCGACAGCCGGGAGGTAGATCGCAGCCGAAGGGCAACGCCGTGCCCGGCGCAATTAGCCGCAGGGTACGGCTGGCTCGAAGAGAGTCCAGCCCGCCTCTGAGCCAACCGACGTGAGCCCGGTCGTAGCCATGGCGGCAGCCGTCTGTTCGGTCGTGAACGTCATGACCAGCACAATCCCGGCACAGGCCAGATCCTCTGGATCTACCCCCCGGGTGAAGTCGTAGTTGACGGCCAGGTACGTATTTGCAAGTTCGGGCTCCAGCCGTCTCCACGCGTCCGGTCGGGAGATGAAGAGCGCAACGAGGTAGGGGTCGGGGCCAATCGTGAGTTCAAATGCGTCCGGCCGGTTGCTGGCGACGATCACATCGAGAAACGAGAACCCGGTAGCGGGTTCAATGAGGACTTTCCCACCGCGGTCGGCGATCAGGTCTCCTACTTCCCGGCCGAGTTCGAGTTCCTCAACAGAGAACTTCGAATTGGTCGCCAGATGGGCTGAGCGGCCGATGATTGGCAGGAGGGTCAGCACCACGAGGGTTGCCGCACCGACCACCCGCCATCGATTCGATCGTTGTTCGAAGACGTGAAGCACTGCGTAGGCAAAGAACGGAATCAGCAGCAGCGTCCACGCTCCACCGAGCCGCCAGGGCGCTGCGAACGGCACGCTGCCGGTGACCAGGCCGGCGGCGGTGACCACGGCCACGGGTGAGAAGACGACCAGGGACCACCATCTGAGGCCGGCTTGCCTGCGGGCCAGACCCAACAATGCTACGACCCCGGCAATGAGCCCGGGTGCCAGCAAGATATCCAAGGCCATCTGGACTGTGGCCGTGTTGTACACGACCCGGAGGAAATTGGGGTTGGCCGTCGCCGCTTGCTGGCTGGTAATCGAGAAGAAGTGAATGTCGGATGGCCAAACAAGATTTGATGTGAGCCACATAGCGGGAAAGACCAGCGGGATGATCATGGCGGCGAGAAGACTCACGAGGGCGCTGCCGCGGGTTCTCACGATCCGGTAGAAGACGAATGCCGCAAACAGGCCGCCTGCCACCCAGGCCTCGTAGCGGATGGTGGTTGCGATTCCGAACCAGACTCCGGCGAGCACCGCATGGTGGTCGCGACCGTCCTCGAGCCACTCGAATACCGATGTGGCGGCCAGAATCAGAAAGAGAAACAGGTAGATCTCCGACATTGGAGCAACGCTGAAGAGGAGGCGATGAGGAAGGAAGGCCCCGATGATGCCGGTGAGCGCGGTGATGCGAGCGTCCTTGAAGATTCGGTCCGCGAGGGACATCAATGCCCACAACACCATCAACCCGGCCACAAAGGCGAGGACTCGTGGCGTGACGAAGAGATTGTTGAACACCCGGAGGGCAAAACCGTTCAAGACCTCGTAGAAGGGCGGCCACACGTCGGGCTCGATGAGGTCGACAAATCTCGCGTCCCAGGCACCCAGGGCACGGGCGCTCTCGTCGGCGGCGCTGGAATAGAAGCCGGCGTACAACAACAACGCCTGCGCGGCGGCAGCCATCAGCACGATTGCGAGTCGCGCCTTGAGCGCGAGCCTGGGAGGGATAGCCTGGGAAGGTTCGGTCACTTCTTTCACTCACGCGGTAGTAATCGGCGCGAGATCGTAGCGTTGTTCGCAGCCCGGGTCGTGGGGCGAGTGGGACCCCGCTGATCACGGCCTCGAGCGGTAGCCTGAAGCGATCGAGAGGGGATGCATGACGTACCGGGTAGTGATCGACGGTGGGCCGCTTTCGATCGACGATGTTGCGGCTGTGGCCGAGCGCAATGCCGAGGTTGTTGTCGACCACAAGGTCTGGGAGCGGATGGCTCCGGCCCGTGAGGTGGTAGAGCGCGCAGTTGCTGAGGATCGGGTCGTCTACGGCGTCACAACCGGCTTCGGGGCTCTCGCCAACACGCATATCGAGCCGGCGGAAGCCGAGCGGCTGCAGGTGAGCCTGCTCAGGAGTCACGCCGCGGGCGTCGGTCGCCCTTTACCCGACCGGGTGGTTCGCGCCATGCTGCTGCTGCGGGCCCGGACGCTGGCTCAGGGTTACTCCGGGGTCCGGCCGGTCCTGGTCGAGAGGTACGTCGAATTCATTCGAGAAGACCTGCTCCCGGTGGTCCCATCGCGTGGTTCGGTCGGTGCTTCCGGCGACCTCGCGCCTTTCGCTCATCTTGCATTGCCGCTGATCGGCGAGGGGGAGCTGCGGGATGAAGGGGTTCCTCGCGAAGCTGCAGCGGTGCTGAGCGCTCACGGCATGGCCCCCATCAAACTGCGGGCCAAAGAGGGCTTGAGTCTGCTGAACGGGACTGAAGGAATGCTCTCGCTGGGGGTGCTGGCGGCCCACGGTGCCCGGCGGGTGAGCAAAGCGGCCGACCTGGCCTGTGCGCTGTCCATCGAAGCGCTGCTTGGCAGTGCCCGTCCGTTCCGGTCGGAGATCCACGAATTGCGGCCTCACCCCGGCCAGCTGGCCTCAGCAGAGAACATCCGCCGGATCCTCACCGATTCCCAAATCGTGGCCGGCCATCGTGACGACTTCATCCACGCCGTCCAGGATGCATACAGCTTGCGATGCGCACCGCAGGTTCACGGAGCTTGTCGAGACGCGCTTGCCTATGCGCAGGGCGTGTTTGGTCGCGAACTCGGCAGCGTCGTGGACAACCCGATCGTCCTGCCCGAAACCGGTGAGGTCGTTTCCGGAGGGAACTTCCACGGCCAGCCACTCGCCCTGGCGATGGACACGATGGCGATCGGCATCACCGAACTGTCCAGCATTTCGGAACGGCGCATCGATCGCATGCTCGATCCGCAGCATTCTGCCGGTCTGCCGGCCTTCCTCTCGCCGCGGCCCGGAGTGAACAGTGGATACATGCTGACCCAGTACACGGCTGCGGCGCTGGTGGCGGAAAACCGGGTGCTGTCACATCCGGCCAGTGTGGAGAGCATTCCCACGTCGGGCAGCCAGGAGGATCATGTGTCGATGGGCTGGGGAGCGGGGCTGAAGCTGACCGAAGTACTGGACAACGCGGCGACGGTTGTGGCCGTCGAGATTCTCTGTGCAGTGCAAGGCATCGGGTACCGGCTGCCCCAGCGTCCGTCTCCGGCCGGCGCGGCCGTTGTCGATTTGATTCGCAGCGTGGTTCCGCCGCTTGAAGACGATCGGCCACTCTCCGCCGAGATCGAGTTGGTGGCAGACCTTGTTCGAAGTGGCGAGCTCATAGCCGCCGCGGAGAGCATTGCCGGCCCGTTGCAGTGAGCATTGAGGGCCCGGCGCCAGGGTCCGGCTGTCCTTCAGCGACCTAGGGGAGGCTCTCGACCGAGGTCCCGGCCGTCGGGCGCGTGGGAATGGCCGCACCCGGCAATCCGGTGGCCGATGCATACGCTGCTAGGGCCTCCGACGCGAAAGCATCGACGGCATCGGCGGCGACCAGGGCCACGCAGGATCCTCCGAATCCGCCACCGGTCATCCTGGCGCCGAAGCAACCGGGGGATTGCATTGCAGCCACAACCATCGCATCCAGGGCCACAGACGAAATCTCGAAGTCGTCTCGCATGCTCGCATGACTCGCCTGCATCAGCTCGCCTGCCTCTCCCAGGGCGCCGTTGTTCAGCGCCTTTGCCATGGCAAGTGTCCGGTCGTTTTCGCTCACCACATGGCGCGCTCGCCGGTAGGTGACGGGGTCCACCCTGTCTCGTCCTTCCCGGAGCGTCTCTCCATCGAGATCGCGAAGGGCATCGACCCCAAAGGCCGCCGCCGCTTCCTCGCAACTGGCCACGCGGTCGTTGTAGGCGGAACCGACTAACTCCCGGCGTGTCGACGTATCGAGTACGACCACCACCGCATCGGCAGGTACCTCTGCCGCAGTCCAGGTAAGGGCCCGGCAATCGATGAGGAGGGCCTGGTCTTCATGACCTGCGGCGCAGATCAGTTGATCCATGATCCCGCAGTTCATGCCTACCCAATCGTTTTCCGCGCGCTGGGAGATCACGGCCATTTCCACTGGATCCCAGGGAAACGGCGACACCTCGGCGAAGGTTCGGGCCGTTGCCAGTTCGAGAGCCGCCGAGGACGACAAACCGGCTCCGGTCGGGATATCACTGATGACGATTCCTTCCCAGCCCCGCAGCGGCCTTCCGCTGTGCTGCAGTTCGTTGGCGACTCCCTGGACGTATGCGCTCCATCCGCCGCCGCGGGTCAAGGACGAAAGCGAAAACTCAGCCCATTGATCGCCTAGTGCCGACCACATGCGCACCGAGTCGTCGTCCCGGGCCCGGAATGCAATCCAGAGGGTGCGCTCGATGGCCAGGGGCAGCACAAACCCATCGTTGTAGTCGGTGTGCTCGCCGATGAGATTCACCCGGCCCGGCGAGCGGACCAGACGTTCGGGTGCGGCGCCGAACTGCTTGCGAAACGTCTCAACAGCCGCCGCGGCACCGTTCATTCGGCCCTCCGCCGATAGTGAACCGGCGAGAGCTGCTGCAATCGGAAGGCGGCCTCTTCCGGGGTTATGTCGCGCTGGCCTTCCGCCAGCATTTCATACCCGACCATGAACTTGCGCATCGTGGCGTTCAACAGTGGTGGGTAGAAATGGGCATGGAGTTGCCAGTGCGGAGCCGGCTCCCGGCCCGGGGCCCCGTGCCAGCCCATCGAGTACGGGAAAGGACGCTCGAAGAGGTTGTCGAAACGAACCAGCAATTCCGACAGTACTTCCGCGAGATCATCGCGCTGGTCCGGTGATAGCTCGTGGACCCGTTGGGTACTCCGGCGGGGCAGCACAAGAGCCTCGAAGGGCCAGGTGGCCCAATATGGAATGACGGCCATCCACTCCCCGTTGGCGGCAATGATGCGCGAATCGTCGTCCATCTCGAGTTCGGCGTAGTCCAGTAGCAGCGGCCGCCCCGTTGTCTCGAAGTAGTCCAGCTGACGTTCATGCTCAAGGCCGGCCTGGGTGGGGAGGGCAGATCCGGCCCAGATCTGACCGTGGGGATGAGGGTTCGAGGCGCCCATCTCTTCGCCCCGGTTCTCAAAGACCTGCACCCAGCGGTACGTTTCGGCCAGCTCGGCCGTTTGGCTCGCCCACAGGTCGACGACTTCCCGGATTCCTGCAGGCTCCATCAAAGCCAGCGTCAGATCGTGACGAGGGGAAAAGCAGATAACGCGGCAGGTGCCCTGTTCGGTCTCGGCGCGGAGCAACGGGTGAGGCTCGTCGGACAGGAGAGGCGTTGCCGGCCGCAGCGAGGCGAAGTCGTTGGTGAACACAAACGTCCCTGCGTAGTCCGGGTTCGTTACCCCGCCCGCCCGGGTATTCCCCGGGCAGAGATAGCAGCCGGGGTCGTACACCGGTCGTGTCTCGAGCGGAGCCGGATCGAGCTTGCCCGACCAGGGACGCTCGGTTCGTCCAACGGCTACCAGGTTCCAGGTACCCGTAAGCGGGTTGAACCTGCGATGGGGATAATCGTCGAACGGCGGCATGGTTCTCGTTTTGCGGGTCTTTCGGCGAGCATACGATACTCAGCAGAGAATTGGCTGACCAGGTAGCGAGAGGTGCACGATGCAGGGCAGGGCAACGCCGACCGGACTGGGCCCGGAACAACGGGCGCACGACCTCCAGCGAATGAAATCAGAGCCCTTCGATGTGGTCGTGATCGGGGCGGGAGTCACCGGAGCCGGCACGGCTCTTGATGCAGCCACCCGGGGCTTGTCCGTCGCTCTCGTCGAGCAGCGCGACTATTCATCGGGAACCTCGAGTCGCTCCTCCAAGCTGTTTCACGGCGGATTGCGATACCTGGAGCAATTCAACTTCAAGCTGGTAATGGAGGCCCTCCACGAGCGCAACCTGATGCTCAACCTGCTCTGTCCTCACCTCGCATCACCAATCAGGTTCTTGTATCCGCTGCAGCATCCGGTGTGGGAGCGAGCCTATGTGGGGGCGGGCGTGGCCACCTACGACCTGCTTGCAGCCCTGGGCAACAATCCGTTGCCCGGTCACCGCCATCTGAGCCGCAGCAAGGCACTCCGCATGTCTCCGGCCCTGCGGAAGGACACGCTGGTTGGGGCGATCGTCTATTCCGACGCGTTGGTCGACGATGCCCGCCACACCATGATGGTTTCTCGCACCGCCTCGAAATACGGTGCGGCCATGGCTCCGAGCGTGCGGGCGGTCGGGTTCGAGCGTGAGGGCGATCGGGTGGTCGGGGTTCGGGTCAGTGACCTGGAATCAGGCGACGAGTTCGTGATCCAGGCAAAGCAAGTCGTCAACACGACGGGCGTGTGGACCGACCAGGTCCAGGAGAAAGCCGGACGCGGCCGGATTCACGTTCTGGCTTCCAAGGGTGTGCATCTGGTGGTTCCGCGGGATCGGATCCACTCGGACACCGGCATGATTCTCCGAACCGAGAAGAGCGTGCTCTTCGTGATCCCCTGGGGCCGCCACTGGATCATCGGCACCACCGACACGGAGTGGAATCTGGACCTCGCCCATCCGGCCGCCAGCCGGGCCGACATCGACTACCTCCTCGAACATGTCAACACCGTCTTGAAAGACCCCCTCCGACACGAAGACATCGAGGGGGTCTTCGCCGGCCTCCGTCCCCTTCTCCAGGGAGAATCCGATGCCACCAGCCGGTTGAGCAGAGAGCATGCCGTTTCCCAGGCCGTCCCGGGACTGATCTCCGTGGCAGGCGGCAAATACACCACCTACCGGGTCATGGCCGAGGACGCCATCGACATGGTCGCGGCCAATCTCGACGGCAAGATACCGGCGGCCGTAACGGCCGATACGCCCCTTGTGGGGGCCGACGGCTATCGGGCCCTCTGGAATCAGCGCGACGAACTTGCGGCTGTATCTGGTCTGCACATCGCCCGGGTCGAGCATCTGCTGCGCAGATACGGGTCGTTGATCAGGGAGATCCTCGATCTGATCAGCGTCCGCCCGGAGCTCGGCAGGCCGTTGGTCGGGGCGGACGACTACCTGGCAGCCGAGATCAGCTACGCCGCTTCACATGAAGGCGCGCTGCATCTCGACGATGCCCTGACCCGTCGCACTCGAATCTCTATCGAGACGTGGGACCGGGGCGTAGCCGCGGCGGAACCCACCGCCCGGTTGATGGGAGAGGTCCTCGGATGGAACGAGGAGACAGTCGCCAGGGAGATCGAGCATTACCTCGCCCGGGTCGCAGCCGAACGGGAGTCCCAGGAACAGATCGACGATCAGACCGCCGACGCCGCCCGGCTTGGTGCTCCCGACGTTCGCACCGGCCGTCGCGACTAATTGGAGCGGGCCGTCTCCGCAGACAACCGGGTCCCGGCTCGATCAGTAGCCTCAGTTTGTCGCGATCAACGGAGGTAACGATGTCCGGTCCTCGACCGGTCCGCGCCCGCGGGGGACCGAGCTGCACACCAAGGGGTGGCTCCAGGAAGCCGCTCTGCGGTGTCTCATGAACAACCTCGATCCGGATGTTGCGGAAAACCCCGACGAGCTGGTCGTGTACGGCGGCCGCGGGAAAGCGGCGCGGTCATGGGAAGCCTTCGACGCCATCGTCAGGAGTCTCGAGACCCTGGAGAACGACGAGACTCTGCTCGTCCAATCGGGCAAGCCGGTGGGTGTGTTCCGGACACACGAGATGGCTCCCCGGGTGTTGATTGCCAACAGTTTGCTGGTTCCCGAGTGGGCCACCTGGGAACGATTCTGGGAGCTCGAAGCCGCGGGTCTGATCATGTATGGACAGATGACGGCCGGCTCGTGGATCTACATCGGCACCCAGGGGATCCTGCAGGGAACGTTCCAGACGTTTGCTGCGATTGCCGAGCAAGAATTCGGCGGAAGTCTGGCAGGCACCATCACGCTCACCGGCGGATTGGGTGGAATGGGCGGCGCCCAGCCTTTGGCCGTCACGATGAACGACGGCGTGGCTCTGGTAGTCGAGGTTGATCCCACCCGGGTCCGGCGCCGGATCGAGACCGGGTATCTCGACGCAGAAGCGGCGACACTCGACGAGGCCATCGAACTGGCGCTCGCGGCCAAGCGGGACCGGAAGGCCCTCTCGGTCGGCGTTCAGGGCAACGCCGCCGACGTGTTCCCGGAGCTTCTCCGGCGCGGAGTGGAGATCGACATCGTCACCGATCAGACGTCCGCTCACGATCCCCTCAACGGATACGTCCCGCAGGGATACTCCGTGGAAACAGCCGCAGAGCTTCGCGGCAAGGATCCGCACCGATATGTCGAGGAGGCCCGTACTTCGATGGCGATTCATTGCCAGGCCATGGTCGGTTTCCTTCAGGCCGGCGCCGAAGTCTTCGACTATGGAAACAACCTGCGCGGAGAGGCCATCCTCGGCGGCTTTGAGGACGCCTTCGCGTATCCCGGGTTTATGCCCGCCTACCTCCGGCCGCTCATGTGCGAAGGTATGGGACCGTTCCGATGGATGGCACTCTCGGGTGATCCGGCCGACATCGCCGCCACCGATCGGGCCATCATCGACCTGTTTCCCGACAACCAGGGACTGCAGCGCTGGATGCGCTTGGCGGAGGAGCGTGTTCACTTCCAGGGCCTTCCGGCCCGGATCTGCTGGCTCGGGTACGGCGAGCGTGATCGGGCCGGGCTGGCCTTCAACGATCTCGTGCAATCCGGAAGAGTCTCGGCGCCCATCGTTATCGGCCGGGATCATCTCGACTCGGGTTCGGTGGCTTCGCCATATCGAGAGACGGAAGCTATGGCCGATGGCTCGGATGCGATCGCCGACTGGCCGATCCTCAACGCGCTGCTCAACACAGCTTCGGGTGCGGCCTGGGTGGCCGTTCATCACGGTGGCGGGGTGGGGATAGGCAAGTCCATACATGCGGGTGCGCAGGTGGTCGCCGACGGGTCGGCTTCTGCCCGCCTTCGCCTTGAACGGGTGTTGACCAACGACCCGGGTACCGGCGTGATGCGCCACGCCGATGCGGGCTATGAGCGAGCCATAGATGTCGCCCGGGAGCGGGGCGTGCGCGTCCCGATGCTCGAGACATGACCGACCCCCCAGACCTCATTCTGCGCGGAATCGGCGAGCTAGTCACGAACGATCCCGATCGGGTTGAAGCAGGACTGCTCGGCATCGTTGAGGAAGCCGCTGTGGCCATCAGTGGGGGCAGGGTGGTTTGGGCAGGTCGTCTGAAAGATCTGCCCGATGAGTATTTCGACCTGCCGGATCTCGACTGCGGCGGCCGCGCGGTACTACCCGGTTTTGTCGACTCCCATACCCATCTGGTTTTCGCCGGCGAACGGGGCGAAGAGTTCGAGCGCCGGTTGTCCGGCGAATCGTACGAATCGATTCTGGCCGCAGGCGGTGGGATACAGTCCACGGTCGCAGCGACCCGCCGGGCAGTCCAGGAAAGCGCCGCAGCCGGTTTGATCCAGGATGCCCGCCGGCGGGTTGAACAGATGCTGGCTTACGGAACCACCACTGTGGAAATCAAATCCGGCTACGGGCTCGACCTCCCGACCGAACTGCGGATGTTGGAAGCCGCCAGCGCACTCGGGAAGTTAGTTCCCATCGATACCGTGAGCACCGTGCTCGGCGCCCACGTAGTCCCTCCGGAATTCGCCGGCGACCGGGAGGGCTACCTTCGCCTGGTGGTCGATGAGATGTTGCCTTTGCTGGCGCCGCTGGCCCGGTACTGCGATGTTTTTTGTGACCGCGGGGCTTTCACTGTGGCAGAAGCACGCCAGATCCTCGAGGCCGGCACTCAATACGGATTGAAGCCGAGAATCCATGCCGAGCAGCTTGCGGCAACCGGCGGCGCCCTCCTCGCCGCCGAGGTCGGAGCCGTGTCGGCCGATCACCTCGATCACATCGACGCCCGGGGTGTGGCCGCCTTGGCGGCCGCCGGTACCGTGGCCACGCTGTTGCCGGCCGCTTCCTTCTCGATGCGGGCAGCGCAGGCTCCGGCCCGGCTCTTGTGGGACTCCGGGGTCACTGTCGCAATCGCAACGGACTGCAATCCGGGTACCTCATATGTGGAGAGCATGCAGTTCGTCGTAGCGGTGGCGACTCTGGACATGGGCCTCTCGCCTGCCGAGGCGGTCTGGGCGGCTACTCGTGGTGGGGCGGTCGGATTGGAGGAACCCCACAAAGGGTGGATCGGAGCCGGGACTGTTGGAGATCTCGTGATCCTCGATGCACCGTCATATGTCCACATCCCCTACCGGCCGGGATCAAACCTTGTCTGGAAGGTCGTCAAGGACGGGGTGGTGGTGGTCGGTGGAAGCGAATCGGGACAGTCCGCAGAGCCAACGGACTAGGGCGGGAACCCGGCTGCTTCAGTCGCCGGCCCGGAGGACTTCGAGGAACGCCAGGCCGTACGATTCCAGCTTCTTGGGGCCGACCCCGCTGATGTCCAGCAGTTCTGCTTCGTCTTGGGGCCGGGTGGCTGCCATGGCGATCAACGTTGCGTCGCTGAAAACGACATACGCCGGCACTCCTTTGGCATCGGCCAACCGTCGCCGCAATGCCTTGAGGTCCTCGAACAGCGGCGAGGGCATGGTCGCCGGAATCACCGGAGTGGACGCCGTCGCAGCCGCAGTCTTTCGTGATCGGGGCGATAGTCCGGCGAGCAGATCAACGCCTGTGCAGTAATCGCATGATGTTTCGCAGCGATTCATCGTTTCGCCGAAGTAGCGGGCAATCGTCTGATGGCGGCAGGCGACTCCTTCAGCCCAGGCGTACATCGAGCGGATTTGGCGCCGGTGCGAGTCACCGATTTCTCCGCTCCCCATCATCCGTTCCAGGTTCAACACGTCCGCCCACGAATAGAAGAGGATGCAGTCGCTATCGACGCCATCGCGTCCTGCCCGTCCGATTTCCTGGTAGTACCCCTCGATCGATTTCGGCATATCACGGTGGATGACGTATCGAACATTCGATTTGTCGATGCCCATCCCGAAAGCCACGGTGGCGCACACCACGTCGATGTCGTCGCGGATGAAAGCGTCCTGAGTGACCGTGCGGTCCTCCGAGCTCAGACCGGCGTGATACGGGAGGGCACGGATCCCCAGCCTGGTGAGGTACTCGGCTGTTGACTCGGCGGCCGCTCTTGAGAGGGTGTACACGATCCCGCTCTCCCCGCGCCGGGCCAGGCACAGCTTCCCGATCGACTCACGCACCTTGATCCGGCGACCGTCGTGGTCACCCTTCTTGAAGGCGTGGATATTTAGGTTGGACCGGAAGAAGGATCCACGGAACTGGACGGGGTCAGAGAGTCCCAGCTGATCCTCGATATCGCGCGTAACGGTTGAAGTTGCCGTTGCGGTCAACGCCAGCACCGGCACTCCGAACCTGGCTTTGAGCCCCGCCAGTTTGCGGTAGGCGGGGCGGAAGTCGTGACCCCATTGGGATATGCAGTGGGCTTCATCAACGGCGATGAGGCTCAGGTCCATGTCGGTCAGAGCCGTCCCGACGGAGGCTTCGAGGCCTTCTGGGGCGGCGTAGACCAGCTGGTACTCGCCGTTCCGCATGCGGGTCGTGCGGTTCGTCCGTTCGGAAGAACTCAAGCTCGAATTCAGGAACGTAGCTTGCATTCCCAGCTCATGGAGGGCATCTACCTGGTCTTTCATGAGTGCGATCAGGGGTGAGATCACCAGCGAAGTCCCTCCCAGGACCAGAGCGGCCAGCTGATAGGTGAGTGACTTTCCTGCGCCGGTCGGCATGATCCCGATGCAGTCCTTGCCGGAGATGGCCGCTTCGATGATCTCACGCTGGCCGGGCCGGAATGACGAGTAGCCAAATGTGTTCTTCAGCAGCTCGTCGACCTCGCCGAGCTGAGCATCGTTCACGGCCCCAGCATGCGCAACCAGGGCTGCGACGACCTCCGGTGTGAATGCGCCGCCATCGTGGCGCCACCGATGGCGCAAGTGCGCGAGGAGGTCGGCTGCCGCTTTGACCCGGCCCCGGCTGAGCAAAACGTCGAGCTGTTCGATCTGTTCGGTGACGGGTGGTTCGGACATGCAAAATCACGGTAACGCGTTGGTGTGACTTGGCGGGCGGGCACCTGAACGCTCCGTTGCGTTGCGATTTGGTTATCCGGCTGCCACGAGAGCGATGCCGACGATGGCGAGCGCCACGCCGCCCGCCTGAGATCGGCTGAGGCGCTCACGCAGGACCACCCTGGCCAACAACACCGTTGCAGCCGGATACAGCGAGGACAGAACTGCGACGATCGTCAGCAAGCCGCCCCGGGTCGCATAGAGAAATAGCGCGTTGGCGATGATGTCCAGCAGGCCCGCTCCCAGGATCAATGAGTTCGTCTCCGCCCGGATTGAGACGGTTCCAGGAAGAGCAGCCAGGATCACCCAGAGAAGGGCCAGTGACGCAAAGCGGGCTCCAACGAGAGGCCATACCCCGCTGTCGGGCGCCGTGTTCGACAGGAAAATGAAGAAGGCTCCGAAACCGACGCCGGCGGCAAGTGCTTCCGGGATGCCCTTGGAACCCGCCCACCTGCCGCCAGGGTCTTCTTCTGAAGCTCGAGGTGCCCTGCTGACGATGAAAATCGCTACAAGGGCGATGACAACTCCCAACGAGGCCAGGGATGAGGGCCGATCGCCTGCGAGCAAACCGAAGACGGCGGGAACGATGGCTCCTACCCCGGCCGTGATGGGGGCAACAACCCCCATGCGGGCTCGCGCCAGGCCGCGATAGAGGCCGACCAGACCTGCGCCACCACTCATCCCGGCCGCCGCCCCCCACAGAAAGTCGGCCATGGTGTAGGTATCGGGTGGGAAGGCCGGGACGAGGAGGACGATCAAGGCCAGGCCGTAGAGCTGGCTGACCGCCACCACCCGGAGGGGACTCGAGCGCCGGGCGGCGAGCCCCCCGAGGAAGTCGCCGCCGCCGAAGGAAGCGGCGGATAGGACGGCCAACACGTTGGACAGGAGGAGCCTTCCGAGCGGTGCGAGGAGACTAGTGCCACGCCTCACCCCGGTCCGCAACCCACCCCGGTCAATAGACTCAACTTCGATGAAGCGAGTCGACCCCTTTTCTGCCGAACACCCGATTGCGTTTGCCCATCGGGGCGGCCGGTTGCGGTGGCCGGAGAACACACTCCTGGCTTTTCGGAATTCGGCCGAGCTCGGCTACAAGTATTTCGAAACCGATCTGCACCTATCGGCAGACGGAGTCCTCATGGTCTTTCATGACGACACCCTCGACCGGACGACCGACGGCTCGGGTCCAATCAACGACTACACGGCCGCCGAGTTGAAGCGTTTCGATGCCGCTTTTCGTTTTGGTTCAAGTCGCGGGTGGCCGTATCGCGACCAGGGCATCACCGTCCCGACGCTCGAAGAACTCGTCACCGCTTTGCCGGAAGCGTCTTTCACGCTGGAGCTGAAGCAACCCGGGTTGGAGGCTCCGCTGGTGGAGTTCATCGATAAACACAACTTGCGGGATCGGGTGATGGTCGGCGGGTACGAAGATGCCTGGTTGAAGGAAGTCCGCCGCCACTCCGGCGGCCGCGTCCCCACGTCGAGCCCTCGGCACGAAACCCTGCTGTTCTGGTTGTTCAGCCGGGTCGGGATCGGGTTCCCCATCAAAGCAGACGCACTGCAGGTACCGGTCACGCACAACAAACTCACGGTCGTCGACCGCCGGTTCGTCCGGGCTGCGCACCAGGCCGGCAAACAGGTGCACGTGTGGACGATCAACAAGGCGCCCGAGATGCACCGCTTGCTCGATCTCGGCGTTGATGGGCTTATGAGTGATGTGCCCGATGTCCTGCTCGAGGTCATGGCCGATCGAAGGGCAGGTGGCCCGCATCATTCGGCTTGAGACTCCCGCAGACATGACCCCGAACAGCCGTCGCGCAGCCCGGCCGGGGCAGACGCGACGGAGTCCAACATGACGACCCGTCCGGTACAACCGATGCCGGACGATGTCCGGGAGGAACTCGAAGAGCAAGGTCTGATGGCAGCCTATGAGGAGCGACCGTTCTACCAGCGCAACGACTACCTCGCATGGATCGGCCGCGCCAAGCGACTCGAAACCCGCGAGAAACGACTCCAGCAGATGCTCGAGGAGCTCGATCGCGGAGGCGTCTACATGGGGATGGATCACCCGCCCAGCAGAAAGCGGTGAAAGCGTCCCGGCTGCGGATAGGTGCGCCCGGGGAGCTGGTTGGTGACCAGAGACATTGGATGCTCACCTCAGAATCGGGAGATACCCCGGGCGCCGGGTCTCGAAATCGGCGATCTCGGCGTCGTGCTGAAGAGTGATTTCGATGTCATCGAGGCCGTGCAGGAGACGATGCTTGGTGTACGGATCAATCTCAAACCTGGCGGAGAAACCTTCGGCGGTGACCGTTTGCTCGGTCAGATCGATTTCAACTTCTGCTCCGGGTCGTTCCTGGGCGAGTTCGGTCAGCCAGATGACCTCTTTGGGCGAGAGCTCGACCGGCAGCAACCCGATCTTGGTGCAGTTCGTTTTGAAGATATCTGCGAACGAGGGGGCAACGATCGCCCGGAACCCCCAGTCCTGCAGACCCCAGGGGGCATGTTCTCGCGATGACCCGCTGCCGAAGTTGCGGCCGGTGACCAGGATGCCTGCACCCCGGTACTCCGGTTTGTTGAGTACGAAGTTGGGATCGAGTTCGCCGTTCGGGGTTCGGCTCCAGTCGTAGAAGAGGAACTCGCCGTATCCCGTGCGCTCCACTCGTTTGAGGAACTGCTTTGGCATGATCTGGTCGGTGTCGACATCGGCGCGGGGTAGCGGGGCCAGCGTTGCCCTGATGGTCTCAACGGCCTTCATCAGATCCTCCCAAGTTGAACTGGGTCGGGGTTGACGCGAACGCTTCGACCGTATCGGTGCGCCAGGCCAGCACCCGGGAAGGGGAGATGCGGGTGAAGCGCGATCCGGCCGGGCGATAGGGGTACTTGGCGTCGTAGGCGTCGGCGACGGCCTGCTGGAGATCGGCGGTCAGGTCCACCGGCGTAGCGATCCCGCGCACCATCACCTGGGTGCCGCCGTGATCGACTCCCAGATGAACCCGGCCGTCGCTTACGGCCAGGTTGCGGGCCCAGCGGGTGTCGTCGCCGCCTTCTATGTAGGCGGCTTCATTCACCCAGGCGCCCCAAATCGGGATGAGGTGCGGTCCGCCGTGTGGCGTAACGGTAGAAACCCAGAACAGTGGCGCATTCTCCAGCGTGGCGGTGACGTTCGACCAATCGAGCATGCCCTCGTCGTCTTGGGCGATGCCGTACGAACGGGGTATGTGAGGCCGGCGGCGAGTGACCGTGCTCACGCCCAGGTCCTGACGTCCACGAAATGGCCGGCGATGGCTGCTGCGGCGGCCATCGCCGGGCTGACGAGGTGGGTGCGTCCGTCTTTGCCCTGGCGGCCTTCGAAGTTGCGGTTTGAGGTCGAAGCGCACCGTTCGCCCGGAGAGAGGATGTCCGGGTTCATGCCAAGGCACATCGAACACCCGGCTTGCCGCCATTCGAATCCTGCCTGTCGGAACACCTGGTCCAGACCCTCCTCCTCGGCTTGAAGTTTCACCAGTCCGGACCCGGGCACGACCATCGCTCCGACCGAGCCGTGGACCTTCCTACCGGCGACGATCCCGGCTGCTTCCCGTAGGTCCTCGATGCGGGCGTTCGTGCACGAGCCGATGAAAACCCGGTCCAAAGCGATCTCCGTGATCGGAGTTCCCGGCTCGAGTCCCATGTAGCTCAGCGCCCGTTCGGTCGAGTCCCGGTCGTGTGGGTCTTCAAACGAGTCCGGTGAAGGGATGCTGGCCGTGACGGGGAGCGTCTGGGCGGGGTTTGTGCCCCACGACACATACGGGGAGAGGTCCACCGCATCGAGCTCGACTTCGGTGTCAAAGACGGCGCCCTGGTCGGTCGCCAGTTCTCGCCACGCCTCGACCGCCGCTTCCCAGTCGCTCCCGCTCGGTGCATGGGGCCGACCCTTGAGGTAACGAAACGTGGTTTCGTCGGGGGCGATCATCCCGGCCCGGGCTCCCGCTTCGATCGACATGTTGCAGATGGTCATCCGACCGGCCATCGACAGCGAGCGGATGGCCTCCCCCCGGTATTCGATGACGTGTCCGACTCCTCCGGCTACGCCGATGCGGGCGATGATGCCCAGGATGACGTCCTTGGCCGTGACCCCGGCCGGCAAGGTCCCGTTGACATTGACGGCCATGCTTCTCGGTCTGGTTTGGGGCAAGGTCTGGGCTGCCAGCACGTGCTCGACTTCCGATGTGCCGATTCCAAAGGCGAGGGCGCCGAAGGCGCCGTGGGTAGCGGTGTGACTGTCTCCGCAGACGATGGTCATCCCGGGCTGGGTAATCCCCTGCTCGGGTCCAATGACATGGACGATTCCCTGGCGAGGGTCGTCGATGCCGTAGAGCGTGATACCGAATTCCTCGCAATTGCGGATCAAAGCTTCGATCTGCGTGCGAGACATAGGATCCGATATCCCGAGGTGGCGGTCCGTGGTGGGAACTCCATGGTCGATTGTCGCCAGTGTCAGGTCCGGCCGGCGAACCCGGCGACCGGCGAGCCGGAGTCCGGCGAAGGCCTGAGGGGAGGTGACTTCGTGCACTAGATGCAGGTCGACGTAGAGAAGGTCTGGTTCGCCCGGCGCTTGATGCACCACATGGTTGTCCCACACCTTTTCGAACATGGTCTTGGGCGGCGTCATGGGAGCCTCCGTCGGTGAGGGCAAGAGCGTAGCGGGTGTGGGCGGTTGTTCAATGGTCTCGTTCGCTCCCCGGCGGCTGTACAGTCGCTTCATGGTCAACCTGCTTGCAGCCATCCTGGTTATCACCGCTCTGGGTGGTTCGTTCGGTGAAGCAACCGTCGAAGGAACCGACCGCGGCGACCGGATGCAAATCGAGTTCGCCGTGGCGGTCGCCGGGGCGCCGGTAGCGGTGGTCGTGCATGCTGTCGATCCCGGGCAGACGCAGCTGACTATCAGCCTCGGAGATCGGGGCCGGGGGGTGTGGGCGGGGATCGCCGAATTCGATCTCATGAACTACATAGTCGTATTCGAGGTTGTGTATCCGGACGGCACCGGTGAGGTGTCGGATCCGACCACGTTGCTCGAGCTGGGTCTGGATCCTGCGTTGATCGGGATGGGATCCGTGCCGGTGACCGGATCCGATGATGTCGAAAGGCCGCTGTCCGCAACCACCCGCCGTTGGGGGTGGGGTGCGGCCGCTCTGACAGCGATAGCTCTTGCCCTGCTGGCAGTCTGGGCGATGGGTGAGCGAGTCAGAGGAAAACACGCCGCGCCGCGTCGGTCCTCCCGCCGGGCTGCCAATCCGCAGGATGGAGAAGGATCGCCGTCATCGTGAGTCTCGTGCGACAAACCGGACGGCAGTAGAAACGCATAGGCCGGTGCTCGTCGATTCGGGCGCAACACCAGCTTGGTATTCGTTACGCTCGGGCCGTGCAGCGAATTCGCGATGCCGGACCGGCGGATGCCGGCCGATTGGCGGAGATCCACGCGATCTCATGGCAGGCGGCATATCGGGGCTTGCTCGCGGATGCGTTTCTCGACGGGCTCACGCCCACTACCCGCCTCGATTGGTGGACTGCCCGGCTGGCCCGGGTACCTCCTCGATGGGCAGTCCTTGTGGTGGAGGATGAGACCGGGGTGACCGGTTTCGCAACAACCGGTCATTGCGACGACAACGACCGCCGGGTCCCTGACGCAGGCGAGCTCTTTGCCATGTACCTGGATCCTGTCTACTGGGGCCGCGGATGTGGCCGGACGCTGCTCCTGGCGGCCGAAGCACGGTTGCGGGCGGACGCCTACCTCGATGTCAGTTTGTGGGTTCTGGCCGAGAATCTGCGAGCCAGGCAGTTTTACGAACGGGGCGGTTGGCGCACCGATGGCGGTGAGCAAAAGATGGTCATCGGGTTAGACGCCGTCACTGCCCTCCGCTACCTGCGTGATTTGAGCCAGCGGCCCGCGTCGAATCTCTAGCGCTAGGTCTCAGCTGCAAAAAGCATCTTGCTTGCGGGCCCTCACGAAATCTTGTGCCGTGTGCGGATCGCCCAGAGAACGATGGCTCCGCCGATCGCTCCGGCCAGGGCCGCTCCGGAGATCAGGGGTACGGGTCGGGGAAGAGTAGCCAGCCGGGTACGGATGGTCACCGGCCGTTCGAAATCCATGGATTGCCAGTCGCGCTCCTCGGCAATGTGGGCCAGCTCCTTATCCGGATTGACCACGACCGGATGACCGACGGCTTCCAGCATCGGCAGGTCGGTCACGCTGTCCGAGTAGGCGAACGAATCCGGCAGGACCAGGTTTTCGGCTGCGGCCAGCTCACGGATGGCCTCCGCTTTCCCTTCGGCGTAGGCGTAGAACTCCATCGCCCCGGTGTAGCGGCCTTCAGCGTCGATTTTCGCCCTGGTCGCAATCACATGATCGACCCCGAGGTAGCGGGCCAGGGGCTTGACGATTTCTTCCGGGCTCGACGAAATGATCACCACTTTGCGCCCGATGCGGCGGTGCTCGTCGATCAAGGCCAGGGCCTCGGCATAGACCAGGGGTGACACAACTTCATCGACGATTTCTCGCACGAGCTCCTCGACGGCGACCTTGTCCCAGCCCTTGGTCATCTCGAGCATTTCCTCACGGGCCCGTTCCATTTGAGTGTGGTCGGCGCCGAAGGTCATGTAACTGATCTGGGCAATACCGGCTTTGAGCAAGGACCGGCGATTCAGGAAACCAGCCTGATAGAGCGGACGGCCAAACGCCAAAGCCGACGACTTGGCAATGATCGTCTTGTCCAGATCGAAGAAGGCCGCGGCAGTCGGGGTTGTAGATGAAGCGGTCACCACACCTGGAGTCTACAAACCTCTATTCATGCCACAGACCAAGTGCATTGGCAAGGGGTTGGCGCGGCTCCTCGACCTCCTTACGGTTCGACTGTTCGCTGCACGAGGATGGAGATGCCTGCTCTGGCCGTTTGGACCGCTTTCGATGGGCTCCTCTCGGCCGTCGCGCCCATCGGGCTGGCGGCCGCGGCCGGCACTGCACTGGTCGTCGATCTGGACCCGGCCGGCCCTCACTACCCGGGCCAGGCATCTCTCGCCGACCTGGTATCCGACGGACCGCGCCGGGTCGATCTGGTGCCGGCGCGCCGGGGCGTAGCGGTTCTCCGCAATGGTGGGGTAGAGGTGTCGGAAGCCCGGGAAGTCGTCGACGCCCTGGTCGCCGGTTGGCCCGATGTGGTTTTTCGGGTCGGCACGCCTGCCACCGCCTCGGGGATTGCCCCACTCGTGCCTGTGTGGCCGTTGTTGCCGGGGATACTTGCCGCCCGGTCGAGCGACACGTGCGTGTACCAGCAGACGGGATTTGCAGCACGTCCGCCCGGGCCGGGCCCCTTGTTGCCGCGGCTCCGGCCGGCTTTGCTCGGTGCGCTGCTGAACGGGAGGTTGGTGCGGAAATCCCGATGGACCACGGCGTGGCGCCAGGTTTGGAGACTGCCGTGGCGTTGATTGATCGTTTGGTGAACAGCCTGGTCGCATCCGATGTCCCGCTGCAACGCGAAGCGGTGACCCTGGCCGCCGGCCGGTTATTGGCCGAGGAAGCTCCGCTGGCCGGGCCCGAACTTGCCGTGGCAGTCACCGATGCGCTGGTCGGATTGGGTCCTGTTGAAGCCCTGCTCCGAGATCCGCTGGTATCCGACGTCCTGGTCAACGGACCCGAGGAAATCTGGGTCGAGCGGTCCGGCCGCCTCGAGCGATCGTCGCTCCAATTTGCAGATTCCGGTGCGATCGTTGCTGCAGTGGAGCGAGTCATCGCACCATTGGGGTTGCGAATCGATCGAGCCTCGCCTTCCGTAGACGCCCGGCTCGCCGACGGGAGCCGGCTTCACGCGGTGGTTCCTCCCGTGTCGGTGGATGGTCCCATCGTTGCGATCCGGCGCTTCACCCCGGCCGTGCCCAATCTCGAATCCCTGGAGGCGATGGGTGCGCTGCCTCTCGAGGGCGTCGAACTCTTGTCTCAAGCCGTGCGCGAGCGGCGGAACGTGATCGTGGCGGGTGGAACCGGTGCAGGCAAGACGACGCTGTTGAATGTTTTGTCCGGCGAGATCCCTGCGGGTGAGCGGGTGGTGACGATCGAGGATGCAGCCGAGCTCCAACTGCCCGGACACGTGGTTCGCCTCGAGGCCAGACCGGCCAATGCAGAAGGAGCCGGAGAAATAACCTTGCAGCAACTCCTGCGATCGTCGCTCCGGTTGCGCCCCGATCGGATCATCCTCGGCGAGGTGAGAGGACCGGAAGCACTCGATCTCGTCTCAGCACTCAATACGGGTCATCGGGGCTCGATGAGCACGGTGCACGCCAACAGCCCCGAAGAAGCCCTGTGGCGGATTGAGACCCTGGCGTTGTCCGGCGACCGACGGGTCGGGGAGGTCGCCGTCCGCCGCCAGCTCATGAGTGCTGTTGACCTCATGGTTCAGGTGGTCCGCAACGGACCGGAGCGGAGGGTATGCACGATCGCCTCGGTCGAGACGGACGGCATCCGGGAGGTATTCGGGTGGTAATCGTTCTTGGCCTGGCTGCCGGGCTCGTCCTCGGTGCGCCCGTTCCGGCTCTGGCCGCCCTCGGCCTGGCCGTGTGGCAACCGGTGTTGGCACTGTGTGGTGTCGCAGCATGGGGGGCCCTGTCGTTGCAGCACAAGAGGCCCGGTGCGAACTCGGCCGAGGCCGTCTACCTGTATGCCGTCGCCGGTGAATTGCGGGCTGGCTCGAGCTTGCGTCACGCGTTGGCTGCGGCGGCGGGCCGGGCATCCGATCTGAGACTGGAGCCGGCGATACGGATGGCCGCCGCCGGCCAACCACTCGACCGTGTTGCTGCGTTGTTTGAACCGGCTCTGCCGAGGTTGGGCGCACTGACCGCTTCCGCCGTGAGGACTTCCGGGATCACCGGCGGCAGGACCGCCGACGTCTTCGATGCCCTTGCCCTGCTGGCCAAGGAAGAAATGGAATTGACGCGCGAGCGGCGGGCCGCCACAGCCCAAGCGCGGTTGAGCGCCTGGATCGTCGCGGGAATACCCGTCGTCTACGTGGTGTACGCCGCCGTCAGCGGAAAATTGGCGGCTCTGCAAGGCGTCGGATCGGTCGGGAACGTAGTTCTCGCCGTTGGCTTGCTGTTACTGGCCACGGGTGTTGGCGCCATGTGGGGCATGCTCCGGGAGGCGGAGCGATGACCTCCCTCGGCTCGCTCGCGGTCGGATTGCTGGTGCACCAGGCCATCCGCCATCGCCGGCCGGGCCGGCGGACGTTCTGGATCGCGGTTTCAGCAGCGCTCGTGACGGCCGGATCGGCCGGCCCCCCCATCGCCGGCATCATGTGGGCGTCGATGCTGATCCGGACCGCCAGGGCCCGGGCCGTGACGGCGGGTTCCTCTCCGGGTCTGGATCACCTCGGGCAAGTCCTGTTCATCGCATTGTCGGCAGGGCTTCCCGTCGCCGCTGCCCTCGAGTTCTCGACCCACGAAGTCGGTCCCGCCCAAGCCGGTGAGATTCGATCGGTCCTACGGGAAGCCCGCCACCATGGCCTGGCTGCGGCTCTCACTGCTGCCGACGGGACGGCCGGCCGTTTGTTCACGGATCTGGCCAGGGCGCAGCTGACCGGCGCTTCGGCCGTCAAGGCGGTCGCTTCTTTCGTAGATGAAGAGCGCCGAGAGCGACGAACGCGAGCCGCTGAAGCCGCCCAGCGTTTGCCGGTCAAGCTGACGGTGCCGCTGGCCCTTCTCATTTTGCCCGGATTTGTTCTCCTCATTTTTGGTCCAACGGTGATCTCCACCGTGCAGCGATTGCTGGGGCCACTCCTCTCGTGATGAGGTCAGCGCTTCCCCCGCGCCGGCCGGTTGCCGGCATCAATCAAGGAGAAATACATGCTGCTGTTGCTGCATCGGATCATCGATCGTGAGAAGGGTCAGGGAACCGTCGAGTACGTGCTCGTGATCCTCGCCGCGGCCGCCATCGCCCTGTCGCTCATCGCCTGGATCAGTGACACGAATCTGTTCAGCGGGTTGTTCGGAACGATCCTCAAGAAGGTCATCGGTTTCGCCAAGTGACCGGTGAGCGGGGAGAGCCGGGATCGGCAGTGGTCGAGTTTGCCCTGGTGCTGCCCGCAGTGGTTCTGGTGTTGATGGCGGTCGTGGAAGTGACGGTCGTTGCGCGCACCCAGTACGAGCTGGTGCATGCCGCCCGGGAAGGGGCCAGGACGGCTGCGACCGTCGCCGACCCCGCCCGGGCGGTGCTGGCCGTCCAGTCTGCTCTCGATCCGGCTGCGTCCGACAGGGTCCGGGTGACGGTGGAGCGGCCTGGAACGGTCGGAGGCAGCGCCGTGGTCACAGTGGTGCTGCCCTATCGGATCGGAGCCAGAATCCTCGGTGGCCTGCAGGTCGATCTCCGGGCCAGATCGGTAATGAGGGTGGAGCGGTGAGCGACCGGGGGTCCGCTTCGGTGCTCATTGTCGGATTCCTGGGTTTGCTCCTCGTCCTGGGCTTCATGCTGGGCACTGCCGGCCACTATCTGGTGGTCCAGAGCGGCGTGCAAGCTGCGGCCGATGCGGCGGCTTTGGCGGCCGCCCCGGTCACGTTCCGTCCGTTCGGCTCCGATGGGAGCCCGGCAGCGGAGGCTGCTCGTTTCGCCGCCGCCAACGGAGGGCGGTTGATCGCTTGCCGGTGTCCGATCGACCGGTCCTGGGAAACTCGCGTGGTCGAGGTTGAGGTTGGGAAGGAGATCGATCTGATGGGGCTGGGACGAAAGGAGGTCCGGGCGAGAGCAGCGGCGGAGTTCGTCCCCGTTGAGCTGTTCAGCCTAGAAAGGACGGACTGATATCGGGTAGGATATGGGCTATGACGATGATCCGTATTCGATCTGTCGAGGAACCATTTGACTCCCCGACAACCGTGAAGTCGGCCGTGTCGTTCCTTTCGCGAGCCGAGATAATGGGTTTTCTCGGCGATGAAGACATCGATCGCCTCGACATGGCCGCTGTGCGGGAGGTCATCGACGCGATGGCCCGAGCCGGGTTGGGTTCAGGGCCCGGAGCTTTACTGCACATGTCTGATGACGAGATCAGCGGAAGCGAGATTGCTGCAGTGCTCGCCAAACTCGAGGACATCCTGGAGAGCTCGCCCGCTCCGGAGCAAGAGTGGCCCATCCTGAACGATCTGTTCGGAATCGAGACTTTGTCACAGCTGCTGGCAGTGTCGCCCGCCAGCGTACGTCGCTATCTGCGCGGCGATCGAGTCACGCCCGACCGCGTTGCCGCCCGGCTGCACTTCCTGGCGATGGTCGTCTCCGATCTCTCCGGCGCTTACAACGACTTTGGTATCCGCCGGTGGTTTGTCCGGTCGCGAGCCGTCTTGGACGGGGCCGCCCCTCGCGAACTGCTTGTGGGCGAATGGGACCCCGACGAAGCCGGACCGGAGCGGGTGCGAGCCCTCGCCCGGGCACTGCTCGGTTCACCTGCGACATGATCTTGTTTCGCCATGTCGATCCGCGGTACCCGTTTCTGTGGGAGACCCGCGACCAACCCGCGGCTCGATGGCACCAAACCGGCGATGGGCCCGTGCACTATCTGTCGGACACCCCGGATGGAGCCTGGGCGGAGTTTCTGCGGCATGAGGAGATCACCGACCTCGAGGACCTGGCCGGAGTCCAGCGGAGCATGTGGGCCGTCGAGGTCCCGGATGTGCCCGTGCGGCGATCCGGGCTCCCGTTCCAGGTGGTGACAGGGGGATCGGAAACCTATCCGCGGTGCCGGCGATACGCATCGCGACTCCGGGCTGAAGGCGAGTCGGGTTTCTCAGTAGAGGGAGCGGCGCTGGAGCGCGACGCAGCACAAGGATGGACGGTTGACAACGGATTGCAGCCGGGTCCGGCCCGCACCGGCCGGGTCATCGTGCTGTTCGGAGTCCGGCCCGACCTGGTCGGTTGGCCGGCAGCCGCCCTCGGGCGGCCGCCTCCGTATCTCCTGGATAGGGTTCGCTATCTGACGTAGCCGCCTCCGTGTGCCGTTCTCCGCCGAGCGCGTTCCCGGAGATGCAGGTGTTTGGGGATGGCAGTGTTCTCCAGTCGCTCAGCCGTCTCCCAAGGCCGTATGGAGGAATCGGACGGCGCCTTCCTTTGACAGAGGTTCATTGAAGTTCCCGCACTTCGGCGATTGGACACACGAGGGGCAGCCATCCTCGCAGGGACATCCATCGATCATCTGGGCGGTTGCGTCGAGGTGAGCGATGCCTTTTTCGAACGCCAGGGCGGAGATGCCGGCCCCTCCCGGGTAAGCCTCGTAGATGAAGATCGATCCGGTGCCCGTCTCGGGATGCAGCGGGGTGGAGAGGCCGCCGATATCCCAGCGGTCACAGATAGCGAAGAGGGGAAGCATGGCGATAGCACCGTGTTCGGCGGCGTGCAGCGTGCCCGGTACGTCGCGATGGTCAACCCCGGCTGCCGAATACAGATCGTCGGGGATGGTCCACCAAACCGCATCCGTTTCGAATTCCACCGGGGGAAGGTCGAGGGCTTCGAAACTGAGCACCTCTCCTGAGCCGATCTGTTTGCGTTTGAACGCAACGACATGGCTCTCCACCCGCACCGATCCGACATGCTGGAGCAAGCGGCCGACCGGCCGCCGATCGCGAGTCTGGAGAATCTCCAGATACTTCTCCTCCTGCGCCTGGGTGTAATAGCCAACGGCCTCCTGGTGCACGAATACCTGCCGGTTTGCGAGATCCAGCCGATCGACCACGAAGGTGTCCCCCTGGTGGAGGTACACAGCGCCGGGGTGCGCCTGGTTGAAAGCCTGGGTCTCCTCGAGGGTCCCCAGCAGCTCATCTTTTGTTCCCTCGACGACCGAGAACGGCGAGCCACCGGAACTGCGAATACCGACCGACCCGGCGGGGCGGTTACGCCGCGCCCAGAACAGTCGTCCCTCCCGGAGGCGCAGGTCGCCGGCCTGGACCAGCCGGTTGGCTGCCTCTTCCATGCCCTCTCCGAGGAACTGCCGGTCATCGGGTTGCAGTGGTAGCTCGTAGGCAGCACACCCGGTGTGGGCCTCTGCCACCAGGGGGTTGTCCGGATTGATCACTGCCGACTCCGGTGGCCGTGTGAACAGTTCGCGGGGATGCATCATGTAGTACTGATCGAGCGCATCTTCTCCTCCCACGAGCACACCCAGTGAGTGTTCCTGGCTGCGGCCCGCCCGGCCGACCTGCTGCCAGAACGAGGAGAGGGTCCCGGGGAACGTGTTGATGATGGCCGCATCGAGGTTGCCGACATCGATACCCAGCTCGAGTGCATTAGTGGCCGTCACCCCGAGCAGATCGCCTCCGAACAGGGCGGCTTCGATGCGACGCCGGTCGGCCGGGAGGTACCCGCCCCGATAGGGGGCGATCCGTCCTCGCAGGGATTCCTCGAGTCGTCCGTCGGCCCACTTGTAGATCAGCTCGGTAGCTTTCCGGCTTCTGGAGAAGACGATGGTGTTGCGCTCGTTGCGGATCAGATCTACGAAGAGGTCGGTCGCTTCCCCCATGGCGCTGCGACGGCGCCTCGGTCCATCGTCGGTGAGAGGTGGATTCCACAGGGCGATCAGCTTCTCTCCTTGCGGTGAATCGTCACCCTCCAGGACTGCGACCTCGATGCCGCTCAAGCGCCCGGCCAGTTGGCCGGGGTTTCCGATCGTGGCCGAGGCGAAGACCAGGGTCGGCTGCTTGCCGTAATGGGCGGCAAGCCTCCGCAGCCTGCGCACCACGTGCGCCACATGACTGCCGAAGATGCCGCGGAGCACGTGCATCTCGTCGATGACGATGTACTCGAGGCGCAGCAGGAAGTCTGCCCACTTCCCATGGTTCGGCAGCATGCCGAAGTGGAGCATGTCGGGATTGGTCAGGATGACGTTGGCATGGCGCCGTGCCCACAGACGATCCTCTTGAGACGTATCTCCGTCGTAGGTAGCCGCCACCAATCCCGGGATTCGCAGAGCCGCCAGGCTTCGCAGTTGATCCTGGGCGAGGGCTTTGGTCGGGAAGACGAGCAGGGACGAAGTACGCGGGTTCTCCAGGATCGCTTCGGCTATTGGAATCTGGAAACTGAGCGACTTGCCGGAGGCAGTGCCGGACACCAGGACCGTATGAGTTCCGGATCGTATCGATTCCACAGCTCTTGCCTGGTGCCGGTACAGGCGTTCGATCCCGTGGTCTGCGAGACGCTGCGCGAGTGCCCCATGCAGAGGAGGATCGACTTCGCCGAAGATGGCCGGCCGGGCCGGCAGGCGCTCCAAGTGCGCCAACTCGCCTTCCAGGTCCGGGTCCTCGACCCAGGCGTGTACCAGTGTGTCGAGGTCCATGGGACTCCAGTTTGTCATCTCCCCGTGACAATTTCGCCGGGAGGGTCACTCCGCTTCCAGTACCCCGTCGGCGAGGTCGGCAAAAGTATCGAACGCGGCATCGGTCAGATAGACCACGCTGGCGCTCCCAGCCGTCCCCACCCGGCCGTCGGCAACCACATTGGCGAGGGTGTCGGGATCCAGGTCGTAGGTCATGGCTCCCAGGGTGAGGAGTTGCTCCGCAGAGAGATCGGTCCAGACGAACTCACCGAGAAGTTCGAGCAGGCGGGGTAGTTCTCCGATTCCGAGCGATTGGACTCTTCGGAGAGCGGCCACCATCAAGAGACCCTGGTGATAGCTCCGGGTGAAGTCGCCTCCGGCCAGGGTGCGATTGCGGGCAAATGCGAGAGCGTCCGCTCCGCCGAACAGTTGCAGCCCGGCACTGAAGAACGCTTTCGACTTCGGCTCGGCCATGGCGAACGGAACATCAAACTCGAAGCCGCCGAAGGCGTCCACCAGGCCCTCGAAACCGAGGAAGCCGGTGACCAGGTAGCCCTCGAGAGGCAGGCCGGTCAGATTGCGGGCGGTCTCGAGGACCACTTCGGGCCCGTGGGACGCCATGACGTTGGTGAACTTGTTATTTCCCCCGTACGAAGCCTCGACCCAGGAGTCCCGGGGGATTCCGACGATCGATCCCTGACCGGTGCCGGGAACCATGCCCACCAGGTGCAGCGAGTCTGCCCGGTAGCCGAGCGGATTCTGACCGGGACGAGCATCCGAGCCGATGACGAGGGCGAGTCGCGGGCCGTCGCCGTACCAGGCTGTCTTGGCGAACCTGGACAGGCGCGCTCCCACGATCCTCCAGCCACCGGTTGTGTCGTTGACGAGGAGAATGATGTCTTCGTCGGCGACCACGACGGCGACCTCCGATTCGACGATCGTCCCGGTGGTGACCGTGCCGGAAACAGCGACCTCTCCGACGGTCTGCCCGAGGTCGGCAAGATGTTCAACCAGGCCCGCAGGCGGATCCGGGACCTCTCCCGCGGCCGGGTCTGCCGCGTAGGTGTACAGGTCGAGGACGGGAGCGTCGAGACCGGCTGGTGCACCAGCGAGCTCCAGTGAAACAGTTGTTTGCGGAAGCGTTGCCGTCGACGTTGTTGCCGCCGTGGTCGATGTGGTTGAGGTCGCGGTCGTGGTCGTGGTCGATGGTTCGGCTTCCGCAGCGCAAGCGCCTGCGGTCATCGAAAGGATCACGAGGAGGGCGGCGAAGTGCAGTCGTTTCATGGAAATTAGGACAGTAGAGCTCCGGTCGGGTTATCGGTACCCGGCGCGGCGTCGGCGAACGGCTGCGTGCTCTAGCATCTGTCGTGTCCGCAGATGGGAGTGAAGGTGGAGGTCTTCGAGAGCCTCGTCGAACTGCTGATAATCCTCATTGCGGCAAAGGTCGGCGCAGAGGTGATGGCCCGGCTTCGTCAACCTGCAGTCATCGGAGAGTTGTTGATCGGAGCCATCATCGGCGCCAGCGTGCTCGGCTGGGTGGGCGGAGGCGACGGTGGCTTGCTCTCCACGCTGGCGGAAATCGGCGTGATTCTGCTCCTGTTTGAAGTCGGCCTCGAGACGGACCTTCGCTCCTTTGCCCGGTTGGGTCCTTCTGCCCTTTCTGTGGCCTTTGTGGGGGTGGCAACCCCGTTTGCGCTGGGTTTCTTTGCGGTCAAGTGGCTATCGATTGGGGGCGGTTCGACCGAATTGGCCCTCTTCATGGGTGCGGCGATGACGGCGACGAGCGTGGGTATCACCGCCCGAGTTTTTGCCGACCTGCGCCGCCTCCACACCGACGAAGCGAAAACGATCATCGGTGCCGCGGTCATCGACGATGTGGTCGGACTGATAATTCTGGGGGTAGTTGCGGCAACCCTCGGGGGCGAAGGCGAATTCACCACCGGCACCCTGCTCGGGATCACGGCCAAAGCGGTGGGCTTTCTGGTCGTCGTAGTTGCCGTCGGTCATGTCATTGCGCCCTTCTTCTTCCGCTTCCTGCGTTTCCTCAAGGTCGAAGGGAGCTTTGTCGTCGGCTCCTTCGTGTTCGCCATTGCGGTCGGGCTGGCGGCAGAACACTTCGCCGGTCTCGAACCGATTGTCGGTGCGTTCGCCGCTGGTCTGGTCGCCGGCCAAACCAGCTTCTCGGACAGAATCGAAGCTGAGCTTCGACCAATTGCATTCCTCTTTGTGCCCATCTTCTTCCTGTTTATCGGGACCCAGGTCGATGTCATCGCCTTGTCGGATCCACAGGTCCTGTTGGCAGGCGGATTGATTTCTGTGCTGGCGATCGTCGGGAAGTTCGTAGCCGGCTTCGGGGTCCTGTCGAAAGGAGTGAACCGACGGATCGTCGGGGTGGGCATGGTTCCCCGTGGCGAGGTGGGTTTGATTTTCGCCGCCCTGGGAGCCAACGAATTGCGGTCCGTAGTAAGCCCTGGTGATAACGCGGTGGTAGTGCTGATGGTGGTGGTTACCACTCTGATAGCGCCGCTGATTCTCAACCGGATGCTGAAGGCGCATCCTCTCGATGATGAGACCGCAGCCGAAGAAGAGTCTGTTGCTTCCATGGGCAAGATCCTCGACTCGCCCGTCACCGGGTCGCCAGAGCAGGACGCCACGCTGCGTGGCATTCCGGAGGATTAGCTGTGCTCCGCGGGGAGGTTGTCCTGGAGGATGCTGATGGGGGTGGCCCATTTGAGCGATCCGTGGGGTCGGTGGTGATTGTAGAAGTGGATGAAGCGGTGGTAGTGGTCGGTCCGTTGGTTGTCTGAGGTCCAGGGGCGGATATAGGCCCACTCCTCGAGAAGGATGCGGTGGAATCGTTCGACTTTGCCGTTGGTTTGGGGCCGGCGGGGTCGGGTCTTCTTGACTTCGGTGCCGGTTTCCGCGCAGGCGCGATGCCACAGTCCGGACCGGTAACAGGACCCGTTGTCAGTTATGACCCGTTTCGGAGTGATTCCGATCGACTGGTACCAGGCGGCGGTTCTCCTCCAGAACCCAGCGGCGGTGGCGGCTTGTTCGTCGGTGTGGATCTCGGAGTAAGCGATCCGGCTGCGGTCGTCGATAGCGGTGTGGATGTAGCGGTAACCGACCCGGCGGCTTTTGGCCTGCTCCCCTGGATAGCCTTTCCCTCGGATACGCCAGCCGCCACCTGGAGGGATCCCAGCAAGTTTCTTGATATCGACGTGGATCAGCTCACCAGGAGTGTCTCGCTGATAACGACGTGGCGGTTCATGTCGGGTGGCGCGGTCACCCCGATCCAAGCGTCCCAGGCCGGCCCGGTTGAGGATATTCTGCACCGTCGAGGCAGCTAACCCGACCTCGAACCCAATATGGTCCGCGCCCCAACGGCGTTTGCGGCGGAGATGAATCACCCGACGCCGTATCGACCTCGGGGTCCGGTTCGGTGATCGATGCGGCCTCGACGACCGATCCTCCAAACCGGCTTCACCCTCAGCGAGGTATCGATCGCGCCACTTACGTACCGTCTTCGCATCAACCTGGAACCGCTCCGCTGCGGCTTCCACCGTCCACCCCCGATCCAGTACACAACCAACCATCCGACGCCGCCCCTCCACCGTAAGCGGCGCATTCGGATGCTGAGGTCTACCGTTGGACATGAGCCCTCCTTCGAGTCGTGAGTCCTTCAACCCACAGTCTCGCAAGGAGGGCTCAACCAATCACACCATCCCAACAGGGACAACGTCCCCGGTTGTCACAATTAGCCGTCATCTTGGTGGGCAAACGCTCGCCTCTTATACTCCGAATGCCGGCGAACAAACGAGGGGGAGATGTCAACCGAGTTCTTTTTGGTAGGGGCAATTATCTCGGCAGTCATGGCTCTGGGACTGGCCCTTTACTTTGGGCGGCATGTACTGGCCATGGACCGCGGGTCGGATCAGATGGTGTCGATCTCGAATGCTATTCGGGAAGGTGCCGACGCCTTTATGCGTCGGGAGTACACCTGGGTCGCAGGCTTCGTTCTGATCCTGGCCGTTTTGATTGCAACGTTGCTCCCCTTCGGCGGTTGGAAGGCCGCCGCTTTTGTGTTCGGTGCCCTCTTGTCCGGCGGAGCCGGTTTTGTGGGTATGCGGATCGCCACTGCCGCCAACTCGCGGACCACAGAAGCCGCGAGGACAGGTGGGGTCGCCAAGGCGCTGCCGGTTGCGTTCCGTGGCGGAGCCGTGATGGGCTTCACCGTTGCCGGTTTCGGGTTGCTCGGCGTCGGTCTCGGTTTCTGGCTGTTCAATACTGAGTTGCTCGGAGTCGGCGATCTGGATACGAGCTGGGCCGAGGTGCTGGCTGCCATCGGGCTGGGTGGTTCCTCGATCGCGCTGTTCGCCAGAGTCGGCGGCGGCATCTTCACCAAGGCTGCAGACGTGGGGGCCGATCTGGTCGGGAAAGTGGAGGCGGGAATCCCCGAAGACGATCCGCGTAACCCGGCCACGATCGCAGACAACGTCGGTGACAATGTCGGTGACGTGGCAGGGATGGGGGCAGATCTCTTCGAGAGCTACGTCGGGTCACTGATCGCTCCGATCGTCTATGCCGTGATCGTCTTCCAGGGGAGCTCTTTTCTGTCGGAGGCCGTGATATTCCCGCTGGCCGTCGCGGCGCTTGGCATGGTGGCCTCGATTGCCAGTTCCTTTCTGGTCCGGGTCAGCGGTGAGAACCTGGCCGCCGGTCTGCATCGGGGGACCTGGGCTGCTTCTGGCCTGACGGCTCTTGGCGTCCTGGGACTATCGGTCTGGATCTTCGGCGGGGACTCGGGGGTCGCCAACCCGATCGGTTTGTTTGTGGCCGTCGTGATCGGGCTGACTGTCGGCATGCTGGTCGGTCAGATCTCTGAGTGGTTCACGTCCGACCATCACAAGAAGGTCAAGGAGATCGCCCGCCAGTCCGAGACTGGAGCGGCCACGGTGATTCTCGCCGGCATTGCAGAAGGGATGCGTTCTGCAGCCTTCAGCGTGATCGTTGTTGCCTTCGGCATCTTTGGAGCATTCTGGGCGGGCGATTGGGCGCTCGGTGACGGTGGTGGGGTCTACGGAGTTGCCATCGCTGCGATCGGAGTACTCGCAACGCTGGGGATCACCGTGGCAGTCGACGCATACGGACCCATTGCCGACAACGCCGGCGGTATCGCCGAGATGGCACATCTGCCTCCCGAAGTTCGAGAAGCGACCGACGCGCTCGATTCGCTGGGCAACACGACGGCCGCAATGGCGAAGGGGTTTGCTATCGCCTCGGCAGCGGTGACCGCCCTCGCCTTGTTCTCGGCTTTCACGCAGGCCGTGAAGCTCGAATCGATCGACCTGACCAACGTCGGCACCATTGTCGGGCTCTTCCTCGGCGCCATGTTCCCGTTCCTGTTTGCGGCGATGACCATCAACGCAGTTGGTCGGGCGGCATCCAAAATGATCGAGGAAGTGCGCCGCCAATTCAGGGAGATCCCGGGCTTGCGGGAGGGCCGGGAAGGCGTCAAGGCCGAGTACGGCAAGTGCGTCGATATCGCCACCGGTGCGGCCTTGCGCGAAATGGTGACCCCAGGGTTGCTGGCCGTTCTCTTCCCCATCGTGATCGGCTTCATCGATGTTGAAGCACTGGGCGGTTTCCTGGCCGGTGCCCTGGTTACCGGGTTTCTCCTGGCCATCTATATGGCCAACGCCGGTGGCGCCTGGGACAACGCCAAGAAGTTCATCGAGTCGGGTGCGTACGGCGGCAAGGGCTCTGACGCTCACAAAGCGGCCGTGATCGGTGACACGGTTGGTGATCCGTTCAAGGACACCGCCGGTCCGGCCATGAATATTGTGATCAAAGTCATGACGATCGTCAGCCTGATCTTTGCGTCGGCGTTTATCGCCTGAGGGTCCGGCGGGCGGCAAAGGGCACACCGCCGGTACCATCGTCGGCTATGCGCTCGATTACTTTCATGCGTCACGGTGAGTCGACCGGGAACGCCTCCGGCATCGTTCAAGGTCGTGGATCGAGTCCTCTGTCCGACCGGGGGCGAATGCAAGCTGTGGCCGCCGGCACCCGATTGCGAGATCAGCAGTTCGATGTGGTGATCTCATCGGATATGGAGCGCGCGGTGGAAACCGCTCGGACGCTCGACGTTTCGTTCACGACCGACGCTTCGTGGCGGGAGATGGACGTCGGGGGTTGGGACGGTCTCACCAATGAGGAGATCGGCGAGCAGTTTGCCAACGAACTGATGGCGCTGCGAGACGGCCACGATGTGCCCTTGGGTGGTAGCGGCGAGAAGATGTCGGAGCTGGTCGACCGTGTGGCAAAGGCGCGGGACCGTGTTTTCGAGAGCCTGGATGACGGCGAGTCGGCTCTAGTCGTGTGCCACGGCGGGGTGATCGAAGCGATCATGGGTCTGGTACTCGAGACCAGAGAGACCTATCGACACCTATCGCGGGTTACCAACACATCGATGACGACCATCGTCGAGCATCACGGCTGGGTCCAGGTGGCTCGATTCAACGATGCCGCGCATCTGGGGGCGGTGAATGGTTGGGCCCGTAGCCGGCTTCGGAACGGGGGACTGGTTCTCGGTCTGGTCCGGCACGGACGAACCGATGCGAATGCGACTGGTCATTGGCAAGGTCAGACTGATACTGGACTGAACGACGAAGGTCGCCGCCAGGCCCTCGATCTGGCCGGCTGGTACGGAGAGTTCGGGGTTGTCTATTCCTCACCCCTCGGGCGTGCCTACCAAACCGCCCGGGCACTCGCCGACGGATCGGACCCGGCGACACACCCCGGGCTGGTCGAGCTTGGCATGGGGGATTGGGAAGGTCACACCCGGGACCAGATCGTCGAAGGTTGGCCCGAGCTGTGGAACCGAATCTATGAACTCGAAGAGGACCTGCCGCGAGGGGACACGGGAGAGACCTGGGCCGGCATGTGCGAGCGGATGATTGGCGCCGTCTCGGAGGTGGTCGCCCCTCGCGATCAAGGACACATAGGAATCGTCTCGCACGGGGCCGCAATACGTGGCTACGTGTCAGACATCCTGGGGTTGAATCACTCCAGCAGACGGAGGCTCGGCGTACCCGCCAACACCTCGGTGAGCCATGTGGTCATCGAAGACGGACGCAAGGTACTGGCCGACTACAACGTCGCCCCCCACCTCGAATAGCCGGGATTACTTCTTGCTGTCCCGGCGCGCCTGAAGGAGTTCGGCGGCCCTTTCGAGCGTGATGCTGTCCGGGTCGTCGCCCTTGCGGAGAGATCCGTTGACCTCTCCATCTGTGACGTACGGCCCGTAGCGGCCGTTCTTGAGTACCACCGGTTTCTTGGAAAAAGGATCGACACCCAGCTCGCGGAGCGGGGCTGCAGCGGCCTGCTGACCTCGGCGCCGCTTGGGTTGGGACAGCAGCACGAGTGCTTCCTCGACGCTCACAGTGAGCAGTTGTTCCTCGTCTTCGAGCGATCGGGTTTCGGTGCCCTTTTTGATGTACGGCCCGTAGCGGCCGTTCGAGGCGGTGATCTCCTCGTCGTCCGCCGGGTCTACCCCGACCACCCTTGGCAGCGACAACAGCTGGAGGGCGACCTCGAGCGTGACTTCCTCCGGGTCCATCGACTTGAACAAAGAAGCGCGCTTCGGCTTGCTCTTTTCCTCCTGCTCGCCAAGCTGCACGTAGGGCCCGAACCTTCCGGTACGGATGGAAACAGACAGCCCGGTTTCCGGGTCGTTGCCCAGCTCCCGGTCGCCACTGGGGGCCGAGAGAAGCTCGATGGCTTTCTCGACGGTCAGCTCGTCTGGTGCCACCTGGTCCGGGATGCTGGCGGTGTCGTCACCCCGCTGCAGATACGGTCCGTAGCGGCCCGCCCGGGCAACGATCTCCACCCCGTCGGAGTCGGTGCCGATGGGAATCGAATTGACCTCGCGGGCATCGATGTCGGCGAGCCGCTCGGTCACCATGGTGTGAAGACCGGGTTTGCCGTTTCCGAAATAGAACCGGCCAAGCCAGGGAGCCGAGGCCTCTTCCCCCCGGGCGATCTGGTCGAGATCGTCTTCCATCCGGGCTGTGAAGGCGAAGTCGATCAGGTTGGGAAAGTGGCGCTCCAGCAGGGTCACTTTGGCAAAGGCAGTGAACGACGGCACCAGGGCCGAAGCCTTCTTCCACACATAACCCCGGTCCTGGATCGTGGTGATGATGCTGGCATAGGTGGAGGGCCGGCCCACGCCAAGTTCTTCGAGACGTCGGACGAGGGATGCTTCGGTGAACCGCGCCGGCGGCTTTGTCTCGTGCGACTTTGCCGTCATCTCTTCCACGTCGAGCGGATCCGCCTCGGCCAGCGGTGGCAACCGTCGCTCCTGGTCGTCGAGGTCAGCGTCGGGGTCGTCGCTGCCCTCAACGTAGGCGCGCAGGAAGCCGGGGAACGCTATGACTTTGCCGCTCGTCGCAAACTCGGCATCTTGGCCGCTCGACGATGTACCACCGAGGCGAACCTGAATGCTCTCACCGGTCGCATCGGCCATTTGCGAAGCGATCGTGCGCTTCCAGATCAGCTCGTAGACGGTGGCCTCATCCCCGTCGATCTCAGCAGCCACCTCCTCGGGCGTGCGGAAGGTCTCCCCGGTGGGACGAATAGCCTCGTGAGCCTCCTGAGCGTTCTTCACCTTGCTCTTGTACGTGCGCGGTTTGGCAGGTACGTAATCCTGGCCGTACATTTCTGCGATCTGTCGGCGGGCCGCCGCCACCGCAGTCTCTGACAGGTCCGTGCTGTCCGTGCGCATGTAGGTGATGTATCCGTTTTCATACAGACGCTGTGCGGCGCGCATCGTTCGAGCGGTCCCGAACCGCAACTTGCGTCCCGCTTCCTGCTGCAGGGTGGAGGTGCGGAAGGGCGGGTACGGCGACCGACGGTACGGCTTGCGGGTCACGGAGCGGACCTCAATGCCGGCGTCGGTGAGGCCTTCGACAAGCGCAGTTGCGCCAACCTCGTCGAGAGGCAAGGCGTCGCCCGTCAACGCTCCAGATTCCGAAAAATCCTTGCCCGTGGCCAGGCGCTGCCCGTCGAGCATCACCAGGGTCGCTAGGAAGTTCTCACCGTCTGCGGTAACGAAGAGGCCTTCGAGGTCCCAGAAGGCAGCCGATCGGAAGGCCATTCTTTCGCGTTTCGCGATCCACGACCACCCGAACGGCGACGCTCTGCACTCGCCCGGCGGAGAGCTTGGGCTGCACTTTCTTCCAGAGCACCGGGCTGACCTCGTACCCGTACAGGCGGTCCAGGATCCGTCGCGCTTCTTGCGCCTCCACCAAACGATCGTCTATGTCTCTTGGCTGCTCGAGGGCAAGGCTGATGGCCTCCGGGGTGATTTCGTGGAACACCATCCGGCGTACCGGGACCTTGGGTTTGAGGACATCGAGCAGGTGCCAGGCAATCGATTCGCCCTCACGATCCTCGTCTGTGGCGAGATAGACCTCCGAAGCGTTCTTGAGCGCAGCTTTGAGCTTCTTGATCTGCTCTTTCTTCTCACGGGGGATGATGTAGAGCGGTTTGAAATCGTTGTCGACATCGACGCCGAGCTTCGACCAGGGCTTCTCGCGATAGGCGGCCGGAATCTCAGCGGCATTGCGGGGGAGGTCCCGGATGTGCCCGATCGACGACTCGACTACGTAGTCGGAGCCGAGGAAACCGGCAATCGTGCGCGCCTTCGCGGGGGATTCGACAATGATGAGTGGTTTAGACACAGAGCAAGCAATACTAAGCGGACTTGGGAAAAGTCAAGTCATCACGGAGCAGTTGCCTACTCCCGGGGCGAACGAAGCCGACGAATTTGGGGTTGATGTCGATCCCGCTTCGGCACGAAATCGGGCGGATGGACCCAACACTGCGGCCTGAGCAAGCGCGCGAACGGTCCACGACCGGGAACGTTAGTGTTCTCTGTCATGGTGGAAGGGGCAGAACAGAGCGCGCGACCGTTGAGCCTTCTACGAAGGGGTCCGTTCGCTCGCCTGTGGTGGGCAGGGGTCGTCTCCTCCTTCGGCGATTGGGTGGCGTTGTTCGCAACGATCGCTCTGGCCGATCAGCTGGGTGGGGTGACCGGAATCCTCGTGCCGCTCAGTGCCCGCATGCTTCCGGGTTTGTTCGGCGCCGTTTCCGGTGTGCTGGCCGATCGGTTCAATCGGAAGCTGACAATGGTTGTAGCGGACATCGCCAGAGCGGTTCTGGTGCTCTCTCTGGTGTTCGTCGACAACCTCGCGATGTTGTTCTTGGTCTCGTTCCTGATGGAGACCCTTACTCTGTTCTGGCAACCTGCCCGCGATGCCAGCGTTCCCAATCTGGTTCCCGTCGGCCGCCTGATATCGGCAAATTCCATCACCCTGGTGGCGACCTACGGCAGTCTGCCGGTGTCCTCGGCCTTCTTTTCGTTTCTGGTGACGGTAGGCGATTGGGTACCCGACCTGGCCGGATTCGGGGTGGATTTTGGTCCGGCGTTCACCTTCGACGCTCTCACGTTCCTCTTGTCGGCCTTTCTGGTTGCCAGGATTCCCATTCCCAAGCCAGAGGTAGCCGAGCACCGCAAGGCCAAGGGAGCTTTGGATTGGCGGGCGCCGCTCCGCGATCTCTCTGACGGCGTCAAATTCGTGATCGGTGATCCGGGCGTCCGCAATGTGATCGTGGGAATGGCCACAGCCCTCTTCGGAGCAGGCATCTTCTTCATTCTCGGTCAACCCTTCTCCCGCAATGTTCTGGGGGGCGGGAGAGCGGGCTTCGGGGTCCTCATCACGGCGCTGGGCAGCGGCGTCGGGGGCGGCATGCTGGTGCTGGCCACAATCGGCTCCAGAATCGGGAGGCGAGATCTCACGTTTGCCATAAGTCTCATCCTCACGGGGGCTGCGATCACGATGGTCACAACCATGAACTCCGTCTTCGCCGCTGCGGGATGGCTGTTCCTGGCCGGGATCGGTGCGGGGTCTTCCTATGTGATGGGTTTCACTCACCTCCATGAACAGGTCGACGATGCGATGCGGGGCAGGACCTTTGCCGCTCTGTACACGCTGGCGAGAACGTCGCTCCTCATATCTATTGCTCTAGGCGGCTTTGCCGCCGAAGTGCTGGACGGCCTTCTCCCTGCTCCATTCGACAACGGGATTCGCAATGCCCTGGCCGTCGGAGGCGCGATCGTCCTGTCGGCAGGTCTGGTGACGCTGTGGAATCTACGCAGCACCCTGTCCGGTCCCGAGTTCAGTGAAGAGACCTATCGGACCCTGAAGGATGCCAGCGACGCTTTCACGTCGGTGCGCGGCAGACGGCGATCGCCGGAGGACAAAAAGTGAGCCGGGGCCGCTACATCGCCCTGGAAGGGATTGAAGGTGCTGGAAAGTCGACCATCCAGAACTCACTGGCGGCTGCGCTCCGCAACGACGGCTACGAAGTTGTGATCGTGCGAGAACCGGGTGGAACATGGACGGGGGAGGGGATTCGCAGCCTCTTGCTCGATGGTGACGATATCGGGCCGTGGACCGAGGCGTTGTTGTTCGCTGCCCAGCGTTCCCAACTTGCTGAGGAGGTCATCGAACCCGCGTTGAACCGGGGGGCGTGGGTGATCGGCGACCGGTCGGTCTATTCGTCGCTTGCCTATCAGGGTGGCGCTCGCGGGTTGGGGATTGAAGCCGTACGTAAGGTCAACCAGGCCGGGCTGCGCAGCATCTGGCCGGACCTGGTCATTGTGCTGGCCGTGGACCCGCAGGCCGGTCTGGAGCGCCAGGAGGGCGAAGACCGTATCGGTGGCCAGGGTTTTGAGTTCCAGCAGAGCGTTGCCGGGTTCTACCAGGAACTGGCCGATGCCGAGCCGGACCGCGTCGTTGTTGTTGACGCCGTTGGAGATGTTGATGACGTGACCGGGCAGGTGGTGAGCCTGGTGCGAGGTCGATGGTGAATGGGCCTTTCGACGGAGTGATCGGGCACGACCGGGTCGTCGGTCTGCTGACCAGGGAGATCACGGCGCCGGCCCATGCGTATTTGTTCGCCGGCCCATCGAGCGTCGGCAAGGGCACCGTTGCTCATCTTTTCGCCACGGCCTTGTTGTGCGATGTCCACGGAGTACACGACAAACCGTGTTCGTCCTGCCGCCGGGCGAAATCGGGAAACCATCCTGACCTTATTGCCGTTGAGCCCGACGGGCGGACGGCCCTATCGGTCGAGCAAGCCAGGGCAACAGTTGCACAGGCACCGATGGCGCCGGTTGAAGGGGATAGAAAGGTGTTTGTGTTCGACGAGGCGGGCTCGATGTCCGAGCAGGCAGCTAGTGCGCTGCTGAAGACCATCGAGGAGCCGACTCCGAGCACGGTGTTTGTGCTCGTCGTCGAATCGGAAGATGACCTCCCGTCGACCATCGCCAGTCGTTGTCGCTCCGTGCAGTTCGGTCGGGTACGCGAAGAGACCCTCATCGGCGCGTTGGAGGCCCGCGGTATCGATGCCGACCAGGCCGGTGAAGCTGCCCGGATCTCCGGGGGCCGTCCCGGCTTGGCCTTGGGGTTGGCGACCAACCGCGATCTGGCCGCCTACCGGGATTTGTGGCTCAGTGTTCCGGTGCGCGTATCTCCTCATCCGGGGGAGGCCTTCCGTCTCGCCGACGCAGTCCTGGAGGCGGCCGAACCCCTTCTCAAGGCACTCGATGCGCGGCAAAGGGGGGAAGCTACCGACGATCTTCCGCCCTCCCGTCTCAAGGCGCTACGGGAGCGGCACGAGCGGGATCGGCGGCGGGAGAAGCGGGCTTTGCACATCACCGGCTTGGAGATCCTGGCTTCCTGGTACACCGACGCTGCTTCCGCTCAGTTCGGGGGGCCGGTCCGCAATCACGATATCCCGTCCGCCACCCTGGCGATGATTCGACCGGGCGCAGCCGTATCCAATGCCGACCGGGTATTGAACGCGGTCACAGAGTTGCAGGCCAATCAGCGTCCTCAGCTGGTGTTCGCCACTCTGTTTGCCGAGTTGACCCCGGCAACATGACGTATTCGAGGGATGGAGCCGGAGCGGGGATTTGAACCCCGGACCTGCTCATTACGAGTGAGCTGCTCTACCCCTGAGCTACTCCGGCGCGGCGCATAAGTTAGCACTCAGCTTTCAGCTTCCAGCTACCAACCGACCGGGAGGTTTGACCTTGCGCTCCGGGCAAGCGAGGGAGGAGTCAATCGGGTCGGGTGTGGATTCGCTTGTAGCCGGTCTCGGTTCGGGAGACGATGGATTCGAGATTCTGCGTGAGTTTGTGAAGAAAGGATGGATTGCAATTGGGTCCTCGAGCGTCTGCTGAATGAAGGAGACGGACGACATGTCCAGGACGCTGCCCGAAGAGACACAAACGGAGAGGCTCCGTCCGACAGTGTTTGAGGACTTCTATGGGAGCCAATGGTCGGAGATCTACCGCCCGCTGGCCATCACCCTGCGTAATCCCGATCTTGCCCGGGAGGCTACCGACGAAGCCATGGTCCGTGCCTACCAGCGATGGCGAACAGTCTGCCGCAAGGACAACCCCGTGGGATGGACCTATCGGGTAGCTCTCAATTGGGCGATCTCGCAGCTCCGACGCAGACGAAAGCTCATCCACACCCATGCCTCGGACAATCCCGGTTGGGATCCAATTCCGGTGGATCCGGCAATCTCGAAGGCATTGGCGGAACTTCCGACGAACCAGCGTGCCGTTGTGGTACGGCGCTATCTGTACGACGAAACTCAGTCGGAGATCGCCGATGCGCTCGGGGTTCCGATCGGAACGGTGCGAAGCCGGTTGTCTCGTGCGTTGACACGGCTTCGAGAGGAGGTCCAACCGTGAAACTCGACGAACTGATCACTCCCGAGTTGGAAGTCGAGCGTTCGGCAGTCCCCCCCTTGTCGGGTTCGCTCGAAACCGTCCTGCGACGTGGTCGCCGCCGTAAGATCACGTCTGTCGCGCTCATGGCTTTTGCCACCACAATCCTCGTAGGAGCTGCCATCGGCATTGGTGTCTGGCTGACCGGCTCCCCTGAGCCCGAATTCGTGGCACCGGAGACTCCAGAATCGTGGACCACCTACACCGGCGCAAACGGTCTGCTCGGTGAATGTGGGTGCGACATGGCTGTCTCAGATGATGGAATGGTGTGGGTCATCGGCCCGGAAGGGATCTCTTCCTTCGATGGGACGGCGTGGACGCCGGTACAGGCACCGAACGAGTTCTATCGTGGCGGTGATCTGTCGGTCAACGCAGCCCCCAACCTCGTCCTGTGGTTCACCGGAGGAGGTCAGGCGGCCCGCTATTCGAGTGGCGAGTGGACGATTCATCGAACCCGAAGACATCGAAGCCTTCGGGCCCCTTCTCCAGGTCGTGGTCAGCGGTGACGGAGCGGCGTGGGGCCGCGAAGGGGATGATGTGGTGAAGCTCGCGGAGGGATCCTTCGCGTCGGTCAACGAACAATTCGAGCCTCTTCCAAGCCGTGAATGGGATGAGGAGAATCCCATGATGGTCAGCCCCACTATTGCCGTTGGGCCCAATGGGACCCTGTGGATGGCAGGCGGGCCCGGTGGTGGGACCAGCTTGTACGAGTACGACGGAATCACGGTTCATACCTATCCCGCTCCTGGAGAGTTCGCTCCGGATCTGTTCGACGATTGCACCGGACGGTTCGGCGTGGCTGGCGGCCGTGTTCGACATGGAGGCATCGGATGGCCGGTTGCTGAGATTCGACGGCGTAGCCTGGACGACGTTCCCGCTCGGCGGCGTCATCGATGCGGTGTTCGACTCCGACGGTACGGGGTGGTTCATCGTCGACGACGTTTCCGAGAGGGATCAGTGGTGGCGGCCGCAATACTCCGACCCGGGGGTGTACCGCCTCGAGGGCGAAACGTGGACTCGCTTCACAATTGACGACGGACTGGCCGGTCACGATCTCACGTCGGTTGTGATTGGGGATGATGGTTCGGTTTGGTTTGGGACCTATTCCCACGGCGTGACCCGTTATCAATCTGGAACCGATCCGGAGAGCGGCGAACTGATCAGCATCGAGGGTGAGGCGCTCCCACAAGACAATTGGCCGGCCACGTTTTCCACCACCACAGCTCCTTCTGTCACCACCACGGCTCCTTGACGTACCGGCAAGACGACCTGGGCCACAGCAGATAATTGTGCTGGTTTCGCTCGACCGGATGGTGGGGAATCGCCTGGTAGCACTGCGTTCAGTGGCGGATGCTTACGAGTGAGCTGCTCTACCCCTGAGCTACTCCGGCGCGGCGCATAAGTTAGCACTCAGCTTCCGGCAACCAGCAGCCAGCTGCCAACCAGCGGCCACCACCGGCGGCCAGTCGGCGGGCCTTGATCCCCGACGCGCTATCCGGCGTAGCGTTGGAAGTAATGGAGTGGCGTCATCGCGAATCCTTCACATGGGCCACCGTGCTGGCCTTGACCGTCGTCAGCCTGGCCGCCTGCACCGGACCGCCCGCTGTCCCGGCCGCGGAAGATCCGTTCGGTGTTGCGTGGGATGACCGGTCCGCATTCCAACAAGGGCTTGTGGGGACGACAGAAATCGAGGGCCTGGTTGGGGCCACCGTCTACCACATCGACGTGGTGATCAACCCCGAATTGGATGGTCTCATCGGTCGTGAGTGGGTCCAGTACACAAACCGGGAAACGGAATCCCTGGAGGAGATCTACCTGCAACTGTTCGCCAATGCCACCGGCGCCGACATGGCAGTTTCCTCCCTCTCGATAGCAGGTACCGAGATCGTCCCGGTCCTGGAGTGGTCGGATACGGCGCTCAGGGTCGCGCTCCCGACGGCCTTGCCGCCAGGTGAGGCAGTCACCGTGCAGGTGGATTTCGACATCCGCTTCGGCCAAGAGGGGGTCGGCAGCCGTGGTGTGCTCGGGTACTTCGACGAGTTCTTGCTACTCGACGGCTTCTACCCGGTTGTTCTGGTCTTCGACGATGAAGGCTGGAACGTGCAGGAACTCGTACCGATTGGTGACATGACCTATCTCGATGCTTCGTTCTTCTTGGTGCGTTTGACCGCGCCACGTGATCTCGATCTTGTTGCAACTGGAACCGAGGTCGAACGGGATCGCGCCGGACGAGATCAGGTGGTCACATTTGCCGCCGGACCCGCCAGAGATTTCTCCGTGGCGGCCGCCCCCGACCTCGGCCTATTCCGCGAGCGGGCGGGGGAGACGGTCATCAACAGCTATGCCCGGTCAGAGGACAGCGACGGAGCAGAAACCGCTCTGCGCTTTGCCGTTGATGCGCTGACGTTGTTCCACCAGCGCTTCGGTCCTTACCCTTATACCGAGTTTGATGTGATCGGCACCCCCATGCAGTTCCTCGGTATCGAATACCCGGGAATGACCACGATTTCACGTGCCATGTACGACCTCGAATCCTTCGTCGCGGACCTGCCGGCGGCGGTCATGCTCGAAGGCACAGTCGTGCACGAGGTTGCTCACCAGTGGTTCTACAACGTCGTCGGCAACGACCAGCTTGATGAGCCCTGGCTCGACGAGGCCCTCGCCCAGTTCCTCACCGGGCTCTATTACCGGGAGGTCTACGGCGACCAAGCGGAACAGGAGTACCGCCGGTCCTGGGTCTCCAGATGGGATCGCATCCAGAGTGAGCTGATCCCCATTGGCCTTTCGACCAGTCGGTACGCCGCAGAGGAATACTCGCCCATCGTGTACGGGCGCGGCCCGCTGTTCTTGTCCGAACTGGAGGATCGGATGGGGCGGGAGGAATTTGCAGGGTTTCTCCGCGACTACGTGAAGACCAACCGCTGGGGGATAGCCACCGGCGATGGCTTCCGTGCTCTGGCCGAACAGCACTGTGGATGCGACCTCGGTGAGGTCTTTGCGACCTGGGTGGACGGTTGAAGCCAGGAAGGTGATTTCACCGGGAAACTGCGTGGTGGGCTGCAGGAAGTCGGTCGCTCTCCAGGCGATTGCGGCTGCGCAAGGCTGCCGGACTTCTTAGTTCTGACCTTCTCAGGTATCGTCCTGATCGTCCGGCGGGGAGCAGTTTCTGGCTGATCAGGCTGATTTCGAGAAAGACGCGATGGAGTTTGCGCCGCAGCTGTATTCGGCGGCGCTCCGCATGACGCGCAATGCGGCCGATGCTGAGGATGTGGTGCAGGAAACATACCTGAAGGCCTATCGGGCGTACCACACGTTTCAAGCGGGAACCAACCTGAAAGCGTGGCTGTATCGGATCCTCACCAACACCTACATAAACCGGTACCGCAAGCAAGTGCGCCGGCCCAATGAGGTGGAATTCGGTGAGGTTGAAGACCTGTATCTCTACAAACGAATGGGCGCGGTCGAGTCGGGGCGCGCCGCCAGAAGTGCCGAAGATCAGGTTCTCGAGCACTTCGTAGATGCCGACGTGAAAGCGGCAGTCGAGGAACTTCCCGAACACTTCCGGATGCCTGTCCTGCTGGCCGACGTGGAGGGGTTTTCCTACAAAGAGATTGCCGAGATCCTGGACGTCCCCATCGGGACGGTGATGTCGCGTCTCCATAGGGGAAGAAAGGCACTCCAAAAAGCGTTATGGGTGTTTGCGGAGGAACACGGTCTGACGGGAGAACAGGTGGCAGGAGATGACTAAGCACAACTGCGAAGACGCTGTAGCGCACATCTACTTCTACCTCGACGACGAGATCGGATGGTTCAGGAAAGTTCGGATCAAGCGCCACCTGAAGAAGTGCCCCCCCTGCGAGGGCGCCTTCGGGTTTGAACACAACCTGAAGGCCATCGTGCGTGAGCGCCTCCGCGAGGAACCGCAACCGGAAGTGATGGACAGGCTGCGCACCTACCTGAGAGAAAACGAGTCCGGCTTCGGGAATTAGTCACTCGCCCCGATTCACAGCTGCGGGTAGTCTGTAGCGGCCATGTCAAACCTCCAGCGTCGATCAACGGTCTTTGCCCTCATCGGTCTCCTCGTCATGGTGCTGGCTCCGGCCGGGAAAGCGCAGGAGGCCCCGACCGATTCAACGGCTCCTGCCGAAGAACCCGCCGTGGTCGTCGACATTCCCGAACCTGCGGTCGAGGTCAATCCGGCGGCTCCTGCGGAGGTCGAGCAGGCATGGACGTTCCGGTATTTGATTCCGACCTCCCTCGTCATAGCTCTACTGGTCGTCGTCGGCAGCATCGTGGCGTATTTTCTCAAGGTGGTGCGGACCAGGTACCGGCTGATCCAGTGAGCGGCCAGATTCCCTGGTCGTCTGCTGCCGGAATTGCGGGGAGAGTGGCCGGCCACTATCCGCTGGGCGGCACCTATCACGAGCGCCTGCTGCGGAGCCAGGCTCCCGAATTTGTTGATCGGGCCGGCCGGCTCGTTGTGGAAGAGACCGGCCTGACCGGCCCGGGCGTGCCGACCGTGGCGGTTGTGTCCCGTCTGGAATGGGCCGAACAGAACATCCGGTTCTTCACGAAGATGCTGGAACCGGCCGAAGAGCGCTTGACCGAGCGGTTCCGGGAGTCCGGTTTGATTGGCAAAGCTGCTGCCCGTACTTCCCAGCGCCTCGTTGCGGCCGAGATGGGAGCACTGCTGGGCTTCATGGCTCGTCGCGTGCTGGGCCAGTACGAATTGGTGTTGCCGGCCGACGAGGAAAACGATGGAGACACGGTCTATCTCGTCGGCGAGAACGTCCTGAGTCTCGAGCGTACGCATCAGTTCCGTCCCCTCGAATTCCGCTTCTGGTTGGCGCTGCACGAGTGCACGCACCGGTTGCAGTTCGTAGGAATCCCCTGGATGCAGGACTACTTTCTGGGGCTCGTTCAGAAGCTGGTCGCGACTGCTCAACCTGAACCGGGCCGGTTCGGGAGGCTGGTAGCCGAGGCGCGGACCGCCGCCTCCGAAGGTCGTCCTCTGGTCGGAGATACGGGTCTGTTGGGTTTGTTTGCATCCGATGACCAGCGAGCCATGCTGGATCAGGTTCAGGCCTTGATGTCATTCCTGGAGGGACACGGTCACGTCGTAATGGATCGCATCGGTAGTCGCGTCCTCGTCACACAGCGGCGAATGTCGGACACGTTGAAGAATCGTCGTAAAGATCCACGCACTGCGGCTTTCTATCGCTTGACCGGCCTCGAAATGAAGATGCGACAGTACGAGCTCGGTGAACAGTTTGTGCTCGGCGTCGAACGTCGAGCCGGGTGGGCAGCGCTGGATCACGCTTGGGAAAGCCCGGATCATCTGCCGACCCTGGAAGAGATCGAGCATCCGGAACGATGGCTGGCTCGCGTCGCCTGACCGACCTGAGCGAGGCCGTCCTCGCTCGCGTCGAAGAACATCTGCCGGAGGGACGCCTTGTCGTCGCCCTGAGTGGTGGCGCCGATAGCGCCGTTTGCGCCTGGGCGGCCGTCCGTTTGGGAGCCGACGTGCGGACCGTCCACGTCGACCACGGGTGGCCGGCTTCAGGGGGGTTGCGCCGGGCTGCACAGGCGGTAGCGGGGAACCTGGCGGTCGACTTTCTGGCGGTCCCGACGCACCCATACCCCGGACCAACGGCGGAGGGGCAGGCCAGGATGGTTCGCTACGCCGCTCTCGAAAACGAATTGGATGAAGACGAGTGGTTGCTGACCGGGCACACGATGGACGATCATGCCGAAACCGTCCTCGGCAATCTCGTGCGGGGAGCCGGGTCGGCCGGTTTGTCTGGCATTCCGCGAAAAGAGGTCGAATCGTGCGCCCTCTTCTGGATGTCTCTCGCACGGAGACCCGCGAACTGGCGGCGCTGCTGGGTCTGCCCTGGGCAGACGATCCAACCAATCTGGATGGTTCGCTCCGTCGCAATGCTCTCCGACTTGACCTCATTCCCTACGTCGAAAGCCACTTCAATCCATCGTTTCGCTCGGCCCTGATCAGATTGGCGTCCTCGCTCGCGATCGACGAGGAGCACCTCGAGAAGGAGGCGCTCACCGTACCGGTCGAAGTTGGCCCTTCGAATGTGCGTTTGCCGGCCGCCCGGTTGGCAACTGCGCCCCGTCCGATCGCCGCCCGGGCCGTCCGCCGAGCCCTGCGAGCCGCGCGCGACGACGGGTATCCGGGTTCGGCGGCCGAGGTGGTCGCGGTCCTTGTGGTTGCAGGCGGGGGTCCGCCTACCGAGTTGGCAGGTCCCATTCGGGTTGAGCGGGACGGCCCCTGGTTGACGCTGAGAAAGCCTGAGGAAGTAGGGGCCCCCCCGGCGCAGGATTGGGCACTGCCCGGGAGGGTTCGATTCGGATCCTGGACACTCGAAGCGTGGGTGGAGGAGATCCCGCCCCGGGTGTTTCCGCTGTCGGCCTTCGCCGAGGTATTCGATGCCGACCAGGTACCGGACTCGGCCGTCGTGCGGAGCGCACTACCCGGTGACGGAATCGCCATTGTTGGAGGCACCAAGCCGCTGTCGGCTGTTTTCGGTGAAGCCCGGGTCGCTGCAGCCGAACGGCCGCGGTGGCCCGTGGTAGCCGCTGCCGGAGACGTGATCTGGGTTCCCGGGGTGCGGCGGGCCGACGCCGGTTGGGTGGAGAAGGCTACGACACGCTACCTTTGGGTGCGCGCCGAATTGGAGGGATCTTCGTGAACGTGGAGAGGGTGCTGATCTCAGCCGAGGAGATCGCAACGAAGCTGGCGGAAATGGGCCGGGCCATAACAGCCGACTACCAGGACAAAGACTTGCTGATCGTGGGAGTCTTGAAAGGCGCGTTTCTCGTGATGGCCGACCTGGCGCGCCAAATCGAACTTCCCGTCGAGTTCGACTTCATGGCCGTTTCTTCCTACGGCGCCGCCACCCAGACATCCGGCGTTGTCCGGATCCTGAAAGATCTCGACCAGGAGATCGCCGGCCGGCACGTGCTCATCGTCGAGGACATCATCGATTCGGGACTGACCCTCAATTACCTCCTGAAGAGTTTGCGGGTTCGCCGTCCGGAATCGCTCGAAGTAGCCGCCCTTCTGGTCAAGGAAGGCATCCAGCGGACCCCGCTCGAAGTCAAGTACACCGGGTTCACGATCGGGCCCGAATTCGTGATCGGCTATGGACTCGACTACGCAGGCAAGTTCCGCAATCTGCCCTACATCGGTGTCATGGACGAAAGCTCTCTCTAGGACACTTCCTCCCCCGGGCGAACGAAGTGAGCATTGAGGGGAGAGTCGAGCCTGAGGAGGCTCGACGGAGGGGGTTCGCTCCCAGCAACGAGGCCCGGAGTGAGTCAAGAGCGCTGACCTTGCAGTGCTCAGTCTTGACAACGGACAGCTGATTACTGATTACTGATAACTCGCACTGTGGCATACCTCCAGAAACGGCATACCATGGTCTCAACTACCGGTTTGCGCCCATCACAGACAGTGATACGGTGATGCCCGGGCAACGCAGCTAACTCGGCAAGGAGTGTCTTGACCCGCACGTTCCGCTCCATTTTGATCTACGGGGTGATAGCGCTCGTCATGCTGATCGTGTTGCAGCAGATGATGGGTAGCGTCGCTCAACCGGAGGAGATCTCGTACAGCGAGTTCTGGGACCGGGTCGAGAATGGTCAGGTGGAATCAGCCCTGCTGATGACCAAGTCCAACGTGGTCACGGGCCAGTTCATCGACACTCCGGGAGACGACCCCGACTACCGGATCGAGTATCCCCCGGAAGAGGAGGACGAACTGTCCGCCCGCCTACGCGGGGCAGGTGTCGAAGTCGACATCGACGGAGAACCAGCCGGGATCTGGGAGATCTTGTTGAGCTTCCTCCCGTGGCTGTTCCTGATCGGGTTCATGGTCTTCATCTTCATGCAGATGCAGGGCAGCGGTAATCGTGTCATGCAGTTCGGTAAGTCCCGTGCCAAGCAGGTCACCAAGGACATGCCCAAGGTCACCTTCCAGGACGTTGCCGGCCTCGACGAAGCCATCGAAGAGTTGGAAGAGCTCAAAGAATTCTTACAGAACCCCGACAAGTTCCGGGCCATGGGAGCCAAGATCCCGAAAGGGGTTCTGCTGTTCGGCCCGCCCGGTACGGGCAAGACGTTGCTGGCCAGGGCCGTTGCCGGCGAGGCAGGCGTGCCCTTCTTCACGATCTCTGGGTCCGACTTTGTCGAGATGTTTGTCGGAGTTGGCGCCAGCCGGGTTCGAGATTTGTTCGAGCAAGCCAAAGCGCAGGCGCCGGCGATCGTGTTCATCGACGAGATCGATGCGGTTGGCCGCCACCGGGGTGCCGGTTTGGGCGGTGGCCACGATGAGCGTGAACAAACGCTGAACCAGTTGCTGGTCGAACTCGATGGATTCGACGTCAACAGCGGTGTCATCGTGATCGCCGGTACCAACCGGCCCGACATCCTCGACCCTGCTCTACTGCGACCGGGCCGTTTCGACCGGCAGATCGTCGTCGATCGAGCCGACCTGGCCGGCCGCAAAGCGATACTGGCTGTGCATGCACGCGGCAAACCGCTGGGAGACGACATCGACCTCGAGGTGCTCGCCCGGCAAACCCCTGGTTTCACCGGGGCTGATCTGGCCAACCTGATCAACGAGGCCGCGATTCTGGCAGCCCGGCGCGAGAAGACGGAGATCTCGATGGACGAACTCGAGGAATCCATTGAACGGGTCATCGCCGGCCCGGAGCGCAAAAGCCGGTTGATCTCCGAGGAAGAGAAGCTCGTTATCGCCTACCACGAGACCGGTCACGCTCTGGTCGGTTGGGCTCTCCCGATGGCCGATCCCATCCACAAAGTCACGATCATTCCGCGGGGCCGCTCCCTTGGGCATACCCAGGCCTTGCCGACCGAGGACAAATATCTAATGCGGCGCAGCGAGCTCGTCGACCAGCTCGCCATGCTGCTCGGTGGGCGAACGGCTGAAGAGCTGATCTTCGTCGATCCCACCACCGGGGCAGCCAACGACATCGAGAAGGCGACTGACATCGCCCGCAAGATGGTGATGGAATACGGCATGAGCGACCGGCTGGGGCCCATGCAATACGGACACGCCAACGGCGAGGTGTTCCTCGGCCGGGACTACGGTCGTCAGCAGGATTACTCGGACGAGGTTGCTTCATTCATCGACGCCGAAGTTCGCAAACTGATCAGCCAGGCTCACGAAGAAGCCCGCCAGATCCTGGCGACCCATCGCGACGCTCTCGACCGCATGGCCAACGTATTGATGGAACGTGAGACCATCGACGCCGCCGAGGTAGCAGAAGTGTTTGTCGATGTTCCCAAATGGGAGCACGCTGAAAGCGGAGCGATGCGGATTCAGATCCCCAACGGCCACAACGGGGCCGCGGAGTCGGTCATCCCCGACAGCGTTGCGGCCGCTCGCGAACCGAGTTCCTGATCTGAAGGGCACTTCTCAATGACGGCCAACGACTCCCATGGACCCCCGGACCTCGACGCCATAGCCGGGGCCGTCCGCACCATTCTGGAAGCGATCGGGGAGGATCCCGAACGGGAAGGACTGGTCGATACGCCGAAACGGGTTGCCAAGATGTATGCAGAGGTCTTCGGTGGCCTCCGCAAGGATCCCGGCGCTATCGTCGAAACGATCTTTGAAGATGAAGAACATCATGAGATCGTCATGGTGAAAGACATTCCGTTCTACTCGATGTGCGAGCACCACCTCGTTCCCTTCCATGGCCGTGCCCACGTGGCCTATACCCCGCGAGGCACCGTCACCGGACTATCCAAACTCGCCCGGCTTGTCGACACCTATGCCCGCCGCCCGCAGATGCAGGAGCGACTCACCACTCAGGTTGCCGACACTTTGATGGACACTCTGAAGCCCTACGGGGTGATGGTGGTGGTCGAGGCGGAGCACCTCTGCATGAGCATGCGCGGCATCAAGAAACCGGGCGCGACGACAGTCACTTCCGCCGTGCGAGGCGCTTTCTGCGAGGACGCCGCGGCCCGATCGGAGGCTATGTCGCTGGTCTTCGGAGGCCGTTGATTTGGTTCAGTGGGCGATCCGAGACCGGGTACTTTCAACCACAGACCGCACATTGATCATGGGGGTGGTCAACGTCACTCCCGACTCCTTCTCGGACGGGGGTCGTTTTCTGGGGTCCGACCGGGCCATTTCTCACGGACGACGTCTGCACGCCGACGGTGCCGATCTCGTGGACGTGGGCGGTGAGTCGACCCGCCCCGGCGCAGAGGCAGTCTCCGCGACCGTAGAGATCAAACGAGTGATTCCGGCGGTTGCCGGGTTGGTCGCGGCCGGTGTCCCCGTATCCGTGGACACTTCAAAACCGGAGGTGGCGGCGGCGGCGCTGGCCGAAGGTGCAGTCGTGGTCAACGACGTCTCGGCGTTCGGTCACCCCGATATGGCTCCGCTCGTCGCGGAAGCCGGATGTGGGGCAGTCTTGATGCACATGCCGGGGACACCGCAGGTGATGCAGGACAATCCGACCTACGGGGATGTGGTCGTCGAAGTTCGCGACTTCTTGTTGGAACGGGCCGCCGTGGCAGAACGCGCCGGGGTAGAACCGTCCCGGATCTGCGTCGATCCGGGGATAGGATTCGGGAAGGCCCAGCGGCACAACCTGCAGCTTCTCGCCCGTCTGGATCTCCTCGTAGCAACCGGCTATCCGGTGTTGATCGGAACATCGCGCAAGTCCTTTCTCGGGAAGATTCTCGATGAACCCGACCCTGCTGAGCGCGACGTCGCCACTGCCGCTACGGTGGCGATAGCAGCGACCCGGGGGGCGGCCGTCGTGCGTGTCCACAACGTGGCGATGACCCGTCAGGCGGTGTTGATAGCCGATGCCATTGTCCGCTCGATCGAAGTGGAGGAAGGGCCGTGACCGGTCTCAAACCGAGAGAATTTGTCTGGGTGATTCAGGGTCGGCTGGCCGTGTCCGAACGGATTGGCGGGTACGGGATCCAACATCGGCGAGTTCGACGGGAAGAGGAGATCCTCTGGCTCAAAGAGGAAGCAGGCATTACCACCGTTTTCTCACTCCTCGGCGGGTCGCAGAATCTGGCCAGCTATCGGGACTCGGGGTTCGACGTGAGCGGCGAACCGCTCACCGCCGATTACGAGCCGGCCGATGTCCAGCGAGTATTCAAGGGCCTCGACGGGGCGCTCAAAGACCCGCAGGCAGTCGTTCTCGTCCATCGCGATCTCGTCGATGACACGCTGGCGGGAGTCCTGGCCGGGTATCTCGTGCATTCCGAATTGATCGACGATCCGATCCTCGCCTCGGCCCTCATCCAGGAGATTCTCAAACGCCCCCTCGGTCCTGAAGGTCGGTCACTGATCCCCGTTCCCTCGTGAGAGCCGGCCGAAGGGTGATGGCGGAGCGCCGCGGTCGTGCGAATCGAACAAATCTGCCCTGCCGGTCACTGTATTGACGATGAACGGCGACACGATCACCCTCACCGGACTTCGAATCTTTGCGTTTCACGGGGTTCTGGCAGAAGAGAAGTCCTCGGGTCAGGAGTTTGTGGTGGATGTCGTCTTGCACATCGACCTCTCTATTCCCGCTTCGTCCGACGATCTGGCAGACACGGTCGATTACGGGGCTTTGGCCGATGCTATTCACGCAAGGGTGTCCGACGAACGGTGGGATCTCATTGAACGGGTTGCAGGCCGTGTCGCGGATCTCGTAATGGAGGATCAGCGGGTAGGGGCGGTTGAGGTGCGCATACACAAGCCGGCCGCCCCGATCGCCGTTCCGTTCGACGATGTCGTGGTCGAACTGCGACGCGAGCGATGACCAAGGCAGCCATCGCTCTGGGTTCCAACCTCGGCGATAGGCGTGCGTTGCTCCGCTCCGGGGCGGATGCTCTCACCGAGCTGGGAGCGGTCGTCGCGGTCTCTTCGCTGTACGAAACGGCTCCGGTCGGCGGCCCCGATCAGGACCCGTTCTTCAATGCGGTCATCGTGATCGATACCGAGCTTGGTCCCCGGGAGTTGCTCGATGAGCTCCATCGCATTGAGGCCGAGGCCGGGCGGGTCCGTGAGGTCAGGTGGGGTCCCCGCCGCCTGGACCTGGACCTCATTCTCTACGGGACACGGCGCGCCGAGGAGGGGGGGATGGTCGTACCGCACCCGCGTTTCGCAGAACGACGGTTTGTCCTCGAGCCACTGGTAGAAGCTTGGCCGGACGCCAAAACCCCGACGGGTCGTAGTGTCGCCGACCTTCTCCCGGCCCTCGCCGATCAGGAGGTGGTGTCGGTAGGGACCTGGTGGCCTGAGGAGACCACACCGAAGAGCCTGTCTGCTCAAGCAGCGGCAGAGAGCCCGGTATCACCATCCAACGAAGCGCACTCGAGCTTCGGGCAGCGGGGCGGATGGTGGGTCGTGGCCCAGGCTGCGATCGGAGCAGTGGTGGTTGTTGCCGCTCTGTACTTCGACCGCACCATCGAGTCCGGCCGCTGGTTGGTCTGGTTGGGTGCCGCCCTGCTGCTGATCGGGGCGGCGCAGGCCATCCTCGGTTTGCTTCATCTGGGCGTCAGCTTGACGCCGTACCCCGAGCCGCTGGAGCTTGGCAATCTGGTGCACGGGGGCGTGTACCGCCACGTCCGCCATCCTGTATACGGGGGCCTGGTGCTGGGGATGGTCGGCCTGGCACTGTATCAACTCAGTTGGGTCGGTCTGGTCGCAGCGGCCGGTGGCAGCGCCTTCTTCTGGCTCAAGGCCGGTTTCGAGGAGCGAAGGCTGCTTGCCACATACCCCGATTACCTCGACTATCGCGCCCGGACCCGGGCCCGGATGATCCCCTGGATCGTCTGAAGCTGGTTGCTGGCTGCCGGCCGCTGAGTTCCAGTAGCCTTCCAGGCGGCCCCGCATCACGGGCTGGAACTGAGAGGAACAGGTGGGCACGTTCATTCTGGTTGGTCCCGGGCGGGCAGGATTGTCGCTCGGCATCACGTTGCGGGAGGCCGGCCATCAGGTGGTTGGGGTTCTTGCCCGAAATCCGGAGGTCGCTTCCGACGCTGCCGGACAACTCAATGCCCCGGTGCTGGAGTGGGATGTCGATCTTCCGCAGGCAGATCTTCTGGTGGTGGCGGTGCGAGACGACGCCATCGAAGACATTGCCGGTCGTCTCGCCCCTTTCTCTGCAAGCGTTCGCTACGCGGCCCATCTTTCCGGGCTCAAACCAATTTCCGCCCTGTCAGCATTGTCCGACGTTGGATTGAAGACCGGTTCCCTGCATCCGTTGCAGAGCCTGCCCAACCCGGTCGACGGTTCCGCCGCCCTGCCGGGATCCTGGGTCGCCATAGCCGCCCCGGACCCGGGATTGCTTTCATTTCTGGAAGGCCTGGTCAAGTCCTTCGACGCCCACCCATTCGCCGTTGCCGATGAGTGCCGTGACCTGTACCACGCCGCCGCTGCTGCCAGCTCGAACTACCTGATTGCGGCGCTGGCTCTTGCCGAAGAGCTTTTCGACCTGGCAGGCGTTCCGTTTGAGGCCGCCCGTCCCCTGGTCGAAACGGTCACGGCCAACGCTTTTCGTCTGGGAGCGGCAGCTGCTCTTACCGGTCCCATAGCCAGGGGTGATCTGGGAACAGTGCGGAGCCAACTCTCGGCGGTGGCGCGCTCGGCGCCCGACTCGGAGAATGACTACCGGGCTTTTGCGAAGGCAACTGCCCGGGTCGCCGGCACGACGGCCGCTTTCGAGGGGATCCTGTGAGGGTCCTGGAGAGCTTCGCAGAGGTTCGGGAAGCCGCCAGGGGGAGCACCGGTCTGGTTCCGACCATGGGGTTTCTCCACGAGGGACATCTTTCACTGATGGCGAGGGCACGGGAGGAATCGGACACCCTGGTTGTCAGCCTGTTCGTGAACCCGTTGCAGTTCAACGAGCAGGGAGATCTCGATCGGTATCCGAGAGACCTGGAGCGCGACGGCCGCTTGGCCGAGGAAACACGTGTCGATCTCTTGTTCGCCCCGCCGCTCGAGGTCATGTACCCCACGCCGATTCAAACCCGGGTGTCCGTAGCCGGTTTGGACACCGAGATGGAGGGTGCCCACCGGCCCGGCCACTTTGCCGGGGTTGCGACCGTGGTTGCCAAACTCCTGGCCGGCATCCAGCCCGACCGCGCCTACTTCGGTCGCAAGGATGCCCAGCAACTCGCCGTCGTACGGCGCATGGTTTCCGACCTGTCGTTTCCGGTCGAAGTCGTTGGTGGTTCGACGCTGCGCGAATCCGACGGGTTGGCCCTTTCCAGCCGAAACGTCTTTCTGAGTGAGGTGGAGCGTCACCGGGCTCTGGGAATCTCGCGGGGTCTGATGGAGGCCGCGGATGTCTTCGAGGCCGGCGTGCGGGATGCCGATACGCTCGAGGGGATCGTGCGCGGGACCATCAACGACGCCCAGATCGACTACGTGACCGTGGCCGATGCCGAAACCGCCAAGCGCCTGCCGCTCGTCAACCGGGAGGCTTTCCTCGCAGTTGCCGCCCGGGTCGGAGCGACGAGGTTGATCGACAACGTTGCATTCTCTGTTGAGGCGGACGGATCGATGTCCGCCGATCGCGGAGTGCGTCTTGACCACCCGAGCCTTCTCTATGGAGACCATCATGCTGCTGACCATTGACCTGGGGAACACCCAAACCGCGATCGGCCTCTTTTCGGGAGACGAACTCGCTCTCCATTGGCGTCTGTCGACGGTGCGCGAAAGGACGTCGGACGAATACCGGTTGCTCTTGCACGGCCTCTTCGAACAGCACGGAGTGGATCCCGAGCGTTTTGCCGGAGCGGTCATTTCCAGTGTGGTGCCGAGAGCCATATCGGCCCTGTCCGACGCCCTTAGTTTGTTTGTCGTCGACCGCACCCTGGTCGTCGGCCCCGGAATGAAAACCGGCATGCCGATCTTGATCGACAATCCCCGGGAAGTAGGAGCGGATCGGATCGTGAATTCAGTGGCTGCCCGGGCCCGCTACGGGACACCGGTCATCGTGGTCGACTTCGGAACCTCGACCAATTTCGACATCGTCTCCGGGAGCGGCGAATACCTGGGCGGCGTAATCGGCCCGGGCCTCGAGGTGTCGATGGACGCCCTGGTAGCCGCCACTGCCGCCCTGCGTCGCGTCGAACTGACTCCTCCTCGTTCTGTCATCGGCAAAGGGACGGTTGAAGCGATTCAATCCGGCCTCCTCTACGGTCATGCCGGATATGTCGACGGCATCATCGATCGGATCCGGGCGGAGCTTGGCAGTGAAGTGCAAACCGTGGCCACCGGCGGCCTCGCTCCGACCATCGTGCCCCACTGTCGGACGGTCACAACCGTCGATGAGACACTGACGCTGGACGGCCTGAGGATGCTGTTCGAGATCAATCACGAGTGATCCGTCGATAGCGATCAGTTGGCGTAGGGTCGTTTCCATCCGGCCGACCCCGTCCAACCCGACCCGCTCCGACCCTAGGAGTCGCGACCCCCCTCCGGCCCTACGGGCCACCTCCCCCCAACTCGACGGGCTTCGCCCGTCAGGGGGGAAGCGACTAATAACTGATAACTGATGACTCACGACTGACAACTGAGGACCGGCGGCATTAGTGTCGCCTTGCCATGAGCGACGAAATCACCGAATCACAACCCGACGAAGAGGTGTCCGACACCGAGCCGCTGGCAGCCCATCCTTTGACTTCTCAACGGCTCGCCAAGGTCGATGACGCCCGGACGCGAGGCATTGAGCCCTATCCGGTACGGTTCGACCGGACTGCTCGCACGACCGACCTGCAGGCCGAATATGGCGAACTGGAACCCGGGCATGCGACCGGCCGGGTTGTTTCGGTCGCCGGCCGGGTTCTCAATCTTCGAAGGCTCGGCAAGCTCATCTTTGTGGTGCTCCAGGATGGGTGGGGAACGATCCAGCTGTTCGTCGATCGCCAAACTCTCGGCCAAGCGGGATTCGAGCAATTCGAGGACGTCGACTCCGGTGACTGGATCGGCTGCGAAGGCGAGGTCATGACCACACGGCGAGGAGAGTTGAGCGTCAAGACCTCCAGCTTTGTTCTGCTTGCTAAGGCCCTTCGTCCTTTGCCCGAGAAGTGGCACGGACTCCAGGACAAGGAGCGCCGCTACCGCCAGCGCTATCTCGACCTGATCGTCAACGAGGAAGCCCGGCGCGTGGCAACTACGCGGGCCCGCGTACTTTCCGAGCTGCGACGCCAATTCGAAACGCGCGGGTTCCTCGAAGTTGAAACCCCGATGCTGCAGAACCTGGCGGGCGGGGCGCTGGCCCGTCCATTCGTCACGCATCACAACGCGCTCGACATCGACATGTATTTGAGGATCGCCACGGAACTGCATTTGAAACGGCTGGTGATCGGCGGCTTCGAACGGGTGTTTGAGCTGAGCCGCGTCTTTCGTAATGAAGGCATCGACGCCACCCACAATCCGGAGTTCACCACCCTCGAGGCCTACCAGGCGCTTGCCGATTACCACGACATCATGGACTTGATGGAGGAGATCATTCCGGCGGTCGCCACCGCGGCCACCGGAGGGACCGCCTTCGAGTATCAGGGACGTGTCGTCGACCTCACGCCACCGTATCGTCGGGTCGCCTTGCTCGACCTGGTGTCAGAGGCGGTCGGCCAGAAGGTTGGTTTCGATTGGTCCTCCGAGCGGCTGGGCGATCTGCTGCGACAGCATGGGGTTGAACCGCAACCGGCGTGGGGACCCGGCAAAATGATCACGGAGTTGTTCGAGGCACTGGTCGAACCCCACCTGTGGGAACCGGTTTTCGTGATCGACTACGCCAAAGAGACTTCGCCGCTTGCCCGGGTGCATCGCCTGGATCCCAACCTCACCGAGCGGTTCGAGTTGTTCGCCGCCAACATGGAACTTGCCAACGCTTTCAGTGAGTTGAACGACCCGATCGACCAGCGTTTGCGGTTCGAGCAGCAAGCTCGAGCCAAGGCAGAGGGTGACGAAGACGCTCACCCGATCGACGAAGACTATTTGAAGGCGCTCGAGTACGGTCTGCCCCCGACCGGCGGGTTGGGTATCGGTGTCGACCGGTTGGTCATGCTGCTCACCGATCAGACAACCATCCGCGAGGTTTTGCTCTTCCCGACCATGCGACCGGAGTAGGCGAACAGGCTCCGCCCCTTTTCGTGCTTCACAATTCGGGAAGCTGGTTGCCGGCCTTGGCATCGAGGCGACTCCCGGACGCCGAGTTCTGTCTACTCCCCGTTGCGACTCGTGCTGGACGAATGCGTGACGCCCTCGGAGCGCAATGGGCCGTTTGCCTCTTGTCGCAACGTTGCTCCACGGATACGGTTGCAGGGAAGCATCTCTTCGAGGAGGGATGTGATGACCGAAGCCACACCGAGAACCGCCACTCGAGATGGGCCCGGTGAGGAGCCCTCGCCGGGAGTGGCAGTTGGAATCTGTGCCACAACCAACAACCCGGTTCGAGAACTGCGCCAGTTCCTGTGGTGGGGGCGGCTGGCGGGGGTAGATAGTTTCGTGATCCCTGATCATTGGCAAGATTTCGTCCCACGGGTACTTTGGGAGCCATCGGTGACGTGGCGAGCCCGTCGTACGAACAGTCCGCATGATCTTCGCGAAGCGTTCACTGTCTTGGGAGCGCTGGCTCGATCTGCGGGACGGGTGCGCATTGGGGTGGCGGTGACCGAGATGCTGCGTCGACATCCAGTGATGGTCGCCCAAGCGGCACTCACATTGTCGGAGTTGACCAAGCGACCCCTAATCCTTGGGGTGGGTGCGGGGGAGCGACTGAACACAGAACCGTACGGTGTTGCCGTGCCGAAGCCGGTTGGGCGGTTCGAAGAGGCACTCCAGGTGATTCGCATGTGCTTCCATTCGTCTGGGCCGTTCGACTTCGATGGCAAGCACTTCCAGCTCAATGGAGCGGTTATGGATCTTGCTCCATCCAAGTCCGGGAGACCGGAGATATGGATCGCTGCGCACGGACCTCGGATGCTGGCACTCGCGGGACGCTACGGGGACGGCTGGATTCCGGTCCAACCACTGCACGGTCCTGCCGAGTATGAACTGGGCTGGAGAGCCATCCGAACCGCCGCTGGGGCAGCAAACCGTTGTGTCGAGTCGATCACACCCTCGCTCTTCGCATCCGTGGTCCTGGCACCAACCGCAGCGAAGGTCGAAGCCCTCCTCCGCTCCACGCTCGTGAGGTACTGGGCGCTCATGGGCACCTCAGCAAGGCAGTGGGCCGAACTCGGTTCCGACCATCCACTCGGCCCCGACTTTGGCGGCTACGGCCAAGTTGTTCCCGAAGCCCTTGATGGACGCGCACTCGATGCAGCCATCGCTCGGGTGCCACCCGAAGTAGTACGTGCGCGGTTCGTGGGTGGAACTTCCCGCCAGTTGGAAGCAACAATCAGGGACTACGCCGACGCAGGTCTCCGCCACATCGTGCTGGCACCTGTATCGGCACTTGTCAGAAGTCGGCATCAAACCTATGCCCTCTGGGCTCTGCCTCGCCTCGTGCGCGCCCTCCGCGGACCTTCCTCCACTGGCACGACAATCCGGTCCGGCTAGCCGAGAGTCGCTGCTGCACCACCACTTGGGCGGAGAGGCCGGCCTCATCGATCCCCCGCAGTGCTATGGCAAGCTGTCCCGGCGACATGTCGACCAGAACCACCCCTCCGAGCGTTGAAACGACGCATCTCCGATGCTGTCTACCGCAAACTTATCGAGGATCACCACCAACGGACCCAGCCCTAAACAAGAATGGTCCGGGGGACAATCAGGACCGTCTCAATAGAGCCCGTGGCCGGCCTTGCATCCTGATCACCGGCTCTTCCACTCACACCCCGGACCACCCCCAAACCTACACCCCGGCCGGTAACATCGGCCCCAACCAACGCGCCCGAAAACACCCCCTTGACACAAAGAGGCTTCGATATGGGCGGATCGGTCGGCCAACGGGTAGCCTCGGACCGTGGTCAGAACCGGCGTCCTGGACCTCGCTGAACCGCTCGTAGGCTGTTTGTAGGAGAGTGTTAGGTCCGTGAGCCGCCAACCTCTATTCGCAGTCCACTCCGTTGTCCTAGTCGGATTTGGAACGGGATTCTTGGTGCTGCCCAACCAGTTGCTGCAGATGTACGGCGCAGCAACTGACCAGGCCGGCACTCTCGGCCTCCGAGCTTTCGGGGTTTTCGCTCTTCTTGTTGCGTCCGCTCTTTGGGTCATGAGACGACCGGATGACCGCTCCGGCGCACTCCTGTTTGTTGCGGCTATGGCGGCAGGCAATCTTGTACTTGGTGTAGTCGCCGCTTCGGCACAGTTTGAGGGGACGCTCAACGGTCTCGGTTGGCTAAACGTTGGCCTATTCGCCCTTTTCGGCTCGGCGTACACCATGTTGACGTGGACGACGATCACCAATCGCAAATAGGTGCCGATCGGGTGCGGTCCCAGATATTTGGGCGTTATCGCTCAGACCGGGTGATCTGGGTGAATGTTGGTTAGCGGACCTGAGGTCACCTGGACCGTTGGCCGATTCCGCATTGGCTGTTCCTTCCTGACAGGTCTACCCGAGAGCGGTACGACCAGTCACTCCGAACGACCGGCACTTGTTGGTCACCGGGCGGGGAAGGGGTACCACTGCACGCCGGCGCCCAGCACCTTGCGACACGAGGGGCAGAAGAACAGGTATCCCTGTCCGATCCCGAATGGTCCCCTGGGCTTCTTGAAGAAGATCTCGGGGAGCTCGGCCTCGCAGTGCGGGCAGACGGCAGCCAGGTCCTCGCGGCGGGTGGACTCAAAGCGGCTCATAACTTATCCATCATCACTTCTGGCGTTGGCGCCAACTAGAGGATAAGGGCCCGATTGTCACTCCGCTCGAAACGACCACTCGAACTCGCCGGCCGATTGCCGGATAACGCCGCAGTCAAGAGCACCCTGTTTCGGTGGAGTCGTTCGAATCGAGCCAGCACCCGGGCAGGCTTGGTCGACGTCGAGCGCGCCACTATCTCCTCGATCGGCCGTCGGATCCCGATGGCCTACTCATAACGACGACAACCGGTCGACATCAGGACGCTCGCGGTCCGAGCCGAAACCGGCAATACCGAGCGGCCATTGATGAGATCGGCCTCCCCGATGGAGTCGGATCACGTCTGTCGGGGGCCTAGCGGACAGACCATGCTTCCGAATGCAGCTAGTCGCGGGCGGCGGTGACCCTGCCCAGGAGGTAGGTTCCCAACCGGCCAAGGGCAACCTTCGCCTCGCCGTCGGGAAGACCGGCAATTGCCTTCTGCGCGACGCCGACCCGGTCGGCAGCTTCCACCAGGGCCCGATCGACATAGCCTCCCGATCGGACCAGATCGATCACTTCTGCGACGGCGTTGTCGGGGTAGGGGGGCGGCACGGAGAGGAGTTCGGAAATCCTCGGGCCTTCGGGTCCTTCCAGGGCGAAGAGCACCGGCAGGGTGAACTTGCCTTCACCGATATCCGATCCGGCCGGCTTGCCCAGGTAACCATCGGTGGCCACAAGGTCGAGTGCATCATCGGTGATCTGGAAAACCATACCGAGTTCCCACGCCCAGGTGCTGACCGCCTCGATCACCTCAGGCGAAGCGTCGGAGGCCATCGCTCCGAGGCGGGCAGACGTGCGGATCAGGCTGGCGGTCTTGCCACCAATGATCCGGAAATACTCGACAGGACCGTGCTTCAAGTTGTGGTCGACTTGCAGTTCCAGCGTTTGGCCTTCGACCAGCTCGGCATAGGTATGGGCCAACAGGCGGACCGCTTCTTGTCCGAGGGTGGAGGCAGCGACCTCGGAAGCTCTGGCCATCAGAAAGTCACCGGCCAGGATGGCGATGGTATTGCCCCAGTTGCTGTTGACCGATGCAGCTCCGCGGCGGGTCACGGCCTCATCGATGACATCGTCGTGGTAGAGGCTCCCCAGATGAATCAGCTCGACTGCGGCTCCGGCGTCGATCGCCCGGTGGTCCATATTGGGACCGAATTCGGCGGCCAGCTGGGCCAGCAGCGGCCGGAACCGTTTTCCGCCGGCCAGGAGCCCGTGCTGGGCGATCTCCGTGAGGAAGGGGTCGTCCGCCTGCGACGCTTCGATCAGGCGTTCCTCAACGCGGTCGAGCCGCTCCCAGACCTGGGGGCTCGAGATCAGATCGGTGAGTTCGGGGGCGTCCATACGGGTCTCCGCCGGGTGCGATGGTGCATGGTAGTGAGGTCGGGAGCATGGCAAGTCGGGATGAACCACGACCGGCCTAGTGTTACAAGAAGAAGACATCCGGAAGTACTCGAATGAACGTACAAGAGGTAGGGCACATAGCGACAGGTTCCGGGGTAGAAAAGCCCCATCGCTATACTGCCGGGGCGCATCCCCGTTACCTCGAGGGTGCCGATATTGGCTTAGGAGGCTGGCGCCGTGTTTGAACGGTTTACAGATCGGGCACGCAGAGTCGTGGTTCTCGCCCAGGAAGAAGCGCGCCTTCTCAATCACAACTACATCGGAACCGAACACATCCTCCTGGGCCTGATCCACGAGGGCGAAGGGGTTGCTGCAAAGGGCCTCGAGTCGCTCGGCATCAGCCTTGATTCGGTTCGCACCCAGGTCGTCGAGATCATCGGCCAGGGACAGCAATCGCCCAGCGGGCACATTCCCTTCACTCCGCGGGCTAAGAAGGTTCTCGAATTGAGCTTGCGGGAAGCTCTCCAACTCGGGCACAACTACATCGGGACCGAACACATCCTCCTCGGCCTCATTCGAGAGGGTGAAGGGGTGGCCGCCCAGGTCCTTCAGAAGCTGGGCGCCGACCTGCCAAAGGTGCGGCAAACGGTCATCCAGCTGCTGTCGGGGGCTCCATCCGAGGAGCAGACGGCGGGCACCGGTGGACGCGGCGAAAGCGGTCCCTCGGGTTCGACGGTATTGGACCAGTTCGGCCGGAACCTCACGCAAATGGCGCGCGATCGCAAGCTCGACCCGGTGATCGGCCGTCTCCGCGAGATCGAACGGGTCATGCAGATTCTGTCCCGTCGCACCAAGAACAACCCGGTGTTGATCGGGGAGCCCGGAGTGGGCAAGACTGCCATCGTCGAGGGCCTCGCTCAGAGGATCGTCAGCGGTGAAGTACCCGAGACGCTTGAAGGCAAACAGGTCTACACGCTCGACCTGGGTGCTCTGGTAGCGGGATCCCGTTACCGGGGCGATTTCGAGGAACGGCTCAAGAAGGTTCTCAAGGAGATCCGCACCCGCGGTGACATCCTGCTCTTCATCGATGAGATCCACACGCTGGTCGGGGCGGGAGCCGCCGAAGGCGCCATCGACGCAGCCAGCATTCTCAAGCCGATGCTGGCCCGTGGTGAGCTGCAGACCATCGGCGCGACCACGCTCGAGGAATACCGGAAGTACCTCGAAAAGGATTCCGCCCTGGAACGGCGCTTCCAACCCATCCAGGTCGATGAGCCGACGGTGGCCGACACGATCCAGATCCTGGACGGATTGAAGGACCGTTATGAGGCCCACCACAATGTTCGATTCACCCAGGGCGCTCTGGTCAGCGCCGCCAACCTCGCCGACCGCTACATCTCCGACCGCCACCTCCCGGATAAGGCCATCGACCTGATCGACGAGGCCGGCAGCCGGATGCGGATCAATCGCACCGGGGCAACCCCCGAACTGAAAGAACTCGACGAGCAGCTGACCGGTATTCGTACTCAGAAAACCGAAGCCGTGCAGTCCCAGCAATTCGAGCGGGCCGCCCAATTGCGCGATCAGGAGCGTTCGCTCATCGCCGATCGCGCCGAGCGGGAACGTGAGCAGAAAGCAGCCGGAATAACCAACGACTGGGTCATAGACGAAGAAGAGATCGCCGAGGTCCTGGCGCTGTGGACCGGCATCCCCGTCCACCGTCTGACCGAAGAAGAAACTGCCCGCCTCGTCAACATGGAAGCGGAACTGCACAAGCGCATCGTCGGTCAGCACGACGCCATCGTGGCCGTCTCCAAGGCCATTCGGAGGACCCGGGCCGGATTGAAGGACCCGAAGCGTCCTTCTGGTTCGTTCATCTTCCTGGGCCCATCGGGAGTCGGCAAGACCGAGACCGCCAAGACGCTGGCTGAGTTCCTCTTCGGTGACGAAAACGCTCTCATTCAGCTTGACATGTCGGAGTACATGGAGAAGCACACGGTCAGCCGGTTGGTCGGTTCCCCGCCCGGTTACGTCGGTTACGACGAGGGCGGACAGCTGACCGAGGCTGTGCGGCGCAAGCCGTTCTCAGTCGTGCTGTTCGATGAGATTGAAAAGGCCCACCCGGATGTTTTCAACACACTGTTGCAGATCCTCGAAGACGGTCGGTTGACCGACGCCCAAGGGCGCATGGTCGACTTCAAAAACACCGTCATCATCATGACCTCCAACCTCGGTACCGCCGACCTCCGCAAGAAGACGGTCGGGTTCGTGGCCGAAGGGGAGGACGTGAGCTACGAGGCGATGAAGACGAAGGTGACCGATCAGCTCAAGAAGCATTTCCGTCCCGAGTTCCTCAACCGTATCGACGAGGTCATCGTCTTCCACGAGTTGACCCTGGATGAGGTCAAGGAAATTGTCGATCTCATGCTGGTCCGGGTTCACGACCAGCTGAAGTCCCAAGGCCTGTCGCTGGCCCTGTCGGACGCGGCCAAAGTTCACCTGTCCGAGAAGGGCTACGACCCCGAACTCGGGGCTCGTCCGTTGCGACGGGCAATTCAACGCATGCTGGAAGACCCCTTGTCGGAGCGAGTGCTGTTGGGCGACTTCAAAGCCGGCATCACGATCGTGGTGGACTTCGACGAAGAGACCGGAGAGCTGGTCTTCGAAGAGGTCGAAGCACCCGACCAGCCGCCCGTCGAGATGGCAGAGAGCGAATAGGCGAAGCGAAGCCTCGCAGTTTCCAGTCGGGCGGCCCTCCGGGGCCGCCCTTCCAGTTCCCAGTGTCCCGCCCCCCTGACGAGCGAAGCTCGTCGCACTGGGGGGAGTTGTCGGGCCCAAGGGGGGTTGGTTCCCACCAAGCTGGTGACGGGTGACTGGTGACTGATTACTGTCTCGGCACATGAACCGACCCCTTCGTGCTTTCCTCCTAGTGGCGTCCGCCTACATCGCTGCGCAGATGCTGGCCGACATTGCCAGCTTGCGAATCATCTCCGTCGCCGGGTTTGCCGTCGATGCCGGAACGCTGGTCTATCCGTTCACGTTCACGCTGAGGGACCTCGTGCACAAGATCGCCGGGAAAAGCGCCGCCCGGACGTTGATCTTCGCTGCCGCGCTCATCAACCTGGCCATGGCCGGTCTGTTCTGGGTCGTGTCGCAACTCCCGGCCGACCTGGCCACCGGTCCCCAAACGACTTTCGGCGAAGTGCTCGCTCCGGTGTGGAGGATTGTGCTGGCCTCGATTGTGGCGGAGGTCGTCTCGGAACTGGTCGACACGGAGGTCTACCAACGGTGGGTTGACAGGTTCCGTGAGCGTCACCAGTGGGGGAGAGTGCTGGCGTCGAATTCGATTGCGGTCCCGCTTGATTCGGTGTTGTTTGTGTCGATCGCTTTCATCGGCGTACTGCCGTCGGCCGTCGTATGGGAGGTCTTCTGGGTGAATGTTGTAATCAAAGGGTTGGTGACGCTCATTTCCATTCCGTGGATCTATCTGGTGCGGCCTACTCCGCTTGAAGTCCCAACCTGAGGTTGTCGCCTGGATACTGCCCAGTCCGGATTCGGATTCAGCGCGTCTTTCGGGTTACTACACTTACGGTGGTGGAAGAGTCCACGATCAACCTCAAATGGGAGGGTTCTTGAAAATGCGAAAAATAGTGCTTTTGCTCGTCGTTCTCGCCATGGTCGCAACTGCTTGCGGCGACGGTGACGGCGGCGGCGGCGAAGATACGTTCCTGGCCTGCCAGGTGACGGATACCGGAGGCATCGACGACGCCTCGTTTAATGCGACGGCCTACAAGGGCATGTTGCAGGCCGAGGACGAGCTTGGCGTTGAGATCAAGTTCGTTGAGTCGCAGTCCGAGGTGGATTTTGTGCCGAATATTCAGTCGATGATCGCCGAGGATTGCGACATCGTCATAACGGTCGGGTTCCTGTTGGGTGATGCCACCGACGAGCAGGCTGCTGCCAACCCGGACACACTGTTCGTGGGATTGGATCAATTCCCGGCCGAACCTCCCGCCAACCTGAGGGGTTACGGCTACGCCACCAACGAACCGGCGTTCCTAGCGGGCTACCTGTCTGCCGGAATGACTACGACCGGAAAGATTGCCACGTTTGGCGGCATCGATATCGGTGCTCCGGTGACCGACTTCATGGACGGCTTTGTGTGGGGAGCCGAGTACTACAACGCCCAGAAGGGCACCAACGTCGAGGTGCTCGGGTGGAATCCCGACACGAAGGAAGGCGTCTTCGTTGGCAACTTCGATCTCAAGGAAGACGGCCGCTCAACCGGTCAGAGCTTTGCGGACGAGGGTGCTGACATCGTTCTGCCGGTAGCCGGCCCGGTTGGTGAAGGTACGGCGGCCCTGGCGATCGAACGAGGCGACATGCTTATTGTTGGCGTCGACGCCGACTGGTTCGAGACGGTGCCGACGGCAAAGAGCGTGATTCTCACGTCGATCCTGAAGAAACTGGACGAATCGGTCTTCGATTCCATCAAGGCTGCGCAGGACGGTACGTTCACCTCCGGCCAGTTCTTTGGAGGCGGTGGACTGACCCCGTACCACGATCTCGATTCGGAGGTACCCCAGGAGCTGAAGGACGAGATCGAAGATCTTGCTTCCCAGATCAACCTCGGCTCGCTGGACGTCAGTAACGCCGGTTAATTCGAGATAACAACCAACTACGAGAAAGCCCCCTCTGCTCGGAGGGGGCTTTCTTTCGTCTAGGCTGCTCGTACGGTCGGCACTGGAGGATGTGTGGAACTCGAGTTGCGAGGTATCACGAAGCGGTTTCCGGGGGTGTTGGCCAGCGATCATGTCGATCTTTCTATCAAGTCGGGAGAGATCCTCTGTCTCCTCGGCGAGAACGGGGCCGGCAAGAGCACGCTGATGAACATTCTCTACGGTTTGTATTCGGCCGACGAGGGGGAGATCCTCATCGATGGGGAGCTCCAGGAATTCGCCGGTCCCGGCGACGCTATCGCCGCTGGCATCGGGATGGTCCATCAACACTTCATGCTGGTGCCGGTCTTCTCCGTTGCCGAGAATGTGGTCCTCGGGGTGGAGCCAACCGGTCGCGGTGGGGTCATAGACATGAAGGCCGCCCGACAGGACGTCCGCGAGATATCCAGCAAGTACGGGCTCGAGGTGGATCCTGAAGCCATCATCGAAGATCTTCCGGTAGGCATCCAACAGCGAGTGGAGATCATCAAGGTGCTGTTCCGAGAGGCGGAGGTCATCATTTTTGACGAACCTACCGCCGTGCTCACCCCCCAGGAAGTAGAAGATTTCTTCGGCATCGTCCGGTCTCTGGTAGATGCCGGTAAGGCAATCGTCTTCATCACGCACAAGCTCAAAGAGGTACTCGGGATTGCCGACCGCATCGCCGTGCTGCGGCGTGGGGCGATCGTTGGTGAGGCCATTCCCGGTGAAGTGACGGAGTCGGAGCTAGCCGAAATGATGGTTGGTCGACCGGTCGAACTCGTCGTATTCAAGGAGGAGGCAGCTCCCGACGAGGCGGTCCTGGAGGTCAAGGATCTCGTTGTGCTCGACGACCGCAACCATCCGGTAGTAGATGAGGTTTCTTTCACCGTTCGGTCTGGTGAGATCGTCGGCATCGCCGGTGTGCAGGGCAACGGTCAAACCGAGCTGGTTGAGTCGCTGACCGGTCTGCGACAGGCGCTTTCCGGTTCGATCGAGCTGCTGGGGCACAACATCGCGGGAGTCACGCCCCGTGAGATCCATGATCGCTTGGTAGCCCACGTTCCCGAGGATCGTCAACGAATGGGTCTCGTCCTCCCCTTCACGGTCAAGGAAAACATGGTGCTGGACTCGTATTATCTCGAGCCTTTCTCTCGAGGGGTTCGAATGGATTGGGATGCTGTGGAGGAGGCGGCCACCGGCCTGGTCGAAGAATACGACGTCCGCACGCCGTCGATCGAGGTCCAGGTGTCCGACTTGTCAGGTGGCAACCAGCAGAAGGTCATCGTGGCGCGGGAATTCTCTCGAGATGTCAAGTTGATCGTCGCTGCGCAACCAACGCGAGGGGTCGATGTGGGCTCCATTGAGTACATCCACGAACGCATTGTCAAGGAACGAGATGGGGGCGCGGCCGTCCTGGTCGTTTCCACAGAGTTGGATGAGGTAATGGCCCTTTCGGATCGGATCTTGGTGATGTTCCGCGGAAAGATCATCGCCGAACGGCGGCCCGACGAGACCTCAACGACCGAACTCGGATTGTTTATGGCGGGAGCGGGAATCGAATGAGCGATCACATAGAGCCGACCGAGTCGAACCTCGAAGTCCCATCCGAACCGGAGAGTCCGGACGACAAGAGCTTCCGGGGGAAGTTCTGGGAGCAGCTATCGGGGATCGGAGCCGATTGGCAGTCGTTGATTCTGGTACCCATATTGGCCGTCTTCAGTGCACTGGTGATCGGCGCCTTCATTATTGCGGTCTCGACGGTTGATCTGCTCGAACTCTGGGGTGAATCGCCGGGGGAGGCCATCACCGAGACTTTTCGGACCATCGGTGAAGCTTATGCCGGTTTGTTTGAGGGTGCCTTTGGCTCAGTAGGCGCAGTTTCTGAGACGTTGACCGCCGCCACTCCGTTGATCTTGGCCGGTCTGGCCGTGGCTATTGGATTCCGGGCCGGTTTGTTCAACATTGGAGCCGAAGGCCAGATGTTGATCGGCGGCTTGAGTGCGCTTATGGTCGGGTTCTCGTTCGAGGGTCTTCCCATCTTCATCCATCTGCCGTTGGCCATCATCGCTGGGATCATCGGTGGGGCGATCTGGGGTGGTTTCCCCGGTTGGCTCCGAGCCAAGACGGGAGCGCACGAGGTCATCACCACCATCATGCTGAACTGGATAGCCATTCGATTTGTCGAGTGGGCCTTGAAAACTCCGTTCATCCAGGCAGAGGGAAGGACTGATCCGATCTCCAAGAGCGTCCTGGATTCGGCTCGGTTCCCCAAGCTGTTTGGGGCGTCTTATCGCGTACACGTGGGGATTATCCTCGCCCTACTGGTGGCCTGGTTCGCTTACTGGCTGCTCTTCAAATCAACCATCGGGTACGAGTTTCGGGCGGTCGGCTACAACCCCGACGGTGCCCGCTATGCCGGGATCAGCGTGACCCGCGCCTACGTCCTGGTGATGGCTGTGGCCGGCGCCATGGCAGGGATTGCGGGGGCCAATCAGGTCCTGGGCGTACTCCACCGCGGTTCTCCAGGTTTCTCAGCTTCGATTGGTTTTGACGCTATCGCATTGGCGCTCCTGGGGAGGTCTCATCCCTTCGGGGTCGTCCTGGCCGGCTTGCTCTTCGGGGCTCTCAAAGCTGGTGGTTTGAAGATGCAGGCAGCCAGCTCGGTTGGCATCGATCTGGTCACGATCGTCCAAGCCCTGGTGATTGTTTTCATTGCTGCCCCCGCCTTGATCCGAGCCGTCTTCCGGGTAAAAGCCGGCAAGGGTGCGGAACAGCTGACGAAAGGATGGTCGGCATGAGCGCTACCACGGCACCCGCCGCCCTGGCTGAGCTCAGAACCCCGGCCGAGATTCGCAGAGCTCGGATCATCGGGATCATCTATTTGGTGCTGGCCGCGTTCGTGCTGTTTGTCTTTGCGGTTGGTACCGAAGGAAACTCGACGTTTGGTTTGGCTCGGGCGGGCGACCGTTTCGCGAACTTCCCTGATCTGGTGTTGCCGTCGGCCGGCCTTGGGTATACAACCGCCGCAGTGCTGGCCTTCTTCGGAGGGATCCAGCTGACCCGCGGGTTCGGTAAGCGATCGACCCTGGTACTGGGAATCGGACTGCTGCTCTTTATCTTTGCCTTTCTCGGATGGGCGGCGGCCGGCAAGGAGTTCAGCCTGGTCGGCATGTTGCAGTTGTCGGTGACCAAGAGTGTCCCGATCACCTTTGGTGCTTTGTCCGGGGTGATGTGCGAGCGGGTGGCCGTTATCAATATCGGCATCGAGGGCATGTTGCTCGGCGGTGCCTTCATGGGGGCTTTGATAGGATCCAGCCTGGGTCCCTGGGTGGGCATACTGGCCGGGATGGTGACCGGAGGCGTTTTGGCACTGGGTCTGGCCGTACTGGCCATTCGCTATCGGGTGGACCAGATCATCGCCGGGGTCGTGATCAACATCTTTGCCCTGGGGCTCACTTCGTTCCTCACCTCACAGATCCTCGTGCGCAACCCTGAACTCAACGATGTGCGGATCCTGGCTCCGTACAAGGTCCCTTTTCTGGGTGATATTCCGGTGATCGGGCCGATTCTCTTCGACCACAACTTCTTCGTTTATGCCATGTTTGCGCTGGTCGGAGTGATGACTTTCGGGTTGTTCCGCACACGGTGGGGGCTGCGATCCCGGGCCGTCGGCGAGCACCCCAAAGCCGCCGACACGGTCGGCATCAACGTATTCAAGCTTCGCTACTGGAACGTCATGCTGGGTGGGCTCATCGCCGGCATGGGTGGAGCGTTCTTCACGATCGGCTCCTCGGGGAGCTTCGACGAGAACATGACGGGCGGCCGTGGCTTCATCGGTCTGGCGGCCATGATCTTCGGGCGTTGGCACCCGGTTGGTGCCCTGGGTGCTGGTCTGGTGTTCGGATTCGCCGACTCGCTTCAGAACAAGCTGGCGATCCTGCAAACACCTATCCCAGGCGAGTTCTTGCTGATGGCGCCCTACATCGTCACGATGATCGTGGTGGCCGGTCTGGTCGGGAAAGCCCGGCCACCCGCAGCCGACGGCCAGCCCTATGTGAAGGAGTGAGCTCGCTGCGCTCGCAGTTATTAGTTGTCAGTCGGGCGGCCCCTTGGGGCCGCCCTGTCAGTGCTCAGCTGGTTGACCAAACGGTCCAGCCGTTGGTTGTCACCACCAGAGATGAGGCTCTTCCCTGATGACTGATGACTGACAACCGCAGCGCCCGAGGCGCTGCTGCTATCCCGCCGGGCGTCCGTAGAACTCGAACTCGTCGATGGCCAGTTCGTTGAACGGGGTCTCACCGGTGACCGCCTCAGCCGCAAAGGTACTGGTCACCCGGAAGGTGAGCTGACGGGTCCGGAGTGTCGCCAGCAAAATGAGCTGTGATCGGTTGTCGTCGTCGAGTTGATCGATGAACGGGCGATCCGGCAGGTCATCGGTGACGATTTCGAACCCCTTGACGCGATAGTTCTTCCTGAAGCTGTCGTCGTCGACCACGTTCTTGAAGACGATCTGTTCAATAGCGATCGGCTCCGAGAATGTGAATTCGATGAAGGCGTCCCGTCCCTGGGCCGACTGGTCGTTCCAGTAACGGTCGGTCCCGTCCACGAGGTTGTCGCACGCGAATGAGCCCGAAGAGGTCTCCAGTGTGCTGGAACAGGTCACCGAGATGGGAACGACCTGCTGGGAACTGGCCGCGGGTTGGGTTGTGGAGGTGGTGGAAGTGTCGTCGGGCGCCGGATCGTCGCTGCTCCCAAAAATGGCATTCCAGGCGAAGGCCAGCACCGCCACTACCGCTACCACCCCGAGAATGACCGCGAGGGCGCGGGCGCCGGCTGTGGTCCTGATCATGGGTTGGGGAGCGACCGGCAGGGGGCCCTGGGTGATGCGAGCTCCGCACTCCTCGCAGTGCCGGTTGTGATCGGGGTTGGCCGCCCCGCACGAGGGACAGTTGATCAGCTGGCGGATGGGCGCCGCGGCGGGCACGTCGACATAAGGATCGTCGTCATCGACCGGAGGCGAGTCCCCCAACGTGAACTCTTCAAAATGGGTTTCGTCGAGGGGATCAACCCATTGCCCGCAGTCGGGACAGAACTGCTGATCTTCGAAGTTGGCTCCGCAATTACTGCAGGTCTGCTGCGTCAAAAGACATCCTTCCTCGTCCGCGGTATTGTGCCACGTGCGTGAGCTACTTTGTGATCAGAACGGTAGAGACTTGGTCGGCCGGCAGTATTCTTGGTGCGCTGCTGCTGTTGGCCATCGTGATCAGCATCATAACGGCCGGCTTTTTCGTCACTCGTAACCGATAGCATCCCGTCCCATGACGTATTCCTGTACTGCGTGCGGCTACCGATCTGCCAAGTGGATGGGGTTCTGTCCACAGTGCCGGGTTTCCGAAGCCCTGGTTCAGACCGCGGAACCCTCCGCCCGGGCGTCGCGCACCGCGCCCGATCCGATTCCTCTTGCAAAAGCCGGAGGAGCCACCGTGGCCCGTGTGGCCGCCGGTATAGGGGAGATTGACCGGGTCCTGGGAGGCGGGTTTGTTCCAGGGGCGGTTGTTCTTTTGGGCGGTGAACCGGGAGTAGGCAAGTCGACGCTCGTATTACAGGTGGCCGGGGCCCTGGCGGAGGGCGGCTCGAGGGTTCTCATCGCCACTGCCGAGGAGTCTGCCGAGCAAGTTGGTCTGCGGTCCGAGCGACTGGCGATCGACGCAGACGAGGTCTTCCTCGTCGCCGAGGCATCTATCGACGACATCCTCGGCGCAGCCCAGAAGATGAAGCCGGACCTCTTGGTGATCGACTCAATCCAGACCGTGATGGCTCCGGAAGTCGGCAGCGCCCCCGGCTCGGTCACCCAGGTGCGCGAGTGCGCCGCCCGGGTGATGCGTTTCGCCAAGGAATCAGGTACGGCTGCGATTCTCGTCGGCCACGTAACCAAAGACGGGGGAATTGCCGGGCCCAAGACGCTCGAGCATATGGTCGATGTGGTGCTGTACCTCGAGGGCGAGAGCGAGTCCGGGCTGCGCGGCTTGCGCAGCCTCAAGAATCGGTTCGGAGCCACTCACCTGATGGGTTTCTTCGAAATGGCCAGCCAGGGACTGCGAGAAGTGGAGGACCCGTCGGCCGCCTTCCTTGCCGATTGGCGCGGGGCCGTGCCCGGGACTCTGGCTTTCCCAACCGTGGAAGGCCGCCGCCCGGTATTGATCGAGGTGCAAGCGCTGGCCTCGCCTACCACGTTGCCGCAGCCACGCCGGAGCGTACGAGGGGTCGAGGCCTCACGTGTTCACCAGATGCTGGCAATCCTGGAGCGGCACGCAAAGCTCTCATTCTCCGACCAGGAGGTGTACGTCAACGTGGTCGGTGGCCTCAAGCTGACGGAGCCTGCGACAGACCTCCCGGTCGCGCTGGCCCTCGCCTCCTCGCGCCTCGACCGACCGCTCGGCCCGTTGGCCGCCTGGGGCGAAGTTGGGCTGACCGGGGAACTGCGGGCCGTCGCTCACGAAACGCGCCGGATCGAGGAGGCCGCCCGGTTGGGGATTCCCACGTCCGTTGCCCCGCGCAAGGGGAGCCGGCTGGGTATCTGTGAGGCGCTCGACCTGGCTCTGCCGGGGTGGCGAGCACAGCTCGGGTAGCCGGGTCCGACCCGGTGGTTGGCTGGTCCTTCGTCCGCTTTCGCACGCAGATGTGCCCGGGTAGCGGGTGCCGCTCTGGCCCCTCCGGTCGGCCGTTTCACCGGCATCTGGCGCCGCCGGGTCCAGGTGACCTCCGCCGCGTGGATGAACGATGTGCGAGCAACGATGAACGGCTTTCGACCAACTATGATCGTCCCGATGGCATCGATATCTTCCGGACTTCTTGACATCCTGCAACGGTTGGCTCCCGGCACGCCTTTGCGCGACGCTCTGGGCAGGATCATTCAACACCGCAACGGGGCTCTGATCGTGCTCGGGTTTGGTCCTGAGGTTGCGAATTTGTGCAGCGGTGGTTTTGAGCTCGCCGACTCTGACTTCACACCTGCCCGGCTGGCCGAGCTCGCCAAGATGGATGGAGCAATCGTTCTCGATCATCCCTGGCAGGAGATTCTCCGGGCCAATGTGCACTTGCTGCCCGACCCGGCGGTGACGACTCAGGAGACTGGAGCTCGCTACCGGACGGCCGAGCGGGTGGCCCGCCAGACGGGTGTGCCGGTGGTCGCGGTCAGTGAGGACCGGAGGGTTGCGACTCTGTTTCTGGGAGGGGAGAAGCACGAACTCCAGAGTCCGGCGGTGCTTGCCGCCGAGGTCAATCAGGAACTGCTAACCCTCGAACGGTTCCGCCGCCGGCTCGAGGAGGCAGAGGAACGCCTCACCCGCGAAGAGGTGGCCGATCTCATGACCTTCCGGGCAGTGGTACAGGTGGTACAGCGGGCCGAGCTCGTGCGCCGGATCGGCCAGGACATCGAAAAAGATGCCATCGGTCTCGGCGGCGAGGGCGGTCTCATTAGCCTGCAACTGGCTGATCTGCTCTACGGCACTACCGATCTGCGGAACCTGGTTATTCGCGACTATGTTCGCCCGGTCACCGCCAAGAGGCTGGGCCAGGCTCTTGCCCGGCTGGAAGCTCTCCCGACCTCCGACCTGAGCGACCCGGACGGCGTCGCCGCGGCCCTCGGATTCGATCATCCCGACAGCCACACCCGGCCGCTCGGAGTGCGGCTCCTCTCGCAGGTGCCCCGGCTCCCGACTGCGGTTCGAGATGAGATCGTCAAACACTTCAAGGATTTTCAGAAGATGCTGAACGCTTCGGTCGACGAACTCGACGAAGTCGCCGGGGTTGGCAGGACCCGGGCCGCACAACTGCGGCTCCTCTTCGACCGGATGCTCGAAACGACCCGGGCCTGGGATCACTCCGTCGAGCTCTGAGCGTCGCGCTGCCCCGTAGCCAGTCAAAGGTCCCCCCACGGTGAAGCCGGCTAGGGCTACCCGGACCGGGGAACGAGCGCTTTGCCCCACCGGTACTCCTCAGTAGCTCCGGGGCGTTACTATATGGCGCCCGACGTCGACGCAGGGATCTATGGCGACCAAGAAGACCACAACGAAAACCAAGGCCGCGCCTGTTAAGAAGACGGCTGCTGCTGCGAAGAAGCCCGCTGCGGCTGCCAAGGCGGCGCCTGTTAAGAAGACGGCTGCTGCTGCGAAGAAGCCCGCTGCGGCTGCCAAGGCGGCGCCTGTTAAGAAGACGGCTGCTGCTGCGAAGAAGCCCGCTGCGGCTGCCAAGGCGGCGCCTGTTAAGAAGACGGCTGCTGCTGCGAAGAAGCCCGCTGCGGCTGCCAAGGCGGCGCCTGTTAAGAAGACGGCTGCTGCTGCGAAGAAGCCCGCTGCGGCCACCAAGGCGGCGGCCAAGAAACCGGCTGCCCGGAAAGCAACGACGGCCGCCAAGACTGCAGCCAAACCGGCAGCCCGGAAAACTGCTGCGGTTGCGAAGAAGCCGGCCGCGGCAAAGACGGTCAAGGCCAAGCAAGCAACCGCCGCGAAGCCTGCTGCTACCCGCAAGGCGCCTGCTAAGAAGGGGGCCGTCCCGGAGCCGGCGGCACCCACGAAGTCGCGGGCCAGGAAACCTCCTGCGTTCTCGATCGGTGACAAGGTGGTCCATCCGCACCATGGGGCGGCGATCATCGTCAAGAAGGTCAAGCAGACTGTGGCAGGGAATCGGCAAGACTATTTCAAGCTGGAGATCGCCACTGATCAGCTGACGGTGTTGTTGCCGATCTCCAATATCGAGGAGACCATCCGGCCGGTCATCAGCAAGAACCAGGCTCGCAAAGTATTCGCCTTGTTCAAAGAACAGCCCCAGGAGGCCGGCAGCAACTGGAGCCGCTGGTACAAAGTCCTGAACGAGAAAATGACGTCCGGTGACATCTATCAGGTGGCCGAGGTTGTGCGCGACCTGACCTATTCCCAACAAACGAAGGGGATATCGCCTGCCTTGAAGAGGATGCTCTCCAAAGCCCGGCTGACGCTGACCAGCGAACTGCGATTCGCTCTGAACGTGGACGAGGAAGAGGCAACCAGGAAACTGGACCGGGCCCTCCCCAAGGTGGAAACTCCCGACGAGGGCTGAGGTTCCGCAGCGGGTGGAAGCAGCTTGCTCCTCGGGATTCGACCCGTACGGGGCTAACCTCGCCCTGTGATTGTCGAAGCCGTCCGACTGCTCATCACGCTGGCCCTGACAGCTTTGGGGTTCCAGCTTGGTTCGAATGTCGACGTACCCAACCAGGACACAGCTCCGGTTCTCGGTGCCGTGCTCGGCGCCGGCGTCGGGTATGTGCTGGGTGGTGTGCTGGGTCGGGGGTTTCGCAAGAGCCTGGACATCGTGCCGGATCGCGTCGCCGAGCGGTCGTCGGGACCAGAACTGTTTGCCGGTGCGTTCGGGATGGTGGTTGGGCTCATCGTAGGAGTCGTCCTCGGAGTACCGATTGTCTTCTTCATGCCGGCGGCTGTGGCGTGGCCGCTTGCTTCGTTGGTCGTTCTGATCGCCGCCAGTCTGGGTACGCGCCTGTTTGCCTCGCGTACCGACGATCTATTGGCCGTGACCGGCTTGCGACGGCGTGGAACGCTCGTGAGTCGAAGTCTGGACCATCCAGAGCGGGCCTTTCTGATGGATTCTTCGGCCGCCATCGACGGCCGGGTCCTCGAAATGTCCCGCCTCGGACTCCTTCCCGGTCGTCTGTGGGTTCCGGAGTTCGTCCTCGACGAGATGCAAGGCCTCGCCGACGCGGTCGACAAGACCCGCCGCCGGCGCGGCCGTCGGGGACTCGAGGTCATCGAAGCGATGCGAGGGTCCGAGGTCTCGCAGATCTACATCCTCGAGGAAACGGTACCGGAATTCGAAGATGTGGACGCCAAGCTCCTGGCGCTGGCAATGCGCGCCGAAGCCACCCTCATCACGACAGATCACAACCTGGCGAAAGCCGCCGGGGCTCGCGGCATCGGGGTACTGAACCCTCATTCGCTGGCCGAATCGCTCAAACCGGCCGTCGCGGTTGGAGACCGACTGACGGTCGATGTCAGCAAACCCGGCTCCGAACCCGGTCAAGGAGTGGGCTACCTCGACGACGGCACAATGATCGTTGTGGAACGGGGAGCCGATCTGATAGGGACCGAACTCGAGGTCGAGATCGTCAGTGTGACCCGAACCTCTATCGGGCGCATGCTGTTTGCCCGTCCGATGGCATGACCGCCTGGGGCATCGTGGTGGCGGCGGGGACCGGGAGCCGGTTTGGCAGCCCCAAACAAGAATTGGAACTTCAGGGTCGGCCTCTCTGGGAATGGGGGCGCAGGTCCCTGCTCAAAGGTGGCGTGACTGAGGTGGTCATCGTCGGCACCGTCCCCGGAGGGATCCCGGGCGGCAAACGGCGGCGTGACTCGGTCGCGGCTGGTCTGGCCGCGATCCCCAAAGATGTCGCAACGGTCGTCATCCACGATGCAGCCCGTCCTATGGCCGGTCCGGACCTCGTGCGCAGGGTGCTTCAGCGTTTGGCCGTCGGAGATGTGGCGGGCGTTGTGCCGGGAGTCCCGGTGCGGGACACCCTGAAACAGGTTGAGGATGATCGGGTGGTAGCGACTCTCGATCGTGATTCCCTCATCAGTGTGCAAACCCCGCAGGCGTTCCTGGCGGCCGTGCTGCGCAAGGCTCATGCCGCCGACGACGAGGACGCCTCGGACGATGCCGGGCTTGTGGAACGGGCAGGCGAAGCTGTGGCATGGGTGGCCGGTGAGCCCGGCAATCTCAAGGTGACCTATCCGGCAGATCTGCAGCTTCTCGAGGCGCTGTTCCGATGAGGGTCGGCTGGGGCTTCGATGCACACCGATTCGGCGGTGACCCTCCTGTTGTTCTGGCGGGAGTCACGGCCGATCAAACCCGCGGATTACTGGGGACATCCGATGCGGATGTGGTCGCCCATGCCGTCGCGGACGCGCTGTTGGGAGCTGCAGCGCTCGGCGATCTGGGAGAGTTCTTTCCGTCGTCGGATCCGCAGTGGCAGGGCGCCGACAGTATGGGGTTACTGCGTATCGTCACGGATCGTTTTCACGACGAAGGGTTGCGGGTGGAGCACCTCGACGTCACTCTGATCTCCGAGTCGGTGCGCCTGGCACCGGTCCGTGAGGCAGTTCGGCAGGCCATTGCTGATGTACTACAGGTGGCAAGAGCGGCCGTATCCGTCAAGGCAACCACCACCGACGGTTTGGGGTTCCTAGGTCGCGATGAAGGAGTGGCTGCCACGGCCGTCGTGACATGCTCGGGATCGGGTCGAGTCTCCTAACATTCGGACCGCATGCAGGTATTCAACACGCTGGGTCGCCGCAAGGAGGAGTTCATTCCACGCCGTCAGGGCGAGGTTTCCATCTATGTGTGCGGCGCAACGGTCCAATCCGACCCGCACCTCGGCCACGGCCGCTACGCAGTTGCTTTTGACGCCATTCGCCGGTACCTCGAATGGCGAGGTTACGAAGTCACCTACGTCCGGAATGTCACCGATGTCGAAGACAAGATCATTGCAGCCGCTGCGGAACTGCAGATCGAGGTGGCGGAGCTGGCAGCAATCATATCTGCCAAGTTCGATGATGCCTATGCGGCGCTCGGTGTCAAACCGCCCACCATTGAGCCCAGGGCCACCGATCATGTTCCGCATATGGTCACGCTCATCGAGACCTTGATCGACAAGGGTCTGGCGTACCCGGCCGGTGGTGACGTGTATTTCTCGGTGCGGGCTCTGCCGGAGTACGGGAAACTATCGGGTAGGAATCTCGATGATCTCCTGGCCGGGGCCCGGGTTGCTCCGGGCGAACACAAGCGCGATCCCCTCGACTTCGCTCTTTGGAAGGCGGCCAAACCGGAGGAACCCTCCTGGGATTCTCCGTGGGGGAGCGGACGCCCGGGATGGCATATCGAGTGTTCGGCAATGGCGCTGGACTATCTGGGCACCAACTTCGACATCCACGCCGGGGGCACCGATCTGATCTTCCCGCACCACGAGAACGAGATTGCCCAATCCGAAGGTGCCACCGGTGAGCCGTTCGCCAGGTACTGGCTTCACAACGAGATGCTCAACCTGGGCGGCGAGAAGATGTCGAAGTCAACGGGCCATGTCATCGATCTTGCCGAAGCTATCCGAAGGTTCACGCCCATGGCCGTCCGTTTGTTCTATCTCCGCGCTCACTACCGGACCCCACAGGAATACTCCGAGGATCTGCTCGCCGATGCCCGCTCGGCCGTCGAGCGCCTCTGGGCGTTTCGCAGACGTATCGAGGCCGCCGGACCACCGGAGCCCTCCGTACTCGAAGCCTTCGTTGCAGCAATGGACGACGACTTCAATACCGCCGCTGCCGTTGGAGTCCTCTTCAACACGGTACGAGAAGGGAACCGGCGCGTCGATCAGGGTGAGGATGCCGGACCCTGGATTGCTGCCTTCGACGAAATCGTCGCCGTATTGGGTTTCGAGCCGCCGCTTTCACAACTGTCCGGGTTAGCAGAGCAGATCGACGAGCTCGTCCGATCGCTCGATCTGGCGCCGCTGCCTACCAGCGAGGAGAGTGTTGCCGTGCTGCTGAGTGAACGCGACAAAGCCCGGGCCGACGCCGCATGGGAAAGAGCCGACGTGGTTCGGGACGGCCTGGCGGCGCTCGGAATCATCGTGGAGGACACGCCAGATGGCGCTCGCTGGCATCGGCGTTGACCTCGAGGGTCTCCACGTCATTGAGGCAGCTCTGCGAGCCGGTCGTCTCGCCGAGTTGCTCGTCGAAACAAGCCGCACTTCCCATCCCGACGTAGCCCTTCTGATCGATCGGGCTAGAACGGCCGGTGTACACGTCAAGGTCGTCGATGACGTTCGCCCTTTCGCAGTCACATCGGTACCCCAGGGGCTGGTTGGAAAGGCCAGGGCACTGCAAACATATCCTCTCGATTCACTGGTTGAACCGGCGCCCTGTCTGTTGGTGGTGCTCGATCACCTCGAGGATCCCCATAACGTCGGTGCGATCGCCCGCTCTGCCCTGGCGGCGGGTGCGACGGGTCTGGTGGTTCCGACGCGGCGGGCGGCTCCGATTGGTCCGACTGCCTTCAAGGCTGCTGCTGGGGCTCTTGAACATCTCCGGGTTTCCGTTCAGTCCTCAACCGCCGATGTTGTGCAGAAGCTCAAACGGTTGGGCATTTGGACGATCGGCCTGACGGCCGGGAGCGGCGAGCGCCTTTTTGGTCTGCCGCTGTTGACAGAGCCGGTGGCCATCGTGGTCGGCGGAGAAGGTCGAGGTCTGGGCAGGCTGGTCGAGGAGCGGGTCGACGTGCGGTCCCACATCCCCATGACAGGCGATTCGGAGAGCCTCAATGCCTCAGTGGCCGCTGCTCTGGCCGTGTTCGAGGCCGCCCGGGTGCGAAAACAGCTCTGAGAAGCCTCTCGGGACTTGCGACATCGCCCATCAAACTTCAGACTGTTGTTCCCGGGCACGTCCGGGATAGCAGCGCTGGCGTAGCTCAGTTGGCAGAGCAGCTGATTTGTAATCAGCAGGTCGTGGGTTCGATTCCCTCCGCCAGCTCGAAATACCCGTCCTTCGGGGTGTTCGGGAATACTCTGACGTCCATCATGTTGTCGAAACGCGATAAAGCGGTGTTGGATTTCGAACGGTCCTGGTGGCTGGTTCCCGGACCGAAGGATCGGGCAGTGCAGGAGCACCTGGGTATGAGCGCCGGCCGCTACTACCAGATCCTCCGCGACTTGCTCGATGATGGCGAGGCGATGACCTACGATCCGCTCACGGTCAGGAGACTGTTGAAGGTCCGAGCGGCGCGAACCCGGCGCCGCCCTGCGCCTCGTGTGATAGCAGACGGCATGGATCCGGCGGATACCTGATGCCGGGGCGGCATGCCGCACCCGGGTACGGCGGCTTTGTTCGGGACCTGGTCATCTTCCTCATCAAGGTGGTGTTCTGGGGTGCCATTGTTTTTGGTGCCGTGCTGCTTTTCCAGTTGATCTTCTCTGGTGACGACCCGGCCATCACGTCGACCACATCCACGACTCAGTCCACGACGGCCACGACGGGGGCGTCGACGGCACCGACTGAGCAAACCACGACCACGACGACCGTCCCGACGACGACGACCACCGAGACCACGACCACCACCATCGCCACAACGACCACGCTGGCCGGTCGCGATCCGTCCGAGGTTACGGTGCTGGTGCTCAACTCCACCACCAGGGGTGGCATTGCTGCAGACCTGGCCGAGACGCTTGCCGACGTCGGCTATCAGACGTTGGAACCGGAGAATTGGGAGACCCCGTTTACCGTGTCCAGAATCTGGTTTGTAGCCGGATTCGAGACCGAGGCTGGGGTCATCGCGCGTTACGTGTCGACCGACGCGATTGTCGAACTGTTCCAAGGGGTTACCCAAGCCGACATCATCATCGTGCTTGGGGCATCATACGGAGGGTGACCACCGAAACTGCTGCTCCGATCGACACCAAGCCGTCCAGCCCCTGGACCCTGTGGGCGTGGTTGATGGTCGCGGTCAGCATGGTGTCGATAGCTGCCGGGGTGCTCGGCGGGATTCTCGCTCCGTCGGTCGTTCTCGACGTGGTCTCATTGTGGCCCCTGGCGCTCGGAGCGTTCTTCGTGGCGGCAGCCTTGCTGCCCCTCCGCAAACGCGGGCCTGCCAGAGTATCGGCGGTGTTGCCACTCCTTCTGATCACGATGCTGGGCAGCAGCGTGGTGCTCCATCTCGCCGGCTGGGAACAGCTGCCATCGTCATCCGCGGATGTCGTCGGACCCCGGGCTGCCGGTGTCCAGGATGCTGAGCTGACCCTCAACCTGACAGGGCGTCTATCCGTGGCTGCCGGAGAAGGGGAGCTGTACGCGGTGAAGGTAGAACGAAGAGGCGGGTCGACGGGAGTGCCGGAGGCCCTCGAGAGCACGTTCGAGGAGGGCCCGTCCTTTGTCGTGCTGCAGGAAACCGATGGAGAACCCTGGTTTCAGACCTCTGGTTGGGAGCTGGCAGTCGGGGTTGGGCCACGGTGGTCGCTGGTGCTCGAGTCGCCTGATCTGCAGGCCGATCTGACCGGACTGGATC
>CAVRPP010000014.1:0-18901 GCA_963723165.1 uncultured Actinomycetota bacterium
CCTCCGCCACCGTGATCCTGGTTGCCAACAAGGTCGACGACGCCGGGAAAGAGGCGCTTGTTACATCACTATGGAAGACCGGAGTCGGGGAACCGGTGCCGGTGTCCGCATTGCACGGGCGCGGCGTCGGAGATCTGCTCGATCGGCTTGTCGACGCGCTGCCGGAGGTAGAGGAGGCCGGAGAGGAGCAACTCCCCACACTGGCCATCATCGGCCGTCCCAACGTTGGAAAATCCACGCTCCTCAACCGCCTCATCGGCGAAGAGCGGGTGCTGGTGTCGCCCACACCCGGAACCACCCGGGACCCGATCGACGTGGAGGTGGCCCTCGGCGAGAAGCGCTACCGGGTCGTGGATACGGCCGGCATTCGCCGCAATCCCAAGGTGAAAGACAGCGCCGATTTCTATTCGATCATTCGGGCCCGCCAAGCGCTCGACGAAGCCGATGTGGCCTTGCTGTTGGTCGACGCTACGGAAGGAGTGACGCAGCAGGATCAAAGGATCGCGCAAGAAGCAGCCGATTCGGGGGCAGGGTTGATCCTGCTGCTCAACAAGTGGGACCTACCCGACCTCGAGCAGCGAGAAGTCACCACATTCGGGGTTGGCGATCGGTTGGGTTTTGTCGGCTGGGCGCCGGTCCTGCGCATATCGGCTCTTACAGGTGCCCGCCTCCATCGTTTGCCGGCCGCCCTGGATGTCGTCCTGGAGAACCGAGCCAGACGGATTCCCACCGGCCCGCTCAATCGGATGATTCGAAGCTGGCAGGCTTCTCATCCGCCGCCCGTGCGGAAGGGCCGGCGACCAAAGATCTTGTATGCGGTACAGGCCGGAACCAATCCCCCGATGATCATCGTGTTTGTGTCCGGTGGGGAGATCGGCGACGACTATCTGCGCTACTTGGAGAATCGATTACGAGCCGAGGTGGACTTCGACGGGAGTCCGGTTCATCTGATGACCCGGGCCAAGGACAGGAGGCCGGGGCATGGCTGAGGATCGGCGAGCCCGGATTCTGGATGCAGATGCCCGATCACAGTTGGGAGGTCCGGAGAAGTACCGGGAACGATTGGCTGAGAGCGGGAAGCTATTCGTGCGCGATCGCGTCGAGTTGCTCTGCGACGAAGGCTCGTTCATCGAAGACGGCCTCCTCGCCAACGCCAACGCACCCGACCTGGCGGCCGACGGGGTCGTGACCGGCAGGGGACTGGTCGACCGGAGACCCGTGTGGGTTATCGCCAACGACCCGACCGTGAAAGCCGGCAGTTGGGGGGCACGTACGGTCGAGAAGATCGTTCGTGCGCTCGAGTCCGCCTACGACGAGATGCTGCCGGTGTTCTATCTCGTCGATTCGGCGGGTGCCCGGATCACCGATCAGGTCGAACTGTTCCCAGGACGGCGGGGAGCAGGCCGAATCTTCTACAACCAGGTGCGTCTCTCCGGTCGGGTGCCGCAGATCTGTTGCCTATTCGGTCCATCGGCCGCCGGCGGTGCGTACATACCGGCCTTCTGTGATGTAGTCGTCATGGTGGAAGGGCGAGCCTCGATGTACCTCGGTTCGCCCCGCATGGCCGAAATGGTGGTCGGTGAGACCACAACGCTCGAGGAAATGGGCGGCGCGCGCATGCACTGTACGGTCAGCGGATGCGGAGACGCCCTGGTGGACAACGACGAGGACGCCATCTCCTGGGCCCGGGCGTATTTTTCTTACGTGGCGGACAACACAAGGGTTTTTCCCCACCGCTTCGAGTCGGTCGGTCCAGAGATGACCGACGACATAGCGCACATCGTTCCCGACGACCCCCGCCTCGTGTACGACATGAAACAGTTCATTCGTGCCATCGTCGATGGGGGAAGCGTTTTCGAGATCAAAGAACTGTGGGCCCGGGAACTGATAACCGTCTTCGCCCGGATTGAGGGAAGGCCGGTGGGCATTGTCGCCTCGAACCCCCAGCATCTCGGCGGGGTGCTGTTCGTCGACTCCGCCGACAAAGCGGCCCGCTTCATCTGGCTCTGTGATGCGTTCAATGTGCCACTCGTGTTCTTGGCCGATGTGCCCGGCTTCATGATCGGTTCCCAGGTGGAACGACAGGGCATCATCCGGGCGGGTGCCAAGATGCTGACCGCGGTTGCAGAAGCAACGGTGGCCCGGATCAGCGTGATCGTCCGCAAGGCCTATGGAGCCGGGTTGTATGCCTTCGCCGGCCCGGGACTGCGTCCTGACGCAACCCTGGCCCTCCCGACGGCCGAGATCGCGGTGATGGGCCCCGAGGCTGCCGTCAACGCGGTCTACTACAACACGATCCAGGAGCTGGACGGCCAGGAAAGGGAGGCGTTTGTGGCCGCCAAGCGTCTCGAGTACAGCGAGGACGTCGATCTGTTGCGCTTGGCTTCCGATCTGGTCGTCGACGCTGTCGTACAGCCGGAGGATCTGCGTCACGAGTTGGCTACCCGGCTCGATTACCTTGCCGACAAGCGGAGGCACTTCTCCGATCGCCGCCACGGCGTTCCGCCGGTGTGAACGAGCCCCAACCAGAGAAGCGGCCACTCTTCTTCTGGTTCATGGTGGTAGCCGTTGGCCTTTACCTGGCCGTTCGCTTGATCGAGGGTGCCCTCTGTGTCGGATCCTGGTTGGGTTGGGGCAGCTGTCCTTGGAGCGGATGAGTTTCCACACCTTGGCCGTCGATTAACATCTCCGGACACGGGCTGTGGCGCAGCTTGGTAGCGCGCTTGACTGGGGGTCAAGAGGTCGGGAGTTCAAATCTCCCCAGCCCGACAAGGAATCATCGATCCCATACTTGAAACCAAGACACCCGCATACGCCAACGGCTCCTGAGACCGGCCCGGGACTAGCCCGATCCCGACTCGACCAACACATCTGCCGCCACGATGACTCCATTGGTCTCGCTTACACAGAGCACCGCGTGCTGTCCGGGGTTCAGGTCAACCACTTCGGTGACGAGCCCACCGGTGATCGATCCGCCGAAGACGGCCACGAACCCCGTTTCGGTCCAATACGGGGGCGGTTCTGCGTCTGCGGCGCCCTCCGCGGCGTCGATCCGCAACTGCTCGAAGGTGGCGCCCTCATGGGACCCGAAGACGATCGCTATCGGTTGCTCGGTCTCGTTCATGACTCCGACTACCACCCGGGCCGTGGCTCCCTGCGAGATGAAGCTCGGCGAACCTTCCACAACACAACTCTCGCCATCAAACCGAACGGTGAGATCGGGTACCAGCACCTCGACCACCGCCGGGATTCCTCCGTTCAGGGCCGTGAGGAAACCCACCTCGAACCGTTGCCGGTCGGCGCCGACCGCAACCCGAACCTCTGACCCGCTGGCGGCCTGGACTGTGGCTCCGGACTGCTCATCAACCTCGAGACGCCTGGTCTCATAGTGGCCAACGGGGGGATCAACCATGATCATCGCCGCCAAGGGATCCCAGAAGAAGTATCCACCCCCTTCGAGATTGAGTGGGTTGGCCGTGAAGAATCCGTACACCAACTCGGCCTCAGGCGTGGCCTTCTGTTCGGCAAGAGCTACATAGAACGACCGGGTAGCCGGAACCATGTTGGTTGCATCAAGCGGAACGAGGGTGACCGCCACACCTGACTGCAATACTCGATTGGCGGCTACCGGATCGGCCCAGATGTTCCACTCGGCAGCAAATGAGGGGTCGACCGAGCCGCTCACGTCGACGGCACCGCCCATGATCACGATATCGGCCAGGCTCTCGACAACCTCTGGGCTCTGCTCGATGGCCAACGCAACGTTGGTGAGCGGCCCCAACGCCAACAACCGGATTGGTTGCTGAGATTGCTCGATGGTCTTGATCAGAAGGTCGACGGCTCCCGTGGGTACCGATTCCGGAACCTCGAGGCCGAGCTGGGCCCCGAGACCGTCTGCACCAGTCCGCCACGCTTCCGGGAACGCGTTTGTGCCTTCGAGCGGTTCAACCGGGCCACAGGCCACTGGGATTTCTGTGTAGCCGAGGTGATCCAGGACGGCTCGCGCAATGGCGCCCCCGGCCGGGCAATGCGCCAACCCGGTGCCGGTCACCGTGACCGCCCGAACGCTCATATCGCTCTGTTGCAGGATATACAGGAGCGCCATGAGGTCGTCACCGCCCATGTCGACGTCAACTACAACCGGCGTCTTCCCCTCAAGGGGGGTATCGAGCACATCAACACCGTCGGCGCAGGAAGCCAGCACGACGGTCACAGCAATGGCGATGGCGGTTCTCATAGCGCCTCCTCCTCCCGTCTCATAGTGAGGAAGCTCGAGCCGAACGGCTAGGGCCGGTAGTCCTATTGCGGGTGCAGGGTGACCGAAGAGGCCGAGGGTCAGTCCATCTCTTCCAGCGTCCACACCAGCCATGAGCAGCCTTCTTCCGACCAGACCAATCGGAACCGCCAATCCGCAAGTAGAGGTGGTCCATCTCCGCCCCGGCGGTCCGTGACCCGGATGAGGGCCCTTCAGGGCTCCGGTGAGGATTAGGTCGATCGACCTATGAAGGTGTTTCGGTTTTGTGCCGATCTATCTCCTGGTAACTACCCGAGCCTGTAGGAGGGTTCTTGTGTTGACAGTAATGACGGAGTTGGCGGCCCGGTGGGAGTCCTTCAAGGACGACCGCGGCGCTTCCATGGTTGAGTACGCACTGCTGGTCGTTCTGATTGCGATCATCGCGATTTTGGCGATTACCTTCGCCGGAGACCAGGTTTCTGAGACCTTCAGCGAAATCGGCAGCGCACTCGACGTCTAGTCGGTAGCACCAAGCTCCGGGCGGGCGTCATAGTCGCAAGACCGAGACGGGCCGTCCGCCGAGAAGAAACCCCTGTGATCAACAGGGGTTTCTTGGTTGGCGGAGGTAATGTGCCAGAGCGTCCAATAGGAGGGGTTGATCACCATGCTGCTGGATATCGGGGACAAGGTCCATGTGATTGAGCGACGCCAATTCGATTCGGACGTGCGCCGTCATTTCTTTGGTGTGGTGGAGCGGGTTGAAGCGGCGGCCATGCGAATCAGGGGCTATGTGTTCGTGTACGACCCCGGCTCTTCGAGCTACGTACGAGGCAACACTGTGCGGACCAGGGTGATCGCGTTGGGATCTGCGGGGTTTGTGATCAACGTAGCTCCGAAAGAGACCGAGGTGGAGGATGTTCGCTATCAGGAGCAGAATGGGCGCTTGACCGTCTCCGACGGGGCATCATTCGTTCTCGACATCAACGAGTTCGGCAGGATGCGCTGATTGGCAGGTGCGGTTGGTGAGCAACCCCAACATGATCTGGTGGGTGGTGGCCGGCTGGTTACCGGCCGTTCTGCTCTGGTCCTCCAATCGCGACCTCTTTTCGACGTTGGGTGGAACTGCCTGGTTGGTTTTTGTCTACTGGTGGTTGTGGCAGCGGAGCCAACGGGAACGAGGTGATACCTAGCTTGAAGCTCTCATGATTCGGCCCGCGCATGCCGATACTCACCAGTGACATGTCACGACGAAGCTTGCTCATACTTCGATGGACCGGTGGCGGCGTTCTCTTCGGGACCCTATTTCCCGTCATTGGCTGGTGGCTGGCCGGAGCCGGGTTCTCCCTGGGAAGCGTCTCGACCGCCCATGTATCACAATCGGTCCTCTGGATAGTCGACCTGGCACCCTTCGTTCTGGGAGCGGCCGGGACCCTCATCGGCATCGAATACGCCAACGTCGACGCGGCCTGGAGGGCGACCGATAACGAGGTTCAGGAACGGACCGCTGAACTCCTGGGGGCCAATACCCGACTGGAAGACCTGATGCGATCCAAGGACCTGTTCGTGGCAACGGTCAGCCACGAAGTCCGTAACCCCCTTACCGTGGTGCTCGGTTTCGCAGACGAATTGCGCGACGGCCTCCAGAAAGCCGGCGAACACGAATCCGCCGAACTGGCCGAGTTGATTGGCGACCAGAGCCGCGAGATCAACAACATCATTGAAGACCTCCTGGTTGCCGCCCGGACCGAGGTGGGGTCAATGACCGTCGTGCCGTCCGTCATCGACCTTGGGCTCGAGGTCCGAACAGTCGTTCGCGGGTGTGTGTGTGCCAAGGATGTTCGCGATTCGATTCTCCTCGACCTCGAAGCCGCCCCGGTGTGGGCCGATCCATCTCGGGTCCGCCAGATCATCCGGAATCTTCTCACGAACGCCATCCGGTACGGGGGCGACTCGATCAAGGTGGTTGTCCGATTGGCTGAAGACCTCGCCACGGTGTTTGTGTGTGACGACGGTCCCGGGATCCGGGCCGACGAGCGCGAAGCAATCTTTGAGGCATACCAGCAGGGTCATACAGACACGCCCGTTTCCGGATCGGCCGGACTGGGGCTCAGTGTCTCACGGCAGTTGGCCAGGCTGATGGGCGGCGACCTGACGTATCGCCGCGAAGATGGTCTGAGTATGTTCGCTCTCACGTTGCCGAGCGCGGAAGCGGCCGAGGACGGGGCCCGCGTGACGGAAGACATCCTGGCGGTCTGATCTCCGGTCTGGGAATGTCTGGCAGGTCGTTATTGGCGGTGGCCATGCCTCTGGCTATCCTATCTATCGTTCTTATGGAGGCCTTCGCCGCAACCAGCGGATGGGGACCGCGTGGGATCGGAAATCGAGAATAAACATGGAGGGTTCGCACTGTGATTACATCACGGAAACTCTCGAAGTGGCGTTGGCTTGCTGTAGTTGCCGTTTTGGCACTAGTAGCGGCAGCGTGCGCGGAGGGAACCACCGACACAACAGCAGCTGGAGAAACCACCACGACGGCGGCTCCTAGTGACGGTGAGACCACCACGACCGCAGCGCCCACTGTCGAGGGATTTACATACAAGATCGGCATTTTTAGCGACTTGACTACCGACAACTACTGGGCCTACCTGGGGCCGGAGTCGGATGTCTACAACGGCTACGTATTGGGCAGCAGCCACCCGGCACTGTTCACGCTGGCCTTTCCCGACATTCTCCTGGTCCCGTCTCTGGCAGAGGGTGATCCCATCGCCGCCACTCAGGACGGAGACGTTTGGGCGGTCGAGCAGCCGATCCGCCAGGGTGTCATGTGGTCGGACGGCGTTGAAGTAACCGCCAGCGACCTGGTGTTCACCTACAATGTTGTCAAGGACTTTGGTCTTGGCGGCAACTGGCCGGGTAATTTCCCTCTGCAGGCCGATGCCGTCGAGGATGACCCGGCCACCGCGGACGACGATGAGTCTTCGCCGGCTCGCGAGGGTGTGACGAATATTTCGGCTGTGGACGATTACACCGTCCGCGTCGAGTTCTCCGAAGAGCCCGGTTTGGCCGTCTGGAACAACGGGGTCGGCTTAGGGGCGTTCATGCCCGAGCACTTCTGGGCCGATAAGGTCGAAGAAGCGCGCGGCAGTGACGATCCGTCTGCCACCCTGTACGCCTTCAGCGGCGAGGGTGAGCCTTCCGCAGGGTCGATGATCTACTCGGGTCGTGAACCGGGCGCCTTCGCTCAGAACACGATGAACGTCGGCGACTACTACGCCGGGACCGAATACACCTTCTATGCCGATGGCTCGTTCCGTCAGAAGAACGACGCCCAGGGCTTCGATGAGGTGTACAACGGTTCTGGTGAGGGTGAAGTGACCAACCAGTGGACTTCTGGCCCGTATGCCAGCGACGTCCTCTACTCGATCTACTCGGACCAGAACGCGGCAATCCTCGCTCTGCGTAACGGTGAGATCGACTTCATTCTCAGTTCCCTGGGTCTCCAGGCGGGTTTGAAGGACCAGATCACGTCCGCTCCGGACTTGAACCTGATCGCCAACGCGTCGAACGGGTTCCGTTACCTGGCCTTCAACACGCGCAAGTCGCCAATGTCGGAGCAGCCTTTCCGGCGGGCGATGGCCTGCATGACCGATAAGGAATTCATGCAGACCCTGCTGCAGGGTGCGGCCATCCCGGCGTACAGCCTGGTTCCGGCCGGCAACACCTTCTGGGCCAACCCGGATGTTGAGGAGCTTTGCAAGGGCCTGAGCGGCGAAGAGCGCTTCACCGAGGCCGTCAAGATCCTCACCGACGGTGGCTTCACCTGGGCGGTTGCTCCCGAGTGGGACGCAGACAACCAGGAACTCAAGGACGGCACCGGCACGGGCTTCAAAGACCCGAGCGGCACCACCGTTCCCGAGTTGGAGCTGCTGGCCCCCGGACCCGGCTACGACCCGCTCCGGTCGACCTACTCGGTGTGGATCGCCGAGTGGGCATCGAACCTGGGCATCCCGGTCAAGGCCAACCCGACGGGCTTCAGTGTGATCGTCGACAAGGCGTTTGCTCTGGGTGACGAGGCGCTCAGCTGGGATATGTACATCCTGGGCTGGGGTCTCGGCGATCCTTCCCTGCCGACCTTCCACGAGTCGTTCTTCGCCTCGTACCAGGACTCGGCAGAGGGTGGCTTCAACACCCCCGGCTACGCCAACGATCGGGTGGATGAGCTAGCAGCGGAACTGCTCGCCGCCACCGATGTTGACACGGCCAATGCCGCGGTGAAGGAAATGGACCGGATCATCGTCGAGGAAGCCCCCTACGTGGTGCTCTTCCAGACGCCGATCCTCGAGGCTTACCGGACCACCCTGGTGTTCCCGTTCACTGATACGTTGGACGGAATCCAGAACCTGTCCGGTCTGCCCGGAGATATCCAGGCCGTCGACTAGAACCGCACGCAATTCGAACCTCAGATGGGGAGGGCTTCGGCCCTCCCCATCTGCGCGTCCGGGGTTCGTTTGCTAACCTGCCCCGACCGACTCCAAGGTTGACGGAGGGCCCTGCATGCTGAAGTACATCGGTCGGAGAACCCTGCAGAACCTTATGGTGTTCGTCGTCTTCCTGACCGCTACGTTCTTTCTTCTCCAGGCCCAACCCGGTGACATCAGTCAGCAGTTCCTCGCCAACCCCAAAATCACACCCGAGGTGCGCGAACAGTTCCGCGAACAACTCGGCCTGACCGGCAGCGTGTGGACCCAGTACCTCACCTACATGAAGAACTTCTTCACGGGCAACCTCGGCATCTCGTTTTCCGAATATCCCCGCGAAGTCACCTCCATCATCGGCGAAAGGCTTCCACGGACCCTCGCCCTGTTCCTCTTTGCCACGCTGCTCTCGTTTTGGATGGGATTCAAGTCGGGCAAGATCATCGCCTGGCGCCGGGGAACCAAGATGGAGACCGCCATGACCACGACGGGCGTCTTCTTCCAGACGGTGTTCTACCCGTGGTTCGCGCTGATGCTGATCTGGGCTTTTGCCTTCGGCCTTGGCTGGTTCCCTATCGGGAAATTCCTCACCGTGGAGAGGTGGCTTGGCGCCCCGGACGGGGTCGATGCCAACGGAGTGTTCAATCGGATGTTGGTCACAACCGTGATCATCGGACTGGTTCTGATGGCGGTCGAGATCTTTGGGCGCCGCTCCAAGGACCGGCGAAGAGGTAGACAAATCATCTGGGCCGGCCGGATTCTGCTCGTGGGTGGCCTTCTGATCTGGTGGACGACCGCCTGGAGTGTGCAGGTTCCCTACGCCCTCGATATCGGGTGGCACCTCCTGCTCCCCACCATCACCCTGGCCCTCATCGGGTTTGGAGCCACCATGCTGCTCACCCGGGCATCCATGCTCGAGACGCTTCGAGAGGACTTCATTCTCACGGCGCGCGCCAAGGGGGTGCCCGACAAGATCATCCGCGATAAGCACGCCGCCCGCAACGCGCTGCTGCCCGTGACGACCTCGCTGGTGCTGAGTCTTGCCTTTCTCATCGGTGGGGGTGTCGTTACGGAAACGGTCTTCTCCTGGCCGGGCATGGGGGCAACGCTCCTCTCGGCTGCCGTTCAGGAGGACATCCCGCTCACCATTGGAGCGTTTTCGTTCATCGCCGTGTTGGCGTTGATTGCCCATCTCGTCATCGACATCATGTACATGTACCTGGATCCGCGGATCCGGGTATAGGGAAGGAGAGCCGCGTGACCGACCGACTGCTCGATCCCGATCCGGGTTCTGCTCCGTCTATCGAACAAGTAGTGGCCGAGCCACTGTGGCGCGTTCGGCTCAGGTTGTTCTGGCGCGGGTTCCGCAAGGGATGGTCGAGCTTCGCCGAGAACAAGATCGGATTGGTCGGATTGACGGTCATCATTCTGTTCGGTCTCATGGCCTTGATCCAACCCATTCTGATCGGCACCGTGTGGGAGCCGAGTGTCTACGACCCGGTGGTCGGTTACGAAGCGGTCGTCACCGAAAAGACAATCGTTCCCGACAATGAGGTCACGGATCCGGCGACCCAGGTCGACTTGTTCTCGGCTCGGCTCCTCGACCCGCTGCTCACTGTTGGCGATACGCTCGGGGTTGCCGAACAGCCCGCTCGCCCGAGTTCGCGGCATTTGCTTGGTACCGATTCACTCGGCAGAGATGTTCTCAGCCAGCTGATGTTCAGCTCCCGGGCCGCCTTCATGCTGGGCATTGTGGCTGCGCTTGTATCCGTCTTCATTGCGACCACCGTTGGAGCAGTCTCGGCCTTTTTCGGTGGTGTGGTCGACACGCTGTTCATGAGGCTGGCCGACCTGATCATTCTCGTGCCTTTTCTCCCGATCCTGATCGTCCTGAGCGCCTTGATCGACTTCCAGCTGCTCCATCTGGCTCTGCTGATCGGGGTGCTCGGCGGGTTTGGGGGAACGGCCATCATCCTGAAGTCGCAGGCCCTCTCGGTCTCCGTGAAACCTTTTATCGACGCTGCCCGGATCGCCGGCGGCGGGCGCATGCACCTCATTTTCAGGCACATCATCCCCAACGTCCTCCCGTTGAGCTTCCTGTTCATGATGTTCTCGGTAACGGAAGCCATCTCCGCAGAAGCCACGCTGTCGTTCCTCGGACTGCTCAACATCGACATGAGTTGGGGAATCATGATCTATCAGGCCAGGGTGCAGGGCTACCTGCTTGACCCCCAGCGGTGGTGGCTGATCGTGCCGGCCGGCCTGGCGGTCTCCTTGCTGGCGGGTTCGTTCTTCCTGGTTGGGAGAGCAATGGACGAAATCATCAATCCCCGATTGCGGAGACGGTAGGACACCAAATGACGGCAACGTCGTATGAACGCAGTAGTGACGAGGTGAGCGGCCGGCCGGTTCTCGAGGTGAACGGTCTGGTCATGCACTACCGGACCAAGTCAGGCGATGTTTCGGCGGTGGAGGACGTGACCTTCTCACTCCAGCACGGTGAGGCGCTTGGTTTGGTCGGCGAATCGGGGTGCGGCAAAACCTCCATAGCGATGACCCTCATCCGCCTCCTTGCGGAAAATGCGATCATCAAAGATGGAGAAGTCTTGCTCGAGGGAGTCGACCTGACCAAGCTGACCGACCACGAAATGCGCAAGCACCGTTGGGCCGACATATCGATGGTCTTCCAAGGCGCGATGAATGCCTGGAATCCGGTCTACAAGGTCGGCGATCAAATCATGGAAGCGCTGGAACAGCATTTCCCCGACATGAAAGAACCCGAAGGCCGGGCTCGCATCGCGGAGTTGTTCGAGCTGGTCGGTCTGACCCCCGCCATGATGGACAGGTACCCGCACGAATTCTCGGGCGGCATGCGGCAAAGAGCGATCATCGCCATGGCTCTGTCCTGCAACCCGAAGATAATCATCGCCGACGAGCCGACTACCGCCCTCGATGTGATTGTCCAAGATCAGATTCTCAAGGAGCTGAAAAAGGTCCAAAGCGACCTGGGGATGTCGATCATTTACATATCGCACGATGTCGCCGTGATCGCCGAGGTGAGCGATCGGATCGGTGTCATGTACGCGGGCAAGCTCGTTGAGTTGGGTCCGACCGACGAAGTGTTTCCGCGGCCGCGGCACCCTTACACCTATCTGCTCCTTTCGTCCACCCCCAGCGTCAAAGGTCCGCGCCGGAAGCTGGCGCCTCTCGAAGGAGAGCCTCCCAACCTGTTGGCTCCGCCGAGCGGCTGCCGGTTTCATCCGCGTTGTCCCTTTGCGACCGATATCTGTGCTCGCGAAGAGCCACCGTATCAAGACTCCGCACCGGGCCATCAGGTTGCCTGCTGGCATTGGGACGAAGTCCCGGAACTGGGAAGGCTGGAAGCATGACGCAGCCGCTCGTCAAAGTGGAGAATCTGAAGAAGCTGTATCCGGTGCGTAAGGGCCTCTTCCGCAAGGCCACCGATTTCATCCATGCCGTGGACGACATCAGCTTCGAGATCGCTCCCGGGGAGAGCCTCGGCCTGGTGGGGGAGTCCGGGTGCGGGAAGACGACGACCGGCAGGATGTTGGTTCGGCTCACCGGTGCCAGCGACGGCAAGATTCTCCTCCAGGAGAACGGATCGATGATCGATGTTGCCAACATCGATCGGGACGACATGAAGCGATTCCGGCGACGGGTGCAGATGATCTTCCAGGATCCGTACGAGTCGATGAATCCGAGGCGCACCATCTATGACACGATCTCGGAGCCTCTCCAGGTGCAGGGGATCGGCACGGTCACCGAACGTGAAGAGCGAGTGGCCGAGTTGCTCGAGCTGGTGGGGCTGCTGCCGGCTGCGACCTTCATGTTCCGGTTCCCGCACGAGCTGTCCGGGGGGCAACGCCAGCGCGTGGCCATCGCCCGGGCGCTAGTCATCGACCCGACGTTCGTTGTCGCCGACGAGCCGACCTCGATGTTGGATGTGAGTATTCGCATCTCAATCATGGAACTGATGCTGAGCCTCGGCCGTGAGTTTGATGTTTCATACCTCTACATCACCCACGATCTAGCGGTTGCCCGTTATATGTGCGACCGGATCGCGGTCATGTACCTCGGCAAGATCGTTGAGATGGGCCCGACCGAAGAACTGCTCCGCAACCCTCAGCATCCCTACACCCGGGCTTTGTTGTCGGCAGTGCCGGTACCCGATCCGAGCTATGTTCGGCCCGCAGTGGAGATCAAAGGCGGCATAACCAAAGCGATCAATCCAGCGCCAGAGTGCCGCTTCATAGATCGCTGTCCGTGGGTGGAAGAGGTCTGCCGCACGAGCGATCATCCTCCCCTCGAGGACAAAGGCAACGGCAAGATGGTCGCCTGCTATGTGGTCAAGGAGTCGGCCTGAGCACCGATGCCGGTCCCTTCACAATCCCCAACCTGATCTCCCTCATTCGGCTGGCCGGGATCGGGGTGTTCTGGTGGTTGCTGTTCGGACGCGATGATCCGGTGGCGGCCGGCATTCTCATTCTGGTGATTGGTTGGACTGATTGGCTCGATGGGGCCCTGGCGCGGAAGCTGAACCAGATTTCCGAGATCGGCAAGTTCCTCGATCCGCTGGCCGATCGGTTGGCCATAGCGGCCGCGCTGCTGGGCGGCATGATCGCCGAGGTTGTTCCGCTCTCGCTGGGTATTGCCCTGATCATTCGGGAGGCCGCAGTGGGCTTCGGAGCTTTGGTCCTGGGTCTACGGCTCAAAGACAAGCTCGATGTGCGGTACCTGGGCAAAGTGGCGACTTTCATCCTGTACGGTGCCATTCCTTCGTTCTACCTGGCGGCCGGCAACGTGGCCGGCGATGTTTTCTTGTACCTCGGGTGGTTTTTCGGGGTGGTCGGTCTGGTCCTCTACTACTGGGTCGCCGGTCAGTACGCCACAGACATACGCGCCAAGTTGGGTCACAGGTGAGCCGGGGCAACGTTATTCTTGGAAACCAGACGAGAGAGGATGTGTCCGCATGAACGTGCCCGACGACAGGCGATACACCGAAGAGCACGAGTGGGTGATGGAGAGTGACAATTCGACAGTGCGAATGGGCATATCGGACTACGCCCAGGACGCCCTCGGCGACGTCGTGTACGTCGAACTCCCGGCTGTGGGGAAAACGGTCGCAAAAGGGGATGCGATCGCCGAAGTTGAATCGACCAAGTCGGTAGCGGACGTGTATGCGCCCGTGGCAGGCACAGTCTCTGCCGTCAACGATGCCCTGTCCGCTGAACCGGAACTGGTCAACAGCGATCCGTTCGGTGCCGGCTGGTTCGTTGAGATCACTATCACCGACGCATCCGGTTTGGATACCTTGCTCGATCCAAATGCCTATCGAGATCTGATCGGGTAGGCAGGCGGCGCCAACTACGATGACGACCATGGAGTGCCCAAACTGTCACGCAGAGATCGACGACGACGTTGCTATCTGCCCGTCGTGCGGTGCTGCAACCGAGCATGAAGCGACCGTGACGTTTGTGCCCGTCTCTCCGGTTTCCCACCCGGCCCTCAGCCCGGATGAGGCTGCCCACGTGGCCGGAGTGGCCGGCTACGCCCTGGTAGTCGAACGAGGCCCCAGAGCAGGCATGACCTGGGTGGTCAAGGAGGGTGCCACCACCGTCGGCCGGCATCCCGACAGCGATATCTTCCTCGATGACATAACGGTGTCGCGTCACCACTGCCGATTTCGCAGTGAGGGGCTCGTGTTCAGTGTCGAGGATTCTGGTTCGACCAACGGAACGTATGTCAACAGCGAGAGGGTAGATCAGGCGTTATTGAAGCCCGGTGATGAAGTCATCATCGGCAAATATCACCTGATTGTGGCGCTCGGTGATGACTGACGGCGTATCCATCGGCGAGGTTATCAACCTGCTCAAGGGCGAATTCCCGGATGTGAGTGTGTCCAAGGTCAGGTTTCTGGAGAGCCAAGGACTGATCGACCCGCATCGCAGCCCATCGGGGTACCGTCAGTTCCTCGAGGACGACATCAAACGTCTGCGGTTCATTCTGCAACAGCAGCGGGACCATTTCTTGCCGCTCAAGGTGATCAAGTCGAAACTCACGATGTGGGAGCGCGGCGAGGAGCACGTCATGCCGGCCCCGTCCGGGCCGCCGCCGGAGAAGTTGTTTGCGCCTTCCCAGGCTCCGCTGGGTCTCGACGAAGTCGCCCGGGCCAGTGGACTCACGCGCCGTCAGGTTGCCGAATTGGTGGATCATGGACTGCTCCGCCCCGAGACCGACGACGGGGAAGAGACCTTCAGTCAACAAGAACTGGTGGTGGCACGTGAGGCCCAACGTCTTCTCGCTTATGGTTTCGAGCCCCGTCACCTTCGCTCGGTGCGGATATCAACGGAACGTGACTCGGCCCTTCTCGAGCAATTAACGGCACCGCTGCTCCGCAACCGGAGCCCCGATGCCCGCCATCGGGCCGGGGAGATCCTGGCAGGGTGCGCCGACGCCATCGGCAAGATGAGGGTTGCCATCCTCACCGAGGAGCTGCGCCGGTTGCTGGAGTCGTAATGCTGGGACTCCTGCGACGCCCGGGTTGGCTCCGATTGGGCCTCCTCGTGCTCACCGCGGCGCTGTTCGGGCGAACGGTGGCACCGGTCGGGGCCACCGTCGGCTCGACGGTGGCGGGCCAACTACCGCCTGTTGGGGTCGACGGGTTGTTCACCGGTTCGCCGCCCGATGTCACCGCTCAGGCCTGGATCTTGTACGACGCCACGTTCGACCGGGTGCTCGCCGAGGAAAACGCCGACCAACGCCGGGCTATGGCGTCGACCACAAAGATGATGACGGCCCTGCTTGTCGTTGACCGGGCCTCCCGTTTTGAACGGGTGACGATCAGTGAAACGGCACCTGAGGTGGGGGAGGCCGAGATCGACCTTGTTGCCGGCGAGGTCTGGACGGTCGATCAGCTGTTGCACGCTATGTTGCTCGGCTCGGCCAACGACGCGGCCCTGGCCGTTGCCGAGCACGTGGGGGGGACCGTTGACCGGTTTGTCGGGCTCATGAACGACCGTGCCGAAGAGCTCGGCATGAACGACTCCAGGTTCGCCAATCCACACGGTCTCGACGATCAGAACCACTTCAGTTCGGCCCGCGATCTCCTGACGCTGGCCCGGGCATTCTTGGCTGACGATCGGCTCGCCACCATCGTGAAGAAGCGAGAAGCATCGTTACCCCCCACTATCGAAGGTGAAGAACGAACGGTGCGCACCACCAACCGCTTGCTCTATGAGTATCCAGGTGCCAATGGGGCGAAGACCGGGTATACCGACGATGCCGGCTGGACCCTGGCGGCATCGGCCGAACGCGATGGGCGCCAGCTGTACGCAATCGTGATGGGGTCACCAACGGTTGATCGTCGGTTTGCCGACGCCGCCGCATTGCTCGATTACGGTTTCAGCGAATTCGGGGTGGTCGAGGTGATCGTTGCGGGCGTTGACTACGCCCGGCGCCGATTGCCCGATGAGGCAATCGCGGAAGACGCCGCAGCCACCGAGACCGTTTCTATCTTTGCCAATCGAGAGGATGCCGAACTGATCGAGCTGACCCCGGCGTTCGATGGCGAAGCGGCCGTCGTGGTCGCCTCGATCGGCAGCCAGGAATTGGCCCGAGTGCCTCTCGAAACAACCCCGGCACCCCACCTGCCCGAACTAGCCGAAGCGTTTGCCTGGGCAAGCAATTATTGGGACTGGTTGTTTGGCAATGACTGATTCCTTCCGAAAGACCCGGGAAGCGGCGGGTCGGCCGTGACCGCACCCGAAAACGCCTTTGCGGAGATCATCACGGCCGAAGCCCTGGCATCACGGGTCCGGGAACTCGGTGCGCAATTAACCGAGGAATATCGGGATCAGGATCCGGTGCTCGTAGGTGTATTGCACGGCTCGCTTCCTTTCCTCAGTGACCTGGTCCGACACGTCGAGACCCGGCTCGACGTAGATTTCCTCGCCTTGAGCCGGTTTGGCGAAGGTGGCAAGGTTCGGATTGCCATGGATACAGAGATTTCTCTCGAGGGCCGCCAGGTCGTGATCGTTGAAGATATCGTCGATACAGGGCTGACCCTCTCCTACCTGCGGCGGTTGCTCGAGACGAGAGATGTGGCCGGTCTGGCGACGGTGACTCTCATCGACAAGGCTCCCCGGCGGATCGTCGACGTGCCCCTCGAGTACCGGGGGTTCGAGGTTGGGGATGAATTCCTGCTCGGTTACGGGTTGGACTGGGAGGGCAAGTACCGCAACCTGCGGTCGATCTGGATGGTTCTCGATCTGGCCACCCTGCAATCCGATTCCGCGGCGCTGGGGGATCAGGTGTTCCGGCCCCACGGTGATAATCTGACCGAATGAGCGATCCAATCGACCCGTTGGGGGCAGGGATACCGATGGACCTGATCGGCGTCCGCATTGAGCTGCCGACCAATCAACCCATAGTGCTCTTGCGGGAAACCGACGGCTCCCGCTACCTCCCCATTTGGATCGGCGCAGTCGAAGCCACGGCGATTGCGTACGCACTCGAGGGTGTCGTTCCGCAACGCCCGTTGACCCACGATCTTCTTAAGAACATTTCGGAATCGTTAGGTGCCAGCGTCGCCCGGGTGGTCGTGACCGAACTCCGTGACAGCGTGTATTACGCTGACCTGGTGCTGAACAGGGGAGAGGATGAGGTGACCGTGTCCTCCCGACCTTCCGACGCGATCGCTCTGGCCGCCCGCATGGGCGCACCGCTGTTCGCTACCCCCCAGGTGTTGGAGGATGCCGGCATCGAAATTCGAGACGATGACGAGGAAGCCGAGATTGAGAAGTTCCGGGAGTTCCTCGATGACATCACCCCGGAGGACTTCGAGGCTGGCGAGTCTCCCAGCTGATGAAGGGCATCACCAGGTTACGGGTCGCTGCCGTCATCCTGGGAAGCATCATTGCGGCCGGCACGGGCGGTTTCATGATCATCGAGGGAGCCTCGCTCGCCGACGCCTTCTTCATGACCATGATCACGATCTCGACCGTCGGATATTCGGAGGTGTTCCCGCTCTCGGAAACAGGGGAGCTCTTCACCGTGGCTTTGATCGTAGTTGGGGTCGGTACGCTCTTCTACACTGCCGGAGCAGCTTTGGAGGCTGCCTTCGAGAATCTCAGCGGCCGGCGAGGAACGACCAGGATGACACGGACCATTGAAGGACTCAACGATCATTACATAGTGTGCGGGTTTGGCCGGGTCGGCGGCGCCACCTGGGAGCTGATGGTCGAGCGCGGCGCCGAAGTGCTGGTAGTGGAGAGCGACCCGGGGGCGGCTCAAACAGCGCGAGAAGCCGGCGCTCTTGTCCTCGAGGAGAGAACGCGACCCACAACGATGCTTTGGTCGCAGCCGGGATCGAGCGGGCTCGCTCGCTGATCGCCTGCGTCAACGCCGACTCCGACAACCTGGTCATTGTGCTGTCTGCCAAGGCCTTGCGTCCCGACCTGCTGGTCATTGCTCGGGCCGCCGAGAGTGAGTCCGAGCGCAAGCTCTACCTGGCGGGCGCAGACCGGGTAGTTGCACCACAGCGGGTGGGTGCCCATAGGTTGGCCTCAATGGCTTTCCAGCCGGAACTGGCCGACTTTGTCGATCTCGTTCTGCAAGGCAACCATGTCGAGTTCCGTGTCCAGCAGATGCAGATCCACCCGGATTGCATTCTGGCCGGTATGTCATTGCGCGAAGCGGCCATCCGTCAGCGGTCCGGCGCCATGATCCTGGCGGTGGAAGATGAATCCCGCCGTCTCTATCTGAATCCCGATCCCGACCTGGTCATCACCCCGGGACAGGTGATGGTCGGCATCGGTACCAATGATCAGATCGAGAGGCTCACCGTCCTCATGACCGGGCATTATGCTAGAAAAACAACTAAGTTTTTTGAAGAACGTTCGTTGAGTCAGTGAGCGCTCGTTGAGTCAATGAATGTTCGTTGAATTTCAACGAACGTTCGTTGACGGAGTCCCATGAATAATTTTCAGTCACTCCAAAATATTCCCCCGGTACAGGATTATATGATGCCTTGTATGGTAACTCTTACACCTGTTTCAGACATAAGGATATATTAGCTAGCATCTCAATCAAGACTTTAATATTCATTTCAGCCAAGCTAGCTAGGCCATCCATTTGGGTAGTCAAGCTAGTTCTCTTTTTAAAGAAAGACAAA
>CAVRPP010000015.1:0-308187 GCA_963723165.1 uncultured Actinomycetota bacterium
GATGATCAGATGAGAAACAGGTTCCTCTTGTTGCTGGTGGCGATGGCTGTGCTGTTCGCCGGATGTACCAGACAATCCGTGCCGGTGGAGACGACTTCCACAACCTCCACTCCGATACCCACTCAGCCCGATTCGGGGATTGAGCTGGTTCGGTTCAGCGACCATCTTTTCGGCGCTGAGGGCCTGGTACCGGCCGGCTGGATCGAGGTTCAGTATGGGGTCGTTTTTGGTGGCGCCGCAGCCACCGATACAAAGCTCATCATCCAGCAATCAGCTCCAGGGGCCACCGCCGCCGAGTTCTTGAGCGATCTGGTTGTGCAGTTCGAACTCGGGGAGTCGCCGGCCCCGACCGGGACGGTTGAGACCGAGCAATTGGCCTGGACCCTGTACTCGTTCGAGACACAAGCGCAGTTGTTCGGAGGACAGGAGTTGCTGGGGGACAGCGCACTGGCCGAGTCGAGTTTCGGTGCCTTTTTTGTCGGGCTGATCGCCCCACCAGACGAATACGATGTTCTCCATGAGGCGGTCTTCCTTCCCGCCTTGGAAGCGTTTGCTCCGCCTCCGCAACTTCCCCCGCCCGAGCCATCTGCTCCCTACCTGGACGGCTCCACGCCCGTGGACGAACGGGTCGTCGATCTGTTGGAACGGATGACCCTCGCCGAGAAGGTCGGGCAGATGACGCAGGTCGAGAACAACAGCATTCTGCCCGAGCACATCACCTATCTTGGCATCGGATCGTTGCTCAGCGGGGGTGGAGGTTCGCCGGAGGAGAACACGCCTGCGGCGTGGGCCGGGATGGTCGATGGGTTCCAAGACCTAGCCATGGACACTCGCCTCGGCATCCCCCTCATCTACGGGGTCGACGCCGTGCACGGTCACAATAATGTGCGGGGTGCGACGATATTCCCCCACAATGTCGGGCTGGGAGCAGCCAACGACCCGAATCTCATGAGGCGGATAGGGCAAGTCACCGCGGCTGAAGTCGCCGCAACGGGCATCCACTGGAACTTTGCACCCACGGTGGCGGTACCCCAGGACATCCGCTGGGGTCGCACCTACGAAGGTTACGGCGAAGCTCCGGATCTGGTCGGACCGCTGGCGGTCGCCTATCTCGAAGGATTGCAGGGTACGGACCTCTCCGACCGAGCCACGGTGCTCGCAACGGCCAAGCATTTCGTTGGGGACGGCGGCACCACCTGGGGGAGCGCAACGACCGGGGCCCAACTCATCGACCAGGGCGTCACCGAGGTCGACGAGGCCGAGTTGCGCAAGACCCACCTTCCTCCCTATGTCGAGGCGGTCGAACGGGGAGCGATGAGTGTGATGACGTCTTATTCCAGCTGGAACGACACCCGGATGCACGCCCATCGCTACCTCATCACCGATGTGCTCAAGGGTGAACTCGGGTTCGAAGGGTTCGTCATCTCCGACTGGGCGGCGGTCGATCAGATCTCGGAGGACTACTACGAGTCGGTGGTCGCCGCCTTCAATGCGGGCATCGACATGAACATGGTCCCGTACGACTACGGACGGTTCATCTGGACCTTGTTGCGGGCGATCGATAACGGTGACGTAACCATCGAACGAATTGACGACGCAGTGCGACGAATCCTGCGGGTCAAGTTCGAGCTGGGGCTTTTTGAAAACCCTTACTCCGATCCGGAATTGCTGGCCAGCGTTGGATCAGACGAGCATCGTACCGTCGCCCGCGAGGCGGTCGGCAAATCGGCGGTACTGCTCAAGAACGAAGGGGACGTGCTGCCCATCGGTGACGATGTGAACTTGGTGTTTGTGGGTGGCCAAGCCGCCGACGACATCGGGATCCAATCGGGCGGCTGGACCATCGAGTGGCAGGGCATGGAAGGTGCCATCACTCCGGGGACCACCATCCTCGAAGGAATCGAGGCGTCTGTGCGTGGGGATGTGGAGATCCTCTATGACAAGTTCGGGAACCTCGACCGGGTAGACCGCACGGGGGGACGCACGGGTGGAGAGGAGCCGGATCTTTGCATCGGGGTGGTCGGTGAGCGACCGTACGCTGAGGGCGAAGGGGACAGCGCCGACCTGGCTCTCCCCAGCCGCGATCTGGCCGTCCTCGACAACCTGATGGAGCGATGTGACCGCCTCGTGGTTGTTCTGATATCCGGCCGCCCCCTCCTGATTGCCGATCAGATCGACGGGTGGGACGCCCTGGTGGCGGCCTGGTTGCCGGGTACCGAAGGCCAAGGTGTGGCCGACGTTCTATTCGGAATCGAGCCGTTCCAGGGAAAGCTGCCTTACACGTGGCCCAGATCGATCGATCAGGTTCCCCTCGAAGCGCTCACGGAGGGTGGAGAGGAACCGCTCTTCCCGTTCGGGTTTGGGCTCGAGTCGTAGGGTATCTGACTTGGCAGAAGCCGGCCCGAGGTGGGGCCATCTATGAGGCGTTGAACGTCAGGACGCGGTCGGGACGCGATTCATTGAATACCAGTGCAAGACAGCGACAAGTGGTGAACAGGCGAAGGGCCTGCTCCGAGAGGTGGATCGGCCAAACAGCCAGGGGAGCGTGCCATGCCTGATCAGACCGTTGATCCGTAGTTGGTGAGTTCGAGTCTCACGCCCGGAGCCAACAAAACCCGTGCTCAGCAGGGGTTTTCCTCTCGAGGGAGGTCACATGTCCGTCCTATTTGTGACCGCTGGGAGCACATGGTGACCATTCGTATCGGGTCTCTTTGGGCAAGATCCGACCAGCAGATGGACTTGGTCTCGCTTCTTTGCCGCCCAGCAGTGCGGGACTGCCGGGACCAACCCATCCAGAGCATGGTGACCCAGGAGGAAGCCGCCCGCTCCGGCAGCGGGTCGAGAAAGGGGGAGGGTCTGCTGAGTCTGACTACCAGTCGGTGACAGCCGGTCCGGCCGACTCTCACGGATGCCGTATTAGAGGATCTTGTGTGTGCGGGAAACGTGAGAAGGTCGTGGGGGGTGAGTGGCGGCGGTGCGAGGTTTTCTAGGTAGTACCTACTACTTCTTCTATTGGTAATACTCGACAAGAGTCGGTTGGCGAGCGAGCGCAGCGTGCTATTCGGGCGTAGTGGGATATGAGTGCTTATTGATCGTCTCCACGGGATCCGCAGATGGTGACCGGCCAGGCCACATTGCATGATTCATTCAAAGTGGAGGAGTTGTCGGAGGCCGTGCGTGGGTTCGCCAACCGCCGGCAAGCGGCTTCGACCTCGGCTCAGAACTATGGTGTCTTTGTCGGCACCTCCTAAGGGTGTTGACCACGGGGCCGGACGCATCACCGTCGCGGCCCCTTTGCCGTGACTAGCCGAGCATCGGAATGGTGATGAGATTCCCGCGGGCGAGCGGAGCGGGCGGGGGCCGGGAACAGCGGCTCACCGGTTAGGTCACCTACCAGATGGGTTTCGCTCGCTACCTGTCAGGCGGGTGGCATCTGCCCGACGGCGGTTCGTAGGGTGGCAAGGAACTCGTCGACAGGCACCCGATGCACCTTGGCGGCCCGTTCGACCGTGAGCGCTTTGGTGATGAACTTGCGGAGGTTGTATCCGGCCACCCGTTTGATCCCGAACACTTCCATGACTTCGGCGATGTCGCCGTATTCACGGAGGATGTCCGAGACCTTGGTGTCTTTGGTGATGTCCACGTCGACCTCCGTGGGCTGAATGATGCCGTGACCGTGTGCAACCCTAACCCTCTTGCAGGTGGAGGTGGGGCGAGACAGCGAGCGGTAGTGAAGGGACTGGTGGAGGGGAGTTTGGGGCGGGCCGATTTCAATAAGCAGATTTCCCTTCTCATTCTATGAAAAACTCGTTTGTGAGCTTCCAGGACACGGCCCGGTGGTTGAGCCTGGGTGGCGGACAGCGGGATCGGATCCTATGCGCTTTCTCGCCTCTGCTGCGATGCGAGAGCGCCGCCGCCCGAGCAGAACCCTGAGACGGGTCAGTGATATCAGGGTTCTTAGGGGGTTATTCCTCATAGACCCGGAGGTCAGGATGTCGCATCGTGGGGGTACGCAAGAGACAGCCCACAAGGAGACCGTCGATGACTACCCAAACCGCCGAGACCTACCCCGCCACCTACGAGGCCTCGTCCCAATCCCGCAACATTGCCACCCTGAGCCACCTGTCGGCCTTCGTCACCTTCTTCGGTATCCCGTCGTTGGTCGGACCGCTGGTGCTATGGCTCCTGAATCGGGACGATCCGTTCGTTGAGCAGCAAGCCAAAGAAGCCCTTAACTTCAACATCTCGTTCTTGTTGTACGGGGTAGTGTCGGCCATCTCGATCATCCTCCTCGTCGGTCTGATCGCTCTCCCGGTTGTGCTGGTCACCTGGTTCGTGCTGGTGATCGTGGCCGCGGTCAAGGCCGGGAACGGCGAGGACTACCAGTACCCGTTCACGATCCGGTTCGTTTCCTAAAGCGGCCAATCCGCTTCAAAAGGAAGGGCCTCGCTAACGAGGCCCTTCCTTGCGTACCGCCACCGAGCGACGCTCAACCCGGCTGTGCCGTTTCGGCCTAGTCGTTGCTATGGGATGCAATAATCCGAAGGGGTGCGACTACACAGACGTAGGCAGGCGTCGATCCCGGTGAAACACGGGGTGACTTGGGTGAGGCCCTGCGGGTAGTTGTCGATGGTGAAGATCGGGGCCGTCTGTGGTGCCGCGTTGGATCGCCTCACACGAGCTGAGGCCTTCGTCTATCAGTCGGTTGCCGCCACGACGTCTGTCTGTGCAATATGCGCCTTGAGCGCGGCGAGGTCGCCGGCGGACGGTGCGTGCACCGGGTCGAGCCAGCGCTGCAAGGCTTCCCGGCAGGTGAGGTCGACACCGGGTCTCCGGATGACCGCAAGGCATACCGCTGCGATCTCGACGTCGGTCAGGTCGCCGTCCTCCCAGACCGACGCGATCATCGGAAGGAAGGGAGCCATGCGCTCATCGTTCAGACTCTCGGCGAGTTCCATGGTCGTCATATCAAACCTCCTGCCTATCCCAACACTTCGTGGCGGGCTCCTGCGGCATGATGATCGGCATTGCGACAATCAACGTCACAATGGATATCGGTGACTTGCGGCTCGGGTGACTAGGTCTCGATCCCGTACACCCGAACGGTGAACGATCTGAGCTGCGGTGTCCCCTTCCGCGGCGAACTGTCGGAAATCCGTCGATCGAGAGAGTTCGGCCGACGGTGGGGTGGTTATGGGGTAGACAACACCTCAAGGACTGTCAATGTCGTTCCCCAAACCGTTCGCTATCGGCGCCACGCTCGCCATCGGAATCGTTTTTCTGATAGCGGCACTTGCCTCGGGCGACGATGACCTCGACCAAACCACCACGGTAATCGAGAGTGCAGACGCTCCCGTGACCTCGGCCAAACCGCCCCCGGATCCGGATGTCATTGTGGGCGAGATCGACCTGCCTTCCGCCCTCGCCGGCGTTACCGGCAATTGGGCAACCGACTGGTCGCGGCGGACAATTGATCTTGATGAGCTGTTGATCGGGATCCAGGCGCCTGATCCCCGTGACATCATCGCACCCATCGACAGCCCCCAATTCGAGAGCATCCAGGACGCAGACGAATGGTTGGAGGACCGGGAGCCCGGGGTGTTACTCGAGGTCGATGGAGTGGCCCGCTTCTACCCAATTCGAATCCTGACCCTCCATGAGATCGTCAATGATGTGATCGCCGGCCGCCCGGTGGTCGTTACCTACTGCCCGCTGTGCAACACGGCCACTGCTTTCGATCCCAGTATTGACGGACAGGTGCACCGCTTCGGTGTGTCTGGGCTGCTTCGCAAGAGTGACCTGGTGATGTGGGACGACCAAACCCAATCGTTGTGGCAGCAGATCAACGGCGAGGCCATCGTCGGCGAATTGGCCGGCACGAAGCTGGAATTCCTTGGGTCCTCAATGATCCGTTGGGCCGACTTCAAGGCCGGATTCCCCGTCGGTGAAGCGCTGTCCCGCGAGACCGGCTTCAACCTTCCCTACGGTGTCAACCCTTATCAGGGTTATTCGGGTCGGGCGGCGCCGTTCGGTTTCTTCCAGGACGAGATCGACGGGCGTTACCCGGCACTTGAACGGGTGGTAGGCGTCACCGTCGGCGACGCAAGCAAGGCTTTCCCATTCAGCGTGATCGCCGCTGAACAGGCCGTCAACGACGAGGTGGGCGGAACGCCGGTGGTGGTGTTCTGGGGTGCCGCGGACACCGCTGACCCCTTGGACGCCGGCCGTATCACCGAGGGCGCGGCGATCGGCACTGGAGTGGCGTACGAACGAACCGTGAACGGGCAAGTTCTGACCTTCACGGCCAATGGGGCAGACACCTTCACCGATACGGAAACCGGTTCCTCCTGGACTTTGCTGGGCATCGCCGCGGACGGCGAGTTGGCCGGTGCCAGGTTGGCGGTCGCAACTCACCGCAACGAATTCTGGTTCGCCTGGGGAGCCTTCTTCCCCGACGCCGACGTCTACGAGGGCGCTGGATGAGCGTCTGGCAGCACCCGCTGTTGGAGAACCGGGACAAAGGGCAGGTTCTCGAGTTCCGTGCGGCAATCACGACCTTTCTCAACATGGGGAGGATGGGGGAGACCTGCGAGGTGATCTACCACATCCTGCTCTTGGGGCCGGCCAAGTAGGGGAGCGGGGCCGCACCCGAACCGGGGAATGCCGTCGACGGGTTGGCCGTTGTGGCACATGTGTCGGCCCCGCTCAAATCTGAAACGTTCGATCGTGAGACCTGGTGGGACCCGGACGGTTTCCTGATCGGACTGCATACCCTTCTGGACACGGTCCGGGTCCCGTACTTCATGTCGATCCTGCATCGTCGGGTTCCGCTGGGCAGCCCCGTTCTCGACGTGGGATGTGGGGGCGGCTTCGTGGCGAAGAGCGTCGCGGCTGTCGGTTTCGCGGTTGTCGGTACGGATCCGTCAGCGGCGGCTATTGGTGCCGCCCGGGAGGCAGACGCCGGCCGGTTCGCGGTAGCCCGCGGCGAACAGCTCCCGTTCGCCTCCGACGCATTCGAGGCGGTGATCTGCTCCGAAGTGCTCGAGCACGTGGAATCACCCGTGGGGGTGCTGGCCGAGATTGCTCGAGTGCTTCGACCCGGCGGCACTCTTCTGTTCTCGCTGCCGAATCGGACCTGGCTCAGCCGTATCGTGCTCATCGAACTGGCCCAGCGTTGGCGCCCGACCCGGGTCCTCCCACCCGATCTTCACAATTGGGACCGATTCATCCGGCCCCAGGAACTGCGGAAGATGATGGAGCACCGGCAACTCCTCATCGATGAGGTTGTCGGGCTGTCGGCCTCGCCCGCCGCGATCCCGGCCGCGACAAGGGCCTATTGTCAGCTCAAGCGCCGAAGGATCGGATACGGCGAAGCCGGCCGACGGATCGAGCTCAGCATCGGACGCAGCAAGGCGCTGGCGTATCTGGGCTATGCCACGCTCGCCAACCGATGATGAAAGCCCCATACCGTCTCCCGGGGAGCCGCATCGCCGCCGATCGGATTCGTGACATTCCCAGGGCCGCCGTTGGGGCGGCCTGGCTGCTAGGACCGGCAGCGTGGACGACCATCGCCCGATCGCGCCTCGGTAGTTCCCGGGCAGCCGAAGCCGGCTGGGCCAGGCAGGCGGCAAGGGTGCTCGGTATGCGGCTCCGGGTCACCGGCCAAGAGAACATCGATCCTGCCGAGCGTTACGTCATCGCGTCGCTCCATGAAGGCTTCGCCGACGCTCTCGCCCTGCTTCAGCTCCCGTTGGACATGCGCTTCGTGGCGAGAACCGAGTTGCTCGAGTGGTCGGTGCTGGGCGCAGCGCTGCGGGCCGGCGGACATGTCATCGTCGAGCCCGAGCGCGCCGTGTCGGCGTATCGCGACCTGCGCCGGCGTTCCGGAGCCGTCTTGGCGTCGGAGAGTCTGGTGGTGTTCCCACAGGGCACCATTTTGGGAATCGAGTCGGCCTTCACCGGCGGGGCATTTCATCTGGCAAGGGTCCTTGATCGGCCCCTTTTGCCGATCGTTATCACCGGTACCCACCGAATCTGGGAACACCCGTATTCTCCGGTGGTGCGTTTCGATCGACCCGTGCACCTCCAGGTGTTACCGGCAGTGTCGCCGGAGCAGGCCGTTTCTGAGAAGAGGGACATCGAGCGGCGCATGAAGCGGCTGGCTCTGGAGGCGACACCGCAACCGCGTCGGTACGAGCCCGATCGTGACGGCTGGTGGGACGGATATCGGTTCGAGATCGACCCCGACTTCCCGGAATTGGCCGTCCGCGTCGATCAACACCGCCGCCAGGAGATAGCCGCGGGCCGATAGGGACCGTGGAGCGAGGCTCCGTGTGCGCGAATCTCTAGTTCCAAATGACGCTGCCACGGTGTTGGATACGGTGTCTTGTATCACGAGGGTTTCATTGACTTCTGGCGCCTGGCCAGAGTGACAGGAGAGCCGATCCCGAACCCACGAGTGTCGGCACGGCGACAATCATGTGTCGGGTATGTCGATTGCAGTGTTGAGAGGTGAGCGCAGTTCCAAGACCAAGGTTGAGATGCGCCTCCCTGTTTGTTGGCGCGTTCAATTTCGGTACTTGGCCGGCGCTGGGCTGTTGATCAACGATAGAGACGCAGCCGTCTGCGGCGACAACGGCCGCCTTTGAACACAGTCTGAGACCGACCCGAGTATTGAAGTGACGCCGTCGGACTGAACCTGTTTCGACCTGAAAAGAGAAATGACCACCAATCTCATCGAGTCGCGTCTCGTCGTTCACACCGAACTCGACATCCTCAGCGGGTCGCGGTTCGAGCGACTGCGCGAGAAGGGAGCATTCCCACCGAAAGTGCTGTGGGCCAGCACCGGAACCAAGAACCCTGCTCTCCCCGACACCTACTATCTGGGACGGCTCGCCGCTCCGGACACCGTAGACACGGTCCCCGAGAACTCACGGCTCGTCTACGCCGATCACGGAGTCACTTGCGATCTGATGCAACCCGACCATGATGAGGCCCGTCGATGCCTCGACACGATGCGAGCAGCCGGAGTGGACATCGACGAACGAGTGGCCTGGCTCCAAACCGAAGGAGCCGCCGCCTTCACAACCGCCTGGAACGATCTGCTTTTCTCGGTCCAAACGAAACTCACCACCTAGCCGACAGGGAGAAACATCAACATGGAACTGGGAATGATCGGCCTCGGCCGAATGGGAGCCAACCTGGTGCGCAGGCTGCTCCGTGACGGGCACCGGGCCGTCGTATACGACGTCGACCCAACATCGGTAGCCGGCCTGGTTGCCGAAGGCGCAGAGGGCGCCAACTCTCCTGCCGAATTGGCCGGCAAACTGAACGGCCCTCGGACCGTTTGGGTGATGGTGCCTGCCGGCATCACCGGGAAGGTTATCGACGACATCGCCTCCCACCTCGATGTAGGCGACATCATCATCGACGGCGGCAACTCGTATTACCAGGACGATCTCGATCGGTCGGCTGCCTTGGCAGAGCGAGGCATTCGTCTGATTGACGTGGGCACCAGCGGCGGTGTATTCGGGCTCGAACGTGGTTTCTGCCTGATGATCGGTGGCGAAACCGATGCTGTTGCGCACCTCGACCCGATCTTTCGGACGCTCGCCCCGGGTGTCGATACGGCCGAGCGGACCCCCGGCCGGGATGGTGAGCCGAGTCCTGCAGAACACGGCTATTTGCATTGTGGGCCGAGCGGAGCCGGCCATTTCGTCAAGATGGTCCACAACGGCATCGAATACGGAATCATGGCCGCCTATGCCGAAGGCCTGAACATCCTCAAACACGCCGGGATCGGACTGGCCGACCGGGAGCACGACGCCGAAACCGCCCCGCTGCAGCGGCCGGAGCACTATCAGTATGAACTCGATGTTCCCGAGGTCGCCGAGGTGTGGCGCCGCGGCAGCGTGGTCGCCTCGTGGCTGCTCGATCTGACCGCCGCCGCCTTCGCTGAAAACCCGCAGCTCGACGGGTTCACCGGTCGGGTGTCGGACTCAGGAGAGGGAAGGTGGACCGTGTTGAGTGCAGTGGAGGAAGGCGTACCTGCCCCGGTTCTTTCCGCTGCGCTCTACAACCGGTTCGACTCGCGGGGCCGTGACGACTTCGCCAACCAGGTACTGTCGGCGATGCGCCAGCAATTCGGCGGTCACCAGGAGAAAGTCGACCCTGCCTGATGGATGCGACCTACGCCGACGCGATCATTCTGTTCGGGATAAGTGGCGACCTCGCCCGCAAGAAGCTCTTTTCGGCTCTGTACGACCTGACCGCCGCCGGGCCTCGACATCCCGGTGATTGGGGTGGCATCGAGGGACTGGGACGACGAGAGCTTGCGCCTCCACGCCCGGGAGGCTCTCGCCGAGGCTGGCGAACCCGATCGACGAAGAGGTGTTCGCCAGGTTGGCCGCCAATCTTTCCTACGTGGCAGGCGACTACCAGGATCCCAGCCACCTAGCCGAGCATCTGCAAACAGGACGGTCGGTGATGACCTGCACCGTCTCGTACCTTGCGATCCCCCCGAGCCTGTTCGACGATGTCGTCGAGGGGCTCGCATCGGTTGGGCTCAACCACCATGGCCGGCTCGTGCTGGAGAAGCCGTTTGGTCGAGACACCCAATCGGCGGCCGACACTCAATGACATCATTCACCGCCACTTCCCCGAGGAACGGGTGTATCGGATCGATCACTTTCTCGGCAAGGAGGCCGTGCAGAACCTGATGATCTTCCGCTTCTCCAACACGGTGCTGGAGCCGGTCTGGAACCGGCACTACGTCCGGGGGGTGCAGATCACGATGGCCGAAGACTTCGGGGTCGAGGGCAGGGGATCGTTCTACGACGGTGTCGGCACGTTGCGCGACGTCGTCCAGAATCACTTGCTCCAGGTGCTCGCGCTACTCGCCATGGAACCACCGGTTTCCGAGGACCCTGATGCGTTGCGAGACGAGCGGGTCAAGGTTCTCAGGGCCGTCAGGGCCCTCACTCCCGACGATCTCGTGCGAGGCCAGTACGCCGGTTACCGCGACGAGCCGGGCGTCGCGGCAGATTCGGATACTGAGACGTTCGCGGCCATCCGACTCGAGGTGGATTCGTGGCGGTGGGCAGGTGTGCCTTGGATCATTCGGGCCGGGAAGGGACTTGGCTTCGACCGTGACGGAGGCGGTCGTCGAATTCGCCCGCCCGCCTCGGCCGCTCTTCGCCGCCGCCGACGGCAAACCCGGCCCGAACCGGTTGACCTTCCGCACCAAACCCGACGAAGAGATCACCTTGTCGATGCAGGCGAAGAAGCCGGGACTGGCGATGGTGAGCGGCCCGTCGAATTGCACCTGGGCCACGATCGAACTCCGGGCCGCGATGCGTACGATCGACTACTCGGAGACGCGCTCCGCGGGGACCCGGGCTGTTCGCCCGTCAAGACGGAGTCATGGAGGCGTGGAGGATCGTGGATCGAGTGCTCACCGACCGTCGACCCGTCCTCGCTTATGAGCGCGGTAGCTGGGGCCCGGCCGAGACCCGCACCTTGCTCGGCCCCGACTGGGATTGGATCGCCACATGACGGGCCATGACTTCGTCCTGGGGCGGCACGATCACTGACTCTTTCGACCATGGAGGAAAACCTTGACAGCCATCAGCGCGACCGGCGAGTGGAAAACGCTCCAAACCCTCAAAGAACACCAAGACGAATTCGACTTGCGACGGATGTTTTCAGAAGACCCGACCCGGGTTGAACGGCTCACGTTCACCGCGGGTGACCTGGTGGTGGACCTATCCAAGAACCTGGTCACCGACGAGATTCTCAGCGGATTGGTAGCCGTGGCCCGCCGGGCCGGTTTGCCCGAAAGGATCGAGGAGTTGTTCGGCGGGGCGCACATCAACGTCACAGAGGATCGGGCCGTGCTGCATCCTGCCCTCCGATCTGATCCCGGCGATCGGTTCACCGTGGACGGTCAGGATGTCGTCACCGACGTTCATGAGGTTATCGAACGGATGGCCGCCTTCGCCGACGGCGTGCGGGCCGGGACCTGGCAGGGCCACACCGGCCAACGGATCCATCATGTCGTCAACATCGGAATCGGTGGCTCAGATCTGGGCCCGGCCATGGCGTATCGCGCCTTGCGGCCGTACGTACATCCCGACATTGACGCCCATTTCGTCTCGAACATCGACCCTGCGGATCTCGCGGCAGTGCTCGAGGTGGTCGACCCGGCCACAACCCTGTTCATCGTCGCTTCCAAGACGTTTACGACCCTTGAGACCCTGAGCAATGCCCACACCGCCCGGACATGGCTGATTGATCGCCTCGGCGACGAGACAGCTGTGGCCCGTCACTTCGTGGCCGTATCAACCAACGCTCAGGAGGTGTCGGCGTTCGGAATCGACCCGGCCAACATGTTCGGATTCTGGGACTGGGTCGGAGGCCGCTACTCGATGGACTCGGCGATCGGGCTCAGCCTGATGATTGCAGTCGGGCCCCCCGCCTTCCGGGAGATGCTGTCCGGATTCCGCGCCATCGACAACCACCTCCGGACAATCCCGCTGGAACGCAACGTACCTGTGCTACTCGGCCTGATTGGCGTGTGGTACCGGAACCTGCTCGGCTATCCGACGCATGCGGTGCTGCCCTACAGCCAGGATCTCGACCGGTTTTCCGCCTACCTCCAGCAGCTCGACATGGAATCGAACGGCAAGCAGGTCCGTCTCGACGGGACACCGGTTGATATCGACACCGGCCCGATCGTGTGGGGCGAGCCGGGCACCAACGGCCAGCACGCTTTCTATCAGCTCCTCCACCAGGGCACCACCGTTGTGCCGGCCGATTTGATTGGATTTCTCGAGCCGGCGGACGATCTTGGCGGTCAGCACGATGTGCTCATGGGTAACCTCTTCGCTCAGGCGGAAGCTCTGGCCTTCGGCAAGACCGCGGCAGAGGTTGCCGCGGCCGGGGTAGCTCCGGAGTTGGTACCCCACCGCACATTTCCCGGCAACCGGCCAACCTCGGTGATTCTGGCCCCCAAACTGACTCCCTCGGTCCTCGGTCAACTGGTCGCTCTTTATGAACACAAAGTGCTCACCCAGGGGGTGATCTGGGGAATCAACTCGTTCGACCAGTGGGGAGTTGAACTCGGCAAAGTGCTCGCGACCACCATCATCGATGAACTCACCTCCGAAGCCCTACCCGATCTGGCGCACGATGCTTCTACCAACGCCCTCATCCGCCGCTATCGGACAGCACGAGGGAGGGCATGACGACCCGGCTTGGTGTTGACATTGGTGGCACCGGGATCAAAGCCGCCCCTGTTGACATCGACCGGGGTGTGCTGATCGGGGATCGGCTCTATCGTGAGACTCCGCGGCCTGCAACTCCTCAGGCGGTCGCATCGGTTGTTGCCGAAATGGCCGGAGATCTCGACATCGCAGGACCGGTCGGGTTCGGATATCCAGGTGTGGTCAGGCGAGGCGTCACCGCAACCGCTGCCAACCTCGACCCATCCTGGGTCGGGACGGACGCGGCCGGCCTCTTTTCACATGGTCTAGGTGGGAGGCCGGTAACGGTGATCAACGACGCGGACGCGGCCGGCCTCGCCGAGGTCCGGTTCGGGGCCGGAATCCGACGGCCCGGCGTGGTGGTGATGGTCACGCTCGGTACGGGAATAGGCACCGCCGTCTTCAATGACTCCGTTCTGGTACCCAATACCGAGTATGGCCACCTGATATTGAACGGAACCGAAGCCGAACGGCTCGCCTCGACCAGGGCCAAGGAGCAAGCAGACCTGACTTGGAAGCAGTGGACCCTACAACTCCTGGCCTTCCTCAAAGAGCTCGAACGGCTCATCTGGCCAGACCTGTTCATCATCGGTGGCGGGATCAGCGCCGAGTTCCGAAGCTTCTGTGAGAGCCTCCGCACTTCAGCGCCGGTGGTTGCTGCCACGCTCGGGAACGACGCCGGGATCGTCGGTGCGGCGATAGCTTTTAGAGAGGGAGAACGTGACTGATCAGACCTCCGACTGCCGGACTCGACTTCGTCTCGGGAACGCGGAATTAGTGGGCGAGACCGAAGCGGCTTCTCCCATCGACCCGGAATCTCAAACTCAGACGAAACTGCTCAGAAGCCACTCGGAAAGGACCAAGAAACATGGACCGAACTGTGAAAATTCTCGCCCTAGCAGGCAGCTACCGCCTCGAGTCGTTCAACCAGGCGCTCGTCAAGGCTGCGCGTGAGGAGGCTCCTCAGAATGTTGACTTCCGCGAATTCGATCTGCGTCAGGTGCCGTTCTACGACGCCGATGCGGAAGAAGCTCGACTACCGGCTGAGGTCACCAACCTGAAGGATGCCGTCGGTGATGCCGATGCCCTGCTGCTTGTTACCCCTGAGTACAACAGCGGTATTCCGGCCGTACTGAAGAATGGGATCGATTGGTCGTCACGGGTCTACCCGGATGCACCCATCAGCGGCAAGCTAGTAGCGGTTATGGGCGCAACCCCCGGCCGGAGCGGCACGAAAGCGGCCCAAGAGCAGCTGCGACTGGTTGTCGGCCGCACCGGTGCGGTACTCATCGATGGACCGGAGTTGATGGTCGCCAGAGCCGGCGACCTCATCAAGGACGGACACGTGGAGTCCCAGGAATTGCGGACAGAGATCCGGGCCGTTGTCGATGCACTGGTTGCGGCCGTCGTCCTTTGCGTTGACCAGGGCTCGTCGTCCGTCGTCATGTAGGACGAGCAAGGCAGTGGGGGGCCGATTGCCCCTACCAACCTCTGGAAGACTCCGGTACGGTCGGCACAGGAGGAGAGGATGGAGCGTCCTTCAGGGACTATCACTTTCTTGTTCACCGACATTGTCGGTTCGACTCGACTCTGGGAGTCCCACCCCCTGGAAATGCGGCAGGTTCTGGCCGAACACGAGCGGATCCTCCGTTCGGTCTTTGAGGACCACGGCGGATACGTATTCACCACGGGTGGAGATTCCTTCTCGGTAGCGTTCACGACACCGGACGCGGCAATCCGGGCCGCCCTCGCGGGGCAAAGGGACCTTCAGAACGACCCGTTCGAGCCGGTAGGCGGCCTGGCGGTCAGGATGGCGATTCACACTGGGTTGGCTGAGGAACGTGACGGTGACTACTTCGGCCCTCCGCTCAACCGTGTGGCCCGGATGTTGTCTGTCGCCGCGGGTGGGAGAATTGTGGTCTCGCAGACGGTGGCCGGCATGGTCCGGTACTCACTCCCGGACGGTACACACCTTCGAGACCTGGGAAAGGTCCAACTCAAGGACGTTTCGATTGCCGAACATCTCTGGGAAGTCACAACCACCGACGCCAAAGCCAAACGTTTCAAACGTCTTGGCCTCATGGTCGGCGCTGCAGCAATCACCGCCCTGGCCACTGCCGTGGTGGTGTCCTTCCCCTCAGGGGACGAGAGTTCCTCGACGACGACCGCAGAGCTAGCCCCGACAACGAGTACGGGCACCGTCTCGATCCCCTGGTTGTGGGGACAGGAGATCGACGGTGAGCCAATCAGCCTTTTCACCGTTGGTCCGGGTGTCTACGTCGCCTACCGGACCGACGGCGAATACCATCTTGCCGCCTTCGACGGGTACACCGGTACGCCCAAGTGGGAATTCGATACAGCCGACGGTCCGGCCCGCTATGTCGCCACCGATGCCGAAGGTCCGGCCACCGATCTCTCCACCGATCCGGACGGTTACTACATCTATGTGGTCTCCGGCGCCTGGCTTGAGGTTCTGCATCCCAACGGAAGGCCCATCCCGGGTTGCGCCACCCGGCTCCCCATCAGCGTGGCCGGTGTGGCGGTTGATGCCCGTGGGGTCTACGTCCTTGGTGGAAGCACGCTTCATCTGGTCAAGAGCAATCCGGGCGGGTCGCTCTGCATGGAGATTCGGGAGGAAAACCCCACTGCCGGACGCGGGGCGCTCCCGGTTTTCGGTCCGTCTATCGCCGGGAATCTCATTGTGACGGGCGATGGGCTCGCTGTGTATGGGTGGGATGCCGCCAACCTTCAATTGCAATGGCAGTACCCCCGGTCCGGTTCGCTCAGTGTCAAGGGACTCCACGTCGAGTATCGCCAGCAGTCTTCGGTTCAGGGAACGGTGAATCAAACAACCGTGCTGGTCAACTCAACCGACCCCGAGGCTTCGTGGAAGCTCATCCACCTGGACCCCAATCAGCCTTCGGGACAGATCGAAATCGCGTCTCGGGAGGTCGACCGTGCCGCCCCACCAATCGTCTACCACGATCTGATAGGTGTTGTTGAGCCCGCCGGGGATCTCGTGTTCTACGATCTCGGCCTGGAGGTGGAGGTTTCTCGTTATCCGGGCCCAATCAGTGCGGCTGTCTCTACCGAATCGTTCGTGGTGACCGTTGGCCAGTCTTCTGCCGAAGACGACTCGGAGGGCTATCTGATTCGTTGGTTGCGACCGGCAGACGGGTCGATCCGAGACGAGATTCGAGTCGCGACCGGTCGAATTGTCGGCCTCTCGGGAAACGACGACCTCATCCATGTCGTCACCGAAGAAGGCGGCCTCTATGCCTACCCCGCACGACCGGGCACGATCCCGCAAGCCGGCCCAACCGTGAAGCCACCCTTACCCACCGCCATGAGAGACCCGATAGCCGCAGTTGAGGCACTCCATGAAGCCCTGAACACAGGAAGCGTGCAACGCACCAGGCAGCACCTCGCCGTGGGGGCTCTGCTGCACTTCGGTATCCCTGACGGAACCCTCTGGTCGGACATCTACCGACACCAGTATTGGGAACCCCATGTGGAAGCCGATGGCTTGCTCGGTGCCCAATGGACAGTCTCGGATTGCACCTCGTCGCCGCGAACCCGTGGCGGTCCCGGTGACCTGGTGGAATGCGAGCTCACCTTCACAAACAACGTCCGTAACGCGGCCGGAGAGTCCCCGGTGACCAAACCCCAAAGTTTTGTCGTGTACCACGGGCTCATCTACGAGTTCGGCGAGCAGTCCAGCACCATTCGGTCCCCAGCTCTCGGCGCGCTTGATGCGTGGCTCCAACTGAACCTCAATGAAGCCTGGAACCGCATTTGCCAGGGCAAAGAAGCCGGGTCAGGCCTATACCAAGGCCAGCCCATTGACGTTGAGTGCAGCCGGCTCCGAGCCGAACACCTCGACGAATGGGCAGCCAGTCTCGACAGCTAGCACCTTGTCGATGGCCCCCGGGATGTCGAGCGTGGTCTGACGACTTCTGTTCGGCAACCACCGGGGTTCGAGATTGCCGCGCGGTCGCGGCATGATGGTGGTCGTGAGATCGAGAGCCCTGGCATGGACTTTGGCCGGCATGGCGGCACTGGCGGCGGTTGGGACCCTGGCGTTCGCCCTCAGCGGCGGAGGAGACGAGACCGGTGATGACGCGGTAGCGGACGAAGTAGCCGCAGCGACAACCTCCGTGATCGAAGCTTCAACGCTGGAACCCGCACCAACCTCCGCTACGGCGCTTCCGCCTCCCGTCGCCACAACGACGACCGCTTCCGCTCCCACAACCACGGCACTGCCGGAGACGACGACCACGTCGGTCGCCCCGTCTTCGACGTCGAGCGGGTACACCCCGGTGCCCAAACCCGGTGCGGGGCCAGAAACGGTCGCTCCGGGTGGCGCTCTCACCAAGCACTTGACGGCTGATATCGCCGCCGCCTTCGGCTTCGAAACCGCTGAGGTGGAGGCGGCGATCGCCGAGGTGGAGTTGCCGCCAGAGGCGCTTGCCAACCCGGAGGGTTGGCTGGCGCCCGGCACCTATGAACCTGCCGACGGTGCAAGCGCAGCGGAACTCGTGGAGGCGATGGTGGATCGCCGGGTTGCGCAACTCGAGGAGCGCAGCGTTCCTCGCGATCAATGGCATCGGGTGCTGACTGCCGCCTCGGTGATCGAGAAGGAGACGTACAACCAGAACGAGAAGCCCAGCGTGTCGCGCGTGCTCGCCAACCGGCTGACCGGCGGGGGGCCTCTGCAGATGGATTCGATCATCCTGTACCCCGTGCCCGAGGACCGGATCTTCACCACCAGCGAGGAAAGGGCGTCCAATCAGCCATACAACTCGTACCGGCACAACGGTCTGCCTCCCACGCCGATCTGTTCCCCGGACGTGGCGTCCCTCGACGCGTTTCTTGCTCCTCCGGCGGGCGACTGGTGGTTCTACGTGACCATCGACCTCAACTCAGGTGAGACCCGCTATGCCGTCACGTACGAAGAGCACAAGGCCAACGTCGAGCTACTCCGAGCCTGGCTCAAGGACCATCCCACCCCGTAACGGGCGCCCGCCGGTTATGCCCCAACTGGGCTTGGGCAGTTGGAAGAGATCTTCTGCCGGCTAATGGATACCTCCGGTTGCTCCACCTTGTTTGAATCAAGCGCTGGAAAGGCCACTCCCTCCGGCTCGAACGGGCCGTGCGCCTCTAGCTGCCGGTAGTCCGGGTCTACAGGATGAGGGAGGTCGGCGAACAATCAGACCGGACGCTCATGCGACATGAAGGGGAGCGATGAATCTACGCACCTTGTTCTCAATCAATGTTCCAATCTCTGCCCTGTTCGGTTTCACCTGTCTGCTCGTACCGAATTGGCTGCTTTCTCTCTATGGCGTTGATCCAACTCCGGCCGGGGCGGCCATGACCCAGTTGGCCGGAGCTGCGTTTCTGGGTTTTGGGATCCTGGCCTTCGTTGCAAGAACATCGCCGTCAGAAGACTTTCTCATGACGCTCGCTCTTGCTCTGTTCGTCCAGGACACGATCGGTGCCATAGTTGCTATCTACGCGCAGGTCTCGAGGGTCTTCAACGCACTGGGATGGTCGACGGCTGCGGTCTACCTGCTCCTGGCCGTTGCGTACGGGTATTTCCGCTTCTTCAAACCCGAAATCAGCCCGGTCCCCGCAACGACCTGAGAAGGTCAAGAACCACGAGTCACGCGGCTATTTGCGAACGCGCGACGATTTCATCAGTCTGAGTTCCGGTGTCGAAACGTCTTCGAGTGTGACGAAGGCTTCCGGGTTGTGCCTACGGACGATCGACAACACCTCGTCGTTGCGGCGGCGCGGCACCACCGTGAAGGCCAGTCGAACATCCCCGTTCAGCCCCTCAGCGTTGACGACCGTCACGCCGAACCCGGCTGCTCTGAGAGCGGGCGCAACTGTCGGGGTGTCGACGGGGGTGATGACCCGGAGCACGCTCTGGCCCATGGCAATCCACCCTTCGACCGTCCCGCCCAGAACGGTCCCCGCGGCGAAACCGGCAGCGAAGGCAATGATGCGCGGCGGACTGTCCAAGTTATTGAGTACCAACCCCGCCGCCAGGACCCAAACGAGTGATTCGAAGAAGCCGAGGATGCCGGCGATCCACTTGCGGCCCCGCACGAGCATCACGATCCGGATCGCCCCTAGCGACACGTCGGCGACGCGCATGAAGAAGACCAGGAGAGCGCCGAGGACCGGGGTCATGAAAGGAGTGTAGGCAAAGGTTCGACCCGTCCCGGCAGGGCTCTTGTCCTCGGGTCGAAGGACATCACGCGGGAGGATTGAGCATGATCACGGCCAGCAGGAACAGAGAAGTAACGAAGCCGGCGGCGCCGGTGAAGATGGCAGCGGTAGCCAGGGACCGCCCCTCCAGCGGTTGCGGAGAGCGGTCGATCTCGGTTCTTGCCCGCCGGCCGGCCATCACTGCGATCAATCCGAAGACCCCCCACGCAATGCCGAAGAAGAACCACAACAGCGAAAGCCCTCCCAGGATCAGCGATACAACGGCTAGACCGCTGTATCGCAGTTCGGTCGGCGAGTCAGGCATTGCGCTCCTCGGAGATCAAGCCAACACCATAACGGCCCGAACGTACCGATCAGTATCATGGGGATAGCTTGGGACGGTGGAAGGAAGGGTCGAGATGTCGGACACCAACTACGACGTTGTGGTGGTCGGCAGCGGCTTCGGTGGCAGCGTGGCTGCGCTCCGCCTGACGGAGAAGGGCTACCGGGTGGGAGTTCTGGAGGCGGGCAAGCGGTGGGATGCCAGCTCGCTGCCCGACTCGAATTGGAACGTTTGGAAGTCCCTGTGGTTCCCAAAGCTCGGGATGCGGGGCATTCAGAGGTTGAGTCTCCTCAACCATGCCCTGGCTTTGTCCGGAGCCGGGGTCGGCGGCGGGTCGCTGGTGTGGGGGAACGTCTGTTACGAACCCCACGGAGTGGCCTTGCGGGATCCACAGTGGGGCCACATAACTGATTGGGAGGCTGAATTGGCCCCCCATTTCGATCAGGCGCGGACGGATGCTCGGGGTGCATAGCATCCCGACTGAATCCGCCTCGGACGGTGTACTCCGCTCGGTTGCAGATCATTTCGGGGTGGCGGATAGTTTCACGCTGACTCCCGTGGCGGTGCATTTTGGCGTCAAGGGCATCGAAGAACCCGATCCTTACTTCGGTGGTGAGGGCCCGACCCGGACCGGTTGTATCGAGTGTGGCGGGTGCATGATCGGGTGCCGTCACAATGCGAAAAACACTCTGGACAAGAACTATCTCTACCTGGCCGAGAAGCACGGCACCGTTGTCCACCCGGAGCATCAGGTCGTTGATGTCGTACCGCTCGATCGCGGGGGGTATCGGATCACGGCGGAACGGCCCGGAGCCTGGTTTCGCAAGCGCTCCCGGTCGTTTGTCGCCGACCAGGTGATCATGGCGGCCGGGACGCTGGGAACCGCCCGTTTACTCCATACGCTCCGCGACAACGGCCGGCTCCCCGACCTATCGCCACGACTGGGCTACCAAGTGCGTACGAACTCGGAGACGATCGTAGGGGCGGTGGCTTCTGATACGTCGGTGGACTACTCCAAAGGGGCAGCTATCACTTCGTCGATCCATCCCGAGCCGCAAACCCATATCGAAGCGGTTCGTTATCCGGCCGGCAGCAACGCCCTGGGCCTCCTTGCCACGGTTCTGGTCGACGGAGGGGGTGTCACCCCGAGGTGGATGAGGTTCCTAGCCGTCTGCGTTCGACACCCGATCCAGTTTCTTCGCTCGATGTCTGTGTACCGGTGGTCGGAGCGAGCTGTGATCTTCCTGGTGATGCAGAGCCTGGATAACAGCCTGCGGCTGCGATTCCGTAAAAGTCTGTTCGGCCGGCGGCCGGTGACCGAGCAGGAGACCGGCAAACCGAGCCCCACCTATATCCCGGCCGGGAATGAGGCCGCCCGGGTGGCCGCCTCTCTGATCGGTGGCTGGCCCATGAGCAGTATCAACGAGGTGGTTCTCGACACTCCGATCACGGCGCACCTGCTGGGTGGTGCCTGCATCGGCGACTCGCCCGAAACCGGGGTCATCGATCCGTACCACCGGGTCTACGGCCACGAGGGTCTGCACGTGATCGACGGGTCGGCCGTAACTGCCAACTTGGGGGCCAATCCTTCTCTAACGATCACCGCCATGGCGGAACGGTCACTCTCCCTGTGGCCCAACAAAGGCGAACCCGATCCTCGCCCGCCGGTCGGTGAGGCGTATCGGCGATTGGAACCATTGATGCCACGCCGGCCGATCGTGCCCGAGGGAGCCCCGGCGGTCCTCGGCCGCCGTTGAGAGATCCCCTCGTCCTGGGGCTGGGCTGGTTCCAGTAAGGTACCGGCTGCACCAGGAGGACCCCAGATGCGACTGGTTATGGCGGCGTTCGACCTCACGCCCGTGGGCCGTCGCGTCGTCGAGCGAGCTCGGTTGCTGGCCGAGCAGTTCGGAACGCATCTGAGTTTGCTGCACATCATCGAGCAATATGAGGATCCTTTTCTGTCCGAGGACGAAGAGAAGTTCCTCTCTGCCCACCGCCACACTGCAGCCGCCGCTCTGGTCGATTGGATAGCGGGACGGACGTCCGCGCCGGTGGATTTCCAGGTGACCAAAGGGGCTCCGTCGACCCAGGTGGCTCGTCTGGGCCGCGGCGCCGACTTGCTCCTGACCGGGACCTCTGCCATCGATGCAGCTCAGCTCGGCCCGGTGACCAGGAGACTGGCCCGCAAGGCTCGCCCCAATGTGCTCGCCGTCCGCCGCCAACCCAGGGTCCCGTACCGGCGGGTTGTTGCGGCCGTCGATCTGTCCGAGCACTCCCGGAAAGCCGTTGAACTGGCCATGACGCTGGCGCCCGGCGCCGAGCTCACGGCGGTGTATGCGTTGACAACGCGTTCCGACGTACTCCTCGGTCAAAGCCGGATGTTCGAACAAGATGCGGCAAGTCGTGCTCATGACCGCCTCGCCCGAGCTCAAGATGCACTCGACGAGTTCACCGCTCCCTGGGGCGAGGCAGTAAGCAATCTGATCGTGGAGGGACCACCATCGCAAGCCGTCGGGGAAGCCGTTCGCCGGCGGGGTGCGGATCTGGTGACGGTGGCCAGCCGTGGTGCAGGCGCAACGCCCCTGGTGTTGCTGGGCGGTACCGCGGAGGAAATCATGTCGACGGCGCCCTCCGACGTGGCGGTGGCGCGAGTCGAAGGAACCTTTCGGCGGCCCTAAGGCGCCATCAGTCCCGGTGTTCCAGCCGTTGCAGAAAGGCGATAAGGCTGCCCGGACGGTCGATGACCCATCCGAGGACGAAGCCGACCAGACCGAGGATGGCCGCCCACAGGAGGGCGTCTCCGCCCAGCCAATGCCAGATCACCGCAGCTACGACTCCGATCAGAGTTCCAATGGAGCTCCGGCTCATGTCGTCTCCTCAGGCTCTCGTTGAAGGACGGGAAGACCAGTCGACGCTTGGCCGAGGACCAGGATGAGATCAACCGGTGTAGGTTCGATACCCAAACTGGACCAGAACTCGTCGCTGAGACCCTCTCGTGCCTTCTGGCGAACTTCTGTTACCTCAGCATCATCGGCAAGTTGTGCCCGGATCTTGATCCGGCGCCGATGCGAGACCGGTATCGCATCTTGTACTCCCGGCACCGTCAGCAGCTGCTCGATTACACCGCGTCGCTGTGCTGCCCCACCTACCGACGTGGTGCCTTTGGGGCTCTTGTCGACGATCGTTGGTCTAGTCGACAGCCGGAAGGGCACCAGCTGGGCGGCCAGCATCACGAATGCCAGGATCGCCAGTCCGGCCCCCAGCAGCGCCGCCCCCCACGGGGCCATCGTGGGCGATACCAGCCAACCGGCCAGATCGGCCAGGGAGCGCCGCCATGAACTGCTGATCAGATCGGTCGCTTCGAGAACGAGCATCACGCCGATCGTCAGCAACGATACCCAGGCGATGCCCGCAGAAACCCGCTGGACGATTCTCATCGAGCTCTCCGCCCTGCTTTTTTCCCGGTTGCCACCGAGTAGGCGACCTCGGGCAGGCCGAGCGACGCTAACCGCTGATCGATAGCCTTGCTGGCCTCGTCGGCGATCTTGAAGGCATCGGTCGGACTTGTTGGTGTGGTTACCAGGATGCGGCCGCGTCGATGGCGGACCTCAATCTGCGGATCGACGGCTCCGGTGAGCGCCCTCTTCAGAGTCTGAGCCACCGAGTCGAGATCGATGCTCGTGGCCCCGGCAGCCGTGGCTTCAAGTCGCAGCAGTCTGCGACCCCTCCAGCGGACGAAGAGAGGCAGGCACAGCGCCGCGATTATGACAACCGCCAGACCGGCCAGGATCGCCGCTCCTTCTTCAGGCGCTCTGATCACCCATGATGCGAAGTTGGAAAGCGCTGTGTCGACCCATCCGATCGTTCTGTCGACACCAAAGGCAACCAGTGCGGTTGCCGAGATACCAAACGCCAGTGTGGTGAGCAGGCCGAACAAGCGCAGCAGAAGCGTTCGTGCCATTGGCACCTATTCGACTCGGGAAACGACTGGTGCTTGCTCCTCGTCGGTCGGTACAAACAGGTCGACGACCTCGATGTTGACCTCTTTCACAACCAGCCCGGTTCCGCTCTCTACTCGTTTGATCACGTTGTCCCGCAGTTGTTGGGCCAGTTCGGGAATCGAGAAGCCGAAGTCGACCACGATAGACAGATCGATAGCTGCTTCACGCTTGCCTACCTCAACGTTCACTCCCTGGGTGAGAGTCTCTCCGGCCCGCACACGTCCGAGCAAGCGGCGAAACGTCTTGCCCATCTCGTGAACTCCGGCGACCTCCCTGGCTGCCATTCCTGCCATCTTGGCGACCACAACGTCTCCAACTGAAGTGATGCCGCGATCGGTGGCCAAAACATACCCTTCGTCGCTGCTCGGCGACGGCATGACATCTTCCACGGGGCGCTCCTCTTTTGGTGTTGTACTCCCTGCGAACATTACTGCGAACTCGGGTCCCGCATTGTCGAAAGCGACTCGAATCTTGGCATTTTGGAGCTTTTCGGAAGGGTGGGTTGCGGGGCGCCGTCGGAACATGCCGGGTGGGCGCTTGAGGCTCCTACAATCTCTTCTGGCCGGGCCCGTAGCTCAGTTGGTTAGAGCAGGGGACTCATAATCCCTTGGTCGCAGGTTCGAGTCCTGCCGGGCCCACAGAAAGCTCCGTTGCCGGCCCGAGCTGCGGCGCCCGCAGTCGGCTACAGAAGTACGATCGGACAGGTCAGGGTTCGGGTGATGCCCTCAACAGCCTGAATCCTCGAAACCACGAGCTTGCCGAGCATGTCGACGTTGTCGGCTTCGATCTTGGCGATGACGTCGTACGGTCCGGCCACAGCAGCCGCCATTGTGACGCCGGGCAGTTTGGCGATCTGGCCGGCAACCTCGGCCGCAAGGCCGACATCGGTTTGCACGAGTACGTAGGCAGCGACCATCGAGCTTCTCCCTTTTTTGGTGCTACTTGATTCTTGTCTATGCGTGGCCCGGCGTCTATCTATCTTTCAGGATTCTGCAGTGGTCTCCAACCCGGAGGCGAAGTCCTTTGCCGTCCCGGCATCGTATCCAACCAGACGTACCTCTTCGACGGAGCCCGGATGGCCGGCGAGCCACTCGACGATTGCACCTGCCATCACCTTCGTGGCTTCGGCCCTCGGGTAGCCGAAAATGCCGGCCGAGATGGCAGGGAAGGCCAGCGACCGGGCATGGATCGAGGCGGCGGCTTGCAGGGCAGCGATCGTGGCGTCCCTGAGCATGCCTTCGTTGTCCTGGCCGGCCCGGTAACGGGGGCCGACCACATGGATGACATGCGACGCCTGCAAGGCCCCGGCCGTCGTAACGGCGGCCTGGGCCCGTCCTACTGGACCGTGCTCCCGCACCCACTGGTCCGACTCCTCTTGTATCACCCGGCCGCCCGCTCCAACGATTGCGGCGGCTACTCCGCCTCCATGCGCAAGCGACTCGTTGGCGGCATTGACAATTGCGTCGACCGGCTGGCCGGTGACATCACCTTGAACGACGAACACGTGGGCTTCCCCAACTTGGCGATGAGAGATGATGTCCATAGCTCCAGGCTACGCGTCGCCTGGCGCCGTGCGTTCGCGGTTGTCCTCTTCCGGGTTGAACAGGTGGGCGTATGCTGGCGAGAATCGACCAAGAGCGACACCGATACTCCGGATAACCCCACCACGGAGCCTGGGGATGGCAGGCTGGTGGCCGAGGACTGGCAGGCATAGCTTGGATTCAACATCCAAGGAGCGAGCATGACCGAGACTCTTGAACGATCACAGCACTGGCGAGCAGCCGGTCTGGCCGATCGACGAACCTGGACCCGATTCGCCTATCTGCTGGCCACCTTCCCGCTTGGCCAGTTCTGGTTCATCGCGCTCGTCGTGTTGATCTCCGTCGGAGCTTCACTCGTCATCATCTGGGTCGGTCTGCCGATCCTATGGTTCGCACTTGTGCTGTGGCGGAGAGGCGCCGAGATCGAGCGAGATTTGGTGACATGGGGGCTCGGCATCGAGATCGAAACACCCTACCGAACCGAGCCGGCCGGTCCGGTGCGAAGAAAATGGGCGGTCCGGCTGGGCGATCCCGCCACGTGGCGCGATCTCGTCTACCTCCTCCTGTTGTTTCCTCTGGGGGTCACCTGGTTCACCATCCTGGCGATTGTCTTCGCGCTTCCGTTGAGTCTCATCGCCACTCCGATCTTCTTCAGGTGGTGGCCGCCGTTCTCGTTCGTCGGGGAAGGGTGGCAATGGTTGGTGATCGACACCACCGGCGAGGCACTTGTTGCTGCAGCCTTCGGAGTGGCTTTGTTGTTCCTGGTGCCGACGGTCATCAAGGGTATGGCTGCCGTCCACGGCGCGATCGCTGCAGCGCTGCTCGGCGCGACAGAATCGACCCGGCTGAGCGCCGAGGTCCAGGGGTTGCGGGTCAGCCGCGGGAGGGGTCTTGATGCCGCCGAGTTCGAGCGTCGCCAGATAGAACGCAACCTTCACGACGGCGCCCAGCAACGTCTGGTAGCACTGGCGATGGGGTTGGGCATGGCCAAAGAGAAACTGGCAACCGACCCCGAGGCGGCCCGTGCGCTCGTCGAGGAAGCTCACGAACACGCCAAACTGGCCATTGTCGAGCTGCGCGACTTGGCGCGAGGCATCTCGCCGGCCGTGTTGACAGACCGGGGACTGGACGCGGCCCTCTCGGCTCTGGCCGCCCAATCGCCCGTACCGGTGGATGTTTCGTGTCGGTTGAATGAACGTCTGCCGGCGCCGGTCGAGTCCACGGCTTACTTCGTGGCGGCCGAAGCGCTGGCCAATGTTGCCAAACACGCTCGCGCCGCCCGGGCTGCGGTGGTCGTGCAGCGGGACACCAACAAGGTGCTCGTGGAGGTCCGCGACGATGGGGTTGGAGGGGCGGATGCCAACGGGAATGGGCTGGCCGGGCTGAACAGTCGGGTCGAGGCCGTCGGGGGACGGCTGACCGTCGAGAGTCCTGCCGGAGGCCCGACGGTGATCCGGGCGGAACTGCCATGCGAGTAGTCATAGGCGAGGATTCCGTTCTTTTGCGCGAAGGTTTGAAGCGCCTCCTCGAGGATGCGGGAATCGATGTGGTGGCCGTGGCGGAGGATGGAGAACAGCTGCTTGCTGAAGTGGATCGCCATGTACCCGACCTGGCCGTCATCGACGTGCGGATGCCGCCGACCTTCACCGACGAGGGCCTCCGGGCGGCGGTCGAGATCCGCGGGCGCCACCCGGATGTCTCGCTGCTGGTCCTATCCCAGTACGTTGAAGAGCGGTACGCCGTCGATCTGGTCGGTTCGGGGACCCGCGGGATCGGCTACCTGCTCAAAGACCGGGTAGCCGACGTTGGTGAGTTTCTCACTTCACTTCGGGATGTGGCCAACGGGGGAACTGCCATCGACCCCGAAGTGGTGGCGCAGCTGGTCAAGCGGCGCAGGACCAGAGATACGCTCGATCGGCTGACGTCGCGCGAACTGGATGTGTTGGAGTTGATGGCTCAGGGGAAGAGCAACGCTGCCATCGCCGAGACGTGTGGGATCAGCCCCGGAGGGGTCGAGAAGCACATCTCGTCGATATTCGGCAAGCTCGACCTGTTCCCGGCACCCGACGACCACCGCCGGGTACTGGCGGTCCTCACCTATCTGAAGGTTTAGGAGAGATTCCGGAAGATCGCCGCGGCGCCCATGCCCCCGCCGATGCACATCGAAACGATCCCGTACTCGACCTCTCGCCGCTTCATCTCGTGCAGCAGCGTTGCCGTGAGCTTGGCGCCGGTACATCCGAGGGGATGACCGAGCGCTATTGCGCCGCCGTTGACGTTGACCAGGTCCGGATCCAGGCCCAGCTCGCGAACGCAGTAGAGCGCCTGGCTGGCAAACGCCTCGTTCAACTCCACCAATCCGATGTCCTCGACGGACAGCCCGGCTTTTTCGAGTGCTTTCGGGATAGCCACCGAAGGGCCGATACCCATTTCCTCCGGGTTGACTCCGGCCACCTGGAATGTGACCAGTTCGGCCAAAGGAGTGAAGCCGAGTTCTTCCGCCTTGGTTGCCGTCATGAGCAATACCACCGCCGCCCCGTCGGACATCTGGGACGAGTTCCCGGCGGTTGAAGTCCCGTTCACCTTGAAAGCAGGGCGCAAACTGCCCAGGCCCTCGACGGTGCTGGCCCGGGGGCCCTCGTCGGTGTCGAAAACGATCGTCTTGCCGCCCAGGTCGGTTTCGATCGGGATGATCTCATCGGCGAAACGCCCGGCTGCGATTGCTGCCAGGGCCCGGCTGTTGGACTCGACCGCGAACGCATCCTGATCTTCACGGGTGATTCCGTACCGTTCGGCGACGATTTCGCTGGTCATACCCATCGACTCGTACGCCTCCGGGTAGTTCTCCGCCAGCCACGGGTTCAAGGAGGGCTTGTTGCCGCTCATCGGCACCATCGACATCGACTCGACCCCGCCTGTGAGGACTATGTCCGACCACCCGGCCTGAATCTGCGCCACACCACTCGCCAACGTCTGCAATCCAGAACTGCAGAACCGGTTCACGGTCATGGCAGGTACCTCGACGGGCAAACCCGCCCGCAATGCGGCGTTCCTACCGATGTTCAGACCCTGTTCGCCCTCAGGCATGGCGCAGCCGATGAGGATGTCATCGATGTCCGCCGGGTCGAGTTCTGGCACCCGTTCCAGGAATCCCTGGATGAGCAAACCGAGCAGCTCATCCGGTCGAGTCTCTCGCAAACTGCCCCGGTTGGCCTTGCCGACCGCCGAACGGTAGGCATGGGTGACAACAACTCCTGTGCTCATGCATGTGCTCCTTTGTTCACTCGATGTAACAGATGGGGGGCGGGTCCTAATTCCGCAACGGCTTGCCGGTAGACAGCATGTGCTGGATTCTGGCGATGGTCTTCTCTTCGTGGCACAACTCCAGGAAGGTGGCCCGTTCCAGGTCCAGGAAGTCCTGTTCCGTTCGCTCCGTTCGCTCAGGAACATCGCCACCGCAGATGACATATGCCAGTTTCCGAGCCAGGTACTCGTCGTATTCGCTGATGTAGCCGCCGCCTCGCATGGTGTGAGCGGCCACCTTCAGCGTCGCGATGCCATCCCGGCCCGGCACCGGAACGGTGGTCGGGAGTGGCGGCTGGTATCCCATAGCCAGCATCGCCAGCACATCTGCTTTGGCGTCCGCCAGGACGTTGTCCAGATTGAGGGTCACATTGTCGGTCGGGCGAAGGTAGCCGAGGGAGCGGCTCTCCTCGGCACTGCCGCCCACCATGCCGGTCCCGACTGTGCGGAAGATGTGCTCCATCAGCGGGAACAGGTTGGGCTTGACTGTGGCTGGTGCGCTCCCGTAGAAACGGAATGCCATCTCCTTGCAGCCCCCTCCGGCCGGGATCAGTCCGACGCCAAGTTCGACCAGGCCGAGGTACGTTTCGGCCGAGGCGCGTACGGCATCGCCGTGCATGACGACCTCACAGCCACCACCAAGCGCCATCCCCCGTGGAGCAATGACGACCGGTCCGGCGCAGTATTTCATCTTCATGTGCGCGTCCTGAAGGCCGCGAATGGATTGCTCGAGTTCGTCCCACATTTCGGCCATGATCAGCATGCCGACCAATGCCGATGTTGGCACCCACCGAGAAATTGGCCGCTTCATTGCCGACCACCAGGCCGTCCAGCTCACCGTTGTTCACCCGGTCGCAGGCGTTGCTGATCATCTCGCCGATCTGGGGGTCGATGGCGTTCATCTTGGTATGAAACTCGACCAGACCGATCCGGTCGCCCAGGTCGTAGAGGGTGGCGCCTTCGTTGCGATCGATAACCTTGCCTTGATCGGCGAGGGTGCCGAGAGAGATCTGCCGGTCAACCACGGGCACCGGGAGATAGTCTTCTTTCTCCACGTCCCAGTAGTAGCTCAGACCGTCCCGACGGACATACCAGGATCCTTCGCCTTTGGCGACGAGTGTGTCGACAACCTGGGGAACCGCCATTCCCTCTTCCTTCATCCGCTCCACGGACCGTTCCAACCCGATCGCATCCCACGTCTGGAACGGGCCGTTTTCGTAGTTGAAGCCCCAACGCAGTGCCCGGTCGATATTGACGATGTCGTCGGCTATTTCGCCGAGCAGGTCCGCCGAGTACAGACAGGTTTCGGCGGTCACCTTCCAGGCGAACCGGCCGGCGTCGTCGTCGAACCACACCATCTCCCGAATCTTGTCTGCGACCTCCTCGAGGTTGCGGGTAGCGCCGATCGAGTCGAACCGAACCTTCGGTTGCTCCTCGTACTCGAGAGTCTCGAAGTTGAGGGCGGCGATCTGGCGGGCGCCGGAAGCATCCTTGGTCTTCTTGTAGAAACCTGCGCCGGTCTTCTCCCCGAGTGCGCCCTTGGCAATCAACGCCTGCATGGGGGCCGGAATCTGGAAGCGTTCCAACCACGGGTCGTCCGGACACGATTCGGCCACCGTGGTCAGCACATGCGCCATCGTGTCGAGGCCGACCACATCGGCGGTCCGGAAGACTGCCGACTTGGGGCGACCGGTGGCAGGCCCGAAGATCTTGTCGGTCTCCGTGATGCCCATGCCGAACTCGCCCATCCAGTGGAATACGGAAGTCATGCCGAAAGTCCCGATTCGATTGCCAACGAAGTTGGGGGTGTCTTTGCCGTAGACAATCCCTTTGCCCAACACGTGTTCGCCGAAGTCGGCCATCGCCCGGAAGAGGTCGGGGTCTGTGTCGTCGCAGGGCACCATCTCGAGGAGTCGCATGTAGCGGACGGGGTTGAAGAAATGGGTGACCATGAAGTGACGCCGGAAGTCATCGCTGCGGCCTTCCGCCATGTCGGCCACCGACAGTCCCGAGGTGTTAGAGGAAACCACGCTGCCCGCCCGGCGGTGCTGCTCGACCATTTCGAACACCTTGCGCTTGATATCGAGCCGTTCAACGACGACTTCAACGATCCAGTCACATTCGCCGAGTTTCTCGGCGTCGTCTTCGTAGTTGCACGGGGTGATCAGCCGCGCAAGACCCTTGCTGTACAACAACGGCGGTTTCGATTTGTCGATGGACACCATGCCGGCCATGGCCAAGCGGTTACGAACGGCCCGGTCGTCGAGCGAAAGGCCGTTTTCTCGTTCCTTCTGCGATAGCTCGCCCGGGGCGATATCGAAGAGATACGACGGGATACCGGCGTTGGCGAGGTGAGCGGCAATGCCTTGTCCCATGACCCCGGCGCCCAGAATAGCGACCCGTTTGATCGGGATGCCCATGGATCCTCCTAGCTGATGGGTGCTGTGCAGGCCTACCTTATCGGACCAAAAAGCGCCCGAAACCAGGCTCTGGGGCCGGCGCTGTTCGGCAACCGGCCGGGGCTAGGCGTCGATCCGTTTGGCAGCAATGTCCAGGCCGCCGAAGATAGTGCGGGCATGAACCCTCAAGACCGGGGAATCCTCGGGCAGAACACTGCGGTTGGCAACGGTGGTTTGATGACCACCGATTATTGGCTTTCCGTCGGTCTCAACGATCCAGGTGTCCGGCACGCGCAGTGCCACCCCTCCCATGACGGTGAAGACCGCAAGGTCTGCGCCTTCGGGGGCGGGGACCGCATCCCGCAGATCGAGATCCACCCCACCCATGACCGTCGTCAGCTTTCCGGACCACAGTCGATCTGCCCGGCTGGCGAACTGCTTGCCTTCCATGATGGCGACCAGCTCGAATTCGCCGGTCGTCTCGTCACCCAGTCCCAGAAACAACTGGCGAGCGAGCATGCCAAATCCATATGCGAGCGAACCGAAGAAGATGAACGTGAAGAGCTTCCTGAGCATGCCGGCCTCCATTGAGTGCCTTCTGATTCTGGCACCTCGGGCCGTGAGTACGATCATCGCCATGAGTATTGAGGTGGTCTGCCCGTCGTGCGGCGAGGATGAACGCCTGACCGGGACCCGATCCGGCGACATCATCAGATTGACCTGCGCCGCCTGCGGACAATCGTGGGACCGTGATCCATCGCCCATGTGCGCGACGTGCGGTGGCGATGACCTCCAGGCGGTGGTTCAGGCGATCGTCGAGAAGAGCCGCGGCACCCAGCTCTCGGTGGTGGGAACCCGAATCGTGCACATGTGCCGGACCTGCGATGCCGTGGTCCTGGAGCGCTACAACCGAAACCGGCCGAACCCCCTGATGCCCGACCAGCTGCCGACCATCAACCCGGGTGAAGTCGGGCACGAATAGGGCAATGGAGGCCTGCTCCCGGTGACGGTTTTGCATTCCGCGATGGCTGCAACAACCTCCACCGGCTTAGACGGGGAGCTGTCCGAGCGAAGGGAGGACTGAGGGGGCAAACAGGCCAACGAGAAAGATCTTCCGGCCTTGCCCCCTCCGTCCGATTGCTATTCGCAATCGGCCACCTTCCCCACCATCGGCGGGGGAGGGCGTTACAAACTGCCCTCTCTGTCTGATTGCTGTTCGCAATCGGCCACCTTCCCCACCATCGGCGGGGGAGGGCGTTACAAACTGCCCTCTCTGTCTGATGCTGTTTGCAATCGGCCAACCCTCCACCTTTGGCGGGGGAGGTCGTTGGAGACCGCACGCAGACTTCGATAGGTCCCCGCGGGCGGGCGAGGCAAGGAGAATGACGCAGGCCGGGCACCCGTCTCCTATTCTCAGCGTATGGCCACAGTCATTCCCACTCTGCTGCTCTTGGCGTTGCCGGCCTCGGGCAAGTCCGAGGTCCGCCGGTACCTCGGCTCATTGAGCCCCGCTGGCGCTGAGGAAGATTTCGGCCTGGGCCGAACGGTCCAGATCGACGACTACCCGTACGTGCACCTCATGCGCCGGATCTCCGAAGAGTTGCGTCATCTCTACGAGACCCCGGTCTTCTTCGCCTCCGATGAAACCCCGTTCCTCGAACCGGCCGACTGGGGGACGTTGATCAGCCTGGTCAACGAGGACTATGCGGCCCTCGGCGCTTCCGGCGAACCGGAGCCGGAACCGGGTTCGGCGTCCGGGTGGCTGCTCGACCGGATCGATCGGGCTCGACGGGCAGTTGGGCTCCGGCCGGTTCTCGAGGACGTGGCCGATGGGGAGAAAGAGATCCTCAAACTGGCCGTCGAACAGGACGCCCGCCGCCTCTGGCTGGATCGCCGGGAAGCGATGGCGGGATATGGCCCCGGGGCGACCGTCATCATCGAGTTCGCCCGGGGCGGCCCGGAAGGAGCAACCCTGCCGATCGATGCCCCGCACGGCTATGAATACTCGCTGAGCCTGTTGTCACCACAGATCTTGACCGATGCCTCGATCCTCTACGTGTGGGTCACCCCGGAAGAGAGCCGCCGCCGCAACGTCGAACGTGCCCAGCCGGGAATCGAAGGCGATGCCTCGATCCTGCATCACGGCGTACCCGAGATGGTGATGCGGCAGGATTACGGGACCGACGACATCATGTGGCTGATCGAACAGAGCAATCGACCCGGCACCATCCGGGCACAGACCTCCACCGCGGTTTTTCACGTGCCCGTTGCCGTCTTCGACAACCGGGCCGACAAGACGTCATTCCTCCGCGCCGATCCCGATAAGTGGCCCACCGAAGCGGTGGCGGTGTTGCATGCGGACCTCCAGACGGCCTTCGAGGAACTCAAAGGCGGCACCGAGCGGATGTGATCAGGCTCAGGTCACGGTTAGCCTCTTCGGGTGGATACGAACTCCTCCCAACCTGATTCGTCGTCCGGACAGGATCCCTCAGCCGTTGTCGACTGGCGAGGCCTGGGTGATCTGTTTGCTCTGGCGACGGAGCGTTTGACGGCTCCGGTCGAGGGCGTGCACCGGGCAATCGCCGGCCGCTGGTTCGGTCTGGCCGGTCCGCAAGCTGCGCCTCTGGGGAATGGCTATCAGGCAATCACCAGCCGGATCTACGGGTCGGTGCGCCTGGCCGGTGCGGTCCTGGGTGCCGTCGTAGGAATCGGGGCAGACGTGACCAACCGCCGGGGCCGGTTACAGCCCTTGTGGCGCTCACCCCGGGGCAGCGGTGTCCAGGCTGTGGCCAATGCGGTGTGGGGAGACCACCTCGAACAACGCCGGAGTGCGCTGCGCATCGAAATGGGCCTGCGCGACACGTCCGGACGTCCGGTCGGGGCGGATCCGGACGCTCTAGCCGGGGCATTTCCTCACCCAACGGCTCGTTTGGTTGTGCTGCTGCACGGCCTGGGTGAGACCGAGCGATGCTTCCTGGAACACGTCGAGGAGGGCGAAACGGCGAGCAGCTTGGGAGAGGTGCTGGCGGCCGAATCGTTCACGCCGCTGCTGGTCAGGTACAACACCGGCCGGAGCGTGTCCGACAACGGACAAGCCCTAGCCGCCCTGCTGGACACCATCGACGGAAACTGGCCCGTCCCGGTCGAAGAGATCGCCCTCGTCGGGAACTCGATGGGCGGCCTGGTGGTTCGCAGCGCCCTATATGCGGGTCGAATCGGCGGACAAGAATGGGTTGACACCACCCGCCACCTGGTGGCGGTGGGAACTCCGCACCTTGGAGCGCCGCTAGAGAAAGGCGCCAACCTGATGTCCCGGGGCCTGCGGATAGCTCCCGAAAGCCGCCCGATCGGCGAGTTCCTCGACAAGCGGAGCGCGGGGATCAAGGATTTGCGCTTCGGGACCATCCAGGATGTCGATCAGCCGGGCATCGAAGGCGTTGAACCTATCGAAGACAATCCTGCCGATGTTCCTTTTCCGGCCCATGTTGAGCAGCACTTCATCGCCGGCGTAGTGACCGAAGACGCCGACCACCCGATCGGTGTCCTCGTTGGTGATCTGATCGTCCGAACCGCCAGCGCCACCGGCCGAGGGCGACGCCGGACCATCGACGCAACCCACGTGCGCATCATCGGCAAGCGGCGTCACTCTGATCTGGCAGGCGATCCCATCGTCCACCTCCAGGTCCGGGAATGGCTGGCCGCCGAACCCGCCACGTAAGCAAGTCGTCATCCGGACTGGGACTACCAGGTGACTTCCGAACAACCGTGGTGGGTGTCGGGTTCCACCTGCAGGGTGGCGTGAGAAATGGCGTAGTCGTCCTGGAGGAGTTTGCGAGCCTGATCGAGAATCGGATGTGGGTCGGTTCCGTCTTTCGTCATGAGATGCACGGTGGCGACGTCCATGTCGGACGTGAGGGTCCACACGTGGAGATCATGAACGTCGATGACGCCCTCCACGTTCGACAAATCGCGACGCATGCTGGTGAGATCCATGCCGGGGGGAGCGGCCTGGACCAGCACCCGAAGAGCCTGTTGGCCGAGCCGCCAAGCCCTGGGGAGAATGAAAACACCGATCAGAGCGGCGAAGAGAGGGTCGGCATAAGGCCAACCGGTGAAAATCAGGATGAGCGCAGCAGCAATCACGCCGACTGAACCCGCCAGGTCGGCCAGCACCTCGAGATACGCGCCTTTCACGTTGATCGACTCCGCCGACCCCGGACGGAGCAGTCGCCAGCAGACCAGGTTCACCACCAGGCCGGCGACGGCCACGATCAGCATGGGGGTGGCCGATACCTCGGTTGGCTCTGCGAAGCGCTGGACGGCTTCATAGATTACGTATCCGGCCACGGCGATCAGGAGAACAGCGTTGGCCAGGGCGGCCAGAATCTCCAGACGGTACAACCCGTAGGTGTGGCCTCCCTTTTCGGCGGCCCGGTCCGCCGCGACGATTGCCGCCAGGGCCATTCCGAGCCCCAATGCGTCGGTGGCCATGTGCCCGGCGTCTGAGATCAACGCCAGCGAGCCGGTCAAGAAACCGGCCACCGCCTCAACGATCATGAACACCACCACCAGCCCGAAGGCGATGGTGAGCGGACGGAGGTGCCTTCTGCCCGCCCTGGGGACGTGTGAGTGCGAGTCGCTCATCGGGTTCCTGGTGGGGAGGGGATCAACGACTCGCCGGATCGCCAACTTCCGGATCGATTCCATACCGGTCGATGGCATCCTTGACCACTGCCGCCGGGACCTTGCCATCGTCGGCGAGAGCCGCAAGCACGGCCACGACAACGTGGGGAGCGTCGGTCTCGAAGAACTGGCGGAGGGCTTCACGCGTGTCGGATCGACCGAAACCATCGGTACCCAGAGGGGTGAACCGGCCGGGAATCCAGCGGGCAACCTGGTCGGGTACGACCTTCATGTAGTCCGTCACCGCCACGAACGGGCCTTCGGATCCGGAGAGTTGCTCCGTCACGAACGGGACCCGGTCGTCTTCGCCGGGGTGGAGTCGGTTCCAGCGTTCGACACCGAGGGCTTCCTCGCGGAGCTTCTTGTAGGACGTAGCACTCCACAGCTCAACGCCGACGTCGTAGTGCTCGGCCAGATCCACCTGAGCCTGGCGGGCAGCCTTCTGGGCGGTGCCCGAGAACAGGATGGTGGCATGATGCGTGGTGTCTTCGGAGGCAGCGGCCCACCGGTACAGGCCACGCATGATGCCGTCGGCTGCCCCCTCCGGCATCGGTGGCTGAGCATAGTTCTCGTTGTACAGGGTCAGGTAGTAGAAGACGTCGTCGTTATCGACGTACATCCGGTGCAGCCCGCGTTCGATGATCGTTGCCATCTCATACGCAAAAGCGGGGTCGTACGCCTCGCAAACCGGGACGGTCGAGGCGAGCACCAGGCTGTGCCCATCCTGGTGCTGCAGGCCTTCGCCGGCCAGGGTCGTCCGACCGGCCGTTGCCCCAAGGAGAAAGCCGCGGGCTCGCGAATCGGCCGCCGACCAGATGAGGTCACCCACCCGTTGGAACCCGAACATCGAATAGAAGGTGAAGAACGGCACCATCGGCACGCCGCGGGTGGCATACGATGTGGCGGCCGCGATCCAGCTGGCCGTTCCGCCTGCTTCGGTGATCCCTTCCTCGAGAATCTGACCGTCCTTGCCTTCGACGTAGGACAGCAGCAGGTCATGGTCGACCGGTTCGTAGAGCTGGCCCTGCGACGCATAGATCTTCAATTCCTTGAAGAGGGCATCCATCCCGAACGTGCGGCCCTCGTCCGGGATGATCGGAACCACCCGGGGACCGAACTTCTTGTCGCGCGTCAAACTGCGCAGCAGTCGGGTGAAGGCCATGGTGGTTGAGACTTCCTGGTTTCCCGAACCGGGCTCAAACTCCGTGAACGGTTCATGCGGCGGCATCTCCAGGGGCCGGCGCACCCGGATCACCCGGCTGGGCAGGTATCCGTCCAGTGCTTTGCGCCGCTGCTGCAGATAATCGCACTCGGGCGATCCCTGCGGAGGCCGGTAGTAGGGGGGCTCCTGGTCGGGGGCCAGGGCGCTTTCCGGGATCTCCTCCTCGAGGTGCAGGGTCTTCCGCAGTCCCAGCAGCTGCTCGTTGGTCATCTTCTTGATCTGATGCGTCGCGTTGCGGCCCTCCACATCCGGTCCGAGAGTCCATCCCTTGATGGTCTTGGCGAGGATGACCGTCGGGGCTCCCTTCATCTCGGTGGCAGCCTTGTAGGCGGCGTAGACCTTGTTGTAATCGAGGCCGCCGCGACGGAGATGCCAGATCTCGTCGTCGCTCATGTGCTCGACCATCTTGCGGAGCCGCGGGTCGGGACCAAAGAAGTGCTCCCGTACATACGCACCGGATTCGGTTTTGTACCGCTGGTACTCGCCGTCCACCGTGGTGTTCATCTTGTTGACCAGGACCCCATCGACGTCGGTCGCCAGCAGCGGATCCCAGTTCGACCCCCACAGGACCTTGATGACGTTCCACCCGGCCCCGCGGAAGGTGGCCTCGAGTTCCTGAATGATCTTGCCGTTGCCGCGCACCGGCCCGTCCAGTCGCTGCAAGTTGCAGTTGATCACCCAGGTCAGATTGTCGAGCTTCTCGCGGGCGGCCAGGTTGATCGCACCCAGGGTTTCCGGTTCGTCGGTTTCGCCGTCACCCACGAACGCCCACACCCGCGATTCGGCAGCATCGTCGATGCGACGGTTCAGCAGGTACTTGTTGTAGCGGGCCTGGTAAATCGAGTTGATAGGACCGAGGCCCATCGAGACAGTCGGGTATTCCCAGAAGTCGGGCATGAGACGCGGGTGCGGATAGCTGGACAAGCCTCCACCGATTTCGCGCCGGAAGCGGTTGAGGTCTTCATCGTTGATACGGTGCTCGAGATAGGCGCGGGCGTAGATGCCCGGGGCGGCGTGGCCCTGGATGTAGACGTGGTCGCCGGGCAGTCCGTCGTCCTTGCCCCGGAAGAAGTGGTTGAAGCCCACTTCGTAGAGGGCCGCCGACGATGCGAACGTCGAGAGGTGGCCGCCGATCCCGTCGGCTGCTTTGTTGGCCTTGATCACCATGACGGCCGCGTTCCAGCGGATGAAGCGGCGGATCCGCTTCTCGAGATACATGTCCCCGGGGAACCAGGCTTCTTCCTCCGGTGGGATCGTGTTGATGTACGGGGTGGAAACCGATGCGGGCACCCCGACGTTCTGTTCCCGGGCGCGGGTGACCAGCTTGGCCATCAGCAGCTGGGCGCGCATCTTGCCCTGCGACGAGATCACCCCGTCGAGCGAATCGAGCCACTCCTGGGTCTCTTCGGGATCCTGGTCCGGAAGCTGGTGTACGTAGCCGTCAATGATCATGCAGAGTCCTCACAACGCGGTCCCAGAAGCCTACCTTTCCACAGGTTTTGGCGTCCCAAAAGGGCCATATTTCCCCCTTCAGGACGCCAAAACGAGAAATCGTTACACTCGCGACGCCCATGACCCCGACCTTCGACGATGTCCTTGCCGCCGCCGAGCGGATCGCCCCCTTTGTGCACCGTACGCCCATCATGACCTCGGCGACTCTGGACCGGGAACTGGAGGCACAGGTCTTCTTCAAGTGCGAGAACCTCCAGAAGGTTGGAGCGTTCAAAGCCCGGGGAGCCGTCAACACGGTGCTGAGTCTCAGTGACCAGGAGGCCGCCGGCGGGGTGATCACGCACTCCTCCGGGAACCATGCCGCCGCGCTTGCCTACGCCGCCGGGATACGAGGGATACCCTGCACCGTGGTGATGCCCGACGACGCTCCGGCCGTCAAGGTGACGGCGGTGCGCGGATACGGCGCGGAAATCGTGTTCTGCAAACAGACCGAACGAGAAGCCGCCTGCGATCGGGAGAGAGAGGCGCGCGGCTCCACCCTGGTCCATCCTTTCGACGACCCGCGAGTGTTGGCCGGGCAGGGAACCGCCGCGATCGAGCTATTCGAGGATGTGCCCGATCTCGACATCGTCATCGCTCCGATTGGGGGCGGTGGCCTTCTTTCCGGTACCGCTCTGACGGCCACAGCGATGCGGCCCGGAATTCGGGTAATCGGGGCAGAACCCGAAGCGGTCGATGACGCCTACCGATCGCTGCAAACCGGGGTCCGTCAACCACGGGTCCCCGACCCGACCACGTGGGCGGACGGTTTGCTGACCGGAATCGGGCAGATCCCCTTCGACATTCTCACCGCGGCAGCAGCGAAGGTCGTCACGATCACGGAGGTGGCTCTCCTGGCCGCGGCCCTCTTCCATCTGCAACGGATGAAACTGGTTGTCGAGCCGTCCGGAGCCGCCGGGTTGGCAGCGCTTCGCACCATCGGCGATGCGGTGAGCGGGCAGCGGGTGGGCGTAATCATCAGCGGCGGCAACACCGATTTCCGGTGGCTCGAGGCGGCTGGAGTCGGCTGAACGGTTTCCCTCCAGAAGTTCGTTGCTTCTGTCGTCTAAATAGAGGCTTTCGACCTCCCTGCGAAATTGAGAAGACCGGCGTAGGCTGACGTGACCGGTGCCCAGCAGGAGGGAACGACGATGGTTGAGTGTCCCAGCAGGTCTCTTCTGTGAGCGGCGTTGATCTCGGTCTGGCTCTCGACATCGTGGATGGCATGGCTCCGGTCAACCACGGCCACGTAATCCCTCTTCTCCAGGCGATCCAGGACGAGTACGGATACCTACCCGAAGAGGTGCTGCTCGCGGTGAGCGAGCAGACCCGCATCCCGGCCAGCCACCTATTCGGCGTGGCCACCTTTTACGCCCAGTTCCATCTCGAGGAACACGGACGTCACACGGTGCGAGTGTGCAAGGGAACGGCCTGCCACGTGCGGGGTCGTAAAGTCATCCAGGAAGCGGTCGACGAACATCTGAGTATCGGTCCGGGCCAGACCACCGAGGATCGACGCTTCACCCTGGAGAGCGTTGCCTGCCTCGGTACCTGTTTCTTGGCCCCGGTAGTGATGGTCGGCCACGATTACTACGGCACGGTCAACCCCGACAAGATCGGGGAGATCCTGGGTGCCTATGTATAGGAAGCCGCAATGAGCCACGACGGGACCAGAATTACCTCGCCCGCCGATTTGGGGTCGTTGCGCAAGCGGTTGATCACCGAACGCGAGGGGATCCGGCGCATCCTGGTGTGTTCGACCGGTTGCCTGGCGATCGGTGCCCGCGAGGTCGAGGCCGCCTTCCGCGAGGGAGTGGTAGCCGCGGAGCTGCAAGACGAAGTGCAGGTAGTGGCGACCGGCTGCCACGGGTTGTGTGCCATGGCGCCGGTGGTGGTGATCGAACCAGACGACGTTGTCTACGGCCGGAATCGGATCAAGTATGTTCCCGACGTCATCGAGCAAACGGTCAAGAACGGGGAGATCATCCGCCGGTTCTGCTTTGGGCGTGACCCGGAAATGGCCCATCTGAAAGACATCCCCTTCTACGCCCACCAGACGAAGGCTGTCCTCCGTAATGTCGGTCGGGCCGATCCCAAGCAGATCGAAGACGCGATCCAACGAGGCGTCTATGGGGCCGCTGCCCACGTGTTGACCACCATGGAACCGGACCAGGTCGTTGAGGAGGTCGTCGCCAGTGGTTTGCGGGGAAGGGGTGGTGGGGGTTTTCCGGCCGGCCTCAAGTGGAAGATCTGCAAGGAGAGCCCGGGTGACACCAGGTATCTGATCTGTAATGCCGACGAAGGCGATCCGGGTGCGTTCATGGACCGCGCGCTTCTCGAGGGCGACCCGCACAGCGTTCTCGAAGGCATGATCATCACCGCCTATGCCCTCGAGGCCTCCAGGGGTTTCATCTACGTCCGGGCGGAATATCCCATTGCCGTGCAGCACATTCGTATCGCCATCGAGCAAGCCCACGAGCGGGGGTTGCTCGGCGCGAATATCCTCGGGAGCGGGTTCTCCTTGGATATCGAGGTGCGCGAGGGTGCCGGGGCTTTCGTGTGCGGCGAGGAGACGGCGATGATTGCGTCGCTCGAGGGGCAGCGGGGTATGGCTCGGCCCAAACCTCCCTACCCGGCCCTGCGCGGCTATCTCGGCCGGCCGACGATCATCAACAACGTCGAAACATTCGCCAACGTGCCGGTGATCATCAGCGATGGAGGTGCCAGATTCGCCGAGAGCGGCACGGAGGGTTCGAAGGGCACCAAGATCTTTGCCCTGGCCGGTCAGGTGAACAACACCGGCCTGGTTGAGGTGCCGATGGGGGCCACCATTCGCGAGATCGTTTTCGAGGTGGGAGGCGGTCTGCCCAAGAATCGCGAGTTCAAAGCGGTACAGATGGGGGGTCCCTCGGGCGGTTGCGTCCCGGCTTCGTATTTGGACCTGCCGATCGACTACGACTCGTTGCGGGAGGTCGGGGCGATCATGGGCTCGGGTGGGATGATCGTGATGGACGAGACGACCTGCATCGTCGACATCGCCCGCTATTTCATCTCATTCTGCGCAGAGGAGAGCTGTGGGCTGTGCGCCCCTTGCCGGTTTGGCACGGTGCGATTGCAGGAAGTCCTCGAAAGAATCTGCGAGGGGCAGGGAAGCATCGACGACCTGGATCAACTGGAGAGGTTGGGGGGAGTCGTCCAGAAGACCTCACTGTGCGGCCTCGGCCAAACCGCTCCCAATCCGGTTCTGTCAACCCTGCGCCACTTCCGCGACGAGTATCTGGCTCACGTGACCGACAAGACCTGCCCGGCCGGAGTGTGCACGGCGCTGCTTCCCGCAAAGGAAGTCTTCACGGCAGGAAAGGAAAAGTAGATGGCAGTTCGAACGGCTCAGAAAACGGTGACGTTGACCATCGATGATCGCCAGATCACGGCTCCAGAGGGCCAGACAATCCTCGATGCTGCCCTGGCGGCGGGTATCGACGTGCCGCGCCTGTGCCACGATCCGCGCCTCAAGCCGGTGGGAGCGTGCCGGTTGTGCATCGTCGAGATCGAAGGCCAAAGCGGCTTGCACACCTCTTGTACCCGCGAGGTTGCCGAAGACATGGTTGTTTCCACCGAGACCGACGAACTCCGCACCATGCGCAAGTCGGTGCTGGAGTTGATCTTCGGTGATCACCGGGTTTCCTGTCCCACCTGCGACAAGAATGGTGACTGCGCACTGATGGACTACGGCTATCGCTATCAAGCCGACCAGTTCGCATTTGGGGTCTACCTACCCGGCCCGATCGTTCCCAATTTCACGACCGGAAACAAAGCGATCGCCTTTGATCCGCAGCTCTGCATCAACTGTGGCCGTTGCGTACGAATCTGCGACGAGGTGGTCATGGCCAGCGCGCTCACCTTCAAGTGGCGGGCCGCTGGCATGGAGGTCACAACACCATTTGATGTGCCACTCAACGAGACCTCCTGCGTGCTGTGCGGGCTGTGTATTTCCACATGCCCCACCGGTGCGATGTACGACCGGGCGGCCCTCGGCAGGGGTCAGATGAAGGATTTGGAGAAGGTGCGGACCGTCTGTCCGTACTGCGGCGTCGGCTGCGTGATGGATTTGAACGTCAACCGGGAGACCAATCGGGTCGTGCTGGTCACCGCCCCGGTCGGGTGCGTGCCCAACGACGGCAATCTGTGTGTCAAGGGCAAGTTCGGACTCGAGTACGTGCACTCGCCCGAGCGGTTGACGACTCCGCTGATCAAGGAGAACGGAGAGTTCCGTGAAGCGAGCTGGGATGAAGCCCTCGAATTAGCGGGGAGCCGGATGCGGGAGCTCCGCGACGAACATGGGCCGGCGTCAGTCGCCTTCCTCAGTTCTTCCCGTTGCACAAACGAAGAGAACTACCTGATGCAGAAGGTGGCCAGGACGGCGGGCGCCACCAACAACGTCGACCAGTGCGCTACCACCTGTCACGCGCCTACCGTGGCCGGCCTGTCCATGTCGTTCGGGTCCGGGGCGATGACCAATTCGATTGCAGAGATCAAGGACGTCGACACCCTGTTCATCATCGGCTCCAACCCGACCGAGGCTCACCCGATCATCGGGCTCGAGATGAAGAAGGCTCTCCAGCGGGGAGCCAAGATGGTCGTTTGTGATCCGCGCAAGACCTGGGTGGCCCAACGGGCCGACGTGCACATCCAGCACAAACCCGGGACCGACAACATGCTGATCAACGCGATGATGCGTCACATAGTCGAAAGCAACCTTCACGATCCGGAGTTCATCGAGTCGCGTTGTGAGAATTTCGACGCTTACCGCGCCAACCTCAAAGGCTTCACTGTTGAGCAAGCGGCCGAGGTGTGCGGTGTTCCCGCCGATCTGATTCGGCAGGCGGCGGAGATGTACGCGCAAGGAGACCCGTCCTCAATCTTCTATACCTTGGGGATAACCGAGCACACCTCCGGAACGGAGAATGTGCAGAACCTGGCCAACCTGGCGATGCTCTGTGGACAGATCGGCAAAGCCTCCAGCGGAGTGAATCCTCTGCGAGGCCAGAACAACGTGCAGGGTGGCTGCGACATGGGCGCCATGCCCGGCGACTTCCCCGGCTACCAGAAGGTCATAGACGAGACGGTCAGGCTCAAGTTCGCCGAAGCCTGGGGGGTAGAGATCCCCACCAACAAAGGCGGCGTGATCACCGACTTCATCGAACAGGCGGGGGAGGGGGTCCTGCGGGGCTTCTATGTCTTCGGGGAAGACCCGGTGCTGTCCGAACCGAACCAGGCCAAGGTGATTGCCAGCCTCGAGAACCTCGACTTCCTGGTGTGCCAGGAGATCTTCATGTCCGAAACCGCCAAACTTGCGGATGTGGTGCTGCCGGCCTCTAGCTTCGCCGAGAAGGACGGGACCTTCACCAATACCGAACGGCGAGTCCAGCGGGTCCGCAAGGCCGTTGATCCGCCCGGCCGGGCGAAGCCGGACTGGGAGATCATTTGCCTGATGTCAACCGCCATGGGCCACCCGATGTCGTACAAGAACGCCGGTGAGATCTTCGACGAAATGGCGAGTCTCACCCCCAGCTATGGCGGGATGAGCTTCGATCGGATCGACGAGGTCGGTCTCCAGTGGCCTTGCCCGACGCCGGATCATGAGGGCACAGGGTTCCTCCACGAGGGCCGTTTCACCCGGGGTCTGGGAGTGTTTCACGAAATCAACTTCCGGGAGGCGGCCGAGCTGCCCGACGATGAGTATCCGTACATACTCTCGACGGGCCGCACCCTCTACAACTACAACATCGGGAACATGACGCAGAAGACGGGGGCCATCCGGCAGAAGCAGAAAGAGAGCTTCGTCGAGATGCACCTGAGCGACGCCCAACGTCTGGGCGTCCGCGACGGAGATCCGGTGGTTGTGGCGACCCGTCGCGGCGAGGTCACGGTGAAGGCGAAGGTAGGGGACCGGACCCGGCCCGGGGCATTGTGGATGCCATTTCATTTCGTCGACCAGCCGACCAACCGAATCACCAACGATGCCTTCGACAACGTCACCCGCACCGCTGAGTACAAGGTGTGCGCTGCGACCATCACCAAAGCAGTCGTGGAGCCCTCGAATCTGTTGGTATCGACGTGACGGTCCAACGGACGACCCGATAGTCTGGCGTTGTGCAACCCACCGAACAGCGCGACGTACTGAGGATCGGTGCCGATAGCGAGTTGGAAGTAGATGATCACCTCGCCGCCGAAGCTCCGCTCGAGATCCGGCTGGGTGATACCCCCATCGCCGTCTTGATGCGCACTCCCGGGTGGGAGGCCGACCTCGCCCTCGGGTTCGCCATCACGGAGGGGATCATCCTCCGACCGGAGGAGATCATCGGTGTTCGTCGAGTACCCGGCGATGACGAGGGCAATCGTTGGGAGATATTGCCGGCCGAGGGTGTGGTCATCGATCCGGAACAGTTCCGTCGCAATCTCTATACCAGCTCTTCGTGTGGGGTCTGCGGGAAGGCATCGATCGATGCTGTCCGGATCGCCTCGCCACCCCTTCCGGACGGCCCGATAGTGGATCGAGTCATCATTCTGTCACTGCCCGAGCGCATGGCCACTGTGCAGGAGTTTTTCGCATTGACCGGGGGCCTCCACGCAGCGGCGGCGTTCACCCCCGATGGAACGTTGCTGGCAGTGCGGGAGGATATCGGGCGCCACAACGCGGTCGACAAACTGGTTGGGGCACTCGCCGCCGAAGCCTGGCCTTTACCCGAGTTGGTGATGCTGGTTTCCGGGCGGATTTCGTTCGAGATGGTCCAGAAAGCGGCGGTGGCCGGGATCTCGCTGGTGTGCGGGGTGTCGGCCGCCTCCTCACTGGCCGTGGACCTGGCGAAGGAATTGGGGGTCACGGTGGTTGGGTTCCTCGACAGCGATAGCTTCAACGTCTACTCGGGCGCACAGCGGGTGTTGTGACCCCGTCTTGTGTCCGGCGGTAGTGCATGGATCCGTGACGTGTAGTATCGTTATATAACGCTGTCGGACGTGATGAGGGCCGGTTTGATCGGGGGCATGGTGAGCAGAGTGACGCCCGTCCGGATGGCCGGTCTGCTGCTGACGTTTGCGCTGGTCGGCGCGGCGTGCACGACCGAACAGGCTGCGCCAACAACGACAGGGGCGACCACAAGCACCAGTTCGACCAGCACGACCACGAGCGCGGTTGTGGAAACCACCAGCACCACGTCGATGGACCAACGGATCGCCGAAGTGACCGAGATCGTGCGGCAAGTCGATTTCGGTTGGTTCGATGCCATCTACCGCAAGGACGAAGCGGCGCTGGCTGATGTGGTTGCCGTTCAGGAGAGCTTCGACACTAGGTGTCGAGTTGATGGCCGACAATTCGTTCTTTGTCGTCGAGCCGACCCTGGACGCGAACCTGTGATCGAGGTGCAAGAGCTCCTCATCGACCGGGTAGATTGCTAGCTGTTTCGTATTTCGTGGACGCTTTCGGGGTCCAGCGGGAAAGGAGGTGCTGCCGAGCGACTGCGCTTATTGGCCACGGCCGTCTGATGGCGGTGGCGGTCTGCCTACCAGGGCGATGTGTGGGAAGAGGCCTGCAACAATTCACCAGGGCGAACCAGATTACCGTGAAACTGGACTCTTCACCGCTAGTGCGTTGTCGATCTTGTTGGCGGGTTAAGCGCCCCGGTTGTGGCTGAAGAGGCAGTCGTTGCACTGCTTCGTCGAGACCGAGCGGGATCACACCAAATGGCAAAAGCACGTACAACAAGATCTGCTGGCTCGTTGGAGCCGACGGCGCCTCAACAGTGACGATCACAACGCCACCTGTCCTCTACCCGCAACTTGGCTCGAATGTCGACGGCACTGAGTGCTGGTACTGGACCACGACGGTCACTCAGTTTGTGATTATCTCGAGAGACGGCAGCCTGGCGACGATAGGCGAGGATCTGGGTCCAGGAGTTGCTATAGACACGACGGTCACGGCCTGCGAGGGGATACCCGGCGAGGATCTGCGCAGCGTGGCGTGGGATTACCTCAAACAGTGGCTCCTGGCCGAGCCCGAGATCGGACTAAGCCCGCAATCCAGCGGGATTACCGGGTTCGAAACCTACGTCTGGTCGCCCATCCCCGAGCCAATCGTCGGCACGCTGACCTCGCCGCTCGGGACCACCCTCCAGACTCGGGCGTGGGTAGATCAGGTGGTGGTCGATTGGGGCGATGTCACCACTTCGCCGCTGGTGCTTACCGAGGCTCAGCTGGGCCGCTTTGCCGCCTATCCGGACGGCTCCGTCTTCCACGTCTACGAGACCAAGACGTGCAACGAGGTGGAGCAGACAGGGTGCTTCGCGGATGTCGACGGCTATCCGTTGACGGTGTCCTTCCGGTGGCAGGCGGCCTACCGCGTGGGGACGAACCCTTGGATCGATATTGGGCCTGCAACGCCTTCCGCAACACTGCCGTATCCAGTCGATGAGGTGATCAGCAGGATCACGACCACCGGCTAGCTGTGCTCCGCGGGGAGGTTGTCCTGGAGGATGCTGATGGGGGTGGCCCATTTGAGCGATCCGTGGGGTCGGTGGTGATTGTAGAAGTGGATGAAGCGGTGGTAGTGGTCGGTCCGTTGGTTGTCTGAGGTCCAGGGGCGGATATAGGCCCATTCCTCGAGAAGGATGCGGTGGAATCGTTCGACTTTGCCGTTGGTTTGGGGCCGGCGGGGTCGGGTCTTCTTGACTTCGGTGCCGGTTTCCGCTGCAGGCGCGATGCCACAGTCCGGACCGGTAGCAGGACCCGTTGTCAGTTATGACCCGTTTCGGAGTGATTCCGATCGACTGGTACCAGGCGGCGGTTGTCCTCCAGAACCCAGCGGCGGTGGCGGCTTGTTCGTCGGTGTGGATCTCGGAGTAAGCGATCCGGGTGCGGTCGTCGATAGCGGTGTGGATGTAGCGGTAACCGACCCGGCGGCTTTTGGCCTGCTCCCCTGGATAGCCTTTCCCTCGGATACGCCAGCCGCCACCTGGAGGGATCCCAGCAAGTTTCTTGATATCGACGTGGATCAGCTCACCAGGAGTGTCTCGCTGATACCGACGTGGCTACCCATGTCGGGTGGCGCGGTCACCCCGATCCAAGCGTCCCAGGCCGGCCCGGTTGAGGATATTCTGCACCGTCGAGGCAGCTAACCCGACCTCGAACCCAATATGGTCCGCGCCCCAACGGCGTTTGCGGCGGAGATGAATCACCCGACGCCGTATCGACCTCGGGGTCCGGTTCGGTGATCGATGCGGCCTCGACGACCGATCCTCCAAACCGGCTTCACCCTCAGCGAGGTATCGATCGCGCCACTTACGTACCGTCTTCGCATCAACCTGGAACCGCTCCGCTGCGGCTTCCACCGTCCACCCCCGATCCAGTACACAACCAACCATCCGACGCCGCCCCTCCACCGTAAGCGGCGCATTCGGATGCTGAGGTCTACCGTTGGACATGAGCCCTCCTTCGAGTCGTGAGTCCTTCAACCCACAGTCTCGCAAGGAGGGCTCAACCAATCACACCATCCCAACAGGGACAACGTCCCCGGTTGTCACAGCTAGCCGGCCCAAGACAGGTTTTGGCGCCTAATAGGGCGGATATACGCGCAAGTTAGGCGCCAAAACTGAAAAAGAAGGCAGACTGATGGTCATGGGTATCGAACGGCTCACTGTGCGAGAGATTGAACTGCCGCTCCGCTCGCCGTTTGTCACGGCATACGGGCAGGTTGACCACCGGCGGCTGCTGTTGGTGGAGTTGGAGGACCGGGACGGCATTCCTGGCTGGGGGGAATGCGTGGCGGGGGCCGTTCCGGGCTACACCGCTGAGACCGTCGACTCGGCGTGGATGACCATCACCGAGGAACTTGCTCCGGTCATGCTGGGTCAGGACGTCGAAGACCCGTCGGGTTTCTTCGACGCACTCGGCGACATCGCCCCCGACCATCCCATGGCTCGCGCCGCCATCGAGATGGCCTGTTGGGACCTGGCCGCGCGACGGGAAGGTCTGCCGCTGGCCGAACTGCTGGGTGGCACCCGGACCGAGGTTCCGGCCGGGATTGCTCTGGGAATGGCCGGGACACCGGACGAGGCGGCTGCGGCGGCGGCCGAGGCCGTCGGGCAGGGATACCGGCGGGTCAAGCTCAAGATCCAACCAGGTGCCGACCTCGACGTCCTACGAGCGGTACGGGAAAGGGTTGGCGATTGGGTAGCGCTGACCGTGGACGCCAACGGCGCCTACACCCGCGACGACTTCGACCACCTTGTCGGTCTTGATGAGTTCGGGCTCCAGATGATCGAGCAGCCGTTGCGTGCCGATGACTTCGAAGGTCACGCCGACCTGCAGCGACGTTTGGCGACGCCGGTGTGCCTCGACGAGTCGATCACCACGATCGCCGACCTCGAACACATGATTGCTCTGGGGGCTGGACGAGTGGTCAATCTGAAGCCGGGTCGGGTCGGCGGCTTCACAACGGCATTGACGATGGTCGATCGGACTCTCGCTGCCGGCCTGGATCTCTGGGTGGGGGGTATGCTCGAAACCGGGATCGGCCGGGCGCACAACGTCGCTCTCGCCTCGCTCGACGCCTTTGCGCTGCCGGGTGATCTGAGCCCAAGCGAACGGTACTGGGTCCAGGATATTGTGGACCCACCCTGGACGATGAGGGCGGGGAGCTTGCCGGTTCCCCGGACCGAGCCAGGAATGGGAGTGTTCCCCATCCGGGAGACAATCCAAACTTTGACGATCCGGGTCCAGGACATCCACGTCGCGGACTGACCCACTGAGCCCTCGAACTTGAAGGAGCAACCATGAAGATGCCGAAACCAACCGAGGCCGACAAGGACTACTTTCGGTCGGTTGTCCCCGACGACCCGGGGGTCGAGATCAAACCGATGTTCGGCAACTTGGCCGCGTTCATTAACGGCAACATGTTCATGGGCCTCTTCGGGTCCGATGTGGGCGTACGCCTTCCTGAGTCCGACCGGGTGGCGCTGCTCGAAGTGGATGGAGCGGGACCGTTCGGGCCGGAGGGACGGCCGATGGGGGAGTACGCGACCTTGCCCTCCGTCTGGCGGAATGATCCGGAGCGCACCGCAGAATGGAGCGACAGAGCGCTCGAACATATCGCGGCACTGCCTCCTAAAGCGAAGAAGCCCAAGAAGAAATAGCCGACCGACAACGGCGCCATAGCGGCGGTGGCGAGAGTCTTGCCGGCCTACCGGCCCGGGGGCCCCACAGCCGCCAGGTATGCCGCAATGACGGCTGTACTCGCCAGAATCGTCAATGCCAGTATGGCCAGACCGGCGGTTAGGAAGAGAGGCAGAAACACCCAACCGCACAGTGCGGCAAAGGCAAGTGACAACAAAACAACCCGCCAGGGGCGGGCGTATGTCGGCGATTCGATTGCAGGCTCGCTGGTTCGGGTCGGCCGTTCGGCTACCAGAGCCATGCACCCTCCCTTTCTCCGGTTAGGACCATTGTGCATTAGTGAGGCCGGCATGACTAGAGGCAACTTCTGCATAGTCACCACCCAGAGTATTGGTTGAAGGGACTCTTGCTTCTGTGCGGAGCGCCGGGCAAGGAACAAACAGTCGGGCGGGCGACTTCTACAGTGGGTGACGGCGGTCCTGTCGCCGTCCGCAACACAAGGGAAGGCAATGTGAACCTCGAATCCGAAGACTGCCGCCATCAGCGGAGCTTCTGCAACGCTCCCCGCCACCCGGAACTCCCGGCTATCAGGGGCCCGGCCGCTCTCGAAACGGCATTCCATGCCTGAGATCACCACCCTGTTCTTCGATGTTGGCGGGGTCCTGGCGACCAACGGCTGGGATAGGGGCGCCCGCCGCAACTGCGTCGAGAGTTTCGGACTCGATTGGGACGAGTACCAGGATCGGCATGAGTTTGTTTCCGACGCCTTTGAGACCGGACGAATGACGATCGACGGCTATCTGGACAGGACGGTCTTCTACCGTGACCGGGACTTCACCCGCAGCAGTTTCATCGACGCCATGAAGGGCGAGTCGACGGTCGATCCCGAAGCGATCGAACTGGTAGATCGTTTGGCGGCAACCGGCAACTATCTCCTGGCCACACTGAACAACGAGTCCCGAGAGCTCAACGCTCACCGGGTCGAGACGTTCGGGTTGCGCCGCAACTTCTCGGTTTTCCTCACCTCCGGTTATCTGGGAGTGAAGAAGCCTGATGAGCGGATCTACCGGCTGGCACTCGAGATCACTCAGCGGGATCCGCAGGAATGTCTGTTCATCGACGATCGGCCATTGAATCTGGAGTGCGCGTCTTTGCTGGGCATGACCGGTATTCACTTCGAAACGGTCACCCAGCTGGCCGCAGACCTGGCCGGGCTGGGCATCACCACATGAGGAGCTCAGTATGGAACTGGGAATGATCGGACTTTGCACCGCCGAAGCGCTGGAGGAGAACCCATCGATGGAGGGCATCGCCCCATTTGTGCCGGACTCGGGAGAGGGCCGCTCGACCGTTATTGAGGCCATCGATCTCAACGTGGCCGCGCCGGCAATCACCAATTCGCTGTTCCGGCGGATCAGTTGGCGCGACCAGGAAGAGAACGCGGATCGTATCCTGTCGGCGATGCGGCAGAAGTTCGGGGTCCACGCGGTCAAGACAAAGGACGGCACATGATTCCCCCTGCGGTCGAACCTCATTTGTTCGTGATCATCGGAGCAAGCGGAGATCTGACCAAGCGGAAACTGCTCCCGGCCCTGTACGAGATGATCACCCGGCAGGGATTGGGTGATGGGTGCCGGATTCTGGGCGTATCAGGAACGCCCTATGACGACGACTCGTTCCGCACCGAGGCCCGCAAGGCTCTGGAAGCCTCCGGCTACTCGGACGGGGACCTGAGCGCCTGGTGCGACCGTTCGCTTCACTATGAGAGCGCCCGGGGCGAGTTCGAGGGCGTAGCAGAACGGATCGAAGCCCTCGAGGCTGAGTACGGTCTGCCGGGGAACCGGGTTCTCTACCTGGCCCTCCCACCCAAAGCATTCACGACGGCCATTGAAGGCCTGGGTAAAGCTGGTTTGAACCAGAGTGCCGGGTGGACCAGGCTGGTGATCGAGAAGCCGTTCGGGCGCGACCTCGAATCTGCCCACGAACTCAACGAGATCGTTCACGCTCAGTTCGCTGAGACGCAGGTGTATCGCATCGATCACTATCTCGGCAAGGAGACCGTCCAGAATCTCCTCGTATTCCGTCTCGCCAACGCCTTGTTTGAGAATTCATGGAACCGCGATCGTGTGAAGCACATCCAGATCACTGTCTCAGAGGACCAGGGGATCGGCACCCGGGCCGGGTACTACGAGGACGCCGGGGCGTTGCGGGACATGGTCCAGAACCACCTCACGCAGGTGTTCACATTGATAGCTATGGAGCCCCCGGTCTCGTTTGAAGCTCAAGCGATTCGTGATGAAAAAGTGAAGGTGCTCCGCTCGATCTCACAAATCGACGCCGATGCCATCGTGTTCGGCCGGTACACGGCCGGTGATGTAGATGGCGCGCAGGTACCCGGCTACCACGAGGAAGCCGGTGTAGCTGCCGATTCGACCACGGAGACCTTTGTGGCTCTCCGCCTTGACGTTGATAACTGGCGCTGGCAAGGGATCCCGTTCTATTTGCGTACCGGCAAACGGCTGCCGCGACGCTTGACCCAGATCGTTGTGACGTTCCGGGAGACGCCGGTTCATTTCTTCACGGGTCTGGGATCGGGCGAGGTTCGCTCAAACATGTTGGTAATCACGTTGCAGCCCGACGAAGGTTTCCGGCTGTTCTTCAATGTGAAGGCTCCTGAGGACCAGATGCGCCTCGAGACTCGTCCCTTCAATTTCTCCTATCGGGAAGAGTTCGGGGAGTTGCCCGGTGCCTATGAGACGCTGATCTTCGATGTGCTCACGGGCGATCAGACCCTGTTCGTGCGCGGGGACGAAGTTGAGGAATCGTGGCGCCTGTTCGCGCCTCTGCTCAACGCCGGTCAACAACTCCACCCGTATCAAGCGGGTACCTGGGGTCCCGAGGCCGCCGATCAGTTGACCCTCCGCGATGGCAACGTTTGGACCGCTCACTGATTGATCGTCCGGGGGCCGCCGACCGCGCAGAGCGCGACCGGACGGGCAAGCCCGATACAATCCAGAATGCATGCGTGTGATGAGAAGAGTTTTCCTGGTGGTACCGGCGATAGCGTTCGCCGTGAGCGCCTGTTCGAGCAACGCTTCCGATGCCACAACGTCCACATCGACCGTCGTCACCGACCCGACGAGACTGCTGGAGGAGTGGGTCCCGTCCGGGCTTCGACCGGAGGGTCTCCTGATCGGAGACACCCTGACGGTCGCCGGCGATCGTTTTGTCGTCTTTGAGGAGATCAACGGCACGCAAGTAACCGTCTGGACCTCGGAGGATGGTCGAACCTGGTCGGCCGCCGATACACCTGCTTTTCCGTCCGGTGCGCACGTCCTGTGGGCTACCGGGAGCCAGGAAGGGGCCGTTGCGGTCGGCTGGTCCGGTCAGACGTCCTGGCCCCCGGATCCTGAGTCTCCGCCTGTTTTCGATCAGGTATGGACGACTACCGATGGCCTCGTCTGGACGCCGGCTCAGTTTCAGCCGCCCCTGCCGGATTCAACGGAGTTCCTCGAGTGGTACGCAGAGGTAACCAGCGCGCTCGCCTACGAAGAAGGTTTTTTGCTGGTTGGTCAGGTCCGTTGGTTCCTGGACGGGGATGCGATAGCCGACGATATGGGCATCAACGGTGGCGAAGTGCTGGCCTTCCCGTCTGTGACCGAGGGCAACGGGTGCACAATCGAAGGCGTGTTTCGCGACGGGGAAGCTGCGTTCAGCGTTCCCTGTGGTGACTACGGCATCGACCCGGAAGCAGACGGGTTGTTCGCCGCTAGGCCACCCGTGATTGCGGTCGGAAGCCGGGACGGATCCTGGGAGGTTGTCGAGACGGTCGGGTTGGAGTCTGTTGCCATTCTGGATGCCGGCATAGGCCCCGACGGAGTTTCGCTCTTCTCGGTCCCGCAATACGACGTGGCCCGCTACTGGACGTCGGTGGATCTGCGCACCTGGCAAACCGTTGAAGGTATCCCCGGGATCGAGGCCCCGGCAGTGTTCGGCATGCGGAGTTGGCGTGACGGTTGGGTGGCCGACCTCGGATATGAGGATCGGGAGGGGGGAGAGCTGTGGTGGACGCGGCTCGGGGCAACCTGGACAAGCGTCGGCGTCCCCGGGGTCCACGGGTCATACGCGGTCGGTCCGTTCGGGTTGATCACGGTCAGCGCTACGGCCGACACGCCGGACTCGACCGAACTCTGGTTCACGCCGGACGGCGCCTCATCGGCCGTCTTCGATGTCGCCGAACTGTTCGGGTCGGACGCAGTCACGGACGGACTCGCGGTGGGTTCGGACTCGGTGGTGGCAGTGGTTTCGACGTTCGACGAGTCGGCCGATTACCCGTGGATCGCCAAAGTATGGGTGGGCATACCGTCCGGCGAGTAGCCCGACCTGCCAAGACCGCGAGTGGGAATCGAGCCGCGATTGGAGGAGTCGAAACCCTCGCTACCAAGGCTTGGTCGAGCTTTCTGCTTCGCTGGCTCGCAAACCCCGGGTGGTGGCCGCCATCACCAATGCGCCACCCATGAGGCCGAGCGCAACGGCCGCTTCGAGCGGCGTGATCCGGTCGCTTACGCACAGGGAACCGGCCCCGTCGCCGTTGTCGGAGTCGACCACCAGCCCCGTGACCGCCCCGTCACCGGCAAACCAGCCGCGAGCCATTCCTGCATGGGTCCCGGTGCGGGTGTAGGTGACCCGTCCCAGCGGGTCTTCGGTGTAATCCCAACAAGCCGGATCCTGGTGAGCGAAGAAGGTCAAGCCGGCCACTATGGCAAGTGCGGGGATGGCCAGCGGAACCAGATGGCTCCTCCAGGAACGGTTCGCCTTCGGCGACGGCCACCGGAGGGCCGCCTGAACCAGCAGGAGCACCGGGATCACCAGCACAAGACCGACCGAGAGGATCGTTACAACCGCCGGCAGCAGGCCGGTGACGATGGCCGGCCACAACAGCCTGGGATTATTGCGACGCAATGCCATCGCGGCCACCAGCCCGGGCAATGCCACGATCGCGCCCAGTGCCACGGAACCAGGCAAAGTCTCGAGCTGGAGTCGGGGTTCGGCCTGGGTCCAGGACAGAAACGCGAGCGCGAGGCCCAACCCGAGGAATATCACCGAGCCGACAATGATCAACACGCGGGCGCTCTTCGGGGCGATTGTTTCTGTGTCCATTGGACCTAGCCCTCCCAGTTCCAGAAATCGATGTCGAGGAGGCTGGCACCTTCCACTGACGAGGCAACGATATCGCTGACGGAGCCGCTAGGCCCGTGATGACCATCGTGACGACGAGGTTGACGCTGCCCGCCACAGGGACTGTGATGGCTCGAAGACAACGGGCGAACAACGAGAAACGAATGGAAGATCACTCGTTACGGATTGCCCGGCCGGGCCCCCCGGATCTCCCGGGCCGGCCGGGCAATCACACTTACAAGGCCAGATCCGCTTTTTCCGGATGCACCAGCCCCAGATACTCGATGGTGGAGATCTTCATAGTCTCCGTGTGCGACCCTGCATTGAACGTCAGTTCTTCCGTTGTGAGGTCGATGTCAACAAGGGTCGGCAGCCCGTAGAGATTCCCGAAGGGCGGCTCGGCTCCGCGCTCACAGTCGCCGAAGATCGGTGCGAACTCTTCTTCCCGGGCGAGTCGGACGTCTTCGCTTCCCAAAGCGCTCTTCGCCTTTTCCAAGTCGAGGAGTCGGTCGGCGGTCAGGACGATCATGACCAACCGGCCGTCTGCGTTGACGATCACCGGCTTGGCAAAGGACCGGCCCGGTATGTGCTCGGCGGCCGCCACCTCTTGAGCGGTGTACGCCGGCCGGTGCTGCTCCACTTTGTAGCCGACGCCGTGGGAAATGAGATGCCTGCGTACCCGGTGTGCCTTCATGTCCACGATCAATCACCCCTTTGACCCCTGGTGACCCGTACTCCCTTCTTCATACACCATGAGGTGGTAGCAGCATGAAGGGCTGAAAGACCCTATTCGCTTTGGTGGTACGGTCTTCGGAGACGTTCGGGAGGTGCATGTGGCCGCCGCCAACACGGGAGGCTCGGCGAGGACATGGCAGCGATTTGCTGCGATTGTGAAGCTCGCCGTTCGGAAGTGGTCGGATGACAAGGCTTCGCGGCTGGGTGCCGCGCTTGCGTATTACGCCCTGTTTTCTGTCGCGCCCCTGCTAATCGTCGCCGTCGGCATCGCCGGCCTTGTCTTTGGCGAGGAAGCAGCCCAAGGCGAGATCGTCGGTCAGATTGAGGACCGGGTGGGAGCGTCGGTTGCCGGATTCTTGCAGGACCTGATGGCGGGAACCCGGGGTGGCACCGGAGTGGCCGCAACCGTGGTCGGCGTGCTGTTGACCCTGCTGGGAGCCTCAGGCCTGTTTCTCCAGGTGAAAGGATCCCTCAACGTGGTGTGGGATGTCCCGGCCCTGGCGACCAAGGGAATCGGCAACTTCCTCCGCACCCGGGCGCTGGCCTTTTTGTCCGTCATCGGTTTCGGGGTTGTCCTGCTGACCACCCTGGCCGCTTCCAGTGTCGTATCGGCTCTCGGTGGGCTGGTGGAAGATGATCTGGCAGTGCTGGCGACCGTCGTGCAATGGCTCAGCCCGGTGCTGATGCTGGCTCTGCTCACCGTCGTTTTCGCTCTCATGTTCAAGATCCTGCCCGATACCACCGTTCCCTGGCAGCCGATCTGGCGGGGGGCCGCATTCACCTCGGTCCTGTTTACGGTCGGCACGTTTCTCCTGGGCCTCTATCTGGGGAGCGGGGCGGCGGGAAGCGGGTTTGGTGCAGCGGCTTCGCTGGTGACCCTGCTGCTGTTCGCCTACTACTCGGCTCAGATCTTCCTGCTCGGCGCCGAATTCACCCGGGTTCTGCACCTGGATGCGGAAATCGATCGGGGGGTAGAACTTGCGCCCGCCGAAACCCGCCGTGAGACGTTCGTTCCACGCGATGTTGCCGATTCGACCCCGGTTGCAGCAGTGTGGGCCTTTCTGGTCGGCCTGCTGCTTGGGTGGTGGAAGAAGAAGTAGGGGCCGGTTAGGTCGATCGTCACAATCGATCGGGCCCTAAATACCTTGACGGGATATTCATCCGTCGGATATCTTGGTTGTTGGTACCTCTGAGGAGGCATTGATGCGGATGCACATAACGAAACTCACCGGGTTGACCGACCCGGCCAATTCAGGTGTGCGTCCGCGGCCCCTCGCCATGTGATTCTTTCAGCAAGATCGATGAGCAAGCCGCCGATCGCACACCGGCGGCTCTTTCTATTGGTCCACAGAACGCGGAGGAATCACGACATGAAAGCTATCTATGAGGACGGCCGGTGCGTCTCCTCCGGGCAGAACGAATTGTTCTTCTCGGAACGGCCCGACGAACTGGCTCAAGCACAATCAATCTGCATGGAGTGCAGAGCGCGCCTCGCCTGTTTGGAGATGGCGCTGGAGCGCAACGAAGCCTGGGGTGTGTGGGGTGGAGTCATCTTTTGGGATGGCCGGCCATTCCACCGCCGCCGTGGCCGGGGCCGGCCAAGCCGGATCGACCAAGGTCTCGAGCTCGAGGCTGACGTCGACCAGCTCTGGCAACAGGTCCGCTCGGCATGACGATTCTCGCTATGCCCTCTCGCTCCCCATGAAGAAGCACCGGCCGGGATGTCCCGGCCGGTGCACCATCAGTTCTTGAGGTTCTGTTCAGAGAGCCAGCATGTTGCGGAGCGATCCAGGACTGGCCGGGTGGCGGAGCTTGGCCAGGGCTTTCGCTTCGATCTGGCGAATACGTTCGCGAGTCAACTCGAAGTGGCGGCCAACTTCGTCCAGTGTGCGAGGGACTCCGCTGTCCAGACCGTACCGCATAACGAGAACAGTCCGTTCACGGTCGGTCAGGCTGGCCAAAACCGACTCGAGATCTTCCTTGCGCATGCCGAGGGCGACCGTTTCGAATGGAGCGGTGGCGTCGGTGTCCTCGATGAAGTCCCCAAGAACCGCGTCCTCGTCGCCCACCGGCTCGAAGATCGACACCGGTTCCGGCGCCACCTTGATGGCCTCGATGACCTTTTCGACGGCGATGGCCGAGAACTCTGCGATCTCAGCTGGCGTCGGTGCGCGGCCAAGTCGTTTGACGAGATAGTTCTCCGCCTGACGAACCTGGCTAATTGTGTCCATCATATGGACTGGAACCCTGATCGTCCTGCCCTTGTCGGCGATGGCACGGGTGATGGCCTGCCGGATCCACCAGGTTGCGTACGTGGAGAATTTGAAACCTTTGCGATACTCGAATTTCTCAACGGCCCTGATCAATCCGAGATTGCCCTCCTGAATCAGATCCAGGAGCGAAAGCCCCGAGTTCGAATATCGCTTGGCGATAGAGACAACGAGGCGCAGGTTGGTTTGAATGAACTGGTGGCGTGCCTCAAGTCCGCGACGCACGAGGGCAAGAAGCTTGCGGCGTTGGGCGTCGGTGTGGCTTGCCTGATCAAGGGCTTCCTGGGCTTGCTGGCCCTTCTCGATCGCTTTGGCGAGGTCAACCTCATCGGCCGCGGTGAGCAAGCGATAAGCGCCGATCTCGTCTAGGTATTGACGGATCGCGTCTTCTCGTGCTTCGGATTCTGCCGACTTGCGGCGTGTCGCCACTCGAGCTCCTCCAGACCGGTTTCAGGATGGTACCTATCAGTACCGTCGTACTCTGGCATTAAGGTCGACGGATCGCCTGATTTCCTTGAGCGATCTGCAAGGAGACGACCGGCGCGTCGACCGCCGAGGTGATTCGGAACCGGCCGCCGGGGCGTTTGGTCGGCAGTGAGGCTCACGCTTTCGGAGCACCTCGGCCGCCGATAGGGTGCTTCCTGGTACGCTTCTCAACCGTCCGGGCGTTTAGCTCAGCTGGGAGAGCGCTGCCCTTACAAGGCAGAGGTCGGCGGTTCGAGCCCGTCAACGCCCACTCGGAAACCCCCAGGTAGATGGGGGTTTCCTACGTTGCCGGCGGCCAATGAGGGAGAGGGTCGTCTCGTTCTGTGGGGTCTCCTGCTGGGGCAACAGGGGAGGTTCTCTGATGGGAAGAGGCAAACACAGGGTTCGTGGCATGGCCGCTCTGACCATGCTTGTGGTTCTCGTGTTGATGCTAACCACAGCCGCAGGCGCAGCAACTGATGTTGGCACGCTCGACAATCCGGTGAGATTGAGCGTGGCCGGCCCAGATGGCAATCCAGCGAATCTGGCAGTTGCTTTGCATGATGCCACCGGCCTCGAATTCGTGTTCGAGTATCCGGAGTTTGGCGCCGATGCGGTCGAGTGGATGTGCTCTGACCCGGACAGCAGTATGCAGATCATGGGAAGCGTTGAGTACGTTTTCGCCGACCAGGAATGCGGTGTGAAGGCGAGGCTTCATGTACTCAGATTCGGGTCAGACAGCTTCTTCACTGCATTCTTCGTGCCGGATGACAGCGCGTTCGAGACGCTGGATGACCTGGTCGGAGTCGAGAACCTGACGTGGTACTACGGAGATCCGACCTCGATTTCGTCATATATTGTCCCGAAGGGGATGCTGGCCTTGGCTGGGGTTGAATACTCGGCTGTCGAGGTGGGTGACCACCCAGCTGTCGTAAAGACGATGTATGGCTTCTGGGGGTCCCCAGAAGAACCGGTCTTTGGCACGGCGTTCCTAGATGCGAGGGGTTTGGTCGCCGACCAAGAAGGATACGAGGACGTTGAGGACAAGGTTCGCATCCTTGGCGAGTCGCCGGCCATTCCCAACAGCCCGGTTGCGTTCGGACCGGATTTCCCGGCTGATCTGCGTCGCCAGATCGAAAAGGCAATGGTCAAGCTTGCAGACCCGGAAGGCCCCGACTACGCCATCTGGGAAACGTCACTTTGGGAAGATTCGAGCCTGGACAAGTTGAAGAAGAAGGAGTTTGATTTCCTGAAGTCTGCAATTGAGGCCGCCGGAATTGCCATAGGAGATCTGTAAAGGCCTAGCGAAGCCACCAGTAAGACGGTCCGGCGAACTCGGCGTGGCCCAGGCGGGCTCTCGTCCGACCAGCCCGCCGATCACGGTCCCAACGTGGCGGTGCTCGGCCCCTTCGAGTTTTGCTAATAGGAATAGGTATAGAAATACTTAGTAAAACTCGTTGGCCGCAGGAATCGCCAGGTCGGTTTCGACGCTCGGGCGACTGGCCGGTGAGGTGACCGGGGCAACCGGGGTGGTGTCGCTGGGTGGCGGAAGGTGACCCATTGAATCTGGACCGGTCTCCCATGTTCTGGTGTCTATTCAGGTCCTACCACGGGGCATACGATGACGGTGGAGGGAGGGAAGGAGGCGGGATGCGGTCTATCTGTCTGCTCCTGTTGATGGTCCTTCTGGTGGCTGTGGCTGCGTGCGCCGAGAGCGAATCGAGTGCGGGAACCACCGCAACGACGGAGACTCCAACGACGGCACCCCTTGATATGACGACAACCACAGAACCAGACCCGACCACCGCCACCACGGCCACCATCACCACCACGACCACCGTGCCGGAACTTAACCTTGAAGAGGGTTTCGTGGAACACATCAGGGAGAGTTGGGCGCGCAGTGGACGGACGCGAGGTGGTGAGGTGCCGGATCTGACCGATGAGGAGATCCTCGACATCGGGTGGGCTGTTTGCGAGCACCTGGCTGCTGATCCGACCGCCGTGTTGCGGCAGCCAACCATGGAGTCCTGGGCCGAGGTAGCGGCGATCATCACGGAACGGCTAGGGCTGCCCTACGACCCGGCGTTGCTCGATGCCGGGTACGAGTCGGGGCATGATTCGTCGCTGGTGACCGCCTTCTCCAATACCGGCAACAACAGTCTCCGCGGCGATCGCCACCGCCTTCCAGGTGCGCTGTGCCCGGAGTTCGACCCGGCAAACGACCAGAACGTGGGCAGGATGTTCAAGAGCCCGTGGAGTATCGCTGCCGCCGATTCCTAGCAGCACCGAACCTAGGGTCAATAGGAGTCGGTGGCCCGAGAGGGGCATGGCTCTACCTGCCCATCCACCAGCCCACCCGCCACCTTCCCGGCGCGGCAACGACCGGCCCGTCAGCGCCACCCTACCCGTTGAGTGAGGTCCCCGAAGCGACCCGGCATTCCGAGGAGGGACACGGTCGAGGGAAAGTCGTCATCATCGTGACCGCAGCCGACTAATGGCGATCCGCACGGTGGCCGAGGTCGTGATCGGCGTGTTCTACGCGCTCGGGGCAGGTGCTCAGGGTCTGTGGATATTGCGGCATAGCGAAAAGTTCTATCGCGACATGGCGGATCGGTCGTGGCTCCGGCCAGCAGAGTCCTTCATCGAGAACGTCCTCGTGCCGAACAGTGTCACCGTTACCGTCTTGGTCGCCGTCTTTGAGGCCGGAGCGGCGATCGCCATACTCACCAGAGGACCCGCAGTTGTTCCGGCACTGGTGGCCGGTGGGGTCTTTTCGATCATCGGGGGGTTGACGGGCAGCCCGGGCGAGACAGTCTTCTATTTCGTACTGGCCGCCGCCCACTTCTGGCTCGCCGCAGTTCACTAGGTCGAATGCTCCTGACCGCCTGAGCGAACGGGCCAAACGGCCGTAGACAGCTCGGCCGCACTGTGTACAGTGATCAGGGAGATTGTTCTAAGGAGTTGACGCATGCCCTACCCACGATGGTTGGCCAAGATCAACAAACGGATCTTCAACCCATGGTCGATAAGAAAAGGGAAGTACCCCGCTGTAACCCATGTCGGTAGGACGTCGGGGAAGTCCTACCAGACACCACTCGATGCCTACCAGACTAAGACCGGCTACGTACTGGTTGCCAGGTACGGCCCCAAGTCGGACTGGGTTCGGAACATCCTGGCGGCCCAAACCGCCACTCTCCGAATAGGCGGTGAAGAGCACGGACTCGACTCGCCGCGATTGGTCTCCCAGGAAGAAGCCCTGAACGCTTTGGTTTCCGAGCCACTGGCCGACTTCACCAAAGCCGAAGACTTTCTGTTGATGGACCACCGGACCTAGGCACGAACCCACCCGCACATAACGGCACGACTGCGCCCGGGTCTCGACGCACTTGTCGGCTACCCATCCCAGGCCGCCCCCGTTACAGGATGCAAACTTCATGTCGTAGAGGTGATCGATAGGTCACTGGAGTGTTCGTGCGTGAGGCTGTGCAGGTTGCTTGTTCTTGTACAGCAGTCTTGTGAGCAGAATTGTCAATAGGGGATAAAGGATCGCGAAGGCGACGTAAACGATCGCCGTCGAATCGTCGCTAGCGAGTGGGTCGATGAACAGTTCATCAAACAAGACCACATCGATCGTGTAGTGAAGGAAGATCGACGGCACGATGCTATTGGTCTTGATCACGACATAGCCCCATCCGATTCCAAGGGTTGTGGCGGCGACTACGCCGGTCACCACCGAGCCTGCATCGTCCCATGTCCCCAGGTTGCTGAAATGGAACAATCCAAAAACGACCGAACTGGCCAAGACGGCTCCTCGTGGGGAGAAGCGTCGCTGCAGATTGGCGAGGACAACCCCCCGGAAGGCCAGCTCTTCCCAGATGCCGGGGACCAGCGCCGCGAGGAGAATGAGCCAGTTGTCGTCGTCTATCAACACCGACGGATCGGAGCTGAAGACCCCGGCCGCAAGTGAGAAAGCGACCAACACTCCTATGAAAGCGAGAAATGACAGGAGCGCGGCTTCTCCTGTCTTCCGGGGGTCCGGTCCCATGGAGAGGCGCAAAAGTCTCGCGTAATCGCTCAACCATCCGGTCCGGTAGTAACCCAACAGAAGGGGCATACCCACCAACACCAGAACGGCGCCCATCGTCATCCGGAACCCGAAGTCGATGAGCCGCGCTCCCACGTAGTGATCAGGAAGAAACGTATCAACGAATTCAGGAAACCCGATGATGTTGGACATCCGCAAAAACAAACCGGCGAGGATTGCGATCAGGATCGAACTGAGGACAGGGCGTTGCGCCAGCCTATTGCCACCACCCATGCGCGGCGGCAATACTTCCCCTTCGATCGTGGGTTCCATGCTCCACTCCTCTGGCGAGGAGAGCCGCTGGTGGGTGACCAAACCCATCTCTCCGCCGTTCGTGCGAAGCCTAACTCCACGCCCATACCCCGAGAGTCGTCGAAGAACAGCCGATCGGTGCGAGCCCCGCCGTACCACCCGTCGTCAGCCCGATCGACGCCACGCAGATCACCCGGCTCTCCCGCCATATCGCCCTCAGACCCAACCGTCCGCTATCGGCACCTCGAGGAGCGGTAGCCCATCGCGGCACCTTCACTCAACGCGGTGGCCGTTCTGCTCCCGAGTGCCGGTTGTGGGCGGGGGTTCAGGTGCCCTTTCGGCCAGCTGCGGTTTGGCAACCGCAGCTGGCTCGTATGACGAGTTCTACGTCGAGCACGGTGCGGTGGGGGAAGTGTTTGTTGTCGAGTGTGTCGTGTATCGCTTGGGTGGCAAGATGTCCGGCCCGCTCGACTGGTGCGGTGACGGTGGTGAGTTCGGGGTTGACGACGGTCGCGAGCTCGGAACTGTCGTTGCTTGTGATCGCGAGTTCGGTCGGGATGTGAACCCCGAGATCGGTGGCTGCTTGGTAGGCGCCGACCGCTAGGGCGTCGGAGGTCGTGGTGATCGCGGTCGGTGGACGGGTCATCGTAAGGAGTCGGTGCGCCGCTGTCTTACCTGCGGCTATGGCGAAGCCATCGGTTTCGACCGTGTGGCGACCTGAGTGTTCGATCCCGGCTTCGCTGAGAGCGCGATTGTGGCCCTGCAGTTTTGCAGCAATGTTCCTCAGTCCGACAGGTGGGGTGATGTACCCGATGGTCGTGTGTCCGTGCTCGATAAGGTGGCGAGTTGCCAGGTATTGTGACCGTTCGAGGTCAAACTCGATTGATATCCCGTCCCATGAGACGACTCAGGACATTTGGGTGTTCGCACCCGACAGTGAAGGTCCATGGCCAGTCGTGTTCACCTACCACGGTCAGGGGGGCACGGGTGACGGTCTGGCGACCACAGCAGAGAACCTGGCAAGTCACGGGATCCTGGTCTTTTCGCCAAGCTACCGATCGACAGAATTCCAGCACATCGAACAAGACCTCGAATGTGCATATCGCTACGGCCTGAGCATTGCCGAAGACCACGGCGGGGATCTCGATCAACCGATCACCGTTCTTGGACATTCATTTGGAGGCCAGATGGCGATCCTGGGCGGACTGACCGAAGACACCTACGGTCCGGGAGGTACCTATGACCAGTGCTTCGACGGTGCCCCTCGTCCAGATGTGATCGTGTCAGTGACAGCCTGCTACTACGAGAGCCCAGACGGAGGCCGGTACCCGTTTGACATCGCTGGATACTCGCACCTCGACGCGGATCTCGTAGTTATTGCGGGGTCTGACGACGACGTATGTGAACTTTGGCAGTCCCAGGACGCAACCGAGAAGCTTCAATCCGTCGGCTACAACACCGTCCTTCACGAGATCGACGACGGGGACCATGCGAACGTTGTCTTCTACGAAGTGATCAACGGTGACTGGGTCGAGCGGCCCGACGACCCGGTAGGACACGAGGTTGTTCAGCTATCCATCGACGCAATCGACGCCGCCAAATAGCAATATCCACACACAAGCTGGACCGCCATAGACCCGCCCCTAACGGCACTTCCTGCGCTACCTGCCCAGCTCCACGGCGAACACGGGCCGTGGCGAATGTGTTCCGACTGATTTCTGGATCGAGGAAGGGTTATCCCCTTTTCCTCACCTCGGAGTGCGGGGTCAGGGGCGCAGCTCGACGAAGCCGGCGGCTGCGAAGTCCTGGTCAAACGCAAGCGCTTCGCGAAGGCGGCGGTCCCGCATCACCTGAAAGCTTGTCGCATCGACGAACGAGTAGGCCCTTTCGTCGTGCTTCCGCAACCATGCCCACGCCTTTTCCTCTTGGTCGGCGGTGATCGAGTGGAGGGCGAGTTTGGACTGCTGTTGGAGAGCGTCGATACGGTCGAGGAAGGCGAGCGCAGTTCGATGACCGTCCTTGCGTCGGAGAAACGTCCAGGTTTCTCCGACAATGAGATTGGTGGTGAGCGCCTGTTCGGTAGGCCCGAGATGGGTGAGTATCGCCAAGGCGTCGGAATGTCGTCGGTCGCCGGGGAGGGACCAGGCCACCCACCAGCTGGTGTCGGCGAATTTCACGAGTCGTAGACCACCCGGTCGATCTCGCCCGGTTCTGCCGTGGCTTCCTTGCTCGCGAAACCGGCTAGCTCGTGCCACAGATCTTCTGCCGGTTGGGTGTCTTGGTCGGGGAGGAGGGTTGCCAGCCCGCGGCGGATCAGCTCAGACTTGGAGATGCCTCGGCGTTTCGCTTCGGCTGCTGCTTCGGCGTCAAGCTCGTCGGGGATGGTGATGGTGATGGTTTTCATGTCGTCATTATACATAGCCACTGTTACGTTGCCTACATAGTCTTCCGGTTTCGTATTCCGTGTGAAGGGGTTCGCCAGGACGCGAATAGGACGCGATCTGTCGCGAAACGATGAAAACCTACCAACACTAATGAAACACAAAACCCCAGGTCAGACACCATATTCGGGCGTTGTACCAGGTCGCCAAAACCCCCTGATTTGCCCTTACAAGGCAGAGGTCGGCGGTTCGAGCCCGTCAACGCCCACTCGGAGAAACCCCAGATGATGTCGTCGTGGGGTAGGACCTCGTCTCTGGCCCTCGTCGATGGCCGCAGGTCTCTGCAACCGGCCATCCACCGGCGGGCCCACTCGCCGATGGTGATCCCGCTGCGCCCTGGGTCGACGTACCTCGTCGGGGCACATCCATAGCGATGAACTCATGATGGAAGGTGTGTCGATCCAAAGCCGCTATCGGCCATCCTTGTGCTTCGAGTACCTGTTCCACCCGTAGGCCACCAACACAACTCCGACGACCAGTTGCAGGATGAGATTGGGGGATACGGATTGTTGGATGATGGTGACGGTGGCGAGGATGATCCAGGCTGTGCCGATCACCATGTAGAAGATTCGGAATGCCTGCATGCGGATGAACCCTACCGCCGCCGCCCGCTTCGCTACCGCTCGCCCGGCAGGACCACCGAGTTCCTCTAGGAGAAGAAGGGATGGCCATTACTCAGAAAGATCCGTGGGCCTCAGGAATCGCCACGGCCGTTTTCGCCCGGCGGCGGTCCCACGCCACCGGCGCTGGGGCAAATCTGCCGGAGGTCGCCGCGTGGCCTGTTCAGGTCTGCCGGTGATCCGGTGAGCGAATCGCCTCGAAGGCGCTGCCCGACGAACCGGAAGCCGTCGGCTCAGAAGCCCGTTTGCCTACTACTCGGCTTGCCGTTGCGGACGTATGATTCGCGAAGAGGAGGAGGTATGTAGGTGAAGGATTACACCCAGACGTTTCACGTCGACTTCCCACCGGAGAAGGTGTTCGCCACTGTGGTCGACCCGGAGTCTCAGCAGAGCCGTTTCATGAAGGTCGAGGTGGTGAAGGAGACCCCGGATGGCGCGGGAACCACGCTTCGCTACTACTACCAGGTGTTGGGGATGCGCCTTGGAGGCGGGACCTATGCGTACTCGGAGTACGTCCCCGGCCAGCGGTTCAAGTGGGAGTTCTCCGGTGGGCCGGAGATGGTTCTGACGGGCGGCCCGGTGTCGTCGACGTGGACCTTTGAACCGGTCGATGGTGGCACCGATGTGACCGTCCGTCCCGAGTTCAAGACGCGGATCCCCGTAGTCAATGATCTGGCCAGGGGGATCATGATGTGGTCATGGCGGACGAGAGACCTTCCGAAGTTCAAGGCCGAGATCGAGAAGCGAGCCAAGGCCGTCAAGGCGTAGAAATCTGTGGGGGCACTGCCGCGTGCGAGATTGTGCGCGGCTGTCTCGCACCCATCTGCCACCCGGCCGCCGAATCGAGCGAAGCTGCACGGCCCATCAGCCCCCCAAATGGTGGAACCGCAACAGCGCCCCGACTGACATCGACAAATCGAACTACGCATGAGGCGGTGACGCTGCCTATCTCAGGTAAAAAGGACGGTGCCCAAGAGGATTGTGGAGTTCGGCGCCGGCTGGGTCGCAAGAGGCGGATCAGCCGAACGAGCAACCGGTGACAATCCCGTTGCTCATTGTGCAACTGAAAGAGAACTGAGGTGACAGGGCAACCCAGAAACCGCCTTCCTGGATAACCAGCTCGGTTTCCTCAGCGTCGTACGGTTCCCACGGCTCAAACATGGCGACCGTCAAAGCCGAGGACAGCGTCAAGGCCGTTTCTTTGTCGCCCCCTACCAGAGCATCGAAGAAGGCTTGACCGGCCGCTTCGTCGCTCTCGACTCCGACAACGGCGCTGTTGTAGCCGTCCTCGCACAACGGCAGGACGAAGTCGCGCAGCACCGCCTGCTCGGCACGCACGTCTTGGCTGCCGTAGTCGGCCGACACCAGCACTTCCACGACATCGTTGAGGTTCGCGGGGGCGTCGGCACCTCGCTCGGCATAGAGATCGTTGAGCGGCTCGACCCGGCTCTCGGGGTCACCCGCACCGATGAAGGCGAGATAGGCGTCACAGAACGCCTCGAGATCCTGGCCGACGATTGTGGTGGTGGGGGTTGCTTCTGCGGTGGTAGAAGTTATGGCTTCGATGGTGGAGGTCGTCGTGGCCGGTACCGTTGTGGTGGTCGCTTCAGCGTCGTTGCCTGCCGTACAGGCCGTGGCGACCAGACACAGAATGACCAGAGGTGCCATTTCCCACCTTCGTGACGTGCGCCGCATGTTTCCTCCCGGTCGTCCTTCCGATATCTCCCAGGGTGAAGAGACCCGGCGCTGAGGTACAGAGGCTTTCGCCCCTGACCGACGAGAAAAGGGCCCGGAGCGAAATGGCGCAACCCGGGCTGGATCGCTGGGCGTGGCGAATCCGACTACTTCCGCACCCAGAATCTGTCGCCACAGTTGGGGCACTCGAGCTCCTCTTCGCTACCAGCCCACCAATTGCCCTCTCGAACCCGACCGGTTTTGCGGTACGCAGCGACTGCTACGGGCTCTCCGCAGCCGTCACATGGTTTGGTCGTTGCCTTCTGCCACCAGTCCTGAAGCCATGCCAGCATCACCTCAACCTACGCTTCACAACGTTGCACCTGGTCCGGATCGAGCCCCCGGTTGACCCAAAGAAACTGGTCGGGGAGCGAGTTGAAGACACACGGGCAGGGGGATCTCGAAGAGTTGGCCGGTGGGGCTCAGACCCCCTTTGTCTTTCAGCATCAGCCGCCCTTCAGTGTGCCTATGCCGGACTCCGGACGAAGCGAAAGACCGGTTCGAACATGCACTTCGCAACGTCACCGTCCGACCGGCGGTTTCAATCGTTCCGACTCTCTTCGAAAGAACTCAGCAAGGCTTGCTCAAGTGCCGATGAAGGGTTAGTTGTAGCAACCGGGGCCCTCTCGGAATCTGCGGCACGTCGGCCCGGAGTCGAACATGACGTCGTATCTGGATGGCCTCACTGATCGAGATCTGGGAACACTCGCCGCCATCGTCGGCACCGACCCAGATGGACTAATTGCCGAGCTGCGCCGCCGACCGTGGTCGATCCACGATGTATTGGCTCGTCCGGATGTGTTCGACAAGGTCCTCGACCGCCACGCCCATCCAGCTGAGGTTGTCTCGCCGTTCCTATTGTTCTCGGTCCTGATGCACAAAACCGCCCAGGACCTTCGCGAGGCGACGTACGTCAGCGAATGGGTCGGACCGCAATCGAGGATGCCCCTTTTCGACGTCGAACCGTTGCAGGAATTCATAGAGGATCCCGGGAGGACATCGTTCCTGGCCTCCCTGCTGTCTTCCTTTGCGGTGCCGGAGGCCCCGTCGATTCCAGCGGGGCCGTTCGATTTGTACGGCCTGGCCCTTTGGCTCGACCAGGTACTTCCCGACGATCGAATCGTCCTGCTCCGTCGCCTCGGCGACTTGAGCCTCTTCCTCACCGGTGTATTCCCGGACCACACAGGTTCGAGGCCGCTTCGGCCGATTGACGCTGAGCGGTTGGGACGGACCATCGGCATGACTGCGAACGAGGTGCTCGCTCTCTGTGATCGGAGTGTCTCCTCGGCCGGCCTCGACGCAATGGAGTCGCTCGGCTCCCGCTGGTATGGGGCGGCTCTCCTGGGGAACGCCATGCCACCGGTGATCGCCGATGTGGCCACCCGGTTTCGAGCGGCCCGCCGGGTTCTGAACCACCTATCGGATCGATACCTCCACAAGCTCGAAACGGGCTGGTCGCTGGCGGCGTAGCCCTGTATGGACCCCCTGGACCGGAGCACTCCCGGGATGATGCGCGTCCGCGGCCCGACGGTCACTAGCCTCGGATGGAGTCCAAACTGGGAGAGGTGATGGAGCACACGAACGCGGCGGACATCGATTGGGTCAGCGCAGGCGATGAGCACTTCACCGGGACGGTGTTCTTTGGTTCGATGTCGGCGGCCCCCGACCGAAGTCTCAACGCCCTCGGTGTGCTGTTTGAGTCGGGAGCGCGAACCGACTGGCATACGCATCCTGATGGCCAGGTTCTCTACATTGTCTCCGGGGCGGGCAAGGTCCAGAAAGACGGCGGGGAAACGGTACAGGTCTCGGCCGGTGATGTCGTTTACGCACCGGCGGGCGAGAAACACTGGCACGGCGCCGGGGAGCGAAGCTACTTGATGCACCTGTCGCTCACCACCGGAGGGGCGACCGAATGGCTTCCTGAGAAGGTGAGCGAGCAGGACTACCGGCGCAGTTGATTCGAACCTCTGCCCGGTTTCAGAGTTGCCCGACCAGATCGTCTAGTTCCACGATCTGAGTTTCCGTGCCCGGTTCGGCCGAACGGGTCTCGCCAACGAGGCGGTTTCCGCCGGCTCGTTTGGCCTGATACATCAACCGGTCTGCAGCCTGCAACATGCTTTCCACGGGATCCGGCGGTGCGGAATAGGTCACCGCTCCCACGCTCACGGACAGAGGGGGGATGCGGCTCTTCAGCTGCGTGTGGATCCGTGTGACGACGCCGAGCGCTTCCAGGGGTTCGGTTGCGGGAAGAACCACAACGAACTCGTCTCCTCCCACGCGGGCGAAGATGTCGTAGGGACGGATTGACGCCGCCACAGCAGACACGAAGCGGAGCAGCAACTCGTCTCCGGCCTGATGGCCAGACGTGTCATTGACCTCCTTCAGGCCGTCGAGATCGAAGTAGGTGATGGTGAGAGGACTGCCGTCGCGGATGGCGCGTAGACGCTCTCGTTCGGCTAGATCCATGAAACCCCTGGAGTTGAAAGTGCCGGTGAGCGGATCTCGCAACGCTTGCTGTTGGAGGGCCCCGATAGCCCGGTGCAGGGCCCTGGCGAGGACGACGATGCCGAGGAGTAGAGCAAGAAGTGCGATGCCTTCCAACGCGGCCATCGGCCATTCGGTTGGAGTTCTCGCCGCAGGTGCTCCGACCGATATGAAGCGCTCCAGCGCCGCGAGCAGAGATAGGGAAAAACCGGCCAGAGCGCCGCCGTGAAACGACACGGCACCGATGATGAGAACGAAGACGACGTCGTTTGGTATAGGGAGTTCTGTCGCCCATTCGGTGATGCCGGTGGCTGCAATAGAAGCTATCCCCAGAATCACCAGCGCACCCTTGGACAGGCCCGAAAAGGAGTACAGAGCGCGGAAAACCTGATCGGGGTCGATCCTCGTGCGATCGATGTGCGGTGTTCGTGGCCGTTTCATGCATGGCCAGTATCACCCAGATTCAGGAAATCCGGGCGGATTACCAATCTATTCGCACCACGATCGACTCTCGGCCGGGACGAGCGTCGAGTGGTCGTCTCATCCAGTAGGCGGCGTCGGCCCGCTATCGTTTCCCCGGATCTATGCGCCGTCATCCCGGGATCATCGTAATCTCAGTCTTGCTGCTCACCGCTTGCGCGGGTGCGGCCGGTGAGACCGCGCCGGTACTCGTTTCGGCATCGACAACGTCGGCCCCGACCACAACCCTGGGAACAAGCACGACATCTGCTCCGACGACCACAACAAGGGCGGCGCCTACCACCACGACGGAACCGCCCAGGCAACGCCTCGTGATCAGCGGTGTGGGAGACACCAACGTCGACCCCGACTACATAGGCGCGTTCCGGACTCACGGGTATGAAAGCGCTCTCAGCGGACTGCAGGATATCTTTCTGCTCGATGATCTCACGATCGTCAATCTCGAGTGCGCAGCGGCCACCAGTGGCCGGCCCGTGAAGACGGTTTTCAACTTCAATTGCGATGTGGACGCCCTCCCGATCCTTCGAGCCGGGGGCGTGGAAGTTGCCAACCTCGCCAACAACCACAGCGGTGACTTCGGGAAGGATGCTCTCCTCGAGACTCGGGCCAATGTTGTGGCTGCCGGTATCGCTCCAGTCGGGATCGGAGCCGACTTTGAGGAGGCCCATCAACCGGCAGTCATCGACGTCAACGGGTGGCGGGTGGCCGTTCTCGGGTTCGGCGGGGTTGTTCCCTGGGATGATTGGATCGCTGCGGAGGACCGTCCCGGAATGGCGAGCGGTGATGACACCGACACAATGGTGGCGGCAGTCCGTGCCGCAGACGAGATCGCCGATCTGGTTTTCGTCTCGGTTCACTGGGGTGTCGAGTTGGACACAGCCCCCCGTCAGGACGATATCGAGCGAGCTCAGGCAATGATCGAGGCCGGAGCCGACGGCATTTTCGGGCACCACCCTCACCGACTCCAGCACCTCGAGTTCTACGAAGGCAAACCGATCGCCTGGAGTCTCGGGAACTTCGTGTGGCCTCGTCTCTCCGATGCCGGGGCCACCACGGCCGTTGCGCAGTTCATTATTGAACCGGACGGTTCGATGTCGGCCTGTCTGGTTCCCGCTTTCATAGAGACCGATGGCCACCCGGTGCTGCAGGTCGACTATCAAGGTTTGTGCGTCTGGGAGTAGCGTCCCGGGGCTTGCGGCCCCCTAGGCCGGTCGTACTTCGCTCCGGGCGAGCCGACTGAGGCCCCACGCGAACGGATCAGAACCGATCTGAGTAGATCATCCGCAGATCCCAATTCTCAAGATCGAGCAACCGGCAGTCACCCAGCAACCAGTCGGATGCAGTGTCGTCCGAGAGGGCCCGGGCGATGAACCCGCCGCGGCGGGCCACAGGGCTCGGCCCGCTGGATGCGAACCCGGCTCTCCTGAGGTGATGGCGAACCCCCCCCGGTGTAGTAGCTCCCCAGGTGCTGAATTGGGCCGGGCTACCGAGGGAGATGGTTGCATCGAGGAGTTCGCCGAATGACTCGGGTTCACCGGCCCAGTCGACCAGGTGGAACCCGGGATTCCCGGCGGTGCCATGCAGCACGAAGTACGCTGCCTGTTCGTCGCGGCCATAGAAGAGAAAACGGTAGTTTGCCTGCGGATTGGTGTATCTCCAGGCGACGTATGTGGCGTCGCGGCTGTGACGGATGGCCGGCGGCAGCCCGGATGGCGTTGCCAGCGTTTCCATGAAATCGGGTCGCGCTGCGCGGCTGATCGTTACGGGACCGTCGTCAGCCGGGGATAGGTGCTTGTCGAGTTCCGCGAACGGGTCTCGACCCAGAGCCGTTTTCCGCAAACTCCGCATGCGCCTGACCGCTGTCGAGACCCGTTGGGACTCTTTGAGGCTCTGCCTGAAGCGGTTCCCGGTGCCCGGTCGCGCCGACGATCGGCTTGGCGTTCGGGGTTCAGCGGCGGGTTGTTTCGACCTGATGAGTGGGTCGTACGAGCCGATCTTCTTCCACCCCATCGCCATGATCGACGTTACGTAGTTGGCCGGCGTTGCACTCAGGTTGATCACGAAGCGGTGCCCCCGGTCTTTCAGGTCGGCGAGGGCGAAAGTGGTGAGCTCGGCGAAAAGCCCTCCGTCGCGATGGTCCGTCCGAATCCCGCTATCGGCTGCACAGGGGAGTACCGGTGCCTGGTCGAGGCCGGGCACCTCCCAGCAGGTTCCGTACATGCCCCGCATCCCGACCACCTCATCGCCCGACCGAACCACGTAGATCAGCGGATCTGAGAGATAGGGGTTCTCCAGATACTTCCATCGAAGGTAGGCGCGATTGCTGGCAAGTGACCGGCCCCACAACTGTTTGCGGAGCACGGCCACCTGGTCGAGCAACGACGGCTCGAAGAGCTCAAATCGGTATTCGCTCATATGCCACTGCGCAATCTGGCAGATCGAGTTGATCGTGGGTCATGCGCCGATCCGGACTTCGACGAAATCCGGGAACGGATCAAGGACCGAAAGGTCGTGTTCGAGATGAGCGAGATTGCCCTCCCGCTCGATTTCCTTGAATCCGGCCAGTTTGAAGGTGAGATACATGGCCCGGTTGCGGGGAGTGCGAACGAAGTCGGCCAGCACTCGCTTCTTGTCGGCGGCGGCCTGCTGGAGGATGTACGACAGCAGTACCTTGCCGACCCCCCTGGACATGACCCGGCACGACATGAGCAGGAGCCTGAGCTGCCAGGCCTGTTCGGTCTTCTCGATCAGAGCAATGCCGATTTTGCCGTAGCTGCCGTAGCGGTCCTCGAGACCGGCGACCAGCAGAATGTGATCGGGAGATTGGCGGAATGCCTGTAGCTCAGAGAACGAGTACGTGATTCCAGTCGAATTCAACTGGTTCGTCCTGACCGCCAGCTCTTCGACTCTGGCCAGATCACGCTCGTCGGCTTCTGCAATCGAGAACACCATTCCCAGCGAACGGAGGAATTGCTCCGGAGCCAAGCCGGTGGCTGCTTCTTCCCGGCGAATCTCAGCCCGATACAGCAAACGTCTCTGCACGGTGTCCTCGGAGATGAAACGAGGTTGCAGCTCGGGGAAATCCGGGAGCTTGATTGCATCTACCGCGTCGATGCAAAGCACCCCGGGAACGCCGGCTGCCACTTCGTCCCGTTCGAACGGGTCGTCGTCAACAAACGCGAGGGCGTCCGTGCCGAGGTTCAGGTTCTTGGCGACCGTCTCGACCGAGACCGACTTCGGACCCCAGGTGATCTGGGGGAACAGAAAGTACTCCTCGAGGCCGACTTCGGAGAGCTTCGCCATTGCTCGCTCGTGGTCGTTGCGGCTGGCAATGGAATGCAGGATTCCGCGACCGTCGAGGGTTTTGATCACGTCGACGACGCTCGGAAGGACGGCAACTTCTTGGTCCTCGAGCAGCACGCCTTTCCACAAAGTGTTGTCCAGGTCCCATACGACACACTTAACCGTTTTCGAGCGACCGGACACCGCGGTTTCTGGGGGAGAGCTCATGTTCCGGTGTCCGGGTTGGTCACATAGGTTTGGCGACCGTACTTCGGGATCGTGATCTGCTGGATTTCCGTGCTGCCTTCGATGATCTCCATCATGCGCGCATCCCTGAAGTACCGCTCGACAGGCTGTTCGGCGCTTACCCCGCTGGCTCCGTGGATCTGCACCGCGTCGGAAGTGACCCGGGTGGCCATCCGGGATGAGAAATACTTGGCGATGAGTGTCGCCTCGATGATGCCGGGACTTCTTCGCTCGGTGAGATAGCCGGCCTCGCAGCACAGGAGCCGGGCGGCCCGGACGTCGGCGAGCATGTCGGTCAGCATGCGCCGGATCAACTGATGTTTCTCGATGGGAACCCCGAACTGCTCCCTGGCCGCGCTGTAGCGGAAAGCTGCCTGGACACTGGCCTCTCCGATACCGACACAGCCCCAAGCCACGCTGTACCTGCCTAACTGGAGTGCAGTGGCCACGACGAGTCCGCTCGGCATCTTGGCCGGACCGACTCTCGCGGAAACCGGAATACGACAATTGCGGAAGTCGAGTTCCCCTAACAGAGAAGCCCGGAGCCCCAACATCCCGGTGATGGGGGTGACGGTCAAACCGGGGGTGTCGGCGGGGACCAGGAAACCGCCAATCGGCCCGTCGTCACCGAGGCGGGCAACAACCAGAAAGACGTCGGCTATCTGGGCAAAGCTGATCCATTTCTTACGGCCATTGATGACATACTCGGCACCATCCTGCTGCGCGGTGGTTTGGACACCCCCGGCGTCGCTGCCCGCCTGTGGCTCGGTCAGCGCAAACGCTCCGATCTTCTCCCCCCGGGCCAGGGCGGGAAGCCAGGTCCGGCGGAGCTCGGCGCCACCCAGTCTGAGGATGGCCTCCCCGACCATATCGTGGACCGTGAGAAGTGACCGGGTCGACGAGCAGGCTCGACCCAATTCCTGATGCAGCAGCCCGTACGAAATCATGTCGAGATGACTTCCGCCGAACTCGGCGGGTAGATGAGAGCCGAGAAAGCCGGCCCGGGCCAGGCGTTGAATTACCTCTTCGTCGATGGCTTCGGTGCGATCAAAGACCGGAGCCTTTGGCATCACATGTTGTTCGGCAAAGGCGCGGAAGCGCGATTGGCGTTGCCGCTGGCGCGCAGTGAACTCGATTCGCATGTCTCAGCTTCCTTGCGCTGCAGGGTTCAGCGTGTGTGCCATTTGCGCTCGATCAGTCCAGTCATGGCACCAACGGTCGCGAAGTTGTCGCGTTCCAGGTCTTCGTCTTCGAGGGGTATCCCCAGTTTCTCCTCGATGAAGAGGACCAGCTCCATGGAGTAGAGCGAGGTCGCTTCGCCGACCTCAAAGATGTCATCGCTATCGCTCAGGCTGGGCTTCCCCAACGAATTGACCACGAAACTCCGCAGCTCTCCTTTGGCTTGATCAACGTCCACTTGCGCTCCTTCTCAGTGTTGTCGTTCGTCGTATTGGTGGAAACCTCGCCCGCTCTTGCGGCCGAGCAGTCCGGAATCGACCATTATCCGGAGAAGCGGGCACGGGTTGAACTTCTCGCCGCCCAGCTCATCTCGGAGCACCTCAATCGATCGAAGAATCGTATCGAGCCCGATCAGATCTGCAGTCGCAAGCGGTCCCATCGGATGTCCGAAGCACTCCTTGAAGATCGCGTCGACGTCCTCGACAGATGCAACGCCCTCGTGAACGACGAAGGCGGCTTCGTTGATTGTCAGCATCAGCACGCGATTCGAGACAAACCCGGGAGAATCGTTTACCAGGATCACCCTCTTGTGCATGTCGTCCAGCAATTGGGTGGCAATGCCAATGGTCTCGGGTGACGAGTGCACGCTCTGGACAACTTCGACCACCGGCTTGAGCGGTACTGGATTCATGAAATGCATGCCGATTACCTTGTCAGGTCGGCTGGTTGCCGCGGCGATCTTGGCGATCGGGATTGCCGACGTATTGGCTGCAAAGACGCATGAGGGATTGCAGATTCGATCGAGTTGCTCGTAGAGAGGCTTCTTGACCGCCCAGTCCTCCGTGACGTTCTCAACGATGAACCCGACGTCTCGGAGCAATTCCAGATCAGTTGTGAAAGTGATTCTGCCCATCACCTCGGCCACGCGGAGTGGTGGACCGGTGCCGGAGACCAGATGGTGCAGGCGAACGTTTCTGCGCAATGTGTCCGTCGCGTTGTCCAGAACGCGGCGATCGAGGTCCACGACCACGACCTCATGGCCCGTCTGTGCGAGATCTTGGATGACGCCGATCCCGATCACGCCTGCGCCGACTACGCCTACCCGCTGCAAATCCACAAAGCCTCCCACCCGGCACAATACCACCGAAAGTGACCAAACTCCATACGGGGATCGAATCGATGTTCCGGTCGGCAGTGGGCCGGTCTTCGACGGACGAGTGATGCGAACCATAGACTCATCACCATGTCCGGCCCACCAGACGCAGCCGCTGTCGGTGCGGCAATGGCGGACGCCGCCGATGCGTTGGCGGCGGCGCTCGGTAGCGAACCTGCCGCCGCGCTCTTTCGCCCTTTTGACGACACCCGGCGAACGAGCTTCGCGTACTTCCCCCGCGAAACGGCCGGAGATCGTCATACCGGCGTGGCGCTCTACGACCTATCGCCGGCGCAACGGAAACTTGTGTTGCGGTTGGTTGCGACCGGCCTCTCGTTCCACTCGTTCGGTCAGGTGTCCGCCATCATGGCGCTGGAGTCGGTGCTCGATCTAAAAGAGCGGTACTCGCTCAGTGCGCACCGGGATCCCGCCCGATTCTGGTTATCGGTGTTCGGCGCTCCCGGCCCAATTGGCATGTGGAGCTGGAGCTTCGAAGGACACCACGTTTTCGTGCACCACACGGTCATAGACGGCCGGGTAGTCGGGTCGACTCCGTTGTTCCTGGGCGCCAATCCGGCCGAGGTCCGACATGGGGACCACCCGGTCCTGCGCCTGTGTGGGGAGGAAGAAGACGCAGCACGGACGTTGCTTGCCGAGCTGGACGCCAACCAGCGGAGCCATGCCGTTCTCCACCCGCGGGCTCCTCTGGACATCGTCGTTGCCAATCGATCTCAGGTCCCGGCGACCGCAATTCCAGGTGATCCCGCTCACCCCCTCGTTGACATGCAAGCGGTTCTCGAATCGATGGATGACACCCACCGGCAGGCTCTGCGCCTCGATCTCGCCCGACCGAGCGGCCTGGCGGCTTCCGCCATGAACCCCGATCAACGCCGTCTGCTCGATGAGCTGGTCAACCTGTACATCGACCGACTACCGGAACCACTGGCGAGCCTCGAACGGGATCGGCTCGGGAGTGGAGGTCCTGGCGGGATCCATTTCGCCTGGGCCGGGTCTGATCGTCCCCGGCGACCTCACTACTACCGGCTTCACGGGCCAAGCTTGCTGATCGAATACGATTGCTCGCAGGATGGTGCCAACCACGTTCATTCCGTGTGGCGAGATCCGCGCCGGGATTTCGGACGAGACCTTCTCAAGGCCCACCTTGTTGGGCGCCATCGATGATCGCGTCCGCAGCCCGTATCCGCACTTTCTCGTCCGGTACTGGAGGGCCATCACGGTTTCGGTCTCGGGGCTCGCGTTGTGTCTGTCGGGGTCATGAGCCGAGGATGAACGTCCCTCCCGGCCGGTACTAGGGCGGAGATCGAAGACTCGGGTCGAAAGCTTCCCTACTCGCAGGATGTTGCCAGAGCCGCGGGGGAGAGGCTGCCAGAACCGTCGATATTCCCTTCGACGACCCGGCTCACCGTTTCCCGAATCAGGCTCGTTCGTGGGATCGGATGCCCGTATTGATCGTGGCCGGACGTGTACGTCGGCGGTATGAAGCGAACGGAGATGATGTCTGCAAGGTCGAGGCCGGCGGCAGCCTCGGCGAGGTCGGGCATATGGCCAAGGGGGATGTTGGTTGAGATCACGTCTTTGAGCACCGGGGCCAGCGACGGGATTCTGACGGCAATCTCGAGGGGATCGGCCTGGCTGGCCAGGTTGCCGAGCAGGCATCGCTGTCGATCCATCCGGGCATAGTCACTCGAGGTGCTGCGTGAGCGCGCATAGGCGAGCGCTTCGGCCCCGGTAAGATGCTGGTATCCGGCATCAAGATCGATTCGGGTCCACGGGTCACCGGGATGAGCGGGCGACGTACGATCCAGAATGGGATCCGGCACGTAGAGGTCAACACCTCCGAGCGCATCGATCAGATCGACGAACCCACCCAGATCGACCAGGGCGTAGTAGTCGATGGGAAGGTCGAGCAGTCCACCGATTGTCTGCATCAAGGCTTCGGCGCCCGGGTCGGCGGCCTCCGGAAAGTATCGGGGATGCTGGGTCGCCCAGCCGTAAACGTGGTTGAGGCGGTAATCGAAGACGCCACCGTCGAACGCTCTCGAGAAACTTCTCGGAAGCGGGACCGCTCCGAGATTCCGAGGCACGCTGAACATCGCCGCCCGCCCTGTGGATGGTTCTATCGTTGCCACGATCATGGTGTCGGTGCGCAAGCCGCCCCGACCCGGGCCGGCATCACCGCCGATGAGCAGGATGGTGATCCGCTCGTGGCGTTCGGTGAGCGGTCTGATGGTCGGCGGATTTGCGACCGAAGGATCGGGCACTGCGGGCACACCGAGTACAGGCCATGTCGCCAGGGGGGAGGCCGTTGACGGAGTCGGAGGTCCCGTTGTCGAAGTAGTGATGAGGTCGGCCGTCAACGCCGGAGCGGCGGCTACAACCCCCTGAGCAGATTCGTCGGCAAAGACGCTGGTCACCAGATCAAGAGTGGCCATACCGTAGTTGCCGACAATGACATGAGGGACAGTGGTCGCCGTCAGCAATAACAGGAGGGCCAGCGCGGTGACCACCGGACGGAACCCCATCGCCTGTCGGGCCGGGAGCGCATCGACGGCGACCTGGTAGGCGTCCACCGCGCTTCCTGCTCGTAGCAGCAACAGTGCAGCATTGGCACCCATCAGGAAGATCAGCACATCGGGTTGAAATGCCAGCCGGACGAGCGGCTCGCCCACCAGACGGACATAGGCCGCACCCAGAATCCCGATCGTTAACAGCCAGGCTGCCCATGCTCTTCGGCGGGATCCGGAGTACCACTCGCCGGTGCCAGGGATGATGGACGACAGCAAAGCGGCAACCAGGGGTTTGGCGATTCGCGCACTCCTCGGCAAGAAGACGCCCGCCTCTCTCGACCAGCCCGTGACCTGCACGCTTCCCTCGCTCCGTTTCCCCCTGATGACGCTCTGGAGTCCCAAGAAGTTCCCCGTGCCCGCGGGTGACAGGAGGGCTAGCGTTTGGGGCATGGACGACCCTGGAAGTCTTCTGCTTTCCTTTGTGACGGCCGCCGGTCTGGGTGCCGTTGTCGGCCTCGAACGACAGATCCACCGGCATTACGCAGAGGACGTTTCCGCCGGCGTGCGGACCTACGCCCTGTTCGCACTGTGGGGCGCGGCCAGTGGCTACTTCGCGGAAACCTACGGATCAGGCGCCTTTGTCGTCGGCGCTGCTGCGTTTGCCGCCCTGATCGTGACCTCGTACGTGATGTTCGCTCTCGGAACCAAGGACTGGGGAACCACAACCGAATTGGCCAGTCTCGGCGCATTTGCGGTCGGGGTACTCGTGTGGAACGACCAGGTGATCGTGGCAGCCGGGGTAGCCGTTGGTATCGCAGCATTGCTGCGAGCCAAGGACTGGTTGCACGGCCTGACCGACCGGTTTTCCGATCAGGATGTTCGAGCGGTCCTCCAGTTCGCAGTGCTGACAGCGGTCGTTCTGCCCCTCTTGCCCGATCAGGACTATGGACCGTTCGAGGCATTCAATCCCCGCCGGGTGTGGTTGATGGTGGTGTTTGTTGCGGCCATCGGCCTGGCCGGATACGTCGCCCTTCGGCTTCGGGGGGAGCGAGGCCTGGGCGTTACCGGACTGCTGGGTGGCTTGATCTCTTCGACGGCGGTCACACTCGGATTCTCCAAGATGTCGAAGGACCAGCCGCGGCTGCGGACCGCTCTGGTAGCCGGGGTCGTCGCTGCCTCCGGTCTCATGTATGCCAGGGTTCTCGGGGAGGCCTTTGTTTTTGCGCCCGATCTCGGATTGAAGCTGGCTGTGCCGCTGTTGGTTCTGTTCTTCCTCGTCGAGGGGACTGCCGTGTACTGGTGGACCCGCCCCATGGAGGCGACTTCCGCAGCCGGCGGCATCAACCTGAAAAACCCCGTAACCCTGAAGTCGGCCCTTCAGTTCGCGGCGCTGTACGCGATCGTGATCTTCATCTCGAAAGTCCTCATCGATCGTGCCTCGGAAGGTGCTCTCAGTGTCGTCGGAGCCGTGAGCGGCATCAACGACGTCGATGCCATAACGCTGGCGATGGCCGATGAAGTGGCTCGCCAGGGCCTCGACCCCAGAGTCGCCGCGCAGGCGGTCATGGCAGCCGTGGTTGTCAACACCTTCGTCAAGGCGGTCATGGCAGTTGTGCTGGGAAGCAAAGCCCTGGGACGCTCGGTTGCCGTGACCCTGGTTCCCGCAGCCGTTATCGGTGCGGTCGGCTGGATCCTTCTCTGAGGCCGTCGGGTACCATCTTCAACCGATGAACGTTGCCCACGTGCTCGACCATTTGGGGCGAACAGCCCCTTGGGACAAGGCGGCCGACTGGGATCCGGTCGGTCTGCAGCTCGGCGACTCGTCCGCCGAGGCCGGAACCGTGGCGGTAACCCATGAAGTGACTGAATCTGTCGTTTCCCGGGTCGAGGCGCTCGGGGTGGGGCTTCTCGTTACCTACCACCCTCTTCTCTTCCGTCCGACTTCCCGGCTCATCGCCGGTCGTTCACCGGCAGGCCGGGCCTACCGTCTCGTTCGGGCCGGGACCTCCCTGGCAGTAGCCCACACGAATCTCGACGTCGCCGCGGGTGGCGTTGCCGATGCGCTCGCCGATGCCCTAAAGCTGACGGACACCACCGGTTTTGGTCCGGTCGACCCAGGCGGATCAAGCAAGGTTGTGACCTTCGTTCCGGCAGCTTCGGCCGACCTGGTGGCGGACGCCATGGCGGGTGCCGGTGGCGGGACCATCGGCAATTACGCCGGTTGCTCCTTTCGTAGTGAAGGAGTAGGCACGTTTCTTCCCGGTGAAGGGGCCGGACCGGTTACGGGCTCAGTGGGGATGCTGAATCGGGAATCCGAGACCCGGATCGAGATGATGGTGGCTTCCACTCGCCGTGACCAAGTGATCCGGGCGCTCGTGGCGACCCATCCCTACGAAGAGCCAGCGTTCGATATCTATCCGGTCGAGGCCAATCTCGGAATGGTCGGACGGGTCGGGACCCTGCAGGCACCGGTCGGGCTGGGCCGACTGGTTGACCTGATCGGGCGCACTCTGGGTGATCGCGGCTTGCGGTTCGGCGGTGATTCATCCCGTTCCATGAGCCGGATCGCGGTTGTGCCGGGCTCGGGATCCTCGTATATCACGGCCGCTGCGGCGACCGGCGCAGATGTGCTCGTCACCGGCGACGTCGGGCATCACCGGATGGTTGAGGCTGCCGACCTGGGTCTGGCGGTCGTCGACCCGGGACACCTGGCGACGGAGAGACCGGGGATGCAGAGGTTGTACGATCTGGTTGCCGGTATCGTGCCTGGAGCGATCGACTTCAGATACCTCACCGCCGGGGAAGGTTCAGCTCATGAATGAATTCCAGAGTTTGGCGGACTTGCTAGATCTGCAAGCCGTGGACTTGCAGATCGACAGGTTCCTCAACCAACGGCAATCGCTTCCCGAGCTGGAGCAGTTTCGGGCCGCGCACGCCCACACCGTTCGGATTGCCGCTCGACTCGACGAGATTTCCGAAGAGTTCAAGCAGATCAGCCTCGAGGAAGACAAAGCGGAGGGCGAGCTCGAACTGTTGGAACAGAAGGTGCATCAGAAAGAGCAGCGTCTGTTCGCCGGGGGCTTGAGTGCCCGGGATACGGACAACATGCGCCGCGAGGTCGAATCGCTCCGCAGCAGGGAAAGCAGCATGGAAGACGAAGTCATCGAGCTGCTCGACCGACGCGAGGCGCTCGAGACCGAAGTCGCAGCCATCCAGGTCGAGCTGGAGTCTGCCCGCGGATGAGCAACGGTTGGAGGCGATAGTCGGCGGGGAGTGGAAGAAGATCGATGCGGAAATCGCCAAGAAAGAAGTCCGCAAGCAAGACATCGTTCCACTCATCGACCCGGACCTCATGGAGCTCTACGAGGACCTGCGCCAGCACAAAGAGGGCGTGGCCATCGGCCGGCTGGTCGAGGGCGGCATCTGCGGTGGTTGCCATCTGAGACTCTCGAACGCTGAACAGCAGCAAGTGCTCGCCGAAGAACTTCCCCGTTGTCTTCATTGTCGGAGAATTCTGGTCCCGTGATCAAGGGGCAAGACTCCTGATGATTTTCTGGCACGTTGGCGGGACGATCGCCATCTTCCGGTACGTGTTTCGTGACCCGAAGGTCGATCTGCGGTTTCTGGCGCTTGGCTCCCTATTACCCGACCTGATCGACAAACCGCTGGGGACGGTGTTCTTCCCGGCGTTCTTCAACAGCAGTAGTCAGGTGGTCGGCCACACCTTGCTCTTCTCGATGGTGTTGATGTCGATCGTCTTATTGGCAACGAGGCGCGGCCGAGTGAGGAGGCGGTGGATGGCACTGGCTATCGGCTCTCTGATTCATCTGCTGCTCGACGCCATGTGGACCATCCAGGAAACGTTTCTGTGGCCGGCCTTTGGATGGGAATTCCCGCCTGGGATCCAAGAGTATTGGTCAGGGCTGCTGGAGCGGCTGTTTTCCGATCCCTGGCGCATTCTTCAAGAGGTGGTCGGCCTCGCGTACCTCATTTACCTCTACCGCCAGGCCCAACTTGGTGACCCCGAGCGCCGATCCGAACTCTTCCGCACCGGGCGGGTCGACGCCTAACGAACCCGTCTTTCCGAAGGAGAGGGTGGGCTTGGATCGGGAGAGCGGGCCAGCCTCCCCAGCATTCGGGCAGCGACCAGTACCAACAAGCCTCCAAACAGGCGCCGCAAGAGGAGAGGGTCGAGGTCCAGAGCCCAACCGGCGCCGGTCAACCCGCCGACGATACCCCCGACTCCCAGCGCAGCTGCGACCGGCCAGTCGATTCGGCCGGCCCGGCCGTGTGCGACGGCGGCGACAACAGTTGTCGGCACCATGGCTGCCAGAGAGGTTCCCTGTGCTACATGTTGATCGACGAGATAGAGGGCAGCCAGTGTGGGGACAAACACAATGCCACCCCCGAGGCCCAGGGTTGCAGCCAGAACTCCGGCTGCCATGCCTGCAGTCAGCAGCCCGGCCACTGCCCACAAGGTGAGATCGACCGAGGTAACGAAGGCGGACGCGGCCGCCTGATTGGGGAGCAACAGCCGGACGGCCGATATCGCCAAGACCAACACAAACGCTCCGGTCAACCACCGCGCGGAGATCCGGTCGAGAAGCTGCGCTCCAATGAGAGCCCCGATGCCGGCTCCGGCGAATAGCGCCACACCGGCCGCCCAGTCGACGGAACCGTCGGCTCCGAAACGAATGAGGGCGGCACCGGCCGTCACCACGATGGCGGCCCCCGAGGTCGGATGGGCCCGGTGCGGTGCGTATCTGAGCAAGAGCACCAGCCCAGGGACCACGATGATGCCACCGCCGACACCAAAGAGACCGCCGGTGATACCGGCCAGTAACCCGATGGTCGCTGCGATGAGGTAACGCCCGGTGGTCATAGCCGCCGCAGTGTACGCATGAGACCGACCGCCGGGTCGGTTGCGCGGCATGGAAGTGTTCGACGACGACCCGGCACCGGGAGAAACGAGAAACGAACTAGAGCAGCACTATCGTGACCGTGGTGAGGTTGGCCGTTTTCCTTCTGGCGATATTGCTGTTGGCCGTTGGCGCCGCCTGTACAACAGCGCCTGAGCCGGAATCGACGACAACGATCACCGTGGGAGGGGCAGCCTCACCGGAGCAAGCGCTTACCGGCCTTTTCGATGCGATCGCAGTCGGCGACTACCAGGAGACCGCCCTCCTGACCTTCGACGACCAGCTTGCTCTGATGGTTTCGCTGGAAGGGTTCGATACCGCCGACACGGCTGCGATGCTCAGAGACGGACTGCCGGATCACGTGCGCGAGAACTTCTGGGAGTCGTTCTCGGCCGGCTTTCCCGCCTTTGCCGAAGAAGAACTCACAGGGGTCCTGATCGGTGCGGGGGAGGAGTTCTCGGTCGAGGGCAAAGGCTTCGCGACCGTCAGCGTTGCGCTACGACGGTCGGAGGGTTCCGGGGATTGGATTGCTCGCCGGGATGCCCAGGGCAGATGGCGACTCGACCTGTTCGCGACATTCGGACCTTCCTTTGCGACACCTTTCCGAGAGTGGCTCGCATCAATGGAACCCGGGCCCGAGGCCGATGTGGCCCGGGCGGCCCTGGCCGATCAGCGGGCGAGTCTGCTGGCTGCGCTCCAGCGTCAGCCTTTCGGCCCGATCGGTCCGGAGACGATGACGGAGGTCGACGACCTGCTTTTTGAAGCCGGTTTGTCGTGAGCGGTGGGCCGCCTATCCGTCGCACGCCACGATCGGACCCGACGGCCGGCGCTCAGTCTGTCGTCAGAAACGCTTCCACCTTGTCCTGAGCGGCTTCCATCACCTGCCCGGTCAACGTCTGGAGAGCACGGGCGATCGCCAGCTCCTCGCCGACAACCGGCATTGGCGGATCGACCGGATTGCGACGAGCTTTGCCTATCGCCTCGAAGTGATCACCGCGCAGATTGAGGACTGCGTGAGCGAGCGTCTCGATGTCGTCTTCAGACAGATGGAGGTTGAGCGTCACGTCCTTTTCCATACCAACCCCTTTCGTTTCTTCCCACTAACTACTGGCTCACACCCCTGGATTCGTCTGCAGCTTCAACCTGAGCTGCGAACGCATCCAGATCGCCGGCCGTCGGCTCCCGCGCCCATACATCGGTATCCGCCAGCAACTTCGCGTACTTCGTGTCCTGGCCATGCTCGACCACCACCCGGACCGGTATCTCAGGATCGAGGATCTTCTTGTAGCGGGCCAGGATCGACCGGTGGTCCGGACGATCGAGATCGAATTGGAAGACAACACCATGGGCAGCGTCGATCTTCTCGCAACCAGCACCCGCCAGAAGTGGGCACAGGCCTTCCGATGGGCCATGGCAAACCAAAGCCTGGTGGCCGGTTCTTTCGAGGAATTCCTTGGCGAACGAGGCATAGCTCACGTCCGTCACATCGAGGAGAACCGTGCCCTCCGGCAGCTCTTTCCTTGCCATTACCCTGCTCCTCTCTCCGGTGTGGTCCTATTCTGCCCTGTCGGCGTGCCCCTGCGTTAGGGGCACAAGTCCCGGCTCATTTCGCGATGGCTCGGAGCCTCGGAAGCACCTCGCTTCCCAACATCTTGATGAGTGATTCCTGGTCCAAAGAGGTCATTTGGATTGTGACTATGTCGGCCTCGCAGTCCTCGATGAGCGGCCGATAAGTCTCCACTATTTGATCGGAATCGGCAACGATTGAGTAACGGCCGAGCACGTCCTCCCGCGGAAGCAGATCGGCTCGCTCCCGGAGATCCGTCGGATCAACCGCCTCCAACCTGCCCGGTGCCCGCAGTCCCCTCCACGGATGCAGGGCATCCCACGCTTCCTGCTCGCTCGCAGCGAGGACCGACCAGCGGGTGGCCAGCAGGCGGGGCGCTGGGCGGCCGGCCTCGTCTGCAGCCAATCTGGCGGGTTCGATGACCCGCTCGAGGGTGGATTCCGGGTCCTTGACGGAGGTGATGATGCCGTCGGCGAGTCTGGCGGCCAAAGCAGCCGACTTCGGACCACCGGCGGCCAGCCAGATCGGCACCGGGCCGAGCGGGGGGCTGTAGAGCTTGGCGCGGTCGGTGGTGTAGAAGTCGCCTTCGAACGTCAGCTTCTCGCCGTCCAGCAGGCGGCGCATGATCTGGAGTGCCTCTTTCATCCGGGCGGCCCGTTCTGCGTACTTGGGGAACACAAAACCCAGCGGGCCCTCGTTGATGTTCTCCCCGGTCCCGACTCCGAGGTTGAACCGACCGCCAGAGAGCCGGTCGAGAGTTGCCGCTGCTTGGGCAACGACTGCCGGGTGGTAGCGCCACAGCGGTGTGGTGACACCGGTGGCAAATGCCACGTCGTTGGTTGCCGCAGCCATAGCTCCGATGGTTGACCAGGCGAAGCCGGAAGCCGAGGTGTCATCCACCCACGGATGGAAGTGCTCGGAGACGACCAGCATGTCGAAACCGGCTTGTTCGGCGAGGCGAGCATGTTCGACCAGTTGTTCCGGGTGCCATTGCTCATGGCCGCAGAAGTAGGCGAATTTCGTCATAAGCTCTTGGTGCTCCCGGTCGCTGGCTTTACTCCGAGCTTACGGCGATCGTTCGGGTAGCGCAGCCACGCACTCGGGGAGGTTGTTGCGGACGTCGTTAACCAGCGTGGAAACGGCGTGTTCGGTGATGGATGCCTCGGGGACCGGTTTGAGAAGTGTTCGGGCCGCGATGGGATCAATCAACGTGCTGTCTAGCCAGTCATCCCACACGGTGGAGTCGAGCATGACCGGCATGCGGCCGTGGATTGGAGCGAGGGAGGGGTGGGCAGCAGTGGTGATGATGGCGCACGAGCGGACACGTTCGCCGGTCTCCGCATCGCGCCAGGTCGACCAGAGGCCCGCAAACGCCATAGGGGATCCATCTTTCAAATAGATGTAGTGCGGCAGCTTGCCCCGCTCCAGCTGCTCCCACTCATAGAAACCGTCGGCCGGGATGATGCAACGCCTGCGGGCAAACGAATCCCGGAACATGGCTTTCTCGGCCACCGACTCGGCTCGCGCGTTTATCTGTCCGCGGGCGGGCGACTTGGCCCAGAAGGGGACAAACCCCCATCGGAAGGCACCGAGCTGTCTCTGGTGGGCGTGGTCCACGACCGCATAGACGGATTCGGTCGGAGCGACGTTGTAGTTGGCTTCCAGCATTTCGGTACGGACGGCGTCGACGCCAAAGAATCTGGCGTAGGCGTCGACATCCTGGGCGATTACGTATCGACCGCACACCCTCACACCATACCGTCGGATATCCGACACTGATCGCGTCGTCCGGGAACAGATTCGACCGGCGGGGTGGTTGGCAATTATGAAATCGAGGAGATGGTGTGAAACGAGTGACTGTATTGGTTCTGGTCCTGGCGATGGTTGCCTCGGCCTGCGCAGCGGGCGATGACGGCGCCAACGAGACCGAGGGCACATCGTCTACGGCTGCCGACACATCGACGACTTCGATTTCGGGCGATGCTGGTGGTTTGTCGTCGTCGACAACCACCGCGGATCGCGATCTGGGGGGGCGCTCGGCTTTGGAACTTTTCGCCGGTGGTAACGACGGAGGCCAGTATCCAGCGACCCTTCCTCCGCCGACGATCGACACGTCCGAGCTGTTGCGCGGTCAGGTACCCGACGGAATTCCGGCTATCGACGATCCTCAATTTGTCTCCGTGGCCGATGCCGATGGCTATCTGACCGACCAGGAAGGCGTTGTGGTGCTGGACATCGACGGGGACGCACGTGCCTATCCGGTACAGATCCTCATCTGGCATGAGATTGTCAACGATGTGGTCGGGGGCGTTCCCGTCTCGATCACCTATTGCCCGCTCTGCAACTCGGCTGTTTCGTATCGACGAGTTGTGCAAGGTGAGGTCACGACGTTCGGGACGTCAGGACTCTTGTTCAACTCTGCGCTGGTGATGTACGACCGTCTTACCGAGTCGCTGTGGACGCACTACAACGGTGAGGCAATTGCCGGACTGGCCACTCCTGAGCGTCTCGATCCGATTTCTTCACCGTTGTTGGGTTGGGCCGAATTCAAGGAAACCTTCCCGGACGGCCTGGTCCTGGACCGGGAGAACACCGGTCACAACCGATCCTATGGATCCAACCCGTACGCCGACTACGACAACCCATCCGGGTTTCCTTTCCTCTTCCGGGGTGAATTGGACGACCAGATTGGTGCGCAGCGAAGGGTCGCCGGTGTCTCTCTGGAAGGTGTCGCCAAAGCCTGGACGCTCGAAGCAATCTCCGGGGGTGCTGCCCGGGCTACCCACGATGTAGTCGGTGACCAGCCTGTAGTGGTCTTCTGGAAATCCGGGCAGGCGACTGCCCTCGAGTCCGGTCAGATCGACGGTGGGCGCGACGTGGGTAGCGTCGGTGTGTTCCTTCCCGAAGCGACCGGACGAGTCTTGACCTTTGCCGCCGACGGGTCAGGCTTTGTTGATGAAGAGACCGGGAGCACGTGGAATGTGGTGGGCCAGGCGATTGACGGTCCGCTCGAAGGCACCGCGCTCGAACCGGTCCCTCACCTGGATACGTTCTGGTTTGCCTGGTTCTCGTACAACCCGGGAACGGCTCTCGTCGAAGGTTGAGAACGCCCTTCGGTTATCACCTCGAGGCACGGTGCATTATCTTGTGCCGGACATTGAAGGAGCATGACCCAAGTGGCATCGACTGAGCAACGGACGCGCGTTTTGCTGGTGACCGATATCGACGGGACGCTGGTCGCCCACGACACCTACGATCCGGGTCCGGCCGTAGAGGCCGTTGCCGACCTGCAACGGGCCGGGATACCGGTGGTGTTGTGCTCGGCTAAAACTCGGGCGGAGCAAGAGGCCCTCCGGGTGCGGCTCAACCTGGAGGATCCCTATATCGTCGAAAACGGAGCGGGAGTGATCTTCCCGGTTGACTTCCCCGGTTCCAGAACCGGGGACGGTGAGCAGGAATTGGTGACGTTTGGCCTCACCTACCGGGAGGTTCGCGAAGGTCTCGAACGAGCCGCCAAAGATGCTGGAGTCGCGGTCAAAGGATTTGGAGATCTCACTATTGAGGAGGTCTCCGGGCTCACCGGGTTGACCCTGTCGCGAGCTACCAAAGCCAGGACCAGGGAGTTCACCGAGACTTTCGTGTTGGAAGATCCCACACCGGACCGCGAGCGGTTACTGGCCGGGCGTCTCGAAGAGCGCGGCATGCGCATGCTGCATGGAGCTCGCTATTGGACGGCGCTCGGCCGGCACGACAAGGCTCAGGCGGTGCGGTATGTCATTTCCCGCTACGAGGAATTCGGTTCGGTCACCTCGTGCGGAGTGGGTGATTCAACGAGCGATCTCGGCATGCTCGGAGTCGTCGATGTCCCCATGCTGGTCCAGCAGGCAGACGGCAGTTGGGCCGACCTCGAACTGCCGGGACTGTTGCAGCTGAAGGGGAGGGGTCCGATCGGATGGCCTCAGGCCGCCGGCGTTGCCCTCAAGAAGGCACGCTCCGCGTAGGAGGCGGGTCGAACCCGGGGCCATCCGGTTTTCACCCGTTCGACCAATCGCTCTGCATCTGCTCGAAAACTGCGGCGGCGAGCCGGCGGGCTCCCGCCCACGTGAAGTGGACCCCGTCCCCGTACCGCATCAACTCCAGGTTTCCGGATTCATTGGTGAGGTACGCCGAGTAGTTGCCTGCTTCGTCGGCGAAAAGATCCCACGATTCGACGATTGAGACGTTGGGACGCTTGGCGGCCTCCTCCCGGTAGACGTCGTTCATCAATTGGACGTGCTCGCTGAACAGGTCGTTGGCCATGATGGGAAGCCCAATCCAATAGAGCATGGAACCTTCGGACGTGAAGGTATCCATGGCTTCTGCAACCCGTCCGCGATAAAACTCGATCCATTCCGGAGTCCACCGTTCAACGATGGTCCCGCCGACGTTGGCATCCTGCCCGTCGTTGCCTCCGTACATCGCAATGACGACGTCCGGTTGCACGATCGGGAGCTGTTCAGCGGCATAGGCCGGCCAATCGAAGTAATCGCGCCGGGTGAGTCCCGATACGAAGCGGAAGTCGACGACGGCTTCGACCACCCCGCTGGCGTCGCTCTCGTTGACGATCGAAGGACCGAGCAACTCCATCAATGAGTCTCCGATGATCCAGACGTTGAGCGGGTCCGCTGCAGTCGGAGGGTCGAGTTGAAACCCGGCGATCGGGATGGTGGTGGTGCTGGTCGTCACCGCAGGCGTCGTTTCGGTTGATTCGGGTTCATCAGGGATCACTGGAGGTGCTGCATCGGTTTCGGTTCGGCCCAGGAGCTCATCGAGGGCGAGACGGGGTCGATCGAGCAAGAGGAACGAACTAATCGAACGCAACGGCCCGGCAACCGCAACGGCGATCGAGCGGGTAGTTCCGTAGGGGAGGTTATTGGCGGTGCGTTCCAGGGCGCGAGCGTTGAGCAATGAGCCGAGACCGAGCGCAATGATGACGGCCAGCAGGGCGTGTCCGGCCGGGGAACGGCGGCGGGGTTGGCGGCGGGGTTGATGGGTCATGGCATCAGAATTGGAAATAGATGAAGGCTGCGACGCCCTCTTGGCCGAGGCCGTCGATGGCTGCCAGCGTGAAAGCCAGCGTGACTCCCTGGAGGGCCGGTGCCAGGCGGGAGAACGCGGCCTGAAGCCGTACGACCGCACCTCTCGAGACGTATTGGGCGCCGATACCAACGGCAATGGCCAGCAAGACGGCTGGGGTTACTGCCGGAGCCGGTCCCCAACCCGTGACGAGCCGGGCCATCACGTCCCAGGCGACGCCAAGAGAACCGGCCCGGAAAAGAACCCAGCCCAGACAAACCAGATGGAAAACCACGAGACGGGCTATGACCCGTCTCCCCACCGTGTCGGGCGGCGCCGACAATCCCTTCTCGGTGCGGCGCTCCTCCCGCCATCGTTCGTAGGCCAACCACCCGCCGTGCAGACCACCCCACAACACGAAGCTCCACGCCGCCCCGTGCCAGAGCCCTCCGAGCAGCATGGTCAGCATCAGATTGCGATAGGTAGAGGATTTCGATCCGCGCGACCCCCCCAGCGGGATGTAGAGGTAGTCCCTCAGCCAACGGGATAACGTCATGTGCCAGCGCCGCCAGAAATCGCGAATCGATATGGCGGTGTACGGAGCGTTGAAGTTGTCGGGGAACGAGAACCCGAGCAGCAAGGCAACTCCGATGGCGATGTCGGAGTAAGCGCTGAAGTCGCAGTAGATCTGAACGGCGTAGCCGTAGATACCGATCAGCACTTCCAGCGACGAGAACTGACCGGGGGTAGTGAACACGCCATCGACGATCTGTGTTGCCAGAAAGTCGGCGATCACCACTTTCTTGGCCAATCCGATCGCGATCAGATAGAACGCTCGAGACGAGTCGATCCGGCGGGGGTCGCGGGGCTCCTTCAGCTGCGGGAGGAACTCGCCTGCTCGAACGATCGGTCCGGCCACGAGTTGGGGAAAGAAGCTCAGGTAGACGCCGAAGTCCAGGAGTGGGACCGGTTCGAATTTGCCGCGGTAGATGTCGATGACGTAGCTGAGCGCCTGGAAGGTGAAGAACGAGATGCCAACCGGTAGTACAACCTGCAACAGGGGGAGCGAGGCCTGGAGGCCGAGAGACTCGAGCGTGTTGGCGACCGAGGTGACCATGAATCCGTAGTACTTGAAGAAACCGAGGATGCCGAGGTTGGCGGCGACTGCTCCGTACACCAGTCGGTGTCGCCGGCGTCCGACTGCTCTGTGGATGGCAACGGCAAACGCCTGATTGATGAGTATGGATCCGGCCAGCAGGGCCGTAAACCGGTAATCCCAGGAGCCGTAGAAGAAGAAGCTGGCGGCCAGCATGACCACCCGCCAGATTCTCTGGTGCGGCATCAGGAACCAGTTGGCGGTGAGGACCACCATGAAGAAGATGGCGAAGTGCACGGTTGGGAACAACATCAGCTTGACCGGAAACGTTAGCGGGGCCGTGCGCTGCTGCCGGCACATCCACACCCAGGGTCGAGCGTTTCGTTCTCACCAGAACGGAACTGCCTCAGAACAAAGACGGGACGCTCCCGGGCGGCCATAATTGGCTCCATGGCTGGACCTGAGGTATTCATTGTCTTCGTGCTCTTGGCCGTCGGGTTGTTGGTCTTCACGCTGGTCAGAAAGCGCAAACGCCGTGAGGAGATCCACCAACACGCTGCGCAATTGGGGATAACGTATTCGCGAAACGATACGACCGGGATTGTGCGTCTTCCCTTCGAGGCACCCTCGGTCTGAGCGACGGTTGCGCCTCAGCCGTGCGTAATCAATCCGGGGCGGCTCTGGCTCTGGATCTGGCTCCGAGCCGTCGCCAGGCGTTCGGCGACGATGTGCGTCAACCGCCGGAGGATTCGAAACCCGACAGCCGGGTTTGATTCGAGGGCAGCCATCAACACCGGGGCATCGATCTCGATCAACTCGGTCGGCTCGAGGCACACTGCGCTGGTCGGGTGGGTCCCTTCAGCGCCGAGCATGGCCGAAACACCGATCAACTCGCCTGGCCGGCCGGCGGACATCGCCGTCTCCTCACCGCCGGAACGGGTCTTCCGGCGCAGGGAGACAAGCCCGCTCACCACGATGTAGAAGGTGTGACTCGGAGTGCCTTCCTCAAAGATTTGCTGTCCGGCCGCAGCGGATTCCTTGCGGGCGATGCCGGCCAGCAACTTCCGCTCTTCGGCATCTAGATCTTTGAAGAAGGGCAACCGCTCGAGTTCTTCAGGACTGATCATGGTCGCGGCCTTTCATCTTGGTATCAGGCAAGGTGGTGTACATGTCAGAAGAGCCCCTTCACTCGGCCCGTTGCGGGGTCAATGTCTACGTTCTCGAATGCCGGGCGCGAAGGCAGACCCGGCATCGTCCGCATCGTTCCACACATTGGATACAGGAACCCCGCTCCAGCGCTGGCCCGGATATCGCGAACCGGCAGCCGGAAATCTCTCGGCACGCCCTTCCAGGAAGGCTCGTGGCTCAAACTGAGGTGGGTCTTGGCCATGCAGATGGGCAAGTTGTCGTAGCCCAGGTCGGTGTAGAGCTTCAGCTTCGCCTCGGCTTCCGGGAGGAAATCGACCCCGTTGGCACCGTACACGTTGGTGGCGATCACCTCGATCTTGTCACGAATGGGAATGTCGAGCGGATAGAGGTATCGGAAGTGCTTTGGTTGGTCACAGGCCCGCACCACGGCATCGGCGAGGGCAATCGATCCGGCGCCCCCCTGTGCCCAGTGGTCCGTCATTACTGCCGCTTCCGCGCCTGCCTCAACTGCAATTTTCTCGAGGAGGGCTATCTCGCTCTCAGTATCCGTATCAAACCGGTTGACCGCCACTACGACGGGTACACCAAATCTGCGGGCAATGCTGATGTGGGCTACCAGATTGGCCGCACCCTTTTCCAGACCGGGGAGGTTCTCCTCGATGAGTTCGGGCGGGAGAGGCTTTCCGGCGATCACCCGCCCAACGCCCCCGTGCATTTTGAGAGCGCGAATCGTGGCCACGATCACCACGCAATCCGGCGTGAGGCCACTTGCCCGGCATTTGATGTCCATGAATTTCTCCATGCCGATGTCGGCACCGAATCCGGATTCGGTGACGACGTAGTCGCCGAGCCGCAGCGCGATCTGGTCGGCGATCACGCTGGAGTTGCCGTGGGCGATGTTGGCGAAGGGTCCGGCGTGTACGAGGGCCGGCGTGTGCTCGAGCGTTTGCAGCAGCGTCGGCATGAGGGCGTCCTTCATGAGAACGGTCATGGCCCCTGCCACTTTCAGATCCTCGGCGGTCACCGGGTCACCGGTGAAGGTCGTACCGACAACGATCCGCCCCAGCCGGGTCCGCAGATCGTGGAGGTCGGCAGCCAGAGCCAGGATGGCCATGACCTCTGAGGCGACGGCAATATCGAATCCCGCCTCGCGCGGGTTGCCATTGATTCGACCGCCGAGGCCGACAATCACACTCCGTAACGCCCGATCGTTCAGATCCACAACCCGCGGCCAGGTGATCGAGAATGGATTCAGATTGAGAGCATTCCCGTGTTTCAGGTGGTTATCGATGGCCGCGGCCAGGAGGTTGTGGGAGGCGGTGACAGCGTGGATGTCGCCGGTGAGATGCAGGTTGAAGTCCTCCATCGGGATGACCTGGCTGTAGCCGCCGCCTGCGGCTCCTCCCTTGATACCAAACGTTGGCCCCATGCTCGGCTGGCGTATCGTCGTGAAGACCCTGTGACCGAGGTGCCCTAACCCCTGACTGAGCCCGATCGCAGTGGTGGTCTTGCCTTCACCGAGTGGGGTCGGTGTGATGGCGGTCACGTCGATATATTTCCCGAGTGGTTGGCCGCCGAACTTCTCGCGTACATCGAGGTGGACTTTCGCCTTGTAGGTGCCGTACAACTCGAGGTCTTCGGGCCCCAGTCCGACCCTCTCCGCGATTGACAGGATTGGCTCGATCGGAGCCTCCTGGGCGATCTCGAGGTCGCTCGGGACCGGATGGCGGGGCTGGAGGTAGGTGCCGGTCGCGTTCATCGGAGTCTCCATCCATGCGGTGGTAATCCGAGTGTAGCGACAGGGGTTTTTGCCATCTCCGGCCGTTCGGCCCTGTTGTTGGGTCGTTCGGACCTTGTACGGCGAGCCCGTTTGGTAGACGCTTTCAACATGGGCGCCGTTCGCGCTCGATGGCAGTTGTAGCGCCAAGGAAAAGGAGGCGCCATGCATTTTGAGCCCATTGCGAAAACCGGTCCCTTTGTGGTACCTCCCCAGTTGACCGACTACCCATCGGCGTACGCCGCGTTTGATTGGGATCGAGCCGGGCAGGACCTCGAAGGGTTTTCCGGGGGCCGAATCAACATCGCCCATGAGGCGATTGACCGACATGCCGGAGGACCTCGACGTAACCACGTCGCGATCCGCTGGTTGGGCAAGAAAGGAGAAGTACGGGATTTCACCTATGCGGACCTGGCCGAATCGACCGCTCGATTCGCCAGCGCCTTGCGCGGCTTGGGAATCGGGAAAGGGGATCGAGTCTTCGTCCTCGCCAACCGTATCCCGGAGTTGTACATCGCCGCCCTGGGCATCATGAAGAACGGAAGCGTGTTCGCGCCCTTGTTCTCGGCATTTGGGCCCGAGCCGATCCACAAGCGCATGACCATCGGCCAGGGCAAGGTTCTGGTCACCACCGATGTTCTCTACAAGCGGAAGATCGCCAAGATACGCGACACGCTGCCCGACCTCGAGCACGTCATTCTGGTCGGTTCTCATTCGGATCCAATCGACGTCGCCGGTGCGCACGACTTCGGTGAGCTGCTCATCAAAGGCTCAGAGCATTTCCCAACCGAACCGATGGATCCCGAAGACATGGCCGTGTTGCACTTCACCAGCGGGACGACCGGCACCCCGAAGGGTGCCGTGCACGTCCACGGCGCAGTGCTCTACCACTATCTGACCGGCAAGTACGCCCTCGACATGCATCCCGACGATGTGTTTTGGTGTACGGCCGATCCGGGCTGGGTGACCGGAACTTCCTACGGGATCATCTCGCCACTGACCCATGGCCTCACCAACATCGTTGATGAGGGTGAGTTCGATGCCGAACGCTGGTATCGGACCCTGCAGGAACAGAAGGTCACCATTTGGTACACGGCTCCAACCGCCGTGCGGATGATGATGAAGATCGGTGCCGATGTGCCCCATGAGTTCGACCTTTCTCACCTTCGATTCATCGCCAGCGTCGGCGAACCGCTGAATCCGGAAGCGGTCGTCTGGGGCCTGCAAGCCTTCGGGCTCCCCATTCACGACAATTGGTGGCAGACCGAGACCGGCGGGATCATGATCTCGAATTTCGCCTCAGAGGAGATCCGGCCTGGGTCGATGGGTCGACCGCTTCCCGGCATCGAAGCGGCCATCCTGCGCCGCGACGATCGCGGGAAGATCGTGGTCGGCGATGACGGCCAAGCTGAGATTGTCGAGGAGCCCCTCGTCGAAGGGGAACTGGCTCTGCGGCCCGGTTGGCCATCGATGTTCCGGGGATACCTCAACATGGAGGAGCGATACCGGGACTGTTTCGTCGGCGGTTGGTATCACACCGGCGATCTGGCCGAACTGGACGCGGACGGGTATTTCTGGTTCGTCGGTCGCGCCGATGACGTCATCAAATCCGCCGGGCATCTCATCGGACCATTCGAGGTGGAGAGCGCCCTCATGGAACACCCGGCAGTGGCCGAGGCAGGCGTCATCGGCAAACCGGATGAGGTCGCGGGCGAGGTGGTCAAGGCGTTTGTTGCCCTCAAGGACGGGTACGAGTGGAGCCGCGACCTCGAGAAGGACCTCATCGGTTGGGGGCGCACCAAATTAGGGGCCTCGGTCGCCCCCCGGGAGATCGCCTTCGAGCCCAACCTGCCCAAGACCAGAAGCGGGAAGATCATGCGGCGCCTCCTCAAAGCCTGGGAGCTTGGCCTGCCCGAGGGGGATATCTCGACACTCGAGAAACTGGAGGAGAACTCATGAATGACGAGGGGGTCAACCCGGGCCTTGATCGGGATCACAGCCTGCATCTGCTCCACCAGATGATCCGCATCCGCCGATTCGAGGAGAAGTGCGCCGAGCTCTACCAGCAGGAGAAGATCCGCGGGTTTCTTCACCTCTACATCGGTGAGGAGGCGGTGGCGGTTGGCGTGATGGAACACCTCACCATGATCGACCCGGTTATCGCGACCTACCGGGAGCACGGCCATGCCCTTATCCGTGGTGTTTCGGCAGCCTCGATCATGGCCGAGATGTTCGGCAAGGTTGAGGGATGCAGCATGGGTCGGGGAGGTTCCATGCACCTGTTCGACAAGGACACCCTCTTCTACGGGGGAAACGCCATCGTCGGCGGGGGACTCCCTCTGGCCGTCGGTTTTGGGCTGGCCGCCAAGATGCAACAGACCGGTGCCATCGCCGCCGTGTTCTTCGGCGAGGGAGCGGTAGCCGAAGGTGAGTTCCATGAATCCATGAACCTGGCCGCCCTTTGGGATCTGCCGGTCCTCTTCTGCTGTGAGAACAACCACTACGCCATGGGAACTTCGCTGGAACGATCGGAATCCGAGACGAACCTGGCGTTGAAGGCCTCTGCCTATGAGGTTCCGGCCTGGAAGGTCGACGGGATGGATGTGCTGGCCGTGGAAGATGCTGCCCGACGAGCGGTGGCCGTCGTCCGGGGTGGCTCCGGTCCGCTGTTCCTGGAACTGGACACCTATCGATTCCGGGCTCACTCGATGTTCGATCCCGAACTCTATCGCCGGCGCGATGAGGTCGACGAGTGGAAGCAACGCGATCCAATCGTTCTCTTCTGCAACCGTTTGCGGGCTGCGGACGTTCTGTCGGATCAGGACCTGCAACGCATCGAGGAGGACGTCGCGGCAGAGGTCGCGGCTGCGGTGGAGTTCGCCGAAGCCGGAACCTGGGAGCTGGTCGAGGATCTCACCCGGTTCGTGTATAGCGAGGAGCCGGTGTCATGAGCGACATGATCAAGATCAGCTATCGAGAAGCCGTGAAGGAAGCCATCAGGGAAGCGATGCGAAAAGACTCCCGGGTGTTCCTCATGGGAGAAGATGTGGGGATGTACGGGGGATGTTACGCAGTGAGCAAGGGGCTTCTGGAGGAATTCGGCCCGGAGCGGATTCGCGACACCCCGCTCTCTGAAGCAGGGTTCACCGGGGCAGGGATAGGCGCCGCGGTGGCCGGATTGCGCCCCATCGTTGAAGTCATGACCTGCAACTTCAGCTTGCTGGCCCTGGATCAGATCCTCAACACGGCGGCAACCTGGCTGCACATGTCGGGCGGACAATTCAACGTGCCGGTGGTTATCCGGATGGCGACCGGAGCCGGACGCCAGCTGGCCGCCCAACACTCCCACAGCCTCGAGGGATGGTTCGCTCACATCCCCGGTATCAAAGTGGTCGCGCCGGGGGCGCTCGAAGATGCCCGGGGCATGCTCTGGAGCGCGCTCGAGGATCCCGACCCGGTGTTGATATTCGAGAATGCGTCTCTGTACGGAGTGCAGGGCGAGCTGGCCGTGGACGCGGGACCGGTACCGATCGAAGGTGCGGAGGTACGACGGGCAGGCGCCGACGTTTCACTGATCACCTACGGCGGCAGCCTGCCGAAGACGCTCGATGCGGCTGCCCTTCTCAGCGTGGACGGGATCAACGCAGAGGTGCTCGATCTCCGATCTCTGCGACCCCTCGACACCACCGCCATCTTGGAGACGGTCGCCAAAACCCACCGAGCGGTGATTGTCGACGAGGGGTGGAGGAGCGGAGGCATCTCGGCTGAGGTGATGGCCCGTATCATGGAAGGGGGCTTCTACGAGCTTGACGCGCCCCTCCGGCGGGTCTGTACGGAAGAGGTGCCCATTCCCTATCCAAAACATCTTGAGGAAGCATCGCTCCCACAAGTGGACAAGATCGTCGCGGCGGCCGAGGAGGTGATGGGGCGGTGACCGAATTCAAGATGCCTTCACTTGGTGCCGACATGGACCGCGGCAAGGTGGTCGAGTGGCTTCTCAAGGAAGGAGATCCATTCGAACGGGGGGGCGTGATCGTCCTGGTTGAAACCGACAAAGGAATCATTGAAGTCGAGATCTGGGACAGCGGCACGATGGAGGAGATCGTTGTTGGCCCTGGGGAGGAGGTCGCCGTTGGCATCGTCATCGCCAGGTATCGAGAAACGGGGGAGGAGCTGGATTCGAGCTCCCGGAAGCCGGCCGAGGACCTCCCGGCAGAGGCTGCCGGCGTGTCGGACGAGACCGGGCCTGAAGCAACACCGATCGACACGCTGCCGGCTGAACCTGTCCCTTCGGGAACCCCGGCCGTCATGCATCACCCCCGCGTGACACCGCCCATTCGTCATCGAGCGCATCAACTCGAGGTTGATCTCGAGACGGTGGTCGGCACCGGCCCAGGAGGGTCGATTACCCGGGTAGACGTCGAGCGTGCGGCTCGACCTGCGGCTACTCGATCGGAGAGACGGCTGCGGGCCACGCCCCGTGCTCGTCGGGTGGCGGAAGAGATGGGCGTCGACCTCACAGGGGTGGTCGGCAGCGGTCCCTCCGGCGTCATCAACGAGGCGGACATTCGGGCCGTTGCCGTTCCAAGAGAACCGCGGCCGATGGTGGCGGAGGCAGTTCAGCCGTCGGGTGGGACCGACCTCGCAGACCAGCAGCGAGCGGCGATGCGCCGGGCCATCGGCCAGGTAATGGCCAAGTCGAAGCGGGAGATCCCGCACTACTACCTCGGAACCGAAATCGATATGACGAGGGCCCTGGCCTGGCTCGAGGAAGAGAACCTGCGGAGAACAATGGCGGAGCGGTTGTTGCCAGCAGTGTTGATGCTGAAGGCGGCCGCTCTCGCGATTCGAGACGTCCCCGAAATGAATGGGTTCTGGCTCGATGAGAATTTCCGGGCCAGCGACGACATCCACCTCGGTGTGGCGGTTTCGCTCCGCCAGGGTGGGCTGATCGCACCTGCGATTCACCATTCGGACCGCAAGAGTCTCGATGAGTTGATGACTGCCCTGAAGGACCTTGTGGCCCGTGCCCGAACCGGCCGTTTGCGAAGCTCCGAGATGTCCGACCCGACCATCACGATCACCAACCTCGGCGACCGGGGGGTAGCGGAGGTGTACGGCGTCATCTACGCCCCGCAGGTGGCGTTGGTTGGGTTCGGGAAGGCTGTGCAACGACCGTGGATCATGGACGGACTGCTTGGCATCCGGCCAATCATCCGAGCAACCTTGTCGGCCGATCACCGGGTCTCGGACGGCCATCGCGGGGGGATCTATCTACAAGCCGTTGATCGGTACCTACAAGAACCGGAGCAGCTATGACACCGAATGAAGCACGCGGAGTGATTCTGTCTGTGCTCGCCGACGTTGCCCCCGAGGTTGACTCTGACGAGATCGACGCCGGGGTCGACCTGACCGAACAGCTCGATCTGGACTCAATGGACTATCTGAACTGGATGCTCGGCATCAACCGGGAGACGGGTGTCGAGATTCCCGAACGGGACTACCCGAAGTTTGTGACGCTGAACGGGGCTATCAACTACCTGGTCGGAGCCAGGGTGTAGGACGGATGAAGGAGGGGAGGGGCCCCACGAGAGGGGCCCCTCCGAAACCCGCGAGTCCGCCTATAAGCCGGATTCTGTGCCGATCCTAAGACCGGCGACGGTCATCTATCTGGGGCAAACGTCACCGTCTGCCTCGTTGCGGCCTACCTGGGAGATTGGGCGGGTCACCCGCTCCCTGCTTGGCCTTGCTCCCGGTGGGGTTTGCCGAGCCGGGTCGGTCTCCCAACCCGCTGGTGGTCTCTTACACCACCGTTTCACCTTTGCCTGTGAAGTGATGCTCATCACACCACTGCGAGATCGAAACCTCGCACGGAACGGTCTTGCAACCGTCTCGTCCCATCGGCCGTCTGTTCTCTGTGGCACTTTCCGTCGGTTTGCACCGCCTGGACGTTATCCAGCACCGCACCCTGTGGAGTCCGGACTTTCCTCTACAGGTTCCGAAGAACCCACAGCGACCGCCCGGCGGACTCGCATACACAGAATACCGCGTTGAACGATGCGAATACAGTACGTATTCGTTCTACCGCTCTCTGCGGCCTCCCAGGTAGCCGCCCAGGCTTCCGAGAAGGGCGGCTAGGAAGGCATACCCGGCCAGGGTGAGAGGCGCAGCCTCACTGCCGCGCAGGAGTGCATCGGTGCCCACCACCAACACTGTCAATAGGGCCGCGAATGAGCCATGCAGAGCCCACTGGTGGAAAACAAACCTGGCGGCTGTGAAACCCGCAACGAACAGGCCAATTGCAGCACCAAGCACGATACCCAGAGAGAGTGGGTCGTCGGCTCCCAAGGAACCGGCGATCAGCGACGCCAGCAGCCCGGCAAGTACGGTCGTTAGCAAGCCGGACGCAGTCCCAATCAGCACGGCCCTCCAACGAATCGCCACCCGGTCCCTCCCACGTTGATGCCGGTCAACGTTAGTGGCGCAAGACCCGGTGGCTGCTAGCCGCGTTGCGGGGAGCTTGCCCGGGACTCTTCCGTCTTCGTGAGAGTCAAAGTCGTCGGTTCCGCGATGAACGGATTGAACTTGTTGCTTCGCCGGGTCATTCGAGGTCGAAGCGATCCAGGTTCATTACCTTGTTCCACGCAGCGACGAAGTCGTAGACGAATTTCTCCTCGGCGTCGAGACTCCCGTAGACCTCGGCGATGGCCCGCAGCTCGGAGTTGGACCCGAAGACGAGGTCGACCCGCGTTCCGGTCCAGCTAGGTTCGCCGCTCTCGCGGCTCCGACCCTCGAATACATCCTCGAACTCTGAGGTCGCTTTCCACTCCGTCCCCATGTCGAGCAGGTTTACGAAGAAGTCGTTCGTGAGCTTCCCCGGCCGGTTGGTGAGGACTCCGTACGCAGACTGCCCGACGTTGGTGTTCAAAACGCGCATGCCACCGACAAGCACGGTCATCTCGGGAGCGGACAGCGTCAGCATGAACGCCTTGTCCACCAGCAAATGCTCGGCCGGAGTCCCGTGGCCTTTCTGGACATAGTTGCGGAACCCGTCTGCAGTCGGCTCGAGCACGGCGAACGAATCGGGGTCGGTCTGCTCATGGGTGGCATCGGTACGCCCGGGTGAGAATGGCACCTGCACATCGTGCCCGGCCCGCCTTGCGGCCGACTCGACGGCGGCGCATCCGCCCAGCACGATGAGGTCGGCCAGCGAGACCATCCTCCCGCCCGTCTGCGTGCCGTTGAAGTCCTGTTGGATTCCCTCCAAGGTTCCTAGCACGGTCGATACGGCGGACGTCACGTTCACATCCCACCCGGACTGTGGCGAAAGGCGAATTCGCGCCCCGTTGGCGCCACCGCGCTTGTCGGTGTCCCGATAGGTCGAGGCCGATGCCCAGGCGGTCGAGACCAGCTGGGAGATGGAGAGACCGGAGTCAAGGATCATGCCCTTGAGGGTGGCGATATCCTCGTCGTCGATCAGCTCGGTTGTGACCTCGGGCACGGGATCCTGCCAGATCAGAGTCTCTTCGGGAACCCACGGGCCGAGGTACCGGGTGACGGGACCCATGTCGCGATGCAGCAGCTTGTACCACGCCCGGGCGAAGACGTCGGCCAACTCGTCCGGGTTCTCGTAGAACCGCTTCGAGATCTCTCTGTAGGCCGGATCCACGATCATGGCCATGTCCGCCGTCGACATCACCGGGGCGTGCCTTTTGGACGGGTCGTGGGCGTCGGGAACGGTGCCCTGTGCCTCGGGGTTCTTGGGTGTCCACTGGTGGGCGCCGGCCGGGCTGGCTGTCAACTCCCACTCGTAGCTGAACAGGTTCTCGAAGTAGCCGTTGTCCCACCTGGTTGGATTGTTGGTCCAGGCGCCCTCGAGCCCGGCCGTGATCGTGTCGTCCCCCTTGCCACTGCCAAAACTGTTCTGCCACCCCAGGCCCTGCTCCTCGAGGCCGGCACCCTCGGGCTCGGGAGCCAGGTGCTCGTCGCTGGCTGCTCCGTGCATCTTGCCGAACGTGTGGCCCCCGGCGGTGAGCGCCACCGTCTCCTCGTCGTTCATTGCCATGCGGGCAAACGTCTCACGTATGTCCCGGGCAGAAGCCATCGGGTCCGGGTTGCCGTTCGGCCCCTCCGGATTGACGTAGATCAGGCCCATCTGGACGGCGCCGAGCGGATTCGACAACTCCCGGTCGCCGCTGTAGCGCTCGTCGCCGAGCCACTCCCGCTCCGGGCCCCAGTAGATGTCCTCCTCGGGTGCCCAGATGTCGCGGCGGCCGCCTCCGAAGCCGAAGGTCTTGAAGCCCATCGTTTCCAGGGCGCGGTTCCCGGCGAAGATCAACAGGTCGGCCCACGAGATTTTCTGGCCGTACTTCTGCTTGATCGGCCACAGCAGTCGGCGGGCCTTGTCGAGGTTGGCGTTGTCGGGCCAGCTGTTGAGCGGGGCAAAGCGCTGTGCGCCGGTCCCGCCACCGCCCCGGCCGTCGTACGTTCGGTAGGTGCCAGCGGCATGCCACGTCATGCGGATAAAGAGCGGTCCGTAGTGGCCATAGTCGGCGGGCCACCAGTCCTGGGACTGGGTCATGAGCGCATCGACGTCCTCGGCGAGGGCTTCGAAGTCGAGAGTCTTGAACTCCTCGGCGTACTTGAACGACTCGCCCATCGGGTCGGCCTGAGGAGCGTTCTGGCGCAGAATCCGCAGGTTCAACTGATTCGGCCACCATTGCTGGTTGGCCGTGGCCCCCGTGGCCTGGTGAGCGGTGCCCATTGCAGGGCACTTGCTGGCGCTGTTCTCTGACACGTCGGTCCTCCTGATGCTTGATGCTGATGGTAGTTGCTACGGCTTTCGGGAACCCCGAGTGGTCCGGCCTCTTGAGCTGATGACTGACAGCCGATAGCTATCAGAAAAGTGGTTCTTCGACGTATTCCTCGAGGCCCGCCACCCAACCGGCGGGCAGTTTCCAGTGGTGGCCGCCTTCGACCACGAGGCGCATATATTCGCGCGATGGCGTCTGTTCGGATCCCGCTGAACCATTGTGCACGTGAGTCAACACCGGATGGCGGTGCCCTTCCCGATCGACGGCACTGAAATCTTCGGTTGGGATCCGGCCTTCCTTGGCTTCGATGGCGTCAAGATCGGCGACTTGCTTGCCGGGCACCTCAAACACGGCCCCCCACACTGTGTTGCCGGGCTCTGGCCGGACAGAAGGCAGCCCGCCCTCCCAGGTGCCGTTGCTGTAGGGAAACACCATCCGGGTTTCAGGAAGGTGAGCTATGAACTTGAATTGAGCGTCTGGAACAGCCTCGGCCATGCGACGAGGCGAGATGAGGGCTGTGTATGCGAAGTACAACGTCTTGCTCACGCCTCGAACTCCTCGAATCTGCGGGGTAATCATTGTAGTGAGTGAAACGGCATTGGTCGCTTCGGGTGCCCGGCGCATGGAAAACTGGCCGCTCCTTCGCACGCGACACCGTCGGCCCGCTGTAGCCTTGGGGAAGCAAACCGGGCGCGACCCGGCTTTATAAATGTTCCGATCCCCTTTGAGGTGAACCATGGCCAAGGGTCCAGACCCCCGCGATTTTCTGTCGATTGGGACCTTGCTCTCGAGCGAAGAGAAACTCGTGCGCGATACCGTCCGCCAGTTCGTCGGAGAGCGAATCCTTCCCGATGTGGCTGAGTGGTTTGAAGAGGGGATCTTCCCAAAGGACCTCGCCAAAGAGATGGGTGCGCTTGGTCTCTTTGGAATGCACCTCGAAGGCTACGGGTGTGCTGGGACCACCGCTGTCGAGTACGGACTTGCCTGTCTGGAACTCGAGGCTGGTGACAGCGGAGCCCGGAGCTTCGTTTCCGTACAAGGGTCGCTGGCGATGTTCCCGATCTGGAAATACGGATCCGAGGAGCAGAAACAGCGCTGGTTGCCACCGATGGCGGCCGGCGAGGTCATCGGATGTTTCGGCCTCACCGAAGCAGACGCCGGAAGCGACCCGGCCAGCATGCGCACTCATGCCCGTCGCGATGGGGATGACTGGATTGTTTCCGGCAGCAAGATGTGGATCACCAACGGTGGTATCGCGGATGTCGCCATTGTCTGGGCCCACACCGAGGACGGGGTCCGCGGTTTCATCGTGCCGGCCGACACGCCCGGATTCTCTGCTCATGACATCCACAAGAAACTGTCGTTGCGGGCCTCGGTTACTTCCGAACTGGTGCTCGACGATGTGCGCCTACCTGCGGATGCCGTACTGCCCGAGATCGCATCGATGCGTGGCCCGCTTTCTTGTCTCAATGAAGCGAGGTTCGGGATCCTGTTCGGGGCGCTGGGTGCAGCCCGCGCTTGTTATGAGGCTGCTCTCGAATACTCGAAGGAACGGGTTCAGTTCGGTGTCCCGATTGCTTCATTCCAGATGACTCAACAAAAACTCGTTGAGATGATGGTCGCCGTCAATCGGGGGACTCTTCTCGCATTGCACCTCGGGCGGATGAAAGACCAGGACACACTCACCCACGAGCAGGTCAGTTTCGGGAAGATGGACAACGTCCGGACCGCCCTCGACGTAGCCCGTTCGGCACGCAGCGTGCTGGGCGCGAATGGGATAACCCTCGAATACCCGGTGATCCGGCATATGAACAATCTCGAGTCGGTGTACACCTACGAGGGCACCCACGAGGTACACACGCTGGTTATGGGCAATGCGATCACGGGGATCGAAGCGTTCCGGAGTCATCAGTAACCCTCCCCCCTGGCGAGCGAAGCGAGTCGGACAGGGGGGAGGTGGTTCGGCTTGGTAAGCCGAACCGGAGGGGGGATGGTTCCCACCAACGAGTGTGGGGCCCATGGCTTGCCGCTTGACACTTCCCCGACAAGTGGCGCTTCGCCGGATGACATTCCCCGACAACTGGTGGCTGCCGTAGACTGCACTCCAATGGCCGAATTCACCCCCTTTCCCTGGTCGGATCTGCTCGGAACGCTTTCGGCAGGTGCGGACTTGTCCGAGGAGCGTGCGCACGCGGCCATGACCGAGATCATGGCCGGGCGCGCGAGCCACGCACAGATTGCGGCGATGATCCTGGCGATGCGGATCAAGGGGGAGACGGTCGACGAAATCGTCGGGCTGGTGCGAGCCATGCGCGACGCCGCTGTTTCCGTCGAGGTCGATGAGTCGGTCATTGTTGACACCGCCGGAACCGGGGGAGACCGATCGGGAACGTTCAACATCTCAACAACGGCAGCGTTCATCGCAGCAGGAGCGGGGGTGCGAGTGGCAAAACACGGCAACCGGGCCGCCTCGTCCCTATCTGGCTCGGCAGACTTGCTGGAGGGTCTGGGGGTGGCGATTGATCTCCCGCCTGCGGCCACCGCCGCTCTGCTGAAAGAGGCTGGTTTTGCCTTTTTCTTCGCCCCGACCTACCACCCGTCGATGCGATACGCGGCACCGGTCAGAACCCAGCTGGGCGTGCCGACCGTGTTCAACTTCCTCGGGCCCCTCGCCAACCCGGCCGGCTCGCGACACCAGGCAGTCGGGGTGTCCGATGCGGCCATGGCCGGTAAAATGATCGGCGCTCTGGCACGGCTCGGGGCCGAATACGCTTTTGTCTACTACGGCGAGGATGGGCTCGACGAGATCACCACCACCGGCCCTTCCTTCATATACCGGCTCAGAGGCGGTGAGATCACTCACGCGGAGTTCACTCCGGAGGACTTCGGCGTGCCGCGGGCGACTTCAGAGGACCTGCTGGGAGGAACCATCGAGGACAACGTCGCCATCTGCCGGGCCATCCTGGGAGGAGAACCAGGCCCCAAACGCGATATTGCGGTCGTCAATGCCGCTCCGGCCATTGTGGTGGCAGGTCTGGCTTCGGGTTTTGAAGAAGCGGTTGGCAAAGCTGCTGCATCAATTGATTCCGGCGCGGCTGCAGCCGTGCTCGACAGGGTCATCGAGCGAAGCCGGCAACTCGCATCCAACGGTTGAAGGCCGTGCACCCGTCCGCCGACGATCTCGTCAAGACCCTCCGGGATCGTTCTCTTCGCATAACCAAGGCCCGCCGGGCGATCTGTGAAGTTCTCGCAGGATCCCATGAGGAACACATGAGCGCCGCAGACATACTCGAACGAGCCCGGACGAGGGCCGGGGTTGGGATTGACCAGTCGACCGTCTATCGAACACTCGACGTCTTGGAGGAATTCGGCTACCTCCACCACGTTCATCTGGGTCACGGCGCCGGGATATACCATCTGTCCGAAGAATCCGATCATCAGCACCTGGTGTGCGAGCGGTGCGGCACATCAGTGGATATCCCCCTCGAAGAACTTGCCCCGGTCCTGGACACGGTTACCGCTCGATACGGATTTGTGGCCGAGGGCGTCCATTTCGCCCTCGTCGGAACCTGCGAGAATTGCGCCGGGCAGGTGCCGGACCCGGGTCACGCCAACGAATTGTGAACAATCCCTGAAATCCGGTCGGGAATCATCTCGTTCGGACCGTTGTTGCGTACAGTGTTCGATATCGACTGAGGAGACGTATGCGGCATCGGGTTCGGCAAATGGCCATAGCCGCCGCGTTCATACTGGCAGCAACTGCTTGTGCCGGAGACGGGGCGCAGTCAACGACGGTTCCGCAGTCGGACCCAACGACCTCGCAAACCTCGCCGGCTACATCAGCTCCAAGCGGCGGGGAGGAACCCTCGACAACCGGCGGGGAAGAGACCTCAACCACAGCCGGGCCTGCTCAACCGCCGCCACACGTTGAAGGGCCGGCGGCACCCGACTTCACCTTTGCTCTTTCCGACGGATCATCTTTCTCTCTCAGCGACGAGCAGAAGCCCGTCTATCTGGTGTTTTGGGCTGAGTGGTGAAGCACCTGTCGACGGGAGTTACCCGTCGTCGACAAAGTAGCCGCCGAGTACGGGGACCGGGTCGAGTTCGTGGCCATCGCCTGGAACTCCACGTTTGACAAGACTGCCGACCGGGCTGCCGAGTTGCTGACCTCCGGCGCCGTCCGGTGGGGTCTCGACGAGGACGCAGAGGTATTCAGTGCATACGGAGTCCCGTACCAACCGGTAACGGTGCTCATCACCGGCAGCGATGTCGAGGTTGCGCGCTGGCCGGGTGCCCAATCGGAGGCTGACATTCGCCAGGCCCTCGACGATCTGATCGCCCTCGGGGCCTGAAAGAGGTTTCGGCGCTCGGTCCTCTTTGTCGGGTTGTGACTGCGGAACCCTCTGCCGGCGAACCCACCCTCACAACGAACTGCGCGGGAATCCGGAGTGTTCGCCCTCTATACTCCTTATTGCAAGCGACATGCAATAAGGACCGCCATGCACATACCGGATGGTTTCATTAACGGCGCAACGTCGTTGGGGGCCGCAGTGGTGGCGGCCGGCGGTCTGGGGACAGCCTTGCGGAAGGGAAACCAAGCCCTCAAGGACCGCCAGATCCCGCTGGCCGGATTGGTTGCTGCCTTCGTGTTCGCCCTGCAGATGCTGAACTTCCCGGTGGCGGCCGGCACCAGTGGACACCTGCTGGGCGGCGCCCTGGCGGCCGTACTCCTGGGGCCGTGGATGGGGGTGGTCGTCGTCTCCGTAGTCGTGATCGTCCAGGCGCTTCTTTTCGCCGACGGCGGTATCTCGGCTCTGGGGCTCAACATCATCAACATGGGGCTGCTCACGGCTTTGGTCGGGTGGGGTGCGTTCCGGCTGGTCATGGCCGTGCTCCCGAAACGCACAGGCTCGGTGGTTGGCGCCTCCATTGCCGCTGCTTGGTTGTCGGTGGTGGTGTCCTCGTTGGGATTCGTCGTCGCCTATGCGCTGGGGGGAACCGGCCGGGCTCCGATCGGGACCGTTCTGGGGGCGATGAGCGGGGTCCACGCCCTCATTGGTATCGGGGAGGGCCTGATCACCGGAGCGATCGTCGCTGCCGTCCTCGGTGTCCGTCCGGATCTTGTCTTCGGTGCTCAAAGGTATGAGCTGGCGAATTCCCGTCGTTTGATGCCCGGGCGGACAGCCCTTGGCGGTTTTGTCGGCGTCGGTATGGCGGCGGCTCTTGCCCTGGTGGTTTGGGTGGCGCCCCTGGCCAACTCGAATCCGGACGGCTTGGAGCGGGTCGCACAGGATCAGGGCTTCATCGGCACCGCCGAGGACTCGGCTACGGCCGATTCGCCGCTCGCGGACTATGCCGTTGAGGGCGTCGAGGATGAACGCACGGGAACAGTGGTCGCCGGGCTCATCGGGACCGCAGTCGTATTTGCGGTAGGCACGGGAATCATTTTCGTGTTCAAGAGAAAGCGGGCGGAAACTTCGCCCCCGGTCGGTTCGTGAAGGCAGCTCACGCTCACGCCCTGTACGTGCACGGCAACAGCCGGGTCCACGCCCTCGAGGCCCACGTCAAGGTTGCAGCCATGTTGGTGTTTGTCTTGGCTGTGGTGGCCACGCCCCGGGAAGCCTTCTGGGCCTTCGGGATTCAGGCCGTCCTGCTCGTCGTCGTGGCCGGTGCAGCGACGATTCCTGTGGGTTTCGTCCTCCGCCGGCTGCTGGTACTGATCCCTTTCGTGCTGTTCGCCCTCTTCCTCCCGTTTCTGGGGGCGGGACCGAGAACGGAGGTACTCGGTGTTGGCCTGTCGATCGAGGGTTTGTGGGGAGCCTGGACCATCCTCGCCAAAGCGACGCTTGGGGTCACGGCTTCGATCGTGATGGCAGCCACCACTGAGGTGCCCGATATCCTGCTGGGATTGGACCGGTTGCGGGTGCCGCGGCTGATCACCGCCATCGCCGGGTTTATGATCCGCTATCTCGATGTTGTGCTCGGTGAGATGCATCGCATGAGGATTGCGATGAGGTCCCGGGGGTACGACCCGCGGTGGATCTGGCAGGGCCGGGCGCTTGCAACCTCGGCGGGCGCACTGTTCATTCGCTCCTATGAACGCGGCGAGCGGGTGTATCAGGCCATGGTCGCGCGCGGCTACGAAGGTCAGATGCCGGTCGTGAGTCGTGAACCGACCCGCCCGGGTTCGTGGTATCGAGCGATGGCATTTCCGGCCATTGCCTGGGGGGCAGCCGCCATCGCCCTCATCGTGTCATGAGCGTGCCGGCGCTGGAGGTTCGCGATCTCTCGTTCGATTATCCCGACGGCACATCGGTACTCCACTCGGTCGACTTCCATGTGCATGCCGGTGAGCGAGTCGCCCTGCTCGGACCGAACGGAGCTGGAAAGACGACGCTGGTGCTTCACCTCAACGGGATCTTCAGCCCAAGCAGTGGATCAGTGACGGTGGCCGGGTTGCCGGCCACCGAAGAGAACATTCATGAGATTCGGCGGCGTACCGGGTTGGTGTTCCAGGATCCCGACGATCAGCTGTTCATGCCGACGGTGCGCCAGGATGTGGCTTTCGGTCCGGCCAATTTTGGCGTGCACGGTGCCGATCTCGACGATCGGGTTCGCGAGGCCCTGGAAGCCGTAGGTATGGTGGATGTAGCCGACCGGCCACCGCACCACCTCAGTCTCGGTCAGCGGCGGCGGGTGGCGGTCGCGACCGTACTGGCGATGCGGCCCGAGATCGTGGTGCTCGACGAGCCGTCCTCGAATCTCGATCCGGCCAGCCGCCACGAACTGGCGCACATCCTCGAGGCTCTCGATATCACGATGCTCATGGTCACCCACGATCTTCCGTACGCACTCGAGTTGTGCGAACGGTCTCTCGTCATCAATAACGGCCGGATCGTTGCCGATGGGCCGACCGCCACCATCCTCGGTGACCGCGAACTGATGCGCTCTAACCGGCTCGAGTTGCCGTTCGGTTTCGACCCTTCGTTCATCCGTCCTAGCTGACCTAGCATGCCGCCGATGGAGAGATTTCGTTGCGACTCCTAGAGATTGTTCTCGTGGTCATGGCGGGTTTGTATCCGCTGGCCGCCTTCGCGGCGCCGCGTCCTGCGGGCGGTGCATTGGCTGCCCATCGCTGGCGCGTTGTTGGTGATTGTCCATCTCATCGTGGAGGGATACCGATGGCAGATGGTGCCGGTGTACGTATTGGTCGCCATCATGGCCCGGGTCGGGGGGCGGCTCCTCCGAAAGCCCGCCCCCGGACTGCAGATCGGTGTGAGTGGCCGCTCCAAAATCGGCCTGCTGGTCCTCATCCCGGTGGCCGTTGTGGCTCTCCCTCCGATCCTGGTCCCGGTACCACGACTACCCGAGCCGTCGGGACCTTATGAGATCGGGACGGTTTCGATGTATCTGGTCGATGAGGATCGCACCGAGGTTTACGGGCCGGAGCCCGGTGGCCCGCGGGAGTTGATGGTGCAGGTCTGGTACCCGGCCGAACCGGATTCCGCAGCCGAGCCCGGACCCTGGAACGAGGATATCGATCAGATTGGACCGGCCAACGCTGATCGGTTGGGTTTCCCGTCGTTCGTCCTCGACCACCTGGCACTCGCGAAGACCAACTCGTATCCCGACGCCCCCCTATCGCCCGCCGAAGAGCGCTATCCGGTGGTCCTGTCATCGCATGGTTGGACCGGTTTCCGCACAGTCAACGTGGATCAATCCGAGGCGTTGGCCAGCCACGGGTACATAGTTGTGTCGATCGACCACACCTACGGGTCGATCATGACGGTTTTTCCGGACGGCCGGGCCATCGCGGTTGACGACGCGGCTCTACCCGAAGAGGAGGACGTCGGGCCGCAGGCCTATCAGGCTGCAGCGCAGACGCTCGTCGAGGTCTATGCAGCCGACCTGGCGTTCGTGCTCGATTCCCTGGAGATCATCGATGAGGAAGACGACCGCTTTGCCGGTCATCTGGATCTCGAACGGGTTGGATTGTTCGGCCACTCGACTGGTGGGGGAGCGGTGGTTACCGTCTGCCATTCGGACGAGCGCTGCGTCGCTGCGGCCGGACTCGACGCCTGGGTGGAGCCCGTTGCACGCAACATCATTTCGGACGGCCTCCCACAACCGTTCCTCTCCATCCGTAGCGAGGAATGGACGGCCTACGACAACGATCCGCTCCTGCTCGATCTCTACACTCACGGCGACGCCCCGCAATATCTGGCATCGATTGCGGGAACCCAACACTGGGACTTCGTGGTCATCCCTTTGCTGACCCCGCTCGCACCGCAGCTGGGTCTCAAAGGGCCGATCCAAAGCGGTCGGGTCATGGAGATGAACGCCAACCTGCTGGTTTCGTTTTTCGACGCCTATCTCAACGGTGGCAGGGCCTTCGACGTTGCCGCCTTGGGTTCGCAATACCCGGAGCTCAGTTTTGAGGCGCTTTCGGGTTAGCTCAAGAGTCCCGGATAGGGACTAACGTCCCTAGGGAATGGACGTGGTAGGTCCCTAGGCTCGTGAAGAACGTGGAGGGAGTTGTATGAGCGATCGAGAGTCCGAGTCCGCAGCCGGCGGATCTCCGTTGCCGGAACGAGAAACCAGATCGCTGTACCGCCACTGGTTGGCAGCGCTTGGCGGTGCCCTCATGCTGGCCGGATTGCTGGCATTCGTCATTCTCTTTCTGATCGACGCCACCTCGGACGTCGATAACCCGTACCGATCGATTATTGGCTTCATCGGTGCTCCAATCATCGGGATTATCGGGCTGGTCCTGTTCCTGATCGCCGTGCGTATTCAGATCGTTCGGGCCAGAAAAGCCGGCGAACGGGTGCGGTTTCGGCTCAACATCGAACCGTCCGATCCCCGCTACATGAGAAGCCTCTGGCTCTTCCTCGGGCTCACGGCGGCTTTTGTGGTGGTTTTTGCCTACGCCGGTTTCCGGGGGTATGAGACCACCGACTCGGCGCAGTTCTGTGGTGAGGCATGTCACGAAGTCATGGGTCCGCAAAACGTGACCTACCACAACTCGCCACATGCCAGGGTCCCCTGCGTCGAGTGCCATATCGGCCCCGGTACCGGGTTCTGGGTGAGATCGAAGATCGACGGCGTTCGTCAGGTCGTCGCCACTGCTACCGACTCGTTTGAGCGTCCCATCCCAACCCCGGTGGTTAGCTTGCGACCTGCCCAGGAGACCTGTGAAGAGTGTCACTGGCCCGCCCAGTTCTTTGGCCAGAAGCTGATCACGCACAACTATTACCAGACCGACGAGAACAGCACGCCGTGGTCGGTCAGCCTTCTGGTCAACATCGGAGGCGGTAACTCCCAATTGGGAGCCCTCGAGGGAATCCACTACCACATGTCGATCGACAACGTCATCGAATACATCGCACTTGACGGAGAGCGACAGGAAATCCCCTGGTTTCGGTTCACCCACGCCGATGGGACGGTCAGCGTCTTTGCGGACCCGGACGTCGAGTATCCGGATCCCGCCGATCCAGACACCGAAGTGCGGACCTTCGACTGCATCGACTGTCACAACCGGCCCAGCCATGACTACACGCCTCCGGCCGTTTCAGTCAACCTGGCATTAGCCACGGGAGTCATGTCCAACGATCTCCCGTTCATCCGCAAGGTCGGAGTCGATCTGCTCAACGCCGAATATGAGACAACCGAACAAGCGAACGAAGCTATTGCCACCAATCTGCAGGATTTCTACGCAACCCAGTATCCGGGTGATGCCGGTGAACTGGCGGCCAAGATCGCAGAGGCCGAAGTTGCCCTGTTGGACATCTACAACAAGAACTTCTTCCCGGAAATGAAGACCGACTATCGGGCTCGCACCAACAATCTGAGCCACTTCGTCAACGACGGTTGTTTCCGATGCCACGGAGGCAATCAAGTGAATGAGGTTGGCGAGCCGGTCACGGCGGCCTGCGACTCCTGTCATGTCATCGTCGCTCAGGGTCCGACCGATGACGTGGCCGAACTCGACAGCAGTGTGGGTGGATTGGCCTTCGAGCATCCGGTCAATATCGGCAACGCCTGGGAGACGATCAATTGCACCCAGTGCCACAACCGGGAGTCGGGGTATTAGGCAGCACCCTGGTCGGCCCCGGCCCGGTCTGCCGTCCAAAACAGGCTGGATGAGCGGATGGAGTAGCCAATGGATCGCAACATGCGGGAAACTCTCTGATCCGTAGGTACAGGTGAACGCGCCGGCGGATGAACCGATGGCGGATCTGGAACGCAAGTGGATCGGCTGTGCCGGACCTACTTCTCCGGTGCTCCAGCGGTGATCCAGGCAAGCAGGTCGGTGATCTGATCATCCGTGAGTTGGCCGGGATGCCCGCCCTGAAGTTGGCGCGTGTACACCAGTGACTCCTGCGGATTCCCCGGAACGATGCCGGGACCGGAGTTGCCCCCGGCCAGGGCCTGGTCGTAGCTGGTCAGGTTCAGCCCGCCGAGGGCGCCGTGGCAGGCTCCACATGCCTCGGTCAGGGTCGTGGCCCAGACACCGTCCCAGGTCGCATCCGCGCTGCCGCCGGCTGCCGAACCAGCCGTTTCCGGTGCCCCGTTCTCGATCCATTCCAGGAGCGTGGCAAGATCCCCGTCGGTGAACTGGCCCGGATGGCCGCCCGCCAGTTGCAGTGTGTACGCAATCGAGGTGTCGGGATCGCCCGGCACGATGCCCGGTCCCTGGTTCCCGCCTGCAAGGACCCCGGCGTAGGTGCTCGTGTCGAGGCCACCCAGTCCGGCACTCCCTGTGTGACATGCACCGCAGGGACCGACAAAGAGCTCCTGAATTACCCCGTCCCAGGCCACGGCGACGGTGGCAGGCCTGGTGGTGGTCGTCTCGTCGGCTTCTGTCGTGGTCGTGCTGTCTACGGCTTCTGTCGTGGTGACGAGCGGGACCGTTGCATTGGGGGAAGGTACGAAGACCTGAACGTCTTCGGGCGGTTCGATAGTGGTGATAGCGGTCTCTTCAATGGTTACGAAGAGGAAGATGCCGGCAAGCAGCACCGCTGCCACTCCCGCGTAGATCGGAAGGAACCGTCGCATTCTTCGTTGCACGTCGGCCGGGTCGGGCGGCTCCGGCAGTTCGCCACTCTCCATCTCGGCCAATTCGAGGGCGTGCTCTTCTGCCATCTGCTCCCGGCTGATGTACCCGGTGAAAATCGTGGTATTGAAGCTCCGCAGATGGACGTGGTAGAAGTGCCAGACCAGGATGGCGAGGACCGCCAGAAGCGCCTCGCCTCCGTGGGCAGCTTTTGCTGCGGGGATGACCTGGCCCGGCAGGTACTTCGCCGTAGCAATCGGGTTCCACAACATGAAGCCCGTTACCGTCATGACGAGTGTGCCCCACACGATTGCCCAGTATTCGATCTTCTCTTCCCAGGTGAAGTGGCCCTGCGGAGGGTGCTCTTTCCTGAGACCCACGTTGTAGAGAAGTCCCTGAAAAGCGGCCTTCAAGTCTCCGGGGCCCGGCAGCATGGTCCGGCGGGACCGTTTGACGAAGACTTTCACTCCGGCCGTGTAGACGTGATACACGACCGCCAGCAGCAGGATGGTGGCGAAGATCCGGTGGATGATGCGGACCGCCTCGATGCCTCCCATCGCCTTGATGGCGATCTCAGAGAAGCCGGCTTGTGGCCACTTCTGGATGAGTCCGGTGAGTGCCAGCACCGTGAAGGTGACAACTTGCATCCAGTGCTCGACCCGGTCTGAGACGGTGAACCGGAGATACTTTTCCTCGACGTGTTCGACCCGCTCCTGTTCGTCAAGCATTGCTGAACCTCCGGCCCCGAGCGATCAGTCTCTTGGAGAGGTCCACCAGCACCCACACCAGCATCGCTCCGATGACGGCCGGGATCAGAATCCGATAGAAGAGGTTGACCCAGTAGACGAGCGGGGTCTGCTCACGGGTGGGCGAGTAGTGGCTCATCCAGGACGTCGGGAAATTGGCCGTGGCGTCGGGGTGGCACCGCTGGCAGGTTCCCAGCAGGTTTTCCCTGAAGGTCGGGCTCTCAGGGTTGTCGGCCGAGGCGATGTTGTGTACTCCGTGACAATCGATACAGACGGCTTTGTTGGTTTCCTGATCAGGAGCCGTTTCCTCGAAAATGACGACCGTGCTTCCGTGGAAGTCGGCGACGTACGTGTCGAAGACGTCGGTGGAGACGCCGTACTTCTCCATGAGATCCTCGTCCTCATGACAGTCGGCGCAGATCTGAGGTGAGAACAGGTGGAATCCGGTTTCCGTTGGGCCCGCCACATCGTGGACCCCGTGGCAGGAGGTACAGGTTGGCACGTCGACGTTGCCTTCTTCAAACAGCGCTGCACCATGCACGCTGTCCTCGTAGACGGTGTAGATCTCGAAATGACAGTTCTCACAGGTCTGCTGAATGGCAGTTCCTCGCGTCCCTGCCGGTTGTACGTTGTGCGCACCGTGACAGTCGGTGCATACAGCCGCTTCGTTGTTGCCGTTCAGCAAGGCGGTACCGTGGACGTTGTCGTGGGTGGCCGTGTATTGAGCCTCGTGACAGGTGGCGCAGGCGGGATAGTTGGCCACGGCATACTCACGGAGATCCTGGGCCTCAATGGGTTGGTGGGGATACTCGGAGATGTTGGTGTGGCACAGCACGCACGAGATGTCCAATCGGCCGTGCACGGAGAAATCGTAGGTATCCCGGTGGACGTTGATGTCGAGGACCTCCCCGGAGGGCAGCTCAGGATTGGCCAGGCTGATGCCGCTGGTCTCGCCGTCGTGACAGCCCAGGCAGTAGCCGTTGTCGAATCGCAATTCTTGTTCCTGGGCGTTTTCCTGGGACTCTTCCTGAGCCGCAACTGGTGAAGTATCGGCCGTCAACAACCCGGCCAGCAAACCGGCTCCGGCTAGAGCCAGCCAAACCCATCGCCAACCCTTTTTCACCTGCAACCTCCCAAAACCTTGGTGTCTGGTCGGACCATTCACGTCGAGCCTACGCTACAGGCGGTTTCTTGAATCGACATAGGGTCGACAGTCCTCATTGCACAGGACTCTAGGGTGCGGAATCGGGACTCTCGAATTGCGAACAGAGCCTGTTCTCGATCGTCCATTTCCGCTGTCGCCTCCACAGTGATTACCCAAGTAAGAGGGGCCGGGAAACCCGGCCCCTCTATCGTCGTTGCCGTCTGCTTCTACGGTCGAACCATTCCGCTGGTGCTGCCGCCGATGCTCTGGATGCTGTCGTACAACAGTTGGAGCACGTACTGGCCGTTGTGGGCGAACCCTCCCGGGTCCTTGGCCGAGTACTGGTAGTTGTACGTTGCTTGCACGAGCTTCGGCGTCCAGGTGGCATACCGATTCGGGAAGATCGCCTCACCCGGATCGCTGGCGCCGTTGGCGTTGGTATCGATGAAGAAGTACGGGTAGGCGTGGGAGTCGTAGACGATCGCCTCGGCTCCGCTCACCCCACCGACGTACTCGTAGATAGCTTCGAGTAATACCTCCTGCATCGTCTCGATCTCCAGCGCCAGGCCTTCGGCCTCGTCGCCGTCACCGTCGAAGTCGCCTGCGGTGATCCGGATGGTTTCCAGATCATCGGCAGTGGCGACGGTCGGGTGGCAACCACTGCACGACTCGTACTTCACTTCGAGCGCATGCGTGTCGTGGCAATCGGTGCAGGTCTGGATCCCGGAAACATGCTCGAAACGGCCGTTGTAGGTCTTGCCGTCGTATTCGTATCCGCCCTTCACGTCGGTACCAAAGATCGTGGCACCGGCTGCGAAGTAGTGGACGTTGACGAACGACAGAGACTCATCGACCGTATCGGCTGCCTTGCCGGCGATACGCCCGTTGACCGTGTTGGTCGACGCCCGGCCCTGGTGACAGCTGATGCACAGCTGCATCCCCGGCGACGTCACGTCATCCTCAAGGCTGACCGTTGCTCCGCTCGGGAACTCAACTTCAGCCACCTCGGGGATGGCGTACGTTGAGTCGGTGTGGCAGGTCGAGCACAGGAACCCGTTGGCTGGTTCGGTCGAGATGTTCACACCTTCGGCGAGATACGTCGGAAGACCGTCGGCCGAGTGGCACTTGGCACACGAGGCCGGAACGGCCCCATCTTCGTCCCAGTGGCGGAACGCTTCCTCGGAACCTGCAAAGTGTCCGTGATCGATCCGGTGAAGGTTCGACACGTCTCCGCCCAGGTCCTCAATCGAGTCGTACATCAGCTGGAAGATGTACTTCCCGCCGTGTGCAAACGTCCCCGGATCCTTCTGCGAGACCTGGTAGTTGTAGGCCGCCCTCAACAGCCTCGGCGTCCAGTTGCCGTAGCGCTCACCGGCGTCGTCGAACCAATACGGGTACGCAGCAGAGTCGTAATTGACCTGAGCCCCCTGATCGGTCGTGTACGCCTGGATGGCCGCATAGAGAGCTTCCTGCATGCCGACCAGCTCGTAGTAGACGCCTTCTTCGAGGTCGCCGTCACCGTCGTAGTCGACGAGCGAGCTCGGCATCCGGACGTCCTTGAGGTCGTCAACGCTGGCTACGCCTTCGTGGCAAACCGCGGATTCCTCGATCTTGAGCTCGAGCGTATGCGGGTCGTGGCAGTCCTGGCAAGCCGAATAGCCCTCAACATGTACGAAGAAGGCATCGTATGTGTTGCCGTCGTACTCGTAGCCGCCCTTCGCCTCGGTCCCGTACTTCGTGGCCGCTGCCGCGAAGTAGTGGATGTTGGCGAAGCCCAGATCCTCACTGACGGTGTCGTCGTCTACGCCGGCCTCTTCAATCGAAGCATTCACGCTGACGGTGGAATGCCGGCCCTGGTGGCACTGCATGCAGCGAGCTTCGTCACCGAGCCCGGTCAGCTCGATGCCGGACGGCATCAGGACACTGTCCATGGTCAAGGTGACGGCGTTGTGACACGCCTCGCATTGAACCGTGCTGCCAATCGGGTGGCTCTCGGCGTCCACCGCGTTGGCCGCCGTGCCATCAGCGCCGATGAAGTCCAGATACCCTGGGGTTCCGTGGCACTTCGCACAGCTGGCGGGAACGACCGCGGGGTCATCTTCATTCCAGTGAACGAAAGCCTCAGCGGCAGCGTCGTTGTGTCCGGATCCTTCCCAGTCGGCCAGGAAGGGAACCGCAACCGTCGGCTCTTCCATCGGAGCTTCCGTCGTCGGCGTGACTCCGTCGCTGGTAGTGGTAGTGGTGGTTTCTTCGGCATCCTCGTCGCACCCGACGAGGGCCAGAACAAGGAATAACGCAAGGATCCCGATGAAGAGGTATCCGTATCGTCGGCGCATGTGGTGCTCCCTCCGTGCGCGGCTGTGTGCGGGTAACTCTCCCAGATTGGCAGCCGGATTGTGGTCGATCGCGTAGGGTCTTTCGACCCTTTGTCGGAATCGGAGAAAGTGGCCGTGACATGCGGTTTTGTGCATATAGCGACAGATCGTCGGGTTCATTGCGACTTGTTGTCGATATCGGTCCGGGAGAGTCCTGAGAGACGAGGGGAGAGCTACCGGATATCAGCGGAGATGCCGACGTTCGATGGCCTACAAATCCGGAGTCTCGCCTGCCAGCACTTGATCGAGGGCCCGTTGCAGGACCGGACCGTTCACTTCCCCGGCGATCTTCCCCTGGATGATGCCGTCTGCATCGATGATGTAGGTTTCCGGCACTCCGAAGACCCCCAGTTCGACGATCGCTCGCGATTGAGGGTCGATCACGTAGCTGTAGTTGGTTCCCCGGCCGAATTCGTCGAGGAACGCAGAAGCTTGCTCGGGTTTGTCCTGGTAGACGATCCCGAGGAAATGCACGCCGCGGTCGGCGTAGGCAGCTGAGGTGGCAAGAAGGTCGTCGTGTTCGAGTCGGCAGGGAAAGCACCATGATGCAAAGAAGTTCACCACCAGGACGGTGCCGCGTTGGTCGGCCAAGGAGAACGTTCCGTCTTGTTCGAGGTAATCGAATGTGAGTTCGCTGACCGGTTGCCCGACCAACGGTGAATCGACCAGGCGGGGGTCCTGGCCGAACCGTCCGTTGAACACGTACACCAGCAAGGCCACCATTGCCAGAATCCCAGCGATGGGTAGCACTCCGCGTGGAATCCGCCGGGCGGCGATTGGAGCGTCTTGGTCGGTCATCCGGCTCCACCGTTTCTAGCTTCAGCGATGGCGGCCTCCACCTGGCTGACGATGGAAGGCGGAAGTTCGGGGATTTCAGCGACTTCTTCCAGCCAGGGGAGGGCTCCGTCCGGATCCTCGAGTCCGTAGAGCAGGACGAAGCCGAGAAACAGCTTGGTTTCATCGTTGGTCGGATCGACCGTGAGGCTGGTTTGCAGGTACTGCTCGGCCGCCTCCGGCTGGCCGGTGGTGTATGCCATCCACCCGATGCGGGTCAAGGCTCGCCCTTCTTCCGCCGGGGTGGGGTTGTTCTCGGCGATGGTCAAGTAGTGGTCCAGGGCTTTGCCGTAGTTCTCTTCTTCGAAGTAGCGGTCCGCCAATGACATCCGCATGGCGTTGATAGTGGGATTCTGGGCAACGACCTCTTCCAGCTGCTCATTGCTGACGGTGTCCGGATCGACCGTCAAAGCCCCTGGCGCGGCGGACCCGCTTGCCGTGGTCGCAGGACTCGAGTCGATCTCACCTGCGGCCAGGAAGATCGCCACTGAGAGAGCTGCAATGACCAGGACACTGCCTATCACAGCCCGCCGGGTTGATCGGGTTTGCGGTCCGGCAGGCTGCGTGATCGCTTCGGCTGCCTTCTTTTTGCTGGAGGCGGGGAGCGCACCAATCTCCGCCTCGACCGCATCGACTTCAGACTGATAATTGGCTCGCAGCGTGTCGGCCGTCGCTTCGTCGATTTCTCCGGCCTCGACTTGCTCGGCCAGCTCGGTGAGGTCGCGGATTGCAATCTCGCGACGCTCCTCCAGGTGTTTCCGGTCAGTCATGCGCGGGTCCCGCCTTCGTCGGTTGACGTTTCCGGCTCAGGATCATCCCGATACCGGCCGCCACGGCGAGAACCGGGAGGAGCCAGACCAGCAGAGTGCTGCCGGAAAAGGGAGGGTCGAGCAGTATTCCATTCCCGTACCGTGCCGTGAAGAAATCGACGATCTGCGCATCGGTCTCTCCGGCACCTACTTTCTCTTCAACGATTTCCATCATCGCCAGGGCGGTTTCGGAAGGAGAGTCGCCAATAGCCTCTCCCTGACACACCGGGCACTTGATCCGGGCGCCCAACGTATTGACCCGGTCCTCGGCAGCGTTATCGCCCAAAACCAATCCGGCGATGACCACCGCGGCCAGGATGGCCGTGATCGCCCACCCGCCCAGGGCACGCGCCCTGCTATCCATCGCGGGCAGTCCGGGCGTTCCGCAGGCGATCGTCCACAGGCTTCTTGACGAGTCGCGACCAGAGCACTGCACCTGCAGCCAGGAACCCTCCTACCCACACCAGCCAGATGAACGGGAACCAGAAAACGCCGAGCGTCACCTGCTGGGCATCGATGCTCTTGAGCGAGAGGTAGAGGTCACCGCTCCATGAAGCGTCGACTTCCGGGGTGGCTACCGATTGAGTCGAGGTGGGGTACTGGTTGAGCCGGGGCTCGAGTTCGCTCACGATTCTCCCGTTTCTGGCAACCTCGACCTGCGCCCCCGTCACGAATCGGGTGGGCTCCTGCCGGGTGAACGGCGACACGTACGTGATATCGAATCCGGCTACCGATTCGGTACTCCCGGGCGTGAGGGTTATGTCGGCTTCAACCGTGAGGTTGGCCGAGACGGCAATACCTAACGCCAGGATCGCGACGCCGAGATGGGAGATCTGACCGCCCCAGTAGCCGGCGTCGTTGCGCATGGTTCGGAGGACGGCGGACGGCAAGGGCATCTCACGCTTCTCGGCGACGGTCCGGGAAGTGACGAAAAGATTGCGGACAATTACGGAGATGACGAAGAACGAGGCCAGGATGAAGACCACCAGCCAGGGAGTGCGGTACCCCAGCACGACTGCCAGCGCCGCGGCTCCGAGGCCCACCCGGAGAGGATTCTTGACACGCTGCCAAACCACCTCCGGCTTGGCCGACCGATAGGGCGTAATCGGGCCGACACCCATAGCCAGCAGCAAACCAAAGGACAGGGGAACCGCCAGCCGATCGAAGAAAGGGCGCCCGACGCCGACCTGGGACCCGCTGAATGCATCCACGAACATCGGGTACAGGGTGCCGGTCAACACGACAAAAGCGAAGATGGTCAGCAGCAGGTTGTTGAGGAGAAACACGCCCTCGCGGCTGGCCAGCGAGTCCAGGCGGGGGGAGGAGGCGACCACATGGGCACGGGCGGCGAACAAACCGAACGATGCCACCAACACCACCATCAAAAACCACAGCAGGGCCGGCCCGATCGGGGATTGGGTGAAACTGTGTACGGATGTGATCACACCTGAGCGGGTCAGGAACGTGCCCAGAATGGTCATGGCAAAGGTGGCTATCACCAATACGAAGTTCCACGCCTGCAGCATGCCGCGGCGCGCTTGGACGACAGCGGAGTGGAGGAAAGCGGTGGCTATCAACCACGGCATGAACGACGCGTTCTCGACGGGATCCCAGGCCCAGTAGCCACCCCACCCGAGAACCTCGTACGACCACAGGCCGCCGAGGACGATTCCGGCGGTCAAGAAACCCCAGGCGATCAAGGTCCAGGTGCGGGTGCGGAGTAGCCATTCGGTGCCGCTCGCCCCCAGCATCAGTGCAGCCATGGCGAAAGCGAAGGGGACCGTCATGCCGACGTATCCGACGTAGAGCATCGGCGGGTGCACGGCCATCAGATAGTGGTTCTGGAGCAGCGGGTTGGGACCCCGGCCCTCCAGGGCGGCCAGCGAGTCGGCCCACGGCCAGTGGGTGGCTTCGATACAGCCGATCGATGCAGGCTGGACGCAGACCGTGAACGGATTCGAAACCGTAGCCATCAGCACGAAGAAATAGAGTGTGACGATGCCCATCACGGCGAGCGCTCCGGCCCCGAGGCGATCCGGTTCGGTCCGGCGGGCGAATCCGCGATACACCGTGTAGACGAAGCCGGCCAGGACCAGCCCCCAGAGGACGATGCTGCCTTCGAGCGCCGCCCAGGCGGAGGCGATCTTGAAAATGAACGGAGTTGTGGTCGCCGAATTATTGGCGACATAGGCGATGGAGAAGTCGTCGGTCAGGATCCCTACCTCGAGGGCGATCATGGCTAGCACTGCTCCACCCACGAGTCCATACACCGGCCATTGGAGCTTCTCGGCTACGGCTTGTTCAGGGTTTCGCATCCCCCGGAACCCTTGAACAATGATGCCTACCGAAGCCAGTGCGGCGAACAGAATCGCCAGGTAGCCAATCGTGGCCGTCATGGTGCTCCTTAACCCGAAGTGCCGGTCGGCGGCACATACGCGCCGTCCTCTTCGGACCGGTATTCCTCGTCGTGGTTGATGATCAGTGTGTCGGACTCGAAGTTGTCACCCACCCAGGCTCCTTCGACAACGACGCCGATGTTCTCGCGGAACAGCTGGGGCGGAGCGCCGGTGTGGGAGACGTTGATCGAGCGGTCCCCGTCCGTCACCACGAAGCTGACTCCTCCGGCACTGGATTCAACTGTGCCTTCGGTCACAAACCCGCCGAGCCGGAACCGCTCTCCGTCGGTGAAGTCTGCTTGTTGTTCAACCGCCTCGGTGGGCGTCAGATAGTAAATGAGGTTGTCGCCCAGACCACCGAACATCATGAAGCCGAGCACCAGGACGATGACCCCGATGGCGGGTAGCACGAATCCTTTGTAACGCACGATCAGTCCTCCATCCGTCGGTTGACGCGCCGGATCCGCATCACGAGAGATATGGAGTACAGAATCATGAACCCGTACACCACCGAATAGCCGAAGACGACCCAACCGTCAGACATCGTCGCTTACCTCCAGGCTGGGTGCGGTGATCCCGGATCCGGCCAGTTCGAAGTCGGCGATGGCTTCGGTTTCTTCCAATTCGTCCTCCAACCGGGCCAGCCGAATGCGCCAGGTCATGAACGCGGCGTAGACGAGAGTGAAGGCCGCCAGGTTGATCATGAGAGCCCGCAGGAACTCCGGGTCGATCGGCGCATCGGGGCGCACAACGGTCGCGCCCTGGTGCAGGGTTCGGAACAACGTCACCGAGAAGTACACGAGGGGCACCTGAATGAAGGCAACGATGCCGAGAATGGCCGAACGCCTGGCGCGAATTTCCGGATCGGGGATGCTGCGTCGCAGCGCCAGGTAACCGACGTAGACGAAGAACATGATCGCGGTTGACATCATCCGCGCATCGCTCCAGTCCCAGAAAGTGCCCCACACCGGGTAGCCCCAGATCATCCCGGTCAGGAGGGCCAGTGCCGTGTAGAACACACCGACTTCGGCCGAGGCAGCTGCCAGGCGATCCCAGATGGGAGTCTTTCTGATCAGCCAGATGGCGCCGCCGATCATCGTGACCCCGAACGCCAGGAAAGCCAGCCACGCCGACGGAACGTGTACGAACATGATCTTGGCGAACTCGCCCTGGACCCGCTCAGGGGGCACCGTCGTCGCGACAAAGAAGCCAATGCCGAGGGCCGCGACCGCAGCCACGCTGAGCGCCCGGTAGGAACCTTCTCTCATCGGCTGGACTCCTCCAGTGGTCTGGCCGTTAGAACACCAATCACGGAGACCGCCAGGTTCATCGTGGCGAGCAACGTGATCCAGAGGAGGATACTCTCTTCCCGTCGTAAAGCCTCCACTACCTGGGCAGATGCCAGCAACAGCGGCATCGAGAGAGGTGCGACCAGCAATGGGGTCAACGTGTTCCGGGTCCGGAGACCGGCCGTCACCGATCCGGCAAGGGTTCCGACCAGGGCGAGGCCGCCGGCCAGCAGGACGAGCACAAGGATCAACCATGGCCATCCGGGGATGAGGCCAGGGTTGTACAACAGGATGGTCACCGGCACCAGGACGATCTCGAACACGATCAGCAAGAGGGTGCTCGTGGCCGCCCGCCCTACGAACTTGGCCGCCGGATCCGTTCCGAGCAGCGTGAGCAACTCCTGTTGCGGAGGCGTGTCGGCTGCCGTCTGGCGGAACGCGACCAGCATCCCGAACAGCAGCGACACGGCCAGGAACATGCCAGGACCGACCTGGGCCAGCAGCGGCCGATCGGTGCCGATGGCGAGGGGTATGAGCATGAGGGCAACGGCTCCAAAGGGAACGGTGATATAGAGCGCTTCGCCGGCGCGGCCTTCAACCAGAAGATCCTTGCGGGCGATCTCTTTTGCCTGCTGCCAGAATCCCCCGACTTTCACGCTATCTCCGTTCTGCCACCGAGGGTGCCGCCCTCGAGGTGATAGGTGACGGTCACCAGCGGCAGCATGCGATCCGGCTCGTGGCTGACCAGCACGACCCCCCCGTCCCGTTCCTTGACGTCGCGGACCGCGGCCCGAACCAACGCTTGCGCCGCTTTGTCGAGTCCGGCGTGGGCTTCGTCGAGGAGAAGAAGATCGGGCTGGATGAGCATCACGCGGGCAAATTCGACCCGGCGCTGCATGCCGTGCGAGGAGTGATCGGCACGGCGGTTCTTCGCCCCTCCGAGGCCAACCAGTTCGAGTGCGCGATCTGCCCCGTCGGTCCGTCCTCCTGCCAGTCGCGCCACAAAAGTCAGATTCTCAATCAACGTGAGCTCGCCCCACAGGCCGGGGTGGTGCCCGAGGAGGGCGATCCGGCGGCGGGCCGCCAGAATGCCGTCGGAGCCAACCCGGGCCCCGAGCACGGAGGCCTCACCGATCGAAGGCTTGAGTAGCGTGGCAAGAATCCGAAGCAGGGTCGATTTCCCCGAGCCGTTTGGACCGACAATCCCGACGACCTCTCCCGGATCGATGCGAAGGTCGACGCCACGCAGAACCGGCATCCGCCCGAAGCGGACGCCGACCCCCGATAGTTCGGCAATAGCCGTTCCCTCTGTCACAGCGGGAAAGTGTAGGTGGTGGCGGCTCCGACGGAGTTCGTCGTTCATGCGAGCGCCCACACAAACCCCGATGGGCCGACTTCCCGGCACGGGCGCTGCTATAAAGGTTGGGCAGGTTCTCGTCGAGGACCTGCGAGGGAGGTCTCCGATGGCCGAAGACGCTGAACTGCCGGTTGCAGATCTGGAAGGTTCCGACACGGATCCGGAGACTGAAGCGGACGGGGTGTCCCGCCGGAAGCTGCTGATCGGATCGGTCGGAGTCATGTCGGGAGCCATCGCCGCCGGTGTCGGTGTGCCGGCGATCTTCTACATCGCCGGGCCTGCCCAGGAGCAAGGGGGCGAACAGGAATGGATTCGTCTCGGCTCGGTCAGTTCGGTCGAAACCGGTACACAGACCCTCATGAAGGCGACGGTCGAGCGCAGAGCCGGTTATCTCACCACCACGGAAGAACTGTCGGTGTTCGTCTCGACCGAGAATGGATCCGATTTCATAGCGCTGTCCAACATCTGCACGCACCTCGGCTGCCGGGTCCGCTGGGTCGAAGAACAGGACGGCTTTTTCTGTCCGTGCCACAACGCCATCTTCGGGCCGGACGGTTCGGTCCAAACAGGCCCCCCGCCGAGGCCCCTCGACCGATTCGAGACAAAGGTCGAGGACGGTCAGATCTTCATCAGAAGGACTTGATATGGTGTCAAAGCTTGGTGAATGGCTGAACGAGCGGACGGGTTGGCGCACGACCTACACGGCAGTCTTCCTGAGGAGAATCCCCAAGATCAATTGGGCCTATACGCTCGGCAGCGCCACCCTTTTCGCGATGGTCATCCAGATCGTCACGGGCATTCTGCTGACCCTGTACTACGTCCCCGAACCCCAGCAGGCGTACGCCAGTGTCAGCTACATCACGAACGAACTTCCCTTCGGGTGGTTGATCCGCGGCCTGCACCATTGGGGGGCCAGTGCGATGGTCCTGCTCGTCGTGTTGCACATGGTCCGGGTCATCATCTACGGCGCCTATAAATACCCGCGCGAATTCACGTGGATCACCGGCGTGGCACTGCTTCTTCTGACGTTCTCGTTTGGCTTCACCGGGTACCTGCTGCCGTGGGATCAGCGTGCCTATTGGGCGACTGTGGTAGGAACCCAGATCGGCGAGGTGACGCCGTTGGTGGGCGACACCCTGCGGGCCGTCATGCTCGGCGGCGAAGAGATCTCGGGGTTGACGCTCACCCGTTTCTACGGGGCGCATGTCTGGGTGCTCCCCTCGGTGCTGTTGCTCCTGGTTGGCATCCACCTCTATCTCGTCATTCGCAACGGCATAACTGCTGTGCCGAAACGAGGCGAGTAGCCCCATGAGCAAGAGAGAAGAGCGCGAGGAATACCTCCGGGAGTACGAAGAAGAGAAGAAGAAGGGTGTTCCGTTTTGGCCGGACATCATCTTCAAGGACGCTCTCGTTGCTTTCGTCCTCTTCATAGTTCTTGTTGCTCTTGCGTACTTCCTCGGCTCCAGCCTGGAGGAAATTGCCGATCCAAGTGACGCCGACTACACGCCCCGGCCCGAGTGGTATTTCCTGTTCCTTTTCCAATTGCTGAAGTTCTTCCCCGGCGATCTCGAGGTGATCGGGGTCATCGTTCTGCCGGTCATCGCCATCATCTTCCTGATCATGCTTCCCTGGTTGGATCGGTCAAGAAAGCGGCATCCCTCGAGCCGCCCCATCGTGACCGGCATCACGGTCGCGGGAATAGCAGCAGCGGTTTTCCTAACCGTGCAGGCGATCGAGGAAGCCCCGCCTCCGAGCGGTGCCACCGCCGAAGGCGATCGGGTCGCCGCCCTCTATGTCGGTAACTGTTCTGGCTGCCACGGCTCGAGCGTTACCGTTGCTCCCGGCACCGACCTCTTTGCGGTCATTTCAGCCGGAACCCACGAGGGGATGCCCTCGTGGAACGCCGACCTGGCCGCAGACGAGATTGACGCGTTGATCGGATTCATCCTGGCACCGCGCGGCAATGAGGTTTTTGCCGCCAACTGCGCGGAGTGTCACACCGCCGAGCAGCTAATCGAGACCGATGCCATTGACTTGCGCACCGCTCTCGAGGGCGGTTCGACCTATCCCGCGCATGCGGATCTGGACATTCCTGAGTGGTCCGAGGTCATGACCAGCGCCGAGCAGGGTCAGTTGCTCAATTTCCTCACCGCCCCCGACGGGCAGCGGCTCTGGACCCAGCAGTGTTCCTCCTGCCACGGACGGTCGGTGGCGTTCGCCTGTACGGATGAGGAGCTTCGTGAGATTGTCGTTCAGGGCGGGGGCCATCTCGACATGCCGGCCTTCGGGTCAACGCTCGCTGAAGCAGACATTCAAACTCTGGCCAACTACGTGATGGAACCGGCGTCCGCTCCGGCGGGTGAGCAATTGTTTGCCCGGAGCTGCACGTCGTGCCATGCCCAGAGGGTCCCGCGAGCAGCGTCGCTCGAAGAGGCCGTGCAGGCCATCGCCGCCGGCGGTGCCCATGAGGACATGCCGGTGTGGGGCGAGATCCTGACCGACGAGCAGATCGATGCGCTCGTTGCGTATATCGTGGAAGCCGCCGAAGCGCCCGACCTGGTCGTCGCCCAAGCCCTGTACGAGCAGAACTGCACCTCATGCCACGGCGACCTGGGTGAAGGTGGTCCCAACCCTGCCCGGGCCGATGACATCATCGCCCCGATCAGTACTGCGGAGTACTTGCGGACCCGTGACGACCAGACGCTTCGCGCCATCATCTCTCAGGGCCAGCCCAACTTCGGTATGTCACCGTTCGGGGACTCTTTCGGTGGCCCTCTCAACGATGAGCAGGTGGATGCCATCGTGGCTTTCATGAGAGCCTGGGAGGCGAACCCGCCTGTCGATCTGCCCCCTGAGGTGTCAGAAGTGCCGCAACCCACTGCCAGCGGACGGGAGGTCTACGCCCAGCTTTGCTCGCAATGCCATGGTCAGAGCGGCGAAGGGGGGATTGGGACGGCCCTGGGTGAGCCGGCATGGCAGGCGGCCAACAACGACAAGGCCATCTTTGATGCCATCAACCTCGGTCACGAGGCAACGGCGATGATCGCCTGGGGCGAGATCTTGACCTCGCAACAAATCGAACAGCTGGTCACGCACATCCGGACTCTGAATTCGTCCGGTTCCAGCGCCGGGCCACCAACCTACGTGGGAGACATTCTCCCGATCTTTGATTCATTCTGCACTGTGTGCCATGGGACGCTGGGCGGATGGACCGGGACCAGCTACCAGGAGGCGCTCACCACCGGCGCCGATGGGCCAACCATTATCAAGGGTGATCCCGACAACAGCCTCCTGGTCCAGTCGCTCGTCGGAACGCACCCGGATGGTGTGGTCATGCCACCGTCGGGCACCATGTCCGATTCCGATATCCAGACCATCATCGACTGGATCGAGGCAGGAGCTCCCGAGCGGTAGCGTCGGTGGTCGGGAGCCTGGTTCACCTTCGAACTGCTCCTACCGGCTGATGGTGGCTATCCAGGTCATGGACGGGCTCGTCGAGCGTGGAGTCGGACGGCCAGGAGACCGCCGAGGCCTATCGCGAAGGCAGCCACATACCAGGCGATCGGACCGGTTCCGAGGGAAGGCCGCATTGGCTCGGTCATCAGTCTGATGGCCCCGGCGATGGCCAGCGCAGCTGCACCGATAACCCCGGAAAACGAGACTCCGCCGCGCAACCACGTGAGAAGCACAAAGGCGGCCACCAGGAAAAGGAGGGCGGCATAGATCTCCACCGGGTGCCGGGTGATCGTGCTTCCCTCCTGGGCGACCGCCCAGGGGAGTGATGAGGTTGTGCCCAGGCACGCTCCCCGGTACAGACAACCGGCATGCCAGCCGGCCAGCCCGGCCATGGCGGCGGGTCCGAGGGCATCGATCGTTGCGGCCAACCGGCGGCGAGATGTGAGTGAAACGAACGCCAGGGCACCGAGGGAGGCAAAGCCGGTGTCGACTCCGCTCCGCACGATGAGGATGTCACCCGGATGCGTGAAAGGACTGGTACCGGACAGGACCATGGCTGCCAGCCGACCGGTTATCAAACCCGACACTGCGGCCCCCAGAATGAGATCGCTCAGGCTGCCGGTCTCCGCTGGAATGAGACCAAGCGACTTTTCCCACCAGGCCATCAACAGGGCAGCGCCGACGCCGGTGGCCGCTGCCCACAGCAAGGTAAATTCCATCAGGGGTTCTCAGCCCTGTTGAGTAACTCGTCGATCTGCAACGCCAGCATTCTCTCGTCGATGACGCCCGGTTGATAGTGGACCAATTCTCCACCAGGCGCAAAGAAGTAGGTTTGCGGGACTCCCGAGCCACCCAAAGCCGCCGGAACCGATCTGGGAGCATCAAAGAGGTTCTCGAACGAAAGACCGAACTCTGCGACGAATTCTTGGGCGCCGCTCTGTGTGTCGGCGACGTTGACGCCGACGAACCGGATCTGGTCGCCGAACTGGTTGAAGGCCCGCTCGAGCAGGGGTGCCTCGGATCGACAGGGGATGCACCACGACGCCCAAAAATTGATGACCACCGGCCGGGTCGATGTTTCGAGCAGAGCGGCCATCTCCTCAGCGTTGGTGGGAGTCAGCGGCGCCGCCGCCGATTGAGAAACCCCGGGTGTGCAGCTCGAAAGGACGACCAGCAGAGCAGCGAGTACGGCGGCGAGGGGTAAACGTGGCATCCGGACCCGCATCGTAGGGCGGGGAAGAGGCTACCTAGTATGTTGTGCAGAGATGACAACAAGACGACATGTACTCGCCATGGTTCTCGCCGGCGGTGAAGGGAAGCGCCTCTTTCCGTTGACGCGAGATCGGGCCAAACCGGCCGTCCCGTTCGGCGGCCAATACCGGCTCATCGACTTCGCACTGTCGAATCTGGTCAACGCAGGATTCCGCCGGATCGTGGTGCTCACCCAGTACAAGAGCCACAGTCTCGATACCCATCTGGCGCAGACGTGGCGCCTCTCGCCGATGCTCGGTTATTACGTAGCACCCGTGCCCGCCCAGATGCGGCGCGGTCCCCACTGGTTTGCCGGATCGGCCGATGCCATCTTTCAGAACCTCAACCTCATTCGCGACGAGGAACCTGACTACGTCATCGTTTTCGGTGCCGATCACATCTATCGCATGGATCCCGAGCAGATGCTCGACCAGCACATCGAGAGTGGAACCGCCGCCACAGTGGCCGGAATCAAGGTGCCCATCGGTGAGGCGAGCGAGTTCGGGATCATCGATGCCGGAGCAGACGGCAAGATCAAGTCATTCCTCGAAAAGCCGGCAGAACCTCCGCATATGCCCGGCAATCCAGACTTCGCTTTTGCCTCGATGGGGAACTACATCTTCTCGACCGAGGCGCTCATCGAGGCCGTTGTTGCGGATGCTGAGGATGAGAAATCCAAACACGATATGGGCGGGAGCATTGTTCCGATGTTCGTCGATCAGGGCGACGCGTATGTCTACAACTTCAACAACAACGTGGTTCCCGGCCAAACCGAGCGTGAGTTCGGATACTGGCGCGATGTCGGGACCCTCGATGCCTATTTCCACGCGTCGATGGATCTCGTCACCGTCGATCCCGTTTTCGACCTCTACAACGAGGAATGGCCAATCCTTACGTGGCTCTATCCGTATCCTCCTGCAAAGTTCGTCCATGACCAGGAAGGGCGGCGTGGGACTGCCATCGAGTCTCTGGTATCGGCGGGAGCCATAGTTTCGGGAGCCACCGCGCGGCGGTCGATCATCTCACCTGACGTCCGGTTGCATTCCTACGCGCTGGTCGAGGATTCCGTCATATTCGGCGGTGTTGATGTTGGCCGGGATGCAGTCGTGAAGAGGGCGATCATCGACAAGGGTGTTTCCGTTCCGCAGGGATATCAGATCGGGGTCGATCACGCGGCGGATCGTGAGCGGTTCACCGTTTCGGACGACGGCATCGTGGTGATCGGCAAAGGCGAAAAGCTGGAGTAGTTTCTCCTCTTTCGTTCTGATTACTTCGTGGTTGCTACGCGCCTCGGTCACAACTCGTTTCGGCTAGCCGGTGACGTCGACCGTGACGGTACCGGGGAGCGTCTTCGTAGAACCTGCCATCGTGTACGACACTGTCAATCCGAGGGTGTAGATGCCGGGGGCGACGCCGGTCGTATCCACCAGGAAGGCTGCGAAGTCAGTTTCCGTGTCCTCGAGGACGCTGTTGAAGTTGAGGCTCGTCGACGATTTGGCGGCCGGATAGGCCACTGTCAAACCCGCCGGGTCGGAGACGATCACGTCGAAGCCATCGACCAACGGAGCGAGACCCGTGAAATCGACTTCCATCCACGCTGATTCACCGCTCGCAATAGATCCGAGCGACTCTGTGACCTGGGTGACGTCCTGATCTGCGTTGTACCGAGCGACCGGAACGGTCACGTCGAAGTTGTCTTCGATCTGAGTGCCGTCGGCGGTGTAGCTGACGAGCAGTTTGATCTTGAAGTTCTTGGTCTGGCTATACGGGACGGAAACGTTCAAAGCCGTGAAGTCCATTTCTTTCTCGGCTAGCACATGCCCGTTCATCAGGCCGGTGAATCCGGGGGTGTTTTCGGGGTAGGTCACCTCGACACCGGCCGGAGCCTCAGCCACAACCTTGAAATCTGCAACGTCGCCGCCTTTTCCCTGCCAGTTGATGGCCACCCAGGCGGTGTCACCAGCGACAATCGTGGCGACTTTCTTCGTCTTGAGGCTGGCTTCCGGTCCCTTGGCGATGGCCGGGGAGGCGGTCCCGATAACCAACATGGTGGCGATTGCCGTTGTGATGATTCGATGTTTCATACTCATGTCATCGGCGTTGGCGGTAGCGAATCTTGATGGCTATCAGATCGGTGTCCCGACGAACTAGTCCTCGCCGCAATAGCTGTCGTACTCGGTCAGCACCTGTTCGCGCAGGTCGATCTGATTGTCCAGCTCTGCCTTGAAGGCGTCGTAGTCGGCCCGGTTCAACCCATAGTGCGTGAGTCGATCTTCCAGAGCCTGGTTCAATGCGCTCAGGTCGGAAAACGCGTACCGTTGAACGTCGCACATCCAGCGGGCTTCGACGGCCACCAGGAGATCGTCGCCGGAAAGGGCGGGGTCCAGTTCGGGCGGCGCTATCGGCTCAACGGAGATCTGTGACCCTGCCTGCGCGGCCGTTGTGGTCACCTCTCGATCTGTGGTTGTGGTGGTGAGCTCGGACGACTCAGTTCCCGAGCACGCCGAGATCAGCATGAATCCGAGAGCGAAGAGCACTCCTAAACGTTGTTTGTTCATGTGGATCGCCTTTGCTTCGTCTTGATAGGTATCGGGGGTTCGGTGTGTCCCCCTGAGCGATTGCGTGGGCCGATGATCAGCCGGACGGATTGACGACGTTGAGGGTGACGGAGCCGGTGAGTTCTGCGGAGGTGGCGTCTTTGCGGTAGGTCGCAGCAACCGCGATCGTGTAGGTCCCGACGTTGACGTCGTAGGCGTCCACCCTGAACCGGGCAATGTCGGTCTCTCCGTCCTCGAGACGGGCGTTGTGGTGAAGGCTCGTGGACGATCCGTCGGACGGGTACACGATCGGCAACCCGCCGGCGTCGGTGACGGTCAGCTGAAAGTCGTCGAGTCGGGGCGCAAGGCCGGCAAAGGAGACCCCGACCCAGGCACTTTCACCAACGGCTAGGTCTCCAAGTGAGGAAGTCACGAGCTGCAGGTCCTCGCCGCCTGTGTACTGAACTACCGGCACCCGGACGTTGAATACGTTGGATCGCTGCTTGCCGTCTCGCTCGTAGGACAGAGTGAATTGCAGCTTGATGTCGCTGCCGGCCGCATAGGGGACGGTGACGTGCACGGCAGTGAAATCGTATTCATCGTCGGAGAGCGTGTCGTCTGCCCAGAGCGAGCTGTAGGAGGCGGTGTTGGCGGGGTAGCGGACTTCGACGCCGGCGTCAGGCTTCTTGACGGTTAACTGGAAGTTCTCTGCGTCCCCGCCGCCGCCATGCCAGTTGAGCGCAATCCAGGCGCTGTCTCCAGCGACGATGGCGGCAGTTTCGTAGTTGGTGAGTTCTACGTCCCGGTCGACATCGGGTTTGGGCGCGGCTGCTGCGGGCAGGGCGGTGCCCACGACGAGGGCAAGAACCACGGCGAGAATGGTGCGAGAGCGCATACAGTGATATCGGTACGGCGCAGGCTGGAACTTGAGTTCGTCTCAGCCCGACGAACCCGTATCGCAATAAGCGGTGAACTCGACTCCTACCTCCGCTCGGAGGTCTGGATCGTCGATCAAGTCGTCCTTGAAGGCGCGGTATTGCTCCGGAGTTACCCCGTTACCTGCCAGGCGGGCATCCAGCTCAGCCTGGATATCACCGACCTCATCGAAGGTGTATCGCTGCACGTCGCACATCCAACGGCCCTCGATGGATGAAAGGAGGGTCCCGTCGTAGGAAACGCCACAACCGGCGAAGAGCAGCGTGACTGCAAATACTGCGGTGGCCCATCGAATGCGATGCATTCCGCGTGTATCGGACGTTCGCCCAGCCGTCTTGAAGGAAAGGCGGCTACGCCTTGAACCTCTGCATCGCCTTTTCGATCTCGTCCCATCCCACTGACAACGCCGAGGTGTCATTGCGAAGAGCGGTGAGCGCGGCCTCGCGAAGCATGCCGGCGAGATCGGCGAACGACAGGCCTTCGGTCTTTTCGGCCAGTTGATCGAGATCGACCCCTTCGGCGAAAGGCACATTGGAGAGGGCGAGGAGTGCACGTCTGCCCTCAACTTCGGGAAGGCCAAGCTCGATGTGGATTTCGAATCGGCCGGCGCGCAGCAACGCCGGGTCGATCAGATCCTTGCGGTTGGTGGCGCCGATGACCGACACATCGCCCCGCTCGGCGACCCCGTCGATTTCGGTCAGCAGCGCGGCAACGACTGAGTCCGTCACCGAGGTGGAGGACCGCCCTCTGACCGGCGCGAGGGCGTCGACTTCGTCGAAGAAGAGAATGGCGGGGGCGGCTGCGCGGGCGCGGGCAAACACCTCCCGGACGCCCCGTTCGGATTCCCCGACGAACTTGTCGAGGAGCTCGGCACCCTTGATCGAGAAGAACGCTGCTCCTGATTCATGTGCAAGCGCCCGGGTCACAAAGGTCTTGCCGGTCCCTGGTGGGCCGAACAACAAGATGCCCCGCGGCGGCTCGATACCCATCCGGGCAAACCGCTCCGGCTCGGTGATGGGCCAGATGACGGCTTCGGTGAGGCGTTGCTTGACCTCGGTGAGGTTGGCAACCCGCTCGAATCCGTACGAGGGGATGTCGCCCATCGGTATCGACCCCAGGGATGGTGAGGTGCCGTCGAGGGCGTCGATCATCAACTCCGTCGTCACCTTGCCTCTGGTGCGCGCCACGACGGCCGAGGCGTGCACGACCGAGGCGATGATGTCCGCTCCGGAGAATCCAGCCGACCGTGAAGCCAGCCGATCGAAGTCGATCTCCTCGGATGGCACCCGGGACAACGCCGCGTCGAAAAGCAGACGGCGCCGGTTCAGGTCGGGGGGAGGAATACTCAGCGTGCGGGGCAGGAGAGGCGAACGGGTGATGGTGTCGTCCAAATGACCCGCAGAAGCAACTCCCAGCACGCAGGCGAGTCCGGGCTGCTCGGCAACCGCATCGAGGAACCAACGGAGGATGGCGCTCACCTGGGTCCGGAATGGGGCGAGGCCCTCCTCACCGGCGACAGCCTCGAGGCGGTCGACGAACACAACCGCCGGGGCGGCAGTGTTCTTGGCTTTCTCGAGCATGTCGAGGAGCCGTTCGGGTTTGAACACGAGGTCGAGCGAAACCTCATGCACCCGGGCACCGGCCGTTTGGGCAGCAGCAGCAACCAGTTCAGATTTCCCGCAACCGATCGGTCCTTCGACGATCACCCCTGCTACCTGGGGCAGACCCCAGGCTGCCGGCAGGTCCTGAGGTGACGTGAGTAGCGAGAACCAGCCGGTCAACATCTCCAGTTCGGTTTCCAATCCGGCCAGCAGTGCTTCGGTCGTGGTCGGGGCACCCGGTCGCGCCGTAGTTGCCCGGGATGAAACCTGGGGAACGGTGAGCGGAGCACGCGTTGCTTCAGCCTCGCTCAGGAAACTGGTTGCCATGCCCACCGTCGCTGCCGGATCCGGATCGACCTCGGCGATGCGGATTTCTACGGGTTCACCGCCACGGTCGCCATAGGCGGTATCTACCGTCACGAGGTCGCCTGCGCTGACCGGCCTCCCCTGCAGACCGTGCACCAGCGTGCGCACTTCGAGCGCCAGCTCATCGCCCGCAATGACCACCCGGCGGGCAGTCGGAAGAATGGCCCGTTTGGCAGCGACGCCCTGTCCGGCGGTCAGCCCTGCGTTTTGCAGAGCCTGCGGACCGAGCAGCAGGGCCGTGGGCTCAGAGGTTTCGCGAGGTCGGACGAGGACGTGGGACCTACCGACGGAAATGATGCCGCCACCGGGCATACCCATGGCGGCCAGCAGGGTACGGTCTGCTCCTGCCACCGGGTCTCTTCCGGGTCGGACGGTGAATCGCATGTCCGCATGGTAGAGGGCCGGGTACTGCTGCGAGCAGCCTCTCCGGTGCTTTAAGCGGCGAGGTGCAGCTCAGGAATCCGCCCCACCGGCATGTGCAGGGGTTGCGACGACTCGAGGAGCGCCGCTTCCGACCGACCCAGCCACTGCCAGATCAAGTGGGCCTCTTCCGCGTCCTGCACAGCGGGCGGAACCGGTGGCCACGAAGTCTCGAAGTCGGCGCCCGACGGATAGAAGGCCGGCCGATCGCTACCGCTCCAGGCGAAGGTCAACCGGCCGCGTTCGACGAGAGCGCCTTCTCCAGCCGCAGTCTCAGCCCACAGCATCCCGGCCCGGTTGAGAGTCTGCCACGCACGGCGCCGCTCGAGCGAAAGGGCCAGTGCCCGGTAGCGGTCCCGCATCCAACCGGCTTCCTCGAAACGCTGTTGAAGGGCCAACTCGGTCATCTTGTCCTGAAGGGGAGCCAGAAGGAGCTGCGGGTCCCGTTCGATGCCCGACACGAGGCGTTCGACTATCGGCTGGTAGTCGGATTCGGCCAGCGAGCCGTCACAGGGACAAGCGGCGACCCCGAGTTGGGCGAAGGCGCACTCGCTTCCGCGCTTCCCCGGCCTGCCCGAGCACCGTCGAATGGGGACCGCGTCCCAGAGCGCAGTCATTACGATTTCCGCACTCCGGCGGCTCCGGTAGGGACCCAGATAAACGAGTCCGTCCTCGCGCAGGGTCCGAACCAGCGACAGTCTCGGGTACTTCTCAGTGGTCAGTTTCACGAAATGCGACGACTTGGGGGGTTTTGAACGGCGGTTGTAGCGCGGCCGATGGGCATGGATGAGTCGAAGTTCGGTGATCTCCGCCTCGAGTTCCGTTGCGCAGACCCGGTGCTCGATTGTGTCGAGTTCTTTCAGCATCGAGGAGACCGTACGGCGCGTATCTCCATAGAAGTAGCTCCGGACCCGGGTGCGCAGGTTCTTGGCCTTGCCGATGTAGAAGATGCCGCCGTTGCGGTCCTTGAAGATGTATACGCCGGGCCGGCGGGGGAGAGCGTCAGCCAAGCGGATCTTCCCGTAGTCGGCCGAGCCGCGCGCCGTGGGCAGTTGCAGAAGGTCTTCGAGGGCGGTGACTCCCAGCGAGCCGGCCCGCTCCAGCAACGAGTGCAGTACCCAGGCCGTCGCCTTGGCGTCCTGGAGCGCCCGGTGGGTGGGAACGGTCGGGGACCGGAAGTAAGCGGCCAGGGTCTGCAGTTTCAAGTTGCGAATCTCGTTGCGGATGAGTCTGCGGGCGAGGGCGTAGGTATCGACCGAGCGATTCGGCAACCGGCCGTACCCGAGGCGCATCGAGTCGGCGTTGAGGAACGAAAGATCGAATCGCACGTTATGGCCGACGATCACCGCATCGCCAATGAATTCCAGGAAAGCCGGAAGGGCTTCCTCGATCCGGGGCGCTTCGATGACCATCGATTGGGTGATCCCGGTCAGGATGGTGATGTAGGGCGGGATCGGTGAGCCGGGGTTCACCAGCGTCTGAAAGGTTCCGAGTTCCTCGCCCCCGAGATACTTGACCGCCCCGATTTCGGTAATGGAGCAATCGGCCGGCGAGCCCCCCGTTGTTTCGAGATCGAGAACACAAAAAGGGACTTCGCTCAACGGAGCCCCCATGTCATCGAAACTCTGCTGGACGGCGGTAATCACCGCACCGAAACTAGATCGAACATACGTTCGATGTCAAGCATCCTCCCCTGCGAACGAAGTGAGCGAGATGGGGGGAGGTGTTTCTCGCCAACAGGCGAGAAGCGGAGGGGGTTTGGCTCGACGGCTGGTTCCCAACAACGAAGAGCGCCTAGGTACTCTTCTTCGCTTCTCCTTGAACCAGGCTCCCACTCTTCGATCGCCATAACCTGGTGATCTCGAATCCGTTGGCTGCAATGGTTTCGAGGGTGGATCGGTTGGTGTGGCACCCGCCCGACACTCGCCGCCAGTACGGAGTGATCCAGTCCTGAAACTTTGCCGTGTTGCGGTGGGGCGAGCGAATGTGCTCGAGGAAGATCAGCGATCCGTCCGGTTTTAGCACCCGGCGGGCGCCTCGCAGAGCCAGTGCAGGATCGGGAATTGTGCAAAGGATGAGGCTGATCACCACGGTGTCGAACTCGTCCGTAGGAAAGTGCATGTCCTCACCGGGGAGCAGTTCGAGATGCACCGGGCAAGGCGCCCGGGAAGCCCGCCGCGTGGCTCGTTTCAACATGTGCGGGTCGGGGTCGATTGCGACCACCTCGGTGGCGTTGGTGAAATGTGACAGGTTCAATCCAGTACCAACACCGATTTCCAGCACCCGGCCGGTGGCGGCCTCAGCCAGGCGGGCTCTTTGCCTGCGCAACCCCAACCAGTCGTTGGGGACCATCAGCACGTCGTACAGTGCCGCCACGACCGGATGCTCAGCCACCGCAGGCGCCCATTCGTTTCGAGTTGTCGGCTTTCACGATTGAGGCACCGGGCCCGGCCCGGCGGTTGCTCCAGACCGTTGGCGAACCGCTTCGAAGACAACCACCCCTGCTGCCATAGCGGCGTTGAGGCTGTCCACCTGCCCACCCATCGGGATACGGATCTGCATCCCAGCCTCCTGCAGCCAGGTTTCGGTGAGCCCGTATTGCTCGCTCCCGACGGCGATTGCGGCCGGTCCGCTGAGATCGGTCTGCCAGTGAGGCACCGTTGCATCAGGTGTGGTGGCGAACGTGGCGATCCCGCGCTCCGCCAGCCAGCGGAGGGCATCCGGAGTCGACGAGACGGCCAGCGGAACCAGGAAGAGACAACCCAGCGAGGCCCGGACCACGTTTGGGTTGAACGGATCTGTGGTGGGTTCACACACGATGACGGCATCGACCGCGGCGGCATCGGCGGTACGCAACATGGTTCCGAGATTGCCGGGCTTCTCGATCGATTCGACGACCAGGATCAGGGGGTTCGATGACGGCGCCAGCAGATCCAGAGTGGCCGGGAATTGATCGGCCAAGCCCAGGAGCCCTTCCGGACGATCTCGATAGCTCACCTTCCGAAAGGCCTCGGAACCCAGCTCAACGCCCTCGGCTCCTCTGGCCACCGCCTGTTCGATCAGAGCAGTTTCGTTCTCACCGAGGAAGAGATCCGGGCAGTAGTAGATCTCTCGAATCTCCAGTCCGGAGTCCACCGCTCTCGTCAGCTCTCGATAGCCCTCGATCAGAAAGACGCCCGACGCGTCTCGTTCGCGCCGATTCCGGAGCTTGACGAGCTGCTTGACCCTTTGGTTCGTAACGGAAGTGATGACCTCGTGCACGAGCCGACCTTACCTCCCGTTTTGGCGTCCGAAAGGTGGTGTCCGTGCCCCTTCTGGACGCCAAAACCGGAAAAGAGTCATCGTTTGTCGACGTAAAGGCTCTGCAGGGACCGGCCGAAGCGGCCTTGCTCGTCGAACAAGGCGGCCTCGGCCAGTCCGGCGCCGTGTCTTTCGAGACGGGTGTGGGCGTCGAGTCCGATCCAGTCACCGTCGGCCGGCCGGTGCTGGTAAACGGTCAGGTCGGGATTGATGAAGAGGTAGCGGTCGATGTCGACCGCCGAGGAGATGCCGTTTCCACAGTCGGCGGCCACCAGAACCCGCTGCAGCGGCGTCGGGTCCTCACCCATGACCACCGGCACCATCAGGCGGATCCAGGCAACGGAAGGGCCCGGCTCGGTCAGACCGCCGATCAGGGGTCTGGTATCGAGAGCGTCTCCGAAGTTCTCCCATTCCACCGGCACGAGCCGTACCGGTTCGACGGTGTCGGGCGGGGCCAATGTCTCGAGAGGGCCCGCAGCTTCGAGTGGCAAATCGATTCCCTCATGGACCCGGATGCGCAGCGCCATGGCCCGGGCGACGGGCTCGGCTGCGGTGCTCAGAGTCGCCTCGACCAGCTGGACCCGTTTCCCCGGCCGAACGACCCGGCTTACAACGGTGAGCGGGGTGATCGGCACCGGGCGGATGAACTCGACGGTGAACCGCGCAACGAACATCGAGACGGGTTCGGTTGCTTCGACGGCACGGGCTAGGAGAGCCGCGGGTGGTCCACCGTGTTGGGACTCCGGGCTCCACGGTCCACGAGTCAAGGCGCTTGGCAGAAACGCGCCGGATGCCGTTCGGGTGAATAGTGCGTCGGCCATGTCCCGATCTTACGACTGCACGCCATCCGCTCCGGTCCACCGCTCTCGATGTACGACCTCCGCCTCAGGCTTCCAGCCCCGACCCAGCGAACCCGATGTGCGGTCGGGTGCCGGGTGTCCGACCGTGACGACTCCGATTGGGGTGACGTGGCCGGGAATCCCGAGCACAGTCTGCAGTCCGGGAATCGAGTGGACGCCCAGCAGTCCGGCAGCCAGTCCCTCATCGACGGCCGCGAGGAGGAGCAACATCATCATTGCTCCGGCATCGACCCACCAAAACGGGATCGGCCAGGTCGTCTCCCGGCCTTCTGAGTCGACCTTGTCCGGTTCCCGGTAGCGGCGGTGGTAGTCGGCTTCGCTCGTGCAAATGACGAAGTGGACCGGTGCCTTCGAGATCCACGGGTCAAACCCGGCTGCCACGTACTCTGGCTCTCCGGATAGGTCGGCAATGGTTTGCCGGGTCTCCGGCGAGGTCACAACTACGAGATATTGGCCCTGGCGAACCCCGCACTTGGCGCCCTTCGGGCTGCTTCGATCAACCGGTCCACCACGTCTTCTTCGATCGGGTCGCCGGTGTAATTGCGCACCATCCTGCGTTTTCGTATGACGTCTTGAAAGTCCATGAAGTTTGCCTCGTTCTCAGCGCTCGGTTCCCCGCCCCAGTTTGGCTCATGACCGACGACTGACAACTGATAACTTGGTTCTATGTCTGGAAAGGACCGGGCCCGACAAGCCGTGCGTGAGGTCGGGTTTGGGGTCGGGACCGTGGGTCTTGCCCTGGTACTCACGCTCTGGAGCAGTCTGGCCGCAATTCAGACGGTCTTCCTCATGATGACCCTCGGCGTGCTGCTGTGGACTGCCACCACTCGCCTCGATAGGCTGCGGGGCCCCGCCGGATGGCCCCGCCCTTTCCTGTTCGGAGGGTTGGCAATCCTGGCGGCGGTGAACGCCTCGGTCTTTTCGTTCACAGGACTTGCGACGTTCCTGTTGACTACCGGCGTACTGGCCGCCGCCTTGATGGTCGGCCTGACCCGGGTGCTCCGCCGGGTCGGCGCCTGAAAGCCACCAATCTCAATGCCGGGAGTGGCCCCGACTCCTTCGGCCGTTAGGCCTCCTTGACGGCCGCCACCAAATCGCTCATGGCGCGTTTGGCGTCGGCGAAGTACATGAGCGTTTTGTCCATGTAGAACAATGGGTTATCGATGCCGGCGAAGCCGGGGGAGAGGCTTCGTTTGATGACGATCGCGGTGGTCGCCTTGTCAACGTCGAGTATGGGCATGCCGTAGATCGGGCTGGTCTCGTCGTCCCGAGCTCCCGGGTTGACCACGTCGTTGGCTCCGACGATCAAGGCGACGTCGGTGCGAGGGAACTCGTCCTGGATCTGGTCGAGGTCGTAGAGCTTGTCATACTCGACGTCGGCCTCGGCAAGGAGCACGTTCATGTGTCCCGGCATCCGCCCCGCCACCGGGTGGATTGCGTACCGAACCTCGACGCCCCGCTCTTCGAGCAGGTTCGTCAATTCCTTGAGGTTGTGTTGTGCTTGGGCAACGGCCAGCCCGTAACCGGGCACGACGATCACCGAACCGGCGTAGGCAAGGGTGACGGCGACGTCATCGGCGGTGGCCGAGCGAACGGGTTTTTCGCCGATTGCTCCCGGTCCACCCTCCATGGCGGCGGCCCCGAAAGCGCCGAAGAGCACATTGCCGAGCGAACGGTTCATCGCCTTGACCATGATGTTGGTGAGGATCAGGCCGGATGCCCCCACGAGGGCACCGCTGATGATCAGTGCGTTGGACTCGATGACGAATCCGGCCATCGATGCGGCCAACCCGGAGAAAGCATTCAGGAACGAGATGACCACCGGCATGTCTGCCCCACCGATCGGCAGGACCCGGATCACACCCAGGATCATTGCGGTCAGCACCAGGATCCACAGCACGAGCGCGCCTCCGCCCAGGACCACCCATATGCTCAAGCCGACGATGATGGCGGCAACGAGAGGATCCCCGACCTTCTGGCCGGGATATCCGACCGGCTGACCGGAGATCAGCCCCTGCAGCTTGCCGAACGCGACAAATGAACCGGACAGGGTGACCGCTCCGATCACGGTCGAAAGCACGATGGTGATGTCGGTGCGCAGGGGCAGGGAATCGACGCTGAGAAACTCGGCCGCTGCCACCAGGGCCGAGGCGCCGCCGCCGAAGCCGTTGAAAGCCGCCACCAGCTGCGGCATGGCAGTCATTTCAACCGTCCGAGCCAGGAAGCCGCCAACGGCGCCACCGACCACCAGGCCGGCAACGACGATCCACGGGCTGATGATGTCGGTGACGAGGAGCGTCACCACGATGGCAAGCAGCATGCCGAGCGCCGCCAGCTGGTTGCCGCCGCGGGCGGTCACGGGCGACTGCAGGCGCTTGAGTCCCACAATGAAGGCAACTGCTGCGATCAGGTACAGGAAGGAGGCCAGGGTGATGTTCATGGCTTTTCCTTCTTGTGATGGAACATCTCCAGCATGCGGTCGGTCACGAGGAAGCCGCCGACGACGTTGATAGTGGCGAAGGCGACAGCCAGGAATCCCAATATCGAAGCGGTGGTGGTGTCCCCGGCTCCGGCCACTACCAGGGCACCGATGATGGTGACGCCGGAGATTGCGTTTGAACCGGACATGAGCGGTGTGTGGAGTTGGGGCGGGACCTTAGTAATGACCTCGAAGCCGATGAAGGCGGCAAGGACGAACACCGTGATTGGAATGACGAGATCGGCCATCAGCCGGACCCTCCTTCCAGCATTGACTTGACCCGTTCGTTCACAACCCGACCTTCATGGGTTATGCAGAGACCGGCAGTGATTTCATCCGAGAAGTCGATGACGACCCCTTCCTCCTGAAGAAGATGCACGAGGACGGCCGCGGCGTTTCTCGCATACATCTGGCTGGCGTGCGTAGCAACGCCCGACACCAGATCGGTTGGGGCGATGATGATCACGCCCTTGTGGATGACCGTCTCATCCGCTTTGCTCAACTCGCAGTTGCCACCGGTGGCGACCGCCAAGTCGACGATCACCGACCCGGGTGCCATCTTCTCGACCATGTCACGGGTGACCAGCATCGGAGCCTTCCGCCCGGGGATCGCTGCCGTTGAGATGACAACATCGTGACGGGCCACGTAGTCGCCGAGTTGCATGAGTAGTCGTGCCTGAGCGTCGGCCTCGAGTTCCCTGGCGTAACCGCCCGTCTTGGTCTCGTCCTGTTGTTCTATCTCGAGATGAACGAAGCGAGCCCCGAGGCTCTCGACTTGTTCCGCGGCGGCAGCCCGCACGTCGTACGCAGACACGATCGCTCCGAGGCGCTTGGCGGTGGCGATGGCTTGCAGGCCTGCCACCCCGGCCCCCAGCACCAGGGCCTTCGTCGGCCGGATCGTCCCGGCCGCGGTGGTGAGCATCGGAAAGAACTTGCCGTGCTCAACCGCAGCGATCAACACGGCCTGATAGCCGGCGGCGGTAGCCTGAGACGAGAGGACGTCCATCGGCTGGGCACGGGTGGTGCGAGGCAGGGTTTCGAAGGCCAGCGAGGTGACTCCGGCGGCCGCCAACGCTTTGGCCTGGTCGGGTTTGTCGAGGGGTTCCAGGAGGCCGAGCAGGATTCCGCCCCGACGGAGCAGCCCGATTTGGTCGCTGGTGGGGGCAGACAGACATACCACCAGTTCGGACCCCCAGACGGCTGCGGAGTCTCCGATCGTTGCCCCGGCTTCTTCGTAGAACTGGTCTGGAAAACCGGCAGCTACGCCCGCGCCCGACTCGACGATGACCGAGAAACCTTGCTTGGCCAGACGCGTCGCCACGTCGGGTGTTATCGAGACGCGACGCTCCGCCTTGTTGAGTTGGTTTGGTGAACCTATTTGCATGTTGATACCTCGGCAAGAATCTACGACTCTTCGCTCTGATTCCCAAGTCAACGGTAGGGTGACGCACAGGGCGTCGACGACTCATTCAAGGTGAACAGTATGGCTGCGGCCTTTGAGAACCAATTCGGATCCGGCCAACCGTTCCGCGTCGTATGGACCCGCGGCAAAGGTTGCGCCGAATTGGCCGGTTTGCTCGATCGTGACGCGCCGACTCGCGTGCAGGACGACATCCGTACCGAATGCATCGAAACGAGGGCAGATCTCTTGGTGACGCGCCGGTTGCCACCCGGGTTCGACTTCGTGAGCGTCGCCGTACCATCGGACTTCCTTGCTGCGAATATCGGGAGCGTCTCTGCTGCGGTCAGTAGCGGTCCCCACTCGGCGCTGGCCGCCCGGATCGCCTGCCGTCTCGGCGAAGCGCTTGGCGTTGCCGCCGAAATGGTGTCTGCGTACCCAACGCCCGACGAACTTCCGGCCGCCCGGAGAATCGTGGAAACCCTGGCCGGGAAGATCCCTGGCATGTCGTATCGCGTCGTTGAAACGGCCGGGGCCGCAGAATTGATCGACGCGCTCCCGGCCGATGCGCTGCTGGTACTGGGAGCACCGGGCGGTTGGTGGTTGCAGCGAGCCTTTTTTGGGACCGGGGTCCGTTTACGGCAGCGGGCACCGGCCGGCGCCATCGTTGTTCAGCAGGCGCCGGGCCGGGTGTATCACCGCATGGAGGAGCCCGCCTATGTGAGCACTCACTTGCTGGTCGGAGACGCTTTGCGGGTTATGGATCATGCTGTTGCTGCAGTGGTGGATGCCGGGAGGCTTGTCGGCATCGTACGTAAGGCCGCGTTGGTAGGTGCCGATCCCGGCGTCAGCGTCGGTGACCTGATGGACGATCCCGTCTTCCTCGACGTCGGGGACAGTTACGAGGAAGCGGCCCGCTTGGCCGACCTGTTCGACGGTGCACCGATACCCGTCGTGGACGGCAACGGGCGTCTCGTTGGCTGTGTGTCGGGACCGGCAACGTAGACCTCAACCCGGTCGAAGAAATCTCACTCTCTGCCGCGAATGGCGCTCAAGCTCTCTGCGGCTGTGCCGATGCCTGACAGTGATGGCTTTCCAACGTTGCCGCGCTGGCACCGCACTGCAGGATGGCCGCCCCGCGCAAGCGAGATTGGCGGCCATCCTCGTTTTGATGGTCAGTTTCTTCGGGGTCGCGTCCGTTCCGCGGCCCCTGCCGGCCTGGGCAGTGAGCAGCGACGCCCAGCAGTTGCTGAATCTGATCAATCAAGATCGGGCAGCCGTTGGGGCGCAGGCGCTCACCCTCCGCGACGACCTGGTGCAGATCGCCGCCGATCACTCCGCCTGGATGGCATCGACTGGGACCTTCCAGCACCGCAGCGACCTATCGGACGGGGTGACCGGACCCTGGACGAGAATCGGCGAGAACATCGCCTACGGGTGGAGTGTCCCGAATATCCATCGTATGTTCATGGAGTCCGAGGGTCACTGTAAGAACAACCTCTACGCCGGCTTCAACCGGGTAGGGGTCGAGTTCGCCACCGGTGGCAACGGGGCCAGGTACGTGACCGTCGTATTCGTGCAGGAGTCGGGTGGTTCGCTACCGGCCACCACGCTGTGTCCTTACGACTACAGCGGGACGACGACAACGACGGCTCCGCCCGCTACAACGACAACCGTCCCGCCCGTGACCACCACGACGGCTCCACCCGCGACCACGACGACGGCTCCACCCGCGACCACGACGACGGCTCCACCGGCGACCACAACCACCGCTGCACCTGTTGCGACGACCACAAGCGCTCCGCCCACCTCGACAACCGCTCCGCCCACCTCGACAACGGCTCCGCCCACCTCGACCACAACCGCTCCGCCCACTACCTCGACAACTGGCACGCCCGAGGTCGTCCTGTCTCTCTCTTCGACGACGACCTCGGTGCCTGTGGCATCACCGCCCGCCGAATTCGAGACCGGTGTCACTGAGACGGCTGCGGCTGCAGGGGATCCGGCGGGTCAGGCTGATGGCAATGAGAACACGGGTGCTTTCCCGATAGTGCCGCTGGCCGGTGGGGCTGCGGTGTTGACTGCAGCGGGTGGATGGTGGTTGATCGCTGCGAAGCGGGCCGCAACCCGCGTGCCGGCGCAGGCCACCTGGGGGATACCGCACGGCGGGGTCCGTCCACCCCAGTAACCGCGAGATCCCGGGTTGCTGATAGGCGCCATCGACCTGGTCTTCTTGTGTCCGAACTCTCCCAGCAGACCGGTCGCATCTATCCCAACCGATGACTGAAGACTGGCGACACTGATTAGGCTGCGCCCACCCCTGGGAGCCCTATGACCGATGCCATGATCCGCCTGGAACACGTTTCGAAGACCTTCCCCGGCAGTGCCTCGGCGGCAGTCGGGGATCTGTCGCTCGAGGTCCCTGAGGGTGAGATCGTTGTGCTGGTGGGCCCGTCGGGGTGCGGCAAGACGACCACATTGAAGATGATCAACCGGATCATCGAACCGACCTCCGGCGGGATCTGGGTGGCCGGAGTCAATGCGATAGACACCGAGCCACATATTCTGCGCAGGAACATCGGATATGTCATCCAGCAGACCGGTTTGTTCCCCCATCGGACCATTGCCCAGAACATCGCCACCGTGCCGAAATTGCTGGATTGGGATCGCTCCAAGATCGACGATCGGGTCGACGAATTGATCGATCTGGTCGGTTTGGAAGCCGATATGGCCGGCCGGTATCCGGCCGAGCTTTCGGGCGGTCAGCAACAACGGGTCGGGGTTGCCCGGGCCCTGGCCGCCGACCCCCCGGTGTTGTTGATGGACGAACCGTTTGGTGCAGTCGACCCGATCGTCCGCACCCGTCTCCAGGTCGAGTTGCTCAGCTTGCAGGCGCGACTGCACAAGACCATCGTTTTTGTCACCCACGACATCGACGAAGCGATCCAACTTGGCGACCGGGTGGCCATTCTCAATGTCGGGGGAGTGCTCGAGCAGATGGGCCCACCCGAGGACATCCTTCGCGAGCCCGCCACAGACTTCGTTGCCGAGTTCCTGGGCACCGATCGGGGATTGAAGCGGCTGTCCTTGATCCCGATCCACGCTGTCGATCTCGATCCGGGACCGGTGGTAGCACCGGGGACCTCGTTGCAGGATGCCAAAGGCATGGCAGCACGGTATGAGGTCGACTGGGTGGGCGTCGGAACCGAGAACACGCTGCTCGGCTGGCTGTATCTGACCGAGGTCGAGAGTTTGGGCGGGGTTCCGGCGCACGACCTCAGACCCTTCCGGAGTCGGCTAACCACTTCGGCAACCCTCAAAGAAGCGCTCAACGCCATCGTGAGCACCCGGGCGAAAGTGGCAGCGGTATTCGACGACGACCGTTACCTGGGAATGCTGACCGCCGAGCGAATCAGTGACGAGATTACTCAATGATTCTTGCCCAGTTCGAAGGCCAGCCTCTTGTCAGGTGGGATTGGGTCTTCGACCATCTCGACGATATCTGGCTGGCAACTCGTGAGCACCTGCTCCTGACCGGAATCGCGCTTGGAGTCGGACTGGTGATCTCGGTGGGGTTGTCTTTGCTGGCGATCAGATACCGCAAGACCTTCGCTCCAATCACCTGGGTCACCGGGATTCTCTACACCATTCCCAGTCTTGCTTTGTTTTCGATCCTGGTCCCGATCACCGGCCTCTCGGTACTCACGGCCGAGATCGGTTTGGTCGGCTACACATTGCTGATCCTCATCCGGAACATCGTTGCCGGGATAGACGGAGTCGATCCGGCCATCAAGGAGGCGGCCTTCGGCATGGGGTACACACGGCGTCGTGTCCTGTTTCAGATAGAGGTTCCGCTGGCCCTACCCGTCATCATCGCCGGCATCAGAATCGCCTCCGTGACCACGATCGGCCTCGTGACCGTCACGGCGCTGATCGGACAAGGGGGACTTGGTTTCTTCATCCTGCAGGGTCTGCGGCGGTTCTTCACGACTGAGATCATGGTGGGAGCGGTGATGTCGGTCCTGCTCGCCGTCATCATCGATCTCCTTCTCGTAATAGCCCAGCGGGCCCTGACTCCCTGGGTTCGAGCGAAAGCGACCGTCTGATGGAGTTCATGAGCGAGGTCATAACCTTCTTCTCGGACGGGGCCAACTGGGTGGGGCAGGCCGGAATCATCAACCGCACTCTCGATCACATCGGCCTTTCGGTCTTTTCGATGGTTGTGGCCTCATTGATCGCCATTCCGCCCGCCCTGTTCCTCGGTCATACCGGTCGGGGAGGTTTGTTGGCGGTTTCGGTTGTGAATATTGGGCGAGCGGTTCCTTCGTTCGCGATCGTGGCCCTGGCCCTCCCGATCAGCATCAGTCTGGGGCTGGGTCTCGGGTTCTGGCCGACATTCTTAGCCCTGGTGGCTCTGGCGCTTCCACCGATGTTCACCAACACCTATACCGGGGTCCGGGAGGTTGATGCTGGAACCGTTGAGGCGGCCCGCGGTATGGGGATGACGGGTTGGGATATTCTGCGAGGCATCGAGCTTCCCCTGGCCTCGCCCGTCATCCTTTCTGCGGTGCGGGTGGCGTCCGTGCAGGTGGTCGCCACTGCCACCCTGGGTGCACTGGTCGCCTGGGGTGGCCTGGGCCGCTACATCATCGATGGGTTTTCGCAACGGGACAACGTGGCCGTCTTTGTCGGGGGGCTGCTCGTGGCGATTCTCGCCGTTCTCACCGAACTGTTCTTTGAGCTTCTGGAACGATGGGCGGTCCCGGCCGGCATCCAGGCCGCGACGTCAAGCCGGCCCGGTCCTGTGGAACCTGAACGGCAATCGGTCTAGGGAGCCGGCTCGCAAGGAATGTTTGCTCGCTCGGGAAGGTTGTAACTCTCAGAGCGGGCTCGCCGTGTGCGCGGGGCCCGTCTTTCTGCGAAAAACAAATGTCGGTTATGTTGTGATGGCTCGCTCCGGCGGGCACATTTCACGAAGAAGGGAGAAACCCATGCGGAGAATTTTCCGCAATCGCGTCGTTGGGGCGACGTTCGTGGCGCTGGCCTTGGTGCTCAGTGCTTGTGCGTCGGGTGACGATGCAGGAGAAACGACCACCACCGTGGTGGTTGATGACAGCGCTGAAACGACGACCACTACCACACCGCCCGAAACCACAGAACCTGCCCCTGACACCACAATCGAGATTGCTTCGTTTGGTTTTGGAGAGAGTGAAATCCTCGCTGAGATCTACAAGCAAGCTCTCGAAGCGAGCGGATATGCCGTCAACCATCAGGTCCAGGTCGGACCTCGCGAGGTGCTGAAGCCGGCACTCGAGAGAGGAGAGATTCACTTCGTTCCCGAATACGTCGGTAGTGCGGTCGAGGCGGGCTTCGGCATAGAGCCATCGGCCGACGCAGCAACCACTCGTGGCCTACTCGTCGATGCGTACGCATCAGCCGGGGTGGCCGTGCTCGAGCTGGCCCCAGCGGAAGACAAGAACACGTTCGTTGTCACAAAAGTCCTGGCAGATGAGCTGGGTCTGAGCAACGTTTCGGATCTGTCGAAAGTCGAGAACCTGGTGCTAGGGGGACCACCCGAGTGTCCGGTCCGTCCTCGATGCCAGCTCGGTCTCGAGGGTCTGTACGGTCTCGACATCAGCGAGTTCAAGGCGCTCGATGCCGGTGGCCCGTTGACGGTGGCGGCCCTCAACGGCGAGGAGATCGATGTTGGCCTGTTCTTCACGACTTATCTCTTCATTGATGAGTTCCTCGCGCTCGACGACGATCTGGGTTTGCAGCCGGCTGAGAACATTGTGCCGGTGGTTCGCCAGGAGATCATCGATGAGTACGGTGACGACTTCGTGACCCTGGTCAACGGTGTCAGCGCCAAGATCACCACAGAGAGCCTGTTGGCGATGAACGAGCGGTTCTTCGAACCCGAAGACGCCGATGTCATTGCTCGAGACTTCCTGGTCGAAAATGGTTTGATCGACGCCTAGCCAGACGCGCTCGGTCTGAAGAAGCCCCGGATGTCCGGGGCTTCTTCGCGTCTGGGTGCTGCAGAAGACACCAGTGCGGTTTAGCATTCCCACCGATCCATCCGGTGCTGTCTTGGAGGCCCCATGTCCGCTGATCTCGGCTACTACCGTCACCCGACCATCCACGGCGACACCATCGTGTTCGTCAGTGAGGACGACTTGTGGTCGGTTCCGTCCAACGGTGGAGTCGCCCGCCGCCTGACTGCCAATCCCGGCACGATCTCGTTTCCGGTCTTTTCCCCTGACGGATCGAAGATCGCTTTCACCAGCCGTGACGAAGGGCATCCGGAGGCATGGGTCATGGATGCCGACGGCGGTCCGGCCGTGCGTCTCACTTTCATGGGAGCGTTGACCCAGGTTGTCGGCTGGAGCCCCGACGGAAGCCACGTCATCGTCTCGACCGATTGGAAACAGGCTTTCCGAGGCTTCATGCACTTGCATGCCGTGCCCTTGTCCGGGGGAGCGCCGGACGCTTTCAACGTTGGACCGGCTCGCGCTATCTCATACCAGCCGGACGGGCCCGGGGTCGTCATCGGGCGCAACTCATACGACCCGGCTCGCTGGAAACGGTATCGGGGGGAACCGCCGGAACGCTGTGGATCGATCGCTCTGGCGAAGGCGTATTCCGTCCGCTGATCAAACTCGAAGCGAACCTGGCCTCCCCGATGTGGATCGGTTCTCGCATCTACTTCGTGTCCGACCACGAGGGCACCGGCAACCTGTATTCATGCACGCCGACCGGTCGCGGCCTCACCCGGCACACGCACGGTGACGAGTTCTACACCCGATTCTCCAACACGGACGGTCACGCCATCGTGTACCACGCAGGTGCCGATCTCCACAGCTACGTCCCGGAGACAGACTCGGCCGGCAAGGTGCTCGTCAAGATCAACAGCTCCCGCAGCCAGCGCAACCGGAAGTTCATCGCCCCCAAGGGGTTTGTCGAGAATTTCGACCTGCACCCGGAGGGTCACTCTCTGGTTGCCGCTGTGCGCGGCGGAATCTTCAGCATGCCGTTGTGGGAAGGAGCCCCACTCCGGCACGGCGCCATCTCCTCATCACGCTATCGCCTGGCCGCCTGGCTCCCGGACGGGGAACGCCTGGTAGCCATCACCGACGAAGAGGGCGAAGAGTCGCTGATTGTGTTCAATGCCGATGGCAGCGGCGAGAAAATCCGGATCAATGGAGATATCGGCCGTCCCGATCAACTCCGGGTTGCCCCGGCCGGCGCCGCCAGGATCGCCCTCACCAACCAGCGGCAGGAAGTCGTGCTGGTCGATCTGGAGGCTGGATCCACTGAGGTGATTGCCCACAGCCCGCACCGGAGAATCCTCGGTCTCAGCTGGTCTCCCGATGGAAGATGGCTGGCCTTCGGGGCGTTTGTGTCCCGCCGCAACGCCACTGTGCAACTCTACGATTCTGGCTCCGGCAAACTCACCGAGGTGACCCGCCCCGATTTCGTCGATGGGTATCCGTCTTTCGACCCTGAGGGGCGCTACCTCTACTTCCTATCACTCCGAGTCTTCGATCCGGTATACGACAGTCAATACTTCGATCTCGGCTTCCCCAAAGGAATGAGGCCATATCTCATTCCGCTCAAAGCCGATACCGTCAACCCGTTCGCCGCCGCCACCCGCGCCCCTCGACCGCCGGGCGCACCCAACGACCAGAGCGGCAAGAAGAACGGTGACGAGAAGCCGGGCGACAAGAAAGACGAGAAACCCGAACCGGCGCCGGTCGAGATCGATCTGTCGGGGATCGAAGACCGGGTCGTGGCCTTCCCGGTTCCGGAAGGACGCTACGGCAAGGTTCTGGGGGCCAAAGGACGGGTCCTGTTCTCCTCCTTCCCTGTGGAAGGCAGCCTCGGACAAGACTGGGCTTCGGGCGAGACGGCACCGAAGGGCCGTCTGGAGGCATACGACTTCGCTCAGGAGAAGGTGGAAACCGTCACGGAGAGCATGTCCACGTTCTCGGTATCGCTCAACGGTCAGGTGCTCGGGATCCGGGGTGCGGACAAACTGCGGGTCGTTCCCGTTGCGTGGAAAGAAGCAGACAAGAAGCCTGAGGAGCCCGGCCGGGAATCGGGCCTCGTCGATATGGGTCGCGTCCGTGTGGAAGTGGTGCCTGCATTTGAATGGCGGCAGATGTATCGGGAAGCCTGGCGGTTGCAGCGCGACCAGTACTGGATCGAGACTATGGCCGGAATCGATTGGACGGCCATCCACGATCGGTATCTCCCGCTGGTAGACCGGGTGGGATCCCGGGCCGAGTTCTCGGATCTGATGTGGGAAATGCAGGGTGAACTGGGCACGTCACACGCCTACGAACTGCTGGGCGACTACCGGCCGGAGCCGCATTGGTTTCAGGGATTCCTCGGCGCCGATCTCGAATTGCGAGGCAGGACCTGGCGGATAGCCAGGATTCCCAGGGGCGACTCCTGGGATGGCAAGGCCGCGTCGCCCTTGATCGCTCCCGGTCTCGACATCGCCGAGGGGGATGCCCTCCTGGCCGTCGACGGGCGTCCGGTGGACGCGACCGTTTCGCCCTACGAGCGCCTCGTGGATCGAGCCGGACGAACGGTGCACCTCACGGTTCGTCGGGGACGGCGCAAATCGCGAGTGGTTGCCGTCGACACGCTGCGATCTGAGGAGCTCCTCCGATATCGGGACTGGGTCGAGCAGAACCGGTCCCGCGTGCATGCTGAGACCGACGGCCTGGTTGGATATGTGCATGTGCCCGACATGGGGCCGTGGGGGTACTCGGAATTCCACCGCTACTTCGGAACCGAAGTCGACCGGCCCGGGTTGATCATCGACGTTCGTCAGAACCGGGGCGGCCACGTCTCCCAGCTGTTGTTGGAGAAACTGGTCCGACGTCGAGTTGGCTACGACCTCACCCGCTGGGGTCAACCCCAGTCGTACCCGGAGGATGCACCGATGGGTCCGATGGTTGCCCTCACCGACGAGTACTCCGGATCCGACGGTGACATCTTCAGCCATGCGTTCAAGCTCTTCGAACTGGGTCCGCTGATCGGCAAGAGAACCTGGGGCGGCGTGGTCGGCATCTTCCCGCGGCACGCGCTCGTCGATGGGACGATCACCACTCAGCCTGAGTTCTCGTTCTGGTTCGAGGATGTCGGGTGGGGAGTAGAGAACTATGGGACCGACCCCGATATCGAGGTCGATATCAAGCCGCAGGACTATCGGGAAGGGCGCGATCCGCAGATGGAGCGAGCGCTTCGTGAGGTGGCAAAGCTGATCCGCAAGCAGAAGCCTGCGGTGCCCGAGTTCGAACAGCCGCCGTCGCGGGTGGCTCCCCGGCTACCGCAGGTGTAGCGCCCCGTGGATATTGAGATCGTCGAGGTCGGACCCCGCGACGGCCTGCAGAACGAGTCGGCGGTCCTGGGCACAGAGGACAAGGTTGAGCTGATCGGGATGCTGGCGGCGGCCGGGTTGCGTCGCATCGAGATCGCCAGCTTTGTCAATCCACGGCTGGTGCCGCAGATGGCCGACGGAGATGCGGTCATTGCTGCGCTTCCAGACCCGGCCGGTTTCTCGAGAATCGGTCTGGCATTGAACGGTCGTGGATTCACCCGGGCCCTGGAGGCGGGGGTCGACGAGATCAACTTCAGTGTGATGGCCACCGACACCTTCAATCAGAAGAATCAACGTGCAACCACGTTTGAGACCCTTTCCGCCTTCGAGGAAGTCGTCGGCGGGGCGGCAGGGAAGGTGCCGGTCACGCTCACCATCGGGGCGTCTTTCGGGTGCCCGTATGAAGGAGAGACACCGGCCCGGCGGGTGATCGAAATCGCCGAACGAGCGGCCGCCGCCGGGGCCTCAGAACTTGCCCTGGGCGACACGATCGGTGTGGCCGACCCGCATGCGGTGACCCGATTGGTATCCGCGGTGCGGGATGTGATCGGCGACGTACCCATCCGTTGCCACTTCCACAACACCCGCAATACCGGCCTGGCCAACGCCTATGCGGCCGTCGAGGCCGGAGTCCGGGTCCTCGACGCCTCCATCGGAGGAATAGGAGGTTGTCCGTTCGCCCCCAACGCCACCGGCAACATCCCCACCGAAGACCTCGCCTACATGCTCGCCCGTATGGGTGCTGAAACCGGCCTCGACCTCGAGCGCCTGACAGTGATACCGCCCTGGCTGGGCGAGCGGCTGGGCAAACAGGTCCCCGGCCTCTTGAGTCGCGCCGGCCTGTTTCCGGGTTGACGGTCGTCCTGACGTTGTCTTAGCCTCGCCCGCCGGCGGGAGAGGCGCGGAGTTGCCGAAGGCGGCGAAGCGGAGAGGGTGGTTCTTGGAGACCCCAGGCCATTCGCCTCTGGCACAACCTGGGTCGTGTCCTTACTGTCGAATCAACAACTCCAAGAGACGATGTTGCATTCTTCCCCCTCTCGGCCCCTGTAGGGGTGACATGGAAGAAGAGTCCACCATCGCATTGGAGTCGGACACCGGATGGATGCCGTTGCATCGTGTAGAGAGGAACAGCGTGACGAGACCGGCGACGGTCACGGCGACCTCGGAAATCGAGGCGGTCTACCGGCAGCAGGGGACCAGGTTGTGGCGAGCCGTTTTCGCCTACGCCCAGGATCGCCATGTGACGGACGATGCCGTGGCCGAAGCCTTCGCCCAGGCACTCAAGCGGGGGAGCGCCATCCATTCACCAGAGAAATGGGTATGGAGAGCGGCTTTCCGGATCGCCGCCGGACGAATGCAGGATCGACGGCGATCTGCGCCCCTCGTGTCCGCCCCTTCGGTGCGCAACCCGGAACCAGCGTGGGAATTGCTGGCGGCGCTGCGGGAACTCCCCCAACAGCAGCGGGTGTGTGTGGTCCTCCACTACTACGGGGGCTACGGAACGGCCGAGATCTCCCGAATGGTCGGCTCCACGCCGGCCGCGGTGCGGATGCATCTGACCCGGGGACGACGCCGACTCCAGCAACTGCTCGAAGGAGGTGAGAGCGATGCGTGATTTGCGACAGCGGTTCGAGGCTCTTGACCTCCTGGAGACGCCACATCAGTGGGCCGAGATCGAACGCAGAGCAGCTTCACCCGAAAAGGTGAGGACTCCGTCGTGGCTGCACGGCGCCTGGGTGGCGGCTGCCACGGCAACGGCGATCCTGGTATTCGCCGGGGGCATTGTGGCCGGACGCTGGTTGTTGGGGGCCGGGCCCGCTCTGGACGCGGCCTTCGGCGGTTCTCGCGTCTTCCAGGTGCCAACGCCAAGGGACGTGAGCGTCCTGGCGTTAGTCGTGGCGGGAACCGCCGGTGGATCGGTGATGCTGGCGGCCGCCCTGACCCTGCTGTGGCGATGGCGGGGACGTAACGGACGGTCCTCAAACATGAATACGAGAGGGGAAGTCATGGAAACCATGGAAAAGACCATCGAGAAACCGATGCGGACCATCGAGACCGTCACCCGCAACAACCGCTGGCTGATCCTGGCAGTGGTCGTCCTGTCGGCGGTGATCGTGGCGGCCGGGGCCTGGCTCCTGATCGACAACTTGGTGACGAGCGATGTCGAGGCGTTGATCGAAGAGTCGAGCGCGGCGTGGATGAGCTTCGATTTCGAAGCCTGGTCGGCGACGGTGACCAGCAACTTCACAGAATTCGACGCCAACGCCGAATTTCCCTACCCGCTGAACGCGATGGAAAACAGGATGTCACAATTCGAGAGATACGGATTCACCGCCGAGAACCTTGGCCCGATGACCGTGAACGGCAATTGGGTTTCGATCCCCCAGCGGGTCGAATTCACCACGCTCGGGGACACGTATGAAGGCATCTCGGTCTATGAGATCGAGGGAGACCTCATCAAGCAGCATTTCGCTCTGTTCTCGCCGGTGCCGTAGAAGGTTCAGCGAGTGAAGAACCGGGGCCTACGGGCCCCGGTTCCCGCGTGAGCCACGCCTGCCAATACCGTGCTCCCTCGGCGTGAGACGGGGGAGCTGTCCGAGCTTTGCGAGGACTGAGGGGGCAATCGCCCCCCAACGACGTACCCCCTCCGCTTCTCACCTTCTCGGCGAGAACCACCTCCCCCACCTTTGGTAAGGGAGGACGCAGGAACGGTCGGTACAGATCGCGGCCGGGGGGAGTTCTTGTCCCTTCCCTCTACCGCCCTCATCAGGCAAGCTGGAAGAAAACCAAATGCCACAAATCGAGCCTCGCCGGTGTCAAGAGGGTGAGAAGACCGGAGGGAATCCGTGGGCGACGTGAGAAGCATGGGATTGGCCGCTGATGAGCGTACGCTCATCCGGCAGCTCTACCCACCGTTGCAACGTTTCGCCGCAGTGGTTGCTCCTGCCGACGTCGATCCCGAGGACCTCGTCCAGGAAGCTTTCCTGCGAGTGATCCGGCGAGGATCGCTGAGCGATCTGGAGCACCCGAACGCCTATTTGCGGAAGACGGTCTGCAACTTGGCTTCGAACAGCCGCCGGAAGTTCAGCCGTCAGCGACGAGCGATGATCAAGCTGGGCAGCGTCGAAACCAAGATGCCGCACTATCCGTCGGATCTGGAGGATCTGCTCAGACTGAGCCCGATGGCGAGAGCCGTCCTGTACCTCCGAGAGGTTGAAGGAAGAACATTTGAAGAGATCGCCGCACAGCTCGGGAAGACCGAAGTTGGTGTGCGGAGTATCGCTTCGCGGGCTCGGCGGCAGCTTCGAGCGGAGTTGATCGAGGAGGTCAGAAGTGCCACAGCTTGACCAACGCCTGGTCCGACTGGCAGAGCAGCGGCCTCCTGTCGGCGCCGGTGTCTTGATCCAGAGGATCGAGAGCCGTGTGGCCGATTCGCCCGTTCGTCGGGTTTCTCCTGCCCTCCATCCGATTCGAGCGATGACGATGGCGGCCCTCGCCGTACTCGTCTTTGTCGGTGGGGTAGCGGTCGGGCACTGGGCGTTCGGAAGCGTCGGGTTGCTCGAGGCAGCCTTCGGTGGAGCAGACGTTTGGACCACGACGGCAGATATCAGAGTCCTGGCGATGGTGGTCGCCGGCGCCAGCGGCGGCATCGTCTTGCTGGCCGGGTCTTTGGGTTTGGCCTGGCGGTGGCGACGGCGTCGACGTACCGACCGGTCATCGATAGACCGAGGAGGAATCATGGAAACGATGGAAAGAAAGCCACAAACACCTGATTCCACCGAGCGGGTCCTTCGGATCAATCGGTGGATGGCCGTCGCCCTCATCCTGGCTCTGGCGGCCCTGGTGGCGTTGGGTGCCTGGCTGTTGATCGACAACTTCGTTACCAGCGACGTGGAGGCCTTGATCGCCGACTACAACGGTGCCTATGAAATCAACGACAGCGAGGCATGGGCGTCGCTGTTGATTGATGACTTCCGGTTTGTGGACGTGAATGCCGGCGAGACATTTAGGGGGCTTGAAGCCTTCAGTGCAGATGTAGCCCGCAACTTGTTTCTCGGTTTTGGGGTGGAGACCCAAGGCCCGGTATCGGTGAACGGCAACTGGGTGTCGGTGCCCATACTGGTTACGTTTACACATGGCGAATTCGAGGGCTTCTCGGTATTCGAGATCGAGGGGGATCGCATCAAGCAGCACATTGCAGCCCTCGCTCCCAAGCGATTGCCATGAGACTTAGTGCTCACAGAATCGGGGCCCACGGGCCCCGATTTCGTCTTTGGCCTCTCCCGCTGGCAGTCTTGCCTCCCCTGCCTGCGGGGGAGGCGCCAGCAAAGCGAGCGGAGAGGGTGGTCACTGTTAACCGAAGTCTGGTCACTGACGACCACTTCTTCCACCCTCCCCCTAGCCCCCTCCCGCCGGCGGGAGGGGGTTCTGAACCCGCTCCGCAATCAAGTCCCCAATCTCCTCCGTGGTCATCCTCATGTCGGGACCACCCATTGACCCCAATTCGGGAATGACCGAAGCCGCAGCCTGTTCGACCGCAGTAGCCGCCTCGTGCTCACCGAGATGAGCCAGGCACATGGCTCCTGATAGCACCGCCGCAATCGGATTGGCCCAACCTCGCCCGGCGATGTCGGGCGCCGAGCCGTGTACCGGCTCAAACATGGACGGGTGGCGGCGCTCCGGGTCGAGGTTGCCGCTGGCGGCCAGGCCCATCCCGCCCTGAACGGCGGCTCCCAGGTCGGTGATTATGTCACCGAAGAGGTTGTCGGTCACAACCACATCGAATCGCTCGGGTTGGGTGACCAGGTACAGGCACATGGCGTCGACGTGGACATAGTCCACCGTCACATGTGCGTAATCCGTGGCCACCTCATCAACCGTCCTCTGCCAGAGATCACCGGCGTAGGTCAGCACATTGGTCTTGTGGCACAGCGTCAGTTTGGCTCGACGTTCGAGAGCACGATCGAAGGCATACCGCACCACCCGCTCTACTCCATGGCGGGTATTGATCGACTCCTGGGTGGCCACCTCATCGGCAGTGTCCTTCCGGCGGAAAGACCCAACACCGGTATAGAGGCCCTCAGTGTTCTCCCGCACGACGACCAGATCGCAACGGTCGGGCGTGAGGCCGGCGATCGGGGTCGGTGCGCCCGGGTAGAGCTTGACCGGTCGCAAATTGACGTACTGATCGAAATCGAACCGCAGCTTCAAGAGCAAGCCGCGTTCCAGGACACCTGGAGGTACATCGGGGGTACCGACTGCCCCCAGCAGGATCGCGTCGTGGCCGGCGAGCTCGGTCTGGACGGATTCCGGCAGCACTTCTCCCGTGCGTAGGTAACGAACCCCACTCAGGTCGTATTCGGTCGTCGCAACCGCGAACCCGAACCGCTCACCTGCCGCCATGATGGCCTTCAAGGTCTGCGAGGTGACCTCCGGTCCCACCCCGTCACCGCCGATGACGCCGAGTTGATAGGTCATGTCCCGTCTCCGATCAGAGGTTGTCCATCACCGAGTCGGAGATCACCGTCCGGGCAGCCTTGTTCAAGGCGTGGACGAAGGCGCGAGCCGAACCCTCAACAACGTCGGTGGAAACGCTGCGGCCGGCGTAGATCTCGCCGCCCATCCGTACGACCACGTTGATCTCGGCCATGGCGTCGGCTCCTTTGGTGATGGGTACAACCCGGTAGTCGACCAGCTGGGCATCGATGCCGAAGGCTTTCTTGAGTGCATCGAAGGTGGCATGGACCATGCCGTCGCCTTCGCCTTCGAATTCGAGGGTCAGACCGCGCGCCTCGACCTTCACAGATGCCTGCGGGTCGATGGTGCTGCCACCTGCCACCTTCATCGAAACGAACCGCACCATCTCTTCCACATCCCGCGACTCGTCGTTGACGATCGCCCGGATCTCTTCCTCGGTGATCTCAACCTTGCGGTCGGCGAGCTCTTTCACCCGTGCAAAGGCCCGCTTGAATTCCTTTTCGTCAAGGGCGATATCCATTTGGCGCAGGGCGTCGGCAAAACCGGCTCGTCCTGAGTGCTTGCCGACGATGATCTGGCTCTGTTGCCCGACCGAGGCGGCATCCATGATCTCGTATGTCTCGCGATCTTGCAGGACGCCGTGCTGATGAATTCCCGACTCGTGGGCGAACGCATTGCGCCCGACCACTGCCTTGTTGAACTGCACTGGGTAGCCGGTCAGCCGGGAAACCAGCCGGCTGGTTTCGAGGATCTGTGTGGTGTCCGCACCGATTTCGACCCCATAGCGATCCTGGCGGGTTTTGATCGCCATGATGATTTCTTCTGTCGACGTGTTGCCTGCTCGTTCGCCGATGCCGTTGATGGCCCCCTCGATCTGACGGGCGCCGGCCGAAATGGCCGCTAACGAGTTGGCGACGGCCAGCCCGAGATCGTTGTGGCAGTGGGTGGAGATGATCACGTCTTCGCGCCCACTCCGGACTTCGTCGTATACCCGGCTCATCAACTCGACAAACTCCGTGGGAGTGGCATACCCGACCGTGTCCGGAATATTGATGGTGGTGGCCCCGGCCTCGACGGCGGCCTTGCAGACGGCAATAACGAAGTCGGGATCCGATCGGGTTGCATCTTGCGGTGAGAATTCGACATTGTCGCAATAACCGCGGGCGCGTTTCACACCTTCGATGACCGACTGCATGACCTGATGGGGCGTCATCTTCAGCATCCGTTCCATGTGGATGGGTGAAGTGGAGTTGAAGACGTGGATACGGGCCTTCTCGGCGCCGCGCAAGGCGTCCCACGCTTGGTCGATGTCATCCGGGTGGGTGCGGGCCAGGCTGGCGATCACCGGACCCTTCACCTCTTTGGCGATCCGGGCAACGGACTCGAAATCACCGGGTGACGAAGCAGCGAATCCGGCCTCGATGACGTCAACTTTCAGCCGGGCCAACTGCCCGGCGATGGCTACCTTCTCGTCCGGAGTGAGTGCGATTCCGGGCGCCTGCTCGCCGTCTCGCAGGGTTGTGTCAAAAATGATCAGGCGGTCTTGCATGGTTGCTCCAAGGAGTCGTGTGGGAACTGGATGGGTACTTGATACTGAGTACTCAGTACTCAGTATTCAGTATGGCCGGGTCGGTCCTAACGACCGCCCGGCCGGCGAAGCGCCAGCCGCCGTCCAGGACAAGGGAGATGCAAATACTTCATTCCGGTGGAGCCTTTGGTGTGAGGAAGGGCATCATCGTGCGGAGTTCGGCTCCTACCTTCTCGATCGGATGGTGGCGGTCAGCGTCGCGCTGTTCCAGCAAGTAAGGAGCGCCTTCTCGCGCCTGCGCCAGCCATTCGTTGGCGAAAGCCCCGGATTGGATTTCGCCCAGGATCGCTTTCATCTGTGATCGGGTCTCGTCGGTGACGATGCGCGGCCCGCGGGTGTAGTCGCCATATTCGGCCGTATCGGACACCGAGTACCGCATATACGACAGACCACCTTCGTACAGCAAGTCGACGATCAGCTTCAACTCGTGCAGCGTCTCGAAATACGCAGACTCCGGCTGGTAGCCGGCTTCGACCAGCGTGTCGAACGACGCCTTGATCAGCGACGAAACCCCGCCACACAGGATGACCTGTTCCCCGAAAAGGTCTGTTTCCGTTTCTTCCTTGAAGGTGGTCTTGAGGACGCCGGCCCGGGTCCCGCCGATCGCCCAGGCATAGGACAAACCGAGGGAATGGGCGTTGCCGGTAGCGTCCTGATGGACCGCCAGGAGGCACGGCACGCCAGATCCTTCGGTGTACGTGCGGCGCACGAGGTGGCCGGGTCCTTTCGGGGCGACCATGACAACGTCGACATCGCCGGGCACTTCGATTACGTCGAAGTGGATATTGAACCCGTGTGCGAAGAGCAGAGCGTCGTCCGGGTTGAGATGGGGAGCGATCTCCGATGCGTAAAGGTCACCCATGTGCTGGTCCGGGACCAGCACCATGATCACGTTGGCGGCGGCGGCCGCCCGGGCAGGGGTCGTGACCGTGAGCCCGGCGGTTTCCGCGTCGGCCCAACTCGACGATCCTTCCCGCAGACCGACTGTGACGTCGACCCCTGACTCCTTCAGGTTGAGAGCGTGGGCGTGGCCCTGGCTGCCGTAGCCGATCACAGCAACCTTGCGGGCCTTGATTACCGACGGATCGGCGTCCTTGTCGTAATAGATCGTCGCCATCAGCTCTCCCTCACCCGATTGCCTTCAGTTTGCGGCTCTTGATATCCCGGGCCATCGCAATGCGACCGGATTTCACCAGCTCTACGATTCCGTAAGGCCGGACCAGTTCCACAAAGTCGTTGATTTTGCGGGGCTCGCCGCTCACAGTGAAGGCGATGCTGGTCGGGCTGACGTCAATCGGCGTTGCCTTGAAGATGGTTCCAATCTCCAGGATCTCGCCCCGCTTGCCCGGAGTTGCGGAGATACGGACCAGCAGGATCTCTCGTTCGAGCGATTCGTCCGGATCGAGTTCGGTGATACGAACCACATTCACCAGTTTGTGGAGCTGCTTCTTCACCTGCTCCATCTCGGGAGCGTCGACGACGATCGTCATTCTCGACATGCCTTCGTCGGCGGTCGGACCGACCGCCATCGAGTGGATGTTGAACCCGCGCCTGGCGAGCAGCGAGGAGACCCGGGCGAGCACCGACGGCTTGTTTTCAACCAGGACGGACAGCGTGTGCTGGCTCACGGCAGATCCTCTCTGCTCAAGATGATGTCGTCGTTCGACCCGCCGGCCGGAACCATCGGGAACACCATCTCCTCGGAGTCGGTGACGAACTCGACGACCACCGGCCGATCGTCGATCGACAGCGACTTCTCGATCGTCGGTCCGACCTCGTCTGGTTTTTCGGCTCGCAACCCAACGCACCCCATGGCTTCGGCGAGCTTCACATAGTTGGGCACGTCCCGCCCCAGATCGACCGCGGACAACCGGCCGCCGTAAAACAGGTTCTGCCATTGCTTGACCATGCCGTGGGCTCCGTTGTTGAGGATCGCCACCTTGATAGGGATCCCCTCAACCGAGGCGGTGATGAGTTCCTGCGGTGTCATCTGAAAACACCCGTCCCCGTCGATGGCATACACCAGATCGTCGGGTCTTCCCGCTTTGGCGCCGACGGCAGCAGGCACTGCGAAGCCCATCGTCCCCAGCCCACCCGAGTTGATCCACTTGCGCGGCTCGGTGAACTTCCAATACTGGGATGCCCACATCTGGTGCTGTCCCACACCCGAAACCACGATGGTGTCGGGTCCGGCCTGACGGTAGAGCTCCTCGATCACATACTGGGGCTTGATCGGTCCGCCGGGTTGCTGGTCATATTGCAGCGGGAAATCGCGTTGCCAGCCATGGACCGTGTCCAGCCACTCCTGGCGATCGGGTTTGGTCTCGTGGTCCCATTTTTCGAGCAGTTGTTGCAGCACCCGCCGGGCGTCACCGACGATGGGAACTTCCGGGACCCGAACTTTCCCGATCTCGGCCGGGTCGACATCCGCGTGGATCACCTTGGCCAGTGGAGCAAAGGAGGCGGGATTGCCGGTGACCCTGTCGTCGAAACGCACCCCGATCGACACCAGGAGATCGGCCCGCTGCATGGCCGTGACGGCCGTGTAGTTGCCGTGCATGCCCGGCATTCCCAGGGCAAGGGGATGCTCGTCCGGGACGGCACCCCGACCCATCAGGGTCGTCACCACCGGGATCTGCGTGGCTTCGGCAAATCGCAAGAGCTCCTGGTGGGCGCACGCTTTGATGATTCCGCCGCCCACGTACAGCACAGGACGCTCCGCAGCCATGATCAGCTTGATGGCTTCCTTGATCGGACGGGGGTGGGCGTCGACCGTCGGTTTGTAGCCGGGCAGGTTCAACTGGGCAGGCTTGTGCCATACCATCTCGGCGTTCAAGACGTCTTTGGGCAGATCAATCAGCACCGGCCCCGGACGGCCGGTAGCCGCAATGTGGAAGGCTTCATGGACCACATCGGGGATGTCTCGAGCGTCGGTCACGAAGTAATTGTGCTTGGTGGCAGGCATGGTGATGCCGGTGGTGTAGGCCTCCTGGAAAGCATCGTTGCCGACTGCGTGCGTGGCGACCTGGCCGGTTATCGCAACCATCGGCACCGAGTCGACCAGCGCGTCCGCCAGCGGTGTGACCAAATTGGTGGCTGCCGGACCCGAGGTGACCATGGTCACGCCGACGCGGCCGGTCGCCCATGCGTATCCCTCAGCCATGTGTCCGGCGCCCTGCTCGTGGCGGGCGAGCACGTGCCGGATCGGGCTGTCGAGTATCGGGTCGTAGGCTGGAAGGATGGCACCGCCGGGTACGCCGAAGATGATCTCTACCTCTTCATGTTCGAGTGCCTTGATGAGGGCATGTGCGCCGGAGATGGTGCTCATCGTTTGGTCCCTTCCCTGGGTATGAAAAAACCCTCCGGCTCTTGGCAACGGAGGGCGGCGCACACGTCTTGCGACGCGTGCGCTAGGTAAGTACGAGGACGGTGTTTGTTGCTTGCATGGCTTGGCGGAGGAGTATGGCCGCACATAGGCAGTCGTGTCAAGGAACGGACCGGCCTGTGGGCGTGGCCGGTCGCCCCGGCCCGGGAGAGCGTAGGCTTGAGCTCTACCCCGGGCGAGAGGGTGAAGCCATTGCCGGAACCAAATCTCGACACGATATTGGCCGAACTCAAAGGCCTCCAAGCTCGGCTGGCCGACATTCCGGAAGACGCCTTCGGGGAACGGTTGGAGGTCCAGCAGCGACGCCGGGAGCTTCATCGCCTGGCCACCGAGTTGCGCAACGCCGGTCGATCAAAAGAAAAGCTGCAGAGTGAGCTCGAGGGTTTGCGCCGTCTTCGGGACGAAGTATTCGACCGCCACCTGAGCATTGGCAACATTGGACCGGGGGGCGGGGAAGGGGGCGGTGGCATCGAGGTGCGCTACTTGATCGAGGTCAACCGCACCATCGACGAGGCTTGGGATCTGGACAAGCTCAACCGTCAGATCCGGGAGCTGGAAGTTGCCTTGAGCCGGTTGCCATCCGACACGGATTGAAGCGGTTCGACCGGCGCCTCAAATGCCAACGACTATCCAGCGGCGACCTCCAAAGTTGCCTCCTGGATGTTCAGAAAGGCTGTCGACCGGCCTAGGTTTGCGGGTATGGATTTCGATCGTGGCACCAAACCGCGGACCACTCTTCTGCGGGTCGATGGGGCGATCAATGTCGCGTTGGGTGTGTTGCTCATAGCCTTCCCGGCCGGATTGGTCGAGACTCTCGGTCTGCCGCCGGCGGATGCCCGTTTCTATCCCACGGTGCTTGGCGCAGTGCTGTTCGGGGTCGGGATCGCTCTCTTTCTCGAAGCCAACCGATTGCCGGGCGGCATCATCGGTCTTGGTCTCGGTGGGGCGATCGCGATAAACCTGATGGCAGCGACCAGTCTGATCTATTGGATTCTCTGGGGTGAGCTGAGTGTGCCGACCCGTGGCCGGGTGCTGCTCGGGATTCTGGCTGCAGGTCTCGTAGGGATCAGCAGCTTCGAGCTTTGGGTGCGGTGGAGCAGGCGGCCTTAGGAACGAAGTCTGTCACGGTGATGTGCCACCATGAGAGTGTGACCGATTGGATACCTCTTGAACTCTTGGCGCCCGCCTTCAAGGCCGTGCGCAAGGCCTTGCGCGATCTCGATCCTGATGAGGTGCCTGCCGTCCTGCGCCGGATTGCCGGTCAGAGCGCACGCCGCTTGCCGCCGCCGCTGGCCCGCAAGCTGGTTGAGACTCTCGACGAAAACGAATGGTTGCGAGAGAAGGCCGCCGAAGCGGGATCAGACCTCGACCCGGCCAGCGCCGATCCGGCACGGGCCGTGTCGGCGCTCTTTTTGCTGCGACCCGAGAGGTGGGAGGAGCGCGCCCGGGAAGCAGCGCACCATCGAGCTGCCGGCGCTCAAAATGCGCTCGTTGCATCGATGCAACGGACAATTGTTGACCTCCAACAGCAACTCGACGCTGCCCGGCAGAAGGCGAAAGGCGCTCAACAACGAGCGCAATCGGCGGCCGTAGCCGCCGACCGCAAGACCCAGTCCTTCCGTAACGCCGTGGAGGCGGCCCGCCACGAAGAACGGGAAGCTACCGAAGACCAGCGCCGCAGTTACGACGCGCTCATCGACCGTTATCAACGCCTGTGCCAGGACCTGGAAGAGGCAGGGGACCGGATCACCGTTCTCCGCGACGAGCTCCTGCGAGCAAGAAGAACCGCTCGGGCCACCACCAAGGCAGCCGGTCCCCAGGCGTGGGCCGTTCGCGATCCGCTCGAGATCGCCCGCATGCTCGACGATATCGTCGAGGCGGTCCGGCCGGAAGCTGTGGCGACCAGACAGGAGATACTCGACAGCGAGGTTTCACCCTTCGCGATTCCGGCCGGGGTCAGCCCGGATCAGAAGGGCGCCGTCGAGTGGCTGGCCCGGTACGAGGAGCCGTACGGGCTCGTCGTCGACGGATACAACGTCACCTTCCTCCTCGATGAAGAGGGGTTCACCGACTCGGCCGCTCGTGATCGGCTCAACGAGGGACTGGCCCGATTTCGCCGGGCAGCCGCCGCCCCGGTGCAGGTGATCGTGGTGTACGACTCAACACAATCAGGGGGTGTGACCGCCAGCACCGGTCCTGGGGGTATCGAGGTCCGCTTCACCGAGTCGGGGCTTACCGCCGACGAGGAGATTCTGGCCATCGCCGCGGCAGCTTCTACCCGCGTCGCAGTGATCAGCACCGACCGGCACGTCAGGGAAGGAGCCGAGGAGCAGGGTGCCGTTGGTCTGTGGAGTCAGGCCCTGGTCGCCTGGTTGGAGCGCCGGTGAGGTCTCAGGGCTGACCGCTACGCCGACGCTACCGGCCGGCCAGAGCTCTTTGCCGACGACACCGCGATGCGGCCGGTACGAGACAGGGTCGGCGGCGAAGCTGCCGGTCGGGTCTCCCTCATCGGGCCGACCGAGGCGATGGTGGCGGTTGCGGTCTGTCCGGTTTCCTGGTCGGAGCATCCGGTCGCAATCAGCATCACCATCAATCTGAGGGCGGCGAGACGATTCATCGTCTTTTTGTCACACCCGATTTATACGTTGGCACCAGAACACGAGAGGGGAGTACCCATCATGCGGATCGACTGTGACGAATGCGCCATGCAACATACTTCGACGTGTGACGACTGTGTGGTGACGGTTCTTCTGAGAGAGTCCGCCGGGCCGCTCGAGCTCGACATCACCGAATCGGTCGCTCTCAGTGCGATGGCCGATGCCGGGTTGGTGCCTCGACTCCGCCTGGTGCGCCACGACGAAGATCTGGGGGCCACCGGATGAGAGGCGCCCAATTTCGGTGAAAGACGGCGGAGGGCACCGGTGTGCGTGGGGAAGCCATGCCGGTGCCCCAAAGGGGCCGATCGTCACCAATGAAATCGCTTCACTCGTCGGTTACGCAGCCCTCGGAAGCCGACTTGACGCTCCTGACATACTTGAAGAGGGTGCCGCGGGTCACCGACAGCGGTGGTGCCTCCCACAGTTCCCGGCGTCGGGCCAATTCCTGCTCGTCCGTGTCGAGGTGGATCGACCGGTTCTCCACATCGATGGTGATCGTATCCCCGTCCTCGACCAGCGCAATGGGTCCGCCGTCCTGAGCTTCAGGCGTCACATGCCCGATGATGAAGCCGTGTGAACCGCCCGAGAAGCGCCCGTCGGTGATAAGGGCAACTTCGCCGCCCAGACCGGCTCCGACGATGGCGGAAGTCGGGGTCAGCATCTCCGGCATCCCCGGCCCTCCTTTTGGTCCTTCGAAGCGGATGATCACTACATCGCCGGGGTGGATTTCGCCGTGTTTGAGGGCCGCCAGCATCGCTTCCTCCCGGTCAAATGGCCGAGCCCTGCCGGTGAACTGGAGTCCTTCCTTCCCGGTGATTTTGGCCACCGCACCGCCCGGGGCGAGGCTGCCCCGCAAGATAGAAATGTGGCCGGTTTCTTTGATGGGATCGGACCACGGTCTGATCACGTCCTGGCCGGCCGCCAGGGCAGGCAGTTCGGCGAGGTTCTCGGCCATGGTGAGACCCGTCACGGTCGGGCAGTCGCCGTGGAGGGCGTCGTGCTCGAGGAGTACCTTGAGCACGGCAGGCGTTCCGCCCACCCGGTGCAGATCCTCCATCACGTAGCGCCCGCTCGGCTTGAGATCGGCGAGGAATGGAACCCGGTCGCTGATCGTCTGGAAATCATCGATGGACAAATCCACGTTGACCGACCGGGCCATGGCCAGCAAGTGAAGCACTGCGTTGGTCGAACCGCCCAACGCCATGGTCACGGTGATGGCGTTTTCAAATGCCGGGCGGGTCATGATGTCGGTAGGCCTGGTGTCCGTTTCGAGCAGGTGGCGGATCGCCTCTCCGGCGCGAAGACACTCATCAAGCTTGGCCGGATCGTTGGCCGGGATCGACGAGCTGAAGGGAAGGCTCATGCCCAACGCTTCTATCGCGGCAGCCATCGTATTGGCGGTATACATGCCTCCGCAGGCACCGGCTCCCGGGCAAGCGTGGCGGACGATGTTGCTTCGTTCGGCGTCAGAGATGCGACCGGCGATGTACTCGCCGTACGACTGGAAGGCTGAAACGATGTCGAGCGGTTCGCCTGATGGTCCACGGCCGGCGCGTATGGTCCCCCCGTATACCATCAGCGACGGCCGGTTGACCCGGCCCATAGCCATCAGGGATCCCGGCATGTTCTTGTCGCAACCGGGGATCGAGATGTTGGCGTCGTACCACTGTGCGCGCATGACCGTCTCGATCGAATCTGCGATCAGGTCCCGGGATTGGAGTGAGTAGCTCATTCCTTCGGTACCCATCGAAATCCCGTCCGAGACGCCGATGGTGTTGAACCTCATGCCGACCATCCCCGCCGCCGTCACCCCTTCTTTGACGGCCGCAGCTAGTTGATCGAGGTGCATGTTGCACGAATTGCCTTCGTACCACATGCTGGCGATCCCGACCTGAGCTTTGCTCATGTCTGGTTCGCTGAGACCCGTCGCGTAGAGCATCGCTTGCGAGGCTCCCTGGGAGGCCGGTTCGGTGATGCGCCGGCTGGTCCGGTTGAGCTGGGCGGGCATCCGGGAATCATAGGGCCAAACCGGGTCCAGAAACGTCCGCGTCCACCTCCGATAACCTGATCACGTGCGTGCATTGGTTGCTCAACTCAAAACATGGGGTGCCGCAAGCGGGTTGATCGGTTTTGGAATCTGCAGCACTGAGTCCTTTGCCGATGTCAAAGAAGAGATGGACCGTCGCGTCTTTACCGGTGAATCCGGGCGGCTGCGGTTCACGTATACAGATCCCCGGTCCGCCACAGATGTCAGACGTTCCATTCCGTGGGCGTCCCGCCTGGTGGTCGGAGCAGTTACGTACCTGCCGGCGGCCGGCAATCCTGGTCCTCCCCGGGCGAACTCCGGTCGAGTCGCCCGGTTCGCCACCAGCGATCACTACGTGCCGCTGCGACGGAGTCTCGAGGCCATGGCCGGTGTACTGATCGCCGCCGGCCATCACGCTGAGGTTCTGGTGGACGACAATCGGTTGGTGGATCGAGCCGCGGCAAAGCGGGCCGGGATCGTCTGGTGGGGCAAAAGCACTATGGCTCTCACCCCCAAATACGGCCCGTGGACTCTGCTGGGTTCTGTGGCAACCGATGCCCAGCTGCCGGTTTCGCTACCCATGCGACGGGACTGTGGAACCTGTGTTGCTTGTATACCGGCCTGTCCCACCGGCGCCCTCGATCGGGAGGGGACGCTCGACGCCCGGCTCTGCATCTCCTATTGGGCACAGTTGCCCGGTGTGATTCCGCTACCGATCAGAGAGCGGTGGGGAGATCGACTGTACGGCTGTGACGCCTGTCTCGACGCCTGTCCGCCCGGTCGGCGTTGGCTGGGGCTTGCTGAGGACAGCACCGGCCGGGTTGATCTGCTCGACGTATTGGCGGCGCCCGACGAACGCCTGCGGCGGGAGTTCGGCCACTTCTACACCCCTCGTAACGACCTCGACTACCTGCGCCGGAACGCACTCGTGGCGCTCGGTCATTGCGGAACTCTGGAGGCCATGCCGGTTCTGAACGGCTACCTGGCGGCGGGCCGGCCGATGCTGCGGACTCACGCCGCCTGGGCGCTTGGTCGACTCGGTGGGGCAACTGCCGAAGCTGCGCTCGAGAATGCTGCCGGATCTGAGAACGATCCGGCGGTCATCACCGAAATCGAGACAGCACTCCGAGAAGCTCGTGCCACCGGCAGGCCGGCTGGGAATTGAAGACGGTGCGGTGCCACGCGGACGGTTACTCTGTTCGCCATGGCGGACCCGGTCATATGTAGTCAATGTGGCGCCCGCAACGCGAGTGAAGCCATGTGGTGCGGTCAATGCTTCGCGTCTCTCGGCGATCAGTTCGCGACAGCCTCCGAGTCGCCGGAAGACGTCTCGGATTCGACATTGACGGTGACTGCGCACACGGGCGGGGGTGCCGAACTTCAGTCGACCGGCGATCCTGTCGCGATCGAGCCGCCCGTCCTGGCATCGCCAAAGCCCGGAACCTGGGTTTGCACCGTTTGTGAGCTTGCCAACCCCCTCGAGGTGGAGCAGTGCACTGCCTGCGGTACGTCGATCTTCAGAGCTTTTGGAGCAGTAGTCGAAGAAACGATCAGCGTCGATCCCCAACAAGCGCTGCTCCGCTCCGTTATGTTTCCGGGACTCGGTCACGCCTACGCCCAGCAAGGATTACTCGGATCGGCCGTCGGCGGGCTGGCGCTGATGTCCCTCGGTTTTGGCATCGGCCTGGTGGCCAGCGGTTTGGGGAACTACGGATGGCCTCTCCTTCTCCAGACGATCGGAGTGTGGGTGGCCGCTGCCTACGACGCTTATCGACTGGCGGGTGGCGATGAGCCGAAACGGATGTTGTTGAGACCCCGGGTGATCTCCGCGCTGGTTGGATCAGTGATGATCACCGTGATCCTGGCCGCAACACTTCGGGGCAACGTCTGATGCGCTGGGTATTCGGTGTTTCGCTCATTGCTGGAATGCTGGGCATGATCGCCTGGGCCATGACGAGCGGGAAGCGGGCGAACGCATCCGGGCCACCGGCCGGTATCAGAGGACAACAGATGATTGCCATCGCAGTCGCCTTTGGTATGGGCGGGCTATCGGCTTCATATGCGGGATGGAGCATTGCGGTGGCAGCGGTGGCAGCGGTGGCCGCGGCCTCGCTGGCGGCCTGGTTTGCCGGGACCCGGGTTTCTGGCGACGGTCATGGTCGGACCTGATGCTCATCGTCTCCGATGTGCACGGTGCGTTCGAAGCACTGGGCCAACTGGCTCGTTCGGGCGAACCGCTCCTGATCCTTGGTGATCTCGTCAACTACGTCGACTATCGAACCATGGACGGTATCGCGGCCGAAGTGCTTGGCAAACACTTCGTGAGGCAGGTTGCGGGGTTCCGCGCCACCGGCGATTACGAAGCTTCCAGGGCGCTGTGGAGAGAGCACATGACGGGTCGCGAGGCAGAGATTCGAAGCCAAATCGCACAGCACGTTCGTCGCCAATACGAGGAAACCGGTCGCGCCCTCGAAGGAGGGGTCTCCTATGTCACCTTCGGCAACGTCGACCGTCCGGAAGCGCTGCTGGCGTGCCTCCCGGACGGCGCCACGTTCGTCGACGGCGATGTCGTTCGGATAGAAGGCCTTCGAGTCGGGTTCGTAGGGGGCGGAGCACCGACGCCGCTGAATGTCCCCGGCGAGGTTTCCGAATCGGATATGGCCGAGAAACTCAACGGCCTCGGCCCGGTTGACGTCCTCTGCTCGCACCTGCCGCCGGCCATCGCCCCCCTGCGCACCGACGTGATCACCGGACGGGCGGAAGGCAGTTCGGCGGCGATTCTCGCATACCTGTTGGAGCACCAGCCGGCGTACCACTACTTCGGAGACACCCACCAGCCGCAGGCCAGTCGCTGGCGGGTCGGGGACACCAGGTGCGTCAACGTCGGCTACTTTCGCGCCACCGGGCGAGCGATCCGCCATCCCGTGAGCTACGTATCTGTCTCCGCGGGATCGCTACGCTGAGCTGAACAAGCTGTACTTAAGGAGCACCGAGGATCATGGCGGAGGGAACCGTTCAAAGTATTGAAATTCCTGCTTCACCGGAATTCATCTTCGAGGTCCTCGCCGATCTCGAGTTGTACCCGGAGTGGATCACTGCCATGCGAGAAGTCGAGATCCTCGAGCTGGACGGCAACGACCGGCCCCAACGCGCCAGCTTCCGGGTCGACGGCATGATCAAGGAGATTGCTTATGAACTCGTCTACGAGCACGAGCCACCTTTGCGCATGTCATGGACGGCCGTACCGGGTGACGACATCCGCCAGATGGTTGGCTCCTACGACCTAACCGAACTGGAAGATGGCGGGACCGACGTTGTGTATGCGCTGATGGTGGAACCGGAGTTCAGTATTCCCGGTTTCTTGCGCCGCCAGGCTGAGCGGCAGCTGATAGGCACGGCCTTGCGGGGGCTCAAGAAACGAGTTGAAGAACTCTCCGCCGACTGATGCGCATCGTCCTGGTCACCGGCAAGGGTGGCGTCGGCAAGACCACCGTGGCCGCTGCCACCGCTCTGCGGGCGGCTGAGGCCGGACATCGTACGCTCGTTCTTTCAACAGATCCTGCTCACAGCCTCGCCGACGCCTTCGACCAGCCACTGGGTGACGAACCGAGACAACTCGCCGAGGGTCTCTATGGCCAGCAGATCGACACCCAGAGCCGGTTGGAGGCTTACTGGGGCGAGATCCGGGATCAGCTCATGGCCATCCTCGATTGGGGTGGGGTCCGAGGGCTCGAAGCTGAAGAGTTCCTCGTCTTTCCAGGGATGGACGAGTTGTTCGCCCTCGTCGAGGTGCAACGTCATGCCGTTTCTGGCCTCTACGACGCACTGATCGTTGATTGCGCGCCGACCGCTGAGACCCTGCGGCTGCTCAGTTTGCCCGAGGTCCTCTCGTGGTACTTTGATCGGGTCTTCCTCACGCAAAAACGAGTCATGAAGGCTGCCCGGCCGGTACTCACCCGCATGACCAGCATGCCGATTCCGGGTGAGGAGGTGTACGACGCAGCCGAAAACGTGTTTATCGCCATCGAGCGCGCCCGGCGGTTGCTGCTCGACCCGTCGATAACTACTGCCCGCCTGGTGGTTAACCCCGAAAAAATGGTGGTGAGCGAGGCTCGCAGGACGTACACCTACCTGTCATTGTTCGGGTATGCGATCGACAGTGTCGTTGTCAACCGCATACTGCCAAACGATCTATCGGATCCGTACTTCAGTCGCTGGCAGGAGATCCAGAGCGAACACCTGGAGGACATCGAGCGATCGTTCGCCGACGTACCGGTCATGAGACTGCGTCTTTTTGACGACGAGATGACCGGTGTGGACAGGCTGCGGACGCTGGGCTTGGAGCTATACGGCGAGACGGACCCGGCTGTGGGGTTTGCCGGCCGTCGCCCCTTCCGAGTTGTCGAGGAACGCGACCAGGTGGCGCTCGAAATCGACATGCCGTTCGTTGGCAAGGACGAGGTTGACGTAGTGCGGGACGGACATGAGTTGTACCTAACGGTCGGGGCATATCGCCGATCGTTCGTGCTGCCGGATTCGTTGCACCGCCGCGACGTTGTTGGTGCCAAACTGGAATCTGGAGTCCTCAGAGTGAGATTCAGCGAACATCGGGGGAAGTGACATGGCCGGCACGTCGTTGGGGGAGGGACTGGTCCGGGGAACGCGCCGCGTGGCGATTCATTGGTTGAAGGCAGGGGTCGAAGTTCTGCGCGGGGTCGAGGGCTTCTTCGAGGAGTTGTCATCCGCAACCCGCCCGGAATCCGCAGACGCGGTCGATCAGGGACCGAAGCGGATTCCGCTTGAGTAGCGGTCCGGCGGCTTCCAGTAAGGGGGACGTTCGGCCCTGGGCTTGGCGTGTCGCCCAGGCGAATCGACTTCGAAGCGCTTCCTCTGGTCCCGATCCCGGCGCCTTCGCAGACACGATGGATAACCGGGTCAAGTGCCGGGTCTAGATAACCGCCTCGCTACCCTGACCGAACTGTGAAAACCATCGGCATCGACCTCGGCGGAACCAAGATGTCGGCGGGGCTGGTCGATGAGTCCGGCACCGTCGTTGAGAAAGTGGTCGTGGCTCGACCGATCGATCAATTGGGGATGGAGACAGGCCCTCTGGAACTGGCAGACAAACTGATGGAGTCGAACGTTGCGGCCATCGGTCTGGGGGCGGCCGGGTTGGTGACCCGTCCGGACGGGGTCATGGTCTGGGGGCCCAACGTGGTTGGTAGCGAAGTTCCTTTCAAGGCCCTCCTCATGAAGCGATTTGGCCTGCCGGCCGTCGTCGACAACGATGCAAACCTGGCGGCGCTCGCCGAATCGAGGCTGGGGGCCGCCCGGGGTTACGGGCATGTGCTCCTGGTCACGCTCGGTACCGGGATCGGCGGCGGCATCGTTGCCGATGGACGGATCTACCGGGGACGATCCTTCGCCGGTGAGGTGGGACATATGCTCATCGATGTGGGTGGCCCCCTGTGTACCTGTGGTCAGCGCGGCTGCTGGGAAACGTTTGCGTCTGGACGGCGCCTCGATCAGCTGGCCCGCGACGTCGCTGCGGCAGATCCGGTGGGGCTTACGGCCTTGTTGGCGCGAGACGAACCGGCGGTCGGATCTCACCTGACGGAGGCGGCCATTCGCGGAGATTCTGTAGCCGTTCAAGCCGTGGCCGAGATGGGTTCATGGTTGGGAGTTGGATTGGCCAGTCTCGTTGTTGTGCTCGATCCCGAAATCATCGTGGTGGGCGGTGGGGCGGCGCGCGCCGGCGACATTTTGCTTGAACCGGCTCGTCGGTCAATGATGGAAGGCCTGGAAGGCTCGGCGTTTCGCCTGCCGACGCCGATCGTCGCCTCCGGTCTTGGTGAAGATGCCGGACTGATCGGAGCCGGATTGGCCGCTGCGGAGGCAGTTCGTGGATGAGCCCTTGCGGCCCGACGCCGTCATCGGACCGGAAGGTCATCGCTGGCCGGACACCCGCAGCAGGGTCAAAGAGGCGGCGCTAGCCCTGCCGAACCTCGTCAAGCTGCTCGGACGGTTGGTTCGCGACCCGCGGGTGCCCGCCCGGAGCAAGATCCTGGCGGGTGCCGCTCTGGCCTATGTGGCATCTCCGGTCGATCTGGTGCCTGATGTTATTCCGGTTCTAGGCCGGTCGGATGATGTGTTCGTGGCAATTTTCGCGGTTCATCATCTGATCCGAACGGCCGGCGAGGACGTTGTGGTCGAACATTGGGACGGCACCCTCGATGTGCTCGAATTCGTCAACAGTCTGATCGATACGGCGGCAGGGTTGGTTCCCGTGCGGGTACGTTGGACGCTCAACCGGTTGTTGGGACGATGACTACCAGAGTTTCGGTAACTTTGCCCCAATTCCGCACTGAAGCCGGGCCTATGCTGGCCGCCGCCCGGAGGGCCGAAGAACTGGGATTCGACGGGGTCTATGTCTTCGACCATCTGTTCCCGCTCGGAAGTCCCGACCGGCCGATCTTCGAAGGATTTGTCGCTCTTGGAGCGGTGGCCGCGGCAACCAGTCGCATCACCGTTGGGACCCTGGTGATCCGCGCTCCGATGAGACCGGCCTGGACGACCGCCAAGGCCGCCTGGTCTGCCCAGGCGATCAGCGGGGGCCGCCTGACCTTGGGACTTGGCGCAGCAGACTCGATGTCGAAACCCGAGTTCGAGGCCTATGGCCTGCCCTTCGGCAGCGCCAAAGAGCGCATCGAGACGGTGCGTGCCACGATCGCCGCTCTCCAGGCGCCCGAGCTAGTTCTGCCGGGGTTTGCCGTTCCCAAGACATGGATCGGCGGACGTGCGGGAACCGTCCGCGCTCTGGCCGCCGAGATCGCCGACGGATGGAACGCCTGGGGAGGCGATGCAGACCGGTTGGCCGTCGAGGTCGATGAAATCCGAAAACAAGCAGGCAGGCCGTTTGAGGTGAGTTGGGGAGGGCAAGTCTTGTTGGCCCCGGACACGAAACAACTGGCGAAACGGTTGGCCCAACGCGACGATGCCGACCGGTTGGTGGCGGGAACACCAGCGAGCGTGGCCGACCAGTTGCGGGCCTTCACCGATGCGGGAGCTGATGAGTTGGTCCTTTCGCTCCTGGCTTCGCCGGGTTGGGACTCCTGGTCCCTCTTCGTCGACGAGGTTCGCCCCCTGCTCGGATAGCCCTCGGCTAAGTACCGTCCCTCATCTCACACCAGGAGCGGATGACGGCTTCGAGGTCCTCTCGTCCAGATTCAACGTCGGCGAGGTCCGCGAACCGCATTACCCGGGCCGTGTCGCCTTCACCTTCGAGTCGGGGATGGTCACCGGGGATCGTTGCACCGCGATGAAAGAGAAGGCTGACGAATTTCTTGGCCGGGTTGAAGCTGGCGATGTTGCCCTTGTACATGAATGTCGGCGTCGACCACTTGATCGTTTCTTCAATGCGCGGGTCGGCATTGAGGAAGATCCTCCTGACCTCCAGCATGGCTTCGGCCAGCGGAGGTTGCTTCTCGGCGAACCACTGGTCCACCGCCGGGTCGGTGTGCAAACGTGCCTCCCTCCAAAGAGCCATCACCGCCGCCCACCCTACTTCGAGATGCACATGGCGGGCCGGTCGAGTTGTTACGCTTGGCGGCCCCGGGAGGTCACAGCGTGCAATTTCGTCGAATAAACAATCTGCCGCCGTATGTCTTCGCAACCGTCAACGAGCTGAAGCTGCAGGCACGGCGGTCCGGCGAAGACATCATCGACCTGGGGTTCGGAAACCCGGACATTCCTACCCGGCCGGAGGTGGTCGAGAAGCTCGTTGAGGCAGCCCGCAACCCCCGCAATCACCGCTACTCGGCGTCTCGCGGCATCCCGAATCTCCGCAAAGCGGTAGCCGATCGGTATCAGCGGCGTTTTGGGGTTGAACTCGATCCCGAAACCGAGGTGATTACGACCATCGGGGCCAAGGAAGGACTCTCCCATCTCATGTGGGCACTCGTCCAGCCCGGTGACGTTGCCATGGTTCCCGAACCAAGTTATCCGATTCACATCTATGCACCGGTGTTGGCCGGGGCCGAGGTCATCCGGGTTCCGCTCTCCCTCGACGACGATTTCTTCGAACGGATGCAGATGAGCTTCCAAGAAACCTGGCCGCGTCCCCGGGTGATTCTCACCTCTTTCCCACACAATCCGACGACGGCTTGTGTTGACCTGGCGTTTTTTGAACGGCTGGTTGAGTTCGCCCGTGAACACGAGATCATGCTGATCCATGATTTCGCGTACGCCGATATCGGGTTCGACGGTTATCAACCACCCAGCCTTCTGGAAGTCCCCGGCGCCAAAGAGGTCGGGGTGGAGCTGTATACGCTCACAAAGGGCCATTCCATGGCCGGCTGGCGAGTTGGTTTCGTTGTCGGTAATGCCGAGATGGTGGCGGCCCTGGGCAAGTTGAAGTCGTACCTGGATTACGGGACCTTTCAACCGATCCAGATCGCCTCGATCATCGCGCTGAACGACGGCGATGAGTATGTCGGTGAGGTCAATGAGACTTACCGTCGCCGTCGTGACACCTTGGTGGACGGCCTCGCTCGGGCGGGATGGAAGTTCCCGAAACCGCGCGGCACCATGTTTGTGTGGGCGCCGATCCCGGCACCCTATGCCGATATGGGGTCGCTCGATTTCACCATCATGCTGATGAAGGAAGCCAAGGTTGCAGTGAGCCCGGGGATGGGTTTCGGTCCTCACGGCGAAGGGTTCGTCCGTTTTGCGCTCGTAGAGAACGAGCACCGCATCGGGCAGGCTGTGCGTGGCATCCGCACCACGCTCGACAAGCTCAGCTGAACCGCCCGGTTCCTCGACTTACGATCCCAGCCTCTTGCCGAGCGGCACGTAAGCCTCCTCGGTGTACTGCTTGACCATCCGGTTGGCGCTGAAATCGACCAGCGATGAGATCATCGCCTCCTTCATCATTGCCACCCAGGCGAGTGGAATACCGGACTCATCCCGTTCGTAGTAGCGGGGCACCACCTCATCCTGCAGGATCCTGTAGAGGGCGAGTGCGTCCTCGTTGTCCTGAGCCTGGTGGTCTCCGTCGCCCCACTCGAGGCCGAAAGCCCAGCCGTTCTTGCCGTTGAAACCCTCTGCCCACCAGCCATCGAGAACGGACAGGTTCAAGCCACCGTTCATGGCGGCTTTCATGCCCGAGGTTCCGGAGGCCTCTTGAGGTGGGCGGGGGCTGTTGAGCCAGACATCAACTCCCTGGGTGAGGAACCGCCCCATCCGAATGTCGTAGTTCTCCAGGATGTAGATATGGCCGGACAACTCGGGGCTTTTCGACAGTTCAATGATGCGACGGATGTACTCCTGTCCCATCTTGTCGGCCGGGTGTGCCTTTCCGGCGAAGATCACCTGGACCGGCCGGTCGGGATTGGTGAGGATGGCCTGCAGCCACGGAATGTTGTGAAACATCAGGAGGGCGCGCTTGTAGGTAGCGAACCGGCGGGCGAAACCGATCGTCAATCTGTCCGGGGGGAGCAGCGTGTCGATGGCGCGTAGTTCATCCGGCGATGCTCCGTGGCGGGCGTACTGGCGCCGCATCCGGCCCCGGCTGAATCGGGTGAGCAACTGTTTCCGGGCAAGGTGATCCTGCCAGATCCGTGCGTCGGGAACATCGCGCAGCTTCTCGGCCACACCCGGTTCTTCAATGAGCTGGGTGAGCCAGTCCGCTTTGATGACCTCTGCCAGGAGCCGCCTGTTGCCTCTGCTAACCCAGGATGGGGTATGTACGCCGTTGGTGATGCCGTGTACGACGCCACCACTCAAGAGATGGTTCCAATCGTTGGTAGCCACGGCGGCGTGGCGCTGGCTGACGCCGTTGACGAACGAGGCGTGACGGATTGCAAGCGCTCCGAGGTCGAAATGCCCGTGCTGTCCTTCTCGGGAGCTGCCTAAATGGGCGAGGTAGGCCATGTCGCGGCCGACCCGGGCCGGCCACTCGTTCAGGTATTTCTCGACGAGCGGCATGTCGAATACTTCGTTCCCGGCCGGCACTGGAGTGTGCAAGGTGAAGAGCGTATTGGCGCTAATTGTCTTTTCGGCATCTTCGAGGGTTGTGCCCGATTTCACCTCGTCGGCCAGTCGCTCGAGCAGGCTCATGGCGGCGTGGCCTTCGTTCACGTGCCATGTCGCCGGCTTGATTCCGAGCGCCTTGAGGGCGCGTACCGCTCCTAGTCCAAGTATGTATTCCTGGGCGAAGCGCATTTCCCGGCCTCGCACGTACAGCATGTGGGTGATGGGCCGGTCGGCATCGGCGTTTTCGGGGATGTCGGTGTCGAGCAGAAGGATTGGTACCCGGCCGACCTGCATCTTCCAAACAGCCACCTGGACGGTCCGTCCCGGGAACTCGATCGCCACCTTGAGTTGGCCCCCGCGTCCTGCCACCGGCAGCACCGGCATCCGGGCTGTGTCGAGGACCGGGTACATGTGCTGCTGGTCGCCGGAGTTTTCGATCTCCTGGCGGAAGTAGCCGCGCCGGTAGAGGAGACCCACCGCTACGAACGGCAGCCCGAGATCAGAAGCCGACTTGGTGTGGTCTCCGGCCAGAACCCCGAGACCTCCCGAGTAAATCGGCATGGAGCTGTGGACGCCGTACTCGGCGCAGAGATAGGCGACGGGACCGTCGATCGTTTTGGCGTGATGTCGATCCCACCACGTGTCGTCGGCTTTCATGTATTCGTCGAACCGGCGGACCGTGTCGCCGTATTGATCCTGAAAGACCTCGCTGTGGTCCAGCGCCTTCCACGTGGCCGGATCGACCACCGAGAGCATCTCTACCGGGTTGCGGTACTGGGTCCAAAGTTCGGTGCTGATAGACCGCCACAGCTGGTTCATGGCGTCCCACGACCACCAGAGGTTGTAGGCAATGTCGTAGAGCCGCGAGAAAGCATCCGGCACGCGGAGCTCGGCTCCCGGAAGTGATGGAATATCGACGCGCATGAGAGACTCTTCTTTTTGGAATGGAGGAAGCGAGATTACCTCTTCGTGGGCGAATCAGCATCATTCAGCAGCGTCGCAACCGTTGGTCGAGCTCCGCCTGTAGTGGATTACTCTGGCCGGGACGCCGACCAGGAGTACACCACGATGGCCTTCAGTGACGGGATCGCCGATTTCCGATCCGACACGGTTACACGGCCAACTGCTGAAATGCGAAAGGCCATGGCAGAGGCCGAGGTCGGCGACGATGTCTACGGCGAGGACCCGTCCGTCAATGCCCTGGAAGAGGAATCGGCGGCGGCGGTAGGCAAACCCGCTGCTGTGTTCGTGCCGACTGGAAGTATGGGCAATCAACTCGCTATCGGATCCCTGACCGCGACCGGGCGACGAGGTGCTCTGCGTCGAGGCTGCGCACGTCCGTAACTATGAGGTAGCTGCGGCTGCGGCCGTCTCGGGGGTGCAATTTCGCACGCTTCCTGGGCCGGGTGGTTGGATGACCGCCGGGGAGGTGGCAGAAGCTATCGCCCAATCGCACTACCACATGCCGCGTATCTCTCTTCTGGTGTGGGAGAACACCCACAACGTCTCCGGAGGCACGGTGGTCCCGTATGAAATGATGACAACCACCACGAGCGCGGCCCGGGAAGGCGGCTTGTCCGTACATATCGACGGAGCTCGCATCTTCAATGCGGTGGCCGCTACCGGGACCTCCGCGGCACAGTTCGCGGCGCTGGCGGACACCATCCAGTTCTGTTTTTCCAAAGGTCTTGGCGCTCCGGTGGGATCGATCCTTTGCGGTTCGGCAGATCTGATCGCTGAGGCACGATACGTACGGAAGCGGCTGGGCGGCGGGATGCGACAGGTGGGAGTGATCGCGGCGCCGGCCCGCATCGCTTTGCGTGACCGCGAGCGGATTGGCGACGATCATCGAGTCGCCCGCCGGCTGGCTGAAGGCATTGCCGATCGTTACCCGGAAGCGGTTGACCTCAACCGGGTAGAAACCAACATGGTGGTCGTCGACGGCCGGGCGTTCTCTTTTTCGCTGGACGAGCTGGTTGATTGCTTGAACAAGGCGGGCATCATCATCTCAACGCTCGGACCTCACATGATTCGCCTGGTGACCCATCGGGACGTGGACGATGCCGACGTCGACCGGTTGCTGAATGTGCTCGACGAGTTGCGCCGGTAACCACCCGTACCCTGTCCTAGTCTCACCCCCTATGCGGTTTGCAGTTCTTTTCCCCGGACAGGGAAGCCAGCAGGTTGGAATGGGAGCGGACCTCTTTGCTGCTCGTCCTGATCTGCTGGGTGCGGCGGCCGACGACCTGTTGGGCTGGTCTTTGAGCGACATCTGTCTCGAAGGTCCCGAAGCGGAGCTCACCCGGACCGATCGTGCCCAACCTGCCCTGTTTGCTGTGGCCTATGCCCTGTGGGAAGAGTTCGCCCGCCTCCTCGGTGGAGCGAGGCCGTCCGGGGCCGCCGGACATTCGCTCGGCGAATACACGGCGCTGGCGGCGGCGGGTGTCTTCGATTACGCCACCGGATTACGGGTGGTGGCTGCCCGGGGACGAGCCATGGCCGACGCTGCAGCCCGGCAGAAGTCCGGGATGGCTGCTCTCCTCGGCTGTGACCTGGAGACCGCCGAGCGAATCGCCAACCAGCGTCGTGCCGATGGCGGGCGGCTGTGGGTGGCCAATGTCAACGCTCCCGGCCAGATCGTCCTGGCGGGCGCCGCCGAAGACCTCGAGTGGCTGGCCGTTCACGGCCGAGAGCTTGGTGCGCGTCGGGTTGCTTCGCTCAATGTGGCCGGTGCATTCCACTCTCCACTGATGGCTTCGGCGACCCATGAACTCCGAGAATCCCTCCATACAGTTTCACCTGCGTTATCGTCGTTTCCAGTGTGGGCGAACGTGACTGCTCGCCCCTCTGTGCCTTCCAAGGTGCGTGACCTCCTGGCCCGCCAGGTAGAGTCGCCGGTCCGGTTTTCCGAGAGCCTCGAAGACATGGCGGGGACAGTCGACGCGTTTGTGCATGTGGGCCCGGGCGATGTGACGGCCGGTATGGCCCGACGTTCGACGCCGGACCGAACGGTGCTCGTTGTCAACGACCTGGATTCGGCGGCGGCGATCGCCGACCAAATACGACAGTCGATCGGATGAGGAAGTGACGATGCGGTACGCCGAAATCACGGGATGGGGAAAATGTGTTCCGCCTGCTGTTCTCTCCAACAGCGACCTGGAGGATCTCACCGACACCTCAGACGAATGGATCACCACCCGAACCGGCATCAAGGAGCGGCGAATCTCCCATGTCAACGTTTCCGATATGGCCGTGGTGGCATCCCGCCACGCCCTGGCGGCATCCGGCCTCGAAGCGGCCGACATCGATCTGATTGTGCTTGCCACCTGCACCGCTGATGTTGTCATCCCGAGCGCAGCTTCGCTGGTTCAGGCCAAACTGGGAGCGACCAATGCCGCTGTGTTCGATCTCAACGCCGCCTGTTCCGGATGGATATATGCCCTCAATGTGGGAACCCAGATGATCAAGGGTGGGGGGCACAACAAGGTACTCGTCGTCGGTGCAGAAAAGCTTTCGCATCTTCTCGACTTCACAGAACGGACGACGGCGGTGCTGTTCGGCGACGGGGCCGGTGCCGTGGTGCTGGAAGCCACTGACGAACCGGTGGGGCTGCAATCAGTCGAGATCGGGACCGACGGCTCAGTGGCCGGGATACTGTGTGTGCCGGGGGTCGGCACCGCCGGCAACCGGTACCAGGGTGACCCAAGTGAGTACGCAATCCACATGGATGGGCCTGAAGTATTCCGGCGTGCGGTCACTGCCATGGGCGAGGCATCGGCCCGGGTGGTAGAGCAAGCCGGCCTGTCGGTGGAAGAAATCGATCTTCTGATCCCTCATCAGGCGAATGTCCGCATCATCGATGCCACCGCTCGCAAGCTCAAGATGAGCCCCGAACAGGTTTTTGTCAATATTGCCTCGTACGGCAATACGTCGGCCGCCACCATTCCGATTGCCCTCACCGAGGCCATCGAAGAGGGCCGGATTTCGCCGGGGGCTAACATCGTCTTTGCCGCCTTTGGGGCGGGCCTCACCTGGGCTGCGGCGGTGGTGCGATGGGGGACGAGAGTGGAGCCGCTCGGTGCGAGCGATGCCACGTTGCCCCCGACCGACAAGACCGCCCAGGAATTGCTCGAGCCCAATGTCGCTTTCTATGGAGACGGCAGGAGGGCCGGGTGACGAGGGTGGCGCTGGTCACAGGCGGCTCGCGGGGAATCGGGAGAGCCGTGGCCATCGAGCTCGCCCGACGCGGTAATCGGGTGGCGATCAATTTCGCCGGCAACACTGAAGCTGCCGCAGCCGTGGTCGACGAGATCAGATCCGCCGGTAGCGACGCCATCGCCGTCAAAGCCGATGTCGGTGATCCCGAGGAAGTGGTTCGTTTGTTCGTCGAGGTTACCGATCAACTCGGTCCGGTCGAGATCCTGGTCAACAACGCGGGAATCACACAGGACGGGCTGGTGCTCCGCATGGACCCGGGAGATTGGGACCGGGTTATTTCGACGAATCTCCGTTCGGTCTTCCTGTGCAGCAAGGCCGCCCTCCGGCCCATGGTGCGGACCAAGTGGGGACGCATCATCAACGTCAGCTCGGTCGCGGGTATCGCCGGTAATGCCGGGCAGGCCAACTATGCGGCATCCAAGGCGGGGGTCATAGGCTTCACGAAATCGCTTGCCAAAGAAGTGGGGTCGAGGGGTATCACCGCCAACGCGGTCGCTCCCGGCTTTGTCGACACCGACATGACGAAAGGTCTGTCCGCCGAAGTGCGGGAGGCCGCCTCGGCATCAATTGCCGTCGGTCGGTTCGGGTTACCGCGTGAGGTCGCGTCGGCCGTGGGCTATCTTGCCTCGGACGAAGCAGCATACGTCACCGGCCAGGTACTGGTTGTGGACGGAGGAATGGCGCTCTAAGGAGGAAATATGGATCGTTCGGAAGTCGAAAGTCGCATCAAGAACCTGCTCGTGAGCGAGCTCGGATTGGACGAAGCCAAGGTTTCGCCGGAAGCCACGTTCGAAGAAGACCTGGAGGTCGATTCGCTTGGTGTCGTCGAACTCCTCATGGCCCTCGAGGACGAGTTCGGGGTCAAGATCCCCGATGAGGAAGCGGAAGAGATCGGCACGGTCGGCCAAGCAGTCGACGTGGTCATAGCGAAGCTGGCCGGCTGAGGCAACGGTGCCTACCCGCGGCCGGCGAGTCGTTGTAACCGGACTCGGTGCCATCACCCCGGTCGGGCTGACGGTCGACGATTTCTGGAACGCACTGCTTGCCGGTGAAACGGGCATTGCCGAGATCACCGCATTTGATGCAACCGGTTTTGCCGCCCGGATAGCAGGTGAACTCAAGGACTTCGACCCCGAGGTCTACCTCGGCCGTCGTGAGGTCCGCACGATGGACCGGTACGCCCAGTTGTTCTATGCGTCGACCGCTCAGGCGCTCGCTGATGCGGGCATCGATTACACCGACGATCCGGATGCCGGTCTTCGTACCGGGGTGGTGATCGGGTGCGGCATCGGTGGAATCATCTCTGTGCAAGAGTCGATGCAGACGCTGTTCACGAGGGGCGGCGACCGGATGAGCCCCTACACGATCACGCAGATCATCCCCAACATGGGAGCGGGTTATGCGTCGATCGGATTTCACTTGCTCGGTCCGATCAGTTGCGTCGTCACCGCCTGTGCGGCATCCGCCAACGCCATCGGCGACGCAGCAGAATTGATCCGGCGGGGCGCCGCCGACGTCATGGTTGCCGGAGGAGTGGAAGCCCCGATTCGCGAGTATGCCGTGGCCGGTTTCGCGCAAGCCCGTGCCCTATCCACGCGCAACGACGATCCGGCAGGCGCTTCTCGACCATTTGACGCCGATCGGGACGGATTTGTCATGGCCGAGGGGGCGGCATCGCTGATCCTCGAAGAGCGCGATCATGCGCTTGCCCGCGGCGTCCCCATCTACGCCGAGGTTGTGGGTTATGGCATGTCATCGGATGCCTACCACATCACGCTCCCCAAACCGGGTGGCAGGGGAGCGGCGCGGGCGATGACGGCCGCCATAGAAGATGCCGGGATCGAGCCTGCCGATATCGACTACATCAATGCGCACGGGACTTCGACCCCGGCAAACGATTCCACCGAGACCGCCGCCATCAAGCTGGCGCTTGGCGAAGCCGCAGCACGCAGGGTGGCGATTTCATCCACCAAGTCCATGACCGGTCATCTGCTCGGGGGGGCGGGTGCGGTCGAGGCTGTTGCTTCGATTCTGGCGATCCGCGACGGCATGGCCCCGCCCACCATCAATTACACGTCTCCCGATCCCGAATGCGACCTCGACTATGTGCCCAACGAGGCCCGTCCGATGAAGATAGATACGGTCATGAGCAATTCGTTCGGGTTTGGCGGCCACAACGTGGCCCTGATCTTCCGCAAGCACGAATAGGGCGTTCGTCTCAGCCTTTTCCGGTCGGTCCGGTGGGCGAATCGCACAGGCTGCTATTCCTGGTCGGTTTCGGGAACCTCACAACCGGGACCGGGAGGTTGATCTCCCCGCCGCGTTGCTTGCTGCCATTCGTTGAGCGAACGCAAGACCAGCACGGTCACCACGAGGACACCGGCCGCGGTAGCCAGGGCCGCGCCGACGCCCACCGCCATGGCTGCCGTGGCACAGCTCCCCGGCCGGCAACTGACCGTCGTGACGCTCCAGCCGATGACGCCGCCGATCAACCCTCCGACCACAACGGGAAAAAGAACCCACGGGTTGGGGAGCCGCCGCTTCATGGGTTGCTCCGTGGTTTGGGTCTGCCCCGGTCGTCGAGGCCGGCCGCCTCGAGTACATCGTGCGGAGCGAGTTCCGGGGGAATCGGGATCAGACTGGTCGGCACTGCTGCAGGAGTTCGAGTGGCTTGCCTCACTGCCGGCGTCCATGCCAGGAGAGTCAGGACCGTCACCCCGCATCCGAGAAGCAGCCCTCCCAGCCAGGTGAGAGCGGCGGCGGCGCCGATGCCAAGAACCGGAAGCGCAACCCGTGCCGACCACAGAGCCGGCAGCCATGCCTGCGTGTACGCCCAGGCGGCGCCCAGTGCAAAAGCGCTCAGCAGCCAACCGCCGGTGGGCACTCCACCCGGGGCCGTCACTGCCACCAGTGTGGGGAGACCCGCCATTCCGAGACTCAACACCACAGCCTGCGGAGGAGGCCCATCGGCTCGAGGGAGCTTGCGCAACCAACCATTCAGCCATGGTCCGGCCAACGCCGCAATCCCCATCGCCGTCATGACGACCGCCGCGATCCACCAACCGTCGGCTTCGAAAAACACCCCGAGGACGGCCTGTCCACCGAGCAGCACGAATCCGGCGCGGCGGGTCCATCGGCCGCGAGCCAGGACCATTCCGACTCCGATCACGGTTCCGAGGATCAGCTGATCGACTGCGAGCAGGGTTGCTGCCGACTCGGCCATCGGCCCGGACCCGAACACCAATACCAGTGCCCAGGCAAGCGCGGTCAGGACGAGGACGGCAGCGATTGCGACGGCGGCAAGGGCGATGGGGGAGCGTTGCATGGGACGCATTATGCCTTCACCGGTGCAACATCGGACATGGCGACGAAGACGGTTACGCTGGCCGACGATGCACAAGCACTGGCCCGGTGAGTTCGTCTTTTGCCCGATGTGCGCCACTGCGTTGGTCCGCCGGCGGGTTGGTGGCAGTGAACGATCGGTGTGTCCCTCGTGCGGGTACATCCACTTCCGCGACCCCGGAGTCGGGGTTGCTGCGTTTGTGGAAGATGAGCACGGGCGCATTCTGATGATCCGGCGCGGTCCCCGAGCAACCCAACCCGGGTTGTGGGCAGTTCCGGCCGGATATGTCGACTACGGCGAAGACGTTCGAACTGCGGCCGCCAGGGAGTTGCTGGAAGAGACGGGCCTCGTAGCCGAGATCGGCGAACCGATCTTCGTTGCCTCAAACTTCCACGATCCCGCCAAGCTGACGGTCGGCATCTGGTTGCGCGCCACCGTTGTCGGCGGACGCCTGGAGGCAGGAGACGATGCCGACGCGGTTGGCTATTTTGCGCTCGACGACCTGCCGCCCCTGGCGTTCGAAACAGATGAAGCCCTTTTCGATCGACTCCGGGCGGAACGTGCACACCCGCCGGAGTCCGGTCCCTAACTGCCAGCCTCGGGGGCCGGAGGTGGGAACGGTCCGCTCTTGACGTTCGGCTGCCATCGAGCCGTTTCTCTCCAGAGCGGGCCGGGCTCCAGAGTGATGACCTCGGCGTGTTCCGGTTTGTCGTTACGGAACGACAGGAAGTCTTGATCGGTGAGCGCAAAACGTGCCGCCTGGAGGGCATCTTGATGCGACACGACAACGAGTTCACCGTCACGATGATTGAGGTGTCTTTCGACAATGGCGGCTTTCATTCGGGCGGCCATCTCCTCGACCGACTCGGGTGAGAAGGGCAGATCCCAGGGATGTTCTAGATACACGGCAATTTCACCGGGGAAGAGGTCTTCGAGTTCTTCCCATCGCACACCTCGCCAGCGGTTCGAAAGGCCGAATTCGGTGAGGTTCTCGACGACCTTGATCTCGAGTCCGTGGGGGCGGGCGATGAGAAGAGCGGTCTGCATCGCTCTGGTGAGCGGTGACGTGTATACCGCACTGATCGGACGTTCTGTCAAGAACTCTGCCGCCTCTGCCGCCTGAGCCATACCGGCCTCGCTCAGACCGAACTCCTGGAGATCCGCGTATACGACGTGATCGGGGTTCTCAACCTCGCCATGCCGGACAAGATGCACGCTGTTTGCCATTGACCGACGAGTGTAGGAAACGTAGGAGGGCTTCTCGGCTACTTTTGGCGGTATGGAGGTCCCCGGCTTCGCCGAATCCATTCTGCATGTCGACATGGATGCGTTCTTTGTCGAGGTGGAACGAAGGGATCGACCGGAGTTGCGGGGGCGACCGGTGGTGGTGGGCGGCACCGGGAACCGCGGCGTGGTTGCCGCGGCCTCGTACGAAGCCCGTGCCTTTGGGGTCGGTTCCGCCATGCCCATGATCCACGCCCGGCGACTCTGTCCTGCGGCCATCGTTCTGCCGCCGGATCACCGGAAGTACCGGGCCGCCTCCGAACAGGTCTTCTCGGTTTTTCGCTCCTTCGCGCCGCTTGTTGAAGGACTGTCGCTCGACGAAGCCTTTCTCGATGTGGCCGGTCTCCGTCACCACTACCCGAATGCCGTGGCCATCGGCAGCGACATCCGGTCACATCTGCGCACGGAACTCGGGCTCCCGGCTTCGGTCGGAATTGCCTCCAACAAGTTCCTCGCCAAATTGGCATCCGAGGCGGCCAAGCCCGACGGACTCCGGTACGTTCCTGCCGACCAGGCGCTGGCCTTCTTGCACCCGCTACCGGTCCGATCGCTCTGGGGAGTTGGCGAGGCTACCCATGCCGCATTGGAGCGACTCGGGGTCCATTCCGTCGGGGATCTTGCCGAGGTTCCGTTGGCGACACTCAAGAAGCACCTGGGCGAGGCCGCAGGCGGACATCTCCACGAGCTCGCCTGGGGACGGGACCGGCGCGCCGTCGTTCCGGGATCTGCTGCCAAATCGATCTCGGTTGAGGAGACTTATGAGCACGATCTGAGTGGATGGGATGTCGTTGAGGGAGAGCTGCTCAGACACGCCGACCGGCTGGCCGGCCGATTGCGATCAGCCGGGCTTGCCGGGCGCACGGTCACCGTCAAGGTGCGTTTTGGCGACTTCACGACGGTGACCCGGTCGGTCACGTTGGCGGGTCCTACGGATGTCGCCCGTGACCTCTACCGCGCAGCTCGCGACCTGCTGAGGAAGGTCGACGTCGACTCGAGGCTGATCCGTCTGGTCGGGATGAGTTCGACAGGCCTGACTGCGGCGTCGGCCCCGCGCCAATTGGCCGTTGATCGGCCGGCCAAGTGGGATGATCTTGCCGGGGCCGTCGATGAGGTCCGGCTTCGCTATGGAACCGGGTCTATCCGGCCGGCCAGGCTGGTTGAGGATCCGGAAGAAGGAAACCTGGACTGAAATCGCTCTTCCCCCTTCCACAAATCGGTCGCATCGTATAATGTCGTCACGGTCGTAATGTTGCGACCAAGCGGGAGACGCCGAATGCCATTGGACGACAGAGAACAGCGCATACTGAAAGAGATCGAGGACCGGTTCTACGAAGAGGATCCGGACCTAGCTCACACGGTACGCAGCATCCAGAGGTCGGCCGCATCGCCACGGAACCTGTACCTCGCCATCGCCGGCCTCGTGATCGGGATCGGGCTCACCCTGGCGACCTACTTCACAGCTCCGTGGTTGGCTCTGGCCGGATTTGTGCTGATGGTGGCGTCTGTTTCCGCTCTCGTGCAGGTGCTGCGCAGGCGCGCCGGCAAGTCACCTATTGGCCTGTCGGCAGGTGGCACGATGAGCAATTGGTTGATGAAGATCAAGGCCAGGAGAGGGTTTCGTCGCTGATCGTTTCGACGGGCTAGAGTGGCGCCCTCAAGGGTTTGGTTCTCGACTCGGGGAGCCCGGAAACGGGCCGTTGAGACCGACCAGAATGGCAAAAACGCGGCCGACGAGGACTCCCAGAGGCCGCCCTGGAACACTGTGGGGAGTAGAGATTTGGACGACGGGTTCAGCGCGCAGCAGGCGTCACAACTAACGGGTTGCACGCAGCATCAGCTCAGGTACTGGGACAGGGTCGATTTGGTACGACCATCAATTCAGGGAACCGGCGGCCGGCCGGGTGTTCGCCGCTTGTACTCATTCAGAGATCTGGTGGCCCTCCGGGTCGTGAGAAGCCTGCTCGACAACGGCATGTCGGTCCAGCGGGTGCGGCGAGCCTGGGATTATCTGCGTCGCAACGCAGAAATGGATTCCCATCTCTCTGAAGTGAAGCTGGTCACTGATGGGAACACGATCTTTCGTGTCGCATCCGGTGACGAAGAATTGCTCGACGCTCTCCGTGAAGGGCAACTCGCGTTCTTCGTCGCGATCGACAGCATCACCAGATCGGTCGAAGAGGATGTCACTCGCTTCGAGCTCGATCGAGATTCCTTCCTCGAGATTCTCCGACGGGTTGAAGACGACGTCGTTTCGGAAGCAGCCGAAGCCGCCGGTGGCTGAGGCCTGGTCCTGGCCGGGTTGATCGATCAGGCCGACCGGCTTCCTGGGTGAACGACTGTCCTTTAGTCGCGATCCCACCATTTGAGCGAGCGCCATCGCAGCCACGACACCGTTCTGTCAAAGGGCCGGTATATGTCGCGCAGATACTTCTCGGTCTCAGTAAACGAAGTGGTTGCTTGCTCGACCTTGCGGGTTTCCAAAGGTCGCGGCGGACCGTAGAGGGTCTCACCGACGGTCCGGGCGAGTGGGGTCAGCGTTCGGTGAACCGACGTTGCAACTTCTGCTGGTGTCTGAGCCGGCGTAGGCGGGCGACCGAGGTCGGTCAGCCGGTCCAGGATCTCTTCCCAGGCGCCGGTGATGTCGCCTTCGCGTAGTCGCTTCAGCCTTCTTCGTCGCCGGATCCACTTCGCCAGCGGGATACTTCCGGCCACCAGCGCCGCTCCGGCCAGGATCGCCTGGAAGAGCGTGACGCGTATCGCATTGGAGGTCTCGAGAGGAAGCCCGTCGGGGCCCAGGGGGATGGGTTCATCCTCAAACCCGGGCCGCTCCGGGTTCACCGGCTGTCCGCTCCCGCCGGGATCGGTTGGGTCGACCGGTTCTTCCGGCGGAGGAATGAAGTTACGAGCGTCGAAACCGACTCCGGCGGCGTTGACGTTGGCCGACGTATTGACTCCGTCGCCACGTGGGGTGGGATCAAACCGGACCCACCCCTGCCCATTCATCCAGAGTTCTACCCAGGCGTGGGCATTCTTTCCGCGAACCATGATCCTGCCGTCGGTGAGCAGTTCTCCCGGCGTGAATCCGAGGACGACGCGGCTGGGAATGGAGATCCAGCGAGCCATGGCCGCCATGGCCGTGGCAAACTGCTCGCAGTAGCCCCTGCGGTAGTTGGGGCTGTCTTCATCGAGAATCCAGTCGGCAAGATCGTTGGCGGAATGGCCGGGGTCTATGTCGATCGAGTACGTGAACTCGTTTGGATCCCTAAACCAGGCCTCAAGCAGGAGAGCCTTCTCGAATGCCGTCACACCTTCTTCTGTTAGCTCTGTTGCCTTCGTGCCCAGGGTGGGGTCGAACTCGCCGGGAAGATCGAGGTATTCGCTGATGTTATCGGGACGGATGAGGCCCTGCGCGGTAGGAGCCTTGGGTTGCGCGGTGAAGACGCCCCGGTCGGCCGCTTCCTGGAAGATCGGCGACAGCCGGTCGCGCTGACTGGGCTGACTGGCCAGCACCCCGAGGTCCGGGAGGGGCACGTTGGACACCACCTCATAGGTGAGTCCCTGCCAGGTTCGGAGATCGAACGGGATCGAGGCGTCGGCCCGCACCCGGAAGCTCTGATTGAGCAATGCTGAATCGGAGGAGATCCACGCCGCCGCATGGAGCGTCGGCAAAGCGTTTTGACGGAGGGCATCGATTTCAATGGTCTGCGTGACTGCCGCCGTTTCTCCTTTGAATTGGTGCTCGGGATCCTCCCAGGGGCTGTCTCTGTCCGGAAGGCGAGTGGTCAAGCGGCCGGGAAACCAATTCTCGCCGTCGAATTCCTCGAGGGTGAAGATCTTCCAGTACAGATCGTTCGGCACATCGGCGCCCTCGACGGTTGCATAGAAAACGGCCTCCTCGCTCCGAGAGACCAGGTCGGTCTGGGTGATATTGGCGAACAGATTGAACGATACGCCACTGAAGATCCCTCCTCCCAGGCCGGTCTGGGCGCGCCAGTCGAGAAATCCACTGGAAGGAACCATGCCTGTTGCAGCGTTGGACGCGATCACGGATATCACCACGGCTACCGAAACGAATATCGTCGGAAAGAGCGGTGAACTCATCGGGACGTGACCCGAAGCGAGTCTGCGGCGCAGTCGACCGGCGGTCAGACTGCGCTCGTCGAGGGCAACCGCCAGCAACGTGAAGGCTGCCACCGCCAGGAACGCGGCCGTCCAGCCAATCCGGGGTGGGATCCGGTCAATGGTGGCAACTTGGAGATAGAAGAGTAGGGGCGGAAGGAGGCCAAGAGTCGGGTGGCTCCTGAGCAGTCCCCAGGCGAGCAGCGCCCCCAAGATCCAGAACACGACCGTGAGGATGAGAATCAATCCCGCCGCAGGAAACACGGGTGCTGCCCCGAATCGGATGAGTCCCGTTGCGAATTGCAGTTCGGTGATCAAGGTCGGGAACGTGTCGGCCGAAGGAAGGAACCCGAATATGAGGGTGGCTGCCGCCCCCAATCGGAAAGCGGCCAGGATGAGACCTCCCAGGTTGAGCAAGGTGGTTCCCAACCAGCCCAGCCGGTATGAGAGGGCCGTCCAAGTAATGACCGCCCCCAGAAGTGCTCCGGCCAGCAACGCCAGCTGCCAGGGGGGACCGCCCTCGATCGGCCGCAGCAAGCGCTCCATGCGAAGCAGCGCCAGTAAGACGGCGGCGCCGCCGGCTATCCAGCTGAAACGGTAGGCCATGGTGCCTTCGTTGACTTGAGCCAGGCGCCGGCCCAGCTTTCCTCCGGTTTGATCGCCATCGTGATGGTGCCTCCACTCTGGAACCCACCGATAGCCGACGAAGCATGCTCGGCAACCGACATGAGCAGCGTTGAGGCGAAATTCCGGGTGAGGAGCTGTCCTACTGCGAGCAGTTCGCCGTCGGGTGTTCCGGTCACCATTACCAGTGCCCCGCCCCGTCCGCCTCTCTGCAGTCGGAGAGCTGCAGCCCGCAGATCGAGCCCGTCGGTGGGTTGCACCCCGGCAAGGGCTTCCATCGACCGGGCGTATGAGTCGGGTTCGGCGCTGCTGACGGTCACTCCGCCGGTCCAGAGGTCGGCATCGAATCCAGACGCGAGGAGATGCCGGACGACGGAAGCGGCGCCGCTGACCGCTTTCTCGAAAGCCCCGGTGCTGTCGAAGCGAGATCCTCGAGGGTCGAAAAAGACAAGCGCCCGCGATTGCCAGGGTGTCTCCAATTGGCGGATCATCAGCTCATCCCGTTTGGCGGTGGACGGCCAGTGCACGCGCCGCAGGTCATCCCCGGTCTGGTACTCGCGAAGCGTGTAGAAGTCTTCCCCGCCCCGGTGGCTGAACTCGGGTTGCGAGGCATACATGGATGGATCCAGACCCCGCAGCACGGGCAGACCCGACAGCTGCTCAACCGGCGGATACACGATCAAGCGGTCGCTTTGACCGGCAAGCCGACTGCGGTCGGCCAGCCGGAGCGGATCGGTTACAGAGATACGGAGCGGTCCTACGTCGTAGATGCCGCGTGGTTTACACAGGATTTGGTATGTGGCAGTGGCGGTCTCGTCAGGCGCCAACCGGGCGGCAGCGAAACGAGCCGAACCGAGGCCGGCCACCTCATCTTCAGCCGTCAGATTCCATACCGGCCTATGGCCAACATTCGTCAGTGCAGCCTCGACCACGGTCTGTTCTCCTTCGTGGACCAGGTTGGGTGAGAGACGCCTGGTTACCGAAACAGTCGGATTGGAGCGCCGGACGAACAGGAAGGCCACGGTGGTTGCTATCGCCAGCAGCAGACCGATGCTCAACAGTTCGGGTTCGCCGAGAGCTATCCAAAGGACAAACAAGGCCAGGCTCGCTCCCAGCGCGGCCCAGCCCCGATCGGTGAGCATTAGCTGGTGGTCCTGGTCCCGGGTACGCGCAGGTGGAGGAGCACGGAGTCGAGGACGTCGCTGATGGAGCCTCCACGCATCTGGGCTTCGGGACGCATTGCCATACGGTGTTCGAGCACGGTTCCTGCCACAGCCTTGATGTCGTCGGGCGTGACGTACTCGCGCCCGTCCACCGCCGCTCGCACGCGGGAGACTCGCTGGAGATGGAGCGCCGCCCGCGGCGAGGCGCCAAGCATGAGTTCGCCGTGACGCCGCGTTGCCTCAACGAGGTCGACGATGTAGCCCTGTATGGATGGCGCCACATGCACGTGATTGGCCACATCCGCCATTTCGAGGACCTGCTCTCCGGTAACTACGGGCTTGAGGTCTTCGAACGTGGAACGGATCCCGTGTGCTTCGAGGATCTCCAGTTCCTTGCTGCGGACGGGATAACCCACCACCAACTTCATCATGAACCGGTCGAGTTGAGACTCCGGAAGGGGGTAGGTTCCCTCGTGCTCGAGGGGGTTCTGGGTGGCACCGACCATGAACGGCGGCGAGAGGGGCCGGGTTGTACCGTCGACGGTGACCTGACGTTCTTCCATAGCTTCGAGAAGTGCGGCCTGGGTCTTCGGGCTGGCCCGGTTGATTTCGTCTCCGAGGACGATGTTGGCGAAGATGGCACCCGGCTTGAACACAAAGTCGCTCTTCTGTCGGTCCCATATCGACACGCCCGTTATGTCCGAAGGCAACAAATCCGGTGTGAATTGGACCCTGTTGAACGTGCAGTCGATTGACCGGGCCAACGACTTGGCAAGCAAGGTCTTCCCGACGCCGGGTACGTCCTCGATGAGCACATGTCCCTGGGAAACTAGACACATAGTGAGGAGTTCGATCACTTCTCGCTTGCCCTGAATGACTTGCTCGATGTTCGAAACGATGGATTCAAAGCGTTCCGAGAACCACTCGATGCGGTCGGCGGCAGGGGTAGTGACGCTCAAAGGACGGCCTCCTCAACGGGTTTCGGGCGAAGCCTATCAGAGCTTCGCCTTTGCTCTCCGGCCTCATCCTATAATCAGGACTGCGGTGGGAGAGAGGAGGCGCGTGCGCTGGGCACTTGGGGCGGTCGCGTGGCATCCCGGGCTTTGGCCTGAGGCTGTTCGCGCTCTGGTAGCGATATCACCCGACGGGTGGTGGCGTGCCTTTCCGTTTGTTCCCCGCGTCGAGCCCGACTACGCAGCGTGGCGATTTGCTACCGCATACGGCAAGGAAGCTACCGGAGCGGTAGGGGAGGACTTGATCAGTTACCTCCGATGGAGACGGCGACAGCGAGGCACCGGGTGAACGACGATCTGCGCGAGGCCCTTTCCTCGCTCGAAGGCGTCGAGCGGTCCGAGGTCGATCTGGTGGACAACGGCCCACTCGGCATACGCGTCAGCCTGGCTCGCGGTGCCGACCGGAGAACCGTCGCAGACGCAGTGCAGCGTTTGCTCGAGGCTCACGGCTTGCGTTCGCGGGTCGCCCCCGATCGCCGGCTGCCGGGACCCGACACACCTCCCGCCCCGCCGGGAGGGCCAAACCCGCCGATCACCAACCCGACACCTGGTCCTGGTCCTGGTCCTGGTCCTGGTCCTGGTCCTGGTCCTGGTCGTAACCGGCCGGCGACACCGTCGGCATCACCTGAGGTGGGGGTTGAGTCTGTCACAGTGTCTGAGACTGTGGAGGGAGTGCTCGTTTCGGTCGTTGCCGATGGGGGACGGACTGCTGTGCGCCGGGCTCGCCGCACAGAGCAGGGGTTGCACGAGGCCATCGTTGCTGCAGTGGGTGAGCTAGTCGATCCGAAAGCACCGCCACCCGGAGTTCGCGGCATCGAAGCATCGGTTACCCATCCGGCTATCACGGTGTATCTCGAAGGAAGCGACGGCGTGGTTCGCGCCGGGGCGTCGATCGTGGCGGCCGGCAACCCGTTTGCTTTCGCCCAGGCGGTCTGGGCAGCGCTGAAGCACTGAGCCGCCCGGCACAGGACCGATCAGGATGCCCGGGCGGGCAGATCGTCGGTGAAAGGGATCAGCTCGATGAGGACGTCCCGGTCGGGGTCTGGCTCGACGACCATGTCGGCCAGGTCGGAGAACCTTCCTCGATACGCCTGTTGCTTGGTGAGAACATCTCTGATCAGGAGGCGTCCCGGGTCGGTGGCCGGATCAGAAAGAGCCGACAAGTCGGCCTCGTTGGTGCTGATGACACTGACGCCCCTGAGGCGCAGGTCTTGGAGCATGATCTCCTGGACCATGATGTCGGCCGATAGGACCGTGAGCTCCGCGATCAGCACCGTGTCAACGTGTCCTGCCGAGATGATGCCGAGCAGGGCCCGATAGCCGTCGCGATCGTCGGCGGCGTCCGATCCGAGTGTGTCCTGACATACCGCCACCAGTTGAACCCGGTTGTGGGCAACCCATCGCCGAATGTGCTCCGATTGAACGAACACGGTATCGCCGGAATCGGGGCCAGGGGCGTCTCGTACATAGCCAATAGCGCGCATAGGTCGAGTTTCGTGACGGCCACCAGCTGTGTCAAGGACCTTCACGCTGCGTGGTGAATAGTGGGAAGATCACCTACGGCTCAACGCGCCGGCTAGTAACCTGGCCGCCTTCCCCCGGGGAGGAACGAAGTGACAAGAGCGCTGGTGTTGAACACCACCTACGAACCGTTGTCGATCGTCTCCTCGCGGCGCGCGGTCGTGCTCGTCTTCAACGACAAGGCTGATGTAGTTGAGGCGCAGGAGAGTCGCTGGCGATCGGAGCGGGTATCCCTCGTCGTTCCGTCGGTGGTCAAGCTCCGGCGTTTCGTACGCGTTCCCTATCTCCGGAGAGTTCCCCTCACCCGGAACGCGGTCTTTGCCCGGGACGGTCACCGTTGCCAATACTGCGGAAGAGCGGCCGAATGTCTCGACCATGTGGTACCCCGTTCGAAGGGCGGCGTCCACACATGGGAAAACGTGGTGGCGTGTTGCCGGCCGTGCAACGCCCGCAAGGCCGACCATTTACTACCGGAGACGTCGCTGCACCTGACGACCAGGCCGCAGGTGCCGCGCCGCCATGACTGGGTTGTCGCAAGCCTGGGTTTCCCTGTGGATCCGACCTGGCATCCCTATCTACTGGCCGACTCGGCCTGATTCAACGCACCAGTACCAGCGAGCAGGGTGCCAGGCGCGCCAGTTTGGTGCCGGTTGATCCGAGAAGGCCCTCCAACCGGCTGCGACCATGTGTCCCGATGATGAGCAAGTCGACTCCGTACTCGGCAACTAGTCCCACAATCGTGGCTGCCGGGGTGTCACTTTCCTTGGCGACTACTGCCGGGGTGATCCCTTTGGCCTCCAGGGCCTGCTTGATCGGATCGGTTCTTTTGTGCTTCCGGTCGGCCACATAGCGGGCAAGCATTGCGTCATCGCCGGGCCACTGTTTTGTCAGAGTCCCGGCGGTCGGCTGCCCCACATATTCGTGGTCTTCGTCGATGCTGGCCGTTGGCGGGGGAGTGCGGTAAAACTCTCGCAACTCCGTCAGGAGCGTGCGGGGCACCTCGATCACGGTCGCCACGGTTACCGAGTCTCCCTCCTCGGCGAGGCGAAAGGCCAGATCCGCAGCGGCGTCGGGATCGAGGTTGCCGTCGGTGGCGATGAGAATCTGCATGCAATTGGCTCCTTCGTTATTCAGCGAGGATAGTGCAGCGATGCGCCTCGGTGCTCAAACGAGAGGCTAACGATTGCGGTTGCTCGGGATAGTTCGCACCGATTGTGGCGATCGGACGCCGGGTGCCATCGCCACAGTGACGCCATCTCTTCTCCTGGAGATGTCCAGGTCTAGGCGAGCCGCCTCCCGGAGCCTCATCTCCACATTCTTGGTCCATCCGGTCACCTTTGGGAAGAAAAGGGAGCGATTGGGTTGACATGTGGCGCGGAATGGGCCATAGTGGCACGCAGTGGAGGACTACGGATGGCAGACAGGGTGCAGCAATGTTCCTCGGTGAGTACCAGCACACACTCGACCCGAAGGGAAGAGTCGTGTTGCCCGCCAAGTTTCGAGAGCAACTGGCGAAAGGCTGTGTCATCACCAAAGGGCAGGAGCGATGCCTCTACGTCTTCCCGCTCGATCGGTGGGAGACGGAGGTAGCACGAGTGAACACGCTTCCCCGCACCGACGCCAGAGCCCGCAAGCTCGCCCGTTCGTTCTTCGCCGGTGCCGACCAGCAGACTCCGGACAAACAGGGCAGAGTCCAGGTCCCCGCCAACCTCCGGACGTACGGCGACCTCACGAAAGACCTCACCGTGGTGGGGGTGGCCGACTACATCGAGATTTGGGATACGGCGACCTGGAGTCGCATGTCCGCTGAAGCAGACGAGTACTACGCCGACATAGAGGAGGCCCTCGGCGAACACGGAATCTAAACGGCAATCGAGGACTGGTTCATCGCCAGCCCCCCGGAACCAACGGAAGGCCCCTTACTCCGCCCGCTTCCTTTGGTGCCAGCGCCCGGGGGGCTGACCATGAACCAGACACCCGCAAGCCCGAAGTTTCATGAGGCAGTGATGGCAGAGGAGGTGGTCGAACTGTTCCGCACGTTGCACGAGGGTCTGATAGTCGATGCGACATTCGGAGGTGGCGGTCACAGCCGGCGCCTGCTCGATGCTCTCGGCAGCGACGTAGAGATTCTCGGCTTCGATCGGGATCCGGCTGCCCTGGCCGAGGCGCAGATGCGGCGGGCGCCCGATGACTTCGGCGACCGCTTGCGCATCGTCAACCGCAATTTCCGAGATATGGACGAAGTCTTGACCGAACAGAGCATTCAAAGTATCAGCGGCGCCCTCTTCGATCTGGGGGTCTCCGGCCACCAGGTCGAAGAGGGCACCCGAGGTTTTTCGTACGGTCAGGCCGGGCCGCTCGACATGCGGATGGGTCCCGATGCTCCGCATACGGCAGGTGAATTGGTCAACGAGTGGCCCGAGGCCGATCTGATGAGGGTCATCCGCACCTACGGGGAGGAAACGTTCGCTTCCCGGATCGCCCGGGCCATCGTTGCAGCCCGCCCGATCGGCGATACGCTGCACCTCGCCGAGGTCGTACGTGCGGCCATTCCTGCCGCCACCCGTCGAACCGGGGGCCATCCTGCCCGGAAGACCTTTCAGGCATTGCGGATCGCTGCCAACGATGAACTTGGGGCGCTGGAGCAGGGACTGGGGGCGGCGCTCGACCGGCTGAGTCCGCATGGTCGATGTGTGGTCATCTCATATCACTCGCTGGAGGACCGCATCGTCAAGCGCCGCTTTGCCGCCGGTGCGACCGGTTGCTCGTGCCCTCCGGACTTTCCAGTGTGCGTGTGCGAACAGACTGCCGAACTGCGCCTCTTGACCCGGAAACCACTTCGCCCCACACCCGAGGAAGTTGCGGCCAACCCGCGGGCGCGCAGTGCGCGTTTGCGGGCAGTTGAGAAGGTGGCAGCATGACGGCTCGCCTGGCGCCAAACCGCCAACCCCGTCCCCAGATCCGGGTGATACCGGGCCGGGCCGTGCGCCCGATGCGGATGGCTCCGTGGCTGCTCTTCACCATCCTCGTCGTCTTCATCTTCTTTGCTCTCATCTACTCGAGAACCACGCTGAGCCAATCTGCCTTCCGGCTGGATGCAGTCGAGGAAGAAATCGCCGAACAAGAGGCCGCCTACCAGCAACAACGGCTTGAGGTGGCGCGCCTCCAATCTCCCGAGCGGATAGTTCCGCTCGCCGAACAGATCGGACTGGTGCTCCCCAGCGAGGTCCGCACCGTCGAGGCGGATGGAGTGTCCGGCACGGAAGGCGATGCCGAGGCACGGTGGGCCGAAGTGAAATCGATTCTCACAGCATCGCCATGAGGACTACCGGACCAAGCGCTGGCGACCGGAGCCCTTCGGGTTGCCAAGAACCCGAAGGTAGAGGCTCGCCTGCCGGGGTCCGCCCGGAGGTATAGCGTGGCGGGGCGGCAGAACGGCCGCCGGTCGCGAGGAGGGGCAACCGACTACCGGCTCGTGCTGGTTGGCTTCGCACTGGTAGTGGCCTGGGCGGCCATTGGCTTTCGCCTGTTTCAGGTCCAGGTCGTACGCGCCGATGAACTGGCCGCTATCGGCCTCGATCAGCGTCTGACGGTCAAAGAACTGGCGGCCGACCGCGGCAATATCTTTGATCGGGAAGGACGCGAGTTGGCCATCACCATCGACGCCACCACGATCTACGCCAATCCTCAACAGGTGACGGCACCGGATGTCACCGCCACCCTCCTGGCGGCCGCTCTGAATCTCGACGCCAACGATTTGCTCGAGAAGTTGACCTCGGACAAGGGTTTCGTGTTCCTTGCCCGGCAGGTCGAATGGGAGCTGGCTGAACCGGTCACGAAGCTTGGCCAACCCGGTATCCATTGGTACACCGAGCCGAAACGGGTCTACCCGGCGGGGAGCATGGCCGCCCAGGTTGTCGGGTTCGTGAACATCGACAATCTGGGAATTGAAGGGCTCGAATTCGGCTACGACGAGGAATTGAGCGGGCTTCCGGGACGGCTCGAGGCAGAACAGGATCCGCGGGGCCGTTTGATCACGTTTGGTGAGTACGACGTCGTGCCTGCCATCCCGGGGAGTGATCTCGTTACAACCATCGACCGCGAGATCCAGTTCATCGCTGAGGAAGTGTGTGAGGACACGATCGCCCGAACAGAGGCGCAGCGCTGTTCGGTTGTCGTTCTCGACCCGGCAACGGGTGAGGTCCTGGCCATGGTGACTCTGCCCGGCTTCGACCCGGGAGACAGGTCCGGAGCGGATCCTGATCGATTCCGGAACTGGCCGGCGCTGTCGGTCTTCGAACCCGGCTCGACGCAGAAACTCGTCACGGTGGCTGCAGCGTTAGAAGAGAAAGCGGTCACGTGGGCAACAACGTTCGAGGTGCCGGATCAGATCGAGATTGTTGCCGGGGCCTGTCCCGATAACGAAGACGTTTATGGCTGTTTCAGTGATATCACTCCCCACGAGCCTCGTCTGATGACGGTCAAGGACATTGTGACTCGATCCTCCAACGTCGGCACCATCATGATCGGGCGCGAATTGGGAGAAGAGAACCTGGCCCGGTACCTGGATGCTTTCAACTACGGGGCTCCCACCGGCATCGATTTCCCGGGCGAAGCTGCCGGTGATATCAACCTGGGCAACGGTTGCCAGTCCTGCCCGGCTTCGGCCGCCATCGGATACAGCGTGTCGGTCACAGAACTTCAGATGGCGGCCGTCTACGGGACCATTGCCAACGACGGCGTGTGGGTCCAACCCCACCTGGTCAAGGAGATCGTCGACGGCAGCGGCGTACGAAGCCCGGTCGACCCCGAGCATCGTGATGTTGTTTCGGCGGATACTGCCCGTACGGTCCGCCTGCTCTTGCAAAGCGTGGTCGAGAGTGAAGAAGGTACCGGCCGGCAGGCCCGAGTACCCGGGTATAGCGTCGGAGGAAAGACCGGTACCACCAGGCGGTTCGTCGAAGGCGAGGGCTATACCGGCGATTTCGTGGCCAGTTTCATCGGGATGGCGCCGATCGAGAGTCCGCAGATAGTGGTGGCCGTCGTAGTCGATGCGCCATACCAGGACAACACCGGCGGCCGGGCAGCTGCTCCGGCGTTTGCCGAGATCGTTGAGCGGACCTTGCACCAGATGGGGGTTGCTCCCGATGCGCCCTGATGTTCGGCTTTCCGAGTTGGCCCGGCTGGTAGGAGGTGAGGTGGCAGGTTCCGGCCACGTACCCATCCATGACGTCACCCATGACAGCCGGCAGGTTGGTCCCGGCTCGCTGTTCGTGGCGGTGCGGGGCTTCACCTCCGACGGTCACGATTTCGTCACCCAGGCGGCCGGCAACGGGGCATCGGCGCTCTGTGTCGAACTCCGGCAAGACGTTTCCGTCCCGCAGCTGATCGTGGCCGACGGCCGGGCTGCGCTTCCCGCCCTGGCTGCTCTTGTCCATCACCACCCCTCGCATCACCTTCGGGTGGTTGGGGTCACCGGCACGAACGGTAAGACAACGGTCGCCTACCTGCTCGAATCCATTGCTGCGGCGGCAGGCATTACCAGCGCTTTGGTAGGGACAATCGGGGCTCGCATCGCGGGTCGGCCCGTTCCGGTAGGGAGAACCACACCAGAGGCAACCGATCTGCAGCGCCTCCTGGCGCAGATGGTGAACGAGGAAGTGGATATCGTCGCCATCGAGGTTTCATCTCATGCTCTGGCGCTGCACCGGGTCGATCACACCCGTTTCGCGGTTGCCGCTTTCACGAACCTGACTCAGGATCATCTCGACTTCCATATGGACATGGAGGCGTACTTCGCAGCCAAGGCGTCCCTCTTCGAAAAATCACGGGCGAGGCGGGCAGTGATCTGGACCGACGATCCGTACGGAGCCCGGCTCGCGGGGGAGGTCACCATTCCGGTGACCCGGGTAGGCATGACGAGCAGCGCCGATGTTCGCGCTACCTCTGTCCAGGTGAGTCCCGCCGGCTCGAGATTCAACCTGGTCGTCGGGGACGAAGCCCGGGAAGTCGACCTGCCGCTCGGCGGCGCTTTCAACATCGAGAACGCCCTGGTGGCTGCTGCCTGCGCCCACGTTCTGGGCGTCGGGCTGGAGGACATCGAAACCGGGTTGCGAGATGCGCCGCAGATTCCCGGGCGATTCGAGCGGATCGATGCCGGTCAGAAATTCGGAGTCATCGTGGACTATGCCCACACTCCCGAGGGCATTGACGCGGCCGTGTCCGCTGCCCGGGCGATATCCGACGCAGCCGTCATCGTGGTAGTCGGCGCCGGCGGAGATCGAGATCGGCTCAAAAGGCCCCGGATGGGTTCGGCGGCCGCGGCAGCCGATATCGCCATCATCACGTCTGACAATCCACGCACAGAAGATCCGCTATCGATCATTGCCGAGGTGGTTTCGGGGGTGGGTGCCGCACCGGTAGATCTGCGAATTGTGCCGGATCGGCGGTCGGCAATTCGGGCCGCAGTGGGCTCGGCCGGCGACGGCGACGTGATCCTCATCCTGGGAAAGGGCCATGAGCAGGGGCAGGAGGTCCACGGTCGGGTCGAGCCATTCGACGACCGGGTGGTGGCACGGGAAGAACTGGCAAAACTCGGGGTGGCGTCATGATCCCGATGCTCGTCTCGGCCGGTGTCGCCTTTCTGTTGGCGATTCTGCTGACCCCCACCGCCATTCGCGTCCTCCGGAGGCGCAGTGTCGGCCAGTTCATTCAAGAGGAGGTCGAAGGGCACTTCCACAAGCACGGTACTCCCACCATGGGAGGAGTTGTGATCCTCGTTGCCGTGGTAACCGGATACCTCTTGGCGCACGTCGAGGTCTGGAGCCCGACCACCGGGTTTGGCCTGGGTCTTCGGAGCTTCTCGGGGGGCGGACTGCTGGTGGTCGGCGCCGCCGTAGGAATGGGCCTGATCGGGTTACTGGACGACTACCTGAAGGTGACGAGGGAGCGAAACCTGGGTCTCAACAAACGGGCCAAAATCGCCGGGCAGATAACCATCGCTGCACTCTTCGCCTGGGGGGCGGTGTCACTGGGAGTGTCAACCGAGATCGGTTTCGCCCGCTCGCTCGGTATCGACCTGGGCGCCCTCTATCCCCTCTGGGTGTTGCTCATGCTGACCGCAGCGTCAAACGCCGTCAATATCACCGACGGTCTCGACGGGCTGGCTGCAGGATCGAGCGCCCTCGTCTACGGGGCCTACATGATCATGATGTTCTGGATCTTCCGAAACAGCGCCTTTTACGGAAGCTTCACTTCTCAGGATCTTGGTGCAGGTGATCTGGCCATCGTGGCGGCGGCCTTCCTCGGAGCAACGCTCGGATTTCTCTGGTGGAATGCCGCCCCGGCCAAGTTATTCATGGGCGACGTCGGATCGCAGGCATTGGGGGGCGGCATGGCTGCAATAGCCCTACTATCCAAGACCGACCTGCTGCTAGTGGTCCTGGGCGGGTTATACGCGGTCGAGACGACCACGGTGATTCTCCAGGTCGTCAGCTTTCGTGTGTTCGGAAAGCGGATGTTTCGCATGGCTCCGATTCACCATCACTTTGAGCTTCAGGGCTGGCACGAGACGACCATCGTGATTCGTTTCTTCATTCTGGCCGGGATCGGGGTTGCGCTCGGGTTGGGGCTCTTCTACGGCGACTTCATCGCCGGTGGTGGCTTGCAATGAAAGCGCTCGTACTCGGTGGTGCCGTTTCCGGTCGCGCTGCGGCGCTCCTGGCCCGTCGTTTGGGCTATTCCGTCATGGTCTTCGATCAGAACCCGGCTGTGCTGCCTGCCCTCCGCCAGGATCGGCTGGCAGTGACTACCGGAACCTGGACGAACTCGCTCCTCGCCGGAGTCGAGCTGGTTGTGACAAGTCCGGGCTTCAGCGAACACTCGGAGCCTATTCGTGAAACCTGTCGCGCCGGGATTCCGCTGTGGAGCGAACTCGAATTCGCCGCTCGCCGGTTGACGGCCCCGGTAGTCGCGGTTACAGGGACCAACGGCAAGACGACCGTCACCCGGCTGATCGCAGAAATGCTGGCCGGGAGCGGTGTGGCGACGGTTGCAGCCGGCAACATCGGTACGCCCCTGGCAACGGTGGTCGATCAGCCCCTCGATATCGCCGTTGTCGAAACTTCCAGCTTTCAGTTGCGGTTCACCGAGCAGTTCCACCCGGCCACCGCCGTGATCCTCAACGTGGCGCCCGACCACCTCGATTGGCACGGGACCTTTGCCGAATACCTGACGGCCAAGGCGATGATTCACCGCAACCAGACCCGAGATGACTTGCTGGTCTACGACGCTGATGATGCCGGAGCAGTCGAGGCCGTCGAAACGGCCGCGGCGCAGCTCCTGCCTGTGAGCGGCAGGCGGCTTCCGGAAGGCGGTGCCGGCGTCGACGGCGACCAGCTCCACCTCGGGAACCTGGTGGTTTCGCTCGCCGTCGTACCTCTCGCCGATCCTGCATTCTTGGTCGACCTGACCGCGGCGGCGGTCGCGGCGCTAGCCCACGGAGCCGAACCCACGATCGTCGAACGGGTCATCACCACATTTCGACCGGACCCGCACCGCCGGACACTGGTCGGGAGCTGGGACGAGGTCGACTGGGTCGATGATTCCAAGGCGACGAATCCCCACGCCGCGGTAGCGGCAGCTTCTGCCTATCCATCGGTGGTTCTGATAGCCGGCGGCCGAAACAAAGGACTCGACCTTTCCGGGATGATGGCCGTGCCCGGCGTCAGGCACGTGGTGGCCATCGGCGAAGCCGCCGCCGAACTCGAAGAAGCAGCGGCCGGCACCCCGATCGACCGAGCCGCGACGATGCAAGAGGCGGTCGAGACCGCCGACCGAATTGCCGCGCCGGGCGACACCGTGCTCCTGGCTCCCGGTTGCGCCAGCTTCGACATGTTCCGTTCGTACGCGGACCGAGGTAGCAGCTTCGCGGACGCCATCCGCCGGCGGAAAGAGGGAAGATGACCGCAGGTGTCACATCAATAACCCGGACAAGGGCAGCCGCCCGGAGCAAAGCGGAACGTACTACCACCAATACCAGGATCGCAGCACTCCTCCTGGCCCCGATCGCGATCCTTTCGGTCATTGGACTCGGAGCCACGATGTCCGCGTCTGCGATCATCGGACTGGAGAACTACGGCGACAAGTTCTACTTCTTCACCAGTCAGTTGATGTGGGTCGGCATTGGCATTGTCGTGATGCTGCTGGCGATGCGGGTCAACTACCGGGTGTACCGCCGTTTGGCGATTCCGATCTTCGTACTGTCCGTGGTCGGGCTTGTTGCCGTCCTCCAGATCGGAGTAGTCCGGGGCGGCAGTCGTCGGTGGATTGAGCTCGGATCGTTTGGGAGCGTGCAACCGTCCGAGTTCGCGAAGTTCGGCGTCATTGTATTTCTGGCGATGGTGATGGAGAAGAAGGAGAAACTGCTCTCCGATTTCTGGCACTTCCTGGTACCGGTGCTGGTTTCGCTCGGTCTGGTCGGCGCATTGATGCTCAAGCAACCGGATCTCGGGACGACGCTGGTCATATTCGGAGCGGCCGTCGTGGTGCTGGCAGTGTCGGCGGCTCCTCTGCGATACGTCATCGCCACAACCGTCGCGGGAGGCACCATCGGTACGCTGCTCGCCCTCGCCGAACCGTACCGTCGCGCCCGGGTACTTTCGTTCGTCGATCCCTTCAACGACAAACTGGGCGATGGATGGCAAGTAGTTCAGAGTCAACTCGCTCTCGGAACCGGCGGGATCTTCGGGGTCGGGCTGGGCGCCAGCCGGGCCCGATGGTCGTTCCTTCCCAACGCCCACACCGACTTCATCTTTGCGATCATCGGCGAGGAAACCGGGTTCGCCGGCGGTTTGATCGTTCTGGTGTTGTTCGCGTGCATGACGGTCGTGGGGATCGCCATCTCCTATCGAGCCCCCGACCGATTCGGTCGCATGCTGGCGGCGGGCCTGATCGCCTGGTTGTCCCTGCAAGCACTAGTCAACATCGGTGGGGTAGTTGGAGCCTTGCCCGTTACGGGGATGCCACTGCCGTTCGTTTCGTACGGCGGAAGCGCAATCCTGACGGTCATGGGAGCAGCCGGGATCCTGGTCAACATCGCCCGGCAGGGCCAACCAAAGGCCCGGCAGGGTAGACAGAGGACCCGGCCGCGATGAGCTACGCCATTGCTGCCGCCGGAACCGGAGGCCACGTTTTCCCGGCTCTGGCGGTGGCCGAAGCGCTCATCGATCAGGGAGTAGAGCGGTCGGAGGTCGTCTTTCTGGGTGGTGACCGGTTGGAGGCGACGGTGTACCCGGCAGAAGGCTTCACTTTCGTGCCCCTCGAATTGCAGAGCCTGCGCCGCAGTCTGTCCCCTCGGAACGCGACCCTGCCGATAGTGCTGTGGCGGGCGGCCCGGCGAGCCAGGCAAGAGCTGATCGACCGCCGGGTGAAGGTTGTCCTGGGCATGGGCAGCTACGTGACGGTCCCGGTTGGTTGGGCGGCCCGGCGGGCCTCCGTTCCGCTCTTTCTCCATGAACAGAACGCAGAGGCGGGTTTGGCCAATCGCGTCATGTCGAGAGTGGCGCGCACGACGTTTGCGTCCTTTGCCGACACAGCCGGGCTCGGCCGGCAGGTTCTGGTGGGAAATCCGGTAAGGGCCGGCCTGGCCGCATTCAAGAGGTCTGAACTCCGGCATGGGGCCATGGATCGATACGGGCTCTCACCCGGTCCCGTTGTTGTCGGGGTCTTTGGGGGCAGTCTCGGGGCCGGCGTGATCAATCAGGCGATGACCTCGCTGGTGCAGCGCTGGAGCGGACCTTCCATCCAGATTCTTCATCTGGCCGGCCGGTCACAGGAAGATCAGATGCGCGCGATTTCCGAGCAATCGACAGTACCGTGGACGGTCCTCGGTTTTGAAGATGAAATGCAGTTTTTCTATGCGGCTTGTGACATCGTGATTGCGAGGGCCGGAGGCGCCGTCGCGGAGATAGCCGCGACCGGGACTCCTTCTCTCCTCGTTCCCGGCTTGTTCGGCGGTGGACATCAGGCCGCCAATGCCGCCAGGTTCGAGGCGGCCGGAGCCGCTGTAGTGGTCACCGAAGACCGGTTGGGCGACTTGCCTGAGATTCTGGAACCCCTGGTCGGGGATCCCCGCAGGCGGCTCACCATGGCGGGCAACCTGAGGGCTCTCGCCCATCCCGGGGCAGCCGCGGCCCTAGCCGGCGAGCTCCGGCGAGCACATGGTTGATTTCAGCTCCCCCCGGAAGATCCATGTTGTTGGCGCCGGAGGCTCCGGCATGAGCGGGCTGGCCAAGCTCCTGTCACAGATGGGACATACCGTGACCGGATCGGACCTCAAGATGAGCCCGACCCTGGGCAGTCTGGCCGATCTGGGGATCGAGGTTTGGGCAGGGAGCAGGCCGGAGTCGATGCTGGGAGCGGACCTGGTCGTCGTGTCGTCGGCGATTCCGTCCGGCGACCACGAGAGGGCGAGCGCCCTGGCACATGGAGTGGAGGTATGGGAACGGCCGCGGCTGCTTACCGAATTGACGGCCCTCATCCCCACCGTCGGAGCTACCGGTACCCACGGCAAGACAACGAGTACGGCGATGATGATCACCGCCCTGCCGCGCTGCCGGTCAAGACCCTTCCTATGTGGTCGGAGGTGAGCTAACCGAGCTGAGAGCCAATGCCTCGCTGGGCCGGGATGATCTTCTCGTCCTCGAGGTCGATGAGGCTTTTGGCACTTTCCTCGATTTGAGAATGACCGGCCTCATGGTCACCAACGTCGAGCCTGATCATCTCGACTATTACCACAGCCTCGATCGGCTGGAAGATGCCTTTGTGCAGGTCGTCCACGCGGTGGAGGGACCGGTGGTGGTAGGGATCGATGATCCGGGCGGACGCCGGCTGGCTGAACGCACCGGCATGGTGACCTATGGCACCTCCGCCGACGCAGATTGGAGAATCATCGATGTCGGCCAGGGCGCGTCATCCATCAGCTTTGGTCTGGCCGGTCCCGAACTGCACCAGGTAGTGGTCGGCCGGCCCGGTCTGCACATCGCTCGCGACGCCGCCGGTGTCCTGGCGTTGCTGGGTGAGCTCGGGTACGACCTGGACCCGGCGATACGCGGATTGCAGACCTTTTCCGGTGTACGGAGGCGATTCGAGGCTCGAGGAACCGTGGCCGGAGTGACGATGATCGATGACTACGCCCACCATCCCACCGAGATCGCTGCAACCCTGCAGGCCGTTGTCCAGGGGACGTGGAAGAACATCTGGGCTGTGTTCCAACCGCATAGGTATTCGCGAACGATGGAACTCCATACAGAGTTCGGTGGAGCCTTCGGAGGTGCCGATCACGTGGTGATCACCGACGTATACGGTGCTGGAGAAGTCCCTGAACCGGGCGTGACCGGCGCCCTGGTGGCTGAGGCAGTCACAGCCAGGTCAACAGCCGATGTCCACTACGTGCAACATCGAACAGATCTGGCTGAATACCTGGTGAACCGCGTCGAGGCCGGGGACGTCGTGGTCTCGCTCGGAGCGGGCGACATAACGTCACTGGCGACCGAACTTGCACCACTGCTCGAGAGGCGCCTCCCATGAAAGCGCTCGGCCACCTGGTTGCCACCGGCGAAGTTCGTGAAGACGTTGCCATCTCCGGTCTCACCACCTACAAGGTTGGGGGCCCGGCCCGCTTCTTCCTGGAGGCTCAAAACGAAGCCCAGCTTGTGGCAACCGGCCGGGCACTCGGCGATGAGCCAATGCTCGTACTCGGCCGCGGCAGCAATCTGATCGTCAGTGATCAAGGTTTTCCGGGCCTGGTTGTTCGCCTCGGGAGCGGTTTTGTGCGGACCGAGTTCAATGAAGACGGAGGAGTTATCTCCGGAGGGGCGACTCCGATGCCTGCTCTGGCGAGAAACTGCGCGCGGGCTGGCCGCGGCGGGCTGGAATTCTTGATCGGCATTCCGGGCTCGGTCGGTGGGGGCGTCAGAATGAACGCCGGCTGCCACGGTTCGGAGACCCGGGAGGTGCTGGAATCCGCCCGGGTTGTCCATATGCGGGGAGGCTTGGTGAGCGACCGCACGCCCGACGACCTTGCAATGACCTACCGTCACACCGATCTGGGAGATGACGAGATCGTGGTTTCGGCTGCGTACAGGACCGAGCCGCGTGAGCAGGCCACGATCGAAGAAGCGATGCGGTCCATAATCGCCTGGCGCCGGGAGCATCAACCCGGCGGCACGCTCAATGCGGGCAGTGTATTCAAGAACCCACCGGGTGATTCGGCCGGTCGTATCATCGATAGCCTCGGGCTCAAAGGCGCCCAGGTCGGCGGAGCTCACGTGTCCACAAAACACGCCAACTTCTTTGTTGCCGAGCGAAGCGTCAAGGCGCAGGACATCTATGACCTGGTGTCGCTCGTTCGTCGTCGGGTTGGAGTCGAAACTGGTGTGTGGCTGGACCCGGAAGTCCGGTTCGCGGGTCCGTTTCGGGCATCACCAGGCGAGGCCACACCATGACCACCAGGGTTGATCCTCGTCTGGCAGAACGGCGTCGGACCGTAGCCGAAAGCAACGCCCGGCGGCGGTTACGAAGGATGTTCTGGGCGCTGGTGGCGGTCGCCTTGCTGGGCGCGCTTGGCTGGGTCGCACAATCCCCCTGGTTCTCAATAGCCCATATTGCCGTTTCCGGAGTGACGAGCAGCGATACGCAGCAGATTCTCGACACGGCCGGAGTGGTCGAAGGGACTCCACTCATCGCGGTTGCTCCGAGCCGTCTCGAGGTGCTGCTCGAAGCCGACCCCTGGGTGGTTGAGGCGACGGTCCGGCGGGTCCTCCCGGATGCAGTCGAAGTTGCTGTTGAGGAACGAATACCGTTCGCCTGGGTCCAGACCGGGAGCGCGTGGGCCGTAATTGCAGAAGACGGCATAGTGCTGCGGACCGACCCCGAGGCACAGGGGCCGTCGCTTGTGCTGGAGATTGATTCCAGGGGTCGAGGTAATCGTCTCGTCGACCCTCGCATCATCGGGGGAGTGGCCTTCCTGGGCGGATTGCCGGACGACATGAGGAGCCGGGTGGTGGTGTCCGAGCAGGATGGCGAACTCTGGGCGACTGTCGAGGAGATGGCCGTTCGGCTAGGACTACCCACCGAAATGGAAGAGAAGGCGGCCGCACTCCTGGCCATTCTCGAAGAAGGGGTCCCCCCCGGATCGGTGATCAATCTCATTGCCCCCACCCGCCCGGCCGTGGTCGAAGCCTAAGCATTCACTTGAACGTTAAGCTTTTGCCCTTTCTTTGGGCGAGGAACAAGCGTAAGGTTCAGGTCAAACCTAAAGCTTTTTGAAAGGACATCACCATGGCGACTTCTCGAGGGAGCTCCACAACGCAGAGCTATCTGGCGGTGATCAAGGTGGTCGGCGTTGGCGGGGGCGGCGTCAACGCCATCAACCGGATGATCGACGCCGGCGTCCGCGGCGTCGAGTTCATCGCAATCAACACCGACGCCCAGGCATTGCTCATGTCGGATGCCGACATCAAGCTCGACCTGGGTCGTGATATCACCAGGGGGTTGGGGGCCGGGGCCAATCCGGAGGTCGGGAAGGCTGCTGCCGAAGGTCACAAGGAAGAACTCGAAGAAGTTCTCAAAGGTGCGGACATGGTGTTCGTCACCGCCGGCGAAGGCGGCGGTACCGGAACGGGCGGTGCTCCGATCGTGGCGGAAGTCGCCCGCGGCATTGGGGCGCTGACCGTTGGAGTGGTTACGCGGCCGTTTGGCTTTGAGGGACGGCGACGGTCCGTGCAGGCCGAACAGGGGATCCAGGATCTCCGGGATTCGGTCGATACCTTGATCGTCATTCCCAACGATCGACTGCTCGAGATCGCGGACGATCGCACCCCGATCATCGATGCTTTCCGCATGGCCGATGAAGTGCTCATGGGTGGCGTCGCCGGGATCACCGACCTGATCACCACCCCGGGTCTGATCAACGTCGACTTTGCGGATGTGCGCACCATCCTCTCCGACGCGGGTACGGCCGTTATGGGCATCGGCCACGCCTCGGGTGAGGATCGGGCCGACCAGGCCGCCCAGCGAGCGATCTCGAGCTCCATGTTGGAGACCTCAATGGAAGGCGCCCGCGGTGTCTTGCTGACCGTTGCCGGACCTTCGGCCATGACCCTCCACGAGGTTCATCAGGCGGCCACGGTGGTAGCCGAGCACAGCGACGCAGATGCAGACATCATTTTTGGCGCCGTCGTCGATGACAATCTCGGTGAAGAGATCAAGGTGACCGTCATTGCAGCCGGGTTCGATCAGGGCCGGCGCAAGGATGTCCGCGGCGTGGCCTCGGGAACGATCTCGAGAACGACCGACGGGGTCGATGATCTGGACATTCCGAGCTTCGTGCAGGGATGATTCGACCGTCGGGATTCCGGGGCGTTGCTTTTACGACGGCCCGGGATGGAGACCTCCGGCACGATCATGCGGCCCGCCACGTGGTGGCGGGCAGGCTCGAGATCCCTCAAACCTGGGCAACCGTCCATCAGGTGCACGGGGGAGCGCTCCTCGAGGCCAACGGCCCGGGCGGACTCGGTGATGCGGACGCCATGTACACCTCCTTGCGCCGCCTCCCGCTCGCCGTCTTCACTGCCGATTGTCTTGCGGTGGTAATCGAAGCGGATCAAGGGGTTGGCGTCGCACATGCGGGATGGCGGGGCGTAGCTGCAGGGGTAGTGGAGAACCTCCGGGCCGCCATGGAATGTGCCGGCTGGGATCTGCTGAGATCCGCCATCGGTCCTGGGATCGGAGCATGTTGCTTCGAAGTGGGACCCGAGGTTGCGGCCCGGTTTCCTGACACGATCTCATCCACGACCTGGGGGACGACGAGCGTCGATCTTCCTGCGACGGTGGCTTCCCGGCTCGTGGGTCTCGAAGTTTGGCAAGCCGGAGCCTGCACCCGGTGTGGCGACGGCTTCTTTTCGCACCGAAGAGACACGACTGCCGCCCGTATGGCGGGGATTGTCTGGCTTCCGTGAGTCTGGCCAGCGTTTGGCAGAGGATCGCCGCAGCTGCTCAACGAAGCGGACGTGACGCGGGCGAGATAACGCTGATTGCAGTCGGCAAAACGCACCCCGTGGAAGTGCTCATGGAGATGTACAAGACAGGACACCGGGACTTCGGCGAGAACCGGGCAGCGGAACTGGCGGCCAAAGCCGCAGCCATGCCTGCCGATGTGCGTTGGCACTTCATTGGCCCGCTCCAACGCAACAAGGTGCGGCTGGTGAGGCCGGTCGCTCAATTGCTCCATTCGATGGATCGGCTCAAGCTCGGGGAAGCCTGGCTCAAGGGGCCAGGGGCGGCGCCCCCGGTGCTGCTGGAAATCAACCTCGCCGATGAACCACAGAAGTCCGGCGTGGTGGTTGCAGATGCCGGCACGACTGTCGACCGACTGGTGGCGCTGGGGGTGGACGTTCGTGGCGTCATGGCCATCCCACCGGTCACTGATTCGGCGGATGAGACGAGGTCGCATTTCGGCCGGTTGGCCAGTTTGCGGGACGAACTTGCCGCTGTTCACCCGGCCGTTCGCCATCTCTCAATGGGCATGACCGACGATTTTGAGCTTGCAATCGAGGAAGGAGCGACGATGATTCGCGTCGGACGGGCTATCTTTGGTCCGAGAGTCGAGCAACATCAAGGGAACCCATGAGTCAGTTGTGGCAGAAAGCACTTCTCTACCTCGGCCTGGTCGACGAAGAGGCCATCGATCAAGAGAACAACGCGCCGGTCGAGCCGGCTGCGGTCCAGTCTCAGGTTCGGACTGTGGCCAGTCGACCCGAGAGCGGGGTAGTAGGGCGGCGGGTTGAACCTCCGGCTGGCCGCGCTCCGATGGGCGCCGGCGACCGGGCTTTCGCTCCGGCGGGATCCACCACCGGTGCGGTCCGCCAGGTCAAGTCGGTCGAAGCGCAATGCGACATCGTGGAAGCCAACGGGTTCTCGGACGCCAAGCTGCTGGCCGACCGCATCCGTGCTCGTGTGCCGGTCGTGCTCAACCTTCGGACAACAGACCCGGACATGGTCCGCCGGCTCGTCGACTTCGCCAGTGGCCTCACATACGCACTGGACGGCACGATGCGCAAGATCTCGGAAGGCGTCATTATGGTGTTGCCGCCCCGGGTCTCGCTCGGCCGGGAAGAGAAACGGCGACTTGCCGACCTGGGTCTCTACTCGACCGTCGACGACGGCGAATAGGCCCCGCTGTGGAAATCGTCTGTTCGCTCATTCGGCTCTACACCCTTGTCGTCTTCGGGCGGATCCTGCTGGAATGGATACGGGTTCCCAGCGATCATCCGGTTGGGAAAGTCCGGATGGTTTTGGCCAGGATCGTCGATCCCGTTCTGATTCCTCTGCGACGGATTATTCCTCCGATTCGCATGGGCGCTGCCGCCCTCGATCTTTCCCCACTGGTGCTTCTGATCGGGCTCAGCATTCTGTCCGGCGCCATATGCCCGCGATGAAGATGATGCCATTGGATTTCCCTGTTCCACATGCACTCCGGAGCGGCCTTGGATGGCTATGCTCCCCTCACGCACGTTCCGAGGTGGTTGAGCCATGGTTTTGAGTCCAATCGATATCGAACAGAAGACTTTCAGAGTCGCGTTGCGCGGCTATGCAGAGGAAGAGGTAGACCAGTTCCTCGATGAGATCGTCATAGCGATCCGTGAATATGAACGGCAGCTGCGTGACGCCAACGAACGGGTTGCCGTCCTCGAAGAGCAACTCGAGGCGAATCGCGAGACCGAGGAGCGTATCAAGAAGACGCTGATCATTGCGCAACGGACGGCCGACCAGGTGGTTGAAGAAGCGCGCGGCGAAGCCCATCAACTGCTCGTCGAAGCCCGTTCCCAGGCGTCCGAGGTTGAAGTCGAACGCATCCGGGAGCGCGAAGTTCTCGTTGCCGATCTCGATCGGATGCGATCGTCGGTGGGAAGCCTGAAGGACCGTCTCATAGCCGTGGCCGACTCGACTATGGGCAAACTCGAAGAGCTCGAACAGGACGTTATTGCCGCCCAACCCGAAGAGGATGAGGTGGAGGCGTGGAGCGATGAAGTCCTTGACGATGTCGACTTCGATGACGGCGATGGTGAGCTCGAATCGGAACCCATCGAGGATGCTGAAGCCGAATCAGACGACCACTCAGACGCAGTGGACGACCATTCAGACGAAGTGGAGGACGGTGGCGAGGTCGACGAACCGTCCGAGGAGACCTCCGGTCAAGTATTCCTGGGTTCCGGCAGGCGTCCCTGGGATCGGGGCGACTCGGAGGGTTAGCGCCCCCTCTGAGCCGACGAGGAAGGGCTAACGCCTTGGGGTTCGTCGGCCCGGATCACCAAGAGCATTGCGGTTTCTCCTTCGATCTCGACGGCTTCGCCCGGAATCTGATCGTCCTCGTTTATGGCCACCGCCAATACTTCTGCAGCGATCACCCCGGCGTGAGTTTCGAAGGCTGCCTTCACTCGAGGGGAGCGGCTCGACCACGATACGGAGATGCGATCGGCGACGTCGAGAGCCTTGTCGCGACGGATCTGTTGTATGCGGTTGATCAATTCGCGAGCCGTTCCTTCGATGGCAAGCTCCGGTGTCACGGCCGTGTTGATGGCAACCGTCAGCGGACCATCGGCCGCCACAACCATGCCCTGCCGGGGAACCCGTTGCACGATGACGTCATCAGGGCCGATTTCGTGGCCGGCCACCACAACAGAGTTGCCTTCGACTAGTTGACGGGCCGGTTTTGGTTCGAGCTGTGCCAAACCGGCGGCGACCCGCTGCACGTCGGATCCGAGCCGGGGACCGAGCTGCTTGAAGTCCGGCTTGATCTGCAGATCGACCAAGTCTGTGTCGTCCCGGCCGACCAGCACTTCTTTCACATTGAGCTCTTCGCTGATCAGCCAGGCGTGCGAGGCCACGGCTCCGGCGACGTGTTCGTCCCGAGTCAGGACCGTCAAAGAAGGTAATGGCTGGCGCACTTTGAGACCGTGTGTGACCCGCAACGAGCGTCCCAGGTTCACCACCTGCCGCACATACTCCATGGCGCTTTCGAGTTCGGTGGAGATCAATTCGGCGCGAGGCTCCGGATAATCGGTGTGGTGAACACTGAGAGGTCCATCGGTGCCCTCCGGGCGGTGGTCGACCACGAGTCGCTGGTAGAGCTCCTCGGTGACAAAAGGCAGCACGGGAGCTATGACTTTGGAAAAGGTCACCAGCACTTCGTATAACGTCGCGAAGGCTGCGAGCTTGTCGGTGTCATCATCGCTGCGAGTCCGCCAGAAGCGGCGGCGAGAACGGCGGATGTACCAGTTGGTCAGATGATCGATGAACCCGATCATCGGGGGGACGACCGAGTAGAGGTAGTAGCCCTCCATCATCCGGTTGACCTCGGAAACGAGTGACTGGAGCATCGAGAGGATCCACCGGTCGATCTCGGGTCGCTCCGAAACTGGTGCAGCCGTGTCGAGATCGGCTCGAGTGATGCCGTCCGCTTCGGCGTACGTCGTTAGAAACGAGTACGCGTTCCAAAGTGGCAGCATCACGGAGCGAGTCACCTCGCGTACTCCTTCTTCAGTGAAGCGCAGCGGTTCGGCCCGCAAGAGCGGCGAATTGATCAGGTAGGCGCGGAGGGCGTCGGCTCCGAACTGGTCGAGAACTGCAGTCGGGTCGGGGTAGTTCTTGAGGCTTTTCGACATCTTGCGGCCATCCTCGGCGAGGATCATGCCGTTCACCACGCAGTTCTGGAACGGCTCCTGATCGAAGAGAGCCGTACCGAGGATAAGCAGCGTGTAGAACCACCCGCGGGTCTGATCGAGGCCCTCGGCGATAAAGTCGGCCGGGAATCTTCTATCAAAACGCTCCACATTCTCAAACGGGTAGTGGATCTGGGCGTAGGGCATCGAACCGCTATCGAACCAAGTGTCGAGGACCTCGGGGGTTCGCACCATGGTGCCGTCGCAGGACGAACACCCAAACGTCACTTCATCGGCAATGTGCTTGTGGAGATCGGTCAGGCGGATGCCGGATCGTTGCTTGAGATCGTTTATCGATCCGATACAAACCTGTTCGTCGCACGTGTCGCAAAGCCAGACAGGGATTGTGTTGCCCCAATATCGGTTGCGGCTGATCGCCCAGTCGCGAGCGTTCTCCAGCCAATTGCCGAAACGTTTGGTTCCGACATACTCCGGCACCCAGTGGATGCGCTCATTCAATTCCACCATCCGGTCGCGGAGGCGTTCGACTCGGACAAACCAAGTGGGGATCGCCTTATAGATCAGTGGCGTACCGGTACGCGGGCAGAAAGGATAGGAATGTCGAATCTGTTCCCGCCGGACCAGCAAGCCGCGTCGCTTGAGAAGGTCAATCAGGACCGAATCGGCGTCCTTCACGTGCATTCCGGCCACATCGGCCGCCTCATCAGTGAAACGCCCCTCGGCGTCAACCGGATCGACCAGAATATCCAGACCGGCGGCCTGGAGTGAGAAAAAGTCGGCTTCGCCATAGGCGGGCGCCATGTGCACTAGGCCGGTGCCTTCGTTCATCGTCACGTCTTCGCTGCCGATTACCCGGAAAGCTCCCCGGTCGCGTTCCTCTGGGAAGTATGCGAATGGGGGTTCGTAAGCGGCACCTACCAGTTCGGTACCGATGGCTCGAGCGACGACCTCTGGTTCGTCGGTCCGGAACATGTCGGCCAGAGGCTCGGCGATCCAATAACGCCTGCCGTCTGCTTTGACCGCCACGTACTGGTGTGCTTCACCGACGGCGATGGCCAGATTTCCGGGGAGGGTCCATGGGGTCGTGGTCCAGATCAGGAAGTAATCACCTTCGCGGACCGGCCCGTGGTTCTCCAACGCACGCAAGCGGACGGTGATCGCCGGATCGTCGACGTCCCGGTAGTCCATGTTCGCTTCGAAGTTGGAAAGGGGTGTTGCCGCGCCCCACGAATAGGGAACCACTTTGAAGTCCCGATAGATGAGGTCCTTGTCCCACAGCTGGGAGAAGACCGACCACCCGCTCTCCATGAAGTCCGGATCCATGGTCTTGTAGTCGTTCTCGAAGTCAACCCAACGGCCCATCCGACGTGTGATCCGCTGCCAGTCTTCGGTCGTGCGCTCAACCTTTGCCCGGCAGGCCTCGTTGAAGAGGGCTACTCCATACGCCTCGATTGCCTTGGGTCCGGAGACGCCCAGTTCCTTCTCAACCTCCATCTCGACCGGGAGTCCGTGCGTATCCCAGCCGAATCGGCGTTCAATGCGGTGGCCCCGCATTGTCCAATAACGGGGGACGATGTCCTTGATGACGCCGGCCAAGATGTGGCCGTAGTGGGGGCTTCCAGACGCAAACGGGGGACCGTCGTAGAAGGTGTATTCCGAGTCGGGGGGGCGCATCTCGACGGAGGTTGCGAAGGCATCAAGGCGGTCCCAAAGCGCGAGAATCTCTTGTTCCAGGGCCGGGAACGATACGTTCGATGCCGCCCGGCGAAAGCTTCCTGCAGTCATTTCGTCAGCTCCTCGATTTCCACGGTCCGGCTCGGGCCGGAGGTTCCCGGGACGGGCTTGTTATGGCTCGCGGTACCACCCGGCTTGCCGAAACGCCCGAGGGCTCTTCGACCGCTCAAGACCCCATCTCGGTGGGGAAACCCGGCAGGTTCTACCTCCGCTGCGCCGGCAGCGGCTTCCTCCTGCAGCTCCAGGGTGATGTCGGTCGGGGTAGAACACCGGCCTCACACCATTCGCCGGCTCGCTTGGTTCGACCTATCCGACCGCGCGTCCCTATCAACGCCTCAGCATCGTACTCCTCCCTGAACGCCATACCAATCAATTACGCTGTTGCCGATGGGTACTCCAGCTTCGGCGAGGCTTGATTTCTCCCGTGCGGTTTCCGAGGGTCCCGGCGGGGCACTGGTTGATGTCTGGGTAGTGCCGGGCGCGGCCACAGCCGGGATCGTGGGACTGCACGATGATGCCGTCCGGATTCGAGTGTCGGTTCCGCCCGAGGACGGGAAGGCTAATCGGGCTCTCGAAAAGGCTTTGACTGCGATCGCAGGAAGCCCGGCGGAGTTGATCAGGGGGCGAGGGTCAAGGCGCAAGTGCTTCCTGGTCAGAGGTGTCGAGCCTGCCGAACTGGCGCGGCTCCTTGCCAAGCAAGTCGATTGACTCTGCTATGTTCCTGCGCTCAGGAAGGAATGAGGTGTGATGCCGCGGCAACTGGCTCAATCGACCCTTGACAAGTTCCGGGCGGTTCTCGAAGAAGAGCAGGCGCGATTGTCAGCCCTGCTCGTGGAGCACGAACTTGAACGGGAACAAGCGCGGCTGGCCGAGACTGCCGCAGAACGGAGCCCCGACCCGACCAGCGCCGAGGGCGGCTCAATGGTCTTCGAGTATGAGAAAGACCTCTCGGTCGATGCCAACACCGAGGACCTCCTCCGGAAAGCCACGAACGCACTGCAGAGACTCGACCAGGGCGATTACGGAATCTGCGAATCTTGCGGAGTAGCAATCCCCATCGCCCGTCTCGAGGTACTGCCGTATACGACATTGTGTGTGGAGTGCGCGCAACGTCACTGAGAGCCTCCCGGGTGGCGGCTGCCGTCGTGGCAGTTGCGATCGTTGCGATCGACCAACTCACCAAGGCTTGGGCCCGGGTAGCTCTCGAGGATGCCACCATCGACGTCGTCCCCGGATTCCTGCGGCTGGCTCTGGCCGAGAACTCGGGCGCCGCCTTCGGGTTGTTCAAGAGCGGCGGTCAGATCATCGCGGTATTCGCAGTGATTGCTGTGGGTGTCATACTTTTCGCTTTTCGGACGGTTGATCGCCGGGCGGACCTGATTGGTCTCGGCTTGGTCATGGGTGGGGCCATCGGCAATCTCGTGGATCGGATGACGCGCGGCAGCGGTTTCCTGGATGGGCGGGTGACCGATTGGGTCGACCTTTGGCTCATCCCCAATTTTAACGTCGCCGATGCAGCCATCTCTATTGGAGTCGCCGTCCTCCTGCTGGGAGCACTGCGCAAGCCATGAGCTCCCATGTCGTGCCCGTCGACCTGGCAGGCGAACGAGCCGACCGAATCGTTGCGGTCGTGGCCGGTCTGACCCGGTCGGTGGCCCGCTCGCTCATCGACGAAGGATTCGTCACAGTCCAGGGGGTACCCGTCGACCCGAAGCAGCGCCTTGCCGAAGGTGCTGAGCTGGAAATCGAGATCCAGGTCTCGCCGGGGCTGGAACCCGAAGACATGGCTCTGGTCATTCGCTATGAGGACGATCATGTGGCCGTCGTGGACAAACCGGCCGGGCTGGTCGTTCATCCCGGAGCGGGCCGGACGACCGGTACCCTGGCGGCTGGCCTCCTGAGCCGCTGGCCCGAATTGAAGGGCGTCGGTCAGACCGATCGGTGGGGCATCGTCCACCGTCTCGACCGGGAGGTATCGGGGCTTCTGGTGGTCGCACTGAACGAGTCCGCCTATGAATCCTTGGTCGCTTCCCTGGCCCGGCGCTCGGTCGTGCGGGACTACCGGGCGCTCGTGTGGGGAGCTTTGGACGCCGCCACGGGCACGATTGATGCTCCCATCGGTCGCGATCCTCGCGCCCCGTCGCGCATGGCGACCCGGGTGGAAGGGCGGCCGTCCCGGACTCACTACCGGCGGACCGCTCACTGGGCGGGGCCGGGGCTGTCGCTTCTGGACGTAGGTCTCGAGACCGGGCGCACTCATCAGATAAGGGTCCATCTGTCATCGATCGGGAATCCAGTTGTGGGTGATCGGATCTACGGCCGACCGGGCCCACCGGGCGTCGATCCTTCCCGGGTGTGGCTGCATGCTGCCCACCTCGGTTTCGAGCACCCCGTCACCGGGCAGCCGGTTTCGGTGGACTCACCGCTCCCGGATGATCTGCAAGCATCCGTCGATGTGTTGGGCCCGCCAGACTGACGTGCCGTAATCGGTCGACCGAGAACCGACGACTGAAGACTGCTTTACCCGAAGAAGGTCTGGGCGACGTCGTACGTGGCTGCGTCGACGCCCCGAATATCGGCACAAGCCTCGTCGAGGGGTACCGGGACGATATCCGGGCCGCGGGCGGCAACCATGACGCCGTGGGTGCCGGCCACGGCGAGATCCGCCGCAGCCACGCCCAGTCGCGTGCCTAAAACCCGATCGAATGCGGTTGGAGTGCCGCCGCGTTGCAGGTGGCCGAGCACGGTCACCCGGGTTTCAAAACCCGTAAGCCTCTCCAATTCCGGAGCGATCTGGTAGGCGACTCCACCGAGTCGCTTGAAACCGAATGCATCGACCTCCACCTCGGCTGTTTCCGTCGTCGGCGGTGGTTCGACACCTTCGGCGACGACCACTACCGAGTACGAGTGTCCGTGGCGATGGCGTGAGCGAATCACATCTGCGACCTGGTCCAAGTCGTAGGGTATTTCGGGGATGAGCACGGCATCGGCGCCTCCGGCGATGCCCGCATAGGTGGCGATCCACCCCTTTGTGCGTCCCATGACCTCGACCAGCATGATCCGGTTGTGGGATTCCGCCGTCGTTGTGATTCTGTCTATCGCTTCGGTAGCGATCTGCAGGGCGGTGTCAAAGCCAAATGTCCAATCGGTAGCGGCGATGTCGTTGTCGATCGTTTTCGGCACTCCCACAACCTTCAGGCCCTCCCGGGAAAGCTTCATCGCCGACAGCAACGTCCCATCGCCACCGATGACCACCAGAGCGTCGATGCCGTTCCGTTCGACGGTCTTGCGGACGCTTTCGTAACCGTCGCCGTGAACATACGGGTCCATGCGGGAAGTTCCGAGGATCGTTCCCCCTCTGGCCAGGATCCCCCGCACCGAGTCGCGGTCGAGCGAACGGGTTCGACCTTGGATGAGCCCTTCCCATCCGTTCAAAACACCGACCACCTCGGCCCCGTGGCGTTCTGTAACCCGCGTCACCACCGCCCGTATCACGGCGTTGAGCCCGGGACAGTCGCCCCCGGCCGTGAGCACTCCGATTACTTCGCTCATGGTTTGAGCTCCTAGTAGAGAAACATGGGCTTGCCGGTCACATGGCGGACCTTGGCCCGGTAGTTCTCGGCGTCGTAGAGTTCGGTGACGTCTACCCGCTTGACGCCTTCCTTGGTTACCGAAATTGGAACGTTGGTGTACGTGCCTCCCCGCAACGCCACCATCCGCCCGGTCGATCCTTCCATGGCCAGGTCGGCGGCCATCACGGCGTAGTTGATGGCAACCATCAGATCCAGCGAGTCAGGGCTGCCGGATCGCATCAAGTAGGCCACTTGCTGCTCGATGATGCCGATCCCCGTCTTTTCCTTCAGTAACTCCCCGGTCAAGGTCCCGACTCCGCCGAGCTTGCGGTGACCGTATGCGTCAGGTTCACCCGACTCGATAACTGCACCGCCGATGATGCTGGCCCCCTCGGAAATGGCCACCATCGCATAATTGCTGGGATTCTTGTTCCGGTCGCGGACCACCATGTCGGCCAGCTTGTCGATGTCGAAGGGAACCTCGGAAATCAGAACCCGATCCACGCCGGCCAGGTAGGCAGTTACCAGGGCAGTCTCGCCGCTATTCCGGCCGAAGAGTTCGACAACCGCGATGCGCTCATGCGAACCGGTGCTGGTCCGGAGATTGGTGATGAAGTCCACTCCCCGCGTGACCGCGGTTGAGAAACCGATGCAGTATTCGGTTCCGTGGACGTCGTTGTCCATCGTCTTGGGAACCGCGATGACCGGAATACCCTCCTCATGCATCCGCATCCCGTACGAGAGGGTGTCGTCTCCGCCGATGGGGATCAGCACATCGATCTTCTGATCTTCCAGAACCGCTGTGACATGCTCGGTGAAATCGAAGGGCCCGTCTCCGACAGACTGCTCAGCGAGAAAGTCGGGGACCTCTTTGGGGCGCACACGTTGCGGATTGGTTCTCGACGTGTGCAGCATCGTGCCGCCGGTGCGGTCGATGGTTCGCACGATCTGCGGATCGAGCGGCCGGAAGTTGCGGGCGGCCGACTCCGGGTCCTCCGGGTTGTGGTTCAGGAGGCCGGCCCAGCCGCGTCGAATTCCCACCACCTGGTGGCCTTCTTCGGCCACGCGGTTAACGACCGCCTTTATGCACGGGTTGAGGCCGGGTACATCGCCTCCGCCGGTCAGGATTCCTATCCGCATTGTGTTTCTCCTCATTATCGGCTCGGCGGCCTGACTCGTCCGATCCGACTCGCATGTCCGCGAGTAGATCAATGGCTCAATCAGACCGGACGATACTAGTGGCGCCCCGGCCGGTCGCTGCGCCGGCGAACTCGAGCCTGCGTCTTAGAGGAGACCAAACGCGCCTGGTATGGTTACGAATCCCAGCGGTGTAATTCTCGAGGAGATCTTTCGACGGTGGCTTCGGACAGTTTCGCTCACCTCCACCTCCATACGGAATTCTCGATGCTCGATGGAGCAGCCCGTGTCCGGGAAGTGGTGAAGGCAGCCCGGCAGGATGGGCAACCGGCAGTCGCCATCACCGATCACGGTGTGCTTTACGGGGCAGTCGACTTCTACAAGGCCGCAGTCGAAGAGGGCATCAAGCCGATCATCGGTGTCGAGGCCTACGTCACGCCCGGGTCCCGTTTTGACCGGCCACCGCGTAGCGAGAACGTTCGTCATCATGTGACGCTGCTCGCTGAGAACGAAACGGGCTACCGGAACCTGATCAAATTGGTGAGCCGCGCGTATTTGGAGGGGTACTACTACAAGCCGCGCATGGACCTCGAACTGCTGGCGGAACATGCCGAGGGCATCATCGCCGCCTCGGGGTGCCTCGGCGGACCCGTTGCGCAACTGTTGGCGCCGGACGCCTCTCGGGAGGAAGGGAACGAAGGTCAGGTACGTGATTTCGACGCTGCAGTGAGAAGCGCGGCCCTCTACCAGGATATCTTCGGACGAGACAACTTCTTCATCGAACTGCAGGACCATGGGCTTGAACCGCAACGGCGGATCCTTCCCGACCTCGTCCAGATAGCCAAGCAGATCGGTGCGCCCCTGTTGGCAACGAACGACTCGCACTACACCTACCAGGAAGAGGCTGAAGCGCACGACGTCTTGTTGTGCATCCAGACCGGATCGACGGTCGACGAGCCGAACAGGTTCAAGTTTGACGGCCGGGAGTTCTACTTGAAAAGCGCCGCGGAGATGCGGGCCCTCTTCCCCGGCGATCAGTATCCGGAGGCGTGCGACAACACTCTCTTGATAGCCGAGCGGGCCAACGTCACGCTGGAGTTTGGAAACATGCTGCTCCCGCATTTTCCAGTGCCGGCGGGCCATACGGAGTCGTCGTATCTTCGAGAGCTTGTGGTGGAGGGCGCCCACAGACGGTACGGGCAGACGCTCTCAGGCGAGGTTACGGACCGTTTAGAACATGAGCTGCGCATCGTGGATGAGATGGGGTTTCCCGCCTACTTCTTGATCGTGTGGGATCTCATCCGGTACGCCCGCGAACACAGGATCAGAACCGGGCCGGGCCGGGGGAGCGCCGCCGGTTCGATCATCGCCTATTCCTTGCAGATCACCGATCTGGATCCGCTCGAGTACGGCCTGATCTTCGAACGCTTCCTGAATCCGGGCCGTCGCGAGATGCCGGATATCGACATGGACTTCGACGAGCGATATCGAGCCGATGTGATCCGCTATGCCAGTGAGCGGTACGGCACAGATCATGTCGCCCAGATCGTTACGTTCTCGACCATCAAAGGTCGCCAGGCAATCCGCGATTCGGCTCGGGTGCTGGGCTATCCCTACGGACTCGGTGATCGGGTCGCCAAGATGATGCCGCCGCCCATCCTCGGCAAGGAGGCCAACCTCAATCAGTGCCTGGTTGATCCTGGACCCGGCGCTGATCCGGCCATCCGGGATTTCCATTCAAACGCGGCTCCTCTCCGGGAGGCGTACGCCTCAGATCCAGATGTGCAACGGGTCGTCGACACCGCCCGGGGGCTCGAGGGGCTCCGCAGACAAGACGGCATCCACGCAGCCGCCGTGGTGATTTCGGCAGAGCCGCTGACCGATATCGTGCCGATTCAGCGCAAGGGGGAAGGCGCCGAGATCGTCACGCAATATGAAATGCATGGCATCGAAGCTCTCGGTCTCCTCAAGATGGATTTCCTCGGGCTTCGCAACCTCTCGACCATCGAGAGGGCCGTCGAACTGATTCAGGAGTCGCGTGGCGAGGAGGTGGATGTTGATCACATTCCCCTCGATGATCCGGTCACCTTCGAGATGCTGAGACGCGGTGACACCATCGGAGTGTTCCAACTCGAAGGCAACGCCATGCGCTCTCTCATCCGGAGTCTCGAACCTGAGAGCTTCGACGACATCGTTGCCGTCAATGCTCTGTTCCGTCCCGGACCGATGGGCCAGAACATGCATTACGAGTACGCCGATCGGAAGAACGCCCGCAAGCAGGTGGAGTATCCCCACCCCGCCACCGTTCCGTTCCTCGAGGCGACCTACGGAATCATCGTGTACCAGGAACAGGTGATGCAGGTCGCTCGCGAACTTGCCGGGTATTCCATGGCCGAGGCCGACACCCTGCGAAAAGCCATGGGCAAAAAGGAAAAAGCCATCATGGACCAGGAGCGAGAGAAGTTTGTCGCGGGGTGTATTGCCCAGGGACACGACCAGAAACTCGGCAAGGACCTGTGGGATGCCGTCGAACCGTTTGCCGGATACGGCTTCAACAAGAGCCACTCTGCTGCCTACGGATATGTGGCCTATCAAACGGCTTGGCTCAAGGCCAACTATCCCGCCGAGTACATGGCCGCTCTCCTCACGTCGACCAAGCGGGACAAGGACCGGACGGCGATCTATCTCAACGAATGCCGGACGACGGGTATCAAAGTGCTGGTTCCGGATATCAACCGTTCGGACACGGACTTCACCGTCCGCGACGGAGCGGTGACCTTCGGCCTGTCGGCGATTCGCAATGTGGGGGAAGGGGTCGTTGAGAAGATCATTGAGGCTCGCGAGGCCGACAAAGCATTCGAGTCGTTCCAGGATTTCGTAAACCGGGTCGATGCGTCCGCTCTCAACAAGAGGACCATCGAGTCGCTCATCAAAGCGGGTGCATTCGATTCCGTGGTTTCGGTCCGGCGGGGGTTGCTCCTTGTGTACGAACAGATCCTCGATGCAACCCTGAGCCGCAGACGCAACGAGGATATGGGCCAATACAGCCTTTTCGGGGCCGGCAACGAGGGAGGAGATACTGAGGCGATCGAGATTCCTGATCTGACCTGGGACAAACGAACCCGGCTCGCCTTCGAGAAAGAGATGCTGGGCCTGTACGTGTCCGATCATCCTCTTTTCGGTGTGGAGCATGCTCTTCGCCGGGCCGTAACAACGAGTATCCCGGGCCTGGCCGATGAGCCCGACGGTGCGACGGTCACCGTCGGCGGCCTCGTGGGTTCCATCACCCGGCGGTTCACACGCAAAGGCGATCCGATGCTGTTCTTCCACCTCGAGGATCTCGAAGGGTCGGTCGAGGTCGTCGCCTTCCCGAAGGTGGTCATGTCGACCGGCGCCATGATTCGTGAGGACGCCATCGTGATCATCACCGGCCGGGCCGATAATCGCGGGGATGAGGTCAAGGTGATCGCCCAGGAGGTTCGTGAGCCCGAGTTGCGCAGCGACAGCGCCGTCCGTCTCGAGGTTCCCGCCTCGCTCCTTTCCCCGAACATGGTGGAACGGCTGAAGGAGATCCTTGTCAACCACCCGGGAAATGCTCCTGTCTATCTGCACATGACTTCGGCGACCGGCCATAAGGTCTGGGAGCTGTCAAATGAGCATCGGGTCGAGCCCCGTTCGGCGCTCTACGCAGAGCTACGCGAACTGCTGGGTCAAAAGGCCGTTGTCTGAACCTCGTTACGATCTCCGGCCGTGAGATCGGTTTCTGCCGGTGACGTCCGACTAGCCCGGCACAACTCCGAGACGCTCTAACTGCAGGCCTTCGGCGGCTTCGATGAGAGCAGCCAGGTCGTCCAAACTGGTCGGGGTTCTGGGTTGCCAGGGAACGGTGGCGATATTGGTTTTCCACAGGGCCGCGAATTCTTCTCGCACTTCGGTCTGCCGGTGTGCTTCGGCTCCCCAGCGGGCCAGGTTCTCGACCAGCGGGCCGTCTGTGAGCGGCTTCGGGCTATACCAGCCGGTCGGCAACACCCGGTTGAAGACAACGGCGTCGGGATCGGGAACCAGGTCGGGCAGCTCACGGTAGAAGCGGGCTGCTTCCCGAAGCGGGGCAGGATCTGCCGTCGTCACCACCACCGTCCGCGCCTCCCGGAAGTGCTGTTCCATCTGGACGGCCCGCCGGGCGAGCCCGTCGTACATGGTTCGCATGTCCATGAGAAACTCGGCGACGCGCTCCAACAAATCCGACCCGAGCGCTGCACCCGCGATACGCAGTGCCGGTCGGGCGGTGAGAGTGAATATTGTGCGGCGTCCCGGGAGTGCTCCGCCGGTCAGCCAGCGCAACAGTCGGCCGCCGACTAGATCCCGCATTTCGGCAGGGGCCGAGAAGAACTCAATGCCACCGGCCGAAGGCGGTGTATCGACCACGACCAGATCCCATGCCCGGGTCTCAACATAGTTGGCCATTTCTTCGGCCGATGCATACGACTGACTTGCCGGGAAGTGCTGGGTGGCGGCCTCGAAGAAGGGATTGTCCACCAACCTGTCTGCCACTTCGGCCGGTGCGTGGCGATGGGCGGTCGCTCGCCACGAGGCCGACGCGTCGAGCATGGCGGCCCAGAGATTGGGCTCGTCCTTGTGAGGACTGGGTTCGGAACCCAGGCTCTTCAAACCGAGAGCGGTCGCCAGTCGTCTGGCGGGATCGATGGTCACGACCAGCGTGCGAATACCTGAGCGTGCGGCGGTAACGGCAAGCGCCGCCGATAGGGTGGTCTTGCCCACCCCGCCTCCTCCGGTGATGAGCAGGATCTTGGAGGTCACTCTTTCCCCCACACGTCGGCCAGTCGGGCTGCCACCTCGGGAGGCGTGTGGAGGCCAAATAGGAAGGGCAGTTGCACATCTGGCGGCAGCTCGGCCAGCCACTTCTGTTGCTCTTCGTGGAGGGTCCGGTGCATCAGCGCTGCTTCCTGGACGGGGCCGGGGCCGGCGTCCTTGATCTGTTTGCCCGTCGCCGGAAGGGCGGGCAGTATCCGATTGGCAACCACCTGGGGAACTCCGATCACATGGTGCTCGTTCAGCCAGGTGATCGCTTCGCGCGTTTCCGTGATGGGTAGCTCCTCGGCCAGGGTAACCAGCAGCATCGTGCTGATAGACGGATCCACCAGCAGTTCCATCATCCAGTCTGCCTGTTCGCGGACTTTCCCAACCGGTACCAGTTCAGTGACTACCTGGGGGGCGCGCAGATGGGATCCGATCTGGCCGAGCGGCGGGCCGTCAGCTATGACGATATCCCATGCCTCCTTGCGAACTTCCCAGAGCACCTTGCCCATGGTGACAACCTCGCGGATGCCAGGAGCGGTAGAGGCCAGAGCGTCGAAAGCGCGAGCGATTGGTCCCATGCGGGTGACTTTTGGCACTCCCAGTTGGACCTTGAGGTATTCGTTGAGGGCGGCGGGCCGGTGAACGGCCAGGGCGTGGAGACCCGGCCGAATCTCGCCTGCTTCATAGTCGAGGCGCTCCCGACCCAGGTGCAAAGCCAGTCCCGTCTGGTCGGTCATAGCCACGGTCAGAACCCGTTTACCCAGGTGAACGGCCCGCAAGGCCAATGCCGCGGATACAGCCGAGCGGCCCACTCCACCCTTCCCGGTGACAATGATCAGCCGACGTTCAAGCATTGATGCGGAGGTTAGTGCTTCGCGTGATGAGTGCTGTGCGGCGCCTCGGCACCTGTTTCCCGGTTGCGATAGCCTTGCATCTGCGAGTTGATCCTGGAGGTCTCATGGCGCACTTCGACGTAGATGCCTTTGTCCGGCGGTTCCGAGAGCGGGCCGAGGCCGTTAAGGAGAGAGGCGTGCCACCGGTGGCGGGCGAAGAGAGGCGTCTCTTCATCGAACAAGCAGAATCGGACTACCTCGACTATTCGCTGGTGGCCTCGTCGAACTGGGAGGTCACCGAAGACTGCCTGTTGTTGAGGATCCCGCTGCAGAAATGAGCATCCAGTATTCGGTACCGAGTGTTCGGTCCTAGGTGCGTCTTCTCTGCTCGGCCCGCCGTTCCGACTCGAGACGCTCCAGATCAGGATCGCTGTAGTCGACAAACCTCATGGCGGCGGCAATCTGGCGGTGGCCGGCCACCTCACCAATTTGACGGTGCATCTCCTGGCACACCTCCCGGTACCCGCGGTGTCCGGCCGGCTGGGTCCGGAGCTCGAGCAGGTGGAAAGCTTCGCGGGCGTTCATCTGCATGACGAACCTCACATTGAAGGCGAACGGCACCACATATTGCGCCACGTCGATGCCGAGTTCGGTCCGGACGTCTTCGTAGAAGACCTCCGCTCGCTCCATTGCCTCCTTCCAGGTGCCGACGAGGGACGGCTGTATTTCGGCGAGCTCGGACGGCACGTCGTAGCCGAGGCGAGTGGACAAGGGTTGCCACTCGAGCGTGAGCATGCGGTGCCGTTGCAGGTCACGAAACGCTCCGTAGTCGCACAGAATGTCGAAACGGTATGAAGTTCTCTCCATGCCCCGCCCCGGTTTGTGGCGCCGGTTGAGGCGTTCCCCGACGTACGCCGCAATTACACGGGCCCGTTCGCCGCTCGACATCCGCCGGGCGATATCGGCCAACTGGCGGTCGGGGAGATCGCTGGCCGCATAGAGAGCTGCTGCCACGAGTTTCGTTTCGGCATCCGGGTCCCAGTCGGTCAGGGTTACCAGCGGGCGCGGCTCGGGATCAGACGCCAATCCTGCGGCGATGTCGCGGATGTTCTCGAGGATCCCGGCCTGGTAGTTCGAGGCCAGTACACCTCGATCCTCCAAATCGACTCTACGCAGGAATGAGGGAATCATGGTCCGGAGCTCTTCGAGCATCATGTCGCCGTACCGGCGCACCTCGTCCAGCGGGTGTGCCTGCATGCGGAGAAGCGCCATCTCGTATGCCTGCCCGCTGCCGTAGATGCCTACGTTGGAGAGAGTGGCGGCCGGAAGCAAGCCCCGGGCCGTATCGCAAGCTTTCGCCCGGATGGTCGACTTCCAGACGAAGTTGGAGTCGCCTTCTTGTTTGGGGAACCGTTCCTCGAAGAACCGGGTCATGGTGGCGACCACCTGCGAGTAGGTCCCGAACAGCCGGTCCATGTAGTCGATGTACACCGGAGCGAGCGATGATCGGGCGATCTCGGGTGGCACCTGAAAGCGGAATCGTTCGCCCAGCTTCACGTCGTAGTAGATGTAGCGGGTGCTTTGCTCGAGGTATGAAGCAAGGCGTCCCCACTCGAGAACCTTGGTCAAGACGTTGGAGGCCTGTTCGACAGCCAGGTGCACTCCGCCCAACTGTGCGACAGAGTCGTCGCCGTACTCAAAGAACACCCGGTCGTACAGCTGCTCGGCGCGCCGCAGGTTGACGGCCGGGTCGTCGCCGTCGAGGTGCGAAGCGATTGTTTCGACCCCGGTCTCCGGGTTGGCCATGAACTCATCGAGAAACAGGCGTCGAACTGATTTGGAACTGCGGCTGTAACGCGCGAACAGCGCGCCTTTGACGACCTCCGGCAGGTTGATCAGCCCGAACACCGGCCGATCGACGTTGGTGAAGAAGCGGGTCAGGATGGCTGTCTCGGCAGGGGTGAACGGTTCTCGAAAATGCTCCACGGCCTCGTGATTGTACAAGCAGGGGAACCTCGAGGCGGTACGCTCCCGTTTGATGAGTGTGATCTGGCTTCGAATCGTGGTCGGCGTGCTGTTGATCGCCGTCGTAGTGGTATCGGTCGTCCCGTTGCTGGTCCTGCTCGACCTGGCATCAGGCGGGGGCGGATACGGGATGTGCCCGGACGGTCTCCAGGCGTGCAACATCCCCTACACGGCCTGGCTCGAACTGGCGACCGGTCTCGTCCTTCTCATCTTCGGTCTCATAGCCCTGTTGCGGCTCACCATGAAAGTCGTGCGGCGCGAGGAACGCCGTCACCAGGCGATCGAGAGAATCGGGTCGTTCAATGGGCCGGCGTGACTGCCTCGGCTGCGGGTAGGGAATCCCGATCACCGGTGTTTGCCAGCACCAGGTAGATGCCTGCAAGGATCAAGGCCGCGCCGATCCAACCTCGCACATCGAGCCTCTCAGCGAGAATCCAGGCGGCGAAGGCTGCAGCGAACGCCGGCTCGAGGGCGAGGATGATGGCGGTGCGGGCGGGTCCGATCACCGTCTGAGACCACACCTGCAGCAAGAACGCGCCACCGCTCACCACCAATCCCGTCATGAACAGTGAAGGGAGAACATCGCCTTCCGGTAGCGGGAACCCTTCAAAGAGAGCGGATCCTGCCAGTGCCAGCAACGCCGTGACCAGGAGTTGTATGGCGGTAAAAGGCACAACCGGGTGCCGGAAAGCCACACGGGCCAATACGACGATGTGGCCGGCAAAGGCAACGGCGCAGCCCACAGTCAGTACATCGCCCGCAGCGAAGGTGACTCCATCCCCGATCGTCAACAGTGCAAGTCCTGCAAATGCGGTAGCCGTTCCGGCGATGACGCCCAGGCCGACGCTGTGGCGGGCTACCACAGCGGCCAGCAGTGGGGTGAATACCACGTACAGGCCGGTGATCAGCCCCGAGTTGGACGCAGAGGTTTCGGCCAGGCCGGCCGTCTGGAGGGCAAAGCCGGCGAAGAGCAGCACTCCGGCAGCCAGGCCGTCGCCCCATATCGATCGGCCGCGGGGGATACCGAGGAGCAGCAGCGCCAAGGCGCCGATCAGGAAGCGCCAGCCCACGAAGGCCAGGGGAGGCAGCACCGCAACAGCCTCCTTCACCACGACGAACGTGGCGCCGAAGAGCAGAGCCGCAAGAGCCAGGGCGAGGTAGGCGATTGACGGGCGGCGCATTCGCAGATGCTTACCCTGTGCCGGCGTGGTCGGCGAGCAGATCATCGACTGCGGCCGTGGCAACGTAAAGCCCGCGAGCCGTTACAGCAGGGCAGTCGTCGGCAAGCAATTCGCCCGACACCCGGAGGCGACGGCCCGTCACATCATCGACCCGGCCACGCACACAAAGGGGACCATCGGTCGTCAGCGGCGCCCGATAGCGCAGGTCCAGGGTCGCGGTGACCGACATGAGCCCCAGGTCGAGGATGCCTGCCCAGGCGAGGATCTCGTCGAGGGCTGTGGCCGCTACTCCACCGTGAAGTGATCCAACGAACCCCCGATACTCGGGACGGGGCGTGAACCAGGCCTCGACGGTGCCATTGTCGAGCGAGAAGCGGTCCAGGTGGAGACCGATCGGGTTCTCCCGACCACACGCAAAACAACCGTCGTCGTAGTGCCGTCGGACCCGATCGACGAGGTCCGCGATATCTTCAGGGGGCAAGCCGGACCTCGCCGTTTGCCAATGACTCGATCTGCACCAGCGCCCACACCGGCCAACCGTGTGATTCGAGGCGTGCCCGGCCCTCGGTGAAGGCCTTCTCGATGACAAAGGCCGTACCCAATACCGTGCAGCCGGCTTCCTCGGCTATCTCTCCCAGCGCCTCGGCGGTCCGTCCTCCGGCCAGGAAGTCGTCGACGACGGCCACCCGGAGCCCGGCCTCGAGAACGTGCCGGGCGACTTCGACCCGGTATTCAGTGCCTTTGGTCGGCGAGACGACCTCCCGGGAAAATGTGTAGCGGGCACCGGGGCCGAGGTACTTCTTGGCGTAGACGATGGGGAGGTTCATTTCGATCCCGGCTGCCAGCGCCGGGGGAATCCCGCTGGCTTCAGCAGTGAGTAGCAGGTCCGGTTTCAGGGGACCCAGCAGCGTTGCCAACTGCCGTCCAACGTCGGCCATGAGCGCCGGCTCAACACGATGATTGAGAAATCGGTCCACCTTGAGGATGGGCCCTTCGACGGTTGCCAGAGATTCGATGGCGGTTCTTAGATCCACGGCTTTCATCGTAACCGGCCACGGCGTGTGGTCCACTACCGCCCGGTAGAGGACAGCCGGGTCGCCCCGGCAGCCCGCACTACCATCGCCATCATGACCCAACCTCGACTCAGGGCCGACGGGACCCGTCCGACTTCGGCGCAACGGGGCCACGCTCGCCGGATCTGGAACCGGCTCGCGCACCGGTATCCGGTCATTGCCACGGCGCTCGATTACGCCGATCCCTGGCAGCTCCTGGTGGCGACCGTGATGTCGGCCCAGACTACGGATGAGAATGTCAACCGGGCCACGCCGGGGTTGTTCCTCCGGTTTCCAACGCCGGCTGCCCTCGCTCAGGCAAACCCGGCAGACGTCGAGAAGCTCATATTCTCGACGGGTTTCTATCGGCAGAAGACGAAGTCAATCATCGAGCTGTCGGGCGACTTGATCGAACATTTCGACGGAATCGTCCCGGATACGATTGGGGAACTGGTCAGACTTCGGGGCGTAGGTCGTAAGACGGCCAGCGTCGTCCTGGCCGAGGCCTTTGGTCGACCGGCCATCGCAGTCGACACGCATGTTCGGCGCCTCTCCAATCGTCTGGGCCTTTCGGTCGCCTTCGACCCCGAGAAGATCGAGATCGACCTCCGGGCGCTGTTTCCCAGCACCACCTGGGGAGGTTTGTCGATGCGCCTCATCCAGTTCGGCCGGGATGTGTGTGTTGCGCGGACCCCCCGGTGTTTCGACTGCGACCTCGTCGACTTGTGCCCGTTTCCGGACAAGACTTCACCTCTCACGTGACCATCGGCGATGCCGGGTAGATCGCACGATCGCCAGATCCTGCGGCTGGCAATACCAGCCCTCGGCGCCCTTGCCGCCGACCCGCTCGTCTCGCTGGTGGACACGGCGTTCGTAGGTCGTTTGGGATCGACCGAGCTGGGAGCTCTGGGAGTCAACGCGGCGATCTTTGCCGTGGCCTTTGCCCTCTTCAACTTCCTTGCATACGGCACCACGCCCCTGGTTGCCGCCGCCTGGGGACGCGGAGACCGGGAGGCCGCCGGCCGGGTGATTACCCAGGCGATCGGGCTGGCCATCGTCATCGGTGCTTTGGCCACCGTGTTCCTCGAGTTGATGTGGCAGCCGCTTCTGACGGTTATGCAAGCCGGACCCGATTTGCAGAGCCCGGCCGGCGACTATCTGCGAATCAGGGCCCTCGCCGCGCCGGCGGTCCTGCTGGTGACCGTTGGCCATGGTGCCTACCGGGGTATGCAGGACACGCGCACTCCGTTAGTCGTGACGATCGGGCTCAACGCAGTCAATCTCGTCGGCGATCCGCTGCTCATCTTCGTTGCCGGGTGGGGCCTGCAGGGGGCAGCTGTGGCAACGGTTGTTGCCCAGTGGTTGGGAGCCGTCGCCTTCCTCATTCTGTTGAACAAGCGCCGCCGCCGGCTGGGTGTTTCGGTGCACGTTCCCCGGCCGTCTGAGTTTCGGCAGCTGCTGACGGTCGGAACTGAGCTGATCGCCCGCACTGGCGGTCTGCTGGTCGTATTCACCTTCGCAACCGCCGTTGCCGCCAGGGCAGGCACCGCCACGGTGGCTGCTCATCAGATCGCCGCCCAGGTGTGGCTCTTTCTGGCACTGGTCCTCGATTCGCTGGCCATCGCCGGACAAGCGCTGGTCGGCCGTTACCTCGGTAGCGGAGATGTCACAAGTGCTCGCGCTGCTTCGAACCGGATGCTGCAATGGGGGTTCGGGCTGGGAGCAGTTCTTGGGGTTGCCTTCTGGCTGCTCACCCCAATTCTCCCGAAGGCCTTTACCGATGATGCCGAGATTGTGTCCCTGGTGGTCGGAGTCATGCCATTTGTTGCAGTGCTACAACCGATCGGCGCCCTCGTTTTCGTCTGGGACGGCATATTCATGGGAGCCCGGGAATTTCGATTCCTGATGGTTTCAACCCTGGTCGCGGCTGCAGCGGCGGCCCTGGTCCTTGTCCTCACGGTCGTGAAGGATTGGGGGCTCACCGGGGTCTGGTGGGGGATCACAACGCTCATTCTCGGCCGCTTGATGCTGCTGGCGGGGCGCTACAGAACCGTGCTGGTTGACTCGAGATCGAGCACCTGACCGCGTGTCTCCGGCAACAGAAGAATCAGCATCGTGGACAGAAGCATGCCGCCACCCAAGTAGGTCACGGTCATGCTGAGTCCGATCTCGTCGATGGCCAGACGGCCAACGGCCAGTCCGACAATCGATCCGATAACTCCGGCCGTGTTCAGCCAGACGACCGCGGTCGCCCGGATAGACGTGGGGAACAACTCGTTGCGGTGGGCTCCCAGGGCCGGAACGGCGGCAAACGAACCCAGGCTCGAAATGGCCACCGTGGCGATGATCAATGGCAGCGAGTCCAACCAATAGAGACCGAGTCCGCCTGCCAGAGACAAGGTGAAACCAAGCATGGTGGTCGGCCGCCGTCCCCAGGTATCCGCCAGACGGCCACCGAGAAGGAACCCGATACCTCCGGCGGTTCCTCCGATCAACATCACCGCCACGGCAGTGGTGGTGTCAATGTCCAACTCGTTCACCAATCGTTCAAGGGCGAACGTCAAGCTGACGGCCGAGAACGCCGCGGCCAGCAGAGCGACGAGAGCGAACACCCAGAATCTGGTGAAATGGGCGCCGCCCCAGGCGGTAAAGAGGTTGCCCTTCTTCGATGAGTCGTGGAACGCCCGGCTCTCGTTGAGCCGCGTATACAAGAGGGGGAGGAACACGACACCGACGGCGGTAGCGGCGAACAGATACCGCCAGGCTTCCCGTCCGCCCTCTGCGATCGGTAGCGCAAACAAGGCCGTGCCGGCCCCAAAGCTGGCCGCTCCGCCATAGATGGCGATGCCGTATGCACGAATGCTCGGGGCCAGTTCCTCCGCTAGATAGACCAGCGCCAGGACCCCGACGGCGGTAGCCGTCATCCTGACGATCCCCTGGAGGGCGGTGTACATCGTGGGGTTCGGAGCGAAGGCAGTAGCAACGTTCGCCACAACCAGGATCGTGAAAGCACTCAGAAACGGTCCGCGCCGCCCCCGCCGGTCCCCGTAGAACGAAAACGCCAGAGCCAGAACTGAGCCGATTCTCGTTATGGCGAGGATCTGGCTCATTTCGCCCGCAGTCACGCCGAGGGACAAGCGGGCAAACGGGAGCGTGTTGGTCGCCTGGGCTTGTGCGAATCCCTGCACGTACGCGGCCACTGCCATCAGCAGCACGATCTTGCGGTCGCGAGGGGCGAATCGATCGGGGGGGCGAAGAAATCTGGGAAGGAGAGCCACGGTTATGACCTTCCGCAGCCGCACCGGATGAGTGACCCACGCCCGGCGGCAACGCAGGCGCGGGCACGAAACTCATTCGGGGATGACATCGGCGATGAGGTTAGCCGGGCGAGTTCGCCGCGCCCCGGTCGCAGGCAGTCGATCACCCGGGAGCCCGCCGCTTCAGTGCCGACCATGATCGTCACGCTCCGTGTCTGACCACCGGGTTGTTTCGAAAACCGTAACCGGGAGAGTTCGGACTTTGAACCGGCAACCTGGGAACATGTACCCATCCACCGGAGATGGAGTCATGGCGGACGTCGGCATAGGTGCAGCCTTTTTGTTCGGGATCATTTCCTTTGTTTCGCCCTGTGTGCTGCCCTTGCTGCCGGGCTACCTGAGCCTGATGTCGGGGTACTCGGTCAGCGACCTCGAAGCCGGAACCGCCTCAACCGCCCGGATGGCCAAAACCACCGGCCTCTTTGTGCTGGGTTTCACCGTGGTGTTCGTACTTCTCGGGGCGGCGGCAACCTCGCTCGGGCAGGTCGTGAGCCGCTACCAGTTCATCGCCACGCGAGTGGCCGGGTGGCTGGTCATTGCGTTCGGCGCCTTGATCGTCTTTTCGGCCGTGAGCAACAGCCCGGTCCTGGCAGGTCTCATGAGAGAAAGGCGGATGGAAGTCCGCCCGTCCCGACTGGGCGCCTGGGCGCCGATCGTCATGGGCCTGGCGTTTGGTTTCGCCTGGACGCCGTGCATCGGGCCCGTTCTGGCCGCCATTCTTCTCACCGCATCAGTACAGGAGACTGTTGGTCAAGGGATGCTCCTATTGTTCGCCTACGCCCTCGGGTTGGGGGTCCCCTTTGTGCTCTCCGGACTCGGGATGACCAAGATGCTCGGAGCAGTCCGGTTCCTGCGGAAATACTTGCGGCCGATCAACGTTGCTTCGGGCTTGCTGCTTGCCGCTTTCGGCGTTCTGATGATCACCGGAAACCTCGCCCGGCTCTCGGGTTGGTTCCAGGAACTGTTCACCACGATCGGGTTGGACCGACTCGCTGAGATTTAGCGATGCAGATTTCACCAACCCTGGAGGAATACCTGGATCTGGTCGCCCGCTATCCCGTGGTCCCGGTTTCGGTTCGATTGCTGGCCGATCGGGAGACGGCGGTGAGCGCGTACGAGAAACTCGTGGGCGACGCTCCCGGGTTTCTCTTTGAGTCTGTGGAAGGTGGGGATCGCTGGGCACGCTGGTCCTTTCTCGGTTGGGACCCGGAGTTCACGCTGGTATCTCGCGACGGCGTGGCTCACGTAGAAGGCAAAGCCGTTGAGTTGGCCGAGGGGAACCCGCTGGACGTGCTCGAGGACCTCCTGGCCCGCTACGCCACACCGGAACTGCCCGGGCTGCCACCGCTTCACAGTGGAGCGGTCGGTTACCTCGGCTATGACTCCGTTCGCTACATCGAGGACCTGCCGAACAGACCGCTCGACGATCGAGGTCTACCCGAGATGGTGTGGCAGTTTGTCGGATCGCTGGCGGCCTTTGACCGGTTCGACCAGACCATCACACTGGTGCGCAACGTCTTCACCGGAGGTGATCCGGCTGCCGACTACGAGGCTGCGGTGCAGGCTCTCACAACCGCGTCCGAGCGCCTCAGCGCCGGACACCCGTATCAGGTTCGGCCTGCACCTACCTCCTCCGCGATTGGATCCACCCTCAGCTCAACGATGGATCGGGCGGCCTTTCTTGAGGCCGTGGAGACGGCCAAGAACTACATAGCCGGGGGAGACGCATTTCAGATTGTGCTGAGCCAACGGCTCGAAGTCCCTTTCACAGGAGATGCTTTCTCGGTGTACCGGTCGCTGCGGCTGCTCAATCCTTCCCCGTATTTGTTCTATGTGAAGCACCTGGATGTAGCCGTGGTCGGTTCTTCACCCGAGTTATTGACCAGGGTTCGCGACGGCCGGGTGTACAGCCGGCCCATAGCCGGTACCCGACGGCGGGGCGTGGACGAAGTCGAGGATGTCGCACTGGAAGCGGAGCTGCTGGCAGATCCGAAAGAGCGAGCCGAACACATCATGTTGGTCGACCTGGCCCGCAACGATCTCGGTCGTGTCGCCGAGTTCGGCACCGTGGTTGTTGACGATTTCATGGTCGTTGAGCGCTATTCGCACGTGATGCATATCGTCTCCGGTGTCTCCGGCCAACTCAAGCGCGGGATCCTGCCGGTCGATGTGCTGCGAGCCGTATTCCCGCACGGGACCGTTTCTGGCGCTCCCAAAGTTAGGGCGATGGAGATCATCGACGAGCTGGAACCCGTGGCGCGCGGACCGTACGCAGGGGCGGTTGGATACGTCGATTTCTCGGGAAACATCGATACGGCCATCTGCTTGCGAACGGTTGTTATCTCCGCAGACAGGGCGTGGGTGCAGGCCGGGGCCGGCCTCGTCGCCGACAGCGATGCAGTGGCAGAGTACGAGGAGACGATGGACAAGGCCGCCGCAGCGCTGGCCGCCATCGAGGGGTCGTCCGGTGTCTGACGCAGCGAAGACATACGGCGATGTGACGGCCGAGTATCTTGCGCTTCGCTCAGTAGCCGCGGTGGTCGGCGGCTACCACGACATGGTCTCGGTGCGTGGCCCCGACGCCGAGTCGTTCCTGCAGGGCATCCTCAGTCAGGATCTGGTGAGTGTGCAACCGGGCGCGGTGGTGCGCTCGTTGCTCCTCGGACCTGAGGGCAAACTGCGAGAGATGCTGTGGGTGTTGAAGGGCGAGTCTGAGCTGATTCTGGTGACCCACCGCGGCCGGGGCGACACGATGGCTACTGAACTGGGCCGCTACCGGTTCCGCGTTGATGCCGCTATCGAACCGATTGACGGCGAGATTCTCGGAGTGTGGGGACCATCCTCGCGAGCCGTCCTCGAGAAGGCCGGCCTTGTGGCGCCCGACGGCTGGCAGCGAAGCGGCCCCCGCCTGATCGCCTCACTACCACTTGGCCCGCTTGATCGGTTCCTGGTGGTCGGAGCCGAAGGTGACGCCCTGATAGCCGCCGGCGCTCGCCGGGTTGGTTCGCTGGCCGTCGACGCGATCCGGGTCGAGGCCGGGGAGCCGGTAATGGGCAGAGACCTGGACGAGAAGACGATACCGCAGGAGTCGGGCCTGGTGCCCGAGACCGTCTCATTCGCCAAAGGTTGCTATCTCGGTCAGGAACTGGTTGCCCGCATCGACAGTCGTGGTCACGTCAATCGGGTGCTGCGAGGTGTCGTGATCGGCACCAATGTCCTGCCCCCGGAGCACGCCGAACTCTTCTCCGGGAGTGCGCCGGTGGGACGGGTTACTTCAGTGACTGAATCGCTCACTTTGCGCGCCCCGGTCGGATTGGCGCTGGTTCGCCGTGAGGTAGACGTTGACTCCCCGGTCGAAATCCGCTGGGACGGTGGTTCGGCCGGAGCCGTGGTCCGGCAGCTTCCCCTGTCCGATTTCACAGAAACCTGACAAGTTTCGAACAAGTGAGCGCGTGTGTTTGGCCGATGCTGAAAGACGACGGCGCGCAATTCGACCGAACTGGACAGGAGGTAGCCGTGGCGACCCAGGGCCGGGTGCTGCTGATCGAAGATGAAGACAGCATCGCTGAGATGTTGCGCGGCTTCTTCGAGCGGGCCGGATTCCGTTTGACCCACGCCGTCAATGGCGAGGATGGCCTGGCTCGCCTGGCGGAGCAACCGCCCAAGGTGGTTCTCCTCGACCTCAATCTTCCCGGAATCGACGGCGTCGAAGTTTGCCGCCGGATTCGAGCAACCGGTTCCGAGGTTCCGGTCATCATGTTGACTGCTCGCGACTCTGAAGTCGACAAGGTGGTCGGTCTGGAGCTGGGCGCAGACGACTACGTCACCAAACCTTTCTCTCCTCGAGAGCTCCTCGCCCGGGTCAAGGCTGTGCTGCGCCGGTCGGAGGAACGGCCTTCCCAAACGCGTTCGATCGAAGTCGAGGGTTTCGAGATCGATACAGGAAGGCGCCAGGTCGTGTCCTCTGCCGGTTCGGTCGTCAGGCCGACTGCGAAGGAGTTCGATTTGCTCTGGTACCTGGCAGAGAACAGGGGCCTGGTGTTGTCGCGAGCCCAGATCCTGGAGGCCGTCTGGGGATATGACTATTTCGGCGAGACCCGCACGGTCGATGTTCACATTCGCCAACTCCGCAAGAAGCTCGAAGGCATACCGATCGAGACCGTGTGGGGTGTCGGCTACCGGCTGGAGGACTGATGCGTCGTCGCTTCTTCTGGAGCATGCTCGCTGTCGCCGGCGTTGCACTCCTGGTTGTTGCCATGTTCGGGGCGGTGGCGACCCGGATCAGAGTGGTCCAGGAGACACGCGCCGAGGTGGCCAGACAGGCCGAGGCGGTCGCAGGACTCGTTGAAGAAGCGGCATCCGTCGACGGTCGGGTCACCGCCAGGAGAATGCTGGAATTGCTTCGCGAAGGCCAGGGAGGATCCGGGACCGAGGCCGGAGACAGGTTCGTCCGATTGCTCACATCGGCGCAGCGTGTGACCGGTGGAAGTCTGGTTGATCTCGGCTGGATCGGCGCCGACGGGACGCTTCATCTGATTCAAAGTCCGGGTTTGGGCAACGCCCTGGGATTCGACACCGCGCAGCTGCTGGCGGGCGAAGACCAATTCCGGCGCGTTCAGCTTCCGGAAGAAGCCCAAACGCTCGAGGCGGTTGCCCGTCCGATGGACGTAGCCGACCAGGGAGCGATCGTTCCGGTGATCGTGGTCGCGCAGCGGTCCGACCTGATCGATTGGCAGGAGATCATGCGCGGACTGGTGGTGCCGATCGCAATTGCGGCGCTTCTCTCGGCCGTCGCGGCCCGGTCGTTGTCGGGTTGGCTGGGTTCGCGGCTGAGCGGCCTGGCCACGGCAGCCCATCAACTGGCCGGCGGCGACCTGGCGGCTCGCGCCACCGAGGAAGGCGATGACGAGATAGCCGATCTGGCGAAAACGTTCAACGCAATGGCGATGCAACTCGAGGACGCCCAGGGCCGCGAACAGGACTTCCTGATGAGTGTCGGGCACGACCTTCGCACACCGCTCACGACCATCGGTGGCTACGCCGAGGCGCTGGACGAGGGCGTCGTAGACGCAACCGAAACCAAACGCATCGCCGGAGTGTTGAGTCGGGAGACGGATCGGTTGCGGAGACTGGTTGAAGACTTGATGTTGCTGGCCCGGCTCGAAGCGCACGAGTTCACGATCCGTCCCGAGCCGGTGGACGTTGGAGCTCACCTGGCGGAGGTGGCCGAAGGCTACCGAGATCGGGCCGAGGCTTCCCGGGTCGGGCTCGAAGTGCAGACCGAGCAGACCGGAATGATCGTCACCGATCCGGACCGACTCGCTCAGATCGCCGCCAACCTGACGGAAAACGCACTCCGCTACACGCCGGAAGCCGGTCGGGTCACGTTCGCCGTCCGGGCGCGACAGGGCGGCATTCAGCTGACCGTGGCGGATACCGGGCCGGGGATCGACGAGAGTGATCTGCCCCGGGTGTTCGAGAAATTCTATGTCGCCCGCAAATACCGGCGAGTACGACCCGAGGGATCCGGTCTGGGATTGGCCATCGTGAAACAGCTCGTGGACGCGCTTGGCGGCACGATCTCCGTCGATTCGGTCGCAGGCCGCGGAACCTCTTTCACCGTGTCGCTCCCGCCCCTGGACGGTACCGGTCGCTGATTGCCGGCAGCGGCCTACGATGGCGGGATGCTCGCCCAGATCATCGACGAGGTCTATCGCCGCCTCCCGGAACTGAAGGATCGAGCCGCCTCTGTCGAGGCGCTGGCACGTCGCCAGGAACCGGCCCGTGACTTCCTGGGCGCCCTGGCGGAACCGGGCTTGTCGGTCATTGCTGAGGTCAAGCGGGCGTCGCCATCGCGCGGGCCGATCGACACCGGTCTCGATCCGATGGCCCTGGCCCTCGAGTACGGGCGCAGCGGAGCGGCAGCCATCTCGGTACTCACCGAACCCCTCCATTTCCGGGGTTCTCTCGAGGACTTGCGTGCAGTCCGCCGGGTTGTAGAAGTCCCGGTGCTTCGCAAGGACTTCCTCGTCGACCCTGTGCAGATCTGGGAAGCCCGGGCTGCCGGAGCCGACGCGGTCCTGCTGATCGTGGCTGCTCTCGACGATGCGAGGCTTGCCGACCTCCTGGCCGTGACTCACGCAACCGGCATGGAGTCCCTGGTCGAGGTCCACACCGAAGCCGAGATCGAGAGAGCCCGGGCGGCCGGGGCGCGAGTCCTGGGAGTCAACAACCGCGACCTGAAGACCTTCGAGATCGATCTCAGCACTGCCGAACGCCTGGCACCCCTCGTGGTGGGAAAGACGGTATCTGTTGCGGAGAGCGGCGTTTGGACACAGGCCGATCCGCGCCGGATGCGGTCGGCCGGATACGACGCCGTCCTCGTTGGAGAGAGTTTGGTACGAGCACCGGATCGAGGCGGCCTTCTGGCGGGCTTTCGGGGTGAGAAATGACCTGGGTGAGGATTACGGAATGCGGATCGGTTCGCTGCAATCGGGGCCCATAACGCACACCCGGTAGGTGCCGGGCTGAAGCTCCGGGAGCCGAATTGACCACTCACCTAGATTCAAGCTGAGATGGCAGAAACTCTCGCCCGTAGCTCCGGGGACCCACTCACCATCCAGACCGGTGACCGCAATCACGCGCCACCACCACCACCCGACGCGCTGTTGCAGTATGTTGCAGGAGTTGTTTCCTCCCACGACGGTTGCAATCTCATCACCGAGGTTCAGTGGAACGTTGACGGGGTAGTCAGCAAAAGGTGCCGGTGGGCCTAAGAGTCCGAAACCCGCGACTATTACCCCGACGATTATGACGACAAGAGGCAGTTGCATGCGTTTCATGGCAGTCTGGTTCATGATACGCGGGTTGATGGATTTGCTTTCCAGTGAGCTTGGCCGTCCTGGCTCTACAGTAACGTTGTCGATCGAAGAGCTAGAAGGGTCTTAACTCGACTATGACCTGGGTCAAGACCTGCGGGCTGCGAACCGAAGCCGATGTGGCAGCCGCGGTAGCTGCGGGCGCCGATGCCATCGGGTTCGTGTTGACACCCGAATCTCCGCGACACGTGACCGAATCCGCGGCACGGAACCTGGCCCTGGACGTGCCGGTTCTCAGCGTGATCGTCACGGTGGATTTCACCGGTGCTGCTCTGCTGGCGGCGGCCGCCCGGACGGGCGTCCGGGGAGTGCAACCGCACGGAAAGCATCGACTGGAGGCCGCCGCGGCCGCGCAGGATGTGGGGCTCTTCGTTCTCCATCCAGTGGCCGTCCTCGGCCCGGTTGACCTGAGCGGGGTGGCCGAAGGTCAAACCCCTCTGCTGGATTCATACCGGGCGGGCACCCACGGAGGGACGGGCCGGTCGTTCGACTGGGACGCGATCGGGGACCTCGAACGCCCTTTCGTACTCGCCGGGGGCCTGGGGCCCGATAATGTTGCAGACGCGATCCGCCGGGTTGCTCCGTGGGGGGTTGATGCTTCCTCGGGCCTAGAGTCCTCCCCTGGGGTCAAGGACCCGGACCGGATCCGGGCTTTCGTGGAGAGGGCGAGAGGCCGATGAAGCTCGAAAAACCCGACGAGAATGGTCGCTTTGGCGACTTCGGCGGACGGTTCGCACCGGAGACACTGATCCCGGCCCTGGATGAACTGACCGAGGCGTTCGAGAAAGCATGGTCCGACGAACGTTTTGTCACCGAGTACCACCGGGTTTTGCGTGACTATGTCGGACGGCCGACGCCGCTGCATGTGGCCGGCCGTATCTCAGAGCGCCTAGGCGTGCGGATCGTCCTCAAACGCGAAGACCTGGCCCACACCGGAGCCCACAAGATCAATAACGCTATCGGTCAGGTGATGCTGGCCAGGGACATGGGCAAGCCCCGGGTAATCGCCGAGACGGGCGCCGGGCAGCACGGAGTTGCCACTGCCACGGCCGCGGCCTACTTCGGGCTGGAATGCGATGTCTACATGGGCGAGGTAGATATCGAACGCCAGTCTCTCAATGTTCACCGCATGGGCATGCTGGGGGCCAGAGTGATTCCGGTCGCATCGGGGGCGGGGACCCTCAAAGATGCGGTCAGCGAAGCGATGCGGGACTGGGTCCGTACGGTCGAGACGACTCACTATGTGATCGGATCGGTCGTTGGGCCCCATCCCTTCCCGTGGATGGTCAGAGAGTTCCAGAAGGTCATCGGCGAAGAAGCCCTGGTTCAGCTCGACGGTGACCTACCCGACGTTGTGGTTGCGTGCGTCGGTGGGGGGTCCAACGCGATCGGGATCTTTTACCCTTTTTCAGGGTTGGGTCCCGAGCTGATAGGGGTCGAAGCCGCCGGCCACGGTCTCGAGTCGGGCCGGCACGGTGCGTCTATTGGAGCAGGAACGGTCGGAATCTTGCACGGGACGAGGACCTTCCTGCTGCAGGATGACGAAGGACAAGTTCTGGAGGCCCACTCGATCTCGGCCGGGCTCGACTATCCGGGCGTGGGGCCGGAACATGCCTTCTTTGCGGAGAGCGGGATGGCCCGTTATGTATCGGCTACCGATGAAGAAGCCCTGGCCGCCATGCAGTTGCTCACCCGGACGGAGGGGATCATTCCGGCCCTCGAATCAGCCCACGCTATCGCCTGGATCATTCGGGAGGCAGAGTCATTGGCGGGAAAGACCGTGCTCGTTAACTTGTCGGGGCGGGGCGACAAAGACCTCGAGCAACTGACCAGGGTCTCCCGTCCATGAGCCGCCAGAGCCTTGATCGCCTTTTTGCGGAAGTCCGCTCTGAGGGCCGGACTGCTCTGTTGCCGTTCATGACCGCCGGGTTGCCGTCGTCGGCCACCAGCGTCGAGCTCTTTGCGGCAATGGCCGAGTCGGGAGCGGACGCTTTCGAGGTTGGTATCCCGTACTCCGACCCGATGATGGACGGACCGACCATTCAAGCCGGGAATCTGCGGGCGTTGGCCGGCGGCGCCACCCTCGAAGCCGGATTCGAGATCGTCTCGGCTGTTGTCGAGCGTACCGGTAAACCGGTTCTGGTCATGACGTATGCCAATCCTGTCTTTCGGCTCGGACCGGAGACCTTCGCCAGGCGATCCGCGGAAGCGGGAGCGTCGGGGGTAATCGTTGCAGACCTCCCCCTGGAGGAGGCCGCCGCAATTCAAAGTCCCATCGAGGAGGCCGGGCTCGGCATGGTTCTGTTTGCTGCGCCGACAAGTTCGGAAGCCCGCCTCCGGGCGATTGCAGCGGCGCAACCGGTGTTCATATACGGCGTAGCCGACCTGGGAGTGACCGGAGAGCGGAGCCAATCCAGCACCCACGGCAGGGATCTGGCCGCCCGGATCAAGGCCGTCACCACCGTGCCCCTGGTCATGGGAGTTGGGATTTCGACGCCCGACCATGCGCGGTCTCTGGCCGGACAGGCGGACGGGATCATCGTAGGCTCTGCACTGGTGCGACGGGTCCTCGAGGCAACCGACGAGCGGGTAGCGGTGACGGAAGTTGCGGCCGCCGTGGCCGATCTGGCCGGGGCGCTGCGGTGAGGCGGTGGGGCTTCTTAGGCGGGGCGATCGTGGCCCTGTCGTTGTTCGCAGTCTTCTTCGCCGGGGAGGCGCCGAAGTCTCTGAACAGTGCGGCTTTGCCCGATTTTCCGAACTACTACCTGGGAGGAGAGCGGCTCTTCGACGGTAGGCCCGTGTACGGAGCGCTCGAAGCAGAAGTCGAGGAACGATTCGGAGTCCAGGGATATGACGCCTATCCGGCCGATCCCCCTCCCGCAGTGATTCTGGTCGCACCACTGAGCCTGCTCCCGTACGACACCGCCTGGCTCGTCCTTGCCGGAGTGTCCGTGCTGATCCTGGTGACCGTGACCTACTTCACCTCTCGCGAGGTTGGCTTCCCAAGCGAGGTCGGGGTTGCGATCGCCTGCTTTGCTCTCCTGACGACGAGTTTTCGCTTCCTGCTGATCCGAAACCACATCGAAAGCCTGGTTTTGCTGGTCGGGTTCCTCGGGTGGTTGGCCTTGCGCAGGCGAGGTTCGGAAGCTGCCGGCGTGTGGTGGGGTATCGCGACTGCATTGAAGTTGTTCCCTGGCATGTGGTTGCTCGGTTTGGTCCGGCGCGGCACCAGGGCGGGACTGGTTGCCGGGGCTGCGACGGTGATCGTGGCTACGGTCGTCAGCTTTGCGGTGCTGGGTTGGTCGAATGTCTCTGACTTCGCTACCCAGGTCGTTGGTGCCTCCACTGTTTGGTACGGGGCTCTCGGCAACTACTCGCTTCTGTCGCTGGGCACGGCGTTGTCATCTGAGACCCTGGGGTGGGTGCTGACAGGTGTCGGGGCGGCCGTGCTGGTGCCTGTCTACATCAGGTGGGCCGTACGCCCGGATCAGGTGTGGGTGGCCGGGACCGCAGTTGCCCTGCTGCTTTCGCCGCTTTCCTGGCTCAACTATCTGGTGCTGGCCATCCCGGCGCTGGTGATCGTCGGCGCCCGGCTGGATATCCGGCTCACGGCCGATCGCTGGCTGCTGGTTGGTCTGGTTGCGTCGCTGGGCTTCTGGGGCCCGGTGGTTTTTTCCGCCGAACTGCCGAGCATCCTCGTTTCATTCGTGCCGACCTACGGACTCGTCGCACTGTTTGTGGTTGCGATTCGCCGGCTGGGAGAGCCTCGACAAGCAGCACCCGTAGAGGCATAGACAACGGCCACCCGCCCGGGAGAGGAACCGTCCCGGCCGGGGGAGTGGGGGATGCGGCGAGTGGGTTCGGTTCAAATTGGTCGGGTGACCGCTGTCACCCAAAACGGTACATATGGTCCGGGATTATCCAGGGCGATTTGTGTGAAATCCGAATCAGTCTGCGCGGGAAGGGCCGGTTCCTGCCGGGCCAGGGAGGGTTCCCGGGCAGGCGAACCCGTTGAATACCCCTCCCGGCCCAGCGCACAACCTTCATCGGCGATATGCCTCGAAACCCTGAGTGGGCTTTTGTCGAACGTATTGAAATGAGTACCGGGAGAGGGATTCGAACCCTCACGCCCTTTCGGACAACGGATTTTGAGTCCGTCGCGTCTACCGTTCCGCCATCCCGGCTCGAGACCATTATGGTACGCGTCGGCGGAGCTCGGGACTTCCTCATGCGTGCAGAAACCAAACTCTTCAAGATCAACGATGCCATCGAAGCCCTCCAACGCGAGGAGGAGCTGGTCGCGGAGGAGTTGCGGTACCACCGCCACATCGACGACGATGCCCGCCGCGACGCCGTAGTCAGCGACGATTGGCAGGATCGATCGTTCGCCCGCGACACCAACGCCGACGTCCAGCGGTTCGAGAAGGCGGTCGCCGATGTCCGGTCAAGACGCGAGCGCCTGGAGCGGAAGCGTGACAAGCTTCTCAGTCGTCTCGGCGACCTATGATGCGGCTTCATGCCGACCCTCGCCGTACTGGACGGACACAACCTCGCCTATCGGGCCTTCTATGCCCTTCCCGATGATCTCGCAACGAGTGCCGGTCAGGTAACCAACTCGGCCTACGGGTTCACCTCGATGTTGATCAAGATGCTCGGTGATCATCATCCCGATGCCGTGGTCGTGACCTGGGATACGCCGAAACCAACCTTTCGCAAGGACGAGTACCCGGAATACAAGGCGCAAAGGGAAAAGGCACCGGACACGTTCACGAGTCAGTTGCCGCTGATCCGTGAGGTCGTCGACACGCTCGGCGTGCAACAGGTCGAACTGCCGGGCTTTGAAGCAGACGACGTGATTGCCACGGTCGCCGAGCAGGCCAAGAACGACGGATGGGAAGTCCTGATCGTCAGCGGAGACAGGGACACATTCCAGCTCATCGACGATCATTGCCGGGTCCTCTATATTCGCCGGGGTATCTCCGATCTACTCATTGCCGATGAAGCGTGGGTCGAAGAACGGTATGGAATCAGGGCGGATCAGTACCCGGAATATGCAGCCCTGCGGGGAGACACATCCGACAACCTGCCCGGGGTGCCGGGAGTCGGCGAGAAGACCGCCACCCGACTCATCGCCGGTTACGGGAATCTGGAAGGTCTCTACGACCACCTCGACGAACAGACGCCCAAGTTGCGCGAGAGTCTCGCTGCCAACCGGGAACAAGCGTTTCTGAACCGCCGGTTGATGCGCCTCGTCCGTGATCTCTCGCTGGGGATACAGGTCGAGAGTTATCGGTGGACAGGGTTCGACAGGGCCGCAGCCAAGGCCATTTTCGACAGCATGGAGTTCCACTCATTGTGGGATCGGCTCATCGCTTTGGGGTCGGCCTCCGACGAGCCGGCCGGGGAGGTCCTCGAGGTCGAAACCGGAGTTATCACCGACGAAGCGGAGATCGGGGAACTGGCCATTCTCGTTCCCCTGGTCCTGGAACCAGTCTGGGACGGATCCGATTTGGCCGGGGTGGCGATTGCCCGGGACGATGAACGGGCTGCATTTGTGCCGGTTGACAAGCTGGCCTGGTTGGCCACGGTGCTCGCCTCAGAAGACCATCCCAAGGTGATTCACGATGCCAAGGACTTCATCCGGTACCTGCTCGATGCCGGGATGTCGTTCGCCGGTCTGGCCACCGACACTGCACTGGCCGCCTATCTGCTCAACCCGGCTGCCCGGACGTACGAACTCGAAGATCTGGCCGGGCGGTATCTCAAGGTCGAGCTCGATTCGCCCGATCGGGACACCGACGCCGGTTCCCAGGGAATGCTCGATTTCGGCGGAGGACCGGATTTGGAGGCTGCGGGCCGGCGGGCGGTGACCGTGGGCAGACTGGCCGAACACCTCAGGAAAGAACTCGTTGACCGGGACTCGCTGGCTTTGCTCGACGATATCGAGATGCCGCTCGTCTTGGTGCTGGCCCGGATGGAGGCGGCCGGGATCGGCATCGATCGAGAGTATCTCGAAGATCTCGGCGGGACTCTGCGGGACCAGCTGGCCCAACTAGAAGGCCGCATTCACGCGGCAGCCGGCGAGCCGTTCAACATCAATTCCACCGGTCAACTGCGAGAGATCCTTTTTGACCAACTCGGGTTGCCGGTGCTCAAGAAGACTCCGAAGGGTGCCCCGTCAACCGACACGTCGGTGCTGGAAAAGCTGGCAGACGCCCATCCCATCGTCAAGGAACTGCTCGAATACCGCGAGTTGGAGAAGTTGCGCTCGACCTACATCGACGGCTATCTGCCCCTGGTGACTGCCGGCGGGCGGATCCATACCCGGTTCAACCAGTTGGCAGCAACCACCGGTCGGCTTTCATCGGATCGGCCAAACTTGCAGAACATACCGGTTCGCTCGGAACGAGGCATGACCATTCGGCGGGCCTTTGTGCCCCGTGCCGCCTGGCAGTTCGTCGTAGCCGACTACTCACAGATTGAGTTGCGGGTCATGGCCCACTTGAGCCAGGACCCCGGCCTGCTCGAAGCGTTTCGCGGTACCGAGACCGACATTCACACCGAAACCGCCGCCCGGGTGTTCGGCCTGGAACCCGAGCATGTGACGGACGAGTTGCGGCGTCGAGCCAAGGCAATCAACTTCGGGCTCCTCTACGGCATGGAGGCGTTCGGCTTGGCCGATCGTCTCCAGATCTCTCGAGACGAGGCACGCGATCACATCGAGGCTTACTTCGAGCAATTCCCCCTGGTTCAGGAGTTCCTCCAGAGTGTGGTTACGGAGGCCCGAAATCGTGGCTACACCCAGACCATCTTCGGACGCCGTCGCTACCTGCCCGAACTCTCCAGCGATAACTTCCGAATCCGCCAGATGGGCGAGCGGATGGCATTGAATGCTCCGGTGCAGGGTTCAGCGGCCGACATCATCAAGAAGGCAATGGTCGACCTCGACGCCGGCTTACGGGAGGCCGGTTTGCAGACGACGTTGCTGTTGCAGATCCATGATGAGTTGATACTGGAAGCTCCTGCGGATGAGGTTGCCGAGGCCGAGTCGCTCACCCGGAGCTTGATGGAGGGGGTGGCGGAGCTGGACGTGCCGTTGCGAGTGGATTTGTCGACCGGGATCGATCTTGCGGACGTTAAGCACTGACTGCCGACTACCCACGGTTTGCGTCTCGTTCGTGTGGTATCGTTCTTGGCGCCTCGGCACGTTTGATCGCGCTGGGAGCAAATTCTGGAGGAGTAACAACCATACATGACCACTGAACACGAGTCCGCGCCCACGAACGATCCCGAAGGGATCACGGAGCCGGACGCTTCCCAGGCAGCCGCCGACGCGTCGGCCGCCACCGCCCTATCCGCCGACGACAACCGGGAAACGCCCACCGATGGTGGTGAAACCGCAGAAGCGGTGACCGCTCCGGTCGGCGGAGATCCGACCATCGAGGCGCCGGCCGAAGAGCAGGCAACCCCGGAGGAACCTCCGACCGAACCTGAGGCCGTCGCCGCAGATTCCGCGGATACCGGCACCGAGGACCAGGCGACCGGGGATGATGCAGCAGCCGACGTCGCCGAAACGGCAGACGACGCGCAAGAAGACGCGCAAGAAGAAGCAGAAAAAGAGATCTTCATTCGCGCCGAGCGGCCCGCCATTGTCGCCAAGAGTCTCAGCGATCTCTCCGAAGAGATGCTCACCAACGACTTTGCGGCCGCCATCGAGCACACCGTGCTCGAATTCAAGGAGGGCGACATCGTCGAAGGCACCGTTTCGAGTGTCGATCAGGACGAGGTGCTCGTCGATATCGGATACAAATCCGAGGGCCACATCCCGCTCAAGGAACTTTCTATCCGCCACAGCGTCAACCCGCTCGACATCGTCTCCGTCGGTGACCGCATCGAAGCCCTCGTTCTCGATAAAGAGGACGATGAAGGCCGTTTGATCCTCTCCAAGAAACGCGCTCAATACGAGCGAGCCTGGGGCCGCATTCAGCGGGTCCACGCAGAAGGCGGCATCGTCACCGGACCGGTCATCGAAGTGGTCAAGGGTGGCCTCATCGTTGACATTGGGCTGCGGGGCTTTTTGCCGGCCTCGCTGGTCGAACTTCGCCGGGTGCGGGACCTCGAGCCATACGTCGGACAGGAAATCGAGGCCAAAGTCATCGAACTCGACCGCAACCGCAACAATGTGGTGCTGTCCCGCCGGGCCTATCTGGAAGAGCAGCAGGCAGAAGAGCGTCAAGCATTCCTGGATGACCTGGCTGTCAATGAGGTTCGCACCGGGGTGGTCTCCTCGGTGGTCAATTTCGGAGCGTTCGTCGACCTGGGCGGTATGGACGGTCTCGTGCATGTTTCGGAGTTGTCGTTCCAGCACGTGAACCATCCGTCAGAGGTAGTGAAGGTCGGCGACGAGGTGACCGTCAAAGTGCTCGAGGTCGACCTCGACCGCGAGCGGATCTCCCTCTCGATCAAACAGACGATGGAAGATCCCTGGGTCAAGTTCTCACGTGAGCACGGTGTCAACGATGTCGTCGGAGGTACGGTCACCAAGACCGTTCCCTTCGGTGCGTTTGTCTCAGTCGGTGACGGGGTCGAAGGTCTCGTCCACGTCTCTGAGATCGCCATCCATCGTGTCGAATCTCCGGAGCTGGAGCTGTCCATCGGACAGGAAGTCTCCGTCAAAGTCACCGAGATGGACGAAGAACGCCGCCGGGTGAGCCTGTCGATCAAACAGGCCAACCCCGAGTGGAAGGACCGGGAACCTGAGGAGCAGGCCCCGCGTCGCAAGCAACCTGAAGTACGCGAGTTCACCCGCGAAGAGCCGGAGGAAGAGCCGGAGAGGACGTTCGATGTCGATTCGTCACTCGAAGCAATTCTTCAAGAGCTTAAAGAGCGCGGCATCGGACGCCGATAGGTACTTCATAAGGTTGACACCTGGAAGATCTGTGGCACTCTGTTAGCGCCGGGCAGATTCGGACGGGGGGAAACCGCGCAGCTCTATCAGGTAGGGACAGTTGTGCCCAAAAGGAGGCGACATGCAGATGCCGAGGCTCCTCCGCAACTGCCGGCCCGTCCGGGATCCCGATGATGGTGATGCGCAAGGTCACGTTGAGTGACGCGAAATCCATGACATTACGACCCAAATCGGCCAATCTATTGGAGAAACCGAACGGGTTTTAGACTGAAGGAGATTCGATGGGCAGGCGAACCCTGGTCCTGATTGTGGCTCTGCTCCTGGCGGGCATTGCCGCGTTTGCCGTATGGCAGTTCCTCTCCAACGTTGAAGAGGAAAAAGAAGCAGAGCTCTTGTTGCGGGCTGTGTACCGTGTATCCGGCGGCACGATCACCGAAGGTACCGAGGGAAGCCTGGTCCTGTCGCAAGAACGTGCGATTGAAAGCGAGGAAGAAACCAGGTTCCTCCCGGACAACGCAATCGGTTCACTAGAGGAATTGACCGCGACCTTGACCGGTCGGGTAGCCGCTGGTCCGATCTCGAACAACTCGATTCTGACCGTCGACCAGTGGGTTGAGGTGACCGCCGACATCAAGCCACTGGCGGAGCGCATCCCGGAAGGCAAGCAGGCGATCACGATCGGCGTCGACAATATCCAGGGAGTCAACGGCTTCATTGAAGCGGGCGACCGGATCAATATCATCGTGACCCTCACTGCGCCGATAGAGCAGATTGCCGAAGACGTCATAGCGTCGGAGACTCTGACACCCGAAGAACTGAAAGCTCTCGAAGCCGAACTGGAGCAGGGGATCATCAGCCGGTTTGTGCTGCAGGGACTTCCGGTGCTGGCAGTTGGCAACGAGATTCGTCTCGACGAGGAAGCCGACCAGACGGTCACTGTTACGACGGTACCCGTTGAGGGTGAAGAGGCCGTCCAACAGGTCCAGACCGGTGTTCTGACCCTCGAGGTAACGCCGGAAGAGGCGGAGCGGATCGTCTACACATTCTCAACCGGGACTGTGTGGCTGACTCTGGTTCCGGAGGACTTCGTGCCGGTTCCCACCGACGGGATCACCCGTGAGAACATCTTCGAGGCAGCCGAGGAGCTTGGCCAATAACATGAGCGACCTTTTCGACGACGCGGGAATCGTCATTGTTGACGACGATGACGATTTCCTCGACGAAGCAAAACGCCTCTTCGATGGCCGCGTACCGACGGTCCGCACCGTCGCCGATGCCCAACGTGGCGTCGAGGAGGGCTCCGTCGAGCTGGTGATGCTGGGCCCGTCGTTCGCTCATGAAGCGGGGCTGAAGGGAGTCGGAGTGCTCCTCGAGCTCGACCCGGATCTGGCCATAGTCATGGTGGCCGATACGATCACGGCTCCCTTGTTGAAGTCGGCCATGCGGGCCGGATTGAAGGATGTAATCGAGGCTCCGCTGACCGTGCAGAGTGTGGGTGACGCGCTCGGTCAGATCGACCGCAAGGTGCGGCGCCAGCGGCCGGCAGCCCCGCCTCCAGAGCCGTATGCGTCACCGGGGGGAGAGGGCAAAGTCGTCGCCGTCATGTCGGCTAAAGGGGGCAGCGGCAAGACGGTTACGGCCACCAACCTGGCGATGCTTCTTGCACAGCGGCACGACCCGGCCAGGGTCTGCATTGTTGATGCAGACCTGCAATTCGGTGATGTCTGCCTGGTGCTGCAACTTGAGCCACGACTGACGATGGTCAACGCCGCCCATGAACTGCACCGGCTCGATGAGCCGCTGCTCGAGTCCCTGCTGACTGCCCATCCTTCGGGTCTGCGGGTGCTGGCCGCTCCGCTCGAGCCAGCCTTCGCCGATGAGATTTCGACGGCCGCAATGACCGAGATCATCACCAAGCTGCGGGGCATGTTCGACTACGTGATCGTCGATACCGCCTCGCTGCTCGATGAATTGCTCCTCTCATTGCTCGAACGCGCCGACCAGGTGCTCTATGTGCTCGACATGGACCTGCCCAGTGTCAAGAACGCCAAGCTGGCTCTCGAGACCCTGCGGTTGTTGAAGTTCCCCGGGTCCAAAGTGCAACTGGTCCTCAACCGGTCCAACGCCCGTGCCCGGCTGGATGAGAAAGAGATTGAGCGTTCGTTGAAGCTCAAGATTTCGGCGTCCATTCCGTCGGACGGCATGGTCCCGGCCTCGATCAACGAGGGCAGACCGGTTGTGGAATCGGCTCCCCGGTCGAGAGTGGCGAAGGGTTTCGACTCGGTCTACGACCTCGTCGCCACCAACGTGAAGCAAGAGACTTCAGGGAAGGCAAGCAAGCGCCGATGGAAGCCCTGAACAGAAGCACAAATAGTCCCGCCGCAGCCGCCCCAGGTGGATTGCGCCGGGTGAGACAGTAAAGGGAGAACTCGATGGCATCCCTATCAGAGCGGGTCGCAGCTGCCAAGCAAGCAGAAGTGAGCTTCGACACGAAGCGCGAAGATATGTTCCGCGAGCTTCGTGGCAAGCTCCACTTCAAAGTGGTCGAGGAGCTGGGCCCGACGCTGTACGACCGTCAGATGAGCGATGCCGAACTCCGGCTCCGGGTTCTCGAAATGCTCGAGTGGGCGCTGGATCAGGAGGAGAGCGTCCCGCTGACGCGCTCCGATCGTACCCAGTTGCTCAACGAAATAGCCTCCGACGTCCTGGGGTACGGTCCGATCGACCCGCTTCTCAACGATCCGGATGTCACCGAGATCATGGTCAACGGCCCGCACAGTGTGTTTGTGGAGCGCAACGGCAAGATCGTCAAGACGGAATACCGTTTCGTCGACGATGTGCACCTTCGGCGCATCATCGACAAGATCGTCGGTCAGATCGGGCGCCGGATCGATGAGGCCACCCCGATGGTCGATGCACGCCTCCCCGACGGATCCCGCGTCAACGCCATTGTTCATCCTCTGGCCATCGGCGGTCCGTTCCTCACCATTCGTAAGTTTGCCGTCGACCCGCTCACCGAAGCGGACCTCGTCCAGTTCAATACCTTCAACCAGAGCACTGCCGACTTCTTGCACCAGTGTGTCAAGGGGCGGCTGAACATAATCATCAGCGGAGGTACCGGCTCGGGTAAGACGACGACGCTCAACGTCCTGTCGAGCTACCTGCCGGGCGACGAACGCATCGTCACGATCGAAGACGCAGCCGAATTGCAGCTCCACCAGGAACACGTGCTCACGCTCGAATCGCGGCCTCCCAACCTGGAAGGCAAGGGTCACATCTCCATCCGCGACCTGGTCCGGAACAGCTTGCGGATGCGTCCCGACCGGATCGTCGTCGGTGAGGCTCGCGGTGGTGAGGCCCTCGACATGTTGCAGGCCATGAACACCGGTCACGACGGATCGATGACCACCATCCACTCGAACTCGCCACGTGACACGCTGGCCCGGATCGAGACGATGGTGCTGATGGCCGGGTTCGACCTGCCGGTCCGAGCCATCCGTGAGCAGGTTGCTTCGGCCGTCAACCTGATCGTGCACCAGACGCGGTTGCGTGACGGCACGCGTCGTATCACGCACATCACCGAGATCGAAGGTATGGAAGGCGAGATCATCACACTGCAGGACTTGTTCCTGTTCGACTTTGGAATGGGTGTTGACGAGAACGGGCAGTACCTGGGTCGGCTGAAAGCCACCGGCATTCGGCCTACTTTCAGCGGCCACCTGGAGGACTTCGGGATCAAGCTCCCATCGAACTTGTTTGATCCGGAACCGTTCGCTCGTCGCCAGGCCCAGTATTCGAAGTGACACGCACACGCAGCCTCGTCGCGGCCGCAACCGTCGCCCTGCTGGTTCTCGGAGCCGGCGGCGCGGCGCTGGCCCAGACCGACGGGAGTACACCGGTCATTGAAATAACGGACATCAACACGGTCCGCTACCCGCGCGTGCAGATGATCGTCGACTTCTTGAATCTTCCGGAAGCATTGGATCCGGCCCAGCTGGAGGTGACCGAGAACGGCAACCCGGTAACCGATCTGGAAATCGAGACTATCGCCGAGTTCGCGGGTTCAAGTTGGGATTGTCCTGGTCATCGATGCCAGCGGAAGCATGGAAGGTGAACCTATCGACGCAGCGAAGGCTGCCGCCCTTTCCTTCATCAACCAGAAGCGGGCCGAAGACTTCATCGCCATAGCCACGTTTGCCGACGAGGTGCAGGTGGTGCGGGGATTCACCAGCACGAAGTCGGTTCTCATCGCGGGTGTCGAGGGCATCGAGGCCCAAGGGGACACTGCATTTTACGACGGCATCATTCGGGCCACCGAGCTGTTCTCCGGCGACGCCGAGCGACTGGAGCGCAACATGATTGTGCTCACCGACGGCAAAGATGAGGGCAGCGTGGCCACGCTCAATGAGGCTCAGGCGGCCGTGGAAGACAAGGGAGTGCGGGTCTTCGGTGTGGCACTGGAGTCGACCGCCTTTGATCCCGCCGACCTCCAAACCGTTGTGGCGGAGTCGAACGGCCTGTACCTCTCGACGCCCGAGCCCGGCGATTTGAGCGGTCTCTACGATCAGATCAAGCGGGAACTCGACAACAAGATCGTGGTGCGTTTCGATGCAACTCAGGACCAGGCTGGCGATCTCGAGATCGGGGTTGGATACCAGGGCCTGTCGGCCGGCGCTGCGGTGAACGTGCCTGGCTTTATCAAGCCGCCACCTCCCACCACAACAACCACCGTCACTTTTGCGCAACCCGAGCCGTACTCACCCGCAACGGCGGGTCCGGTATCGGCAGGAACGCTTCGCCTGCTCGGGACGCTGGCCGTCGGGTTGGGGATCGTGCTGTTCATCATCATCCTGGCCGGTCCAGGTGAAGAGGACGGGGCCTCGGCTTTCCGCAAGCGCCTCCAGGCCTACGGGCGAGGGCGTACCGCAGGTCCTGAGGAAGTCAAAAAGGGGTTCCTGGCCCGGATACCGGGGCTGAGCCGCTTTACCAAGTCGGCTGAGGAAGCCGCCCAGCGCCGGGGCTTGCTCAGTGGCATCAATGCAGTTCTTGAACAAGCCAACATCCCGTTGCGGGGCGGAGAAGCCCTGGCGGCCGGCCTCGGTCTCAGTGTTATCGCCGGTGTCATGGCGGGCCTCTTCATGCGCAGCACTATCGCCGCCGGGGTCGGGTTCCTGGTCGTATTGACGCTCGTAGCGGCCGCGATCCAGTTTGCCGGCACCCGCGAGAAGCGCATCTTCGAGAAGCAACTTCCCGATACGCTGACGCTCCTTTCGACATCGCTGCGAGCCGGGTATTCACTGCTGCAGGCAGTCGAAGCGGTTGCAGCCGAAGCTCCCCCGCCGACCGGCCGGGAGTTCGGTCGGTCGATCGCCGAAAGCCGACTCGGTCGTCCGGTGGTCGATACGATGCAGGCTATCGCCGAGCGCATGCGATCCCAGGACTTCCTATGGGCCGTGATGGCAATTGAGATCCAGCGCGAAGTCGGCGGTAACCTCGCCGAGGTTCTGCAGACCGTGGCGGACACGATGCGCCAGCGCAACCGCCTCAAGGGCGAGATCAGGGCGCTGACCGCTGAGGGGCGCCTGTCGGCAATCGTTCTTGCCCTGCTACCTATCGTGCTCTTCGCGTTTCTGTTCAGTACCAACCGGAGCTACCTAGAACCCCTGTTCAATGAAACGGCCGGGCTTATCGCTATAGGTGTAGGACTGGGCTTAATGGGAGCCGGTATCTACTGGCTCAAGAAGATCGTGGATATCGAGGTCTAAATGGATCCCAAAATGTTCGCTGTAGGTTCGGTGTTCGTGGCGATGACCGGGTTGGTCCTCTGGATCGGCTTTGGCATCGTCCGAGCTAGGAAGGCTGCCACCGAACGCCTGGCCGTGTACGGCTCGGCCGAGCTCATCCGTGACGAGACGCTCAAGAAACCGGTCGCCGAGCGGGCCATCGCACCTGTCTTCCTGGCCGTGGGTCGTGGTTTGGCGAGGTTTACGCCGGTCGGCTGGTTGAAGAAGACCCAGCGCCGAATCGTACTGGCCGGTAGCCCCGGGAACCTCGACGCCAACTCCTGGGCCGTTATCAAACTCCTGACCTCGGTCGGCGCGTTGATTCTGTGGTTCTTCCTCCAGGGACCACTGGAATTTCGCATGAAGGTGCTCTCCTTTGCGCTCCTGGCGGTGCTCGGGTTCTTCGGGCCGGATGTGTGGCTCACACGCAAGATCGACGACCGGCGCTTGGCGATGCAGCGGGCGCTGCCCGACGTCCTGGACTTGCTGGTGATCAGCGTCGAGGCCGGTCTCGGGTTCGACTCGGCACTGGCCCGAGTTGTCGGGACCGTGCCCGGCCCTCTGTCCGAGGAATTCTTCCGGATGTTGCAGGAAACCCGGGTCGGTGTCAGCCGTCGCGATGCCATGCGGCACCTCACCGATCGAACGGATCTCGATGAGCTGCGCTCATTCCTGTTGGCCATGATGCAGGCAGAGGCATTTGGTGTCGCCATCGCTCAAGTGTTGCGCGTCCAGGCCGACGAAATGCGGGTCCAACGGCGCCAGCGAGCGCAGGAGAAGGCCTTTGCGGCGCCGGTGAAAATGGTGTTCCCGTTGGTGTTCTGCATCTTCCCGGCCCTCTTCATCGTGCTGCTGGGACCGGCTGCGATCCAGATCTACAACACCTTCAGCGAGTTGTAGTAGGCCGGCGTGGCCGCGGTGACAACCGATCCGGTCCCGCCCTGGTGGCAACGGCTATCGGTGCGGCATCTGCTGCTGCTGACTCCGTGGATCGGGATAGTGGTCGGGGCTTCGCGCCCCATCCGCGACAACTCCTTCTTGTGGCACGTCCGGGTCGGCGAGTTCCAACTGGCGGCCGGCCAGGTCATTACCACCGATCCGTTTTCGTATACCCGCGGCGGCGAGACCTGGCGTACCCAGTCATGGTTGGCCGACCTTCTGTACGGCTCTCTCGAGGAAGCTACGGGTGGACTCGGCTGGGTGCCCTGGCTGCTTATCATCTGCGGAGGGCTGGTTCTCGCTCTTGTCGGATACCTTGCTTTCCGAAGATCGTCCGATCCTCTGCCTGTAGCGCTTGCTCTGGTGGTCCTGATGTGGCTGGGTCTTCCCAACCTGGTTCCCCGGCCCGTGCTGTTCTCTCTGGTCTTGTTGGCTCTCCTGATGGTGGTGCTCGACTCTGAAACGGATTGGCCGCTTCCCCTGATCCTCTGGGTGTGGGCCGGTGTACACGGGTCCTTTGTGCTGGGTCTCGGTCTTTTGGTACTGGATGCTCTGCGGCGGCGCATGAACTCGCGACGAGCCGTCGGACGCGTCGGGTTGGCTCTCGTGGCGGTCAGTCTCACCGCCCACGGCCTCGGAGTATGGTCGATGCTGGCTTCGTTCATGAAGAATCGGGGCGCCCTCGACTTCATATCGGAGTGGGCTGCTCCGGACCTTCTGTCCCTCGCGGTTGCGCCCTATGTACTCGTAATCGTTGCAGTGCTGTTCGCATCAGCGTCCGGCCGGATCGAGGTGGGCGAGTTGTGGGTCGTCGCTCCCATGCTCCTCTTTGGTCTGACCTCCGCCAGAGCGATCATGCCGGCTGCCATAGTCCTCACGCCGTTCGTGGTCTCTGTCTGGCGTCCCACCGCTGAGCCTGCTGAGGTCGATACCCGCTCAGGGCGCCTCAATCTCATCATCGCCGCGCTGCTGGTAGTGACGCCACTGATGGCGATATCCGGTTTCTCCGGACTCGATACCGAGCGATTCCCCGTAGAAGCCGCCGCCTATCTCGACGCTACGGAGGTCTGGCACGACGACGCGACCGGCGGGTATTTGATCTACGCCGATCGGCTGCCGGTCTTCGTCGACGACCGGGCCGAATTGTACGGCGCCGAGTTCTTCCGGGAGTTCGTGGATACTCGTCGGGGGACCCCGGTTTGGGAAGTGGCCTTTGAACGGTACGGTATCCAGCAGGCACTGGTGGCGTCTGACGCCGGACTTGCCGGCGTGCTGACCGCCGAAGGTTGGCAGGTTGAATTCACGGACGACCGCTGGACGGTCTTTTCGCGCAGCTAGCAACCGGCTGCTCCAACCTCAGGTTCTTCTGATCTGGTCCCGGACGGTTGCCGACCGTTCTGTGGTTTCGGAGGCGGTTCGTGCAACGAGAGTGGGGGACCCTGTAGGGTCCCCCACTTAGTCTCTATCGATGGGTCGGACTAGGGGTCCAGGGAGCTCGCTACTTCGCTCCACAAGGCAGAGTTCTGATCGCCGGCAAACTGCACCGCAACCAGAGCCACCACTGCGATGAGGACCACAAGCAGGCCCCACTCGACCAATCCGGCAGCTCGCTCGCTTTGGAACTTGATCCGTACGAACTCACTCAGTGTTTCCCAGCCCATCGATTTGCCTTTCGGTTCTATCGACTAGACGTCGAGTGCGCTGCCGATTTCGCTGAAGGTCTCAGAAACCTGGTCTCCGGCGAAGGTAATCGCCAAAATCGCGATGATCGCAATCAGAACGACCAGCAGTGCGTACTCAACCATGGAAGCGCCGCGGTCGTCCTTGAAGGACTCCCACCGGGCCGCCAACTCCGTCATTACTGTCAACACAAGAACCCTCCTACAGGCTCGGGTAACTACCGTGGGCAAGCTACCACGCAGAGCGCTCGAATTTCCATAGGTCGTCAGCCCTATTTGTCCACATTCGGGTCAACGCCTGTGGACAAGCCCGAGCCGGATGGCCTCGACGGCGGCCTGGGTGCGGTCGCTGATGCTGAGCTTTTCGTAGATTGAGGCTAGATGGTTCTTGACCGTTTTGGGCGATATATACAGGCGTTCTGCCAGTTCGTCCGTGGCGCTCACGCCTTCTCCGAGGAGGGTCAGCAGCTCCCGTTCGCGAGCGGTCAATGAGGCAGCTCCCGGATCGAGGGTTGGCTCCATGTAGTGACCAAGAACCTCACGGAGAGTGGTCGTCAAGGGGGCGAGGTCTTCGCCTGCCGAGACTGCTCGGACGGCTGCCGCCAGCTCGGGAAGAGGCGTTGATTTGGATAGGAAGCCACGGGCGCCCGCTTCGATCGCCTGGGTGCGACGCTGGTCGTCGGCGTGCATGGTGACGATGATGGCGGGGAGCGATCCGCCCAGTGCCGCGAGGACTTCGAATCCGGATAGGTCGGGCATCTCGAGGTCTATCAGGAGCACGTCGGCAGGCGTCTTCTTGGCCATTGCGACCAGTTCGGCTCCGCCGGAGGCCGTTCCGGCGACGCGCAGGTCTGGTATGGCTGCCAGGGCCTGGCTGACACCTTCGGCGAATAACGTGTGGTCGTCGGCGACGAGTATGGAAATCAATCTGGCCCCCATGTCACGGTTACGGCCGTTCCGCCTTTGGTGCTCGTGATGTTCAGGGCAGCACCGATGCGTTGGGCCCTTTCTTCCATTCCTATCAAACCGAAATGTCCATCGGGTACCCGGTCCCGGCGAAAGCCCTTCCCCTGGTCGTGCACCGTGATAGCGCCTTCGTCGAAGTCGACTGTGCCGTGGACGGTGACCAGGCGGCTTCCTGAATGGTGGATCGCGTTGCGGACGGCCTCAGTGACGATCGCGATGAGATCCGGGGCTATGGATGGCCGTGGTGGGCGGCGCTCGGTCAGTCGAACGTCGATCTCAGGTTCTCCATCGGACACCGACGCGCTGAGGCTCTTCATGACTTCGGTGATACTTGGCTGCTCCGGCATTCGCAGGTCGGCCACGGTTGTCCGGACATCCTCGACCATTCCTCCGACCGAGGTGCGAAGCTCCCTCAGGTGTTCGGCCAGATCGGGGTCGGCCGGGTGCTGGAGCAGGGCCAGGTCCAGCGCCAGCCCCAGCGACGCCAGTGAGGGACCGATCTCGTCATGGAGATCGCGCGCCAACCGGGCCCGTTCCTCCCGGATGGCCCGGCGGGCGATGTCCTGGAGCAGCAGGATATTCGAAAACGCCAGGGCAACCGGTTGGAGCGACTCTGCCGTCGCCTGGTACTCAGCCGGGGTCGGTTCCTCGGCTGAGATGACGACGACCATGCCAACGTCGCGGCTGCCAACCGACAGGGGAATGATCGAACGGTGATCATTCGGTTCTTCGAGGCCACGCCTGGCAACCACCACCGGGCCGTCATCGCCGGCCAGGGCGACGACCGCGGCATGGAATGAAGCCACCTCCGAGAGGCTCTCCAGAGCAGCGTTTCCCACCGTTACGGGGTTGAGTTCCGCCGTGTCCGCTATCTCCGCGAATCGGCTCAGCAGCGTGTTGGCTCGCTCGAGACGTTCGAGGCGTTGGGTCGTCTCAACGGATGCCGCCGCGATCGCGTCGGCCCGCTGCCCCTCCTCGAGGAGGAGCCGACGCGCCTGGCCGAAGGTGAATCCGATCAGGAGATAGAGACTCGCCCATTGGAAGAAGAGCGGAAGGGTGAAATCATCAAGCCCAACCGAGATGACCACCAGCACTCCGGCGGCCAGGCCCGCCGTGGCCAATCCACTGCGGAACCCGCCGAACACACCGGCCACCATGATGGGTGTGAGCGACAGAAGCAGGAAAGGGCTGTTGAGAGCGCCGCTGAGGCTCACGGCCATCATGACGAGGGTGACGCCGACCAGCGAACTCAGTTCGCGAATCCAAGTGATGCGAAGGTAGGCACGGGGCAGGATCTGCGATCCCAACACGTAGACACTCGCAGCCATCGCCGCCCCGATGGCGTCCGGCCCGATGGCCTCGCCGCCGAGCGCGGCTGCGTCCTTGCGGGCTTCCCAGAATGAGATGAACACACCCAGGGCCAGCGCCACCCACAGCAAGGCAAGCAATACCTTGTGGAATCTCGACTCCCAGGGGTTTTTGCGCTCGGGCATCGACTATCAGAGTACAGTCATTCATCGTGTCAGCGAGGCAAGTTCGAGTTCTGCTCACCGGCGGCATCGGTGCCGGGAAGAGTTCAGTTGGCGAGTTGTTGCGCGCCCGGGGTGCCCTGGTCATCGACGCAGATGAGATCGGCCACCAGGTCCTGGAACCTGGAGGAGAAGCTTTCGACCGGGTCGCCGAGAGGTGGCCGTCGGTTGTGGTCGACGGAGTTATCGACCGCAGTCGCCTGGCCGACATTGTGTTTCAGGATCGGGCCGAGTTAGAGCGGCTCGAGGACTTCACGCACACAGCCATCCGGCAGAGCATTGCCGGCCTGATCGCACAATCGACCGAGCCGGTCGTGGTCGTCGAGGTTCCCTTGCCGACCGACTTCATGGGCGAAGGATGGTTGCGAGTAGTCGTCGACACAGATCCGGATGTACGGGTCGATCGCCTCCTCCAACGCGGCATGGAGGCGGGCGATGTTCAGCGTCGATTGCAGGCGCAACCGACCAGGAGTGAATGGCTGGCGACCGCCGACGCCATTATCGAGAACTCGAGCGACGCCCGAACGTTGGAAGAACAGGTCGATCGCTGGTGGGACCGGCTCATGGCGGTATCGTGAATCACGGGTCGTTGCGATCGGGTCCGCTAGTGCCTCAACCGCCCCGGAACTTGTCACACCGGGCACGTACACTGGCGTCGTGCCCCCCTTCCGAGTCCACTCTGACTTCAAACCGGCCGGTGACCAACCGAAGGCCATAGAGGCGCTCGCCCGGGGTATCGAAAACGGCGAGGAATTCCAAACCTTGCTGGGCATTACCGGTTCCGGAAAATCCGCCACCATTGCCTGGACCATCGAGAAGATCCAGCGACCGACCCTGGTACTCGCTCCAAACAAGGCGCTGGCCGCCCAACTGGCCAACGAGTTCCGCCAGTTCTTCCCGGAGAATCGAGTCGAGTACTTCGTCAGCTACTACGACTACTACCAACCCGAGGCCTATATGGCCCAGTCGGACACCTACATTGAGAAAGACGCGACGGTCAACGATGAGATCGACCGACTACGCCACGCAGCCACCAGCGCCCTCCTATTTCGAAAAGACGTCATCATCGTGGCGAGCGTCTCGGCCATCTACGGATTGGGTACCCCCGACGAATACGCCGGTCAGGGTCCTCCGATTGATCAAAGGAGTGGAGTATCCCCTCGGTGAAGCGATGCGCAGGCTGGTCGACATCCAGTACGAACGCAACGAGGTGAACCTCACCCGGGGCAAGTTCCGGGTCAAGGGCGACACTCTGGAAGTGTTCCCGGCGTATGAGGAAACGGTGGCCCGGGTGGAGTACTGGGGTGATGAGGTCCAGCGCATTCTCCGCATGAATCCTGTCACCGGAGAGGTCATCGAAGAGATGCAGGAACTGTGGATCTTCCCCGCCTCCCACTACGTGGCCTCCCAGGAACGGATGGAACGAGCGGTGCTCGGCATTGAAGCCGAGCTCGAGGAACGGCTCGCAGAGTTCGAGGATCAGGGCAAGCTGCTGGAAGCGCAGCGGCTCCGGATGCGCACCGGATACGACCTCGAAATGATGAAGGAGATTGGGTTCTGTTCGGGCATCGAGAACTACAGCCGCCACATCGACGGTCGCCAACCCGGCGAGCCTCCTTACACGCTGCTCGACTATTTCCCCGACAACTTTGTCACCGTCCTGGACGAGAGTCACGTTACGGTCCCGCAGATCCACGGCCAGTTTGCGGGTGACCTGAGCCGCAAAGAGTCGCTGGTCGAGCACGGGTTTCGCCTACCTTCGGCGATCGACAACCGTCCCCTCCGGTTCGATGAGTGGATGGAGAAGACCGGCCAGGTGGTCTTCATGTCGGCTACGCCCAGCCCCTTCGAGTTGGAACGGTCCTCCAGTGTCGTAGAACAGATCGCTCGCCCCACCGGATTGGTGGATCCGGAGGTGATCGTCAAACCGACCAAAGGACAGATCGACGATCTGTTGCATGAGATCCGCGAGCGGGCGGTGGTCGATCAGAGGGTGCTGGTCACGACCCTCACCAAGAAGATGGCGGAGGATCTCACCGAGTATCTGCTGGAAATGGGAGTGCGGGCCCGTTATCTGCATTCGGAGATCGACACGCTCGAACGGGTCCAGATCCTCCGCGACCTGCGCCTCGGCGAATTTGACGTTTTGGTCGGTATCAACCTCCTGCGGGAGGGTCTCGACCTACCGGAGGTGTCGCTGGTCGCCATCCTCGATGCCGACAAGGAAGGTTTCCTTCGATCGGCTACCAGCCTCATTCAGATCATCGGTCGAGCGTCCCGCAATGTGGAAGGCCACGTTCTCATGTACGCCGACAATGTGACCGACTCCATGCAGCGGGCGATCAACGAGACCAATCGGCGGCGCGGCCTCCAGCTTCGCTACAACGAGAAGCACGGCATCGACCCACAGACGATTCGCAAGAAGGTTTCCGACATCCTCGAGCTGCTGCAAAGCCAGGATGCCCCCGCCCCGGAGCGGCGCCGCCGGGAAGTGGAGCAACGGGCAATACTCGACCTGGGGACCGAGGATCTGGGCCGGCTGATTCAAAGCCTCGAAGAAGAGATGCACGAAGCTGCCAAGGAGCTTCGCTTCGAATACGCAGCCCGCCTCCGCGACGAGATCAACGAACTACGCCGCGAGATGCGGGACCTGGCCGAGGCGGGTCGATAACACCGATTCGGACCGGCCCATCGCTACGATGTCCGAAACCCAAAGGTGTGAAGTTGAACAGATTTGATCCGCGAAACGTTCTGGCCAAACCATGGTTTTACAAGACCTTTCGGCGACTGGTCACCACCAAGGCAGGGCGGGCCGGTTTGGTGAACGACTACCTCAAGCCGCAGCCAGGTGACTCGGTATTGGACATCGGTTGCGGGACAGCTGACGTACTCGATGACCTTCCCGTCATCCAGTACTACGGATTCGACCCCAGTGAGGAATACATCGATCTCGCTCGCGCCCGCCACGGGGAGCGTGGAACTTTTGTGAATGCTTCAGTTTCAAGGGAAACCGTCACCGGTGAGTTCGACCTGGTGATGGCCCTGGGGGTCCTTCACCACATAGACGACGGTGCCGCAGAGGATCTGTTCGCGCTGGCGAGCTCGGTACTGAAACCCACCGGCAGGCTCGTAACTCTGGATCCATTCTTCCACGACGATCAGGCTGCCCACCGCAGGTTCGTCGTTTCGCTCGATCGAGGTGGACACATTCGACGGCTTGACGAATACCTCGAGCTTGCGCAGAAGTCCTTTCAGAACATTGTCAGCCACACCAGAACCGACCTGATCAGAATCCCCTACACCCATCTCATTTTGGAATGCAGTCCGTGATCGGTGTCAGGCGGGCGTTTCGTACTCTGATCGACTTGGGGTCCCGGGTTGGGCAGAGCTTCCCGGCTGGCGATCCCGGACATCGTGCCGGACGGGGATATCCGTGGAAATAGGCCAGCTAGCAGATGGTCTACACGAATTGGAACCCGGCTACTGGGTTGCAGCGGACCAGGCAGCGGTCTCCTATCCAGAGCACGGACACTCGTCTTGTTTTGAACTGGAAGAAAGCTCCTTCTGGTTTCAACACAGGAATGCCTGTGTGGCATCGATCGTCGGGAGGTATCCGCCTGCGGGACCGATCGTTGATATCGGTGGCGGGAACGGGTTTGTTTCTTTGGGGCTTCAGGAGGCTGGGTTCGAGACTGTCCTGATCGAGCCAGGAGCGGATGGGGCGCGCAATGGCTTTGCGCGCGGTCTGCGGCCGGTGGTCCAGGCGACGTTCGAGAGCGCAAGATTCCACCCGGGGTCGTTGTCTGCGGTCGGCCTTTTCGACGTTGTCGAGCACATCGAGAAGGACGTGGCCTTTCTAAGCGAGCTACATACGGCGCTCGGTTCCGGGGCGCGCGTCTATCTCACGGTGCCGGCATTCGGATGGCTTTGGTCGCCGGAAGATGCCGAGGCAGGCCATTTCCGTAGATACACTCGCCGCTCTCTGACCGAGGCGCTCGAGGTGGCGGGTTTCCAGGTCGAGGTTGCCACCTATATGTTCTGGCTGCTGCCTCTTCCAGTGTTCTTCCTGAGATCCCTCGCCGGCAGGTTGGGGATCAGAAAAGCCGGCAGCGACGACCTGAGCCGGCGGGAACATCAAGCGCCGGGGGGTGCCTCGGGAGCCGTTGTGGCGAGTCTGTTGAGATTCGAACTGGGTCGTCTCGGCCGGGGAAAAGGGATGCCTGTCGGCTCCAGCATCCTGGCCGTGGCACGGAAGCGCTGAATCGAATCTGGGTCCGCAGCCGACGAGGAGGTCCTCAGTCGCCGATCAAACGCAGGAGGTATTGACCGTACTCGTTGTGACGAACAGGTTCGGCCAGCTCGGCGAGTCGATTCGCATCGATGTATCCCTTCCGGAAGGCGATCTCTTCCAAGCAAGAGATCTGGAGTCCCTGCCGTTCCTGGACTGTCTGGATAAAGCTGGCTGCTTGCTGGAGGGACCCGGGAGTGCCGGTGTCCAACCAGGCAAACCCCCGGTGCAGGATCTGAACAGTCAACTGTCCCCGATCCAGGTACACGCGATTGATGTCTGTGATCTCGAGCTCGCCGCGCTCTGATGGCTTCAGTTCGGCGGCCAGGTCGACCACCTGATTGTCGTAGAAGTACAACCCGGTGACCGCATACTGGGATTTCGGCTGGAGGGGCTTCTCTTCGATATCGACCGGTGCGCCGGATGAGTCGATGGAGACCACTCCGTAGCGTTCGGGATCTTTCACCCAATATCCGAAGACGGTGGCGCCTTCTTCCTGGGCGGCTGCCTGTTGCAGAACCTCCGTCAAGCCGTGTCCGTAGAAAATGTTGTCGCCCAGGACGAGCACCGAGTGGTCATTGCCCACGAAGCTCCGACCGAGGACATACGCGTCGGCCAGACCGCCGGGTTCCGGCTGCTCTGCGTACTGAAAGCTGAGTCCCCATTGGCTTCCATCCCCAAGAAGCCTCTCGAAGAGAGGTCTTTCATGCGGATTGGTGATGATGAGAATGTCTCGGATACCCGCCAGCATCAGGGTCGAGAGTGGGTAGTAGATCATCGGCTTGTCGTAGACGGGCATCAGTTGTTTGCTGACAACCAGGGTGAGTGGGTAGAGCCTGGTCCCGTGTCCACCCGCGAGGATGATGCCTTTGCGATTCATCTTCCCAATCCCAGTCGTTCGCCCCGGTAGGTCCCGCTGCGGATATCTTGCCACCACGGCTGATGGTCGAGGTACCACCCAACTGTCTCTCGCAAACCGGCGTCCCAGTCTCGACTGGCTTGCCATCCAAGCTCGCTCTCGATCTTGGACGGATCGATCGCATAACGCCGGTCGTGGCCAGGTCGGTCCGCTACCGCGGTGATCTGTTCTGCATAACTGTGTCCGTCCGATCGCGGGTGAAGCTCGTCGAGCGCCCCGCAGATAGCTGTCACGACCTCGAGGTTCTTACGTTCGTTTCTGGCGCCGATCACATAGACCTCCCCAATGCGACCCCGATCTAGCACGGTGAGCAGAGCATCGACATGGTCCTCGACGTGCAGCCAATCCCGGATCTGTGCGCCATCGCCGTACACGCCCAGCGGCCGATCCTCGATGGCGGAGATGATCATGTGGGGGATGAGCTTTTCGGGAAACTGGTAGGGGCCGTAGTTGTTTGAGCAATTGGTAATGACAACTGGAAGGCCGTACGTGGTGTGCCACGCTCTAACCAGGTGATCGGCAGAAGCCTTGCTGGCCGCATAGGGCGAATTGGGCGCATAGGGAGTTGTCTCGCGAAAGCTGTCGCCAAGTCCAAGGTCTCCGAATACCTCATCGGTTGACACGTGGACGAAGCGAAACCCGGAGCGGTCGGCAGGCTCAAGACCCGTCCAGTAGGCCAGCGCCGATTCGAGCAGGGTATATGTGCCGACGATGTTGGTGGCAACGAAGGCAGCCGGACCATCGATCGATCGATCCACGTGTGATTCGGCTGCGAGATGCAACACGGCCGTCGGCCGGTGTCTGTCGAAAACCCGGCGAAGGTCCTGCCCATTGGTGACGTCGACCTTCTCGAATATCAGGCGGGGTGTTTCGGCCGCCCTCGGCAACGATGCCAGGTTCGCGGCATAGGTCAACACGTCGATGTTGACCACGGCATATTCAGTTTGTCCGATCAGACGGCGGACGACGGCCGAGCCGATGAAGCCGGCTCCACCCGTGACGAGGATCGTCTTGTGTGGCATGTAAACCTCATCGGTCGATGCGAGGGTGCAGTTGAATGTATCAGAACGGAAGCCGTCTCCTATTGAACTGGGTAGTATCCAACGATCATCTCAGACGTTTTCGGGCTCATTGGATTCGGCGTTCTCGGGCGTCAGGTACGCACCATGGTCGAGGATGCCCACCCCGGCGGATCCTTCGTGATATTCGACGATCTCGCCCATGCGGACTCACCTCAAGCGGCTGAACCCTTTTCGGCCTACCAACGACAGCAATATGCTTCGATCTCCTTCTTTGTCTGTCTCGGCTATCGGCACCTGGACGCCAAACTCGAGATCGTCGAGTGGCTCCAATCTGCAGACTGTCATGTGCCGTCGCTAGTTCACCCGACGGCTCATGTACATGGCACCGCCCAAATCGGACCCGGGGTCGTCGTATACCCGATGTGCAACATCGATACGGGATCTCGAATCGGGGCAGGAGCAATTCTCCACAATTCTGTCGTCGTTTCGCACGACACGGAGGTAGGGGCAGGCGCCTACCTCGCACCTGGCGTGATCACATCCGGATTCGTCACTATTGGGCAGCGAACGTTCGTCGGGACTGGATCGGTCGTGGCAGATGGCGTCTCTGTTGGGTCCGACGCCAGAGTCGGGATCGGGACTGCCGTCACCAGGGATGTCGAAGGCGCCACCTCAGTGATCGGGAACCCGATGAGAGTGCTCGACTCGCCGCTGCGTCTCGACCGATGACCCACATGTCACTCGCAGGAGGCGGACGAGCGAGTGAGCCTAGGGGCCCTGTGCGTCTGTGACGCGGCGCGGTTCGGGAGGAAGTGGCAAGTTGTAGGTAGTGGGGGCGTCCGCCGGTCCGATGACCTGCCGGGCCAGGTAGAGGGGTCTCCGTTGGGATTCCTGCAAGGTACGTCCGAGGTACTCCCCAAGGATGCCCAGGATCAGAAGCTGGATCCCACCGAGGGCGCTGACCAGGATCGCCAGGGTTGGAAACCCAGATTGCAGCCGCGCTCCGGCCACCACACTCACCAGTACATAGGCGCCGTATAGGAAAGACGCAGCCGTCACGATGAGACCTAGTCCGGTGGCGAAACGAAGTGGCACGATACTCAGTGACGCAGTCGCATCAACGGCCAGACCCGCCAATCGTTTCCACGTGTAGTTGCTGTCCGATCGAAGACCCAAACCTGGTTCGACATCGAGGACGACGGATCTAAATCCCAACCAAGCCGACAGCCCAGCGATCAGACGATGGCGCTCCTTGAGGCTGCGGAAGGCTCGAACATAGGATTGGCGCATTCCGCGCAGCATCAACTGATCGGCGACGATCTGCCGGCCGCCCAGGATGCGAATGGCTTTCCAGAACAACCGCGACGTCGCCGTTCTGGCCGCGTTGCGAGTCTGCGACGCGCGGCGTGTGTAGACGATATCGACGCCCTCCTGCAGCTGATCGATAATCGCCGGTATAGCCGACGGAGGGTCCTGAAGATCCGAATCCATCACGATCACATAGTCGGCCGTGGCGAAATCCAAACCCGCCGAGACGGCGATGTGCTGGCCAAAATTACGGGACAACTCGATGGCTACCACGTCATCCCGTCGTGCTACGAGGCGTTCAAGTTGTTCCCACGACTTGTCTGGGCTTCCATCGCACACGAAGATCAAGCGCGTTTCCAGTGGCAGCCGATCGATCTCTGTAGTGACCGCCTCGAAGAACGCCTCTATGGTCGATTCGTCGTTGTATACGGACACCACAATGTCGAGGCTTTGCGTCATGGCCGGTTCCCACGTCGTCGAGTGTGTGCAGGTCGGTTCATCTAAGCATGCGGAGGTGTTGAGATCGGGGATTCCAACGGCTCCGACGGGATGAGCCGTTGGTGTACCGATCTTCGTCGTATGCTGGCTGAGCCCGGCGAAGGAGCCCGCAACGCGACTGGTCATTCTGCAGCCGTTCTATCTTCCCTACGGTGGGGTTTTTGAACTAGTCCGACTCGCCGACATGTTCGTTTACTACGACGACGTCCAGTTCGTCCCGCAAAACTGGCAGGTTAGGAATCGCATCAAAGCCACCGATGGACCCCAGTGGTTGACTGTCCCCGTTCAGCGAAGGCATGGCCAACTCATCAATGAAGCCAAGCTCGTAACCACCGCCAACTGGACCAGGAAGCATCGCACTGCGGTCGAGATGGCCTATTCCAAGGCACCTCACTCGGCCTTGCTGGCGCCGTTGTTCGAGCAGGTTTACCAGCGGGAATGGGAGAAGCTTGTTGACGTCAATATCACCGCATTCGAACTACTGGCCGATTTGCTCGGTGTTCGAGCCGAGTTTCGAAAGTCGTCTGACCTGTCGTTACCCGGCCGCGGGAGCGATCGGGTTCTGAACTACTGTCGGGAGCTTGGTGCGACCAGCTACCTTTCGGGTCCGTCGGCCCGGAACTATCTGAATGAAGCCAGCTTTGCCGAGGCGGGAATCGAGCTTGAGTATCACCGGTTCGACCCCCCCACGTACTCCCAGTTGCACGGGCCGTTCGTTCCCGGCATGTCGGTCATCGACCTCATTGCCAACGAGGGCCCGGCCGCATCTGAAATCCTCACAGGATGCGGATCAGCGATCGCCGCAAGACAGTGGCCCGATGACTCCGGCTCCAATGCCTGAATTCACGGGGTGAGCGCCCCGATGAATACGTCGACAACCCGGTCGATGTCATGTGGAGTGAGTTCGTTGTAGAACGGCAGTCGCAGTAGTCGACCGCTGATGTCTTCCGTGATCGGACAGTCAGTCGGCGACGCTTTGAATCGAGAACCCCCCGGCGAGGTGTCAAGCGGGACGTAGTGGAAAGTAGATTGGACGTACCCGGCGCGCATCTGGCTAAGGGCCCGGTCCCGGGCGGCGCGGCCGGGAAGCAGGACGTAGAACATGTGGTATGCCTGCCCACGGTCGCTGGGTATGTTCGGTAGACGCAAGCCAAACTCATCAGCGAGCGGCGCCAAACGGGTTTGATAGCGATCGAATACGGCTCGGCGAGCTCGGAGTATCTTCTCCCGCTCCTCGAGCTGTCCCACGAGGTAGGCGGCCAGCGCATCCGATAGGCCGAACGATGAGCCTGTGTCGATCCATGAGTACTTGTCTACTTCCCCCATCATGAACGACCGGCGATTCGTGCCTTTGTCGAGGATGACGTGAGCGCGCTCGATGTCCTCCGGCTCATTGAGGACGAGGGCGCCCCCTTCGCCGCAGATGACGTTCTTGGTCTCGTGGAAACTTAATGTTGCAAACCGTCCAAAACTGCCGAGGGGAGATCCCCGATAAGTTCCGAACAGGCCGTGGGCGTTGTCCTCGATCAGGGCGACTTTGCTCCAGTCCGCCAGGACATCCTGGAGACCCTCGAGATCACATCCGACGCCTGCGTAGTGGACCGCTACGACGGCCCTCACAGAGTCATCCATCAATTGGGCGACATGCTTTGGATCGATTCCCAGTGTGTTCGGCTCAATGTCGGCGAACAGGATCCGAGCCCCGGCCCGCGCGAAATGCCAGTGCCGTCGATACGAACGTAAATGAGGGGACGATCACGGTATCACCGGGTTGCAGGTCCAGCAGCAGAGCCGACATTTCGAGTGCATCCGTGCAGGATGTCGTGAGGAGGACGTCGGCCGCTTGGGTCGCCTCGCGCAGCATGTTGGTGGCACGGGCCGAATAAGGACCGCCGGACGCGAGGTGGCCTCCGGTGATGGCCTGGGCGACATATTCCAACTCTCGACCTTCAAGTGAGGGTCGGTTGAAGGGGATGGCCTCGACTGCCTTCGGTGCCGATGACTCCAACGATTCCTCAGGTTTGCTCACCATGGTTCTTCCGTTCTCGGTCGGGTCCTCAGAAACCTCACCCGCTCAACTTTTCGGCGTCGAAACGAATACGAGGGTGCTCTCGAACGTACCGACAGAGATTGTCCGCTCTTCAACTCGCCGGTTCGGGTCGGCCAGGGCTTGGTTCCACACTAACTTGACTACTTCACCGCCCAACCAATTCCAGTCGTGCAACATGACGAACGTATCGGGATAATCGGCTAGGTCGCCGGCTGAATAGGGCAGATCGGTCTTGAGGTTGTGGCCGTCTTGCAGCCGTTGCGCGGCGTAGCCCATCTCCGGATAGCTGAGTCGGTAGTGGTCGGGGTGGGAATAGAAGGCAGGCTGGTCCGTGGCGGCCACGGTCAGAGCGTCGATGCCCATGCGCTGCAATTCGAGTAGGTCGACATATGCGCCGGACCGTTCGATGAGAGCGAAGTTCTCGTGGTCATTGTCGGCGTAAAAATCGCCGTTTCGATTAGCGATCGAGAAGGCGAGAATGACGGCCAATCCAACGAACGCAGCTGTCCGTGCCTGCATCCTGTGGGCAATGGTTGCCAGGCCCAACACGATGAAAGGGATCACCGCCGTGTAGTAGCGGGGAAGCACTGACAAGAATTTGCCGGTGAGTGGCAGGGCCACAAAGAAAAAGATCATGAAGGCCAACACAACCAGCGCGGCAGAAATCAGCACTGTTCGCGATGGGTCCATGTCCCGGGGCGAATGCGAGTCCCGCCGCAGATCGCTGCGAAGTGCAAGGACCGCACCGATGGCGAACAACAACAGCAGCAGCATCACATCGGGGATATGACGGAGGTACCAGCTCGTTTCCCAGCGGAATATCCCATATGTGAAGGAGGGCTCAATCACCGCCTGATCGAATATGAAGAGGATGACCAGGATGGGAGGCGTTGCCAGCACTGCCATCGAACGAAGCTTCTTCCGCCAAGGTCGCTGCGTGAGAAGCACTGTGGCAACCAGGGCGCCGGCGAGAAATAGCCCCGATCCTTTGATCAGGACGGCGGTTGTCGCCAAGGCGGCAGCCATCACCAGATGTCCTCGCTGTATGGCGAGCACCGCGTGAATCGCAGTCGCTAACAATGCGATTTCCAAATACATGAACCCGACCTGGGTGAAGACCACCGGGATCGCCAGCGCAGTCACCGTGGTGGCCAGGGCCAGCCTGTTTCCCATGGCGATCTCGCCAAGTCGGAAGAGGCCCGTGAAGGCCAGGGCCGCAATCAGGAATTGGGTAATGTGCAGAACGGGGAACAGGGCCGGGCCGGTACCGACCAGGGAGATGACGGCGGCCGTGAGCCAGGTGACCAATGAAGTGCTGTGGACATTGGGACCCCCTTCGGCGTAGCCGGGTTGGTCGAGCAATGCGCCCAGGTCGAATCCGGTTTCGGCGAGCGTGATGGCAGCTGGGAAGACGCTCATGGAGCTGTCCCAGACAGGAGGTTGCGTCAGCGTCGACCACTTGAGCAGCAGGATCAGGGCGAACAAGGCGATGAACACTGCCAGATTCGACCGACCGAGTCGGCGAAGTTGGCGCGCTCGGGTCCCCGCCCGGACGCTTTGCTGTTCGGTTGGAGATTCAATCATGGTCGCCAATTCGGAAAGCAGAGGCACGGCACACTAGAACATTGTCGGCATGGATCTGGGTGTCCTGCAGGCACTTGTGGGGCCGGTTCCTCGAACCCAGACCGGGCTCGGGTTAGTCTGACGTCGCCCCTGAAGGGTGTGTAGGAGAGAAGTACGTCTGGCCACCCGGTCGGATTTTGTTCAGAGGAACACATGGCACCCTCGACTCAGCCGGCGGAAAAAGCCTCAACGATTCCTATCTTCGTCGCCCTTCTGGGAGCGCTGGTCGGGGTCTTGGTCATTGTGTCAATGCTGTCTTCGATCGACTGGGACGCCTCAGCTTTGCTGAGGGTGGGCGAGGACAACCCCGAAATCGTGTCCTATGTCGAGGACCGACTCGACCACGTCCGACCGGTTGCTCCCCTCGGTCACGATGGTAAGTACTACTTCATCCAGGCGCACGATCCTCTCTTACTGGATCCGGGTGAACACGCAGCCCTGATCGACAGGCCGGTTTACCGGACCCAGCGCATGCTCTACCCGTTCCTAGCTTCGGCAGGGGGACTGCTCAACGGGTGGGCGGTGGTTTGGGGCCTTATCGTCGTGAATGTTCTCGCCATCACGCTGGGGACGTGGGCGACCTCACGGCTGGCGTTGTCGATCGGAGCGAGCCCTTGGTTGGGCCTTGCTTTCGTACTCAATCCAGGAGTCATTTTCGAGTTGGTCATCGATGGCGCAGGCGCGCTGGGGTGGGCCTTGGCGGTGCTGGCGATGTTCCTTCTGGTCGAAGGCAAGTTCACCGGAGCCGTCGTGGCGGTCGCAGCGTCCGTCCTGGCCCGCGAGGCGATGATCCTGGTCGCTCTCGGGCTCGCAGCCGGGCTGTGGAACCGGGATCGAGGTCGCAGTGTGCTCTTGGTGGTCTGGCCCGCCGCAGGGACTTTGCTCTGGGCGTTGTGGATTCGTTTTCGTCTGGGTGTTCCGGTCCTAACCTCCGAATCGGAGGAAATCGGGTTGCCTTTTGTCGGGCTGTTTGAAGCGATCTCGCGCTGGTTTGACGATCCGGGCAGGAATCTGCTGTTTGGGTTCGTGGTGATTGCCCTGCTGATGGTTGCAGCCTCGCAGGGTTTTCGCCGGAGATCTCTTGTGTCGTACTCGACGCTCGGGTTCGTCGTGATGGCCTTCTTCTTGACCAGACAGGTTTGGCTGAACTATTTCGACATCACCAGAGCTGTGGCACCGGTGTTTACGACCTTCGTTCTGGTCATGTTCGCCGGGGGATCAGAACAAACTAAAGGAGGCCTTGCCGTTGCCGGCGATGGTTGAGACGGGACCTTGTTTTGACCGGCGGAACTCCCTCTAGGCCTTCCCCGATCCGGCCGAAGAGAAACTATGCACAACGTTCTGGCGGACCTGTCTTATTGCCGGGTCTGACACTGCGGCGGTGCAGTGTGTCAGGCGAAACGGGATCATATGGAGCATCCAAAGGATCAAACAAGATCAGGCTTGGGCGTCTCCCTTCTATTGGTGGCGGCGTTCGCTCTGTTCTCTCCCTTGTCGCTGATGGCCGTCAACGCTCCCCGCGACGCTCCCGCGTGGAAATTTCTGGTCGTCGGCCTAGGAGCCTTTCTCATGGGCGCGGTAGCCGTCCTGTTCCTCGGGCGATGGCTGGGCAGGCAGCGGGCAGTCGGCGTGGTGTGCGGCCTGCTCTTTGGGTTCTTCTCGTGGAGCGCGCTGGTGGAGTTGGGTCGCGGCACTTTCTTCGGCATCGTCGTTGCGGTTGCAGTGATAGGCCTGCTCATATGGTCGGCATGGCGGTTCGGCAGGTCGCGCGGGCACCGAGTGGCCATGGCAGCCATGGGGATAGGTCTGGTGGCCGCGCCCGTTCCAGCCTTGCTCGCCTGGTTCGCGTCCAAGCCGGTGGAGATCGTTGCCGGGATGCCGGCAGCCGGCGTGGTGACCGGTAAGGCACCGGATGTCTACTTCATCGTCCTTGACGGGTACGGCCGGTCCGATGTTCTGGAGGACGTCTACGGATTTGTAAACGATCAGTTCATAGCGGCGCTCGGACAGCGGGGTTTCCAGGTGCCGGAGCGCAGCTACGCAAATTACTCGTCCACCGCCAGCTCAGTATCGAGCACCCTGGCGATGGAGTATCTGGTCGAGCCGGGCACGACTCCGGACTATCGCTATGTCCAGGCGCTTCACGACGTCATCGGGGGAGCCAACCCGGTCGTGGGGACCTTGAAGGAATCCGGTTATCACTACTCGCACATTGAGGGCGGATGGGACGGCGCTCGGTGCGGCTCCGCCGTCGACACCTGCTACCGGGCATCCTTCCTGGACGAAGCGATGTGGACCTTGATTGGGCGAACCCCGATCGAACCGATTGCCGAGGGGTGGTTCGGACACGCGTTCGCGCTGAACGGTCTCCGCAGCCTCGACGACTTGATTGAGGAGGCCACAACCGACCGGGATACACCCAGGTTTGTTCTTGGACATGTACTCCTGCCACATCCGCCGCTCACCCTTGATGCCACCTGTGCAGTGCGCCCGGAGCCGCAGCCGGGTGGACCGGCCGTCGGCGCCCGATTCCTCGCAGACACACCACAACTCGACGCGAGACGGGCGGGATACGTCGAACAAGTCGAATGTGTCAACGAGCGAATCCTCAGGTTCCTGGACGAATTGGACGAAGATGCTGTTGTGTTCATTACCGGAGACCATGGACCTGATTCGTTCGGGCAGATGAAACTTGCCCCGGGCGAATGGACCGAAGCCGACATCAAGGAGCGATTGTCGGTCTTCTCTGCGTATCGGCTGCCGTCGGGTTGTTCAACGGAGGTGACCGAGAATCAAGACCTCATCAACGGCATGCGAAAGGTGCTCGGTTGTCTGATAGAAGCAGAGCTGCCTGCCCTTCCGGCTCACGCCTACATCTTCCCGCTGGCAGACGGTCCCACCAACCCGACGACTGAAATCGATATAGCCATCCTTGGAGGTTGACCCACCAATGCAACCGATACTCGCCTACATTGATCCGGGGGCAGGCAGTCTGCTCATCCAGCTCTTGATCGGCGGCCTCGCCGGTTTGGCCGCACTGGTCAAGTTCCGTTGGAACCGGATTCGAGCCACCTTCTCCAGGAAGCCCCAGGAGGAGACGACCGGCTGATGTCCGACATCGAGCCGGCATCGTTTCGTGATCCTGATGCCACCGTTTTCCTCGAGGAAGGCCGCGTCTTGCGTGGGCTCTCTGAGGCAGCAGCCAACAGTTACACAGCCGCCCGGGAGGCCGGCCTCATTGCCGACCTGGTTCAACGTGGCTGGTTGATCGACCATTGGGAAACGGCGCCGCCTGATTCGCCACCGTCGGGTGTGCCGACCAACCTCGTTCTGGAAGCCCGCCGGGTGCCGGTGGTCGGCTACCCGTACGAGTGGAGCTTTTCCATGTTGCAGGACGCCGCACTGCTGACGCTGGATATCACCGAGGCGTGTCTGCAAGCCGGTTTCCAGATGAAGGACGCCACCGCGTACAACGTTGTGTTCGACGGCAGCCGTCCTGTGATGATCGATCTCACGTCCATCGAGCAGGGCTTCGACGGGGTCTGGACCGCCTACGGCCAGTTCTGCGACCACTTCTTGGCCCCGCTGCTGCTCGAAGCCCACCTCGGCGTGCCGTTTCAGCCATATGTCCGTGGACGATTGGGCGGCCTGCCGGTCACCGAACTGGCCGGCATGTTTCCCGGGCTGCGCCGGTTCAGCCGCGGCGTGTTCTCCCACGTCTACTTGCGAAGCCGTATCGAAGGGCGGGCACGCTATCTTGCAACGGAAGACCGGGCCCGATTGCGCACGGGGGCCACCTTGCCGCTCGAGGCGGTGCTGGCTTCGATCCGCAAGATGCGTCGCTTGGTCGAATCGCTCGAATCACACTCAGCGAGTGTGTGGGCCGAATACGAGCTCGATCATTCCTATCAGGACACCGAACGCTCCGCAAAAGAGCAATTCGTCGACTCGGTCGCCGGGGGGGTTTCAGCTGATATGGCCTGGGATGTTGGAGCCAATACGGGGGCGTTCTCCGAGATCCTCGCGAAGCACTTTGCCACCGTTGTAGCCATCGATAGTGACGCCGGGGCCGTCGACGGAATGTACCGTCGGCTTCGTGAATCCGGGGGCGCTGGCATCGTTCCACTCGTCATGGATATGGCTGATCCTTCTCCGGATCGTGGTTGGCGGGGAACAGAACGCCGCTCGTTGTCTGCGAGAACCGAGCCCGTTCTCGCAACCTGGCTGGCGATCATTCACCACATCTGCCTGGCCGGCGAGGTACCCGTGAGAGGGTTTCTCGATCTTGTGGCCGAAGTCTCGCCGCATGCAGTCGTCGAATTCGTCGGACCCGACGACCCCATGAGCCGCCGCCTGATGGCCACTCGCAAGACCGGTCGAGACGACTACACCCTGGAGTCGTTCCTCGAATCAGTTGCCTCAAGGTTCGTGATCGAAGCTTCCGCGACAGTTTCACCAACTCGAGAGCTGTTCCACCTGCGTCTGATCTGAGCAACGCCGCTTCCTCGGCGACTTGTTGTCACACCCCCCAACTACAATCGGCCGTCCGAGGTCTGAACGCATTTCATGTCCACTGATCGCATCGTCATTCGCGGCGCCCGCGAACACAATCTGAAAAACCTGTCTCTCGAACTGCCGCGCGATCAGCTGATTGTGTTCACCGGTATCTCAGGGTCGGGGAAGTCTTCTCTGGCCTTCGACACGATCTACGCCGAGGGGCAGCGTCGCTATGTCGAAAGCCTCTCGGCGTATGCCCGCCAGTTCCTCGGACAGATGGACAAACCCGATGTCGACTTCATCGAGGGCCTCTCTCCGGCCATCTCCATCGACCAGAAAACAGCCAGCCGCAATCCGCGTTCAACCGTGGGTACGGTGACTGAGATCCACGACTACCTGCGACTTCTCTTCGCCCGCATCGGCACCCCCCATTGCCCGAACTGCGGCGAACCGGTCGCCCGCCAGACCCCCCAGCAGATTGTCGATCAGATCCTCGAACTGGACGAGAACACCCGCTTTCAGGTGCTGGCGCCGGTAGTGCGGGGCCGAAAAGGCGAATACGAGGCGCTGCTCAAGGAACTGGCCCGGGAGGGTTTCGCCCGGGCACGTATCGACGGTGAGATCCAAGAACTGACCGAAGAGATAAAGCTCGACCGGTACTACCAGCACACGATCGAAGTTGTCGTCGACCGCCTGGTCCGTAAGGAGGGCATCGAACGGCGCCTCACCGACTCGCTGGAAACGGCCCTGCATCTGGCCGAAGGCGTTGCCGTTGTCGAGGTAGTCGAGGGGCCGACCCTCACCTTCAGCCAGCATCTCGCCTGCAGCAACTGCGGGTTGTCCTTCGAGGAGTTGCAACCCCGCAACTTCTCGTTCAACAGCCCGTATGGGGCTTGCCCCGAGTGCTCCGGCATCGGCACCCGATACCAGGTGGACGCCGACCTGATCGTCCCGAACCGGGAGCTTTCGATCGACGAGGGTGCCATCTTGCCCTGGTCGGGAACCAGGAGCAGGTACTACCAGCGGGTCCTGGAGGGAGTCGCCGCGCACGCAGGATTCTCGACCGGGATCCCATTCGAGAAGCTTTCCCCCGAACACCAACACCTCCTCATGTACGGGATGGCCGATCAACCGATCAAGGTTTCGTACGTCAACCGCTTCGGACGAAAACGCCAGTACATGGCCACCTTTGAAGGAGCTGTGCCGTTTCTCAGCCGGCGTCATGAAAACGCCTCCTCCGACTCGGCCCGGGAGTACTACCAGGAGTACATGCGGGAGGTGCCCTGCGACACCTGTGGCGGCGCCAGGCTCAATCCCACGTCGCTGGCGGTCACCATCAACGATCGGAACATCCATGAGATATCGGCACTCCCGCTCGGCAAAGCTGCATCCGTGCTGGCGGGTCTCGAACTGTCCGACCGCGAGCGCAAGATCGGCGAGCGGGTGCTCAAAGAGATCCTGGCCCGGCTCCAGTTTCTTCTCGACGTTGGGCTCGACTACCTGAGCCTGGCCCGGGGTGCCGCCAGTCTGGCCGGGGGAGAGGCGCAGCGGATCCGCCTGGCGACCCAGATCGGATCGGGCCTGGTCGGCGTGCTGTACATCCTCGACGAGCCGTCCATCGGACTTCATCAACGGGACAACCAGCGGCTCATCGAGACCCTGGTGCGCTTGCGCGACCTCGGCAACACGCTGATCGTCGTCGAACACGACGAGGAGACGATCCGCATCGCCGACCACATCATCGACATCGGCCCGGGGGCCGGAGAGCACGGCGGCCGCATCGTCGTGGAAGGAACCCTGGCCGACGTGCTGTCCGAAGAGGAATCGCTCACCGGCGACTACCTGGCCGGGCGGCGCACGATCCCCACTCCGGGTGACCGCCGCAGCCCCAACGGGGCATCCATAGAGGTGCAGGGTGCCACCGAGAACAACTTGAAGCAGATCGACGTTCGTTTCCCGCTGGGTCTCTTTGTCACCGTCACCGGAGTCTCAGGATCGGGGAAATCGTCGCTGGTGCAGGAAATCCTATCCAAATCCCTGCACCACTCCCTCTACCGATCGCGCGAGGTGCCCGGCCGCCACAAGAAGGTGGTCGGGGCCGAGCACATCGACAAGGTCATCAATATCGACCAGTCGCCGATCGGTCGCACACCCCGCTCGAATCCGGCGACCTACACCAAGGTTTTCGATCACGTCCGGACCCTGTTCGCGTCTACACCCGACGCCCGCACCCGGGGCTACAAGCCGGGCCGGTTCTCATTCAACGTCAAGGGAGGACGGTGCGAGGCCTGCAAGGGCGACGGCACGATCAAGATCGAAATGCACTTCCTCCCCGATGTGTACGTCCCCTGTGAGGTTTGCAAGGGCAAGCGCTACAACCGCGAAACCCTGGAGATCCTGTGGAAGGGGCACACAATCTCCGATGTGCTGCATATGTCGATCGAAGAAGCTCTGGCGTTCTTCGAGAATCAGCCCAAGATCGTGCGGGTCCTGCAAACGATCTACGACGTGGGGCTCGGCTATGTGCGGCTCGGGCAACCAGCCCCGACCCTCTCCGGGGGAGAGGCGCAGCGGGTCAAACTGGCTGCCGAACTGGGAAAACGATCCACAGGGAGGACGTTCTACATACTCGACGAGCCGACCACGGGCCTCCACTTCGAGGACATTCGCAAGCTGCTTGGGGTCCTGCAGCGACTGGTCGATTCTGGCAACACGGTGGTGGTGATCGAACACAACCTGGATGTCATCAAAACGGCGGACTGGGTTATCGATCTCGGTCCGGAAGGCGGCGAGGAAGGCGGCCGGATTGTCGCAGAGGGGACCCCCGAGCAGGTAGCTGAGATTCCGGAGAGCTATACCGGGAAGTTCTTGCGCGAAATGCTGGGTTAGGGGACCGGTACCCGGGTAGTGCGCGACTGCACTAACCATCCTGCTCCCAACCAAGCGAGCAACCACAAGGGAGCGAAGACCCGGACTGCGTTGTTTCCGTCCCCCCACACGACCACCGAAGAAACCAGCGCCACCACAACCCACGGAATGGTGAGCCAGGCGATCAAACGGTGGCGGGTTACCATAACCACAATCAGTGCCCCGGCCACCGCAACCACCGCCACGACGGCCTGAACGAGATCGCCGGTGGTTTCCCATTCGGACATCGATTCGATCAGTCCGACCATCGGCCACGCGAAGTTGTTCTTGGCGGACAGACCGTTGCCGACCTGCCACGACAACCACCCGATCCACAGGGCCAGGGGGATAGGGGGCACAAGCCCAACCGCCGCAGCCGGGCGGCGCCGGCCTGCCGAGAACAACCATCCTCCCAGGCCGACGGCGAACAACGCGTAGGCGTCCTTGGTCAAGGCCGCGGCCGCCAGCGCCACCACGGCCCAACCCGTTCGGCCGCGCAGCATCAGGCTCACGGCCAGCATCGCCAGAGCCATAGCTAGAGCATCTGATGTAGCCAGTTGGACCGAGAGCCACATCCCCAGGTTGCCGATCACGCCCAGGACCGCCCAGGACCGTGCTCCGATGAGCGCAGCAACATCGGCCGTGGCGGCTGTGGCAACTCCGAATCCGATGACGGTCCAGGCGGCCAATCCGATCAACGCGACCTTGGGGGAGAAGAGCCCGAAACCGCCTGCCAGCCATCCGTACAGCGCCCGGCGGTACCGGTAGGCGCCGTCGTCGGCCAGTTCGGGGAGATCGTCGAGGCCGAATGGGTCACGGGCGATCAGATACGAGTATTGACCGTCGTGACCCAGACCCTCGGTCAGTGGGATCGCACCGAGTTCCTGCTCGATGAATGGCCTGGTGCCGGACTCGTTACCAACGCGGAGCACAAATGCCAGGTCGCCGTCGACCGTTCGGAGCTGGCTCCACAGGGCAAAGCTCGCCACCAACACGCCCAGGAGGAACCAGGCAGCCAGTTGCCCAGTTCGCAGTCCCGGCCGGTCGTCCCCAGACCCCTTCACGGTGCCGGGTCCGGATCCGGCTGCGATGCGGCCATGATTGCCAGGCCGAGGAGCGCCAGGGTCAACAAAGGAGCGAAGACGCGCAACGAGTTGTTGCCGAGATTCCAAACCCAGCCAGAAGAAATCACGGCCAGGATCACCCACGGCCAGGTGAGCCACCTCAAGAACCGGGACCGCGCCAACAAGGGGACGATCGCCGCCAGCACCAGACCGACGATGGCAACCACGGAAAAGACCAGGTCCTTGGTGCTTGTTTCCTGCCATCCCGGCGCGGCGCCGAGGATGCCGGCGAGGGGCGCGGAAAAGTTGCCGCGCGGGGTGAGCCCTTGCCCCATGGTGGCTGTGAGCCAGAAGGCCCAGGCCATCAATGGGGCTGCTGCTCCCGCCATGAGGGCAACCGCTTCGCGGCGATTGTCCCGGAACCATTCCCACCCGGCCAGACCGGCCGCAACCAGCAGGTACTGGTCCTTAGCGAGACCGGCGAGGGCCAGCGCCACGACTCCCGACACGCGGTGTCCGCGCCGCCAGATTGCCACACCCCCGAGAGCCAATCCGAGGGCGAGCACATCCGGAGTGAGGAGCTGAACGGACAGCCATACACCGGGATTGGCGAGAACGCCGGCAACAACCCAGGGGCGGGTTCCGAAAGAAGTTCCGAGGTCGGCGATGGCCGCCGTTGCCAAGCCCATCCCAACCGCGGACCAGACGATGAGTCCCGCCAGGGCTCCACGTCCGTCTAGCGACCCAAAACCGCCGCCCAGGGCGGGGAGCAGAATGCGCCGGTATCGGTAGGCGCCGTGGTCGAAAACGTCTGGTGCCGGTCCTCGCCCGAGCGGGTCGACGGCGATCAAGTACGAGAATTGCCCATCGTGTCCGGCTCTTTCCAGTGTTGCGACTGGTCCGAGTTCCGCCTCGATGAGGGGGCGCAGAGCCGAAGTTTCCCCTGCGTTCACGAGGGCCGTCCAGTCACCGCCCAGCGCACGTACCTGCAGCCACTGCAGCGAGACCGCCACCAGCACGCCGATGAAGAACCAGGCAACCAACTGCCGGATCCCGAGTCGGCGGTCGGTCGAGGTGCGGTGCATGGTTGGCATTGTGTCATTGTCGGCATCCCGGGCCAACGATTGAGCCGCGACTGGCAAGATCGGCTCGAGCCTGGGAACCTCTCGAACCATGAGCAGCGAGTGGCAAGATCTGGCCGGCTGGTGGACAGAAGAGTTGGCGAGTGACGTCGCCTATCAGGAGGAAGTCCTGCCGCTCCTCCTCGGCTTGCTCGATCCGCAACCCGGACGGACCTATCTCGACGCAGGATGCGGAGACGGCCGGGTCATGCGGGCCGTGGGTGCCGCCGGTGCCCGGGCAATCGGGTGCGACGTCAATGTCGAGCTGTTGAAGCTGGCCGGGGCGGAAGGCCCGGTGATCGGCTGCCGTCTACCGGAGCTCGCCTGGATCCGGTCCGGATCGCTCGACGGCGCCTACGCCAGTCTGGTGCTCGAACACCTCGTCGACCTCGAGCTTTTCTTCGGTGGTCTGGCCGCGGCCGTTCGCCCCCAAGGTCCGTTGGCACTGGTGGTCAATCATCCTTTGTTCACGGCACCCGGGTCCGGGCCGGTCGTAGATCCGACCGACGGCGAGGTGTACTGGCGCTGGGGCGCGTACCTCGATGACGGTTTCACCGAAGAGCCTGCAGGCGAAGGACTAGTGACCTTCTACCACCGCCCGCTGGCCGCCCTTCTCAACGCCGCGGCCGGCGCAGGCTGGGCGCTGGAACACACCGTCGAAAGGGCCGCTCCTACGACGCACGACCCCCTGCTGGCGCCCCAATGGCACATCCCCAGATTGCTGGGTCTCCGGTGGGTCAAGAACTAGGGCGTCACCGGCTCGCCGTTCAGTTTTCGATACACGTAGGCCAGCGCCAGCATCGAGACGGGAACCGTGATCAACAATCCGACGCCAAGAGCAATCGCTCCGGCCAGGTTGAAGAAGAACAGAACTACTCCGAACGCAAACAAGTCCCACTTCTGGGCCTTCGTGATGGCGGCGCTTTGTTCGATGCTCTGCACGATGCCGTGTTCTTTGTCGACGATGTTGTAGCTGAAGAAACCGAAGGTGACTGCAAGGTAGATGCCCGGAACGATCAGGAAGACGAAACCGATGCCGACCATGACCCCGACGATGACAGAGGCAATGAAATAGGGCAGCGCCAGGTCTGCTCGCTGGAACAGGTCCGCCGTCTCGACCGGCTTGCCGTCCACGATCTTGAGGGCGATGCGAATCAAACCCATCGAAATCAACAGCGAAACAAACCAGCCGATCAAGCTCATGAGACCGGCCAGGGCGCCGCGCCCCAGGAGCCAGAAGATGAGGTTGACGGCCAGAATCGCCAGGGCAGCCGTTACGAGCGGTCCGACATTCTCCTGCAGTTTCTTCCACCCGTAGCTGAGGGCCTCCCCAATAGAGAAGCGGTTGATTTCGGGAACGGTCATTACACCTCCACAGCGATTCGTCGTCCTGCCGACACTACCTTCTGATTTCGCGAGAGGCTTTCAGGAGCAGAGTTCCTGCTGTCGGTACACTTCCTCGGGCATGCGACGCCCCACTTCCGCTGAGATTCCCGACGCTCCCGGCGCCTATCTGTTCCGTGATGTTCACGGGCAGGTCCTGTATGTCGGAAAGGCCAAGTCGCTCCGCAAGCGGCTGGCCAACTACTTCGGCAAAGACCTCCAGGCGCGTACCGCGGCGATGGTCGAGTCCGCAGACAGCGTTGATTGGATCGTCACAGACAGCGAAGTGGCGGCGCTGATGCTCGAGTACTCGTTGATCAAGAAGCATCGTCCTCGCTTCAACATCCGCATGCGTGACGACAAGAGTTACCCCTACCTCGCCATTACCCGCTCCGACGAATGGCCGCGAGCCCGGGTCATGCGGGGTAAAAGGCGCAAGGGCACCGAGTACTTCGGCCCGTACGCCCATACCTACGCCATCCGCAAGACGCTCGACGAACTACTCAAGACCTTTCCGATCCGAACCTGCTCCGACGGCCTCTTCCGCCGTCAGCAAGCCCAGGGACGACCTTGTCTGCTGTTTCACATCGAGAAATGTTCGGGTCCATGCGTCGGCGAAGTGACCCCCTCTGAATACCAGGAGTACGTCGACGGATTGGCACGGTTTCTCGGGGGAGAAACGGATCAGATCGTCGAGCAACTGCGGACCAACATGGAACTTGCGGCCGATCAACTTGCATACGAGCAAGCCGCCAGGTTCCGCGACCGTCTCAACGACGCGGAGCGAGCCATCGCCCGCCAGGAGGTAGTCACCGACCGGCGCGAGGACTTCGACCTGATAGCCCTCGAAGAAGACGATCTCGAGGCAGCGGTCCAGGTGCTCACGGTCCGCCGGGGCCGGGTAGTCGGGCGATTGGGAACCGTGCTCGACAAGGTCGAGGACGTCACCACGGGTCAACTCATCGCCAGTGTCCTACGCGAGTTGTACGGCGATCAGCAGCCGCCCAAAGCCGTGCTGGTGCAAGAACTTCCCCCGGACACCGACCTGTGGGCTGCCTGGCTGGCCGAACGGAGAGGAGCGAAGGTGTCATTGCGGGTGCCGCAGCGGGGCGCCAAGCGCCGGTTGCTGGAGACTGCCAGGACCAATGCCCGCGAGGCCTTCGCCCGCCACCGGCTGAGGCGCCAGTCTGATCACAATGCTCGTGCTCGGGCGCTGCGCAGCTTGCAGGACGCCCTGGGACTCCCCGTCCCACCGCTTCGTATCGAAGCGTATGACATCTCAACGATCCAGGGGACGAACACGGTCGGCTCGATGGTGGTTCTCGAGGACGGACTTCCCAAGAATTCCGACTACCGGCGTTTTCGAATCAGGTCGGTTGAAGGTCAGGACGACTTCGCGTCGATGGAAGAAGTCCTGCGACGCCGCTTCGCCGCATATCTGAAGGAGCGCGCGCTGCCCGTCGAAGAACGCGGCAAGTTCTCGTATCCGCCCTCACTGGTACTGATCGATGGGGGAGCCGGCCAGCTCTCCCGGGCGGTGCGAGTACTCGGCGACTTGAATCTGGACATTCCGGTGGTTGGTCTGGCCAAACGGATGGAAGAGGTCTATATGCCCGGTCGAGCTGATCCGATTCGAATCCCGCGCGACGAGGAGGCCCTTCACCTGTTGCAGCGAGTCCGCGACGAAGCGCACCGGTTCGCCATCACCTACCACCGCAAACTGCGCGATCGTTCCATGATCGATTCCACGCTCGACGACGTGCCCGGAATCGGGCCAACCCGCAAGAAAGCTCTGCTGCGGCGGTTCGGGTCGCTGAAGAGGATCCGGGCGGCCACCAGGGCGGAGCTGGGCGAGGCTTTGCCGGAGGCGGTGGCCGACAGTCTGTACGCGACATTGCACGGCTCAGGGGGCTGAGTGTTCCACCGATCAGGGCAGGCGTGCGACACTAGGGCGTGACACCGATGACGAAGACAACGCGGACCGGATTGGAGGCTGCTGGTGGTTAGTCGACCGCAAGTGCTCGTGGTGACCGGCATGTCTGGCGCCGGTCGATCTACAGCTGCAAAGGTTCTCGAAGACCTCGGGTACCTGGTAGTCGATAACTTGCCTCCTGCCCTCATCGGCGAAATCGTCCGCTTCAACGATCTGGCGGATATTCCCCGCGGTTTGGCGCTGGTGATCGACGCCAGGGGTGGCTTCAGTCTCTCGGATCTGAGCGGTGAGATGGATCGCTTGTTGCGAGGTGGAGTTTCGACGGCGGTTCTGTTTCTCGACGCCGACGACGACATGCTCATCCGGAGGTACAAGGAGAACCGGCGGCCGCATCCCATGGGGCGGCCGACGCTGGGTGAGTCGCTCTTTGCCGAGCGCGAGTTGCTTGCCGAACTCCGTGCCGAGGCGGATTACATCATCGACACCACCGACCTCAATGTGCATCAGCTTCGCGAGAGAATCGAAGAGGACTTCCAGGGCGGCCAGCCCGAACGGCCGATGCGGGTCTCGGTCTCCTCGTTTGGTTTCAAACACGGCGCTCCCCGGGACGCCGATCTCCTCTTCGATGTCCGCTTCCTCCCGAATCCACATTGGCAAGAGGAGTTGCGACCGTTGACGGGCAACGACGCACCGGTTCGCGATTACGTGTTGGGCAACCAGGACACGCAAGCGTTCCTCACCAAGATCGAGGACATGCTGTCCTTCCTGTTGCCCCGGTTTCGCACCGTCGGCAAGTCCTATGTGAGTATCGGAGTGGGGTGCACGGGGGGACGGCATCGCTCGGTGGCGGTCGCCAACGAGCTGGGTCGATGGCTGGAATCTGAGGGAATCGAAGCGACCGTCCGGCATCGGGACTCGGGTAAGTGACCACACCGGAGGCCGCCCTCGAATCAGAGCTGCTGTCGCTCACTTCCGACGGTCCCCGGGTCGTTGCCATCGGTGGGGGACACGGATTGGCGCAGGCACTCGAAGCGGCCCTTTCCTACGCATCGCATGTCACGGCGGTCGTGACCGTCGGCGACGACGGTGGTTCTTCGGGCCGGTTGACCTCGACCCTGGAAATACCTCCACCCGGCGACATCCGCAAGTGTTTGTTGGCGTTGAGTCCGGAGCCCACCGTGTTCCGGGAACTGTTCGGGTATCGCTTCGATTCGACGGACGTAGCCGGCCACTCCCTCGGCAACTTGATGCTGGCGGCGCTCACCGAATTGATGGGTGACGATTTCGATGCTGCCGTCCGTGTCGCCTCCGGGATGCTCGGAACCGTCGGCCGCGTCGTGCCGGTTGCCCGAAAATCGCTGCACCTGCAAGCCGTCGTCGATGGGGTATTGATCGATGGTCAGGCGGCCATAACCAAGTCTCGCGGCACTCTCTCGGAGTTGCGGCTGGTCCCCCCGGACCAACCTGCCAATCCCCATGCCATCGAGGCGGTTCTTTCCGCCGATCAGATCCTGATCGGGCCGGGCAGCCTCTTCACATCCGTGATAGCGACCCTGGCGGTACCCGGCATGGCTGAGGCGGTGCGAAACGCGCCGGGTCACATTGTCTTCATTGCCAATCTGGTGACCCAGGATGGTGAAACTCTCGGAATGACCTGTGCCGATCATGTCGAGGCGCTTCGCCGCGTGGGCGGCGTCGAGGTGGGCGGTACCATGGTTGCTCACCGGGGAGTGATCCCGATGGAAGGTCCTATCGAGCAGATCAGAGCCGACAAGGCCGAACTGGCCTCGCTGGGATGGGATGTCGTTGAAGCGGACCTCGTCGACCTCCAGGCGGATTGGCCCCAACACGACCCGATCCGTTTGGGCCGGGTTCTTTCGCAGCTCAAGAACTGAACAGGACGGAGCAAAGAACATGAGTAAGTACCTAACACTCGCAGACGTCGACCCGACCGGAAAGCGGGTATTGGTGCGTTCGGATCTCAACGTGCCGATCTCGGCCGGGTCGGTTGCCGACGATTTTCGAATTCGGGCGAGTCTTCCCACGATCGCCAGCCTGCGGGATGCCGGAGCCACCGTGGTGGTGTGCAGTCACCTTGGCCGTCCAAAGGACCGCGAGCCTGAATTCCGGATGGATCCGGTCGCCGTTCGTCTTGGGGAAGTCGGTGGTTTCCGTGTCCGGAAACTCGATGCAGTCGTTGGAGACGAGGTTGAGGCTGCGGTCGCGGAGGCCGCCCCAGGCGATGTTCTGTTGCTCGAGAACACCAGATTCGAACCGGGGGAGAAGAAGAACGATGAGGCACTGGCGAAAGGCCTGGCCGCTCTCGCCGATCTGTTCGTTCTCGATGCTTTTGGCTCGGCTCACCGGGCCCATGCCTCGACGGTCGGGGTAACCGACCATGTCCGTTCGGTGGCGGGCCCGCTGCTGGTCTCGGAGGTCGAAGCCCTCGGGTCCCTGCTCGCCGACCCGCCTCATCCTTTTACCGTGGTGTTGGGGGGAGCCAAGGTCTCCGACAAGCTCGGCGTCATCAAATCGCTGCTACCAAAGGTTGACCTCATGTTGATCGGAGGCGGCATGTGCTTCACTTTGCTGGCGGCGGAAGGCTACGAGATCGGGTCTTCGTTGGTAGAGGAAGACCGAATTGATGAGGTCCGGGAGGTCATGGCGTCGGCATGGGGCGACCGCATCCGTCTGCCGGATGACATTGTCGTCGCCGACCGGTTTGCAGCTGATGCCGGATCGAAGGTGGTGGATCGCAATTCCATTCCCGAAGACTGGATGGGCCTCGACATCGGGCCGAAGACGGCGGAGGTCTTCGCCGCCGCCATTCGCGGGTCGGGAGCGGTGTTCTGGAACGGCCCCATGGGCGTCTTCGAATGGGAACCCTTCCGGAGCGGCACCGAGGTCGTCGCCCGGGCGCTGACCGACCACCCGGGCTTCACGGTGGTTGGTGGGGGTGACTCGGTGGCGGCACTGCGCATGCTTGGCCTGGAGGGAGCGGTTTCTCATCTGTCGACCGGCGGAGGAGCCGGGCTGGAGATGCTGGAAGGCAAGACTCTGCCCGGGCTTGCGGCTTTGGAACGGTGGGCGCACTAGGCACTCAATCCGATCGGGAAACGCCTGCGGTCCGGTTCAACCGGCCGGCCCCGGGATCTCGGTGACTCCCACCGATTGCTGATCGGGTGGTCGGACATGGAAATATCGCCCGGCAGGCTCGGCAGTTGGCGGCCGGCGAAGCGCTGAAGCCCGTGAGCGATAGCGTTGGTGGATGATCCTGAGCGCCGGAATCGGTGGCCGTCCGTGCCGCTACTCTGACGGGCAGAAACCCAGGAGAGAGCATGACCAGGAAGAGTCTCATCGTCGGAAACTGGAAAATGAACAGCAACCACCTGGAAGCGATCCAGATGGTGCAGAAGTTGCACTACCGCCTCGATCCCGCCGACTACGACCGGGTCGACGTAGGGGTGGCACCACCGTTCACGTCGCTTCGCTCGGTGCAGACGGTCATCGAGGTCGATCACATGCGTATTCAGCTCGCCGCTCAAAACACGCACTTCGAAGAGAAGGGTGCTTACACCGGCGAAGTAGCGCCGGGCATGCTGGCCAAACTGTCGGTCGATTTCGTGATTGTCGGCCATTCCGAAAGGCGCCAGATCTTTGGCGAGACGGACGACTGGGTGAACCGCAAAGCGAAGGTTGTCTTCGCCCATGAGATGACGCCCATCGTGTGCGTGGGCGAAACGCTCGAGGAACGGGAAGCCGGCAGCGCTTTCGATCGGGTCGGATCGCAGATCCAGTTGAGCCTCGCGGGTTTGTCGGCCGAGCAGATTGCATCGGGGGTCGTGGCGTATGAGCCCATTTGGGCGATCGGCACCGGGCGTACCGCGGATCCTGCAGACGCTCAGGAGATGATCGAGTTCATTCGGGGCCGGCTGAGCGAGCAGTGGGGTAGTGCCGCCGAGAGCACTCGTATTCTCTACGGAGGCTCGGTGAACCCTGGAAACATCGGCGCGATCATGGCCAAAAAGGACATCGACGGGGGCTTGGTCGGTGGTGCTTCCCTTGATCCCGATACGTTTGCTTCTGTCGTGCGCTATTGGATCTGACGGGCGAGAAGAGATACGAGAGACGAGGGAATTCCCATGACTTACACACTGGTACTGCTTCGCCACGGCGAAAGCGTCTGGAACAAAGCGAACCTCTTCACCGGCTGGACCGATGTGCCGCTCTCGGAGAAGGGAATCGAAGAGGCGAAGGCGGCCGGACGACTTCTCCGCGAAGACGGGTACACCTTCGACGCCGTCCACACTTCGCTGCAGGTGCGCGCCATCGACACGGCCAACCTCGCTCTCGACGAGATGGAACTCGCCTGGCTGCCGGTCACCCGCCATTGGCGCCTCAACGAACGCCACTACGGGGCATTGCAGGGCCTGAACAAGAAGGAGACCGCCGACAAGTATGGCAAGGAGCAGGTTTTCGAATGGAGGCGCAGCTACGACACCCCGCCGCCTGCTCTCGAGCCGGAAGATGAGCGCCATCCTCGTCACGACCGCCGCTACGCCGACCTGGCCCCCGACGTGCTTCCGGCCACCGAGTGCCTGAAGGATGTCGTTGCCCGGATGTTGCCGTATTGGCACGATTGGATGGTTCCGCATATCCGGGCGGGGAAGCGGCTGCTAGTAGCGGCACACGGCAATAGCCTGCGGGCATTGGTCAAACATCTCGACGGAATCTCTGACGAAGAGATACCCGCATTGAATATTCCTACCGGTATTCCACTTGTGTATGAGCTTGATGATGGTTTTAACCGCCTGAACAGTTACTATCTAGGTGATCCCGAGGCAGCCGCCCGGGCTGCCGAGGCGGTAGCAAAACAGGCAGGCTGACCGGAGGAGTTTGACCGGTGGCGGTTTCCCCGGTCATACTTGCTCGATTCATTCGGACCGCCGCGTTCACGTGCGGCGGCGACCTGGAGAAACGATGGAAATATTTACCACCATCATCGTCGTCCTACACGTCATCGTGTCGTTGGCGCTCATCGTGCTGATCCTGCTGCACGCAGGCCGGGGCGGCGGGATGTCGGATCTCTTTGGCGGTGGCATGGGTCCGGCTGCTGCCATGAGCGGCTCGACTGTCGTAGAACGGAACCTGGACCGTCTGACCGTCGTCACTGCGGTGACATTCGCACTGACAACCATGTTGCTTTCCTGGCTCCTCGGGCGCTGACGCGCTGCACCTAGTGGGTGCCCACGCTCGTCCAGGATCTTCTCAGCCCCGGCGATTAGGCCGGATCTGGCTGGCCCTGGCCGCACTAGTCGCCCTGGCCGCCGGGGTGTGGGCGCTGAATGCCGATCAGGCCCCCGTCGAGACGACGGTGACTACGGTCGGGGCGACGATCGCTCCCACCTCGACGACTTCGTCGACGACGACTGAGCCGGTTGTGGTCGTGAAACCCTACGGGGGTGTTGTCACGATCGGGGTCACCTCAGAGCCCATCACCCTGAATCCGTTTCTCGAAGGGGGCGCCTCTGAGGTGCTGCATCTGATCGGCCGGACGGTGTGGGCCGGCGCCGTCGCTTTGGATGGCACGACCCTCGATCCGGTCCCGGTCCTGCTGGCTGAATTGCCCACCCAGGACAACGGTGGCCTGGTGCAGAACGAAGACGGCACGGTCACGGTCACCTATCGGCTAGATCCTGAGGCGAAGTGGGACGACGGCTCGCCTGTTACGGGAGCCGATTTCGAGTTCACTTACGCCCTGGCCACCGATTCGGCGCTTCCGATCCGGCCCGAGGTGAAGTCCCTTTACTCGTTGATCGTAGAGGATTCACTGCGCACCGAAACCGGCACTGTCACCTTCGATCTCGCCGGGCCCTCCCTCGCCTATTTGGATATTTTTTCGATTGTGGTTCCGGGAGATCAGGTCGGGCAGAGCGACTTCGTCAATGATTGGAACGACCGGTTCTGGATGAGTGCGGGTCCGTTCGAGTTCGGTGAATGGCTGCCGGGTGAGTGGATCACGATGAACCGGAACGACGAGTACTGGAAGGTCGACGGCGAGACCGGCCAGGTCTTGCCCTATCTGGATCACCTAGTGTTTGAGGTAGCCACCGCAGCAGGTGGGACCGTGGCCGGCTTCCAAACCGGAGCATTCGACGTCGTGGCGGTGCCACCCGACGTGACCGTCATCTCTGAACTCCAGGCTTTGGAAGGAGTGGAGGTGCAGATTGGGTCGGGACCGGCGTGGGAGCATCTCAGCTTCCAGTTCGGTGCAGGGCGGTTCGAACGGAATCCCAATTCATTGAACGAGTTCCTGGCCTACCGCCGCGCGGTGGCGCACGCCGTCGATCGTGAAGAGATCGCCTCGGCCGTGTCCGGCGGCCTGCTTCCAGCGTTGGACTCTGCTTTGTCGGTGATGTGGCCCGCCTCTGCCTCCGCCGGCTGGTCAGAGTACGGCCGAGACCCGGAACGTGCCGCCGGGTTGCTCGAGGAGCTGCGGGCGGGCAACGAAATATCGATCCCCCGGGCGGTATTGACGATCAACAACACACCGGAGCGCGCGACCGCCTCTTCGGAAATCGGATCTAGGTTCGCCGACGCCGCTATCGCTCTCGAGATCAAACCTCCCGAGGAGACCGGAGTGTATTTCCTGGAGACGATCGGTCCGGGACAATTCGATCTGGCCGAGTGGTCCTGGGTGCCCACCGTCGGTCCTTCCGGGGCGGTGGCCGACCTACGGCGCTGGTTCTTGCAGATCCCTGAGGCAGGCGGTTCCAACTTCACTCGCTGGCCGGGCTCGGCGGACGGGCCGGACGAGGATGTGGTCCGATTGACGGAACTCCTCGACGGCATAGCCGTCGAAATGGATCTCGAGCGTGTGCGGACCATGCTGAGCGAGATCGAGACCCTCATGGCCGACCTGGTCGTCACGCTTCCGCTGTACGCAGAGCTCAACGCCGGGGCCGTGCACCTCGACGCGGTAGGCGGCTATCTGCATTCGATCGTCCCCGGCGGTGACACCTGGAACGCCGCCGCTTGGTACCGAACCGACGGATGAGGCGGTTCTGGCAGCCAAACGGCGGTGGGTATACTCCCGTCGCTACGTCGGAGTGGCGGAATTGGCAGACGCGCTAGGTTGAGGGCCTAGTGCCCTAATAGGGCGTGGGGGTTCAAGTCCCCCCTCCGACACCAATAGAACCCCAGGTCACAAGCCTGGGGTTCCTCTTTTGGTCGATACCGCCGGTGGGCCGAAAACCGCGATGTTTGCATGATGTTCGCATTTTGCTGGAAATGGTCCCCGCGCGACAAAGCCCCGGTGCCGGGTTTCGAGGTGCTTGATAGGGCAACCGCGAAAGGTCCGACACCAGGACAGATTTCAGGTTAACCCCAGGTTGATCTCGCGATCACCTTGGAAGGTATGGCGATTACCACCCCGGAATCGTCGTGAACAACCTATGGCGTGGCTTTCCTGGCGTTCGATGGACTTTTGGCAGTTCCTAGGGACCATGTGGCCCCTATCCGGCGCACAAGTGATTCCATATTTTGGCGATAAGCGACGCAAGGGTGGCGGAATGGCGGTATGGATAGCCGATTCGGTGGTAGGAGATCAGAACAAGTGCGGCGACATGCACCAGCATTCGCCCAGTTACTTCACCCACCCCCATTGCGGAAGTTTCAACGTCACGTTTGAATCACCAACGCAAACCCACTGCAACGAGTGCGGACGAAACTGGTACTACACCTGCAAGGACTGCGGGAGCGACAACGGCTACTTCGTTGATCCCGACCGGACCGGCTACATCGCACCGCTCTACTTCTGTATCCCTGAGAACACCGTAAAGCAGCACCTGCATGTGACCGGCGAACCCACACGCAGGCAGGCGAAGAAGAAGCGTCACCCGGTGCAACCTGTGCAGCCGGGACCGTCGCAACAAGCCCGGGCGCATCGGTCCAAGTTCTCCGGGAAATTCGCAGAAGCATCTGCCTATTTTTGGGCATTCTTCGCCTTCGGCGTGTTCGCCGTGATCATCGTGGCGAGCGTGGACCCCGACGCCAGTGGGGATTTGTTCTGGGGCACCTTCTCTGTGGGCGGACTGATCGGACTGTTCCTTACCCGAACGGCAATGCGACGATCGTCGAGGCGGGGGTGGTTCCTGGTAATCGCCGCGTTGATCCTGGCAGCGTTCTTGCTATTCACCATCGAATAGGTCACGGTGTCCGCGGGTGGGATGTGGTCTACTTTTACGGTGACCAACCTCAAGGACTTCCCGCCGGTCTTGAACTCCGCTCAAGTCGCCGAGATACTTTCCCTCCCATCCAACAGAACCGTGCAGCACCTAGTCCGCACCGGCCGGCTCCCCGCCTACCGGATTCCCGGTGTCCGCCGCTACTGGTTCTTCCGGGATGAGATCACCGCCTGGCTGGAGTCGGACGAACCCAGCGTGAGCCTTGATTGAATGCCCCTTTGTCAGTCGGCCTACTTTTCGTGCACTACCCGGGCGGGGAATCGAAGCTTTCGTAGGTCTCGGGGAATGCTGCCGTTGTCCCCTTTGACAGCGCACACGAGTGTTCCGCTTCCGCAAACCATGCGTTCTCCAAGTCATCGCCCGTCCTAATTTCACCCTCATCAAGCCGAAGCGCCAACATATTGACAACGCACGCCTTGACTTCTACCTGGGTGATGACGTTTCCCTCGAGAATCCCCGTTCGTAGCTCGAGTTCGTCAACCGCACCCCGCCAGAGGGTGAAGAGGACAAGGGTGGCGACTGCCAGCAGGGTCACAAGGATGGGTGAGAATTCATCCCATTTCTCTTTGGTTGTCATTTCATAACGTGCCACTTGGCGACCTCCGATGAAGCATTCGGGCGCTTTCGCGAGTTGCCAACGCTACATGTCACCACCAGCAGCTAGACCTGGTTCCGTGTCTTGTGTTCCGATCCCCGACCCGCACCGCCAGATCCTCGACCTACTCCGCAACGGCCCCCAACACCAGACCAACCTCGAGGAAACCACCGGCACCGATCTGACCGGCCCGGTCGCAGAGCTACGGGATTGGGGGTGGGTGTTCGGTGACCTGGAGCTGTCCGGGGTGGGTTGGTATCACGCCGGCCTTCGGGCGGGCGGCATCCTCCACTCGTAACCGGTTGGTTCCTTCAGCGCAGCATCCCCGCTGCCGATGGACACTCTGGAGGTCCCCGACCCACTCTGGAGGGTTTCCTGATGAAGGCAAGACTCGTACTCGGTGCCGCTGCCCTCGTAGGTCTTGTCGCCTGCGGGTCGGTGGTAGAAGCCGACCAAGGTGCAGATACTCCTCAGGCCACCACCACGGTCCTCGAGAGCGAAGCCGGAACAACGACAACCACTGCCGCAACCACGACTACCAAAGCGCCGACCACCACCACGACGCTGCCACCGACAACCACCACCACCCTGCCCATCATCGCAGAGGGCGTCTACATCGTGCCCGACGAACTCGCCTACGGTGTCTACCGGCACACCAGCTACATGGCGCGCCTCGACGAAAGCCTGGACATCATCGACAACGATCTCGTCTTCGGAGAGGAAGGGTTTGGGCTCATGGTCGTCCTGGAAGGCGACGCATATGTCGAGATCTCCGGCGAAGCGATCCTCTATGACGAGCTCGGACCCGTAGACCCGGTCCTGCTCGGATTCACCAACGGGCGCTACGTCGTCAACTACGACATCCAGCCAGGCCGATACAGGGTCACAGCAGAAGGCGACAGAAGCGCCTACTGGGCACGTCTTGACGAGACCCTCGACATCATCGACAACGATCTCGGAGACGGACAACGCATCGTCATCGTCGAAGAAACTGACTTCGCCTTAGAGATCTCCGGGACGATCGAACCACTCCCATAGCCAACAGGTGTGACGCAGGGTACATCTGAAACGAGAGACACCCGCCCCTGGGCCGCCATGTTGCCGGCGGCCGGAGCGGGGGGTCTCCCGGTTTGGCCGAACCCCTAGGCGGCGAGGAAAGGAAGTCGCCCACCACCCTGGGTTTCGGCACATAGTCCCCGACCAACCGACCGAAGCCGGAATACGCCCTTGCCGACATCCTGTATGGCAAGGAAGAGCCCGGAGGTCGACTTCCGACCACGTGGCCGAAGACAGAGGATGACCTCCCGATTGGCAAGCCGATCCCGGTCGATGGCAGGGTCCACTACGACGAGGGGATCCACATCGGGTATCGCGCCTGGCTGAAGACCGGGACGGAGCCCGCCTATGCCTTCGGGCTCGGCTTGGGGTATACGACGTGGTCTTTCGATGGTGCTGTGGTGCCCGACGAAGTGGTAGCCGGCAGTTCGTTTTCCGTGACAGTGGGTATCACTAACACGGGCGATCGGCGCGGCAAGCAGGTGGTCCAGGCATATGCCGAACGGGCCGACAGCGAGTTCGACCGGCCGGTGCGCTGGCTGATCGGGTTTGCCGACGTCACGCTCGAAGCGGGAGAATCGCGCGACGTGGACATCGTTGTGCCCGCCCGCGAGTTGGCCTACTACGACGACGGGTGGCAGCACGAGCTTGGGGTCTTCGAGATCTACGCCGGGTTCAGCGTCACCGATACTCCCGGACGCGGTCGGGTGAGGCTCGCCTGAGATGCCTTCGAACCTCATCATCCCCGGCTTCAACCCCGACCCGTCGGTGGTGCGCGTCGGCGACGACTACTACCTGGCTGCTTCGAGCTTCGAGTATCGGCCCGGGATACCGATCTATCACAGCCGGGACCTCGACGGCTGGGAGTTGATCGGTCATGTGGTCGATCGTCCCGGCATGCTCGACGATGAAGTCCGCACCGGGGGAGGCATTTGGGCGCCGACGATCCGGCACTATCGGGGCCGCTTCCACTTGATCGTCACCGATGCCATGGGTCAGGGGAACATGCTGTTCACCGCTGACGACGCCGCCGGTCCGTGGAGTGATCCGATCGAGCTTCCCGACATCGACGGAATCGATCCCGATATTGCCTGGGACGATGACGGTGACGGGTATATCGGCGGAACCCTCATCGGTTGCGTAGACGTTATGGAGGCCAAGCCGGTGACCAATCCCGGGCGTGGGAACCAGAATCTCTTGGGGCGTCGACGCTCCTCTGGGGATCCACCAGACGATGGTCGACCTCGAGGCTTGCTGACCGTCGTGCCAAACAGATTCCTAGTTCCAGCCGCCTACGTAATCCTTCGTCGCGATGATCACGTGTTGCTGCAATTGCGGATGAACACCGGCTACATGGACGGCTACTGGGCCACCGCCGCTGCGGGCCATGTCGAAGCAGGGGAGTCAGGGAACTGGTCATCAACAAGATCGCGGACCATATCGACAGTCATGCGCAGCTGGTTTTCGTGCATCGCCATGGGTCGTAGGTTGGCAGGGGGACCCGTCCGTTGCCACCGAGTTTGTTCTTGTTGACGTGCAGACGTGGCGTGTCGGCGACGCGGATCTGACACCGGAAGCGTCAAGGAATGTCACTCGACTCCACGGGTCCGGCACGGATCAACCGGCCTACTCGGTCGAGTCCGCCAGGCAGAGACATGCTTCGTGCTGTCTCCGGCGTGTGCGTCAAGCGTGGCATTGATCGAGGCGGCTACGCCGTCGGTCTGGAGGCGGTCTAGGGCGACGGTGAAGGCGGCGACGAACCGTGCGTTCCGGGGCAGGTCTTCTCCGAACACTGCCGGCATACCGAGGAACGAAGTCGGATCGCCGACCGAGGCGGCGGCGAGGGCCATCGCCGTGTCTCCGGCAGGGTCGGATGACACATCCACGGGGGAGCCGTTCTCATTGTCGCCGGCGCGGAGGTAGAGACACCAGCCTGCGAGCGCCAACGCGCTCAGCTCGATTGGCCCGTCGACCTCTAGCTGTGCCCGCACGGTGGGGAGGAGGAATTTGGGGAACTTGGCGGTCCCGTCCTGGCAGAGGCGGGTGATCTGGTCACGAATGGCCGGGTTGGCGAACCTCTCTATCAGCTCGCTGTGGAACGAGTCGACGTCATAGCGGGGGACCGGCGGCAATACCGGTCGTGCCTCCTGGTCGAGGAAGGCCTCAACGTAGCGCCTGAGGGTGCGGTCCGACATGGCTTCGTGGACGTAGTCATAGCCGGCCAGGGCGGACAGATAGGCCATTAGCGAGTGAGCCGCGTTGAGCAGCCGGAGCTTCATCATCTCGAACGGCTGCACATCTTCCGTCACCACCACGTCGAGTTCTTCGAGCGGAGGGCGCTCACCGGCGAAGCGATCCTCCAGCACCCAAAGCGTGAATGCCTCGGTAAACACCGGCCACTTGTCCACGATGCCGACCTCTGTGGCCAGCCACGCCCGGTCGGCATCGGTGGTTCCCCGCGTTATGCGGTCGACCATGCTGTTGGGGAAAGCGATGTGCTCAGCGATCCAGGACGCAAGCTCGTCGCCTATCTGGGCGGCCTCGCCCAGGGTGGCGGTTCGGCAGACGCGACCGTTGGACAGGATGTTGTCGCAGCTCACCACGGTCAGCGGGCCAACCGCACGCCGGCGCCGGAGATCCAGCCCGCGAGCCAGGATACCGAAGGCAGAGTGGGCACCGGCGACCGGGGAATCAGGGTCGTAGGTGCCGCTACCGTCGTCGATCGGATAGCCGCCCTCGGTGATGGTCATGCTGACGATCTGGGTGTCGGGCTCGGCGATCGTCTCGATGAGGGCGGTGGGATCGGGATGAGCGTGGATGTAGTCGACGATGCTGCCGATGACCGATACGGAGGAGCCGTGCTCGCCGCGAACCACGAGGCTGTAGAGGTGATCCTGGGCAGCGAGGGCCTGTGCTATGGCGGCGTCGCCGGGCAGGACTCCAGCGCCGACGATGGCCCATGCGGTTTCGCCGGCGGCGCAGAGCGTGTCGACGTACATGGCGAGGTGCGCCCGGTGGAAGCCGCCAACACCGAAGTGTACGATGCTCGGCCGCAGCGCAGAGCGGTCGTACTTCGGTACCGACACCGACATCGGCGCCGATGGGTGGGAACCGTCGCCGATGCGTGGCAGATTCGTTGCCGCCAGCGGGATTCGGTCGTCGTGGGTTCCGCTGCTATCAGACATGATGGTTCTCCTTACGCGTTGAGCCGCGCTGATGCGGACAGACAATGCGACGTTGGGTCTGCGCTGCGACGACGTGGTCCCCGGTAAGCATGGCGCCTAATCGAGACCCCAGTTGGTGACGATCACGTCTGCGCGGTCTAGGGTCGCGACTACACGCTGCGCATTGGCCTGGTCGCTGCTGTGCACCCAAGCTTCCGGCGCGACCGTCGTTTCAACCCGCCCTCCCCCCGAACACGCTCCCACCAAGAGCACGATGCCGATGGTGGCAACCACGCGACAGTTCTCCCGGCCCTGTGACTGGCCGGAGGAACCGTCGGGGACGTGGGTGCCGATCACTGACCCCAACAGTAGGCGTAAGCCGACGCCTGATTCACCTGGCCGTCCAGGCTCAGTGCTCGCCAAGACGGCCCGGTCTTCGAAGTCGCTGTCGTAAGAGGCGTCCAATCCGTGTCACCGCAATCCAGGTGCCGAACGGTCGTTCCGTTCGGCACCTGGTGATATGCCTCCAAGGGTGGCGTCGGAACGGTCTGCCATGTCCGGTTCCGGCGCCATCCGGCTCTCTTCCAAGACAGTCGCTGTTCCTCGATGGAACCTCCTTCCATCGCGTCTGCCAACTACGACGCACGACGCGTGTCGGCTCAAGGACATGCTCGCTCTGACGCTCACTCGATGGCCGCCGTCAACGATCGGCCGGCGCGGCGACGAAGACACCATCGCTGCCCTCGCTGATTGGATCATGGGACCGAACCACACCCTGAGCTGCACCGAACACCAGATCGATACCTCGACCGATCCCGAACACCCACTTATCGCAGTGGAGCAACTCATGTCTGGGCCACGCCTGAGACACATTTGGGTCACAACAGATGCAAACCCAAGACGAAACTCACTCAAAACGATAGGTCACAAGTGGTGTTTGAAGGATTCCTCCGCCATATGCACTGTTGGAGTGGGGGCGACTGACCCAACAAGAGCAGGACCGTATTCATGAGGAATGTCCACAGCCGTGAGCGAAACGCCCTTTCGACCCACCGTTGACCTGTGAGGGAAGCCAGCAGACTGTCGAGGATCAGCTAGCATGTAGACATAACTGTCTACTGTTGGGTATACTCCACCTATGAGTACCACTATCAGGGTGAGCGAGAGCACCAGGGATCGGTTTGCACGGCTGGCCGATTCCACGGGACGTCCAATGACGCAGCTGTTGGATGAGGCAGCCGATGCCCTGGAACGTCGCCTCTTCTTCGATCAAATGACCGAGCGGTTCGACGCACTCCGGCATGATGAGGCGGCGTGGGCCGAAATCGAGACGGAGCGGGCGGTGGAACACGGCGCTGCCAGTGATCGGTCCTGATGACGCCACGGCGAGGCGAGATCTGGCTGGTTGACTTCGGGGAGCCGGTTGGGCGGGAGCAGTCGGGCCGGCGCCCGGCCGTGGTGGTTTCGGCAGATGCGCTCAATGAGAGTCCGGCCGGGGTGGTTATGGTCGTTCCTTGTACGACCACCCATCGGGACCTCCCGTCCCACATCGAGATCGACCCCGCAGAATCCGGATTGGACGCGGTGAGCTACGCCAAATGCGAAGACCTCAAGTCGGTTTCCGAACGGCGGATGATCACTCGTCTCGGACAGGTCGGCCCTCAGGTGGCCTTCGAGATCGGTCGGGTACTCCGTTTTCTGCTCGAACTCTGACGGGCTGCTCGCCCTCACGAGACCACCAACCATGCCTCCCAGGGGTCGCGTGTACTTGGGGTTGAAGTCGTCCCTCCGACACCATCGCTAGCACACGTCATGGCGGCGGGGGAGCGTCTGACTGTGATCGTCCCGGAATGCTCTACAAGTAACATGGCCGCCATGGCGAGAACAAACCGAAAGGATGACCACCGGGCTGTCGCGCATGAGGCGGTCAAGGAGAATGTGCGCACAGGCATTTGGGTCGCCGGTATCGCCGCCACCCTGGACAAGGACGGGAAGCTGGCGGCATGGCACAACGCAGACTGAAAACGAGGCCGCTGATCGGGTGGCGAGAATGGGTGCTGTTGCCCGACCTGTCCACGGTTCCGCTGAAGGCAAAGATCGACACTGGAGCGAGAACATCGACGCTGCATGCGTTCGGGTTGTCGGTCTACGAGCGTGGCGGTGAGCCTTGGGTGGATTTCGAGATACATCCGATCCAGCGCTCAAAGGCCGAGAGTTCGATGGTTTCGCATCCGATCACCGGCTTCAAGGATGTGCGGTCCTCCACGGGGCACTCGGAGAAACGGCCGCTCATCCGAACCTTGGTCCAGATCGGAGAGGAGGAATTCGACATCGAGGTGACACTGACCTCGCGTGACGAGATGGGGTTCCGTATGCTGCTGGGTCGCTCCGCCGTCCGCCGACGGTTCTGGGTCGACCCCGGCCGGTCGTTTCTCCTTCCGGTGTCAGCGTATGCCACCGGAGACGAAGGAATGGAAGACAAATCATGAAATTGGCAATTCTGTCCCGGGCGCCGAGGTCGTATAGCACGCAGCGTCTCAAGGCCGCGACCATCGAGCGCGGCCATCAGGTTCGCGTGTTGAACACGTTGCGGTTCGCCATCGATCTCTCGGGTGATGAACCGGATCTGCAGTACCGGGGCAAGCCACTTTCGCACTACGACGCGGTATTGCCCCGCATCGGTGCCTCGATCACGTTCTACGGATTGGCCGTTGTTCGCCAGTTTGAGCAAATGGATGTGTATACACCCAACACCTCCAACGGGATCGCCAACTCCCGTGACAAGCTCCGCTCGATTCAGATCCTTTCACGGCACGACATCAGAATCCCGGCGACGACGTTCGTGCGGGACCGTGCCGATGTGCTGCAGGCAATCGAACGGGTCGGCGGCGCCCCGGTCGTGATCAAGCTCCTGGAGGGAACCCAGGGCATTGGGGTGATTCTGGCCCCTGACACCAAGGTGGCCGAAGCGGTGATCGAAACGTTGCAGAGCACTAGGCAAAACGTGTTGATTCAGCGCTTCATCGCTGAGAGTGGGGGCCGCGACATTCGAGCGCTCGTCGTGGGCGACCGAGTGGTGGCGGCGATGCGGCGCCGAGCGCAGGAAGGGGAGTTCCGTTCGAACGTTCACCGCGGTGGGTCGACTGAGATCATCGAGCTCGACAGGGACTTCGAGCGTGTAGCGGTGCAGTCCGCACAGATCATGGGCCTGCGAGTGGCCGGGGTCGACATGCTCGAAAGCGAGAGCGGTCCCCTCGTGTTGGAGGTCAACTCATCACCTGGGCTCGAGGGAATCGAGACTGCCACCGGTCTCGATGTGGCTGGCGCCATCGTCGACTACATGCTTAGTCAGGTCGCATTTCCCGAGCTCGACGTCCGTCAACGGCTGACGGTCAGTACCGGCTACGGCGTAGCAGAGCTGTTGGTGCACGAGGGCGCCGATCTGGTAGGTCAGGCCATCGACGAGTCCGGCCTCCGCAACCGTGACATCACCGTCCTCAGTTTGACCCGGGGCACCACCGTTATTCCCAATCCACGGGTTGGCCGAGTGCTCGAGGCTGAAGACCGTCTGCTGTGCTACGGAAAGCTCGAAGCGATGAGAGACCTCGTCCCTGAACGCCGGCGGCGCCGCGCCCGACCGGAGATCCAACCTCTGCCCGAGATCCCGATCCCCGACCCCGAAGCGCCACCCGCCGTCGAGCACGATCCGAGCTGAGATGCCAAAACAACGTCGCGCCCCATTCGCAATATCCGGGAACCTGGTCGCAGCGGGCCGGAAAGCCAAGTTAGAACTTCCCATTGCTCGACTGATGTCTGGCACGCCTGTGGCGCTGCCCGTGCTCGTCTTCCACGGTCAAAATGAAGGACCGAGTGTTTGGCTCAGCGCGGCGGTGCACGGGGACGAGCTCTGTGGGGTCGAGATCATCCGGCAAGTCGTCGAAGCTCTCGATCCAGCGTCAATGTCCGGGACCGTGTTGGCCATGCCGGTCGTGAACGTCCATGGCTTTAACACCGGCGACCGGTACTTGCCCGATCGAAGGGATCTCAACAGGTCGTTTCCGGGTTCGGCTCGTGGATCGCTTGCTTCGCGGATCGCTCACCTGGTGATGACGGAGGTGGTCAGCCGATGTAGCGTCGGTATCGACTTGCACACCGGTTCGGATCACCGCACCAATCTGCCTCAAATCCGGGCCGACCTCGACGATCCGCACACCCTTGCCCTCGCCCGGATCTTTTCCGCCCCGATCGCCATCCACTCGCGCACCCGCGATGGGTCGCTTCGGCAGGCGGCCACAGAAGCCGGTGCAACGGTCCTGATCTACGAAGGCGGCGAGGCCTTGAGGTTCGACCCGGTAGCCATCGCGAGAGGCAGAGATGGCACACGCCGCATCTTCGCCGAGCTCGGCATCATCTCGACCGTCGACCCAGCCCCCGGCGATACGGTGCTCTCCCGCCGGACCGGATGGGTGCGGGCGCCCAGGAGCGGTGTTCTCCATCTTGAAGCCGACCTCGGCGCATATGTCAATGAGGGCGAGCCTATCGCTACCATTTTCGACCCATTCGGCAAGCGACTCAGCCGCCTGAATGCGAGAAACGCCGGCCTCATCATCGGCCACACCCAGCACCCCCTGGTCAACCAGGGAGACGCCGTCGCCCACATCGCCGAAACGTGAAAGCCGAGAAACCCCCAGGTCAACGGGGGTTTCTTTCTGCAAGTTGATCCCGTTCGGGAAAACCCTTACCGTGGGGCGGCTTGTTGGATCGCAATCGTCAGCGAGTTGATTGTCTCATCTCATTTGCTATGACAATCGGCGGCAATCTGTCATCAGTGCGTCTCGGTTCGAAGCGCACCCCTAATACACTGGGAGAAAACATCATGAACTTCAGATTGGTCCAGTTCAGCCTAGGACCCGGAAAGCGCTCAGAAGCAGAAGCCATAGCGGATGAAGTTGTGCCTGCCATCCACCGCGCAACAGGGGTGCGATCGGTGTGAATTCTTTGCTGATTATGAGGCTGGCGACTATGGGATCGTCGTGTTGTGGGCGTCGAAGCAGGCTGCTGAGGCTGCCGCCTCGGTGATCAGCCCCATCTTGACACCACTCCTGGTGGAGGCCAAGAAGACCGCCGAAAGCAGACGCCTGTTCGACATATACGAGCCGAAGTAAGAGCAACTTCTCCAGCGTTTGTCTGCTCGGCCCGAATCGAGGAAGGCGCCCCCGCTCATACGACGTGCTCATAGGAGTCTGCCGATATCTTTCGCCAATCAAGAGGAGATGTGTATGAACTCAAAGGTGCTTGTGCTGGGAGCAGGGTACGGCGGACTGGAGTTGAGTTCGATCCTGTCGGATGAGTTGGGCAGTGACCTTGACCTGACGTTGATCGACAAGAACGATTCGTTCTGCTTCGGCTACTCAAAATTCGACGTGATGTTCGGTAAAAGGATGCGGACGCTGTGCGCATCGCGTATCGCAACATCGTCAAGCCGGGGGTGACATTCAGGCAGGAGACGATCACTTCGATTGACCCCCAAACTCGCTGCGTGACGACAGACAAAGGGACGTATGACGCGGACGTGCTGGTCGTCGCCCTCGGTGCGGACTATGACATAGGTCATACACCCGGGCTGGCGGAAGGCGGGAATGAGTTCTTTCGATCGCGGGCGCGGAGAAGCTACGCGAGGTTCTGCCCACGTTCACAAAAGGCCGTGTCATCGTCGGGGTGATATCGACTCCGTTCAAGTGTCCGCCTGCGCCGAGCGAGGCCGCGCTGTTGACGCATGATCATCTCGTTCGGCAGCGTCCCGCGGACTGTGAGATCACCCTGGTGATGCCGTTCGGGATCCCGATCCCGCCTTCGCCGGATACTTCAACGGCGCTGGTCAGGGCTTTTTCGGAGCGAGGCATCTCCTTCGTCCCGGATCGACTCGTGCGTTCGCTGGATGGAGCCCGCCGGGTGGCGGTCCTGGATAACGGAGAGGAGATGCCCTATGACCTGTTCCTCGGCATCCCGAAACATCGCGTGCCGGATGTCGTCGCGTCCAGCGGCATGACGGTGGACGGCTGGGTCCCCGTGGATACGAAGACGCTCAGGACGGAGTTCGAGAATGTGTACACGGTCGGTGACGTCAACAGCGTGGGGACGCCCAAGGCGGGTGTGTTTGCCGAAGGGACGGCACGGACGGTTGCCGAGCAGATCATCGCCAGTGTGCGGGGCGGGGTTGTCACGGCGTATCAGGGGGTGGGGCGCGTGTTACATCGAGTTCGGCGCGGAACGTGTCGGCAAAGTGGAAGTGGAGTTCCTGGCGGGCCCGCCCACGGGGACGTTCACCGAGCCTTCGGCGGAGCTGGTGAACGACAAGACCCTCTTCGGCTCGAGCCGCCACGCAAAGTGGTTTGGGTTCTAGGAATCAAAACACCTCGAGTATTCGAGGCATTTCTTGTTTGTTAGCAATACTTCCTGATCTTCGCATCAATCTTTCTCGGCTCTTTCAGTTCATGTTCCCAAACGGTGATCGAGTCAACTTGGCAATCGGCTGCCCTCGGAGTCAGTGGATCACGCCACGACCAACCACGTCTCCCAAGGGTCGCGTGTACTAGAGGTTGCAGTCGCTCCTCCGACACCAGGAAACCCCCAGGTCAACGGGGGTTTCCTGGTGTTTCACCATCAAGGCTGTAGGGGACGGTTTCGCCCGATGGTGACAAGATGGTCACATCTACCCAGACTCTGCGTTCGATGGTTCCCCAACTGGTCAGCACCAAAGCCGTCGATTCTCTCGGGTAAATGACAACCTGACCACCGGTTTCGAGCCAGTTGAACGGACTGGTGGTTGTCAAGATGACGGTGTCATCTTCGCCCGTGAGGACGGCTCGCCGTTACGACCAAGCATCGCCCGCCGAACAGGTCGCAGCCCTCATCGACGGGTAGCTCTCAGCCGATCTGCCGATATTTCCGCAGGTCGAGACCGCCGTCCACCAACTCGGGCATAGCAGCCATGGCCGCGGCAATGTGCGGCGTTTCCATGTGGGCATCGACCGCACGGCCGTCCTGATACTCCTCGACGAAGGTGTAGTCCCTGTCGTCGTCGAGACTCGCGAGAAGCTCGTAACTGATGTTTCCGGGCTCGGCTCGGGTTGGCTCGATCGGGACCTGGGGCGCTTCCCCGAGTTCGGCTCCTTTTCCTTCCTGCGCACGCAGGTGGGCAACGACTCGCACTGTCATGTAGCTCCTTCCAAGCTATCGGCATCTGACGGTACGTACTTTCCGATGCTATGGCGCCTTAGGCGTCGGATTCTCTTCTGGTCCTAGCCACCTCGGGCTTCTCGCCACGAATCGAGGTGTTCGAGGTACTTCGCGCCATTGAAGCTTGAGGCGAAGCAGTTCCGGATGAGGCCAATGATCTCCTCGGTCGTCAAGTGGAATGCTTTCGACACCTCCGCAACCAACACATTCTCGTCGCCCGCAGCGTTCGGGTCGCGAGCGACGCGACTGGCAACTGACACGCCCGGATCTTCGAGGTTCGACATTATCTCACCGGTCATTGAGGACTACGGTGTCAGTATCAATCTGAACAACAGCAACGTGTCGTTTGGACTCCTCGACGGCACACGAGCAACAATGCGTTCCGGGGCGTGGGGATCGTGACCAGTGCTTCATGTGCCGTTACGGACGCCGCCATGTCCTCCGCGGCCTTTCGGTCTGGCACCTCTTGTCGTGGCGTCACTCAAACGGCAGGGAGAACCATGAGTAATGCCGGGGCAATGCGCCCAAGGACGGCGGGTGGAAGGTGACGGTCCGGCGCGATTGGCACCTCGACTACGACGTCGACGACGTGCTCCGCAGCCAGGCGGTCGATCCGGCGGTTGTGAGAGCTCGCCGGTCCCAGGTCGTCGAATTGGCCGAACGTGCCCTGGCGAATGGGCGTCATCTCATCAAACCGGCGGTGCTCTCCCGCAGGCTGCGCGTGGATGGTGTCCGGCACGGACGTCTTCTGTTGGAAGGCGGTTACCGGCTAACCGGTCCACTCGCTGTTGAACACCTCGGTCCGGCAGAGTACGTCATCGTCATGTTGTGCACCGTCGGCGATTCGCTCGCCGAGGCGGCCGTCGCCGAGGTGTCTGCCAACCTGGCGTATGCCTTCGCTCTCGATTCGGTTGGGTCGGCAGCCGTTACCGCGCTCGGTGCTGCCGCATGCAACCAGGTCGAAACAGAAGCCATTCCAGCCGGGCTGGAAACCACCGTACCCCTCAGCCCGGGCATGGAGGGAATGCCCGTCGATCCTGTCCAGCGGGAAATCTTCGCCATGATCGATCCGGACCGGGTGGGCGTCGAGCTGACTCCTAGCCTGCAGATGATACCGCTCAAGTCGGTCACGATGGTGCTGGGGGTTGGCGAAAACGTCGCAATTCCTGGGGGCCCGTGCGATTACTGCACGCTTCGGGACACGTGCCGCCAGCGCATTAGCTGACCCGGCCGGCCTCCCGGTGCCCGGACCCCTCCGTGTCCTACCGGCAACTCAACAGGCACTCCGCCCTTGTGACACGTCCCACGGTGGGTGGCCCGGCGAGTATTGCGAACCCGCAGAAGTGGCGGTTGTTCCTCAATCGCCCGCGGTAGTAGCCTCAAGGATTAGGTCAACTGATCGACCCTGTTGTTCCGAGATGGATTGCGCGTTCCAGTGCGGAGGCGGCGATGACCGACGACGAACTTCGTAACGAGTTGATCGACTTCTTGCTGGCCGGCAACACCGAAGCAGCAATCGCCTTGACGCGGTCTGCGCTTGAGGGCGGTCTCGGAACCGTGGACTTCTTCAACGGCGTGTTCACGCCGGCTCTGAAAG
>CAVRPP010000016.1:0-37563 GCA_963723165.1 uncultured Actinomycetota bacterium
GTGGTGGCCGCCCTCCTCCCGTTGGGTGGGGTTGCAGCCCGGGCGAGTCTGGCGGGAACCGTCGAGGTCATGCCCCTGGGCGACTCGATCACGGAGGGAATTCTCGGCAGCAGCAACGACACGGGTTATCGACGAACGTTGTGGCTCTCGCAAGCAGCGGCAGGACGCGATCTCGACTTTGTCGGCAGTCGCTCAACGGGTGTTCCTAACAACTTCGACAGAAATCACGAGGGCCACAGCGGAATGCGGGCCGACCAGATTCGTGATGCAGCAACCGGCTGGCTGTCCGCCAATCCCGCCGATGTCGTCCTGCTCCACATCGGTACCAACGACATAACGCAAGGGCAGAGTTCAACCTCAACTATACAACGAAATGGGTCAATCCGACTGGATTAAGACGGCCGACAACACGACGTGGGCCATCGTGGCCAAGATCGTCCCGCGGAATGACGGCAACAACACTTTGCGGCAACGCACGAATGACCTCAACAGCAAGATCGCTGCGCTCGTGAGCGCGCGGGCTGCGGCCGGTGATCGGGTCATGTTGGTCGATATGAACAGTCCGTTGAAACCGGGCCGCTGATATCGCAGACGGTATCCATCCGAACGACAGTGGATACGAAGATGGCGACGGCCTGGAACGCCGCATTGGATTCGCTCTTCGTCTCGGACACGATCCGGCCGGTGATCACACTGACTGGCGCAAACCCGCAGACGGTGGAACTCGGCGGCTTCTACGTCGAACGAGGCCACAAGCCACCGGAACATCGACGGTGACTTGTCGGAGGAGATCGTTGTTGATGCTTCTGCCGTCAACGTTGCCAAGGTGGGTATCTATCAGGTCACCTACAACGTCAGAGATTTGCGGGCAACAGCGCCGTAGAAAAGGTCCGAACGGTGCGGGTTGTGGATACGACGCCCCCGGTGATCACGCTCATCGGATCTAATCCGAAAACCGTGCAACTGGGTGACCCGTATGGAGAGCCGGGCGCCGCGGCTCAGGACAATGCCGACGGCGACCTGTCGTCCGAAGTTGTCATCGACGACTCTGCATTGGATGTTGGCAAGGTCGGTACATTTGGGGTGACCTACAACGTTGCGGATTCTTCCGGCAACCAGGCAGTGGAGGTGACTCGCACGGTGAAGGTGATTGACACGGTGCCGCCGGTGATCTCCCTGCTGGGGGCCAACCCGCAAGCCGTTGCCGTTGGAAGCGAGTATGACGAGCAAGGCGCTGTGGTTTCCGACAATCAAGCCTCACCGATAGTGGCGGCTATCGACACTTCAGCCTTGGACACAACCTTGCCCGGTATCTACGAAGTTGTCTACAGCGCCGCCGACGCATCGGGGAACCAGGCAACAGTGGTTGTCAGAACCGTAACTGTGGTGCCGGTTCCGCCTGTCGAAGATCCGGCCGCAGCCCTGGTGGGCGAGTTCTCGGATGACGGCCGCGGCGACGTGGCCGTTCTGAAGCTCCTGGCAGACAGCTGGTGGGTCGGAGTGTCGAGCGGCCTGTGATTTTCACGGCGCCTTGGTCCGGAGCAGGTGGGTTGCCAGGCCGCTCCATTCATCGGGTCGGGGATTTCAATGGGGATGGGCTCGACGATCTCGCTTCCTACGCCGACGGCAACTGGTGGGTGAGCCGTTCGACGGGAGTGGTTTTGTGACGGCGTTGTGGGCGGATTTTGCGACGGCTTCTGGGTGGTCTTCGCAGTTGGTTGGGGATTTCAATGGGGATGGGCGTGATGATGTGGCGAGTTTTCATCCTTCGAATGGGACGTGGTGGGTGAGCCGTTCGACGGGGAGTGGTTTTGTGACGGCGTTGTGGGCGGATTTTGCGACGGCTTCTGGGTGGTCTTCGCAGTTGGTTGGGGATTTCAATGGGGATGGGCGTGATGATGTGGCGAGTTTTCATCCTTCGAATGGGACGTGGTGGGTGAGCCGTTCGACGGGGAGTGGTTTTGTGACGGCGTTGTGGGCGGATTTTGCGACGGCTTCTGGGTGGTCTTCGCAGTTGGTTGGGGATTTCAATGGGGATGGGCGTGATGATGTGGCGAGTTTTCATCCTTCGAATGGGACGTGGTGGGTGAGCCGTTCGACGGGGAGTGGTTTTGTGACGGCGTTGTGGGCGGATTTTGCGACGGCTTCTGGGTGGTCTTCGCAGTTGGTTGGGGATTTCAATGGGGATGGGCGTGATGATGTGGCGAGTTTTCATCCTTCGAATGGGACGTGGCTGGTGAGCCGATCGACAGGGTCCCGGTTTGTGACCGGTACGTGGGCGGACTTCTCGACGGCTTCTGGGTGGTCCTATCAGATGGTAGGTGACGTTGACGGCGACGGACGCCACGACATTCTCAACTACCACGCTGCGGCGAACGCCTGGTGGGTGGTGAGATCGACCGGGTCTGGCTTTCGGTCAGTCGGTGGGATTGACCGGAATCCGAGACGACAGCGACTACCGGTCAAATCGGTTGCGGTACCAATCGATCGTCGCCTCGAGAGCGTCTCGTAAGGGTGTGGGCCGAAACCCGAATCTAGCCTGCAAGGCGCTACTCATCGGAGATGAACGGCTCCTCGAATTCATACAGCATCTCCAGCAGTTCTCGGACTTCCGGATCGAATCGTCCCAGGATTCGCAGAGCAGCTTGGGAGTTGCCGTGGCCCTGGCGGGAACTCCGGCAACTTCGCCGATCATGGCGACGATCTGCCTGGTGGTGGTCGTTTCGTCGCTGGGAACGTGCCAGGCCTTGCCCCATGCGGAAGGTTCGTTACCGACCAGGACCAACGCCCTGGCGATGTCTCCCACGTAGGTGTACGCGTGAGGCAGCTCTGGATCCCCGAGCACCTGAGCAGTCTTGCCGTCGAGGATGCGTGCGAACACCCGATCACCAAGGGCCGACTGCAGAACCCGGGGGCCGAAGAAATCCGATGCACGAACGCTGGCAGCCCGGATTTCGCCACGACCGTGAGCGGCTGCGAGCTCACGGGTCATGTTTGCCCGGACTTCACCCTTTCTGGTGTTGGGTGCCAACGGGGTATCTTCAGACATCGCCGCTCCACCGGTCGCGCCGAACATGTAGAGGTTCTCCATGGAGATCAGCGTTGCTCCGCAGGCACGAGCCGCCGAGATGACCGAGTTCTGCAGCGCCGGGAAGCGCTCCGGCCATTGATGATACGGGGGGTTGAGCGCCTGATAGACCACGGATGCTCCGCGGGCGCCCGTGTGGCGAAATCGGGGTCGGCCGCATCGCCGCTGACCAGTGCAACACCATCCGGGACGTCGGCATGTCCGGATCGGTTCACCATGCGGACATCCTTCCCGGACCCGACCAGCTCCTCCATAGTGGCCAGTCCAACCGGCCCGGTTCCGAAGATCACATGGAGTTCGTCTTCCACCCTCGGCCTCTCCGTTGCCCGCAACTCACGCTGTCGATCTGGACAATAGTGGCCGTCGCGCCTCGTTTCGTCCCGACTTCTGGCGACCCGGCGGTCTAGACGATGCGGAGATGTCCAGGGGGTGGAAGGGTGTCGAACACGGGGAATACGATTCCCCCCTCGCCCTCGACCTGGAGCAAAGCTCCGATGGCTCGAGCACTCAGCGGCTCGGCAAACAGGAATCCTTGACCGTGGAGGCAGCCAAGTTCCTTGATCTGATCGTACTGGTCGATCGACTCGATACCTTCGACAATTGTTTCCAGACCGAGGGCGCTGCCGAGCTGGACGACCGTCTTCACCAGTTGGGGAACTTCGTGAGCGAACCCGAGCCGCGCCGTGAACGACTTGTCGACTTTGACGATATCTACCGGCAGGCGGTCGAGATAACTGAGGGATGAATATCCGGTCCCGAAGTCGTCGATCGCCAACAGCACGCCAAGTTCTTTCAACTCCTTGAGCTTTCGGATCGACGTCTGCATCATCACTGTCTCGGTGATCTCCAGAATGAGCCGCTCCGCAGGCAAACCTTCCTCCAGCAACGTCGTCCTGACCTCGTCGACCAGTCCATCGTCCGTGAGCTGGGCAGGCGACAAATTGACGGCCACGCGGATCGGCGATTGGCCGGCGGGGATCGCTCGTTCCCATTTCCGGGCCTGGTGGCAGGCCTCGCGCAGGACCCACCGTCCAATCGGGCCGATCAAACCCGTTTCCTCTGCAAAGGGGATGAATTGTGACGGCGGAATCTCTCCTCGCTCTGGGTGACTCCACCGGACCAATGACTCGACGGCGACGATCTGACCTGACCCCATGTCGACAATGGGCTGGTAGTGAACAGCCAGCTCTTCTCGGGCGATGGCCTCCTTGAGGTCATGACGCAGCTCCAGCCGTGTGTTGACTTCTACATGCATCGACGGTTCGAATACCTGCCAGCCTCCCTTGCCGTTTCGTTTGGCTGCGTACATCGCCGCGTCGGCGTTGCGCAACAGCTGGTCCGGATCTTCGCCCTGATCGGCGAAGGCGATGCCGATGCTGGCCCGGGTTCCGATCTTCTTGTTTTCCACCGAAAAGACGGCATTCAGTTTTTCGGTGATCCGGTCGGCGACCGCCAGCGCTTCCGACGTGTCGGTGATGTTTTCGACGAGTACTGCGAATTCATCGCCGCCCAGCCGGGCGACCGTGTCCTGGGGCCGGCAGGCGCCCTGCAATCTGCCGGCCACGGCAATCAACATCTGATCGCCGGCAGCATGTCCCAGGCTGTCGTTGACAACTTTGAAGTCATCCAGGTCGAGGAACAGGACGGCGACGAACCGAAGCCGTTCCTTGCAACTCTCCAACGCCCGTTCGACCTTGTCCCGGAAGAGGGTGCGGTTGGCCAGCAGCGTGAGCGAATCGTGCAGCGCCTGGTAGCGAAGCTCTTCCTTCAACTCCGTGAGGGCTGCCAGAGAGTCGGCCAGGTGTCCGTTCTGCAGCGAAACGCTTACCTGGCCGGCCAGCGTCATGAGAATGGCGAGGTCCTCTTCGGTGAATGCCGTCACGTTTCCGAGCTTGTTGGCGACCAGAAACACACCGAGGACGTCATCCTTGCCGGTCAAAGGGGCGGAAAGGTAGTCGGTGATGATGGGGCCGTGTTCGCGAGTCAGGTTGGCTCCGTCGGCTAGAAGGACTCCCGATTTGTTGGGTACCACCTCTTTCCAGACTGGATGCTCCCGAGCGAGGTCGAGGGGCACCATGATCTCGAGGCGGTCACCGGGCCCGACCGCCGTACGGAACGTGTTCCCGGCAGGTCCGTTCGGGAATACGAGAATCTCGGCAAAATCAGCTTCGAACATGTCACAGGCGTGGCGAGCAGCTGCTACCAGCGCAGATTCGATTTGGGGCGATTGGTGGAGGTCGCGGGTCGCATCGTACAGAGACTTGAGCCGCGCCCGTTCGTGACGTTGGGTCACGTAGGCCCGATATCCCATGAACATGACGACGGGCGGGACGAAAGCGACGATGGCGGCGGACGGGGCGCGAATGAGCAAGGTGATCCCGATGATGGCCAGAACCGTGTTGAGCGTTGCCGCCAGGGCACTGAGCCCGTACACCTCGAGGATATCGCGGTTGTTCAAGGTCCCACCGGTCATGCGGATGGCCATGTTGATCAGAATGTCCGCAATCGTCAGCGCGGTGATAGTGGCTGCCAGCGCTCCCAACCATCCGGCCGGGCCGAGCGGATCGGCAACCGCAACCACAGCTCGGAATGCGGCGATGGCCAGGGCGGTTTGTAGCGCGAACTGGGCAAGGTTGAAGAACAGCTTGATCAACGGCTGACGGCGACTGAAGCTCAGGACAAAGATGTTGGCGATCAACTGCCCCACGACCACCTCGACCGGAGCTGCAAGGAAGAACCCGATGACCAACGGAATCTCACTCATTGAGAACGAATGTGCGTCCCGCCGGAATCGGAGATGCACCACGGTGAGCTCCGAAAAGAAGAAACCAACGGCCAGGTGAAACCAACGGAGTTGCAGGTTCGGATGAATGACGGGCAGATCGCGGGCGGCAAAAGTCAGGACGGCGGCCGCCAGCGCCACGATGCCGGTCAGAACCCAGACGTTGGCATTGCCCGGCTCAGTCATTCGGCGGCGTCGGCGGATTTTGTGGGATGGAGCGATTCCCCGCGCCATCGGAAACCCTTCGGTCGTAATCCTTTCCTCTTCAATCGGCAGATGGCGAAGGGAAATACAGTGCATTTTGCGGAGTGACATGTATGACTAGTTAGTCGCGCAACTCGTTGCACGGTTGAGTATCATCTTGTGCTCGTCGAGGCGGTTTGTTGATGGACGAGACAATCAAGACGTCGATCGGCAGCATGTGGATCGATACGTCGGGAATGCTATGGCATCGTCTCGACGCGGGCGTGTTGGTCACTGCGGACCATGCAGGAGAGACCGTCGCGGCAGTTCGCCGGCTGACGGGTGGCCGACCGGTCCCGGCCGTAGTCGATATTCGCGGAGCTGCGTTCGCCGATCGGGCGGCCCGGGACGGATTCGCGGGCGACCCGGACAGTAGCGCCGAGTTGGCTACTGCACTCATCGTCGACAAGGCTTTCAGCAAGCGTCTTGGCAACCTCTTCCTACAACTGAGCAAACCGAGTCGCCCGGTCCGAATGTTCACCTCAGAAGAAGAAGCAGCGGCGTGGGCAAGAACCTTCGTGCCGTGATGCCTCGCCGGGGAGCCGCTCGTATGGCGGCCCCCCGGCGGTGCGCTTGCTAGCGGTTGGTTTCGGTGGCGAGTTGGCGGATGCGGATGGCTTGGAATCGGAGTACGTGGATGATGGTTCCGAGTCCGAGGGCGATGGCGAACAGGTAGAGGGCTGTTCCGAATCGGCGGATCCCCTCGAGCCAGATCGCCCATTGCTCGGAGTTGGCCAATGCCGTGGTGTCCCCGGAGGCGATCTGCGCTCCGATGACGATATGGGCTGCGACCGCGGCGAGGATGGTCATCATTGCCATGGCCATCAACCCGATGAACGCCTTGGCAGTTGGGGGCATTCTGAGCGTCTCGACCGGCAGCCCGGCGGTTTCCTGAACGGCGCCGCCGCCACTGCGGAACTCACCGAGGATCCGGGCGATCGCAAACGAGATCGCCGCGAACACCGAAGCGAACCCCACGAACATCGCAGCGGGGACGAAATGTCCCAGCGACACGATGGTCGATGCGGCGTCGCCGTTAGCGATGGAGGTGGCCCGGACGGCGGCCAAGACGGATCCGACGGCGAAGCCCATCAGGGCCATCACCAGCATCGGTCTCCACAGCCTGGCGCCTACCTGCTGGGGCAGGTTGGGTCCCTGAGCGTGGTCGCTGGTTTCGATATCGAACGTTCGGCTGTTGAGTGTTGTGGTCATAGTCATATCCTCCTAGCGCCCGGTGGCGATGATTTCGCGGATCCGTCCAGCCTGGAAAGCCAGAGCGGTACCAATGGTGGCCAGAGCCAGAACAATCCCGGCCAGCAGCAACCCGAGACCGAGTTCACGGAACGGTCCCAACCATGCCGAGTTAGCGGCGATGTTGCTGGTAGTGACGTTGGCGGCGGCGTAGACGTAGAAACCGAACTGGGCGATCGAGATCATCAGACCGGCTGCCATCAAACCGACGAACGCTTTGGCGGTGGCCGGCATGTCCAACAATTTCACCGACAAACCGAGTGATTGTTGGACTTCGGCGCCGCCGTCGCGGATCAACCCGAGGATCGAACCCAACAGGAATGAAATCCCCGACAGTAGGAACCCTTCACCGAGGAACTGCAAACCCTGAGTCCACGCCGCAGCCCGGGTAGCCGCCACCGGATCGGTACCGGCGTTGCTGGACCAGACCAACGACACAAAGAACCCGGCCACCACAAACATGGCGCCCATTCCCAGCATCGGACCCCACAACCGGCGGGCCATCTTGTGGATACCCAACGATCCCGGGGCTCTATCGGTGACCGTAGCCGGGCCGTACTCGGTATCGATCGGACCCAGCGGGAGTTTCGAACCATCACCGGCCGCTTTGATACGGGGCAAGGCCTCACTCATGCTGTCCCACCGGTAGTGGATCCGCACCAAAATGCCGATCAAGATCACTCCGATGCCAAACTTGACCGTCCCGAACGCAGTCGTAGTCAAACCAAACGCCCAGGCCAAAATCCCGGCCGAAGGCTCAACCTGCCCGCCCGCCACCAGATTGGCGATCAGCGTGATCATCGCTAGTCCCAGACCGACCGCCCCGATGATCAAACCGGTCCTGCGGTGCGGAGACGGCTCCCGGAAATCAGATCCCGCAACCGGTTGGGTGAGGGTAGTGAATGGATTTGCCATGTGGACTCCTCCTTGTAATTGGCGCTTCCACCATCACCAACACCCTCAAGACTGTCGCCCGCCCAACAAAGTCAGGCGTACGACAAAGATGTGAGCTCCCAGCTTTCATTTCGCTTCGTTCCCAGTTCCCAACTCCCGAGAGTGATATGCCGTTGCCGGCTGCTGGGATGTTTGGAACTTCGGGTGCGGTGGGCCAACATCCGTGCATGTCACTGGGTACCGTTCTTCTGCTGCTGGCCGCGGGAATGGTCGCCGGATTCATCAACACGGTGGCCGGAGGCGGTTCCGTTGTGACGCTGCCGATTCTGGTTGAACTCGTCGGTGCCGGCGTCGCCAACGGCACCAACCGGATTGCCATTCTCATGCAGAATCTGGCAGGCCTGGCCGGTTACCAGCGCGGCAAAGCCGTCCCATGGCATGTCGTGTGGCCGCTGATCCCACCGATGATCCTGGGCGCAGTGAGCGGCGCCTATGTCGCCACGACGATGTCGTCGGAAACGATGCGTCGGGTGTTTGCCCTCGTCATTGTGCTCGTGGCGGTTCTGGTCTTCGTGAAACCATCTCGGTGGATCGGCGACGCCGAGCCCCGGCTGCGGCAGCCCTGGCGCTGGTTGGTCTTTCTGGCTGCCGGGTTCTACGGGGGCTTTGTGCAAGCGGGAATGGGATTCCTCATGCTGGCCGGGCTCGTTCTAGGCGGCGGCCTCGGATTGGTCAAAGCCAATGCTGTCAAGGTCGCTCTCATTCTTGTGTACACGCCGCTGGTGTTGGTCCTATTTGCGTTTGCCGACCAGGTCGATCTGGCAGTCGGGATGACCCTGGGAGTGGGCAACATGGTCGGCGCCTGGGTCTCCGCCCGTCTCGCGGTCCGCAAAGGGGCCGGCTGGATTCGCTGGGTGCTAATCGTCGCCGCGGTGGCTGCCGCCATCCGAATGCTCCTGACGTGACCTAGCGGAGAATTCCCGCATCGAAGTCAGATCGCTAGCTTGCTCCAGGTGAGCAACCTGCCGCAGCACCCGTACCATCCAATGCGCGGACTGCGGCCATAAGGATTCCATGACGGGAACAACCGAGCTCAGGACCCCGGGTGTCGACGGATTGAGCCCTGCTGAGGTTCAGCAGCGTATTGACCGCGGTCAGGTGAATGACGTTCCAGCGCGGCACCAGCCGGACCGTGGGCGACATCATCCGCGCCAATATCTTCACCCGCTTCAATATGTTGCTTGGATTCCTCCTGGTCGTCGTGCTGTTTGTAGCTCCGGTCCAGGATGCCCTCTTCGGGTTTGTTCTCGTCGCGAACGCTTCTATTGGAATTGTCCAGGAGCTGAGAGCTAAACGCGCTCTCGATCGTCTGGCGCTCTTGAGTGCGCCACAGGCCAGAGTCGTCAGACAGGGTTCCGTCGGTGATCTGGCCGTCAACCGGGTTGTACTCGACGAAGTACTTGATCTCCAGCCGGGCGATCAGGTTGTCGTCGATGGTGTTGTGCTGGTGAGCGCCGGCCTGGAGATCGATGAATCGCTATTGACCGGAGAGTCGGACCCGGTTGCCAAGAATCCCGGTGACGGGGTTCTCTCCGGCAGTTTCGTGGTGGCGGGTGGCGGGCGCTTCCGGGCAACCAAAGTCGGGAAAGACGCGTACGCGGTTCGTCTTGCGGATGAAGCTCGCAAGTTCACGCTGGTCCGATCGGAGCTACGGGCCGGGGTGGACTGGATCCTCGGACTGGTCGGCTGGTTGCTCATACCTACGGAGATCCTCTTGATCTGGAGTCAGCTTCAGGCGAATGACACGCTGAAGGAGGCTATTCGAAGCGCCGTGGCGGGCACGGTCGGCATGGTGCCCCAGGGGCTCGTATTGCTCACATCGGTGGCGTTCGCGGTTGGAGTGGTCCGGCTCGGCCGCCAGAACGTGCTGGTTCAGGAGCTTCCCGCAGTCGAGGGCCTGGCGCGTGTTGACGTTGTCTGTTTCGACAAGACCGGCACGCTCACCGAAGGCCGGCTGAGCGTGCACGACGTTATGTATCTGGCGGAGACCGAAGACCTTACTCCCGCCCTGGGAGCCCTCGCGGCTACCGATCCGACTCCGAACGGAACCGTCCGCGCAATCGCGTCGGCATTTTCGCACCCGGCCGGATGGCGAGCAATAGCCCAGATGCCGTTCTCCTCCGACCGTAAGTGGAGTGGGACCGAGTTCGGTGACCGGGGAACATGGGTGCTGGGTGCTCCCGAAATGGTGTTCCCCGGGGAGGGTCGGGTCATGGATCGGGCAGCCGCGTTGGCGTCCGATGGATATCGAGTTCTGGCGGTCGGCTCCACCCGGCAACCGCTGCGCGCCGGTGGCCTTCCGGAGGGTCTGCAACCGATGGGGTTGGTCCTGTTTGGGGACCGGGTACGTGACGATGTGACCAAGACTCTTGAGTTCTTCGAACGCCAGGGCGTCCGCGCCAAGGTGATCTCCGGTGACCATCCCGAAACGGTCGCGGCCATTGCCCGCCGCGTCGGTCTGCGGAACGCTGATCGGGTGGTGGACGGACGTGACCTTCCTGAGGATGACGGGGGCTTCGAGGATGCCGTCGAATACGGGGTTGTGTTCGGGCGGGTCACCCCCCATCAGAAGAGGAAGATGGTCGCGGCTCTGCAAGCCCACGGCCACACAGTGGCCATGACCGGTGACGGAGTCAACGACGTACTCGCCCTCAAGGATGCCGACATCGGCATTGCGATGGGTACGGGGAGTTCCGCCACCCGGGCGGTTGCCGAAGTGGTGCTGGTGGACGGAGTCTTTGATCACCTCCCGTCCGTTGTCGCCGAGGGTCGCCGGGTGATCGCCAACATCGAGAGGGTCGCGAATCTGTTCGTCACGAAGACGGTCTATACGATGTTGTTGGTGATTGCGGTTGCCCTGGCCGGTCAGGCCTTTCCCTTTCTGCCCAGACACCTGAGCCTCGTCGGCTCCATCACCATCGGGATCCCGGCCTTCTTCCTGGCTCTGGAGCCAACCGCCCGGCGGGCACGCCGCGGCTTTCTGTTCCGCGTTATGAGGTTCGCGGTGCCGACCGGGACGCTTGCCGCGTTTGCCGCCTTCGCCGCGTATTCCCTGGCGCTCGCCGAGGGAGTGCCGTTGATCGAGGCCCGTACGGTGGCCACCATCGTACTTTCGGGGATGGGATTCTTTGCTTTGCTGATCGTAAGCCGGCCCCTCACGGCCATCCGTCGCATCCTGATAGGGGGCATGGTCTTCTTCTTGGCGCTCATCATTGTGGTTCCGGCCGGCCGTGAGTTCTTCGCAATCAGGCTCCCGGATCTCGTTCTGCTGCTCGCCGCAGGCGGCATCGTGGGAGTCTCGGGCGGTGTCATCTACTTCTCCTTGCGGACCATGGGATGGCTGCAACAAGTGCCCCAGGTCAGAGCCATCGTCGAAGAATCCGAAGTGGTGCTGACCAAAGTCGAGAAGAGGGTCTTCGAGATTGCCGGGCCGGTCGTGAAGCGGGCCGGAGCCTCAGTTCGACGCGCCCGACAGCGCTCGGCCGCTGCCGTGAAGACGACTACCTGGGGCGCCGCCAAAGGAATCCAGACCTGGGTGAGAGATGGCAGCGGAAACCGGAAGCAGCAGAGGCGGCAACGGGATCGGGAGTAGAGGGGAAGTCGACGATTGGGGATCCGGTCCCTCCCCCGACCTGAGTGCCAAGCGCTCGCTATCTTGTTGGATCAACGGCGAGAGGTGCAGTCATGGCGATCCCCAAACCACAATTCACCATTGGGATTGAGGAAGAGTATCTGCTGGTGGACCGGGTGACCCGCAATCTCGTCCAGGATCCTCCAGACTCGGTGATGAAGGATGCGGTGGAGAAGCTCGAAGGCCAGGTGGGGCACGAGTTCCTGCGATCTCAGATCGAGGTCGGCACCCGCATCTGTTCCACCGTGCAGGAAGCGCGAGCGGACCTGGCTCGGTTGCGCAAAGCCGTCGCCGAAGTCGCAGATCAGCACGATTACGCCATGATTGCCGCTTCGACGCACCCCTTTGCTGAGTGGGGTGATCAACTGACTACGGACAACGAGCGATATCACGTGCTGGCTCAGGATCTGCAAGCCGTCGTTCGGCGGCTGGTCATCTGCGGCATGCACGTACACGTTGGTATCGGAGACAACGATCTGCGCATCGATCTAATGAATCAGGTGTCCTATTTCGTGCCTCACCTCCTCGCCCTGTCAGCCTCGTCGCCCTTCTGGCACGGCCGAAACACCGGTCTCAAGAGCTATCGGATGAGTGTCTTCAAGGCACTTCCCCGGACGGGTTTGCCGGAGGCCTTCTCCAGCTGGAGCGAGTATCGCCGCCATGTTGACGTCCTGGTCGAAGCAGGATTGATCGAAGACGCCACGAAGCTTTGGTGGGACATACGGCCGAGTGAACGGTATCCGACCCTGGAAATGCGGATCTCGGACATGTGCACCAACATCGACGACGGCATCACAGTGGCTGCCCTCTACGTTTCGCTGCTGCACATGCTGTACCGGCGCCGCCGGCTCAATCAACGCTGGCGCACCTACGCAGACATGCTTGTCGAGGAGAACATATGGCGTGCTCAACGTTACGGTGTCGAGGGATCCTTGATGGATTTCGGAATTGGTGAGCTGGTTCCTTATGCGGACTTGATCGATGAGTTGATCGAACTCGTATCCAGGGACGCAGACGAACTGGGGTGCGTTGCAGAGGTAGAGCACGCCCGTGACATTGTCGCACGCGGAACCAGTGCCGATAGGCAGCTGGCGGTCTACGAGGAGACGCGGAACACCGGAGGCTCCGAGGAGGAAGCACTCAGAGCCGTCGTCGACCTACTCATTCACGATTCGATCGCCGGCACCTAGTCGCAAGGCCACACTCAAACGCGTTCGAGCACGGCGGCCAGGCGTGGGTACACCTCGTCGGCTTTTCCCGTGCCGTTGACGATGCGAACAAGCCCGCGTTTGCTGTAGTACTCGATGAGCGGGGCGGTCTGCTCCTGGTACACATCCAGTCGGTTACGAACCACCTCTTCGGTGTCATCGGGTCTTTGAACCAATGCCTCCCCGCACACGTCGCAGACGTCGGCGTTCTCCGGTGGCTTGGTGACGACGTTGAAAATGTGACCGTTGCCGCACGACCGGCGGCCGGCAACGCGGGCCACAATCTCGTCGGGTGGCACATCGAGGAAGGCGACGACTTCGAGTCCTCCGTATCCGAGCACCTGGTCGAGTGCCTCGGCCTCCGCGAGGTTGCGCGGAAAGCCGTCGAGGATGAAGCCCGTCTTGGCGTCCTCCTGGTTGAGCCGGTCGGCCAACATCTTGATGACCAAATCGTCTGGAACGAGCTCTCCGGCATCCATGAATCGTTTCGCCTTGCGGCCGAGCTGGGTGTCATCGGCGACGGCCACCCTGAGCAAGTCACCGGTGGCGATGTGGGGGATATGCAGTTCAACCGCCAGGCGGGTGGCTTGAGTTCCCTTGCCCCCTGCGGGAGGTCCGAGCAGGAGCAACCGATGCTTGTGCGCTTCTCCATCCGGCCGGGCGAGGTCGGCCGACAGTCCACCCTTGCGTTGGGCATCCAGCACGGCGATGGCTGTGAGATTGACGATGTCTCCCACTGTTGCGTCGCGCTGCAACACATGAACGGCCTTCGAGAATCCGGTGAGGATCGGTCCGATCACCTCTGCGCCGCCCAGGGTGCGCAACAGTTTGTAGGCAGCATTGGAGGCGGTGAGGTTGGGAAAGACCAGGATGTTGGCATCGCGCCCCAACACGTTGAACGGGTGCCGCTTCTGCAGCAGGTCTCCGTCGACCGCCGTGTCGGCGTGCATCTCTCCATCGAGGGGCAATTCGGGGGCTTTCTGGCGGCAGATTCGCACGGCCTCCCTGATGCGATCCGGTTCCTCGCCCGCAGCGCTGCCGAAGTTGCTGTAGCTGACCATGGCCACACGGGGCCTGACATCGAATTTTCTCAGAGCCGTGGCAGCGGTAGACAGTGCGATCTCGGCCAGTTGCTCCACGGTGGGGGTGATATTCACTGCACAGTCTGCGAAGAAGTAGGGACGGCCACGGACGATCATGATGTAGACGGCACTGACAATCGTTCGGCCCCGTTCGAGAGGCAAGACTTGCAGAGCCGGTCGAATGGTGTCTGCGTAGTAGGTCGTCAGCCCGCCCATGACCGCTTCGGCATCTCCCTCGTTGACCATCATGACGGCATACATATCCGGGTCGAGCACGGCCCGGCTCGCATCGTTCAGCGTCATGCCCTTCCGCTGCCGGATACGGAACAAGGCTTCGGCATAGCGGAGCCGTGTTGTCGCTTGCTCCATGATGTCGACGATCTCGATCCCGTCCAGAGGGACCTCCATCTCGCCGGCGAGCCGTTGGATCTCGGCGACCGGTCCCAGCAGAGTGGGCGTGGCAATCCTCTCGTCGGCTACACGTCGAGCCGCCCGGATGATGCGATCGTCGGCTGCGTTCGGGTACACCACCCGGCGGGGAAGCTGACGGGCCTTGACCGTGACGGTGTGCATCAGACCGTAGGAGGCCTGGAACCGGGCCTTCAGCTCTTCTCGATAAGAATCCTCATCGATCAGCGGCCGGGCGGCGATACCTTCCCGGGTGGCAGCCATAGCGACCGTGGGGGCAACATACCAAAGGACCCGCGGATCAAATGGTTTGGGAATGATGTAATCGGGACCGAAAGCCAGATGCTCCAACTGGTAGGCATCGAGCACAACGTCGGACACCGGTTCTTTGGTCAACTCGGCTAATGCTCTGGCTGCTGCAACTTTCATGCCTTCGCTGATGCGAGCCGCGCGGACGTCGAGGGCTCCCCGGAAGATGAACGGGAAACCCAGAACGTTGTTCACCTGATTGGGGAAGTCGCTGCGGCCGGTCGCCACGATTGCGTCTGGCCGGGCTTGGCGGGCGTCGTCATAGGTTATCTCGGGGTTGGGGTTCGCCAATGCGAAGATGATCGGTTGATCCGCCATGGACTCCACCATCTCCTTGGTGACCGCTCCGGCTACTGAGACCCCGACAAAAGCGTCGGCGCCCGACATCACATCTGCGAGGGTGCGGGCGTCAGTTTCAATGGCGAACGCGGCCTTGTAAGGGTTCATCCCCTTGGTGCGGCCCTGATATATGACGCCTGAAGAGTCGCAGAGAGTCATGTTCTCTTCCTTGACTCCGAGCGCAACGAAGAACTTGGCACAGGCTATGCCGGCGGCGCCTGCTCCGTTGAACACGACTTTGACATCAGCGATATCTTTACCGGTGATCTCCAGGGCGTTCAGGAAGCCCGCGCCGGCGATGATGGCGGTACCGTGTTGATCGTCGTGGAAGACGGGGATACGAAGGCGCTGCTTCAGGGTCTCTTCGATCTCGAAACACTCGGGCGCCTTGATATCTTCGAGGTTGATGCCTCCAACCGTGGGTTCGAGCATCTCGCAAAACCGGATCACATCGGCCGGATCACTGGCATCGACCTCGATGTCGAACACATCGATGTCGGCGAACCGCTTGAAAAGCACCCCCTTGCCTTCCATGACCGGTTTGCCCGCCAGTGGGCCGATGTTCCCGAGACCCAGCACTGCCGTTCCATTGCTGACGACCGCTACCAGATTCCCCCGGTTCGTGTATTTGAACCCCAAGTCGGGGTTTGCGGCTATCTCCAGGCATGGTTCGGCGACGCCGGGTGTATAGGCAAGGCTGAGGTCGTGCTGGGTGGCGGTTGGCTTCGTCGACCGAACCTCGACCTTCCCGGGGCGGCCCCTGGAGTGGTAGTCGAGCGCTTCGCTGAACTTCTTCCCGTCCGCCATTGGAGCCTCCAAAGGGGTTGTCCATCGAAGACTAACCGCCTGCGCAGGTCCCTCGGCTCGCCCTTCTCTCCGATACCCGGCTTCAACCGGGCGTGGTCTTCTATGCTGACTTCGGCCGGCGACACTAGGACACTTCGATGCCCGATTCCGATCAGCTCGATCTCTGGGACTATCGCCGTCGAGTTGCCGACTTGTATTGGTCGGTGCGTCGGGCAGGATCCGGTGAGAAGGCCTGGACGGCGTGGCGCGAGGGCCGTGATGAGTTGTTCCGTCACCATCCCGAGAGCCCGCTCGAGAGCGTGACCCGCCCGGCCTTTGGCGGATTGCGTTACTTCAGTTATGACCCCGGCCTGCGATTCGATGTTGCGGTCCGTCCGTTGGCCGCACAGGACCAAATCTTGATCGGACACAGCGGATCCGGCGAATCTGCCTTCCGTCGTTTCGGGTGGGCGGAGACCGATTTTTCGGGCACTATCGCCGGCCTTGCCTTCTACTGGCTGGAGGGGTACGGGGGAGGACTGTTCGTCCCTTTTGGCGATCTGACCAGCGGCGATGAGACCTACGGCGGGGGCCGTTATGTGCTCGATTCCGCCAAAGGCGCCGACCTCGGTGGGAACGGTGGCCGTGTGATCGTTGATTTCAATTACGCGTACCACCCGTCGTGTGTGCATTCTGACCGGTGGTCGTGTCCGCTGGCTCCGGCCGAGAACCGCTTGCCGATAGCGGTGAGGGCCGGTGAGCGGTTGTGAGTTATGTCAGCGGCCCGGTCGGTACACCGAGACGTGCTTTTCGCTCCCGGCCGAGAAGGGGGAGCGGTCCCAGTCCGCCCAGCGTTCATCGAGTTGCAGGCCGGCCAGGCGGGCCATGAGGTCTAGTTCGGAGGGATAGGCGTACCGGGCCAGTACCGGCAAGAGGCGTATGCCCTGCTCGGTGATGAGAATATGCTGGCTGGCCACTTCCTGGGCGACAGGATCGTGGTGCGTCACGTCGATGATCACTCTGTCTAGCGCAATCTCCGACACGTCGACGCGCTGGTCGCGAGAGAATCGAGTGACGTCGGGAACGAAGGCCTCGACGACAAACGCGCCGCCATCCGTCAGATGCCGGGACACGGCCTCGAAACATCCGACCTGTTCAGCCTGGCTGCGGAGGGCGAAGAGCGTATTGAAGGCCACAAAGATCAGCGAGTAGGTCTTGCCCAGATCGAAATCGGCGAAATCCCCCATGGTGATCGTGACTTGCTCCCCGCCGGGCTTCCTGCGCAGCGACTTCACCATCTCCGTCGAAGCGTCGATACCGTCGACCGGCATACCGCGTTCCACCAGCGGAAGGGCCAGCCGTCCGGTGCCGATGCCCAGCTCGAGGATCGGCCCTGCAGCGGCCAGGGCGATGAGAGCGTCGATAGCCGGTCCGGTGTCGACATCGCCATAGAGCGCGTCGTACACGTCGGCGATGTTGTCGCCATAGCTGGCTGCATCGTATCCCTTCATGCTTCTAGTCTGCCATCTTCGTTCCGTCGGCCCCCGTCCAGACGTTGCACTATTGTCGATGAGATGGAAGCGCAGCCATTTCCTCCAGGCTTCTTGTGGGGTACGGCTACCGCCGCCCATCAGGTTGAGGGCGGCAATTGGAACAACGACTGGTGGGCCTGGGAGCACAAACCTGGCTCAGCGTGTGTGGAGCCGAGCGGAGATGCGTGTGATCACTTCAATCGGTACCACGACGACATCCGGCTGCTGGCGGAGCTCGGATTCTCTATGTACCGGTTCTCGCTGGAATGGAGCCGTATCGAGCCCGCAGAGGGTGAGTTCTCGAGGGTGGCGATTGATCACTACTCCCGGATGGTCGGGGCCTGCCGGGAGGTCGGCATAGAACCGGTCGTAACACTTCACCACTTCACCTCTCCGCGCTGGCTCGCCGCCCGGGGCGGTTGGGCAAACGCCGAAACGGCCGGCCTGTTCGAACGGTACGTGGAACGGGTCATGGCGGCGCTCGGCGATGAGCTGCGGTTGGTCTGCACTATCAACGAGCCCAATGTGGTCGCCACTATGGGCTACCTGGTTGGTCTGTTTCCGCCCGGCGAGCAGGACGATTCCCGGCGGGACGCCGTCAATGAGACGTTTATCGACGCCCACCAGCGGGCGGTCGCGGTTGTCAGGGCGGCAGGAGCCAAGGCCGGATTGACACTGGCCATGAGGCAGTGGGTGACATTGGATGGTGGCGAAGCCGCAACTGCAGCACTCCGTGGCCCCTACGAGGACGAGTTTCTGGCGGCAACCCGGGGCGATGACTTCATCGGGGTTCAGACATATACGAGGACCAGGGTGGGTCAGGCCGGTCAATTGGGTCCAGAAGGTGGCGTTGAGACAACTCAGATGGGATACGAATTCTGGCCGGAGGCGCTCGAATCCACCGTTCGTCGAGCGTGGCTGGAGACCGGACAGGTTCCCGTTCTGGTCAGCGAGAACGGTGTTGCTGTCGCCAACGACGGCCGGCGTATCGAGTTTGTGCAGAGGGCGTTGCGCGGGCTGGCAAATGCTGTGAAAGATGGAGTCGACGTTCTCGGCTATACCTATTGGAGTGCTATCGATAACTTCGAGTGGGCGTTCGGGTACGGGCCGACCTTTGGATTGATTGCCGTCGACCGCAATACCCAGGAACGGACCGTCAAACCAAGTGGTCGTTGGCTCGGAGAGGTGGCCCGGCGCAACGGCTCATGGGGCCTCGATCCCTCGTGACCAGCGGACCAGTTTTCGATCTCAGCGACGATCTCGTTGGTGATCTCGTCGATATGTCACCGATCCTGGCTACCCATCTTGGAGTTGTCGGCTTCGACCATCTTTGGGATGACCTGAGTCCCGAAGGCATCCAGCATCGCGAATCCGTCCTGCTCAACCACCGCCGGGCATTTGCCGATCTCCCGGACGAAAAGGATCGCTGGTCCCTGCTGGCGACCAGAGTGGGCTGTGAGTATCTCGATGAGGGTCTCGAGTCGATCGCAGGTGAAGACCCGTTTCGTGACCTCAACTCAGTGGCTTCGCCCTTGCAGCATGTTCGCGAAGTCTTTGACCAGATGGACACGTCCACCGCAACAGGGTGGGAGAACGTTGCAGCCCGGATGGAAACGCTGCACGAAGCGCTTGGTGGCTATCAACGAACCCTGGAAGCCGGAAGGCAGAGAGGTTTGGGGGCGACGCGCCGGCAGGTAACCGCAGCCATCGAAGACGCGCGAGTACACACGGCCAAGAGCTCGTACTTCGCATCCGCTCCGAACCGGTTCCGATCGTGGAAAGGTGCTGAGCCACGCCTCGAGTCTCGTATCGAGGCAGCATCCCGATCGGCCCGGGAGGCGTTCGCGAGCTTCGCCGACTACCTGGTAGGCCACTACCTCCCCGACGCTCCCACCCGCGACGGTGTGGGGATCGACCGGTATCTGCGCCAATCCCGCCGGCATCTGGGGATGGGGATCGACCCGGAAGAAACGTACCGGTGGGGTTGGAGCGAGGTGGCTTTGCTTCATCGGCGCGTGGTCGGCGTTGCCGCTCAGATCGACCCCGACGCGACCCTGAACGCAGTTGTCCACGAGCTCAAAACCGATCCGTCGCGTTCGGCAACTGATCCGGACCAGTTCATCCGCATCATGACCGAACGACAACATCTGGCCCTGGCGGAGTTGGAGGGGGTCCACTTCGACGTTCCGCCATCCATCAGGAAACTCGACGTCAAGATTGCACCACCAGGAGGATCGTTGGGCGCCTACTACGTACAACCGTCCGAGGACTTCTCGCGGCCGGGGACTGTGTGGTACTCGCTCGGGGATCAGCAGGACATTCCGCTGTGGGATGAAATCAGTACCGCCTACCACGAGGGATTCCCAGGGCACCATCTGCAGTGTGGTGTCCAGATTTCTCTGGCCGATCGATTGAGTCGGCTGCACCGGGTCGTTGTCTGGCATCCCGGGTACGGCGAGGGATGGGCTCTCTATACCGAGCTGCTCATGGATGAGCTCGGATACCTGGAGAAGCCGGAGTACGTGCTGGGAATGTTGTCGGCGGAGATGTTGCGCGCCTGTCGAGTGGTCATCGATCTGGGTTTGCACCTCGGCTATGGCATCCCGGGGGATGCTCTCTTCCATCCCGGCGAACCCTGGAGCTTCGAGATCGCAGTTGAGATGCTTACCGAACTTGCATTCTTGTACCCGGCCTACGCAGTCTCAGAAGTTGTCCGGTACCTCGGGTGGCCCGGCCAAGCCATCTCCTACAAGGTGGGGGAGCGCACCATCCTCGACCTCCGCGCCGAATTGCAAGCCCGCCGCGGTGGCGATTTTGATCTCAAGGAGTTCCATCGCGGATACTCGGCTCCGGTCCCGTCGGGCTGGCTCATCTGCGGGAACTGGTACTCGCCGACTAGCGGTAGTTCGACGGCCTCGTTCCGGGGCGCTCAGCCGCAGGCGTCGGCCAGAGTCGGGTAGGGGTTGACCGGGGTCACACCGTCGGCGTGTATCTCGAAATGGAGGTGGGGCCGGGAGCCCTTGGCATTGCCGCTGTCACCCACATATCCGATGACGGTGCCGGCCTGGACATAACCGTCCTGGGCGAACCGGTCCATGTGCGAGCCGATGTAGAGGTTGCCGTCGTCGCCCTCCAGGTTGAACTGGTATCCGCCCGTATTGCCGACCACCTGTAGCACCACACCGCTGACCGGCGCCACCACAGGTGTTCCGCGTGGGGCGAATATGTCGTTGCCTTCATGGAACCGTCCACCAGAACGGGGGAAACCCCAGTCGTTGAAGAACGTCCCTCCGTTGACGGGACATGACCAGGCGGCGCCGTCCACAACCAGCGTCGCACCGATGCGTATGAGATTCGGGTTTGTAATTCGGTTGAGCTCGACAAGGCTGGAAACCGTTGTCTTGAAACGAGCGGCAATGCCGCCCAGCGTGTCTCCGGATTGCACGACGTAGGTCGTGGCTCCACCAGTCTCGGCTTTGAATGTGTGATCAGGAATCGACAGCTGCAGCTGGGTGCCGACGTACAGGAGGTTGGGATTGGTGATGCCATTCGCCTCGGCGAGTATCGCCACCGTCGTCCCCGTCTTCCGGGCGACTCTTTCCAGAGTGTCGCCGGGCTGCACGATGTAGGTACTCGAGCCGGGGATGACCAGTTCCTGCCCGATGAAGATGCGGTTCGGATTCGCTATTCCGTTTGCCTCCGCAACGGCGGCAACGCTGGTGTCGAACTCCTGGGCGATTTTCGAGAGCGTGTCGCCGCTCTTGACGACATAGGAGCCGGAGGCAGCGGCGACAGTGACAAGAGTCGTCACCGCTGCAATGAACAAACGCATGTTCTTCTTCATGACGAGCTCCTGTGGAACCGCTAGTGGATTCATCCCTTCCCAACGGTTTTCGGTCCGGAAACGAGGTGTCTTGAGGGAAGCGTACCTCTTCTAGGGTCCGATCCGTGGTTCCGCAGCCGGCGATGTTTCGTTCAACACCGTGAACAGCCGCAGCACAAGAGTTTCTCCCATCGACTGTTGTTCGGCCGGTTCTTCGCCCGATCGCGAGGCGAGCGTGAGCCGCCGTTCGTTCCGTCTTGCATGACTCCATCCCAGCATTCCGCCCCTCCCGTCGTCTGGGGTTGGACACAGAGCAGGGCTGTGAGTTCCGTTATTGATTGAGCCGCGCGCGACTTACGGAACCGATGCGCGAGCTCTCAATCGTCCGCAAGCAGCATCGATGTCGCTTCCCCGTGTGTCGCGAAGGGTGGCATTGACTCCGGCTCTGGCCAGCACCGTCAAGAAGCCTCTGATTCGCTCGTCGCGGGAGGGGCGGTCCGTTGTCAGGGGAGTGGCATTCAAAGCAATCAGGTTCACATGGGAGCGAAGCCGGCGAGAAATGGTTGCCAGCTTCCAGGGCCTGGTCATCCGAGTCGTTGACTCCGTCGATCATGGTCCACTCTATGGACACCCGGCGGCCCTTGGCCTCGAAGTACTCCCGCGGCGGCGGCCTCAACCTCCTGGAGGGGGTAACGCTGGTTGAGCGGGACGAGGACCGTTCGCAGCTCGTCGTCGGCGGCGTGCAGGCTGACCGCCTGATTGACAGGCCAGGGTTCGGCGGCCAACCGGCGGATACCCGGCACAACTCCTACTGTGGACACAGTGATGGATCGGGCCGAAATACCCGATGTGCTCGATTATTCGGCGGATCGATTCTCGCACCCGTGCATAGTTGGCTAGCGGTTCGCCCATCCCCATGAACACGATATTGGTGATCCGGTCCGGACAGCCGACCAGGCCGTGTTCGGCCAGAAAGGCCCTCCCGTATGCAACCTGGGCGACAATCTCTCCTGCCTCCAGATGCCTCTCAAAGCCGAACTGTCCCGTCGCACAGAATGTGCACCCCAGGGCGCAACCGACCTGGCTGGAGATACATAGGGTTGTTCGTCGCGGGTATCCCATCAGCACCGATTCGATGGCGGCGCCGTCCGGGGTTCTGAAGAGCCATTTCCGGGTCGTGCCTGAGTCTGCCGACTGCGCAGCCTCCACCTCGAACGGCCACAGTGCTCCGGCCAGGCTGGCGCGAAGTACCGCCGGGAGGTTGGTCATCTGCTCAGTCGTCAGAACCGGGTGCTGGTACAGCCACTCCTGCAATTGGCGGGCCCGGAAAGGCGGCTCGCCCGGTACGAGAGCCTGGAGGTCCTCTGGTTTGGTCAGGTACAGCACGGTCGCATGGTAGGTCGCGCTGGAATCAGGGTCGTCCGACCCTAGACTCTGGTTCCTATGGCCAGGTTCCGATTCCCCGTCGTGAGACTCCCGTCCTTGCGGTCGTTGACCCACCGGGACTCACTCGACACCGCTGAGCTGACGGGTTTGTGGGTGTCGTTTGCCGTTGGCCTCCCACTCGTCCTCGGCGGGATTCGCCTCATTTCCAGCCCGGCCGCCGGTGGGCTCGGGCTGTCCGGGAGCCGACTCCGTTGGTCGTTCCCATCGGCGTGTTGCTGGGCGTCGGTCTGCTGGCGGCGGTCGCATACGCGTTGGCGAGGGTGCAGGGAAGACCGCGGTAACGATCCGGCCGGCCCTCGGGATGGTGGGTTCATGGATTTTTGTGCCGGTCGCGATCGTCTTCCTGGTTTCGTGGGCGGCACTCGAACTCAAAGTCGCCGGCCGCTCACTCACCGCCGCTTCCGAACTCTTCAACGGGCCAACGGTCAATCGGTCCGTGGGGACGATCATCGTCGCGGTTCTTGCAGCCTTTTTCCTCGTTGTAGGTCCCCAGCTAGTCGTTCGGACCTGGGTCAAGTGGTTTGCCTTCTGGGCCGGGCTCGGCGTGATGCTGATTCTGGTCTGGCGGGTCGTTGCAGATCTCGATCTCGTGATGATGCTGGAGCAGCCTCCCGGCGCCCATTTCTGGCTGGGCGTCGACCTGGTGGTGGCTGGAGCCGTCATCTTCTTCCCGCTGGTAGCCGATACGGCCAGGTTCGCTCCGGATCAGGGAACTGCCGCCTCCAGGGTGGCGCCGGATACGGGGTCCCGGCCCTCATCGCAATCCTCCTCGGGGGACTGGCTGCAGCAACCGACCGCGCGTGACCGAGCCAACTCCTGCGGGCATGGTCGTCGACTTCTTTGGTTCCTCCGCCGGAGTCTTTGGAGCTGTGCTGGCGGTCCTGTGGCTCTTCGGCGCTGAAGCCGATGAACCTTCACGTTCTTGTACAGTCCTTCCGCCTCGGTGCGAGGGCTACCGTTGCGTACGCCCATCTCGGTCGCCGGTGCGTTCCTGGTGGCCGGGTCAGCGACCCTACACGCTTCTGGTCGACTGGCCTTCTTGATCGAACTGATCGGCCTGTTCCTCTCTATCCTCACCCGGTCCTCGGCATGTTCCTTGCCGAACTTCTTTTTGTGCGCAGCTGGTCTTCTCCAACAGCCTCTACGACATTGCGCGGGCGTATCGTCGGCGTCAACCTTTACACGTTGCCGTCACTGATCATGGGAGTCGTGATCTGTCGATCGAGTGCTCCCACTCGACGGGTCGATCAGTTCGTTTTTGCTTGAACAGTTGGAGTACCAGTAGCTCAGCCGGGTGAGGTCGCCGGAGTTCCACAGTAATGATAGCGTCAATGTTCTCGTTTCTACTCTTGCGCCCTGCTCGGCGGTCAGGCGTATCGAGGAGCTTACTACATCCAGAAAGTTTGCGGGTCTTCACCAGGGCCTGCAGCTCGAAGGGATCGTCGCACCATTTCTGAGTGCTTCAACAACTTTTCTTAACGTCTACATGACCGAGACCCTTTTTGAACTTCTCAATCCAGAAGCCACGCCTACCGATGGCGGGATCCCAGTTGTCAACCTGAGTCAGCTCCCACGGAAACCACCACTTGGCGTCTTTGCTTCAGTGCGGACTCAGGATCACCTTGAGGGTGGGATTAGTTCCAGATTTCTGACCTCGTCGATGATGACGAAACTCGCCGGTTCTGGAGCGGCCAGCGAGGTTGCGTCGCTCCGGCCATTCTCTGGCGCCGTTCCTCTCCCGAGGGTTTCGGTGATCGGCGTCCGCGCAGAGCCCGGTCCCCCGTCGGCAGAAGAGGGCATGGCAGATTGTCGTCGACGGCACGGCGTCCAGTTGGGCGGGTTTCTCGGGGGGTCAGCGGAAGGTCGGCCCACTTCCTGGCGTTCCAACGGCGATCAGTGGCGGACCACCGGGTTTCGGCGGTCACGACCTGATTCGAGCACCTGCTCGAGCGCGGCTGCCCAGGGCCAGGAAGATCTGCCGGTCCCGCAGTGCCCGTCAATGACACGCATATGTCCGATTTCAGCGATTCCATCGCGAATACTTTGCCGGAGGTTTTTCGGCTCGACCCCGAAGGCATGGGGGCCACCTGAGACCCGGGTCACGACCGTCTCGGGATCTGTTTGGATCACATGTCCAAGGGCCGACTGAGACGGCCCGCTGCGGAGCAGCTTGAGGAGCAACCCGGAATGCGGGTAGCTCTGGTTCGCGGGGTAGGGCCAGTGATATGAACCGATCTCGCATGACCCAGATCACTGTGCCGAGACCGGCCAGAACTCCGATGAACCGTAGAGCTTTCTTCATGGAATCGATGATACCAAGCGAGCCGCTAGTTTCCCGTTCCTGTCGTTTCGATTACCGGGATTCCTATCCCCAGCAGGATTGGGACGCGGTCCAGTGGATCCAACCACCGCCCTCGTAGACGAGCCAGGCGGAGACGGCAACGTTGGCGTGGGGACGTAGATGTTCGCTCCAGCCCACCCGGCCGATACCGCACGGTTCGCCCAGAAACGCGGTATGTGCTGGAACAAACCGGCTGCCCCGGAAGAGCGGTTCGTCGCCCCGGGATCCCAGCGCGATTCGCAATACGAGACTTGCAGGGCCAGATCAACGTCCTGCGCGGCGAAGAACAGGCTGATGATGCCGCGGCTTCTGCCTCGGTCAGACGGCCGCCGACCGGCTGAGTAGTGGTCGTCGTGGGCTGCGGAGCGGTAGTCGGCGGGCCGACGGTCGTGGTCGTCGTGTGGCGCCGTGGTGGGGGGTGGAGGCGTGGTGGTCGGCGGAGGCGCGGTCGGCGGTGGGGAAGCAATCAACGAGTCCCGGCTCGGCTGGAGCAGTCGGCGCGACGGAAGGCCGGGTGCCGAGCAGATCGGAGATGAGCTCGTCCTCGGCCGAAAGGTCGGAGAGGCCCGGGTCGAGCGCAGCCCGCTGGAGAAGGCGAGCGCAACCACCCGGCCCGAGGTTGCACCCCAGTCGGCGCCGGCCGACAGAGGGGCGGCGGCGACGGATGTAGTTGTGGTTGTGCTGGATACCGTTTGCGGCGAGAAAGCCGCAAACCCGGCTATCGCCAGCAGCGCAATGGTCAGCCAAAGCGCGAACGCTGCCAAGCGAGCGAAACGCATTGTGTTCTCCGCCTTCTGGAGTTCCCGAGCAGATCCAGCGCGGACCTGATGCGGAATTAGGGGAAACCCTAGAGGCGGTCGCGAATCTATTGCAAACCGTATGCAGCAACGGCCGGTACGATCGTTGGACTGTGCGAGTGGATTACTACATGGGTTCGAGCGGTTTGCGTGACGTTACCGACCTGGTCGGGCGGGTCGCTCAGGTCGGATACGACGGCTTCTTCACGGGAGAGACGAACAGCGATCCCTTTCTCCCGCTGGGAGTTGCAGCCGCTGCCGCACCCTCCCTCGAACTGGGAACCGGTATCGCAATAGCTTTCGCCCGGTCGCCGATGGTCGTTGCTCACACTGCCTGGGATCTGGCTACGGCCAGCGAGGGGAAATTCATTCTGGGGCTGGGGACCCAGGTCCGGGCGCATATCACCCGGCGGTTCTCAACATCATGGGCAGCACCCGGTGCACGCCTTCGCGAGTACGTGTTGGCGCTGCGAGCAATCTGGTCGGCCTGGCAGAACCAAACACCGCTTCGTTTCGAAGGCGACCACTATCGCTTTTCGCTGATGACGCCCTTTTTCGACCCCGGTCCGATCGGCTTCCCGACCATACCCATCTACATCGCGGGAGTCGGACCCGGTATGACAAGGCTGGCCGGCGAGATCTGCGACGGCATCCACGTCCATCCGTTTCACACGGTCCGGTATTTGGACGAAGTGATGCAGCCCGCCCTGTTCCGGGGCGCTGAGGAAGCCGGTCGCGATCCGGGCGACGTCGGGGTGGCCGCCGCGGTCTTCGTGGCGACGGGACACACCCGTGAGCAGATCGAGCGTGCCAGGGAGACGGCACGCCGGCAGGTTGCCTTCTATGCGTCTACCCCTTCGTATCGTCCCGTCCTTGATCTCCACGGGTGGGGCATCGGTCCCAAGCTGAGCGCTCTGGCCGTGCGCGGGCAGTGGGAGTCGATGGCGGCCCTCGTCGATGATCAGATACTGGATGAGATTGTCGTGACCGGTCCACCCGAGACGATCGGCGGTTTGGTCCGGGAGAGGTACGGGAACCGCTTGCAGCGCATCTCCCTATATGCCGCCGGGCCGGGGATCACCCCAGGCCTCAGTGACGGTGACTGGCGCACCATCATTGCCGCGGTCCGCTCGTGATTTCCCCGTTTGCCTCGCCGTGATCCTGAGTGTTATAACCGCAAGAGATCCGAAGGCAAGTGGCCGACGTCGTTGATCCCGAGTAGCCGGGGGCCGGGCAAGCCCAACGTGGTGATCGAAGCGTTGGCCAGCGGACCAAAAGGCCCACCGAAGGCTGTGCCGGACAACCCGGTTGCCCACATCGCCAGTAGTGCTCCGGGGCCACCGTGAGTCGAAACGACGACCATATCTCCGGCGGCGAGGCCGTCGGCCAGCTCCTGGAAAGCGGCCACGACCCGAACCCGCACATCGGCCCACCGCTCCCCATCGGGCCGGGCGACATCTTCTCCGCCCCGGTACCGTTGCCAGGCGTCGGGCCAGCGTTGAGCTATCTCCTCTCCGATCAGCCCGCCCCACTGTCCGTTGGCGATCTCCCGCCAGCGCGGATCGACCTCGATGTCGAAACCGAGAGCGTCGGCCAATCCCGACACCGTGTCCCGGCAGCGTTGCAGGTCGCTAGACACAACCCGGGTGATAGGCATCAGTCGCAACCGGCAGGTGACACCTCAGCCTGCTTTCGACCCAGCGGAGATAGCGCAACATCCTGCTGGCCGATAAATCTGCGTTCAGCATTGCCTTCGGCTTCGGCATGGCGGAGGAGGAGGACGGTTGGCTGGCTCATGGACAGCGATGGTACCAGAGGCTGTGCGTCAGCGAACTGCTCCGCGAGCGGTGGGCACCCACGGGTCTGCCGCCGCAATCCTGCGACCGGTCTCCTCGATCAGATAGCCGAAACCGGTCCCCACCCGGATTCCCAATCGCCGGCCATGTCGACATCGTGTCCCTTCTCTGCCAGAACTCGCAACGCCGGTTCTCCGGCGGTGGCTTCCAGTCGGAGTTGCTGAGGCTGACGGTCGATGATCCAGCGAGGTCGGGCCTGCGACTCACCGGGGGTGAGACGGCTATGCAGCAGATGGGCCGACATCTGCGCCAGGAGCTGAGGCTGGTACGAGCCGCCCCTGGTACCTAACAGCATCTCCAGCCTTCCATTCTTCGTCCACAAAGTAGGCGACAAGGTGTGGAGCGGCCTCTTGCCGGGAACCAGCGAGTTGGGGTGGCCGGGGTGCAGGTTGAATCCGGCTCCCCGATTGTGCAGGAAGAAGCCTGCACAATCGACGCCAATGCCTCCGCCGAATCCGGTGTAGTTGGACTGGATGAACGAAACTCCCATGCCGGATTCGTCGATCACACAGAGGTACGCCGTTCCCCCAGGGGGAGCCGAAGGCAATGGCCACTGGGCTACCGATCCCCGGTTGATCTGGCTCAGACGCTCTGACAACCGGCCGGGGTTGAGCAACTCGGCCGGCGGAAGGGGGGCGAAATCCGGATCGGCTACGAGATCGCCCAATTCCCAGGCCACAGCTCGATATGCCTCGATCAACAGGTGCGAGAAATCGGGATGATCGGGATCCGCAGGCGGGTCGAGGCGCTCGAACAACCATGCGGTCGCCAGCGTCAGATAACCCTGGGAGTTGGGCGGCACCGTCCACCCCGTCAATCCTAAAACCTCGAGTCCGAGCGGCTCGACCCAGTCGCCCCACGTTTCCGCCAGATCGGCCAAGGTGATCCGTCCGCCGGTGGCCCTCGAAATCGCGTGGCCGGCTTCACCGTGATAGAAGGCATCGCGTCCGCCGGAAGCAACAGCCGCCAGGGTGGCCGCCAGCTCGGATCGGACTATCAGATCGCCGGGCAGGGGAGGTGTGCCGTTGGGGTACAGCGAGGCTGCGGCCGATTGCGGTGCCAGCTTGTCGTGCATCCGGTCCAGCGCACCGGCGAGTTCGGCCGATGCTGGGAAGCCCTCCGCAGCGATGCGGATGGCCGGCGCCAGAACCGCTTCCGAGGGCAGGCTGCCGAACCGTTCGGCCAGTGCCGACCAACCATCCACACAACCGGGCACCGTGACCGCCTCCGGGTGGTCGTAAGGAACGGTTTCATGCCCATCTGCCCGCAATGCGTCGGCGTCCGCCCCGGAGCCCGCTCGCCCGGATGCGTTGAGAACCACCGGCACGTCCTCGCCCGGTGTGTACACCAAGGCAAAAAGGTCTCCCCCGATCCCGCACGTCTCGGGAGCGACTACTCCCTGTACGGCGTTAGCGGCCAGAGCTGCATCGACTGCGTTGCCCCCCTGCCCCAGAATGTCGAACGCCGCCTGGGTGGACAAGAAGTGGGGAGTGACCGCGGCATCGCCGAAACCAGATTGCTCGCCGCCTGAACCCGGCGAAGCACTCACCGGCGAAGCTGAGGGACCTGACGGTTGAGGGCGTCGAGCACGGCCCGGACGGCCGCCTGCGCCGGGTCTTGTCCGACGATGGCCGAACCGACCATGAAGCGCTCCTCGCCGCCGCTCACCATGACGATCTGGGCAACGGCAACTTGGCGATTACCAACCATCGGGGTCTCGACGGCGGCCAGGGCCAGGGCGATGTCGTCGCCGATCGCCTGCTCCAGACCGTGCAGGGTGGCTTCGCCGACCAGGCGCAGCCGGGTTGCAGATGCACTCGGTCCGGTGGCCTCGCCGACGAACATCTCGTTCTGCCAGCCCAGTGTCACCGATACGTGCAGCTTGGTGCCCTCCGGGACTTCCTTGATCTCGATGATGGCTGCCCGTTCCCGGTGCCCGATTTCCTCGTTTTCAATCTGCACAACAGATATGACTCGACGGTCGATAGTGAGACCGAACGAGGCCATGGCCAGCGATTGCACGTCGCGAACCACCTGTTTGGCGGCTTTCCCCGGCGAGGCCAGGACGTGCACTTCACTGATAGTGCCGTTGTCGCCGACAACCCGGACTGCATCCACAGTTGGGAGCCGGCAGAGGGTCTCTTCCAATTCTCGTTGTTTCACGACGCCAGCGTAGCGCCGGCAGATGTGGCCCGTTCGCGTTTGAACCCTTGAGCAGCAGTCGACCGGCTGCTAACTTGTCCACAGCCATCACTCAATGTGAGTGGTACGGGTCGGGAAGTGGTCGGCGGCGCTGTCGATCGGGCCCGGAGTCTGAGGTAGGGCAAGAGGCTGCCTCCGTAATACTGACAACTGAAGGTTTCCTCGACCACTCCGGTCGAGGAGGCGCACCGGGCTTGCTCGTCAACCCTGAGCGTTTACCCAGCGAAGCGGATCTTCGATCGGACATAGCGTCCCGTCGAAACTCAATAACCTGGAGGAACTCTCTTTGAAGAGCAAGATCACGAAACTGATCGCTATTGCAAGCAGTCTGGCGGCGTTGATCGTCGCCGGAAGCGCAAGTATCAAGATTGGGTAGCGACAAGCCCGGAGCGCCGGACTTCGGGAGGCGAGTGCAGTTGCACGGGGCAAAACGACGAAAGATCCAGATCGCCACGCTGTACGCCTTCCTCGGCGCGACCATATTGGCTCTGCTCATCTGGCAGCAGACCTTTCCTTCCTTGACATTGTGGTTTGCGTTCGCCGGCGCCTTTGCATTCTTCGATTGGCGCTCTGTTGAGGTCAACGACCGGATGCTCATGAGCCCCACGGTGATGGTGGCTTTGACCGCAGCCGTGGCCTTCGGACCGGGTACCGCTGCCGTAGGTGTCGCCTCGATGGCGGCCCTGGGGGCGTTCAGCGCTGATGACATCCGCCAGCGTCGCTGGTTTCAGCCGATCGCCAACTTCGGCCAATTGGTTGTCGCCGCAGGGATTTCCGTGTACATCCTCGAGTGGTTCTTGGAGCGGGCGCTGGTTGCCGGAAGCGATACGTTCTGGTTGTGGATTGCCGGCGGCAGCGCAGTGGCCGCCACCGTCTACGGGCTCATCAACTACACATTTGTGACGTTTGCCGTCCGGACAGTTTTCGAGAAGCGGGACATGCGGCCCTGGTCAAACCTCGGCCAGCTGCTGCCTTCCTACCTCTTGATGGGGTTCGTCGGGGGGTTGCTCGGTGCCACGTACACCATCTTGCCCGTCGTCCTGCCGCTGGTGTTCGTGATGTTCATGGTGGGCTACCTTTCCTTCGCATCGTACGGCCAGCTCCGGGAAGCACATGAAGCGACCCTGCGGGGATTCATCAAAGCACTCGAAGCCAAAGACCTCTACACCCGGGGACACACGGAGCGAGTGGCCTACTTCGCCCAGCTGGTCGGAGAAGAAATGGGCTTCAACGGGACCCGGCTCGAGCGTTTGCGGTGGGCGGCGTTGATCCATGATGTCGGCAAGCTGGCCGTGCCGCGTGACTTGATTCGCAAGAAGGGCAAGCTCACCGAAAGCGAATACGAGGAGTTACAGGTTCACGCGCATGTAGTCGAGGAGATCCTGGCAGAGGTCGAGTTCTTGCGTCCGATGGTTGAGATTGCCTCCAGCCACCATTCCCATTACGACGGCGGCGGGTACGGCGGCGTCGGGCACACCCACGGTGAACGGCCTTCGCCTGAAGCCTGTATCCTGGCGGTGGCCGATGCGTTCGACGCGATGACCAGCACCCGCTCCTACCGGATGGCGCTGAGCCAAGACTATGCCTTTTCAGAGTTACGGCGCAATGCAGGGTCGCAGTTCGCCCCGGAAGTTGTCGAGGCTCTGGCTCGAGCGCTGAGCCGTTCGACGGAGCGTTATGGGTCACCCCACCTGGCCAGCGAGGAAGAAGCTCGCCGACTGGCGGAAGGGGCGCCGGTGAGCAGCAATGGGTGATCCTCGCATTGCGGTTAAGTCGCCTCTGATTCCGGTCGTGTGGGCGCTCGGATCGGCGACTCTTGCTTATCTGCTCATGGGTGAGACCGAGATATCGGTGCTGGAAGTCGGGATATGGGCCATTCTCCTGGCCGAAGCTTCGTTGGTTTCTCTCCCGGCCAGCAGCGGTAATCGTCTGTCGCTGGCCATCGCTGTTTCGGCTGCTCTTCCGTTTGTCCTGATTTCGGAAGGCGCTGTGGATCTGGCCGCCGCCGGGGCCGCCTCGGCGATGGGCCTGCTGGGCACGTGGATGTTCCGCACGCTGCGCAGCGATCCGGCCGAGGAGGTCATGGCGGCTGTGCTCCGTCACGGCTTCGGGGTTGCTGCGTATCTCGTGGTCTTCGCCGGAACCGTGTCCCTGGCCGAGATCATCCCCGGTCTGGCCGGGACCGACTGGGTCCGGCTCGTGGCATTTTCGGTGGCGGCGGCGCTGTGGTTTCTGATCGAAACCTCGTTGTGGGCGTCGATGGTCTTCGGACGGAATCGATTGTCGCGTCGCTATCTGTGGCTGCTGGCCGTGAAGGACTGGGCAGTTGTGCTCAGCCTGCTCACAGCCGGAGCGTTGTTTGGTTTCGCCTGGGGCAAACCGGGAGACCCGGCTCGACTCGGGTTCTGGGCAGTCGTCATCGCCGGTATCCCCTACGGATTCGCTCACCTGGCGTTCTACCGGTCCCAGGAGTCGCGCCGCACCTACGGGCAGACGATTCGCGCTCTGTCGAGGATTCCTGAGGTGGCCGGCCTCTCGCCAAAGGGCCACAGTGACCGCACCTCGGGGATGGCGATCGAGGTCGGGCAGGATCTCGGCATGACGCCCGACGAGGTCACCGATTTGCAGTACTCGGCTTTGATGCACGACATCGGTCGGATCACCCTCAACGAACCCAGCATCCTCAAGATGGGCTTCACGGATGAGGACATTGCCCGATGGGGAGCCGAGATCGTCGCCGAGGCCCCATACCTGTCGCATGTCGCCACGCTGGTGCGTCAGCAACACCAGCCGTACCGGCGTCCGGGCGAGGAGCGCGATCTCGAGTTACCGATGGCATCGAAGATCATCAAGGCGACCAGTGCCTACGACCATGCGACGATGGAGCTGGGATTCTCTCCGCTGGAGGCCCTGGAAGTGCTGCATCGAGGCGCAGCGTATGACTTCGACCCCGACGTTGTGCAGGCCGTGCGCCGGGTGCTCGAGCGTCGTGGAGTCGTCCCCGCCTGAAGGTCACCGGGCGCTGGCAGACCCGCCTTCCGTCCGCTGCCCGTGCTTGAACCACCGGATGGGCTGGCGGAGTTCGTCTTCGAGGAAGGCCCCCAGGCCAACGGCCAGCAAGACGTCGCCCAACGAGATCACCTGACCTCCGCCGAACAACCTGACCGGGATCACGTCCGCCAGGAAGCTGAGCAAGGTGGTTCCGTCGAGTGCCACGTGTTTGAAGCCGTACACCACCCGGACGCCCTCCTCGTAGCCGGCGGCGGCCAGGGCCGCTTCAGCCAGCACCGGCATACCGCCGTTGGCCGCGATGACAGAGAAGTTCATGAGGATCCCCAGGCCGGCCAACCACATCCCTTTCCGCTCCCGGTTCAGGATGACCAGCAGCAGCAGGGGTAGGTACGAGCTGAGAACCAGTGCAACACCGACGCCTGCCGTCCAGGCGGCGTCGTTGGGCAGCAGATTCGGAGTGACCTGGATTCCAAATCCGAGCGGGAGCAACCACCACATTCGCAAGCGAATGTCGGCGAGATTGACGAGACGACCGCCCCGGAGCAGGGCGATGGTCGTCGCAACGAAGAGAACGAGAGCCAGCCAGAGCACAAGCCGAACGGTACCAGCAGCCTTGAATCTGCGAGTAGGTTTGGCGCCGGAAAGGCGGAAAATGCTGCGATACGAGGTTGAGTCACCGCGGGCAACCCTGACAATCGATGATCCAGAGCGTCGCAACCCACTCTCCAACACGACTATGAGCGAAATGAAGGACGCCATCGATCGGGCAGCCGCAGATGCCGGGGTTCGTGTCATTGTGATCACGGGAGCCGGCAATCACGCTTTCTCGGCCGGGGGGGATCTGGCCGGCGATTTCATCGAGAACCCGATCGAACTCCACACGGCGCGGGGCGCTGGCCTCGATGTTCCGGAGCATGCGGGCCGCCGGGAAGCCCATCGTGGCCCGGGTGAACGGACACGCGTTGGCCGGCGGGTTCGGCCTGGCGGCGGCCGCCGACATTGTCATCGCGGTCGACGGAGCGCGATTCGGTTTGCCGGAGATCAATGTTGGCCTCTGGCCGATGATGATCACGGCCGTTCTGCAAAGGTGCACTCCCCACAAGGCGCTGCTCGAGCTGATGATGACGGGAAGGTTGATCGGCGCCTCTGAAGCTCAAAGTTTGGGAGTCGTTTCCCGCGTGGTTCCGGGGGAAGCGCTCGATAGCGTGGTCGATGAGACCGTGGTGGCGCTGGCCGCCAAGAGCCCGGTCGTGCTCCGGCTGGGGAGGGATGCTTTCTACGCGGTCCAGGACATGAATTTCGACGCTTCCCTTGATCTGCTGCAGGCGGCACTGACGAGCGTAGCGATGACCCATGATGCGGCCGAAGGGGTAGCGGCCTTCCTCGAGAAGCGCGATCCCAAGTGGACTGGAACGTAGGTCGGCCTTCCGTGATCGGCGGGGATTCGGGTTCAGCTCCCGGCAAACCGACCTGCCGGGATCCGACAACCTCATCAGTTTGGCCGGGCGAAGGCCGATAATGATGATGGCCCCTTGCAATTGGTGGGATGAATGACTCGTGCGCTGAAGGTTTCTGGCTGGATCATGATCGGACTTGGCGTCCTGATTCTGGCTTTCCTGGGATATCAGCTGGTCGGTACCAACTTCCTCACCGCCCGGTCGCAAAACCTGGCCCAGCAGACTGTTGGCGATCACTTCGTTGCTGCCCAGGATGAGATCGAGGTCGTCGACACTCTGCCTCCTCCTCAAATAGAGCCGGACACGCCAAACCCTCCGCCGGTGGACGAAACCCCCGTTGTCCATTACGGCGAGCCCACGCCCGAGGAGGGTTCCGCCTTCGGGGTGATGACGATTCCGAAGATCGATGCCGAGCACGTCCTCTTTGAGGGAGTCGATCGGTCGACGCTGAAGAAAGGTCCGGGCCATATGCCATGGACGCCTCTCCCGGGGCAGCCCGGCAACGCCGTCGTGAGCGGGCATCGGACAACCTACGGTGCTCCCTTCTTCGATCTCGACCAACTGGTGTCGGGCGATGAGATCACCATCGAAACCGCGCTCGGTGTCCACATCTACGTGGTGCGGGACGCGTTTGTTGTCGCACCGACAGCCGTTGAAGTGACCGATCCAAAGCGAGGAGCGTGGCTGACGCTCACAACGTGCAACCCCAAATTCTCGGCACGGGAACGCTTGATCATCTCGGCGGAACTCGTTGATGGTCCGAATTTCGCCTATGCAATGGCAGGAAAAGAATTCGTGCCTGCCGAGGCTTCCTGATGCGTAGGTTGTTCGAGAGACTGCCCGGTCCGCTCCTGGTGCGTCTGGTGATCGTTGTGGCGGCGGCGGTAGCACTGCTGGTCGCCTTGTTTTTTCTGTTCGAGTGGGCCGGCGATCTGCTCGACTCGGGGGGCGTGGTTGGACCGGCCCAATAGCGGCACCGAGGAGAGGCCGAGGGGCGGTGTGAAGGCGGACGATTCCCGCACGAAACCGGGAAATCTGCTGCCGGGGAGGGCAGCGTATGCCCCTCGACCTTCCTCTTCCATTTCAACGTGCCGGGCGTGTGGCGGGTTCCCGGGCGCTTCAGAGTTTGTCGGCGAGGGTTTGCTCTAATAGATCCGAGGTCATGATCCCCTGAACCTTGTGGACGATCCGTCCCTTGCCATCGATGATCCAGGTCGTGGGGAGCGCAACGAACGGAAGCGTCAGATGTGCCTGGCCGGTTGGGTCAAATCCCAGCAGGTAGGAAACTCCGATTTCGGCAGCGAAAGCGCGAGCGTTCGATTCCACGTCGTCGACTGCAACACCGATGAATTTGACTTCCGGATGGGCTTGAGCGACAAGATCGAAGTCGGGCATCTCCGCCCGGCAGGGCGGACACCATGAGGCCCAGAAATTGAGCACCACCGGGCGGCCATCTCCGGCAAAATGATCGGCAAGCGAGAAGGTTGTACCGTCGAAGACCTCGAATGTGAAATCGGAAACCACGTCTTGTTCGACTCCGTTGGTTCCGTCTTCACCTTGGGCCGCAAGGATCAACCCGACCGTCACCACGGCGATCACCGCGAGGGTGAGCAAGCCGGGCCTCGATCGAAGTGGACCGGGTGACGCTTGTTGGTCGGTCATGGCTGAAAATGATAGAGCGGTTCGGGTACCAGCCGCACCGGACGGCTGGTATGTACGCGGAGCGGATATTGTTTGTTCGACGACGACGATTGACTGCTCATGAACTTCTTCACCCGCAAGCGACAGGAACTCGAGGCCAAAGGAATCGATCCAGGCCGGATACCACCCGGTCAGTACTACACCGAACGGTTTCCGGTGCTCCACGCCGGCGGCGTCCCGAAGGTGGATCTCACCGCATGGGACTTCACGGTTGAGGGTTTGGTTGCTACTCCCCGGACGTGGAGTTATGAAGAGATTCTGTCCATTCCTGCGGTGCGCCGGACCTTTGATATTCACTGCGTGACCAAATGGTCCAAACTCGATACCGATTGGGAAGGAGTTCCCGTCACCGAGTTGATGAGCACGGTCGAGTTGCTCCCGTCCGCCACCCATGTGCTGGTTCGGGCCGAGCACGGTTTCACCGCCAACCTTCCGCTGGAGGATCTTCTGGCCGCAGACAATCTCCTTGCGTACCGTTTCGGAGGCGCCCGACTGGAACCCGAACACGGATGGCCCTTGCGCCTGGTCGTGCCTCATCTCTACTTCTGGAAGTCCGTCAAGTGGGTGAGGGGCTTGCGTTTTCTCGACAGGGATGAACCGGGATTCTGGGAACGGAACGGGTATCACATGTACGGCGACCCGTGGAAGCAACAGCGGTTCTGGGGCGATTGACCCGCCGCGGCGGGATCACTCGACAACGTTCTTGAATACCGTTTCCCGGTAGTACTGCAGCTCTCTGATGGATTCCCGAATGTCCGCCAGGGCGCGATGGCCCCCGCCTTTCTCCGGGGCGTGTTCCAGCACCTCCGGGTTCCAGCGGCGGCACAGTTCCTTGATGGTGGAAACGTCCACGTTCCGGTAATGGAACCAGGCTTCCAGTTCGGGCATGTGTTTGTGGAGAAATGCCCGGTCGGCGTGGACGCTGTTGCCGGCCAGCGGGGCGAAGCCGGGCTCCGGTATGTTGGCCCTGACGAACTCGAGAACTCGTTGTTCAGCGTCCGCTACTGAGATTGAGGACCGTCTGATTTCTTCAGTCAGTCCTGACACGCTGTGCATCTCCTGGACGATCGGCACGATGCCTCGCAGCGCAGTCTCGTCTGCATGGAGAACGAGGCCGGGTCCCTCAATGATCTCTTCCAGGGAGCCGTCGGTGATGATTGCCGCGATTTCAACGATGACATCGGCTTCGGGGTCTAGTCCCGTCATCTCCAGATCGATCCAAACGAGTGGTAAGTCCATGCTCCAGACGGTAGCCGAGCCGAGTGACTCCGAGAGCTAGGCAGGCCCGCCGGGGTTGATGACATCGGTCGGTTGT